>NZ_FOOF01000022.1 GCF_900113115.1 Duganella sp. CF458 | reverse complement strand
CTCAAGAATCCCGTGATGTGGAAAGAAGGCGTCTGGCGGTAACGAACAGGCATTACCGGCCAGCACGAATCATGGGTATTTCAGCAGCCTGCTAGCGCCCGCTTAGCCATAAATAGTCCATGAAAAGCAAAAAACCCAACCGGGTTAGGGCTGGGTTCTCATATTCACTCCGCATTGAGTGCAATCAATCGCATTTAAAAGCAGGCTGCAGATCATCAATGGGATTGAGTACCGCGCCCTCCGGGGTTGGCTGAATTTCCTTGACAATCAAGTGGCACTGCTTGGTAGTCAGATTAACGTCGAGCCTGCCCTCGTAGTCTTTCCCGGCCTTCGGCGTGAAAGTGGCGGCAATATAACCTTCACAGCTCCAGCTACCTATGCCAAACGACGAAAGAATGGTGATCGGCTTATCAGGATTGACATCGAACTCGTTGTAGTATTGGTAACCGCCCGAATCGGCGTCTTTCGAGTCCTTGGTTTCCGGGATTCCCTGCTTGCCGTTGTTTGCCTTGCCTCGGGCTGAGGAAATGGCCTGGCCTATAGAGCCTGAAACGGTTTCAGCGCCAACTTTTTTAAAGAAGCTCGTCTTGTAACAAGCTTTATCCTTGTAAAGCCACATGCCAGTCCCATTCTTGCCGAAAAGCCTGATGCGCGAGCCAGCCACTTGCTCGCTTGCGTTGACTTCATCAGCGGCGGCAGCCGGAGTCATGGCGGCGCCATACAGGACAACAAGACATACGGCCAATGTTGCGCGGATATCCATTTTCGTAAACATTATTTCAGTCCCAGGGAAAGCAAAAAGCCCAACCGGTTAAGGCTGGGCTTTTCTATGTTCTGGCTCCCCTCCCCGACCTGGACTCGAACCAGGGACCTGCGGATTAACAGTTCGGCTATCTACACTTCTGCATCTAACGGCTCGATCTGTTTGGCGATCACTTCTCCAGCCACTGTTTCGGCCACGCGAAGGTCATAGGCAGTTTGCAAGTTCAACCAGCCTTGCGCTTCGCTACCAAAATAGCGCTCCAAACGCAGGGCCGTATCTGCCGTCACGCCGCGCTGGCCCTTGGTGATTTCGCTGAGACGAGAATAAGGAACGTGCAATGCCATGGCCACCGCACGAACGCTAACACCCATAGGTTTTATGTAGTCCTCCATCAAAACCTCACCCGGGTGAATGGGGCGCATTCCATTCTTTATCATGATGTACTTGCTCCGCTAATGAGGATCTTCGATCTTCACGTCATAGGGGCCATTTGCGCCCCACCTGAAGCTCAGCCGCCATTGATCGTTGATGCGGACGTGCCAAGCGCCGTGATACTCCTTCAAATCGTTGCCCGGCGGCGCCTTCATAAAATTCACCGACGGCGCCGCGTCGAGCTGTGCCAACTTACGTTCGGCTACGCTCTTGATGTTGACGAAGCGGCGGCTCTTGCCTGTCGTGAAGAGAGTCTCCGTATCGGGACAAGCAAAGGTCTGGATCGACATGCTACAATCCTATCCGTTATCCGGATAACGGTCAACATGAGTACCACAGCGGCGAGATCTGTTCGGCGAACGTTTTCCCGACCATTGCTTCGACCACGCAAACGTCGCAGGCAATTACTGCCGATCGATTGCTGGAGACCACAGGTAACGTGGTTTTCCATACTGGACGCTCGCAGAAATGAAGATAAATGCAAAAAGCCCAACCGGTTAAGGCTGGGCTTTTCTGTGTTCTGGCTCCCCGACCTGGACTCGAACCAGGGACCTGCGGATTAACAGTCCGTCGCTCTACCGACTGAGCTATCAGGGATCATTCTCCGACCGCATTGCGATCAGAGAGCAGCATATTAAAGGACCTTGGCGATGGCGTCAACTACCACATCAATATTCTTCGAATTCAGCGCTGCAACGCAGATACGGCCGGTGTCCACGGCGTAGATCGACTGTTCGCGCAGCTTGCCCACCTGCTCTTTGGTCAGGCCGGAGTACGAGAACATGCCGATCTGCTCGCGCACGAAGTCGAAATCATGGCCAGGCGCCTTGGCTTTCAGCTTCTGCACGAAGGTTTCGCGCATTTCCTTGATGCGCACGCGCATGCCGGCCAGTTCGTCTTCCCACATCTGGCGCAGTTCAGGAGTGGCCAGGGCGGTTGCCACGACCTTGCCGCCGTGGACCGGTGGGTTGGAGTAGTTGGTGCGCACCACGCGTTTCAGCTGCGACAGCAGGCGCGATGCCTCTTCCGCGGAAGCCGCCACCACGCTCAGGGCGCCCACGCGCTCGCCATACAGCGAGAAGGACTTGGAGAAGGAGTTCGACACCAGCAGTGCCACGCCGGTGGCGGCGAAGCGGCGCACCACGGCGCCGTCTTCTGCGATGCCAGCGCCGAAGCCTTGGTAAGCCATGTCCAGGAACGGTACCAGGCCGCCGGCGACGACAGCGGCGATCACCTCATCCCACTGGGACTGGGTCAGGTCGGCGCCGGTCGGGTTGTGGCAGCATGCGTGCAGCACGACGATGGAACCGCGTGGCATGGCCTTCAGCGCAGCCAGCATGGCGGCGAAATTCACGCCATGGGTGGTCTCGTCGTAGTAGGCGTAGTTGTTGACTTTGAAGCCGGCGCTTTCGAACAGCGCGCGGTGGTTTTCCCAGCTCGGGTTGCTGATGTAAACCTCGGAATCCGGGGAGAAGCGCTTCAGGAAGTCGGCGCCGATTTTCAACGCGCCGGTGCCGCCCAGTGCCTGCACGGTCACGGCACGTTTCTCTTGAATTACGGCGCTGTCGGCACCAAATACCAGCTCTTGCACAGCCTTGTCGTAAGCTGCCAGGCCTTCGATTGGCAGGTAGGTGCGCGGGGCGTGCTGCTCGATCAGGATTGCTTCCGCCTTTTCCACGCACTTCAGCAGCGGCACTTTGCCATTGTCGTCATAATAGACACCTACGCCCAGGTTGATTTTCGCCGGGTTAGTGTCTGCATTAAAGGCTTCGGTGATGCCGAGGATCGGGTCGCGCGGGGCCATCTCGATGGCGCTGAAAACGGAAGAGTTCGTCATGGTTAGATTGGTAACGTTTTGGGGCGGGTCGATGCAAGAACAAGCCGGCTCCCGAAGAAAATCCGGTCAGGGCCGCCGACAATCGCATATTCTATCAAAGGTCTGCACTAATGTCTGATTCCCAAAATACGGCTGCTCCGGCACCGGAAGTTATCACTTTCCCAGATTCGCCTTATCGGCTGCACCAGCCCTTTCCTCCCGCCGGCGACCAGCCCACCGCCATTGATGCGCTGTGCGAGGGGATTGACGACGGTTTGTCCTTCCAGACCCTGCTCGGCGTGACCGGTTCGGGCAAGACCTACACCATGGCCAACGTGATTGCGCGCAAGGGACGCCCGGCCATTGTGTTCGCGCCGAATAAGACCTTGGCAGCGCAGCTGTATTCCGAATTCCGTGAGTTCTTCCCCGAGAATGCGGTCGAGTACTTCGTGTCGTACTACGATTACTACCAGCCGGAAGCCTACGTACCGCAGCGCGACCTGTTCATTGAAAAAGACTCATCGATTAATGAGCACATCGAACAGATGCGGCTGTCCTGCACCAAATCGCTGATGGAACGGCGCGACGTGGTGATCGTGGCCACCGTGTCGGCCATTTACGGTATCGGTAATCCGAACGAGTACCACCAGATGATCCTGACGCTGCGTGCCAAGGACCGCGTGTCGCAGCGCGACATCATCGCGCGCCTGATCCAGATGCAGTACACACGCAATGAGGTGGACTTCGGCCGCGGCACCTTCCGCGTACGCGGCGACACCATCGACATCTTCCCGGCCGAACACGCCGACCTGGCGGTGCGCCTGGAGATGTTCGATGACGAGCTGGAATCGATCCAGCTGTTCGACCCACTGACCGGCAAGGTCAAACAGAAGATCCCGCGCTTCACCGTGTACCCAGGCTCGCACTATGTGACGCCGCGCGCCACCGTGCTGCGCGCGATCGAAACCATCAAGGAGGAACTGCGCGAGCGGCTGGATTTCTTCCGCCGCGAGAACAAGCTGCTGGAAGAACAGCGCCTGGAACAACGCACGCGCTTTGACCTGGAAATGATGGCGGAAGTCGGCTTCACCAAGGGCATCGAGAACTACTCGCGCCACCTGTCCGGCGCCAAGCCGGGCGACCCGCCGCCAACCCTGGTCGACTACCTGCCGCGTGACGCGCTGATGTTCCTGGACGAATCGCACGTACTGATCGGCCAGTTGTCTGCCATGTATAACGGCGACCGTTCGCGCAAGACCAACCTGGTGGACTACGGCTTCCGCCTGCCTTCGGCATTGGATAACAGGCCGCTGAAGTTCGAGGAGTTCGAGTCGAAGATGCGGCAGACAGTGTTCGTCTCCGCCACGCCGGCCGAATACGAGAAGAAGAATGCCGGCGCGGTGGTCGAACAGGTGGTTCGCCCGACCGGCCTGGTCGACCCGCAAGTGATCGTGCGCCCTGCCCACACCCAGGTCGACGACCTGCTGGGTGAGATCAACGACCGCATCGAAAAGAACGAGCGCGTACTGGTCACCACGCTGACCAAGCGCATGGCGGAGCAACTGACCGAATACCTGGGCGACCACGGTATCAAGGTGCGTTACCTGCACAGCGATGTGGAAACGGTGGAGCGCGTGGAAATCCTGCGCGACCTGCGGATTGGTACGTTCGATGTGCTGGTGGGGATTAACCTGCTGCGCGAAGGCCTGGACCTGCCCGAGGTGTCGCTGGTGGCGATCCTGGACGCCGACAAGGAAGGTTTCCTGCGTTCGGAGCGTTCACTGATCCAGACCATCGGCCGCGCGGCGCGTAACCTGAACGGTGTAGCCCTGCTCTATGCGGACAATATGACCGACTCGATGAAGCGCGCGATCGACGAAACCGAGCGGCGCCGGGCCAAGCAGATCGCCTATAACGAGAAGATGGGCATCGTGCCGCGCGGCGTGAAGAAGATCATCAAGGACATGATCGATGGCGTCTACAGCAGCGCTGCGCGCGAACAGATGGTGGTGACCGAGGAAGCGGCAAAGTACGAAGCCATGAGCGAGAAGCAGATCAGCAAGGAGATCAAGCGCCTCGAGAAGCTCATGCTCGATCACGCGAAGAACCTGGAGTTCGAGAAGGCAGCGCAGGTGCGGGACCAGCTGCACCACCTCAAGGAGCAGCTGTTTGGGGCGCCAGGGGCAGATGCGCTTTGAAACCGGTAAACCAGGGTCTGACCCGCAGGGTCAGACCCTGTCCGCGCAGCGGCCACGGGTTGCGGTTGTGCGCCGTTGATCTTCTTCGAACGTCAAAAGCCTCGCACCAGAACCTTCGGCCGTGAAACCGCACGGGGTCAGACCCTTGGGTCTGACCCAGGTTTACCGGTTTTAAGAAGGCTGCTTGACGATCCGCAGATAAGGCTTAGGCGCCTTCCACCCACCGGGGAACAGGTTCTTGGCATCATCATCGCTGACCGAGCCAGCGATAATCACATCCTCCCCGTCCTTCCAGTTCACCGGCGTAGCCACCTTGTGCTTGGCAGTCAGCTGCATCGAATCCAGCACGCGCAGGATCTCGTCGAAATTACGGCCGGTGGTCATCGGATAAGTCAGCATCAGCTTGATCTTCTTGTCCGGACCAACGATGAACACAGAACGCACGGTAGCATTGGTGGCAGCGGTGCGGCCATCCGAAGTGCCAGGCTCCTCGGCCGGCAGCATGTTGTACAGCTTTGCGACCTGCAGGTCGGTGTCGCCGATCATCGGATAATTCACCTTGGCGCCCTGGGTTTCCTCAATGTCGCTGGCCCACTTGCTGTGGTTTTCCACCGGGTCGATCGACAGGCCGATGATCTTGGCATTGCGCTTGGTGAACTCAGGCTCGATCTTGGCCATGTAGCCCAGCTCAGTGGTGCAGACCGGGGTGAAATCCTTTGGGTGCGAGAACAGGACGGCCCACTGGTCGCCAATCCATTCATGGAAATCGATCGGGCCTTTGGTGGTCTGGGCTTTGAAATTCGGTGCGGTATCGTTGATGCGCAGGGACATGACAGCTCCTTTAATGATTGGCATGGCGGGATCAGTATCGTGCCATGCCGTCATTATCAAGGCAACATGTTTAGTCGAGAAGTTTGCCGAACAGCGAGACACCATCGCCGATCAGGTCGATGACATCGATCCCGGTGCTCATGCCATCGATGACGTCCGCCGCGCTGTTGCCCTGCGCCTGTGGCCGCGGCGGTGGATGCTGGGCCAGGCGCTTGCGGGCCTCTTCCATGCGCGCGTGCTCCGCGTCGCGTTGCGCAATCACTTCCGGCGCAAGCCTGGCTTCCGCAGGCAAGTCGGCGCCGCAGTACAGGCAGCGCGCCACGCTGCGATTCAAGATGCCGCGATTGCAGCCGGTGCAGCGGAACTTGGGTTCAAGTTGTTTCATGCGGGCATCTTATCATGCACCAGCACCGCACCAACCAGGTCGCCTTGCGATACCAATGACGAGCGCCCTTGCGCATCCAGCGCAAACAGGCCGCGGCCGTTGCTGTAGACAATGGCGCCATTCGGCGTGATATCAAACGAGCTCACATTGCTAGCCACCACCGATTCACTACCGTTGCGGGTGCGGCACACCAACTGCCACGACGAGGGCACCAGCGAAGGAATCCCGCCGATACTGGCTTCCCGCCGCAGTGCGCGTTCCGCGTCAATGCGCTTGCCCTGCAAGACGATATCCTTCAGGTCCGCCTGCATCGGCGTGCCGCTTGCGCCGGTCAGCGGTTTGCGCGAGTACATCAGCGAGAAGAAATTCAGGTAATGGAACAATGCGCGCAACAAACGGAATGGGAAGTACAGCGTATCAAGCACTACGTTCCCGGCGTTGTACTGCGGCGGCTCATAAGGCCTGCGGATGAAGAACAGCGCTCCGTCAGGTGCCACACGCGGCGACAGGAAGTCATAGCGCGGATCTTCCAGCACCGGTGTAATGCGGCCGGTCGCCGTATTCAATTGCTGTAGTGTCGCATGACCGGTTGCCGCCCAGCCGCCATGCTGGTTGCGCCCGATCGCAGCCGACTGGTAGATCACGGTGGCATCGTCACCCGGCACCGCCGTTGGCGCTGAGTCGATGGTATCGCCGCCGGTCAGCTCGCGCAGGCCATCGCCATTGCTGCGCATGGTTGCGATGTGGCTGACGCCACCCTGCGCAAGCACAGTGCAAAAGATGGTTTCGCCTGAGGGCGACAGGCACATGCCATCGAGCTGCAAGTGCTGACGATGCAGCAAGCGCTCTTCATGCCCGCTGGCGATATCGTAGGAAAACAGCCCGCCCATGCCATGGTCTGCCTGGAAGTACAGCAGCTTGTCTTCAGCGGTAAAGAGTGCCGACGAAATCAGGAAAGGATCGGTGTGGCGGTCGAAATCACGATAATTGCCCTGCGCAGCAACGCCGAAGGCCGTGTCTTTTTTCCACGCATTTTTCTCGCGGCTACGCTCCGCCCGATCCATCGCCTGCTGCGCGTAAGGGCTGGCTATCTCCTGCACTGCGCCATAGCCGCCCTGAACGAACAGCTTGCCGTTGGCCACCCAGCCGATCTGCATGGGCGGTGCATTGCCGCCCATGGCTTGCGCCGGCGCCGGGGTTTGCGAGCCGGCTGGCTGTACATACTGGTTGGTTGACTTATAGAACAGCACCACCAACAGTACAACGATTCCCAATAGGATCAGGACATGCATGGATCACCTTCAATGAGGAGCCGCACAGGCGGCAAATTCGGATGATTATATTGCCATTGCCCGGCAGAAAAAGTCACGGAAAATCACAGCTTGAATGTGACAGTCTTGATCTTCCCGCCCCCGATCAATTCGAGTTTCAACTTCCGGCCCTTGGCCCGAGCCAGCTCCTGCAGCAGCTTGGGGGTCGCGACAAAGTCCCGCAGCGTAATGAATCGCCCAAGCCGCAGCGCAGGAAGGTCGAAAAGCGGGGCGAAATCGTGATTCTTCAGCTGGATCTCGAAGATGAACTCTTGCAGCGCCGGGAAGTTTCTCAGGAATTGCAGGTCGTCGAACGTATGCTTCCCTGCCACGTGGAGTACTTCGAGCATCGGCAGTGAATGAATGGGCGTCAAGTCTTCGAGCTTTGAACAATTAGAGATGCACAGATGGCGCAGCGCCTTCAGTTCACCCAGGGCCGAAATGTCTGCCAGGTTGCGCAGTAGCGAAATATCGAGCTTTTCCAAAGACTGGAGGCGCTCTATGCCTCCCAGGTCCACCGGGCTGCCCTGTGCCAGGCAGAGAGTAGTGATTTGCGGCGCGTTCGATAGCAGCCGGAGATCCTTCGCAGGACAGCCCCACAGGGCCAATGTACGCAGGCTTTCGCATTCGAGCAGCGAAGGCGTGAAGTAGTTCTTCCATGAGAACGAACAGGTCTCCAATTTCGGGAAGGCAGAGAAATCGATCGACTGGCCTTTTACGGCAGACTTGATTGCATCGCTCAAACGCAGGTAGGGGAGGTCTTTGAGGAATTTCAGGCTATCGAAATCCATCACGCCAACTGCAGTACTGACCGACAGTCTCCTGATCTTTCCGGCCGCGTCCTCAAAGGCCGATAAGTCTGGGAAGTCACCGGCGAACAGGCACAACTCGTCGAACGCCATTGTCTGGATGGCCGCCACGCTCGTCTCGTGCATGCCGTCATAAAGGGCCAGCACCCGCACGCCGTCCCAATTCAAATAGTGCGGTTTCCTCATCCTGGTTTCCTATTCCTTTACCGCCAACCGGTAGAGACTTTCCGCCACTCGCCCCCAGTCGCTGCTGAGCGCATCGGCGAACTGGTGGTGGTTCTGGATTTGCGCCGCCAGTTCCAAGGCGGGTGCGACCAGCTCCCTCAGCTTGTCGTTCCCCAGGTTGACGAATTCGTCGACAGTGAACAAGACAGGCTTTCCACTGGCCAGCACATCGAACGGCAGCATCGGAAAATAAGATCCCTTCCAACGCTTATCGACTTGCCAGATTGCGGTCGTCCACGGAAAGCAAGTCAGGGGGATATGGGAGCCATAATTGTCGAGCAAGGCTCGAACCCCGTCGAACATGTGACCACGAGGGCGAACGGCGATCGCATCGGATTCCGGCGAAAGTTTGAAGCCCACCTCCCCTAACGCCGTTTGTAGCTTGTCCCGTGCGGCTGCCCTGGCGCTCTCCAATGTTCGCGCTCCACCTGCGACTGGGTAGTTTGCCTCGGACAGGTCCGACATCGCAGGAATCGGCGGGGCATCAATGGGCAACCGACTCTCATAATACGGATACACAAACTGGCCGGCCAGCGCATTCCGGACATCGGCTGGCGTCGCAAACAAGCCCAGGAATTCGGCAACGGTTTTCGCTACCAGATCTTCGTCAATGGTCCCCTTTTCCCAAGCGTAGGTGCCAACGACACCGCGTGGCGAAATGTCGCCGGCCAACGGGGACTGGAGGGTTTCAACGCTCAGTGCCGCGTTGGCATCAAAAAACGCTGGGATGGAAACGAGCACGCTGACCATGTCGCCACCATAGCGGTCCTTGTTGATCATCACGGTGTGGACCAGGTCGCCGTGCCTGCAGGCATACACGGACTTCGACAGCGCCTTGCCCAGCGCAGCAATCCTTGTTTTCAGTGCTTTCACAAAAGCGAAGCCGGCGGCGTAATCAGGTTGGTGCCTGGCAGCCTGGCCTTTGGGAGTTGCCCAGCTTCGCAATCATTTATCTTCATTTGCGACCGCGATCAAGGAATCCCACACATGTTCCGTAGCCTCCGCGCCGGGGAACATCACCACGTCCAATCGGCATACATTTCAACAACGCCAGGAAGGCCGAAGCACGCACGGTCGGCCTGGCGCTCTTGGAGGTGGTTCAAGTGTTTGACTATTGAAAGCGAGGTAATCGCGGAATTCGATCCGGTGTTCTTTCATGGCCATTTGCATCAGCAACCAGGAATGATGCGTCTAGTCGACGTTAGGATTCGCCAGCAGCCTTGTCTGGTACACGTGCAGGGGCTTGGCGTCCACCAAATCGGCAGGCGGCACAAACTCGATCCTGATCGACGGGCGCAACGCCTTCGGGAACCGGGTCACTTTAAGCACGCGCCTGCCATGCGATTGCAGCAACGGCACCAACGTGTCATCGTCGGGCAGCTCAAAACCGGCATGCGTGCCAAGCATGATGTCATACAGGCGCGGATGCTGCGCAAGGATAGTCCAATCCACTTGCCTGGTTTCCAGCCACAATCCGGCGCATTCCAGGCGCGGCATAGTGCCGATCCACGACAAGTCGGCCTGGCTTGCTTGATCCGCCTCCACGAACAGGTAGCGCAGCTTGCCGAGGGAATGAATCGCATTGATATCACGCAGCTTTTTCGCCTCGCCGATCTCGACGATCTCGAGATTTCCAGCCTCGCCCAAGCCTGATACATCTTCCAGCTTTTTGGCGCCCAACAGGCGCAGTTCCTTTAAACCGTTCAGTGTTCCACTGCCCTTCAGGCCGGTCAGGGCGCAGCGGCGCAAACGCATTGCCGCCAACGCCCGTGCCTCGGACAGGAAGGCGAGATCGGCAGCTTTCAAGCCTTCCAGGTCCAGGTACCGCAGGCGCGGATGGTTCAAATGGCGTTTATCCAGCCCGGACGCATCTTCGCACTGAACAACTTCCAGCCCAGGCAATTGGCGCAAATCGAATGCCGGCTGCGGCAGTTCATCGCCAAAGGTTATGCGCCGCACTGCCTTCAGCTTCTCAAGACCTGCCGACGATCCCACATCAGGATAGTACAGCCAACGCACCCGGTCGGCGAATTCGGCCAGCGGCTCAAAGCTGCCCAAGGCGCTTTTCGGCTCGACGCCGTCGTATTTCCATTGCGCGACGGCTTCGCGGCTCGCATCGTCCCAGTCGAATAATCGAAGGATTGCAGCACGGGGTTGACCATTCAGTTCACAAATCTCAGCGCTCATCTGGCCTCAAATCTTAGGACACATCAATTTTTTGAAGACATTGTAATCGCGCTTGATTGGATTGTCCGGTCCAATTGCACGGTTCTTGTTCAACAGCTCGTGCCCCGACTTCTCGAGGATATCCATCACCAGTTGTTCGACCTTGTACAGCGCTTCCTTGCCACCCGGGACATTGAAGCGCATCAGGATCTTGGCATTCGCTTTCCACAAGTTCTTGCCCTGCTTGACCGCTTCGTCAATGTGCTGTTTCAGACGGTTGTCGATATCGACCGATTGGCCAACATACAGGCCGCCAGTCGCAGCGTCGATCAGGATGTAAATACCGTAGTCAACTGCCTGTTCGGCAATGGCAGCGCCAAGGTCGCAACCGAAGCGGGAGAACGCCTGGCGAATTCCTGCGATCGCGCTGTTTTGCAACGAGCTTTGGCCGTCCAGCGCCGCCATCTGGCCACCGAGCGTTTCGTTGCCGCTCGGGTCCACCATGTTGACCGGATCATCGTTCGCATAGGCATAGCGATGCAGGGAAATCGGCTGGCTCGGCACACCGGCGAACCGGTCCATCGAAACAAAGCGGCCGCTCTCCAGGTCGACCCAGCGCGCACGGTTGTATTGCAGTCCGGCGTGCGCATCGAAGTACTCGCCGGTGTAGCGGTAAGCGGTATCTGCGGTGCCACCCTGCTCCAGCACCTGGCCGAAGGCATCGTAGCGGTAGCTGCCTGCCGCCTGCCCATCGTCGCCCGCCAGGATGCGTACGCTGCCCTGCGGGTCTGAGTGATAGAAGGTGCCCTGTCCGCCGCGCACCTCGCGAATCAGCTCCTTGCCCCACACATAGCGAGTCGACTCGGTACTCGCTCCGGTCACCTCTTTCTGCTCCAGCACCTGGGCAAACGGGAACGTCGAGTCGACCAGGTAGGTGGTTTGCCTGGTCTTTTCACCGTTGTCGCCAAACTCGGTCTTCGCCACACGATTGCCATTGCCGTCGTAGGCATATTGCGCGACCGTCTTTGCCTGCGCCTGCGAAGCACCTTGCTTGACTTCCACAAGGCGGTTATCGGCATCCCAGCCGTAGAAGGTCTGGAGCCCACCAACCGCCTTGCTCAGCAGGTTGCCGTTGGCGTCCCAGGCATAGCTGGTTTCGACCTGGCTGTTGCCGGTGCTGGTCGTTTCCGACAGTAGCCGGTCATTGTTGTCGTAGTTATAGTTCGTAATCGCGGTGACCGCGCCGCTGGTACGGGCACGCTCGGTTCGGTTGCCCACCTTGTCGTACTTGTATTTCGTGTCGCTGTCGGCAGATGGATTGCGGCCATGGGCCTGCTCGCGCATCAGACGGCCGTACGCATCGAACTCGAAATCGTTCGTCACGACAGGGTTCGACAAGGCCTCGCCTGCGAGCGTGCTGCTTGCATCGAATTCAGCGGCCTGTGTCCGGCGGCCGTTCGCATCGAGCACATACTGCACGCCGAACACGATCGAATTGTCGCCGCGCGAGTGCAGCCCCTGCACCAGGCGGCCGTTCGAATCGTAGCGGTAGCGGGCAGTAATGCCATCCGGCGTGACGACGGCTTCCAGCTTGCCGTCCGCCGCGTACTGGTAGGTAGTCGCCTTGCCGTCGACATCCGTCACCTTCTCGATACGGCGCTGGTTATCGTAGGCATAGCGCACCGTGCCGGCTGCAGTTGAACGGGCCACGATATCGCCCGCCTGGTCGTATTCGTACGCGATGAAGCTGCCATCGGCATTCACCTTGCGTGACAGGCGATCGGCGCTGTCGTAAATGAAGGTGGTCGTGCCAGCCGCCAGGCCTTTGCCCGCCAGCGTAACGGAAGCCGGCTTGCCGGTCGCGCTATACGTTGTGCTGACAGTGCCGCCATCGGGCCGCACCACCATCTCGGTGCGGCCAACCGAATCGACGGCGAAGCGCGTCGTCTTGCCGGCAAAGTCGGTTTTGCCGGTCTGATTGCCTGCCGCATCGTAGTCGAACCGTTCCACTTTCCCATCTGGCAGTGTACGCCCCGTCATGCGCGAGTTGGCGTCATAGGTCCAGCGCGTGACCCGCGCTTCCGCATCGGTCTGGCTGGTCTTGTTGCCCAACTCATCGTACTCGAAGACAGTTGCCTGGCCGCCGGAAGCGGCGGTCATGGTGACTTTCTTCAGGCGCCAGGCGCCGTCGTACTCATAGCTCTTCTCATTGCCTGCGTAGTCCTTCTCGGACTGCTTGGTATTTGCGACAGTCCATACGGTCGCCGCAAATTTTCCGTCAGGCAGCGTCGCCTTGACCAGCCGGTCCAGGCCATCGTATTCGTACTTCGTCACGCGGCCCGCCGCATCCGTCATCGCGGAGACGTTCCCGTTCTTGTCGTACTCGAACTTGGTCTCCGCACCGCCCGGCACCTGGAGACTGACCAGGCGGCCCGCGGCATCGTAGCCATTGACGGTGCGCTGGCCCAACTGGTCGGTCACAGCGACCAGACGGCCTGCCGCGTCATATTCGTTCGTCACCGTCCCGCCGTCCGGGAAAATCGTCTTGGCGCGGCGATTCAGTGCATCGTATTCATGGCGCGTGACGCGGCCCGCCTGGTCCGTCGTGGCAACCAGGTTGCGCTCCGCATCGTACTCGCTGAGCTGCGATGTGCCGTCAGGATAGGTGATCTTGCTGACCTGCCCGCGCACCGTGTAGGCAAAGCCGGTGCGGCGGCCCAGCGGGTCGATCTTCGCCAGCACCTGGCCGCCGGCGTTGTACTCGGTCTTGGTCACGAAGCCCAGGGCATCGGTTTCCTCGACCGCGCGTCCCTCGGCATCGAGTTTGCGAGTGATGGTGTAAGTCTTGGGCACGCCATCCTGGATGACCGTCCAGCTACGGCTGGTCTCCTGGTTATTGGTGTTGTAGCCGTACGTGATCCTGGTGCCGGCACCATCGGTTTCGGTGGCCGGAGTGCCCTTGAGGTTATAGGTGAAGGCCCTGCTACGGCCGGCAACCCGCACCGAAGTCATGTTGCGGGAGCCGTCATACCCGACAGAATTCACCCGCCCCATCGGCTCGGTCACCGACTGCGATCCCATCAGGGAATAGCCGAAGTTCGTGATATTGCCGTTCGGGTCGACAATCTTCTCGACATAGGTGCCGGAAGTGCTGTCGTATTCCCAGCGCGTCTCGTTGCCCGCTGCGTCGGTTTCCGAAGTCTGCTTACCGGTGCGCTGGTTGAATACGCGCGTCGTGCGCCCCCCGAGTGGATTGGTCTGTACAGATTCATTGCCCAGCGCGTCGTACTCGAAGCTGGTCTTGTTGCCCAGCGCATCGATCCGCTCGGTGACATTGCCCTTGGAGTCGTAGGCATAGATGGTCTGGTTGCCGCGGCGGTCGGTGATGGTTTCGCGGTTGGACGTTCCATCATGCTGCAACCGGATCGCCTTGCCCTCCGCATCGTACGCAGCAACCAGCCTGCCCTCGTCGTCATACACGTAGCGCGCAGCCACGTTACCGTTTGGATCGGTGTACTGGACCAGGCCGTGCGCGCGGTTATAGGCATAGTTCGACGCGGCGCCAACGCGGTTGGTGACCTTGACCAGGTCGCCGGCCGGGTCATAGGCGTAAGCGATCGATTTGCCGGATGGGTCGGTCACCGCTGTGATGCGGTTCTGTGCATCGCGCGTGAAGCTGACCGACTGGCCGCCGCTATGCAAGATGCCGTTCCTGCCGTAGGTCAGCGTGTTGCCGGCAGGGTCCTTGACTTGTACGATACCGATGCCTTCGGTGATGTAATAACTGAAGTTATCTTCAGTGACAAGCTTGTACTCTTTGGGGTTCCAGGGTTCCAGCGCATCCATGTCAAACAACTGGCCGCCGCGGGCCATCAGGTTTGGCACGTTGACGATTTCAAGCGAGCTGGTGGTGCCAGGCAGTGGCGTGAAATAGACGTCCACCGGCGGAATCTGCCCCATCGCGCACTCCTGGCGGTTGGCGGCGCTGAAACGCTCGACTTTTCCGTCAGGCAGGGTGATGTTGATCTTGCGCTTGCCGGCCGGGACGATGCACAACAGGAGCTGGGTTGACCGTGCAATGACATCCCATTGCAGTCCCAGCACCATATTCTTGCGTACCTGGACGTTCTGGTAGTCCACGCTCCAGCCGTAGCCGAAGTCCAGCTTTTCATCCTTGCGGCGCGTGTCGTACGTGCGCGAGACGCGGATCGGCACCCCGGCCGCTTCCAGGTCAAGGTCGATGTACGTCAGCGCAAACTGGCCAATTTTCAGGTCGCGATAGACGTCGACCGTGATCATCCGGGTCTGCTGGCGGCCATTCGCATCAACGACGCTCAACACCAGCTCATAAATCCCGTTGGCCAGCTGGGTCGGGTCGAGCTTGCCCAGCACGCCGTTGCTGACGGCGCTGGTGCCGCGTGCGATTTCGCTCCAGGCGCTGCCGCCGGAAGGGCGCAGCAGCAACTGGTAGTATGCCAGGTTGGCGGCTGTCGCGGTACCAGTCACGTCGACCGGCGCAGTCACTTCGGCGTCATCAACCGGCGCCGCGATCAGCGCCACCGGTGTGCTGCTGTCGGCAGGATCGCGCACGCTGTAGGTGCCGACGCGGGTGGTGGTACCGAGGCTATCGGTGATTTTCGCCGTGATCTGGTGCGCGCCGAGCGCGCTGCCGGTCACCGTCGCGCGGCCCTCCTGCGTCAGCGCCACTTCCTGGCCGTCGATGGCCAGGCTGCGCGTGACGTTGCCGCTGCCACCGGTGCTCAGCACGTCGATGGTCACGCTCTCGCCCAGGTTGATGACCTGCGGAGTGATCCTCAGGTTGGCGTCAAGCGGCACTTCCTGCCCAACGGTGAGCTGGTAGCGCTGTTCGGCATAGGCGCGTCCGTTGTCGGCCCGCACCGTGACGTTCCAGACACCCGCCACCGGCTTGTTCCAGCTGATCACGCCCGTCGCCGAAATCGCCATGCCGGTCGGTGCTTCGCGCAGGGCATACGCCAGCGCGGCGCCTTTGGGGTCGGTGGCCAGAACGGCGTAGCTGTAAAGCTGGTTGGCGCCGCCGCTGATGACCGGAGCGCTGGTGATGAGCGGGGCGCCCGCCACGGCACCGCTGTCAAAGCCGCCACTGGTGTCCAATCCCGCCGCGATGGTGCCGGTCAGGATGTCGCAAGCGCTGCCGGCCTGCCCCGCCGACAGGCGCGCCAGGAACAGGCCGCTGGCCACGTCGGCCTGGCCGGCGTAAAAGCGCCAGCGCGTAGTGCTGCCGGCCTCGCCCAGCAGGCTGGCCAGCGTGTCGTTGACTGGCTGGGCGGCCTGCGCTGCCGGCACAGCTGCGCCAGCGGCTTGGAGCGGGCTGGCCAGCGCCAGCCAGGTGGTGCCGTTCGGCAGGTACAGGGCGGCGGTGGCATAACCGGTTTCTCCGTACAGGCGGTAGTTGCCTGCACCGCCGGCGTCTTCCATCGCCAGGCCATGGCCATTCCAGTTGCCGATGTTGACCGGTCCCTGCGCCACCAGCACGCGGCTGCCTGCCGCCGCGCTATTGCGGATATCGGCTGCGGCGTTGGCAGCAATGTCCACCAGCGGCATCACGCTGGCGGCATTGGCGCCGGTCACGGCGAACACCTTGTTGCCGGCGCCCGCCGCGGCGCTCAGCGCCTTGAGCGGCGAGGCGGCCTGGCCCGGCGTTTGCGCGCTGGTGAACAGCTTGGCCAGCACCAGATGGCCGTAGGCGGCATTGCGCTCGTTGGCCTGCTTGATGTATGCCGACGGCGCCAGGCCGCCAGTGTTCTGCGCCACCGCGCTGTCCAGGCGGTCGATGTCCAGCACCACGCCTGGGAAACGCACCTTGTTGATAATGCCCATCACCATTTCAGGCTGGGCCTGCGCCACGGCGCGGCCGTACGACGGCTGGCGTACATCCACCATGCGCGCGGCGCGCTGGAACACCCCGGCATTGGCATCCACGGTGGCGAAATAGCCCAGCGCGGCGTGGTACAGCAGTTCGCCGCTGACATCGTCGCGCGTCAGGCTGGCGCCCTGCCCGCCGGCCAGCTTGGCCTGCATGGCGTTCAGGCGCGCCTTGAGGGCGGCCAGTTGGCCGGCCGACACGCCCTGCGTATCGACGGCCACCGCGTGGTAGTCGCCGGCATGCGCGCCAAACGAAGATTCGTTCCAGTCGCCGCTGGACGGGTCGAAACTGGCAATGCTGCCCGCCAGCTCGCTGCCCAGGACGAAGCTGCCGCCGCTGGCGACCAGTTCGCCGTCGGCGCGGATTTCCGCTTTCACGCGCACCAGGTAGCCCGGCACTTCGAGCGGCAGCTCGCCCGGCTGGATCGGGCTGCCGTCGGCGTGCTGCTTCGGCATATAGGAAGCCAGGACATCGGCGTCGGCCTGGCTGGCCGGGACGAAGCTCAATGTCAGGCGCTGGTTGGCCACGCTTGCCAGGCTGCCGCTATAGCTGACAGCCGGCGTGTTGGCCGCCTGCTGCGCGGCGCCGGCAAACAGCTGCAGGCGGAACTGCCAGCGCAGGTTGTCCGGCAGCGCGTTGACGATCGTCCCCTGGGCTACTTTGGTGTACGGCAGGCTGCCCAGCAGGATGCTGTAGTTGCGGGCGGCGATGCTGCGGTTGCCCAGCACATCGCCTACGGTCAGGTCGGCGCCCTGCTGCCCCAGGTAGCTGTTCAGGCGCGTCTTGTAATCGGCATAGCCGGCCTGCAGGTTCTGCAGGTTCAGGCTTTGCGCGTAGTCCGGCGTACAGACGGCGCCCTGGCGTACCTGGCCGAGCAGCCCGCTCTCGTTCAGGCTGACGGCATTGGCCAGGTCCAGGCCCGGCTTGACGTCCATCTGCTTGAAGCTGGCGTCCAGCGGCACCCAGGCGCCCGGCGCCTTGTTGACGCCGCCGCGGCTTGGCGAGAAGTCGACCAACGCTTCCACCCAGACGTGTTCGAGCTGGATGGCGCCGGCCTGGCCGGCCTGGCTGACGGCCCGGTGGGGGATGCCGGCCTGCGCCAGCAAGGCTTGCGCGGCGGCGGCATGATCGACGCCCAGCCAGTTGTTGATCTTCGCCACCGGTACTTCGATGGTGCCGTACACATAGCGCGACGCGATGCCGGCGGCACGGTTCAGCGCAATCAGCAGGCTGGCGGTGTCCGTTGCGCTGCCGCGGCGCGCCAGCAGCGTGGCATCCGCATCCTGCATGGCGCCAAAGCCCGGCGCGAAGGCGATATTGTTGCGGACCCAGTTATAGATGGCCACCGGGTTGTTGCCCAGTTGCGCCGCCAGCGCCCGCACGGCCGGCGTCAGCACGACTTCACCCTGCTGTGCCAGGTCGCCCGGCTGCACCGCGTCAGGCAGGATGGCGTCCGGCAGCGCGATGCCGCTCAGGGAACCGGCAGCGGCCAGCAGCACGGAACGCGGGAAGCGCTTCTCGTGCTGGCGCTCCGTCATCGCCACGGCAGGCGGCGCCTTTTTCTTCTTGCCCCATGCATGTCCCTTGCCATGAGCGCCTTGCCCCGGCAGGCTGGAATGCCGCTTCATCAGCCTTGCCAGGCCGTCCAGCGCCGTCTGCACGCTGCCCTTGCCGCCGGCTGCCGCATCCAGTGCCGCCATCGCCGCTTTCAGCTCCTCCTTGCGCGCGCCGAAATCCTGCAGCGCCTGCTGCTGGCGCGCCAGGATGTCGCCGCTGGCCAGGCCCGCCGCACGCAGGTGCGCCTCGGTCGCGGCGAACGACTGCGCCATCACCGCTTCTTCTTTTTTCAGGCGGACGTACTGCGCGCGCAGGGCGTTGACCTGCGCCAGGGCATCGCTGCCGCGGCCGGCGGCCAGGTCGGCCTCGGACTTGCCGGCCATCGCTTCCAATTGCGACAGCGCGAAGCCGTAAGCCTGGGTCGGCGCGGCGGCAGTTGCAGCGGCGCTGCCACTGCTGGCGGCGGGACGCTGCCAGCCCTTGCCGGTCGGGATGCCGTTGGCATCCACGCCGGGCAGGCTGCGGCCTGCCGCGCCGGCCAGCGGCTGCAGGGTGAAGGGAGCTGGGGTCTGAGCATAAGCGACTACCGGCGCCACCGTGCTGCTGGCAAAAGTGGCCAGCAGGGCGGAAGCAATGATGCGTTGCATGGTGCTGTTACGGAACATGGTCTTTTCCTGGCTAACTTCGTTCGTGTTTTCTTATTGCTTCGGTTGCAGGCGGCTCCAGCGCCACTCGGCTTCGCGCAGCACGCAATCGATCTGCTGGCGGATCGCTGCCGTGTCGTTCGGCAGCGCCAGCAGGTTGTCGGTCGCCTCCAGCAGCGCCGCGATCGCCGCCGCGTAGCCGGCCTGGGTGCCGGCACCGAAGTAGCCGATGCCCGCGCGCACGGCGTTGGCGGCGTTGTCGCGCGGCTTGCGGTACTTCGGATGCGTCACGGGCAACTGGTCGATCGCGTTCAGCGCCGCGCTGCCGTACTGGCTGGCGCTGTTGACGGTCACGCCGCGCTGCAGCTTGCCGCCGTATTGCACGGCAGTGCCCTTGTCGAGCCAGCTCACCGTGGTCTCCAGCACGTACTGGCCGGCCGTCTCCGGCGCCCTGACCTGCAGGTCCAGGTTGGCCGTCTGGCCCGCCGACAGCGCGAGCCTCCAGCGCACGGTATTGCTGGCCTGGTCGAACAGCGCCTCCGGTGCCGAGGCATGGTAGCTGGCGCCGGCCGGCAGTTGCACCGTCACGTCCAGGTCCACGGCTTCGGACTGGTTGGCGATCGTGGTGCGCAGCGGCACCAGGGCGCCGCCCATCGGCACTTCGGCAACGTTCGGCAGGACAGCCGCCAGGGCCGAGCGCAGTACCGGCAGCCAGCCCGGCTCCCCGGCCAGGCTGCTGGCCAGGTCGAAGGCGAACAGCATCGAATGGCCGTTGCCGTAGGTGTTGCTGAACACCGCCGGACCGGCGTTCTGCGGCAGCACCGCGTCGAACTCGGCTTGCGGCGTGCTGCCGTTCGCAATCGGCTTCAGTGCGCGGCCGACGGAAAGCAGGCGCTGGCTCTCGAACAGCGGGCCGGTGAAGCGCACCGCCAGGTTGGTCTGGCCGATCTTGCCGCGGTACAGGATGCCGGTCACGCTGTCGAACACCTTGTTGCGGTTGTCGTGCACGCCATCCACGATCAGGCCATCGCCGCCGTTGATGCGTTCGCGCAGCTCGGCCACCTGCTGGACACTCATCTTGTCCTCCTTGCCGGAGACCCAATAGGTGTTGAACAGGCCGCTGCGCAGCTTGGCCTGGAAGGCTTCGGGGCTGGTCACCACCAGGTGCGGCAGCTCCAGCGCGGTCAGCGCGGCGTCGATTGCCTGCATGCGCTCGGTCACGCAGACCGGCGGCTTGCCGTCATTGCCCGGCGCATCGTTCTCGTCGTCGTTGCAGGACACCAGGGCCAGCACGCGGTTGCCGGCCACCAGTTGCTGCCCGATGTCCAGCTTGACGTCAGGCTTGGACTTCGGCAGCAGCTGGAAGGCATCCTGGGCCAGCGTCATCTGCTTGCCGCCGACGGTGGCGCCCAGCTTGGCCACGTAGTTGCGCCCTGCTTCGCCATCGGCCAGCCAGTTGCCGGCGCCGTTGTAGACGCCGCCCGCCGCCAGGTTGGCGCTGTACGGGAACTCCGCCCGCACTTGCTGCGCCACCGGATCGAGCAGGCTGACGGTCAGCGGCAGGTTGTCCAGCGCGCTGTTGCCGTTGTTGATCACCTGGAAGGTGAAGGCCAGGCTGTCGCCGATCGGCACCAGCTTCGGCATGGCGGTAATGCTGCCGCCCAGGCCATAGCCGGTTTCCGCGCTCGAGCTGACGGCATAGGCCGCGCTACGGCTGTCGAGCACGCGGCCCGCGCTGTCGCGCAGCTGCTGCTCGACGCGGTAAGTGCCCGGCAGCGCATTGACCATGCGGAACGGCGACGCGAATTCCAGCTTGGCGCCCGGCGCCAGCTGCACGACCGCGTGCGCCTTGCCGAATACCTGGGCATTGGACTGGTTGTAGACCTGGATCGCCAGCGTCAGGTTTTCCATGGTCACATTGGCCGACTGGCCGGTCACGCGCGAGCTGATGGCCACACGGTCGGTCGGGGCATAGTTTTGCTTGTCCAGCGCCAGCGTCGTGACGGCGGCCGCCTGCGACGCGTCGGCCAGCACGCGGAAGTCCACCTTGGCGCTGGCCACGGCCTGGCCGTTCTCGCTCAGCACAGCGCGCGCGGTGTACGCGCCCGGCTGCAGCTGGCCGGCGGCGTAGGCGCCATTGACCTGCAGCGAGCCGCCGGCCGGAATGCCGACAGCCTGCTGCGTCACCGTGTTCACCAGCGCGCCGCTCGCATCGAAGACATCCACGCGCAGGTCGCCGTTGGCCACCTCGGTATTGGCATTGGCCAGCGAGGTGGTCACCAGCGCGCTCTCGCCTGCCAGGTATTCCGGCTTGTCGGTGGTGGCGCCGATATTGATCACGTTCGCCGCGCGCACCATCGGCACCTTCAGCGGCACCGTCACGTCGCCGGCGGCAAACGTGTTCTGGAAACTGATGAAACCGGAATCCAGGGTTGGGCGCACCTCGCCCAGCTGCATGCCGGCCTGGTTGGCGCCGAAGCACACCTGCGCGCCCTGCGCGGTCACGTCGCGCAGGTTCCAGACGTACTCGGTGCGTCCGTCAGTCAGCGGCACCACGGCGCTTGGCGGCTTGCTGGCGCCGGTCAGCTGCTGGCCGGCCTTGGCCACCAGGTGGGCCTGCACGCCAATCGCGCCGCAGGTGACCGGCACCTGCCAGATCGACTGGTCGTTGTGGTTCCACATCAGGATGCGGTTGTTGAAGCGGTCGAACGCCAGGTAGTCGATATCGGACAGGTTCGGCGCAATCGTGCGGGCGTCGAACAGGCGCGCGATCTGGCCGGTGCGCGGCACCACCTGGGCCAGCGAGTATTCCTCGCCATCCTGGTTGATGCGCGTCCACTTGAACGGAGCGATGTAGAAATTGTCGGCGCAGTCGGCCGCGATATTCGGATAGCCGTCGCCTTCGAAGTAGGGATGGTCGTCGCCGTCGGCCTTGCTGAAGATCGCCACCGAGCTGCCGTCCGGCTTGATCATCGACACCGAGTGGTTCTCGTTCTGGACATAGACGTTGTCGCGGCCGTCGACGGCAATGCCGCGCGGGCTCGGGAAGCCGCTGGTCGCGACAGTCGACACCGCGCCCTGCTGCGTCACCTTGAGCAGCTTGCCGACGCTGCCCACCAGCACCTCGTCGCGGCTGTTGACCTGCACCCCGGCGGCATTGGTCACGCCCAGGTCGGCCAGCACGGTCTTGCTGCCGTCGCGGGTCACGCGCAGCACTTCGAAGCGGCTGGTGCTGGCGTTGCGCGACGCAACGTAGAAGTTCTCCTGCGAGTCGCTGGCAAGGCCATACGCCAGGTTCATGCCGCTGGCGACCACAATGCTGCTGCCGGACGCGTCGGTGCGGTACAGCTTGCCCGCATCGGTCACATACAGGTTGCCGGCGCGGTCGCTCGCCATTCCGTACGGCGTCAGGCTCTTGCTGACGGTGCGCACCTGGCCCATCTCGACGCGCGAAATGGTGGTGTAGTCGGCGCCTTTCAGGTCCAGGCACATTGCCAGCACGCTGTCGCCCGGCGGCAGTTCGCTGCGCGCGGCGGTCAGCTGGCTTTGTGCATTCGGGCCCACGTGCAGGAAGTTCTGCATGCTGCCGTCGATGCCGCTGCGGCTCATCTCGATGCGGAAGTCGCCGCCGTATGGCGGCACCCAGGTGCCGAAATTGAGCTTCTGGTAGCTGCCGTCGATGCCCAGTTCCGCCATCGGCACAACGGCTTCGAACACCACGCTGCCCACGGCCGGCGGCTGCAGCGGCGCGCTTTGCGTCATGGCATACAGCACCCCGCGCGAACTGTCGTCCTGCGCCACCAGGTAGGACTGGCTGTCGTTGGCCACGGCCACGCCGTTCAGCTGCCAGCGGTTGACCAGGTTGTTCATCAGGAGGTCGGAAGTCACCCCGTCGGTGCCGATGCGCACTACAGTGCCGTTGCTGCCGACAGCCAGCATGCTGCCGTCCGGCGCCAGGTCGAACGCGCTCAAGCCGGCCGGCACGGTGGCCAGGTGGTCGACCTTGCCGTTCTGGTAGCTGACGATGGTGTTGTTGCTGATGTTCAGCATCAGCGTCGCGCCGCCTGCCGTCTGGCGCAATGCCACGGGATTGGACAGGCCGGACGCAAACACGTCCGCGACCCAGCCCGCGCCCTGCTGGCGCAGCTTGTTCAACTGGCTGGTGCTGCGGTTGGCCATCACCAGCTGGTCGCCGTCGGCCAGCATGCCGTTCATGCCGCCCACCGTGGACAGGTTGCTGACGATGCCGGCGCCGTTGACGCGATCAACACCATTGGTGCGCGCAACCAGCAAGTCGCCGCCGCTGTTGAAGGCCAGCCCGATCGGCGAAGTCATGCGCGCGAAAATGCTGCCCGCCGAGCTGGTGGCCGGCGCGAAGCGCAGCACCATATTATTGGAATTGCTCGCCACGTACAGCTTGCCGCTGGCATCGAAGACCAGGCCCTGTGGCGCGCGCAGCCCGGCGAAGTCCAGTTCCACCGCCTTGGCCGGCGACAGGATGACGACGCGGCCGTCATCCGCATACGAGTATGCCAGGCCGCCATCCGGGCGCACCGCCAGGCCGCCCAGGCCAAAATTGCCGGCGTTGTAATACTGCTCGTAGACCTTGGAGCCGCCCACGTACTTGTTGATGCTGGTGCTGGACGCCGTGCCATAGGTCACGCCGCCGGCATGGGCCAGGTAGCGCGCCTGGAACTTGCCCTGGTAGGCCGGGTAGGCATCGTCGGCATACCACATGAAGCGCTCCGAATTGTCGACGAAGCGCATCTCGCTGCCGCTGAAGACGATCGACGTCGGATTCTCGAAGCCGTGCAGGCGCGCGACTTCTTCGCCCGCCATGGTGTGCGCGGTCAGGGTGTACAGCGAATCGTCCACCGCCCACAGCTTGTGGTCCGGGCTGACGGCACCGAATGCGAGATTGCCGTTCGGGCCGTAATAGCCGCGCGACATCAGCAGCGTGGTGGCGCCGGTGATGGTATTGACGCGGTAGGTCTTGTCGTAGTTGAAGACCACGATCTCGTTTTCGCCGCCCGCTGTCCAGTTATAGATATGCGGCAGCGTGAACGTGAACGGTGTCAGCGCGCCTTCCGGCGATACCCGGTAGAAGCCGCCGCCGGTGCGCAGCACCAGGTTGCCCGCCGTATCGGACTGCAGGTCGGTCATCGAGGCGGTGGATGGATAATTGGCCAGCGTTACCAGCTCGCGCAGCGTGCCGGTGGTATCGAGCTTGTGGATCTTGCGGTTCGAATAGTCGCTCAGGTAGATATTCCCGGCCGGGTCGACGGCCACCGCGTACGGCGTGAACGGCAGGCCGCTGCGCACGGTCGTCACCAGTCCGGCCGAATCGATGCGTACCAGGGTGGTGCCGGTCAGTGCCAGCAGCGCGCCCGGCGTGACATCCGGTGTCCAGTTGGTGTAGTTGAAGCTGCGGTGCCAGTACTTGTACTCGCCGCCGGCATAGCGCACCATGCTGCCCGAATTGCGGATGTAGACGTCGCCGTTGGCCGCTGCACGCACCTGGTATGGACGCACCAGCAGGCTCTCGGTAACACCCAGCTTGCTGCCGTCGGGCGCCAGCCTGGCGATGCGGTTGGCGCCGTACTCGGTGACGTGCACATTGCCGGCGCCGTCGAGGGCGATGCCCAGCGGACCGTTGAGCCCAGTGGCGAAAGTGCTCTTCACCCCATTGCTGATGCGCGTCACCTTGCCGTTGCCGTATTCGGTCACCAGGTAGTCGCCGTTCGGCAGCACCACCAGGTTGTAGGGCTGCGACATGCCGCTGGCGACGAAGCTGACATTGTTTTGCGCATCCTTGCGGCGCAGCGTGCCATCGGCGTTATTCAACAGCAGCAGGTCGCCATTCAGGTCGTAGGCCATGCCGCGCGGGCCGTTGCCGAAGCCGCGTGCGAACAGGCGCACGGTGCCATTCGGCTGGACAGTGTGGAGCGCGTCGTTATTGGTGTCGCTGACATACAGCGTGCCGTTGGCGTCGAAGGCCAGCCCATATGGCGTGCCAAGGCCGCTCGCGTACACGCTGAGCTCCCCTGCCGGGCTGACTTTCGCCACGCGCGACAGGTCCGCCTCGGCGACGTAGAAATTGCCTGCCGCATCGCGTGCAATGCCCTGTGGATTGCGCAGGTTGCGTACGAACGGCATGATCTTGCCGTCGCCGGCCGAGACTTTGACCAGCGTGCCGTCGCTGCTGTTGGTGACCACGTAATTGCCGGCATCGTCCTGCACCAGCGCTACCGGTCCGGAGAAGCCGTTACGCGCCAGGATGGTTTCCTGGCCGTTGTCGGCACGCAGCACCAGGCGGCTCTCGCCGTTGTAGCGGCCCGCCAGCAGCAAGCCTTCGGCGGTCGAGGTGACCGCCGCAATATCGTTGATCTGCGCCATGTCGAAGCGGGTCGGCACACCCTGCGGCGACAGGCGGTACAACACGGCGTTGTGGCCGGCCCAGATATTGCCTGCTGCATCCATGGCGGCATCGGCATAGGCATAGCCGGATGGCAGCTGGCCCAATATGGTCTGGGTACCGTCGGTATCGAGGCGCAGCACCTTGCCGTCGCTGTAGTTGACGGTGTACAGCCAGCCGGCCGGCGCCATCTTCAGCTTGCGCGCACGCAGCAGCGGCGCACCGCTCGCCAGGGTACGCACGCTCGCTTCAGTCTGGCCGTTGACGGGTTCCTGTGCCGCCAGGGTGACCTTCAGCTGCATGTCGCCGGGCGCCAGCGCCTGGTTGCCGTTGTTGACCACGTCGCCGGTGAAGCTGACCACGGTCTTGGCGCCGGCTTGCGCCAGCGGCGGGTCGGCCAGCACGCCGCCCGCCAGGCGCGGCGCGGCAATCACTTCGAAATCGCCGTCCGCTTCCGCCACCACGCGCCCCGATTCATCAAAGGCGCGCGCCTTGACGGTATAGATGCCGCCCGGCAGGCGCAGGGTATTCCACTCCAGCATCAGCTCCAGGGTGCTGTTGGCGCCCAGCGCCAGCGGCCGGTTGTCCGGCTCCTGGCCGCGCCAGCTTACGCCAGGGTTGCCGAGGTAAGTGTGCACAATGCTGCCTTCCGTGTTGATCACCTGCGCGGTCACCAGCACGCTAGCGGCTTTGGCGGCATTGTTCGCCAACAGGATCTCCAGCGGAATCAGGCCGGTCGCGTAGTAGCTGTGCTGCGGCGTGGCCACCTTGATGAAGCTGATGTCGGCCGCAGTGCTGTCGCGCTTTTGCAGCTTGACGTCGACGCGCGCATTGCCCGCCTGCGGCAGCGCCACGTTGAGCACTTGCGAGAAGTAGTCCGCCGCGCCCACGTTCAGCGCAAAACCGGTGCCGGTGATGCCGGCGATGCTGTACTTGCCCGCCGCGTCGGTGACTACCGCGGCGCCCTGCCCTTGTACCGCCACGGTGGCGCCGGCCACCGGCGCTCCGGTGGCGCCATCGGTCACCAACCCGCTCAGCGTCGAGGACGTCGGCATTGCCGACAGCGCGATATCGCCGATCGCATTGGGGCCGGCCACCGCCGTGCCGCTGCCGCTCACCGGCTGGTAGCCGCTTGCGCTGACCGCGATGGTGAAAGCGCCCGGCGCCACGTTGGCCACGCTGAAGGCGCCGCCGCTGGTGCTGGTCACGCTCTGTCCGGCCACCTTCACGGTGGCGCCGGCGATGCCGGCCTTGGTGGTCGCGTTGACGACTTTGCCGCTGATGGTGGCAGTGGTCGGCACTGGCTTCGAAACCGGAATCAGGCCCGGCGAGAAGGTGTAGTTGGTATTGGCCGCCACGTCCAGGGTAGCGGCTGCCGTGCGGTAGTTGGCCAGCGTGACGGTAACAGTCAGCGGCCCAGGGCTCAGGTTGGCGATCGAATACGCGCCGCTGGCATTGGTGGTGGCCGCAGCGGTGCCGGCCGCCACCACGGCGCCGGCCAGCGGCTGGCCGCTGTCGTTGCGCACGATGCCGGACAGGGTCGCGCTTAGCGAAGCCGGCGCCAGCGCCACGGTGCCGATGCTCAGGCTTTGGCCAGTGCCGACAGTCAGGCTGATATCGCGGCTGGCGTAGCCCAGGCGGGCAAAGCGCAGCGTCAGGTTGCCGGCTGCAATGCCGGACAGGGTGAAGTTGCCGTTGGCATCGCTGCCGGTCGCGGCATCGCCGCCGGCCACCACCTGCACGCTGGCGCCGGCCAGCGGCAGGCCGCTGGCGGCATCGGCCACCAGGCCGCGCACGGAGGCGCTGCCGTTGCTGGCCGGTGGATGGTTGACCAGGTAGAGCGCGCGCAAGGCCACTGCGGTCAGGTAAGGATCGTCGTTCCAGCTGCCGTTGGCCAGCTGGCTGGCCAGCAGCGCGTCGGAAGCCGGTTTCAGGATGGCCTGGTCGGCGGTCTGGGTGGCCAGCACCCACAGCGCCAGCGCATTGTCGAAAGGATTGCCGAAATTGCCGGCCACATTGCGCTGCGCCAGCAGCCAGTTCAGCGACTGCGCACTGAAGGAGCCGGCGCCTTGCTGGCTGGACCAGGCGGCCGATGCCAGCATGGCTTTCAGGGTCGCGTACATGCTGGCCTGGCGGTTGACGGCAAACGAACCGTCGGCCATGTGGTTGGCATCGAGGAAGGCTAGTGCGCGCGTCACCGCCGCCGCATCGGGCTGGGCGCCGCCGGCGCGCTGGGCCAGCAGCATCCACGAGGTGTCGGCAATGTTCGAGGCATAGCCGCCGTCGCCGCCATAGCCGCCGTCGCCATTCTGGCGCTTTTGCAATTCTTCGATCAGGGCCGGCTGCGCGACGCCGCCGTAACCCAGGGCCCAGGCGCGGCGCGCCATGTATTCGGTGCTCAGGTCCTGCTCGGCCGTCAGCGACTGGCGCAGCGGCAGCTGGCTGGCGGCCGGCGCTCCCAGCAGCTTGAGCGTGTAGAGCGTCTCGCTGCGCGCCTGCAGCGCTGTCGCGATCGAAGCCGCTTCCCCGCTCAGCGCGCCGTCGGGCTGTACCTGGGCTTGCAGCCAGCCGAGGCCGCGGCTCAGCGGCGTGTCCTGCGCCTGGGCGGGAGCACTGCACAGCATCAGTTGGAGAAGCAAAGCAAACGACAGGAGGCCGCTGGCGGCCGTGCGGACGAGTTTCACGTTCATTCCCTGGCTAATAAGGTTTTGAATGCCTTTTGGCAATAATCGCCGGCCAGCTTAGCAGAATGTCTTTTGTGATAACTTTTTAAAAAGATAAATTTGTATTCTTCCCTGCACCAGGAATTAGTGATATGGCAGGGTTTGCCTCAGGGGAAGCCGGGGCGTCTCCCGGGATTGTTACTACCAATTTGATAGTGTTGCAAGAACACTAATCGAACAAACTGGGCGATCCGCCGCCGGCGCGCAGGATGGCCGATGCCGTAGTGCCGGCCGCGGGCCGCACCACCACATCGGTTTCGCCGCCTTCCGGCTGGCCGGGGCGCGCCAGCTCGTAGGCGATGGTGGCGTTGTCCAGCCACAGGATCTGGTCATCGATGCTGCGCGTTTCCTGCATCACCCATTCGCGTCCGCTGGCGGGCTCGTAAATGGCCGGCAGCCAGCCGCCATCGGGCTTGCGGCGCTTGAAGGCAATGCGCTTGCCGTCCGGCGAAAAGGATGGGCACTCCATTTCCTTGCGCAGCAGGACCAGGGTTTTTGACGCCAGGTCGCCCTGGGCCAGGAACACCGCACCGCCCGCCCCAACCGTGGCCACGAAGCGCCCCTGTGCATTGGGGTCGAAGCTGACGCCCCACACGTTGAAGCGGCGCGCCGGCATCTGCAGCGCAGCACTTTCAACCACGCGGAAGGTGGACAGATCGGCCAGCAGGCGTTTGCGCGCAACGTCGATCACGTAAGTGCGGGTGGTGAAATCGGTCCCGGTATAAGTATGGCCGCCGGAAAAGCCGGTGAAGGCAGCCAGGGCCCCGTTGGGCGCCACCCGCACCCGGCTTGCCAACAGCACGTTCGGGAACGACAGCGTCTGCGCCACCTGCCCGGCCTTGTCGGCCAGGTCCAGCTTCAGGCCCTGGCCCGGCACCGCGCGCAGGCAAGCCAGCACGCCTGCGCTGTAGTGCATGCGCTCGCAGCGCAGGCCCAACTGGCCTTGCGCCTGCCCGCCGGGCATTTTGAGCACGTCGAGCCGGCCCGCATCGGCCCCCAGCGTGTAGCGCGTCAGCAGCGTGGCCGCCGAAACAGGAACGGCCGCCAGGGAGAGGCAGGCAAAGACGGCAAGCAGCGTGGACTTCATGGCGTGTCGGGCAACAGTTGGGCAGGTACGCCGGCAAGGCGCATCGGATTGAACAGGGCGAACAAGGCCAGTGCGCACAGCAGGCCGGCGCCGTACACCAGCACGGCACCCGTCACGTCGTAGCGGTCCCACAGGATGCCGAACAACATGGATGAGGCCAGCTTGGCAGCCGCAATGCCCGCCGCGAACAAGGCCAGGCTCATGCCGCGGGCGGCCGGCGGCACGGCTGCTGCGACTGCGGCCATCAGCACGCCGTCGGTCGCGGCGACGTAGCAGCCAAGCAACAGCACCAGCGCGGCGGCCTGCCATACCGGCGGCGTGGCACCGGCCGCGCCCCACAGCAAACCGTACAAAGGCAGCAGGACGATATGGGCGCCGACGAACACGCGCAGCCTGCCGGCACGGTCGGCCAGCCAGCCGATCGGCGCGGCCAGCAACAGGAAGGCTGCGGCGGTCCCGACCGGCAGCAAGGGCTGCATGAACGGTTCCAGCGCAAAGCTTTGCTGCATCTGCGCGTAGATCATGCCTTCGCTGACAGTGAACAGGGACAACAGCATGGCGGCGGCCAGCAGCTTGCGGCAAGCCGGCGGCAGGCAGCGCTGCCAGTGGGTGCGTAGTGCAAGCCGATCCTGCGCGCGTGGCGCGGAAGCGGGCAGCGTTCCAGCGGCGTCGGCTGGCACCAGCCGGCCAAAGACCGCCATGCCTGCCAGCGCAAAGGCCAGCGCTACCAGGAACAACAAGGTGTACTGCTGCGGCGCCAGCCAAAGCAGGCCTGCCGCCAGCAGCGGACCGGCCAGGGCCCCTGCCCCATCCATCGCACGATGGGTGCCGAATGCCAGGCCCAGTTGATGCGGCGCCACGCTGGCGGCGAGAATGGTATCGCGTGGTGCGGCGCGCAGGCCCTTGCCGAGGCGGTCCAGCGCCAGGCAGGCAACGATGGCGGCAAACGCTCCGCTGGCCAGCAGGGCCAGTTTGGCCAGGACCGACATGCCATAACCGGCGCCGGCGATCAGTTTGCTGCGTCCACTGCCGTAGGTGAGCAAACCGCCCAGCAGCAACGCCGCCACGGCGGCCCCGCCACGGAACAGGCCATCGGCCACCCCGAATTCCGCCGGCGACAGGTGCAGTGCCAGCATCAGGTAGACCGGCAGCACGCTGGCCACCATCTCCGTCGACACATCCGTCAGCAGGCTGGTGGCGCCCAGCGCGTACACCGTGCGCGGCAAGGCCTGGCCCGGCTGGCGGCGCGCCCCGCGGCGGCTGCGCCACTGGTTGTAGATCTCGGCGAAATACATCGGCATCCCTGTTGAGCCCGGGCGGGCGACGCGCTAGCTTAGCAGAAGAGCCATCATCCTTTCAAAGGAGATGTTGTAAAAAAATAAAATCGATTCGCCGCTGAATCTGTTACGGCAATTGGCACTGCCGCCCGAGCAGGGACTGGTTCAGCGGATCCTGGCGCGCCTGCTGGCAAAGGCATGCACCAAAGCCTCGCGTTCGTCGCGCTGCAGGCTTGCCTGTTGGCCTATGCCCCCATCGCGAACGGTGAAGCGTTTTCCGCCGCGTAGTTGGTCGTCGGCGTAAGTGACATGGAAGTCGATTCCCGGGTTCAGCCTGGACCATGCCTTGAGCACCGGCGTTGGACATTGGTTGGCAATGAACCAGGCAACCGTGCCGCCATTGTCCGCCTCCACCATGCTGCCTTCCGCATTGCCTTCGGTTCCCCAGTGCTTCAACTGCCATGACTCACGCGTCGCGAAGCCGTGCTCGGCCAGGTTGGCGGCCGCGCGGGCGGCCAGCGCTTTGTATTCGGGCCAGCATTCCATGCTTTCAAAGGCGTGCAGCAAATCCGCCCTGCTTTGCAGCGGAAAGGCCAGTCCAAGGCCGGTCGCGGCCTCCTTCAACATCCACTGCCTGGCAACTTTTTGCCATGCACCATGGACCGCTTCATACCCGGTTTCGACCACGTTGGTCCATTCCAGGTCGAGGCCCTGGGGCATCGCAATGGCGGAATTGAAGTCCACGGAGAGGCTCGCACCGAACAGTTCACTGTCGGCAGCCGCCTCGATCCTGAAGTAGTTGAAGTTGCCCGCCATGCCTTTCCGTTTACAGCGTCTTGACGAAATCGCGGATGCCGGCCAACAGCATCTCGATCGACATCGCGGCCAGGATCAGGCCCATCAAGCGTTCGAAGGCCGTCATCACCTGCGTGCCGAGAACTTTCTGCAAGCGTTCGGCGCCGAGGAATACCACCAGCCACACCACCACCACGGCGGCCAGCGCTGCCACGTGCGTCAGCACTTCACCGGTGCTCTCGCGCGAGAACAGCAGCACCGTGGCCAGCGCGGAAGGCCCTGCCAGCGCGGGAATCGCCAGCGGCACGATGAACGGTTCGCCGCCCTCCTGCTTGCCCAGCACCCCGTCCGGATGCGGGAACACCATGCGGATCGCGATCAACAGCAGGATCACGCTGCCGGCAATGCGCAGCGAGGCTTCCGACAGGCTCAGGGCCTTGAGGAAGTGGCTGCCGAAGAACATGAACACCAGCAGCACCACGAAGGCGATCAGGCATTCGCGCACGACGATTTTCGGACGGCGCTTGGGGGGCACCGTGGCCAGCGCCGATGCAAAAATGGGAACATTGCCGAACGGGTCGGTCACCAGCATCAGCAGGATGAAGGTCTGGAAGAAGTCTTGGGTCATGAGTGGGAGTTTACACCACTGGCTTGCGTTGGCGAAACTGCGGCTGCACCACCCTTGCCCAGCTTGCGGTCGCAAGCCTCGACACCGGCCACGTCCGGCCACAACTCCGGCATGATCCGTTCGCCCAGTTCCTGGCGCAGCTTGAGGTAAGTCTGGCGGTCATTGGCGCGGCAGGCGAACGAGGCGAACTTGTTGCGCCCGCGCAGGTCTTGCGGATGGCGCTGCAGCAGGTCTTCAAAGCCGCTCTTCACCATGCGCCATTCCGGCAGGCCGCGCTGCTCGCGGAACTGGATCGCAGCGCTGCCATTGCCGTCTTCGCGCCAGTACAGGCGCGCATACATGGCGCCGCCCTCCACCGCCTTGGTGAAGAATACGGCGCGCCGCGCAAACTGGTCGAACTGCACCGCACTACCGCCGGAACGCGGACTGTAGGCACGCGACATGGCAAAGTGGATCTGCCGGTCGTGCGGGAAGGCCTGCACCGCCTCGAGGTAGGCGCTGGCAGCGCTGCGGCGCGAACCTGCGCCCTCAAGCTGCAGGCTGATGGTCAGGCTATGCCACAGCGGGCAGGTATTGGCCTGCGCCTTCACATGCTGCAGGCGCGCGATGCCGCGCCCCAATTGCTCCTGGTAGAACTGCATGGCTTCTTTCGGCAGGTGGCCGACCGCGCCCAGCCGCAGTTGCGCGGCATAAGCGCGCCAGTAGATGGCTTCCAGCAGCGCCTGCGCCAGTCCATCGGGCGCTTGCTGGCGCCATTGTTCCAGCGCGTTGCGGTCGGCCTCCCAGCTTTGCGTGGTGCGGAAATAGCTGTCGAATTGCGCTTCGACGCCGGCAGGGTCGGCCGTGCACGCGTCGCGCAGGCCACGCTCGATGGCGTCGAATTTGCGCTCGGTCCAATGCTTCTGCAGCACGGCCGGTTTGGCGGCTGGAGCGCCGCCCGGTTCAGGGGGGGAAACCGCCAGCATCAAAGACAACAGCATCGAAGGAAACATCGACAATCCCGGCCACAGCAAAATGATGCCAAGAATTGTATAGGCATTTCTTTTTGGAAATATCTCGAATTGCCACGCATGGCTATTTTTTTCGTGTTTTGTAGCGGATTCAGTACACTCGCTTCTTTTCCGTATTTTTCCGTATTTTTCCGTAAATTTCGAAAGAAGATGATGAAACGACTATTGACCTCCTGCCTGATCGGCGCCAGCCTTGCCATGGCATTCTCAGCCTGCGAGCGCAGCAAGACACCGGCGCAATCCGAAGCTGCGGCCATTCCGCTGCAAAAGATCGATACCGTGGTCGGCACCGGCAAGGAAGCGCTGGCCGGCTCGAACGTCGCCGTGAACTACACCGGCTGGATCTACGAACCGAATTCGCCACAGCAGCACGGCGCGCAATTCGACTCCTCCATTGGCCGCAGCCCGTTCAACTTCCCGCTCGGCGCTGGGCAAGTGATTCCCGGCTGGGACCAGGGCGTGCAGGGCATGAAAGTCGGCGGCAAGCGCACCTTGATCGTGCCTGCCAGCTTGGGCTACGGCAGCAACGGCGTCGGTCCCATCCCGCCCAACGCCAACCTGATCTTCGACGTCGAGCTGCTGGAAGTACGTTGAAAAAACAAAGGGGGAAGGACTTTCGCCCTTCCCCCCTTTATCCGAAGCCGTCCGCTATCAAGCGGCGGTTTCGCCTTTCTTGATCCAGGCCGCCAGTTGGTGCGGACGCAGGCCGTCGTAGTCTTCGAACGGCTGGTGGATCCATGGGTTGTGCGGCAGCTCTTCCATCTGGTAGTCAGGCTTGAACGCGGAGCAGCCCTTGGTCCAGATCACCGCCGATTTCACCTCGGTGACGCCTTCGAAGTTGTCCTTCAGGTGTTTCATCACCTTGGTCAGGGTCACGCCGGAGTCTGCCAGGTCGTCGACCAGCAGGATCCTGCCGGACAGCGGGCCCTTGGTCATGGTCATGTACTTGGCGATATCCAGGTCGCCGCGCACGGTGCCGGCTTCTTCGCGGTAGGAGCTGGTCGACAGGATCGCCAGCGGCACGTCGAAGATGCGCGAGAACACGTCGCCGGGACGCACGCCGCCGCGCGCCAGGCACAGCACCATGTCGAACTTCCAGCCCGATTCGTGGACCTTGAGCGCCAGGCGCTCGATCAGGCGATGGTACTCGTCCCAGCTAACCCACAGGTGCTTTTGGTCGGATACAGGAGTGGTCATGCTCTTATTCTTTCTTATTCAAATGGGTGGCGCAGGACGATGGTCTCTTCGCGGTCGGGACCGGTTGATACCATGTCGATCGGCACGCCGACCACTTCTTCGATGCGTTTGATGTAGGCACGGGCGGCCGCAGGCAGCGCGTCCATCGACTTGGCGCCGACGGTGCTGTCGGTCCAGCCTGGCATCTCTTCGTAGATCGGCTGGCACAGTGCCGCGTCTTCAGCGCCGACCGGGAAGATGTCGACCTGCTTGCCGTTGATGGTGTAGCCGGTGCAGATCTTCAGCGTTTCCAGGCCGTCCAGCACGTCCAGCTTGGTCAGGCACATGCCCGACACGCCATTGATCTGTACCGAGCGGCGCAGCAGCGCTGCGTCGAACCAACCGCAACGACGGGCACGGCCGGTCACGGTGCCGAATTCGTGGCCCACGGAGGACAGGTGGTGGCCAACGCCTGCATCGGTCGGCAGTTCGGATGGGAACGGGCCGGAACCAACGCGGGTGGTGTAGGCCTTGGTGATGCCCAGGATGTAGTGCAGCATGCCAGGACCGACGCCGGCGCCGGCAGCGGCGTTGCCTGCCACGCAGTTCGACGAGGTGACGAACGGATAGGTGCCGTGGTCGACGTCCAGCAGCGAGCCTTGCGCGCCTTCGAACAACAGGGCGCCACCGGCCTTGTGGGTCGCGTACAGCGCGGACGACACGTCGGTCACCATTGGGCGCAGGCGCGGCACGTAGGCCAGCGCATCGTCCAGGGTTTTCTGGTAATCGATCTTCGGCGCTTTGAGGTAGTTTTCCAGGACGTAGTTGTGGTAGTCCAGGTTCTCTTTCAGCTTCTCGGCGAAGCGCTCTGCGTTCAGCAGGTCGGCCACGCGGATGGCGCGGCGGGCGACTTTGTCTTCGTATGCAGGGCCGATACCTTTGCCGGTGGTGCCGATCTTGGCGGCGCCGCGGGCGGCTTCACGGGCTGCGTCCAGCGCAGTGTGGTAAGGCAGGATGACCGGGCAAGCCTCGGAGATCTTCAGGCGGGAAGCCACTTCCACGCCGGCCGCTTCCAGCTTGTCGATTTCGCGCAGCACGTCAGGCACGGACAGCACCACACCGTTGCCGATGTAGCAGGCCACGCCTGGGCGCATGATGCCCGAAGGGATCAGCTGCAGGGCGGTCTTGACGCCGCCGATCACGAGGGTGTGGCCCGCGTTGTGGCCGCCCTGGAAGCGCACCACGCCCTGGGCGTGTTCAGTCAGCCAGTCGACGATCTTGCCTTTGCCTTCATCGCCCCACTGGGTGCCGATAACAACAACGTTCTTTGCAGTTTTGTTTGACATCACAATTAACCTAAGTTTTTGAGAATCCAGTTACTACCACTTTCGTCGAGCACCAGCGCGCGATCGCACTCGAACTCGTCCTGATCATCGTTGTGACCCGGCAGGGACTGGATCACAACTTCGCCGGACTTGCGCAGTTCGGCGATTTTTTCCTTCAATTCCGGCGCATTGCCCCACGGTGCGCGGATCGAATGCTTGCGCTCCGCGGTCGGCAGCAGGCGTGCCAGCTCGCGCAGGTCCAGCGAGAAGCCGGTGGCCGGGCGCGCGCGGCCGAATGCTTCGCCCACGTGGTCGTAGCGGCCGCCGCGTGCGACCGCGTTCGGCAGGCCCGGCAGGTACAGCGCGAACATGGCGCCGCTCTCGTACTGGTAGCCGCGCAGGTCGGCCAGGTCGATCGCCACTTCGGCGCGGCCGATGGCCGATGCCGCCAGCGCCGCCAGTTCGGCCAGCGCGTGGGTGATGCCCGGCAGCGCAGGCAGCACCTCGCGTGCGCGCTTCAGCACGTCGACGTCGCCGTACAGGTTCGGCAATGCCAGCAGTGCGGCGCGCGTCGTATCGTTATAGTTGGCGGTCTGCTGCTGCAGGCCCGGCACGTCCTTGCCGCGCAGCAGCGCGACAATGGCGTCGTAATCGCTGGTTGCCGCAGCATCCTGCGCCAGGATCGCGCGCAGCACGCCGACATGGGTCAGGTCCAGGCGCAGGTCGGTGAAGCCGGCCAGGGTCAGCGCACCCAGCGCCAATTCCTGGATTTCGGCATCCGCTTCCAGGCCGGCATGGCCGTAGATCTCGGCGCCGATCTGGTAGGGCTCGCGCGTCGAATGCAGGCCGGACGGACGGGTATGCAGCACCGAGCCGGCATAGCACAGGCGGGTCACGCTGGCGCGGTTCAGCAAGTGGGCGTCGATGCGCGCCACTTGCGTCGTCATGTCGGCGCGCAGGCCCAGCATGCGGCCGGAGATCTGGTCCACCAGTTTGAACGTGCGCAGGTCCGTGTCGGCGCCGGCGCCGGTCATCAGGGACTCGACGTACTCCAGCATCGGCGGCATCACAAGCTCGTAACCGTACAGCCGGAAGTTATCCAGCATCTGACGGCGCAGCTCCTCGATCTTGCGTGCTTCCGAGGGCAAGACGTCGGCAATATATTCAGGCAAAAGCCAATTCGGCATGGTTGGTGCTATTGAATTAAAAACAATGCAGGCGCAACGACGCCACCCACAAAAGCGGATGACCAAACCGCGTATTTTACGCGAAATTGTTGCGGTGCAGGTAAAAAATGGCGGCAAAAAAATAGGGACGTACCCCAATTAATGGGGTACTTCTCCATTAATTGGGGTACGTCCCCATTTTTTTTGCCGCTGGCGCTTACTTCCCGCTGCCGGCGCTCTTGAAGTATTTGAAGAAGTCCGACTGCGGATCGACCAGCATCACGTCAGCCTTGCTCTTGAACGAAGCGCGGTAGGCTTCGAGCGAGCGGTAGAACTTGTAGAACTCCGGATTGCGGCCAAACGCTTCGGCATAGATCTGCGATGCCTTGGCGTCGCCCTCGCCCTTGATCTTCTCCGCCTCGCGGTATGCCTCGGCCAGGATCACGGTACGCTGCTTGTCGGCATCGGCGCGCACCTGCTCGGACTCGGCGGCGCCGGTGGAGCGGGCTTCGTTGGCCACGCGGGCACGTTCGGCCTTCATGCGCTCGTACACGGAATTGTTGATCTGCTCGACATAATCCACGCGTTTCAGGCGCACGTCGACGATTTCCACGCCGATCTGCTTGGCTTCGTCCACCACCTTGCTGCGGATCGATTCCATGACCTTGCCGCGCTGGCCGGAAATCACTTCGCGCACGGTGCGCTTGGTGATCTCGTCGTTCAGCGCCGCTTTGACGATCTGCTGCATGCGGTCGCCCGCCCTGCCCTCGTCGCCGCCAAAGGAGACGAAGTAGAGGCGCGGATCGGTCACCTTCCATTTGACGAAGGCATCCACCAGGATGTTCATCTTTTCGGCCGTGATGAAGCGGTCAGCCTCTTTCGGGTCCAGGGTCTGGATGCGTTTGTCCAGGTACACCACGTTCTGGAACGGCGGCGGCAGCTTGAAGTGCAGGCCAGGCTCGGCGATCACCTGCTTCACTTCGCCCAGTGCGAACACGATGGCGTACTTGCGCTGGTCCACCACGAACACGGTGGACGACAGCAGCATCAGGGCGATGAAGCCCGTAATCAGGATAGTTGCAAAGCGATTCATTAACGGCCCTCCCTGTCACGGGACGATTCACGCGAACGGCTATCACGGCGGTTCGGGTCAGGTGTCGGTTCCGGCGGCAGCAGCACGGCCGTCGGCGGCGGCGGCGTCACGCTGGCGGCGCGCCCTTCGGTGGCAGCCACCTGCGCGATCAGCTTGTCCAGCGGCAGGTACAGCAGGTTGCTGCCGGCCTTCGAGTCGACCATCACCTTGCTGGTGTTGGAGAAGATCTGCTGCATGGTGTCCAGGTACATGCGGTCGCGCGTCACGGCCGGCGCTTTCTGGTACTCGGTCAGCACGGACTTGAAGCGGTCGGTATTACCGGTCGCGTTCTGCACGGTCATGGCGCGGTACGCCTCGGCTTCCTGGATCAGGCGGAATGCCGCACCGCGCGCTTTCGGCACGATGTCGTTGGCATAGGCCTGGCCTTCGTTCTTCTGGCGTTCGCGGTCCTGGCCGGCTTTCACGGCGTCGTCGAACGAGGCTTGCACCTGCTCCGGCGGCTGCACGCCCTGCATCGTCACATTGGTCACTTGCGCGCCCGAGTTGTAGCGGTCCAGGATGGCCTGCATCAGTTGCTGGGTATCGGTGGCGACCTTTTCGCGGCCTTCATACAGCACGAAGTCCATCTTGCTGCGGCCGACGATTTCGCGGATCGCGGTTTCAGCCACTTGGCGCACCGTGTCTTCCGCATCGCGGTTGGCGTACAGCCACTTGACCGGGTCGCTCAGCTTGTACTGCACGGCAAACTGGATGTCGATGATGTTTTCGTCTTCGGTCAGCATCAGCGCTTCGGAAGCCATCTTCGTCTTCGCGCTGCCGCGATAGCCGACTTCCACCGTGCGCACCTGGGACACATTGACGATTTCATTGGCCTGGAACGGGTACGGCCAGCGCCAGTTGAAACCGGCCGGCGTGGTATGGCTGAATTTACCGAACGTGGTGACCACGCCGGTCTGGCCTTCCTGCACGATGAAGGCGCCGGAAGCGAGCCACACCAGCGCTGCCACCGAAGCCACCGCGCCAAAGGTGAAGCTGGCGCCCTTCATGTCGCCGCCGCCATTGCCGCCGCCACCGCCGGAATTGCTGCCGCGGTTCTTGCCGCCGCCAAACAGGCCGTTCAGGCGCTGGTTGAAATCACGCCAGAGTTGATCGAGGTCCGGCGGTCCTTCGCCGGGCTTTTTGCCTTCCTGGGCAATATAGTTGCCGAGTCTTTTCTTGAGAGAGGAAAAAGGCATATTTTTCTTTTAGTGAGATCCTACTTGGGTAAAGGTGAGAATACTATCTGGCGCTACCTCTTCTTTGGGGTTGGCGAGCGCCTCCTGCTCATCCCGTGCTGCCTCACAGATTGCATCGCGCAGCAGGTTCAGGCCTTGGCCCGTGCGTGCACTGATGAATACGCGGGAAATCTTATCATACTCATTACGTTCCACCGCCGGCTCCAGGCCTGCCGCATCGATCTTGTTCCACACCAGGATTTGCGGAATATGGTCGGCGCCGATTTCGCGCAGCACCAGGTTGACCTGTTCGATCTGCTCCATGCGGCTGGGCGAAGCGCCGTCCACCACATGCAGCAGCAAATCGGCGTGGATGGTCTCTTCCAGCGTGGCGCGGAAAGCCGCCACCAGCTGGTGCGGCAGTTCGCGCACGAAGCCGACCGTATCGGACAGCACCACATTGCCGATTTCCTCGCCCATGTAGACGCGGCGCGAGGTGGTGTCCAGCGTCGCGAACAGCTGGTCCGCCACGTAGACGCCAGCCTTGGTCAGCGTATTGAACAGGGTCGATTTGCCGGCATTGGTATAGCCGACCAGGGACACCGAGAAAGTATGGCTGCGGCCACGCGCCCGGCGCTGGGTCTCATGCTGCTTGCGCAGCTTGGCCAGCTTGGCGCGCAGCATCTTGACGCGCTCGCCGAGCAGGCGGCGGTCGGTTTCGAGCTGGGTTTCACCCGGGCCGCGCAGGCCGATACCGCCCTTCTGGCGCTCCAAGTGGGTCCAGCCGCGCACCAGGCGGGTGGCCAGGTGCTGCAACTGGGCCAATTCGACCTGCACCTTGCCCTCGTGGCTTTGCGCACGCTGCGCAAAGATATCGAGAATCAGGCTGGTGCGGTCGAGCACCCGCACTTGCAGGCGCTTTTCCAGATTGCGCTGCTGGGCTGGGGACAGCGCATGATTGAAGATGACGATTTCAAGCTGGTGGTCCTGCACCGCATGGCCGATCTCGTCGGCCTTGCCGCTGCCGACGAAATACGCGGCATCCGGCGCGGACCGCTTACCGGTAATGGTGGTGACCGGCTCTGCGCCCGCGGAGCGGGCCAGCAGCATCAACTCCTCGATACTGGCAGCAAAGTCGCCCTGACCGAAATCTACCCCGACTAAAGCTGCACGCATACGAAGTGTCTTACTCCGCTGCCTCGGAGGAGTTATCCATGTTCAGGTTGACGGCGCGGGCAGGCACCACGGTGGAAATGGCGTGCTTGTAAACCATCTGGGTTACGGTGTTACGCAGCAAGACCACGTATTGGTCGAAAGACTCGATATGGCCTTGCAGCTTGATGCCGTTGACCAGGTAGATCGAGACTGGAACGTGCTCTTTGCGCAGCGCGTTCAGGAATGGGTCTTGTAACAATTGCCCTTTATTGCTCATAACAGCTCCGTTTTATGTTGTTGTGTACGAATTGGAGACGCTGCGCCTGTTTTTCAAGTGCTGGGGATGCTGCTCCAAAGACACTGTACCTTGTTTTTTTAAATCTTGCAGCCGGATAAACCTTAAGATCGACTTATCCGGGGTCAGGATCGGCATTTGCTCTGCACATGTCGGACCTGAACCCGTCCGACTTTATTTGCCTTCGCGCTTATCGAATGGATTCTTGCCGTTGCGCAACTCAATGCGCAGCGGGGTGCCGACCAGCTTGAAGCTATCACGGAAATGCTTCTCCAGATAGCGCTTGTAGGGCTCGGACACCGCATCCAGCGAATTGCCGTGGATCACGATGATCGGCGGGTTCTGGCCACCCTGGTGCGCGTAGCGCATTTTCGGCCGCACGCCGGCCTTGCGCTTCGGCTCCTGCTTCTCCAGTGCTTCCTGCAAGGCGCGGGTCAGCTTAGGCGTCGGCAGGTCGGCCGTGGCAGCGGCATAGGCGCCGTTCACCGACTTCATCAGCGGGCCGATGCCGGTGCCGCGCAGGGCCGAGATGAAGTGGGTATTGGCGAAGGACAGGAAGTCGAGCTTGCGGTCCATGTCCATCTTCACCTGGTCGCGGTCGTCCGACTGCAGGCCGTCCCACTTGTTGACCGCCACCACCAGGGCGCGGCCGGTCTCCAGGATGAAGCCCGCGATGTGGGCGTCCTGCTCGGAGATGTCCTGCTGCGCATCGAGCATCAGGATCACCACATTGGCTTCCGAGATCGACTGCAGCGTCTTCACCACCGAGAACTTCTCGATCGCTTCGAACACCTTGCCGCGGCGGCGGATACCCGCCGTGTCGATCAGGGTGTACTGCTTGCCTTCGCGCTCGAACGGGATCTCGATCGAATCGCGGGTGGTGCCCGGCATGTCGAAGGCGATCACGCGCTCCTCGCCCACCAGGGTGTTGATCAGGGTCGACTTGCCCACGTTCGGACGGCCCACCAGGGCGATCTTCACGCCGCGCTCTTGCGGCAGCAGTTCTTCCTCGTCGGCCGGACGCGAGGCAAACGCCTTGTCCAGCGCTTCGGCCACCAGGTCGTGCACGCCGTCGCCGTGGGCGCCGGAGATCGCATACGGATCGCCCAGGCCCAGCTCATAGAAGTCCGACACGGCCGCGGTGTAGCGCATGCCTTCGGCCTTGTTCACCACCAGCAGCACCGGACGGCCGGACTTGCGCAGGAAATCGGTAATCGTCTTGTCGTGCGGGGTCATGCCCTGGCGGCCATCCACCAGGAACACCACCACGTCGGCTTCGGCCACGGCCTGCTTGGTCTGCAGCGCCATCTGGAACATGATGCCTTCCTTGGCGACCGGCTCGAAACCGCCGGTATCGATGACCAGGAACGGGCGATTGCCCACGCGGCCCTCGCCGTAGTGACGATCGCGCGTCAGGCCAGGGAGGTCCGCCACCAGCGCATCGCGCGAGCGGGTCAGTCGATTGAAAAGGGTCGATTTCCCGACGTTCGGGCGACCCACAAGTGCAATTACCGGCTTCATATTGTTTTTATTCGACCGCGATAGCGGCCACAGTCCCATTCTGGGTTTGGAAAATCACATTCGGACCGGACAACAGCGGCGCCGACTTGATGGCGCTGCCGTCGGTGCTGATCCGACCTAATACCGTGCCATCTTCCCGCGACAGGAAGTGCACATAACCTTCAAGGTCGCCCACGGCCACGAAACGGCCATAGGATACCGGCGCCGACAAGCGGCGGTATGCCAGCTTCTCGTTCTTCCATGCCGATGCGCCGCCTTCGCGGGCAAAGGCCTGTACAGCGCCCTTCTCGTCCGACACGAACACGAAGCGCTGGTCCACGCCCAGGCCCACGTCCGACGATGCCGGCTTGGTCCAGCGGGCCACGCCGGTGTTCAGGTCCATGCAGCCTACCTTGCCCTGGTAGCTCACGGCGCACAGGTCCTGCTCGTACACGCTCGGCGTGCCGCTGATGTCGGACACGCGTTCCAGCTCGGTGGCGCCGCGCGGTTCGGACAGCGGCACCTCAAAGCGCGGCACGCCGTTCGACAGTGCCAGCGCCAGGATGCGGCCCGCAGGCTGCGCCGCGTACACGTTATTATTGGCGATCACCAGGCCCGGCATATTGCGCAGGGTCAGCGGCGGCGTCACGCGCTGGATGAACCAGCGCTTCTTGCCGTCTGCCGCGTCATAAGCGGTAACCTTGTTGTCCACGGTGCGCACGATCACCACGTCGTTGCCGACCGCCGGCGCCGACAAGATCTCGCTCGAAGCCTGGACCTTCCACAGCGCCTTGCCGCTGCCGTCGAAGGCCATCAACTGGCCCTTGACGGCGCCTACGGCCAGCAATTTGCCGTCCGGACTGACGCCGACACCGGCGGTCAGGTCGGCGCCGGTCTTGCTGCGCCACTGCACCTTGCCGCTGGCGGCATCCAGGCGTTCGATCACGCCATCGGAATCGGCCACGAACACGCTGTTGTCAGCCAATGCCGGCGTGAACACGTTGGCGCCTGCCTTGCTGGTGCTGTGCTTCCAGACCATGCGCGCCGGCACGCCCGATTTGAGTTCTTCCAGCTTGGCCGGGGCGAACTTGTCTTCCTTCTTGAACGGATTCAGGCTGCCGCAACCGCTAGCCAGTGCCAGTACGCCCAGTGCAATTACAGTACGGGTCGTCAGCATGGCTTAAGCTTTCACTTCCGGCACGGTGCCGCCGATCGATTCGAGCTTGAGCTGGATCAGCTGGCGGCCGGGATTGTTCTTGTCGGCGGCTTCCAGCGCGGCCTTGTAGGCGGTGCGGGCTTCCTCCAGCTTGTTCTGCGCGGCCAGGACGTCGCCTTTGCGGTCTTCCACCGCTGCCTTGAACTGCGGCAGCGCGGCCACTGCCAGCGCCTTCAGCGCAGCGTCGTAGGCTTTCTCGTCCAGCAGCACGCCTGCCAGGCGGATCGAAGCGATGTTCTTATGCTCGTCGTTGCCGTGCGCAACCACCCACTCCAGCTGTGCCTTGGCAGACTTCAGGTCATTGGCATCGAAGAAGGACTTGGCGGCGCTCAGCGCGCCCAGCGAGGCGTATGCCGTGCGGCCGAACTTGGCTTCGATGTCGCCAGCCACGCGCGCCACCTTGGCATTGTCCTTGGCCGTGACCGCGGTCTGCAGTTCATCGAACAGCACGGACGCTTGCGCCGCCTGGTTGCGCTGGTAGTAGTTCCAGCCGTTCCAGCCGGAATAGGCCGCCAGGCCTGCGATCACCACCCAGGTGGTCAGGTTGCCGTACTTTGCCCACCACGCCTTGAGGTTAGCAAGCTGTTCTTGTTCGTCGAGATCGTATGCCATGTTTCAGTCTGCCTGTTTCTGTATTTTGATTAATGGTGGTGGTGATGGCCATGGTCATGATCACAATCATCTCCGCATGTGATCTGGTCCACGACGTAATCGACAACGCCTTCAAACGCGACGGTCTGTTGCTGGCCCTCGCCTTCTGCAGCGCGCATTGCCTTGACGACGGCAGTATGGTTGGCCACTTCGTCTTCGCCGATGATGACTGCGAAGGTTGCGCCGGAGCCATCGGCTTTTTTCATCTGCGACTTGAAGCTGCCGGCGCCGCTGGCGCTACCGCAGTGCAGGATCACGTCCAGGCCGGCGTCGCGCAGGCGCTCGCCGATGATGAAGGCTTGCATGCGTGCCGCTTCGCCCTGGTGCACCAGGTAGACGTCGCACTGGCGCGGCGCGGCGGTGTCGCCGGCGCCTTTCATCAGTTCGATCAGGCGCTCGATGCCCATGGCGAAACCAACCGCCGGGGTTGGCTTGCCGCCGAACATTTCGATCAGCGGGTCGTAACGGCCGCCGGCGCAGACGGTGCCCTGCGCGCCCAGCTCGTCGGTGACCCACTCGAACACGGTGCGGTTGTAGTAGTCGATGCCGCGCACCAGGCGGGTATTGACGGTGTACTGGATCGCGTTGGCGTCCAGGATCGTCTTCACGCCTTCGAAGTGCGCCAGCGACTCTTCGCCCAGGTAGTCCAGCAGCTTCGGCGCGCTGTTGACGATACCTTGCAGGTCCGGGTTCTTGGTGTCCAGGATGCGCAGCGGGTTGCTGTGCAGGCGGCGCTTGGCGTCGGCATCCAGGTGCTCTTCGTGCTGTTCCAGGTAGGCGATCAGGTCGACGCGGTGGCGGGCGCGCTCCTCGGCGTCGCCGATGGAGTTGATTTCGAGGCGGATGTTTTCCAGGCCCAGGTCATCCCACAGGCGGCGGCACATCGCGATCATTTCGGCGTCCACGTCGGGGCCGGTGAAGCCCACCGCTTCCGCGCCGAACTGGTGGAACTGGCGGTAGCGGCCGCGCTGCGGTCGCTCGTGGCGGAACATCGGGCCCTTGTACCACAGGCGCTTCGGGCCCTCGTACACCAGGTTGTGTTCCAGTACGGCGCGCACCACGCCTGCAGTGCCTTCCGGACGCAGGGTCAGCTTGTCGCCGTTCATGGCGTCTTCGAAAGAATACATTTCCTTCTCGACGATATCGGTCACGGCGCCAATGGCGCGCGAGAACAGGCGGGTCTCTTCCACGATCGGGGTGCGGATCTGCTGGAAGCCGTAGCTCTGCACCACGGACTGCGCGGTGTTCTCGAAGATTTCCCACAAATGGGCGTCAGCCGGCAGGAGATCGTTCATCCCCTTGATGGCTGTGATTTTGTCTGCTTTATTGGACATATTCTTTAAGCTGCCTTGCTATAGTTTTTCTGTACGTAGTCGAGCACGATCGCCTGGAACTCGCTGACGATGTTATCGCCGCGCAGCGTCGCCACCTTCTGGCCGTCGACGAAAACCGGCGCGGCCGGCGATTCGCCGGTGCCCGGCAGGCTGATGCCGATGTTCGCATGCTTCGATTCGCCCGGGCCGTTGACGATGCAGCCCATCACGGCCACGTTCATCGCCTCCACGCCCGGGAAGGTCTTTTTCCATTCCGGCATCTGCTCGCGCAGGTAGCTCTGGATATCGTCCGCCAGTTCCTGGAACACGGTGGACGTGGTGCGGCCGCAGCCCGGGCAGGCAATCACCATCGGGGTGAATTTGCGCAGGCCCATGGTCTGCAGGATTTCCTGGCCCACCACCACTTCCTTGGTGCGGTCGCCGCCCGGCTCCGGGGTCAGCGAAATGCGGATGGTGTCGCCAATGCCTTCCTGCAGCAGCACCGACAGCGCCGCGGTCGAGGCCACGATGCCCTTGCTGCCCATGCCCGCCTCGGTCAGGCCCAGGTGCAACGGGTAGTCGCAGCGCTTGGACAGTGCGCGGTACACGGCGATCAGGTCCTGCACGCCGGACACCTTGCACGACAGGATGATCTTGTCGCGCGCCAGGCCCAGTTCTTCCGCACGCACCGCGTTTTCGATCGCGGAAGTGATCAGCGCTTCGTACATCACGGCTTGCGCGGTCCATGGATTGTCGCGGGCCGCGTTTTCGTCCATGATGCGCGCCAGCAGCGCCTGGTCCAGCGAGCCCCAGTTGACGCCGATGCGCACCGGCTTGTCGTACTTGGCCGCCACTTCGATCATCTGCGCGAACTGGGTGTCGCGCTTGGCGCCCTTGCCCACGTTGCCGGGGTTGATGCGGTACTTCGACAGCGCGGCGGCGCACTCCGGATACTCGGTCAGCAGCGTGTGGCCGTTGTAGTGGAAGTCGCCCACCAGCGGCACGTCGATGCCCATCTTGTCCAGCTGGTCGCGGATGTAAGGCACAGCGGCCGCCGATTCGGGACGGTCCACCGTCAGGCGCACCAGTTCGGAACCGGCGCGCGCCAGTTCCTTGATCTGGATCGCCGTCGCCACCGCGTCGGCGGTGTCGGTATTGGTCATCGACTGCACCACCACCGGCGCGTCGCCGCCGACCCAGATCTTGCGCTCGCCGTGCTGCACCAGCACGCGGCGGCTGGCACGGCGTGCCAGTGGTCCGGATGGGATCGGGTTGTTCGAAGAAGACATGCTTGGCTACTCTTATTACTTGATGTTCACGAGGGCATACGACTTGCCCGGACCTTGCGTCAGTTCCAGCTTGCCGCCGGCCAGGTTGGCGCTTACCGCGCCCGGCTTGCCGACGATCAGCACGTCATCCGCGCGCACATTGAAGGTTTGCGTGCTGCCGGCCCGCACTGTGCCACGGGTCACGTTAGGCTGGCCGACGCGGCGAATCTCGACCCACGAATCTTCCTTCACGGTCAGCACCAGCTTGCCGCCCGCGCTGCCTACCGCCGGCGCCGCGCCCGCCACCGTCGCCGGCATGGCCGGCGCGGTCGCTAGCGGCGCGCCGCCCGGCACAGGCGTTGCTGCCGGCGCCGGCGCAACGGCCGCCGGCTTGACCGGAATCAGGCCTGGCGAGGCCGGGGCGGTCGCTGCCGGCGCAGTGCCAACCACCGGCGCGGCACCCAGGGTTGGCGCCGCGCGGTTGACCGGCGCTGTGGCAGGTGCGGCAACGCCACCGGTGGTCGTGCTCATGCCGGCGGCCGCTGCCGGCACACCGACACCGGCAACCGCATCCGGCGCAGTATTGCTGCCTGGTTGCGGCGGTACCGAAATCAGCGGCACGTTCTGCGTCTGCATTGGCGCCTCGGCAGCCTGCCCGGCCGGCTGGGTCACCACCACCGGTGCAGGCGCTTCGGCCGGCGTAACAGGTGCGGCAAGGCCGCCACGGGTCGCTAGGGTCAGTGGCGACAGGATCCCCATCTGCCAGGCCGCAGCCAGGCCAATCAATGCCAGCACGCCAATCCCGGCCACGATCGCGCCCAGCGGCTTGCCATTATTGCGTTCGTTCAGCGAAGGGAAGCGCGACTGCTGGAACGAAGCCTGCACCCGGGTCGGACGCACGGTCGCGTCGGCGTGGCCGGCGGCCCCCTCCACTTCCACCATTGCCACCAGTGGCGCCGGATCGAGCCGCACCGCCTTCGCGTAAGCGCGGATGAAACCACGCGTCACCGCGCGGTTTGGCAATGCATCGAAATCACCCTGCTCGATAGCCGCCACCTGGCGCGGCGCCAGTTTCAATTGGTCTGCCACCTGCTCCACTGACAGGCCCATGGCCTCGCGTGCTGCTGCCAGTGCTGCCCCGGGCGTGGAAGCATGCTGCTGGCTGGTCGGCTTGTCCTGCTCAGAATCCATTGGTTCCCCGTTCTCACTCATCAAACGCCCCACGTTGATACGCTGCATACTCCGGCGACTGGGCGTGATGGCGCCGCAGTTGGGTCGCAAAGCTCTGCTCCAGACCCTCATCGCCCATTTTGTGCTGCACCTTGACCGCCAGCCACAGCACGTCGGCCGACAGGCCGTCCAGTTTCGCCACCTTGTGCAATTGCGCGATAAAGAAGCCGGCGCGCGGATAATCGCGCCGCGCATAGTACACCTTGGCCAAGCCGATATTCGTTTCCGGCACATCAGGCGCCAGTTTCAGGGCCGGCAACAGGTATTTTTCCGCCTGGTCGATGTCCTTGATCTTCAGCGCACAACTGCCCGCATTGTTCATGGCACTGGCCGGCGAACGGTAATTGCGGCTTGCCAGCGCCGTATCGAAATGCTTGAACGATTCCTTGATGCGATCGTTCTGGCACAGGAAGGACCCGTAATTATTGTTCAGGTCAGGATCGTTCGGCGCCATTTTCAGGGCCTGCAGGAAGTTGTCGTTGGCCAGTTCCTTCTCGCCCATGCGCATATAGATGATGGCGCGCAAGCTGTAGCCATTGGCTCCCTGCGGATCGGCTGAAATCGCCTTCTTCACCTCATCGAGCGCGATCGGGTAATTACCCTGCTCGAAATAACCGATCGCGAGCTGCATGCGGATCTCCGCGCGTTTTTGCGCGGCGGTCTGGTCGGAAACGGTTTTCAGGTCTTCTTTGCCACTGGGGCCAGTCACCGAGGTCACGCAGCCCGCCAATACACTGGCCAGCGCGACCGCGGCCAGGCACTTGAAGCGGCGCTGGGCGAAATCGGTCATCAGGAACGGATCTCCACAATCTTGCCGAAATCGGCGCCGTACTTCTTCTGGTATTCGGTCATCTTCTCCATCCTTTCAGCCACGCGGGTGCGATCTTTCACTTCCCCCGCCAACTGCCCGCAAGCTGCGTCGATATCATCGCCGCGCGTCTTACGGATGGTGGTTACGATGCCCGCATTCATCAGAATTTCAGCGAAGGCCTTGATGCGCGGGTTCTTGGAGCGCAGCAGGCCCGATTCCGGGAAGGGGTTGAAAGGAATCAGGTTGAACTTGCAATTGACACCGAACTGCGGATGGTTCACCAGCGCGATCAGCTCGCGCGCATGCTCATCCGTGTCGTTGTAGTTATCGAGCATGCAGTACTCGAATGTGATGAAGTCGCGCGGCGCGAACTCCAGGTAGCGCTTGCATGCCGCCAGCAGTTCCTTCAGCGGGTACTTCTTGTTGAGCGGGACCAGCTCGTCGCGCAGCTTGTCGTTGGAGGCGTGCAGCGATACCGCCAGCGCCACCGGCACGTCTTGCGACAGCTTGTCGATCATCGGCACCACGCCCGAGGTGGACAGGGTCACGCGGCGGCGCGACAGGCCGTAGGCGTTGTCGTCCAGCATCAGCTTGAGCGCGGTGGCGGTCGGTCCGTAATTCAGCAGCGGCTCGCCCATGCCCATCATCACCACGTTGGTGATCTGGCGCTCGCCTTTCGGGCCGGGTTCGATGCCTTTGGTTTGGCGCAGCGCGAATTCGGCCATCCACAACTGGCCAATGATTTCGCTCACGGTCAGGTTGCGGTTGAAGCCCTGTTTGCCGGTCGAGCAGAAACGGCAATTCACGGCGCAGCCGGCCTGAGTGGAAATGCACAGCGTGCCGCGGTTTTCCTCCGGGATGAACACGGTTTCCACGGCATTGCCATTACCCACGTCCACCAGCCATTTGCGGGTGCCGTCGGTCGAAGTATGGTCGCTGATGGCAGTCGGCGCCACGATGTGGGCGCGCGTCTTCAGCTTCTCGCGCAAGGACTTGGCGAGGTCGGTCATGCTGTCAAAGTCGGACGCACCGAACTGGTGGATCCAGCGCTGCAGCTGTTTGGCACGGAAAGGCTTCTCCCCCAGCTCGGCGCAGTAGGCGACTAGTTGCTCCGGATCGAAATCCAGCAGATTGGTGAGGGATGTTTCCATGCTTTTTTACTCAATTTCAAAAACGGCTTTGCCCCGGACCAAAGATCCGGGGCAAGGCGCAATACTACTTTACTACTTTTCCGTAAGCTTAACGGGAGTAGACGTTCAGTGCTGGGAAGTAGTAGGCGATTTCCACAGCAGCGGTTTCAGCGGCGTCGGAGCCGTGCACAGCGTTAGCGTCGATGGAGTCAGCGAAATCAGCGCGGATGGTGCCTTTTTCTGCCTTCTTCGGGTCGGTAGCGCCCATCAGGTCGCGGTTTTTCAGGATCGCGCCTTCGCCTTCCAGAACCTGGATCATCACAGGACCGGAAATCATGAAGTCCACCAGGTCCTTGAAGAAAGGACGCTCGCGGTGCACTGCGTAGAAGCCTTCGGCTTCAGCGCGCGACAGCTGGGTCATGCGGGCAGCGATCACTTTCAGGCCTGCGCCTTCGAAACGGCTGTAGATCTGGCCGATCACGTTTTTGGCTACTGCGTCAGGTTTGATGATCGACAGGGTGCGTTCGATTGCCATTATGAAAAACTCCAATAAAAAGAAAGGTTTAAAACAAGAAATTAGATTCTCGATCAACCCTAGATTTTAACATAGTTCACTCTCTATGCCTAAGGAAACACTCCGAAGGGGCGAGTAAGGGCTTCCCCTAAGCGTTTTTAAGTATTTCCTAAGCCAGAAAGTCCCCATCCGGTCGACGGCATGCTATGCTTTTTGGTAAAGGAGGCATTTAAATATGCAAAACGTACATCATTTTGGTAGCGGCGTCGCCACCGACAACGCACAGATTCGCAACCGCGTGCTGCGCAATACTTACTGGCTGCTGTCGCTGTCCATGATCCCGACCGTATTGGGCGCGATCATCGGCGTCATGTTCGCCATTCCGATTCCGCGTGGCTTCATGGGTTTCCTGCTGTTCATGGCAGTGGCGTTCGGCTTCATCTGGGGCATCCAGAAGAACAAGGATTCCGGCCTCGGCGTCGCGCTGCTGTTGGGCTTCACCTTCTTCATGGGCCTGTTGCTCACGCCCTTGCTGACCCGCACCCTGGGCTTTGCCAACGGCGGCACCCTGATCATGACCGCCTTCGGCGGCACGGCAGCCATCTTCATGGCGCTGGCCAGCTACGCGACCGTGACCAAGCGTGACTTCTCGATGATGGGCAAATGGCTGTTCGCCGGCGTCATCGTGGTGCTGCTGGCATCCGTGGCCAACATCTTCCTGGGCATGGGCGCGCTGGCCATCGCCATCTCGGTACTGGTCATCGCCATCTTCTCGGCCTACATCCTGTACGACGTGCAGCAGATCGTCAACGGCGGCGAGACCAACTACGTGTCCGCCACCCTGGCGCTGTACCTGGACGTGTACAACATCTTCAGCAGCCTGCTGAGCCTGCTGGGCCTGGCCGGCGACCGCGAATAAGCGCTACGCCACCCCATAAAAAAGCCGGCTTGCGCCGGCTTTTTTTTCGTCCTTGATGCGCCCTCTCGGATCAGGCCAGGTCGAACACCGCCATCGACTCCACGTGCGAGGTGTGCGGGAACATGTTCATCACGCCGGCTTGCGACATGCGGTAGCCGGCACGGTGCACCAGCACGCCGGCGTCGCGTGCCAGGGTCGAGGGCGAGCAGGACACGTAGACAATGCGCTTTGGCAGCAGGTCCGGATGGCTGTCCTTCAGCTCGGCCAGCGCCAGCGACAGGGCCATGGCGCCATCGCGCGGGGGGTCGATCAGCATGCGGTCGAACTTGCCCAGGGCAATCAGGTCATCCTTGGTGATTTCGAACAGGTTGCGGCACTGGAAAGTAGTGTGGCCGTCGACGCCGTTCACCTTGGCGTTGGACAGCGCGCGCTCGGTCAGCGCGGTCGAACCTTCGATGCCGACCACTTCGCGCGCCTGGGTTGCCAGCGGCAGCGTAAAGTTGCCGAGGCCGCAGAACAGGTCGGCCACGCGCTCGTCCTTCTGCACATCCAGCAGGCGCAACGCCTTGTGCACCAGCACCCGGTTGATGTGGTGATTCACCTGGGTGAAGTCGGTCGGCTTGAACGGCATCTTGATGCCGAATTCCGGCAGCGCGTAATACAGTTCCTTGCCGGCCGGGTAGAACGGATAGGCGGTGTCCGGGCCTTTCGGCTGCAGCCACCACTGGATCTGGTACTGGTCGGCGAAGGCCTTCAGCTTGTCTTCGTCGCCCTCGCCCAGCGGCACCATATTGCGCATCACCAGTACGGTATTGTCTTCGCCGACGGCCAGCTCGATCTGCGGCACCTTGTCGAAGATGGTCAGCGAATGGATCAGGGCGCGCAGCGGCATCATCATGTCCGAGACGTGCTGCGGCAGGATCTGGCAGCTCTGGATGTCGGCCACGAACACCGATTTCTTTTCATGGAAGCCGACCAGCACCGTGCCTTTCTTGGCCACGTAGCGCGCGGACAGGCGCGCACGGTAACGGTAGCCCCAGGTCGGGCCGTACATCGGGCGCATCATGGTGTCGGACTTGACCTTGGACAGGTGCCACAGGTTGTCTTCCAGTACGCGCTGCTTGATCGCCACCTGCGCCGACGCTTCCAGGTGCTGCATGGAGCAGCCGCCGCAGATCTCGAAGTGCTCGCACTTCGGCTTGACGCGCATCGACGATTCCTTGTGCAGCGCCGTCATGCGGCCCTGCTCCCAGTTCTTCTTCTTGCGCAGCAGTTCAAAGCTGACTTTTTCACCCGGCAGCGCGCCTTCGATGAAAACGACCTTGCCCGGCGAGCCGTCTTCGTTCTCGATGTGGCCAACGCCACGGGCATCCATGTCCAGGGATTTGATGTCGACGATAGTGTCTTGCATAGCGATTAAGGTTGCAGCCGGCGCGTTGCGCGCCCAAAGCCCGCTATGATAACAGACCGCGCTTCGCTATAGCAGCGAGTCGCGCACTACGCCGCGCGCCGCCATGGCGCGTTTCAGCTTGACCAGCGCCTCCTGCTGGATCTGGCGCACCCGCTCGCGCGTCACGCCCATTTCCTCGGCCAGGGTTTCCAGCGTGGCCGGATCATCGTTATCCAGCCCGAAACGGCGCATGATGACGATGCGCTGCTTGTCCGGCAGCTTGGTCAGCCAGTCGCGCACCAGCACCGTCATCTCGTGATGCTCGGCCCGCGCATCGGGCGAATCCTCGGAATCGCCCGGCAGCATGTCCATCAGCGAGGACTGCGGGTCGTTATCGAGCGGCGCATCGAGCGAGGTGGCGTGCTCGGACAGGGCCAGGATATCCTGCACCTCCTCCACCGGCCGCCCCACCAGGTCGGCGATATCCTCCGCCGTGGCATCCTTGCCATTGTGGTGCTGCGCTTCCAGGTGGTACTTCCCCCGCAGGATCTGGTTCAGTTCACGCACCATGTGCACCGGCAGGCGCACGGTGCGCGCCTGGTTCATGATGGCGCGCTCGATGCTCTGGCGTATCCACCAGGTGGCATAGGTGGAGAAGCGGAAGCCGCGCTCCGGCTCGAACTTGTCGATGGCGCGCATCAGGCCGATATTGCCCTCCTCTATCATATCGAGCAGGACCACGCCGCGGTTGATGTAATGCTTGGCGATCGAGACCACGAGGCGCAGGTTATGCTCGATCATGGTCTGGCGGGCGGAGAAATCGCCCTGCTTGGCCAGTGTCGCGAAATGCACCTCCTGCGGCGCCGTCAACAGGGGACGGGTGCCGATCTGGTTCAGGTAGTGCTGGGTGGTGTCGGTGGAGAGCTCCGCCGCCAGGACTTTTTTCAGCTCGTCGACGGTTTCGACGACAGCGCTGCTGCCCTCGACCGCAACCTCGCCGTCCGCTTCCATGGAATCGATGGCGACTTCATCGATCGGCTCGTCCGGGAATTCCTCAGGAATCGAGTCGTCTTCCAGTTGGTCATTCGGCGAGCGTGTCATGGGTGCTTATCTAGCGGTTAGGCAGGAATTTCGATGGATCCACCGGCTTGCCCTGCTGCCTTATTTCAAAGTGCAGCTTGACCGTGTCGGTATCGGAGTCCCCCATTTCAGCAATTGCCTGGCCCCTGCGCACTTCCTGCCCCTCCTTCACCAGGATGGAGCGGTTATGGGCATAGGCCGACAACAGGCTGTTACTGTGCTTCACAATGACGAGATTACCATATCCGCGGATGCCGCTACCGGCATACATCACTTTTCCTCGTTCGGCAGCCAACACTTGTTGCCCGGCGCGGCCGGCGATGTCGATGCCCTTGTTCTTGCCCTCGTCGAACTGGGCCACCACGCGGCCGTCGGAAGGCCAGGTCCACGACAGGTCGCGGTCTTCGGCGCTGACCGCCGCTGCCGGCGGCACGGCCGGTGCCGGTGTCGGCGCCAAGCCGGCAACCAGGGTCGGCTTGTCGGCGCGGTCGTCGGATTTCTGCAAATCGGCCACGGCGGAATCGGAATATGGACGCTTCTCCCCCTTGGGCGCCGACTTGCGCGGCGGCGGCGGGGTTTTCTCGATCTGCGGCGGGGTCGGCACAGCCGCCAGCTGCACGCCTTCCGGCTGCGTCAGGCGCAGCACCTGGTCGACCTTGATGTCGTCCGGGTTGGCCAGGTTGTTCCAGGCCGCCAGGTCGCGGTAATTCAGGCCGCGGTCAAAGGCGATGCGGATCAGGGTGTCGCCCTTGTGGACAGTGTAGTAGCCTTCCTTGTCTTTCGGCTCTTCCGGCGCCGGCTTCGACGGCGGGGCAACCAGCGGAATCGAGCGATCCTCGACCGGGGCCGGCTGCTTCACGGTTTCACAGGCGGTCAGCACGACCACCGAGGCGGCCATCAGGAAAAGGGAATATTTCTTCGTCATTCTATTAATCTGTGTGTTAAACGGTGCCAGGGCGCAGCGGCACAAAATGGCAGTCTTCCAGCGTCTGGCGCACCCATTCGTTCTTGCTGACACGGGTCACCAGTTCGAGATGCTGGGTGCGAGCCCCGACCGGGGCGACCAGGCGGCCGCCGATATTCAGTTGATCCAGCAAGGCCTGCGGCACTTCCAGGCCGGCGGCGGCAAGGATGATGCCATCGAAAGGCGCCGCCTGCGGCAAGCCTAGCATACCATCTCCGTAGTGCAAACGCAGGTTCGGCACCCGCAGCGGGCGCAAGTTGGACTTGGCCAGTTCGTGCAGGGGCTTGATGCGCTCGATCGAATACACTTCTTTCGCCACGCAGGCCAGCACTGCCGCCTGGTAGCCGCAGCCGGTGCCGATTTCCAGCACGCGCTGCAAATCCTGCCCGGCGCGCATCACTTCGATCATGCGCGCCACGATATAAGGCTGGGAAATGGTCTGGTGGTGGCCGATCGGCAGCGACGCATCGATATAGGCCTGCGGCGCCAGGCCTTCATCCATGAACATATGGCGCGGCACGGTGTCGAGCGCGCCCAGCACCACCGGGTCGCCGACGCCCTGCTTCGCCACCCGCTGCACCATGGCGCGGCGCACGCCGTCCGACACCAGGGCATTCTGGCGCGGCGCAGCCATGGGACCAAGCTGCACCTGGGCGCGCTCCTGGGCATAGGAATGGGCGCGTGAAGGCGATGCCACCGGTTGCGGCGGGCGCCAGCCGCCCGGGCTGGCAGCAGCGCTGCGGGCGGCGTTCTGGGTTGCGGTTTGTGGCGTGGCCACGGTGTTGTAGACCGGCTTTTTCGCCGGGCTCTTGTCGGTAACGGATGACAGGGGCAGCGGGAAAGTGCGGGTCTTTTCGCTCATGCGATGGCCTTTGCCAGGGAATCGAGTTGTTGGCGATGGGTCAGGTCGATCTGCAACGGCGTCAGCGACACGCGGCCATTGGCGACGGCATGGAAGTCGGTGCCTTCGCCGGCGTCCTTGCAGGCGCCGGGCGGGCCGATCCAGTAGATTTCGCGGCCGCGCGGGTCGAGCGCCTTGACCACGGGTTCGGCCTGGTGGCGGCGGCCCAGGCGGGTCGGCGTCAGCGGTCCCAGTTGCTCATACGGCAGGTTCGGGATATTCACGTTCAGCAGGTAAGGCCGCTCCAGCAGCTCCAGGTAGCGCTGCACCAGGTCGCGCGCCACGCGGGCGGCGGCATCCACATTGGCCCAGCCGTAGGAACCCTGCGAGAAGGCCATGGCCGGCACGCCAAACAGATAGCCCTCGGTGGCGGCTGCCACGGTGCCCGAGTACAGGGTGTCGTCGCCCATATTCGGGCCGTTGTTAATGCCTGACACCACCAGGTCCGGCACATGGTCCAGCAGCCCGGTCAGCGCGACGTGGACGCAATCGGTCGGCGTACCATTGACAAAATAGAAACCATTGGCCGCCTGGTGCACCGACAAGGGCCGGTCCAGCGTGAGGGAATTGGAGGCCCCGGAGCGGTTGCTGTCCGGTGCCACAACCACGATATCGGCGATGGGCTGCAGGGCTTCCGCCAGCGCATTGATGCCGGGCGCCAGATAGCCGTCGTCGTTACTGATAAGGATTCTCATACAGGGAATTTTACCTGAAGCAACGACGGGCGCAGCCAGCCGGCCACCACAAATTTACATGACAGCGGGTAGCGGCCAGTATCCGGCGCGGTCCTGCGCCAGGGGCAGGCTGTGGTGGTGGTTCAGCGTCACCGGCCCGGCCGCAGGCAAGCGTTGCCAGGGACAGAGTCCAGCGCCAAACCATTGCATAAATGCATAGTAGCCTTGCTGCAGGGCCAGTGCCGGCAGCGGCTCGCCACTGGCCAGGCCGGCGCAGTGCGGCAATTGCACCGCATCGAAGTAGTCTTCCAGCGACAGCCAGGGCAAGCCGTAGGCCTGGCCCAACATGTCCTCGAACAGCGCCTGGTAGCCGCCCTCCCCGTCGGCACCGCGCCGCCAGAACGTGCATTGTCCCGCATCCGCGGCATCGATGCGCGACGGCAGCGGGTACACCAGCAACTGGCGCTGTTCGTCTTCATGGCAGCTGCGGTAAGCGGTGGCGCGCGCCACCAGGTCCTGCAAGCCGTCGAAGTTCTGCCGGTTCGGCGCAAACACCAGCACCAGCCGGGTCGGCAGCAGCGTGGTGCAGATGGCGGCACAATCGCCGCGCCCGCTGCGCGCATCGACCAGCACATCGCCGAAATAACGCGCCAGGCGCGCGGCAAAGGAGCGGAACAGCGCGGGGCAAGCGTCGAACAAGCCTTGCCAGTCCAGCATTGCCGCGCGTTCCGCATGGCTGCCATCGCACCGCCCAGCGCGCAGCAGCCAGAGTGGCCGGTCATCGCATGCCCTGACCAGGTACTGTTCCCAGCGGACCGCGCTGAGCACCGCGTCGGCCAGCGCCTGATCGCTGGCGTAGCGGCCGGCGCGTTCCAGCAGCTGCTCGCGGCATTCCTCGAACAGGTCCAGCACGCCCGGGGCCTGCGCCGCGCCGGGAAAATAGTAATGCAGGCCCGGGGCCTCCAGGTCCCAGTCGATCAGCAGCACCGGCGCCGTGCGGCGGCATGCCAGTATGTGCCCAAGGTTGGCCAGTGCCATGGTGCGGCCTACGCCGCCTTTATAGGAATAGAAGGTGGTGACTTCGCCGGCTGAGGGCAGCTCCGGCAGGTGCAGGCGTAGGTGTTCCATGGCGCTCTTTCGGTGGATACTCAGCGTGGGAAGTGCGGTGCTGCCGGCGGGCGCCATTCCGGCGGCACCGGCGGCAGCGCGAACTGCCTGCAATCGTGCTCGGGCGGGATGCTCGCCTTCAGGCAGTGGTAGTGCATCGTGATGCGATCGACGATGCGCCGGATGTCGGGCAGGAAATCGGGGTTGGTCTTCAAGTCCCCGGTTGCCAGCGTGTAGCGCGAAAAATCGACATACATGCCAGGCTCGCTGATCTGGCGCGGCAGGTTCAGAGGATGGCGGGTCATGATCACAGGGATGATCAGGTGGCTGGGAAGCTCGTACCAGCCGCTGCGCTCGGCCTCGATCATCTGCATGGCGGCGAACTCGCGCCGGGTGTATGGGTGGGCCTCGTACTTGGGCGTGTAGATCACGATCATCGTCGCGCTCTGGCACATCGCCAGGGCCAGGCGGTGGTCGATATCGTCGCCGCCACCCAGTTGCTCGCTATCGACAAAAAGTTCGGTCTCGTTGTCGAAATGGGGCTCCAGATAGCACTTCAGGGCATCGACCAGGTCGTCCTTGAAGTGGCTCATATATGCGTGCTGGCCATGCGCGTAACTGAAAAAGCAGCCGTACCGGATACTCATGGCAATCGCCTCCCCTGCCAAGCCAATGTATCCCCCTCCCGCACGGTAAACTTTGTGCCCGCGCAAAATGTTCTCGGGCATAATCGCACGATCGTTCCAGAAAAAAATCAGGGAGACCAAATGAAGGCTATCGTTTGCAAGGAATGGGGCTTGCCCGACACGCTGGTGCTGGAAGAAGTACCCGACCCGCAGCCCGGCCCGGGCCAGGTGGTGCTGCAGGTAAAGGCCGCCGCCGTCAACTTCCCCGATGTGCTGATCATCCAGGGCAAGTACCAGTACAAGCCCTCCCTGCCCTTCACGCCGGGCAATGAAGTCTCGGGCGTGGTGCTGTCGGTGGGCGAAGGGGTGCAGGGCTTCAAGCCGGGCGACAAGGCGATTGCCTTCTCCGCGCACGGCGGCTTTGCCGAACAACTGCTGGTGCCGGCCGCTTCGCTGATGCCGATGCCGCCGGGGATGGACTTCGATACCGCCGCCGCGATTAGCCTGACCTATGGAACCTCGCACCATGCGGTGGCGGATCGCGCCCAGTTGAAAGCCGGCGAGACCATGCTGGTGCTGGGCGCCGCCGGCGGCGTCGGCCTGGCCGCGATCGAAATCGGCAAGGCGCTCGGCGCGCGCGTGATTGCCGCCGCCTCCAGCGAAGAAAAGCTGGCCGTCTGCAAGGAGCATGGCGCCGACGTCCTGGTCAACTATGCCAGCACCGACCTGCGCGAAGCAATCAAGGCCGCCACCGACGGCAAGGGGCCGGACGTGATCTATGACCCGGTCGGCGGCGAATACGCCGAACCGGCCTTCCGCTCGATCGGCTGGCGCGGGCGCTACCTGGTGGTGGGTTTCGCCAACGGCGAAATCCCGAAGCTGCCCCTGAACCTCACGCTGCTCAAAGGCGCCTCGTTGATGGGCGTGTTCTGGGGCGAATTCGTCAAGCGCGAGCCGAAAGCCAACCTGGCCGGCATGATGCAGCTGCTAGGCTGGCTGGCCGAAGGCAAGATCCGTCCTCATATCTCGGCCCGTTATACGCTGTCCGACACGCCGCATGCGCTGCAAGCCATGGCCGCGCGCAAGGTCACCGGCAAGGTGATCATCAAGCCTTGAACCACTGCACCAAGCGGGCGGCAAGGTAAATAACCGCGCCGTTCGCGGCAAGCATCGCCACCAGGTGCAGGCCCAGCGCGGCCACGGCCTGCGACAGCAGCCCCGTGGCGCCGGAGCCGCAGATCGTAATCAAGGCCGGCATCAGCACGAAGCCGGCGCCGTGCGTGGTCGACGTGATGAAAGTCCACAGCGCCATGCCGGCCTGCCCGGCCAGCGCGTGGCCCTTACTGAAGCGGCAGGCCAGCGCAGCGACCAGCAGCACGCCTGCGCCCCACTGCAGCGCGGCACGGTCCAGCGGCAGCCTGAAGGCCAGCGCCGCCGCCACCACCGCCATCGACGCCAGGTGGCCGCAGGCGATCGCCGCCACGGCCCGCCAGGGCCGCAAGCTCGACATGGCGTCCCCGCATCAGGCGTGGGCGGATCCGCAGCACGACGCGGCCGGCTGCGCGTAACGGTCGTGATGCCTGACCCACGCCATGGTGTAGGGCAAGCCCTCTTCGTGGCGTCCCAGTGGCGTGAGATCGAGGAAGCGATAGGTGTGCATCATCACTTCCACGCCGCGGCCGAAGGTCGAATAGGTGTGGTAGACCACCCCCGCATCATCCTTGTAAAACACGCTGACGCCGGGCGCGTCTTCGTGCGGAAAGCCTTGCCCGGCATAGTTGTAGTAAACCTCGCCGCCGGCCATGTCTTCCGGCGCGAAGCTGACGTGAAAGTCGTAATTGAAATCGCTTTCCCCCGACGACACCCATTTGAACTGCCAGCCCATCTCCTTGCGCATGCGCTCCAGGCTGGCCAGCGGTGCACGCGACACCACCACCAGGCTTACGTCGCGCTGGGCCAGGTGCGCCAGCGCGCCGTCCGTATGGTCGGCCATGTAGGAACAGTGCGCGCAGCCGCGCTCCTGGCCAGGAGCGAACATGAAGTGCTGCACCACGAGCTGGCTGCGTCCTTCGAACAGGTCGGACAGCGACCGCTTGCCCTGCGGCGTATCGAACACATACTGCTTGTCCACGCGCACCCAAGGCAAGGCGCGCCGGGCGCTGGCCAACTGGTCCTGCTGGCGCATCAACTCCTTCTCGCGCACCAGCAATTGCTTGCGCTGCGCCACCCATTGCTCTTGATTGACGACCGTATGCATGTTCATTCTCCTTGCGGGCGGCGCACTGCGCGCACCTTGCCGCTGTTTTCGCCGCCGGCATAGAACAAGCCTGCGCCATCGGATTCCAGACCGCTGACGAACACGCCGGGCGGCATTTCCAGCAGTTCCAGCACAGCGCCGCTGTGCGGATCGACGTGGCGGATATCGCTTTGGTCGCCCTCCCAGGTGCCATGCCACAGCTCGCCATCCACCCAGGTCACGCCGGTGACGAAGCGGTTCGACTCGATGGTGCGCAATACGGCGCCCGTCTCGGGATTGATCTGGTGGATCTTGCGATCGCGGTACTGCCCTACCCACAAGCTGCCTTCCGCCCAGGCCAGGCCCGAGTCGCCGCCCTTGCCGGGCGCGGGGATCGACGACACCACTGTGCCGCTGGCCGGGTCGATCTTGTTGATCCGTTCCGCGGCGATTTGGTACAGGAACTTGCCATCGAACGCCGTGCCGGCGTCGGCAGCCAGTTCCAGCGTGCGTGCCGGCTTGCCGTTTTCCGGATCAAAGCCGACCAGGCGGGCGCCGGTGGCAGCCCACACCAGATGGCCGTCGTAAGTAACGCCGCCGACTTTGCTAACGCCGTCGAACGGGCCGTATTCGCGCAGGATTTCAGCCTTGCGCACCTTGTGTGAATTTCGGGTCATTGCATTGCTCCTTATGAGGCGCGCCTTGATCTGCGCCGCAAGTGAACTTTATTCCAACGGCAGTGACGCAGGGAGTAACAAGATTGTCGTGAATCCGGCCAGCGGCGGCGCCAGCCAGCGCCGCGTGCGGGCATTGCCGATCGAGCGCACCTGCCCGGCCGCTTCGAGATCAGCCAGCGCGCGCTGGACAGTGCGCTGGCTGGCATCGAGCGCCAGCGCCAGCGCGGAAGTCGACCAGGCAGCGCCGTCGGACAACAACGCCAGCAGCGATGCCTGCGCGCCATCGATGGGCGGCTCCAGCACGGCCACCGCGCGGCCAGCCAGCGGCCGGATCGCAAAGCCGAGCGGCGTGGCTTCGACACCGGCCAGTCCTTTCAGCAACGCGCGCAGGCGGCCGATCTCGACCCGCAGCCGGGCGCGGTGGGTCTGGTCGGGGCGACGGGTGTTGAAGGCGTGCTCGATCAGCAGGTCACGCTCGGCGTCGCCGGGCCAGGCCTCGGCCAGGCTGCGGGCCAGCGCGAACAATACCGGCCTGCGCGCCAACGGGCGCCAAGTGGCGCCGCCGCCCAGGCCGCGTCGACAGGCATCCAGCACCAGCGTGTCGGAAGCCAGCAGCAACACCACCTCATCGAGCGACATGTCGCCGCCGCCATGCCGTCGCGCGGCGGGGCGCTGCAACGCGGCGTTGGCGTCCATCACTTCGGTCATCAGTTCCGGCACGCCCGAACGCGCGGCCGCCGCACCTGCATGCGCGAGTGCCGCCCGGGCCGCTGCAGGGCGCAACGAACGCATTGCCAATTCGGCTGCTGCCAACTGCGCCACCGCCGCCAACGCCGGTGTCAGGGCACGTATATCGAGTCGCGACAATTCCGCCGCGGCAGCTTCGAGGCAGCCCAACAGGAGAGCTCTCCGGGCCGCGATCAGGCGCGCCTGCAACGCATTGCCGTAATCGCCATGCCGTTCCAGCACCGCCAGCGCGCTTGCCAGCACGCGCGGCGGGCCGGCGAAATCGCGCATGGCCAGCGCCACTTCGGCTTCGGCCACCACACAACGGGCGCGCGCCAGTTCTTCGTGCGCGCCGAAGCCACGGCCGGCGCGGCGCAGCAGGTCTCGCGCCTTGGGGTAGTCGCCCAAGCGCGCCATGGCAATGCCGCGCAGGGCCAGTGCCGGCGGATCGTCGCGCAGGGCCACATGCTTCAGGGCTCCCAGCACATCGCCGCTGGCAAGCGAACGGGCCGACGCGGTGATCAGGGAATCCATCGAGACTCAGCCAGCCTTGAGTGCGCGGGACACCGCGGCGCGCAACAGGATGCGCGAATAGAGCTGATGGAAGCCAAGCAACGCGCGGAACACGCCGCCCTGGCGCGAGCGCACCACGGCCGAACCAAAGTACAAGCGCGTACCCTGCCCTGCCGGCGACACCATCAGCCAGGAGCGCGTACTACCGGCGAAATCGCACATCAGCAATTGGCCGGGTGCCCGCTCTTCCACCGACCACGCCGCAAACTGCTGGCGCTGGCCATGCGCCAGCTCGCGCGCCTCCGCGTCGCGCGAAGGACGCGCAACGAACAGCGCCAGCAACAGGCGCTCGAGCTTGAATACCGCGGTGGTATAGAACGCCTCGACAAAGGCTGCATGCGCCACCTGGCGCGGCACGTCGATGGCGAAGCAATCGGTGTATGCGCCCTGCTCACGGTAACGCTGCAACAAGGCGTCTTGCGGCAGGTCGGCGATCATAGATAGGTCCAGGTATCGGCGCCATCGAACTTGCGCCGCTCCAGCGGGGTCACCGCTTGCGGCGCGAAGTTGGCCATATTGACACCCATGCGGCCGTCGCCATTGGGTTGCAGCGACTTCCAGTGCGTGACGCAGCCGCAAGAGCGGCAGCGCACCGTGCGCAGCGATTTATCGCCCCAGACATAATCCTCGGTACCTGCGGGATCGCCCTCGATGCGCACAGCGTCTTCAGGGTAGAGGGCCCACAGCGCCCGCGTGCGGCGGCAGATCGAGCAGTTGCAGTCGATCAGATAGGCCGGTGCAGCCGGCACCTCGATCGTGATGGCGCCGCAGTGGCAGGAACCGTTAAGAGTGGTCATTTGACAAGCATAACACCTCGCTCATCGATCTGCAGGTGCTCGGGATCGGTCCCCAAGACCAGCTTCAGGTTCTCGCGTGCGCTGTTGCGCAGGTTGGCCGCCACCTGCTCCGGCTGTGCCTTTTGCTGCTGCGACTTGTACGCCAGCGCCATGAAGGCGCCCACCATCGCACTTTTCTCGTACAGGTTGCGGATCGTTCCTGCGCTTTGTTTCTCGGCCAGCCGGCGCGTGCCGCCGCCCTCGCGCAACTGCTCGGCCACTGCCGCGAACTCCTCGTCCGGCACATCGCGATTGGCGAATACCATGTAATTGCCGACGATGAAGGCCGCCATCGCACCATCCAGGTCGTCGCGCTGCCAGCCCATTTTGGCGGCGATCTGCTGGTAGATATCCATGCTATGCTGAAAAGCCTGGGTCATCGCAGCCTGGCTCGATGCTGGAAATACCCTGGCCAGTTCCTGCGCATTGCGCTGCACCGCCGGCGGTGCATCCAGGCGCGCAGGCTTGCTGCGCGAGCGGGCGCCGGTATTCATCGCATTGTTGTTCATCACCGCCATATTGGCGAAGTTGATCATCGGCGCCGTCGTCATCGAATAATCAAGTCCCAGGCCTACATAACCTTGTGCTCGGGCCACCGATGCCGTAAGCAACGCTGCGCACAGCACGGCCTGCCGCAGGCGCCTCATGCGCTCATCATCTGGCTAGGCAGCAGGTCGGACATGTTCTCCGCCACGCTGCGCGCATTGAAGCAGCGGAAGCGGAACTCGCCGCCCTCCTCGAGTTCGACCACTACGATGCCGGTCAGGATGCCGAACTCGCGCCGCACCGCCCGCACCTCGCGCAAGGGAATATGCACCGGCTGCAGATCGTCGTGCACCGCCTTGTTCATGATGTTCGGCACCCAGTCCAGGGCGTCCGCCGACACGGCGACGATACCGCCCACCCACAATCCGCCAATGACGGCGCCGATGGCTTCCACATTGCGCCCGGCAGCCCCGCCGAGGCGGCGATTGACGACGGCATCCGTGATGAAGGCATTGCACAACTTCTTGATAAAGATCGTCATTGGAACCTCATGCCGTTTTTGTCGATGAAAAGGTTGGCCGGATCGCCCTTCAGCACCAGTTGCAGGTTTTCGCGTGCGGCGTTGCGCATGTTTTCATAGACGGCCGCAGGCTGCGCTTGCTGCTGGTGCGATTTGTAGGCCAGGGCCATGAAGGCGCCGATCATGGCGCTCTGCTCGAAGACGTCGCGCACCTTGTCCGCTTCGTTGCGGTCGTTGATGTTCTGGAGTTTGTTCTGTGCGCGGATTTGCCTGGCCACCGCATTGAAAGCCTCGTCCGGGACTTCGGTGTTTTTCAAGACCATGTAATTCCCGACCAGGAATGCCGCCAGGCCGCCTGCCATGTCGCGCGGCGTCCAGCCCATTTTCTTCTCGACCTGGAGGTAGACGTCCATGCTTTGCAGGTAGATCTTTTCCATCTCCATGCGCTTGTCCAGCGGGAAGTGCTGGGCAAGCTTATGCGCGTTGGCCTGCACGGCCGGCCTCGATTTGGGCAGGACCGGTGGCGCCTTCTTCGCATTGGTCGCCGACGGCACTGGAATGCGCAGGTCCGGCTGCGGCCAGACCACAACGTTATCGTAGCTCATGCCAAAGCCGCAGCATTGGCTGTGCGCGGCGGGCGCCAGCGCCATCGCCAGCGCGCCCAAGATCAACTTGCACTTCATCGCGTCACCTCGACTGTTGCATAAAACGTTGCCTGAGAATATACAATTTCAGACAATGCGCCAATTGAATCGAGGTGCGTGAAAGTCACTCGGCACAGGAGATGGCAAATGAGGATGCACACGCTGGCATGGCTGGCCCTCGCGCTGCACGGCGTGGCGCAGGCCGGGGAAGTCCTGCTGGATATTCCGACGCGGCCCGGCGCCACCGTGCGTGTGCTGGAGATGACTGGCGAGCACACAGCCGGCCACGTTGTGCTCTACCTGGCCGGCGGCTCGGGCCAGCGCGGCTTGCAGGGCGTCTGGCCGGGCAGCCTGCCGACCGATCCGGATACCTTGTTCGGCGCGCAGCGCCAGATGGCAGAACAAATCGGCGCCATGGTGGCGCTGGACACCGCCAGCGACCATGAAGTGCTGGATATCGACAGCCGCCAAGGCGCCGCGCACCGGCAGGATGTGGCCGCCGTGCTCGATTTCATGCGCAAGCGCCATCCGCAGGCGCGCATCGTCCTGATGGGCAGCAGCGACGGCGCCTTCTCGGCTGCGTATGTCGCCAACCGCTTGCCATCAGTTGATGCGGTGGTGCTGGTCAACGGCAGCGGCGATGCCTGGGCCGAAGTGCCGCACCTGAAACGGCCGGTGCTTGGCGTGCATCACCGGCGCGACGCCTGCCTGCCGTTCCGCGAAAGTTATCGGAAAGCGCGCTTCTTTCCCCTGATCGCAGTTGACAGCCTGGCTTTCCCGCAGGTCTACGCCGGCACCCTGCGCGACTGCAGCCGTGAAAGCGCCCACGGCCTGCACGGCCAGCGCTCGCAAGTCTATCGGGCAATCGGCAACTGGCTTGTTACCGGCGAAGCGCCGCCGGAACTGCGCTAGGCCGCAGCTTCACGCGCGGCGTTCGACCAGCAGGCGCACGGGACCGGGCAGCCATTGGCGCAAGCCGGCCCCGATCGCTGCTTCGCGACGCTGCCAGAACACGCCGGCGGCGATGATGGCGATGCCGATTGCGGTCAGGGCGACCGGGAACAGCAGACTGTCGCGGAAAACGGTGTACGACAAGTGGCCAAGGTAGCCGGCCAAGCCAAAGCCGCCAAATACGGCGAAAACGCGGCGCGACAAGGCTGCTCCGATGCCGATCATCAGGACGTTGATCAGGCAATAGACCAGCTTTCCGAACTCGCTGCCTGAGTCCATCGAAGACAAGGCGCCCCAAAACGTCAGTACGCCCCAGATATACAACCAGAACGCATAGTCCTTGCTACTTCGGTTGCGCAGGTCGATCCACAGCGCAAGCAGCGTCATGGCGACGCCGAATACCGCCGAGATGATCTTGCCTTCGCGGGAGAACAGGCTGTAATGGCCAAGCAGCATTTCGGTCACATCCATGCTCATGTACCACAGGGTCACAGCCAGCGGCATCACCGTGAACGGCATGCGGTAGCGCCACAGCACTACGGCGCCGGCAGCCAGCGTGGCCAGCTCCATGAAGATCCAGCGCCAGTCGATGTAGTAGTGGTAATTGCGGTACGAACTGCCGGCGCCACCGCCTGCCCATAGGCCCAGCATATGCTGCAAGCCATAGACTGCAAGCGGCACCAGCACCACGGCGAAGGCCGCCAGCACCCCGGCCGGCAGCACCAAGCCGCGCACGCGCAGCCATTCGACCGCGCCTAGCGCCGCCACCATATAGCACATCGAAATGAACAGCAGGCCGGTGCCGCCGAACGACTCCCAGCCCAGCGTCATGAACAGCGACATGGCGCCGATGGCGATCAGGCCCCCCAGGTAATACAGGATGTGCGCCGGCTTGAAGCCGGGCGTATGCTGCTCACGCTCGACCAGGAACTGCCACAAGCGCCCAGCCTGGCCTGCATCCAGCAGGCCCTGGCCTGCAGCCTCATCCAACATCGCTCGCGTCAGTTTCATTGCGTATCCCTGGGCTCAATGACCTTTGAAGAATTCCAGGACGTCGGCCGCCTCGCGCGTACGCTTGAATGGCGGCAGGCTTTGCCAGATGCGGCGGCCGTAAGGCTTGGAGATCACGCGCGGATCGCACAGCATCAGCACGCCGCGGTCGCCCTCGTCGCGGATCAGGCGGCCGGCGCCCTGCTTCAGGTTGATGATCGCTTCCGGCAGGGTGTGGCCCATGAAACCGTTCAGGCCCTGGCGCTCCATCACTTCGATGCGGGCCGCCAGCACAGGATCGTCAGGAGGCGCGAAAGGCAGCTTGTCGATGATCACCAGCGACAGCGCTTCGCCGCGCACGTCGACGCCCTCCCAGAAGCTCTGGGAGCCGATCAGCACCCCGTTGCCGGCCTTGCGGAACTGGTCCAGCAGCTCGGTACGGCCACGGTCGCCCTGCACGAACAGCGGGAACTTCAGGCCGCGCTTGTCGAATTCGTCGCGCAGGCGGTCGGCCGCGCGCTTGACAGCGCGCAGCGTGGTGCACAGCAGGAAGGTGCGGCCGCCGGCCGCTTCGATGACCGGCAGCGCCGCATCCAGCACGGCATCGGTGTAGCCCATCGAATTCGGGTCCGGCAAGCCCTGCGGCACGTACAGGATGCCCTGCTGTTCGTAATTGAACGGGCTTGGCCAATTGCGCGCCACTTCATTCTCCAGGCCCAGTTGCTGGGCGAAGTGGGTGAAGTCGTTTTTCACCGCCAGCGTGGCAGAGGTGAAGATCCAGCTGCGCGGCACGCCTTCACGCTGGCCATTGAAGATCGGTGCGATCGACAGCGGCGTTTTATGCAGCTGCAGCGAGCTTTGGAAGGCTTCGACCCAGAACACGGCCTCTTCGCCGGCAGCCACTTTCGCTTTCGGGTCGAATTTCCACGCTTCCAGGCGGGCCGACAGCTCGTTGCCGCGCACGCGGCATTGTTCGATGGTTTCGGCGCGCTCGGCGTTCTTATCCAGCACCTCCACCATGTCGATCAGTTCATCCTTCAGCGTCTGCAGCGCGGGGAAGAAATCGCTGGATGGCGCGATCTGCGGCAGCGACATGCGCACGATGTCCTGCGTGAAGGTCAGGCGCAGGTCGCGCGCCGCCTTTTCCACCGGCGTGACGACTTTGGCCCATTCGGCGCCGTCGCGCGCATGGGCCAGGCCCTCGGCCAGCACGTCGCGGCACAGCTCCAGGATCTGCGAGGTGGAGACGCTGTCGCCAAAGAACAACGTGGCGGTATCGGGCAGCTGGTGCGCCTCGTCGAAGATGACGGTGTTGGCGGAGGGCAGCAGTTCGGCCACGCCGGTATCTTTCAGCGCCACGTCGGCAAAGAACAGGTGATGGTTGACCACCACCACGTCGGCCTGCTGCGCCTCGCGCCGCGCCTTCATCACGAAGCAATCCTGGTAGTACTGGCACTCCTGCCCCATGCAATTCTCGCGGGTCGACGTCACCAGGTTCCACACCAGGGCATTTTCCGGCACGCGCGCCAGTTCGGCCTTGTCGCCGGTGCTGGTCATCTTCAGGAAGCGCGAAATCTCGCGCAGGTAGCCGACATCTTCGCGCGAAGTCATGCGGCCGTTCTGCAGCGTGCGTTCCAGGTGGTAGTGGCACAGGTAGTTGGAGCGCCCTTTCAGCAGCGCCACCGACACCGGCGCCTGCAGCGCGGCGCGGATGGTCGGGATATCGCGCAGGAACAACTGGTCCTGCAGGTTCTTGGTCCCGGTGGAGACGATGGTCTTGCCGCCCCACAGCAGGGCCGGCACCAGGTAGGCGAAGGTCTTGCCGGTGCCGGTACCCGCTTCGGCGATCAGGGTCTGCTGCTTGGCGATGGCATCGGCAATCGCCTTGGCCATCTCGGTCTGCGATTGGCGCGGACGAAAGCCGCCCACCGCCGGGCCCAAGGGGCCGCCGGGTCCAAACAGGCGCTCAATATCGGCGTCGTGCGCCCCCGGAGGAAAAACCGGATCGTTCGGCGCGCCGGGAGCGGCGGTCGGCTGTTGTGGATCTGTCAAGTTCGTAGAAGAATGAGTGGCCCTGCTCAGGCCGGTACGTCGGGCACCAATTGCATTTTCAGCAGGGTGATATAGTCTTTCAATTGCAACTTGCGCTTCTTGAGGCGTCGCAACTGAAGTTGATCGTGGTGACCATCCAGGGTCAACATTTCAATGACTGCATCCAGGTCGCGGTGCTCAACATCGAGCTCAACGATGCGACGCTGGATTTCTTCTTTGTTGATCATAAATGGAAAGTCGGCACGATTTCGATTAACGTTTGCTTACAGTTTCGTAGCGACAACAGGCTATACTTGCAACGAAACTGCATACTGTGCATAGTTTAACTCAGGTAGTCATTGGAAAGAAGCTGTCAACTCCCTATGAGCACGTACAAAATCGAGGCCGGAACCGCGCAACATATCGGTAGCCGGCCCCAACAAAATGACCGTGTCGCGTTGTTTACGGCGCAGAAAGCGCCCGGCTATGTGCTGGCCGTGCTGGCCGACGGTATCAGTGGCGGCGCCACCGGTGCTGAGCAGGTGCTGCATACCGCCAAACAATTGTTTGATGAATACCGGGCCGCGGAGTCGGTCCACTTGCCGCGATTGCAAGAATTGCTGCGCGAAATTGCGAACGACGTCCACCAGATCCTGGTCATGGACCCGCGTACCGGTGCCAGCGAGCCGCAGTCGAGCGTGGTGCTGATGGTGCTGACGCCCGAACGCCAGGCCGTCTGGGCCATCGTCGGTGACTCACGTTTGTATCGTTTCGACAACAAGGAATGCCTGGCCCGCAGCAGCGATGCCGACTATGTCGCCCACTTGATGGAGAAGGAAAACCTGCCCGAAGAAGCGGCGCGCAAGCACCGCCAGGCCAAGCTGCTCAGCAACGCGCTGGGGAACAAGCATCGCGACCCGTTCGTCACGTTCGGCGTGCAGGAGAACCTGAAGGCAGGCAATGCGTTCCTACTGTGCTCGGACGGCTTGTGGTCTTACTTCGCGGACGTGGAACTGGCGAGCGCAATCGCCAAGAAATCGCCGCGCGAGGCGGCTGAACTGCTGATCAACAAGGCGCGCGAACGGGCGCAGGGCAAGGGCGACAACTGCTCGATGGCGATCATCAAGCTGGTCGCCCCGCCAAAGGAGCCGGTCAACTACACGGTGCAGAAGCTGCGCAAAGCCGTTTAAGGCTTCTTCGCGGCGTCGGCCTTGGCCGCTTCGGCCTTGGCCTCGGCCTCGGCTTTCGCGGCTTCGGCCTTCTGCGCTTCGGCGGCACGGCGCTTTTTCTCTTCCTTCTCGGCCACCTTGGCCTTGACTTGCGCCTGCCGCTTTTCCGATTCCACTTTCTTGCGCTCGAACGCAGCCGCCTTGGCTGCGCGCTCCGGCGCCGCAGCTGCTTCCTGGGCGGCGCGCGCGCGCTCGCGGGCGTCATGCTCCGCCTGGCGCTGCTGCACCGACACCGCCGCCGGTTTCTTTGCCGGCTTCAGCTCAGGATTGGGCCGCGGCGGCTTCGGATGGGCGGTGTTATAGGCCGCTTCGGCGGCATCCTTGCGGGCGCGGTCTTCCAGCTCGCGGTCGCGCACGTCCACCGCACTGCGGCGCTTGAAGTAATTCGCTTCCACTTCCACCGAGCGCAGCTCGGCCATGCGCAGGCGGCGCTGCTCCTTGGCCTCGTCGATGCAGGCGTTGACGAAGAACTTCTCGTAGCAAAGCTGCTCGCTGGCGTTGAACTCCGCCTCCACCGATGCGCGGTCCTTGGCCACTTGCGCCAGGCGCGCGTCGGCCTGCTCGATCGAGTGCGTTTCGGGGATGCGCGGGGCTCCCGTTGCCGCCGGACGGCCGATGTCCTGCGCCAGCACCGCGCTTGGCAGCATCAAGGCCAGCCAGATCCAGTTCTTCAAATTTTTCTCCTTGTCAGGACAGCTTTTCGGCAGCGCCGCGCTGTTCCTTTTCCATATACTCGCGCGATTGCATCTCGACGATGCGCGACACGGTGCGGTGGAATTCGTTGGACAGCACACCGGAGGTGTACAGCTCCTCCGGCTCCACCTCGGCCGACATGATCAGCTTGACCTTCTGGTCGTAGAACACGTCGATCAGCCAGGTGAAGCGGCGCGCTTCGGACGATTGTCCGGCCGACATCATCGGAATACCGGACAATATCACGGTATGGAAGCGGCTGGCGATTTCCAGGTAGTCGTTCTGCGAGCGCGGGCCGCCGCACAGCGTGGCGAAATCGAACCAGATGATGGTACCCGCGCGGCGCAAGGCTTTCAGTTCGCGGCCCTCGACATGGATGCGCGGGTCTTCATCGGAGGTCTCTGCGACACGCGCGAAAGCTTCGCGCAACTGGTGGTCGGTATTGGCGTTGAGCGGCGTGTAGTAGGCATCCACCTGCTCCAGCGCGCGGCCGCGGTAATCGACGCCGGCATCCACGTTCAGCACATCCATCTTTTCCTTCAGCAGGGCGATGGTGGGCAGGATGCGGTCGCGGTGCAGGCCGTCCGGGTAAAGCGTGGACGGCTCGTAATTCGAGGTCATGATGAAGGACACGCCGTTGTCGTACAGCGCTTTCATCAGGTTGTACAGGATCATGGCGTCAGCCACGTCCGATACGTGGAATTCATCGAAACAGATCAGGCGGTACTTCCTGGCGATCCGTTTCGCCACTTCGTCCAGTGGATCTTCCACGCCGCGCAGTTCGTCGAGCTGCATGTGGACATCGCGCATGAATTCGTGGAAGTGCAGGCGCGTCTTGCGCACCAGCGGGATCACCGAATAGAACGAATCCATCAGGAAGGATTTGCCGCGCCCTACCCCGCCCCACATGTACACGCCGCGCGGCGGCGTCGGGCGGTTGATCAGGCGTTTGAAGGAATTCGAGCGTTGCGACTTGTACTCGACCCATTCGTCGTAGCACTGCTGCAGGCGGTCGACGGCGCGCTGTTGGGCGGCGTCGGCTTTGAAGTCGCGCTGCGTGAGCGCGTGCTGGTAGAACTCTTGGACGTTCATGTTTATTTCAAACAGGTAAACCAGTGTCAGACCCGCAAGGTCTGACACTTATGACGCGGCTGTCGCGGGCCTGGTGCCTGACCCTGCGGGTCAGGCAGCGGTTTACCGGTTTAGAAGTTCAGCGTACGCTTGTCAACAGCCAGCGCTGCTTCCTTGGTCGCTTCGGACAGCGACGGGTGTGCGTGGCAGATGCGCGCGATGTCTTCGGCGGATGCCTTGAACTCCATCGCCACCACCGCTTCGGAGATCAGCTCGGAAGCCATCGGGCCCACGATGTGCACGCCCAGGATCTCGTCGGTGGTTGCATCGGCCAGGAACTTCACCATGCCGCTGGTATCGCCCAGCGCGCGTGCGCGGCCGTTCGCCAGGAATGGGAAGGTGCCGGCTTTGTACGCCACGCCTTCAGCCTTCAGCTGCTGCTCGGTCTTGCCCACGGAAGCGATTTCCGGATGGGTGTAGATGACGGATGGCAGGGTATTGAAGTTGGTGTGGCCATGCTGGCCGGCGATGCGCTCAGCCACGGCAACCGCTTCTTCTTCCGCCTTGTGCGCCAGCATCGGGCCGCGCACCACGTCGCCGATTGCCCAGACGTTCGGCAGGTTGGTCTTGCAGTCGTCATCCACGGTGATCATGCCGCGCTCGTCGACCGCCAGGCCCACTTTGTCGGCGCCCAGGCCGATGGTGTTGGCGGTACGGCCGATCGACACGATCAGCTTGTCGAACACGGACTTCTGGGCTTCGCCCTTGGCGTCGGTGTATTCAACGGTGACGTTGTTCTTGCCGGCTTCGACCTTGGTGATCTTGCAGGACAGGTTGATCGACAGGCCCTGCTTGGTCAGCAGCTTCAGTGCTTCCTTGGCGATCTGCTCGTCGACTGCGCCCAGGAAGGTCGGCAGGCCTTCCAGCACGGTCACTTCGGAGCCCAGGCGGCGCCATACGGAGCCCAGCTCCAGGCCGATCACGCCGGCACCGATCACGCCCAGCTTGGCCGGTACGGTGTCGATGTTCAGGGCGCCGGTGTTCGACAGGATCAGTTTCTCGTCGAACGGTGCGCCCGGCAGTGCACGCGGGTTGGAGCCGGTAGCAACGATGATCTGCTTGCCGGTGATGGTTTCGGTGGTCTGGCCGGAGATGGCGATCGGGTAGCCTTCAGCGCCAGCGGCGCCGGCGAATGCGCCGCGGCCGTGGAAGAAGGTGACCTTGTTCTTCTTGAACAGGAACAGGATGCCGTCGTTGTTTTGCTTAACAACGGTGTTCTTGCGCTTCAGCATCTGGGCCACGTCGAAGGACAGGCCTTCCACGTTGATGCCGTGCTCTTTGAAGCTGTGCGATGCATGGTCGAAGTGCTCGGACGATTGCAGCAGCGCTTTCGATGGGATGCAGCCTACGTTGGTGCAGGTGCCGCCTGGGGCCGGCTTGCCGGCGTCGTTGCTCCATTCGTCAATACAGGCTACGGAAAAGCCCAGTTGCGCTGCGCGGATGGCGGCGATGTAACCGCCAGGACCGGCGCCGATAACTACTACGTCAAATTGTTTGTTGCTCATGTCTTTTCCCAAATCATTGGTCGTCCGTGGGGACGAAAATCCACATAAGGATGTAAATCAGCCCCCCGAAGCCGAGGCATGTTGCGACCAGAACGAAGATCAGGCGCCAGATCCAGGATTCGATGCCGGATTGCCTGGCGATGCCGCCGCACACGCCGCCTAGCCAGCGGTCGGTGGTGGAGCGGCGCAGCTTGCCGACTTCAGCGACGAAATCGTCGCCGGCCTGCTGGCTGGTACCGCCGCCTTGCAGCAGCTTTTCCTTGGCTCGGGCGAATTCTTCATCGCTCAGGGCACCGGCCTGGTGCAATTCGTGCAGGCGCTTCAGTTCTTCGGAGACGCTCATGTGACTCCCTTCGTGTTTAAAACGGCAAGCCGGTGCCCGACCCTGCGGGTCAGGCAAGGCCTTTCTGGATTACAGGTCCAGCAGCAGGCGCGCAGGATCTTCCAGGGCTTCCTTCATTGCCACCAGGCCCAGGACAGCTTCGCGGCCGTCGATGATGCGGTGGTCGTAGGACATCGCCAGGTAGTTCATTGGGCGAATCACGATCTGGCCGTCAACGACAACAGCGCGGTCCTTGGTGGCGTGCACGCCCAGGATTGCCGATTGTGGCGGGTTGATGATCGGGGTCGACAGCATGGAGCCGAAGGTGCCGCCGTTCGAGATGGAGAAGGTACCGCCGGTCAGGTCTTCCAGGGTCAGCTTGCCTTCTTTGGCTTTCTGGCCGAATTCGCCGATCTTCTTCTCGATCTCGGCGATGCTCATCTGGTCTGCGTTGCGCAGGATAGGCACCACCAGGCCGCGTGGGGAACCCACGGCGATACCGATGTCGAAGTAGCCGTGGTAGACGATGTCGTTGCCGTCGACCGAAGCGTTCAGGATCGGGTACTTCTTCAGTGCGTGCACGGCGGCCTTGACGAAGAAGGACATGAAGCCCAGCTTCACGCCGTGCTCTTTCTCGAACTTGTCCTTGTACTTGTTACGCAGGTCCATGACCGGCTTCATGTCGACTTCATTGAAGGTGGTCAGGATGGCGTTGGTGGACTGGGACTCGACCAGGCGCTCGGCGATACGTGCGCGCAGGCGGCTCATTGGCACGCGTTCTTCCGGACGATCGCCCAGGTTGGCGGCGGCTGGCGCAGCAACCTTCTGCAGTTGTGCCTTGGGAGCGGCTGGCGCCAGCGGTGCCGGAGCGGCTGGTTTCGGTGCGGCGGCAGCAGCCAGGGCGTCGCCCTTGGTCACGCGGCCGTCTTTGCCGGAACCAGCAACGTCGGAAGCGGCGATGCCGGCTTCGGACAGGATCTTGGCAGCGGCTGGCATGGCAACGCCGGACTTGTCGGCGGCGGCAGCAGGAGCGGCGGCTGGTGCAGCGGCAGCAGCAGGAGCCGATGGGGTCGCGCCGGCAGCGGCTTCGGTATCGATGATGGCGATCACTTCGCCGGCAACCACGGTGGCGCCGTCGGCCTTGATCACTTGCACAACCACGCCGGCGGCTGGTGCCGGCAGTTCCAGGACAACCTTGTCGGTCTCGATGTCGATCATGTTTTCGTCGCGGGCCACTGCCTCGCCGACTTTCTTGTGCCAGGTCAGCAGGGTCGCTTCAGCGACGGATTCCGACAGTTGAGGAACTTTGACTTCGATTTGTGCCATTTGTTTTTTACTCCGAATTTTGTGTATTTTTTGCGCCGCCCGCATCGCGCGGGCGGCTCACCCGCTTATTGCGATTACTTGGTCAGGATGAAGCCCTTCAGCTTCGAGAACGCGGTTTCCAGCAGGTCTTTCTGCTGCGCGTAGTGCTTGTCGTAGTAACCCACGGCAGGCGAAGCGGAAGCTGGGCGGCCGGCGTATGCCAGCTTCTGGCCCGATTCCATTGCCTCGAAGATGTTGTGCTGGATCTGGAACCAAGGACCCTGGTTCTGCGGCTCGTCCTGCGCCCACACCACTTCGGTCAGGTTCGGGAACTTCTTCAGTTCAGCAGCGAACGCCTTGTGCGGGAACGGGTACAGCTGTTCGATACGCACGATGGCGGTATCGGTCACGCCGCGGGTCTTGCGGGTGTTGACGATGTCGTAGTACACCTTGCCGGAGCAGGCGATCACGCGCTTGACCTTCTTGGCATCGATGGACTCGTCCACTTCGCCGATCACGGTCTGGAAGGCGCCCTTGGCCAACTGCTCCAGCTGGGAACCTGCATCCTTGTTACGCAGCAGCGACTTAGGAGTCAGGATCACCAGCGGCTTGCGGAACTGGCGCACCATCTGGCGGCGCAGCACGTGGAAGATCTGCGATGCGGTGGTCGGCTGCACAACTTGCATATTGTTGTCAGCGCACAGCTGCAGGAAGCGCTCCGGGCGGCACGACGAGTGCTCAGGACCCTGGCCTTCGTAACCGTGCGGCAGCATCATGACCAGGCCGGAAGCACGGCCCCACTTCACTTCGCCGGAGCTGATGAACTGGTCGATCACCACCTGGGCACCGTTGACGAAGTCGCCGAACTGGGCTTCCCAGATGGTCAGGGTGTTAGGCTCGGCGGTCGAGTAGCCGTACTCGAAGGCCAGCACTGCCTCTTCGGACAGCACGGAATCGATCACGGTGAACGGTGCCTGGCCTTCTGCGATGTTCTGCAGCGGGATGTAGGTGCCGGCGTCCCAACGTTCGCGGTTCTGGTCGTGCAGCACGGCGTGACGGTGGGTGAAGGTGCCGCGGCCGGCGTCCTGGCCGGTCAGGCGCACTGCGTAGCCGGAGGAAACCAGGGATGCGAAGGCCAGATGCTCGCCCATGCCCCAGTCCAGGTTCATCTCGCCCTTGCCCATGGTGGAGCGGTCAGCCAGGACCTTCTCGACCAGCGAGTGCACTTTGAAGCTCTCAGGCACGGTGGTGATGGCAGTCGCCAGGCGCTTCAGCTCGGTCATCGGCACGGCGGTATCTGCCGCGTCGGTCCACTTGCGGTTCAGGAACGGCAGCCAGTCAACGGCGTACTTGTTCTTGAAGTTGGAGATCACCGGATCAATGGTGTGCTTGCCCTGGTCCATCGCAGCACGGTAAGCGGCCACCATGGCGTCGCCGCCGTCGGCCGGGATCACGCCCTGGGTGATCAGCTTGTCCGCGTACAGCTTGCGGGTGCCAGGGTGCTTGGCGATCTTCTTGTACATCAGCGGCTGGGTCAGCGCCGGGGTGTCCTGCTCGTTGTGGCCCAGTTTGCGGAAGCAGATGATGTCGACAACGATGTCTTTCTTGAACTGCAGGCGGTAGTCCAGGGCGATCTGGGAAGCCAGTACCACCGCTTCAGGATCGTCGGCATTCACGTGCAATACAGGAGCCTCGATCATCTTCACGACGTCGGAGCAGTAAATGGTGGAACGTGCATCGCGTGGATCGGAGGTGGTGAAGCCGATCTGGTTGTTGATCACGATGTGCACGGTGCCGCCGGTGCCGTAGCCACGGGTCTGCGCCAGGTTCAGGGTTTCCATCACAACGCCCTGGCCGGCGAATGCCGCGTCGCCGTGCACCAGGATCGGCAGCACTTGCGCGCCCTGCGCGTCGCCGCGGCGGTCCATACGGGCCTTCACGGAACCTTCAACCACCGGGTTGACGATTTCCAGGTGGGACGGGTTGAACGCCAGCGACAGGTGGACCGGGCCGCCTGCGGTGGAGATGTCGGACGAGAAGCCCTGGTGGTATTTCACGTCGCCAGCCGGCAGGTCGTCGGCGTGCTTGCCTTCGAATTCTTCGAACAGGTCCTTAGGCGCCTTGCCCAGGGTATTCACCAGCACGTTCAGGCGGCCGCGGTGGGCCATGCCGATAACGATTTCCTGCACGCCTTTTTCGCCGGCGCGCTGGATCACTTCGTCCAGGGAAGCGATGAAGGTTTCGCCGCCTTCCAGCGAGAAGCGCTTCTGGCCGACGTACTTGGTATGGAGGTAGCGTTCCAGGCCTTCAGCAGCGGTCAAGCGCTCCAGGATGTGCTTTTTCTTTTCCGCGGTGAAGTTAGGGGTCGAACGGATCGACTCCAGGCGCTCCTGCAGCCAGCGCTTTTCGGCCGGGTCGGAGATGTACATGTATTCCGCGCCGACGGAGCGGGTGTAGGTGTCCTTCAGCAGGTTGGACAGGTCGCGCAGGGTCGCGGTCTCTGGGCCGAAGTAGGTGTTGCTGATATTGAAAACGGTGTCCTGGTCGGCATCGGTGAAGCCGTAGAAGGAAGGTTCGAGTTCAGGAATGCTTGGACGCTCCTGGCGCTGCAGAGGATCCAGGTTAGCCCAGCGAGAGCCCAGGTAGCGGTAGGCTGCGATCAGCTGGGTGGCGGCCACGCGCTTGCGGCCCATTTCGGCGTCGGACGAAGCGACGATGGTGCGGATTGGACCCGCTTTCGCGCGTTCGGCGAAGGAAGCGATGACGGACGAGTGCACGACGTCTGGCTTGGCGCTGCCGTCAACTGCCGGCACGTTCTGCATGGCGTCGAAATACTGGCGCCAGTTGTCTGGCACGGAGCCAGGATTTTCAAGATACGCTTCGTACAGTTCTTCTACGTACGGCGCGTTCCCACCAAACAGGTAGGAATTGGACGTCTGTTGTTGCATCATTTCTTTGCTCACCTTTCTTCGCGCTTCGCGAGGAATTAGCGGGTTGTTCAAACCTTCCGCGACACGGCCTGACCGGTTAGCGGATTGCACATCAAGTTGTGGGGAAGGGCTCTGTGTTTCCAGATTTTCCAAAAACGGTCGCCTAGCATAGCACTGTCATTGAACTGAAACAACTAAAACTCCGATCCATGCCGGGCGAACCAGTCGGCCAGGTAATCGAGCAAGACCCGCAGTGCGGGCGGCATGTGCTGGCGCGATGTATAAATGGCATGAATTCCCAGCGCCTGCGCTTGCCAGTCCGGCAAGACTTGCACCAGCCTGCCATCCGCTATCAGCGGCTGCACCACGAAGCGCGGCTGCATGGCGATGCCTGCGCCCTGCCCGGCCGCCGCCAGCAATGCCATCGACTCGTTCGAAGACAGGTTGCCGCCTACCGGCACCTCTTGCGGCGGCTCGCCATCGCGCACCAGCGTCCACACACTCTTGCCGAAATAGCTATACGCCAGGCAGTTATGCCGCGCCAGCTCCTGCGGCGCGGCGGGCGCTCCATGCTGGGCCAGGTAGGACGGCGAGGCCGCCAGCATGGAGCGGCACTCGCCCAGTTTGCGCGCGATCTGGTTCGGCTCCAACGCATTGGTAATACGGATCGCCAGGTCGATGCGCTGTTCGACCAGATTGACGGCGCGGTTATCGACCTGAAGGTCGACCGTCACCTGCGGATACTGGCGCAGGAAGTGCGCCAGCGCATCGGCGAGCGCTGTCTGCGCCAGGAACTGTGCGCATGCCACCCGCAGCAAGCCGCGCGGTTCTCCCGCTCCCGCATCGCCTGCCGCCGGAATTGCCCCGGCCAGCGCCAGCAATTCGCGGCAACGCGCCAGCGTCACCTCCCCAGCCGCGGTCAAGCCCAGGCGGCGCGTGGTCCGGTGCAGCAGGCGCGCACCCGCCCACTCCTCCATCTCCGCCAGGTAGCGCGTCACCATGGCGCGCGACATATCAAGTGCCTCGGCGGCCCCGGCCAAGCTGCCGCGTTCGGCAATGGTGACAAAGACGTTGGCAGAAGCGATGCGATCCATATGAACGATTTATGCAATAAACAGTTTCAATATATCCTATTTTTCGATCATATCAAAAGGCCTACACTGGCAGCATCCACTCACAACAAGGAACACAGACATGATCAAGCACACGTTCGCCGCAGCCGCCTTCGCCGCAACCACGATCGGCGCCTCCGCGGCCCCGCTGACCCTGGAAGTCTTCAATCCGGGCGAAGCCGCCATCTTCCCGGTTGCCTCCGTACTGGTCAAAGGCGAGAAAGACGCCGTGCTGGTGGACGCCCAGTTCTCGCGCGCCGAAGCTGAAAAGCTGGCCGCCCAGATCAAAGCCAGCGGCAAGCGCCTGACCACTATTTATGTCAGCCACGGCGACCCGGACTTCTACTTCGGCCTGGACGTGCTGAAAGCCGCCTTCCCGCAAGCCCGCATCGTGGCACGCGGCACCACCATCGCCGCCATGGAAAAGAAAGCCCAGGCCAAGGTGGCCTACTGGGGCCCGATCCTCGGCGCCAACGCACCGAAAGGCGTGGTGATGCCGGAACTGCTGCAAGGCGATATCGAACTGGAAGGCCAGAAGCTGCAGGTTAACGGCCAGGGTGACCGCAGTTATGTGTGGATTCCGTCGATCAAAGCCGTGGTAGGCGGCGTGGTCCTGTTCAAAGGCCTGCACGTCTGGGTGGCCGACACCCAGACGCCGGAATCGCGCGCCCAATGGCTGACCGTGCTGGACGACATGGCCAAGCTGAAGCCGACGACCGTCGTGCCCGGCCACTTCGCCCCCGGCAGCGCCCTGACGCCGGACGCCATCAGCTACACCGCCGACTACCTGCGCCGCTTCGAAGCCGCCACTCCAGCCGCCGCCGACAGCGCCGCCCTGGTCGCCGCCATGAAATCCGCCTACCCGCAAGCCGGCCTCGACAGCGCCCTGCAACTGAGCGCCAAAGTCGCCAAAGGCGAAATGGCCTGGTAAGCCCACTGCCGAGCCCGTGTCCCACCGTGGGGTCACACCCGAAATGAGACACGAGCACGGCTGCAGTACGGTTGAGTCCGTGTCCCGATTCGGGTGTGACCCCATGGTGGGACACGAGGTCGACAGTTCGCAGTCATAGACTTTTCTGTCTAGATCATTTATTCTAGATCCATTGCTGTCCTTCCTGGATCTTTCATGCCGCTCCCGAAACCTACCCCTAGCGAACTGGAAATGCTGCGCCTGTTGTTTGCGCTTGGCCCGGCAACGGCGCGGCAGGTGCATGATGCGGCCGTGGAAACGCGGCCGGATATGCAGTACGCCACCGTGCTGCGACTGCTGCAAGTGATGCACGCCAAGGGCCTGCTGAACCGCGACGAAAGCCAGCGCGCCCACGTCTACTCCCCTGCCGAGCAACAGGATTCGATCCAGACCTCTTTATTGAAAGACTTGATCCACAAGGCATTTGCCGGCTCCGGCAAGGCCCTGGTAATGGCCGCGCTGCGTGGCGGCCACGTTTCGGCCAAAGAGCGCGCTGAAATCCAGAAAATGCTGGACGAGGAAAGCTAGGCGCAAGCTATACTGCGCCCACGCAAACTCTTCGGTTTCTCAGCATGCCACTCCTGATCGATGTAGACGGCCACCATACCGTCGGCCAGCAGACCCATTTCGAATCCCACTCTCCTGACGGAAAATTCGCAGTCGTCTTCCAGGATGATGCCGAAACCGGCTATTTCTACGCCATCGATCCAGCGGCTGAAGGCAACAAGGTACAGGACGGTGTGCACGTTTATAACGTCGCCGACGTCGCCGATAGCGAAAAGTTCATTCATTTCCACGTTGGCTGGTCGCAGGACTCGCGCAAATCCGTCCTGATGATCAACGGCGTGCCGCAAGCCGTGTTCGACTTCGACGCCAAGCGCGGTTACTGCCAGTCCGGCTACCCGGAGCCGCGCGGTGACGGCGACTGGGGCAAGCATAGCCACGCCTGGTCCGAAGACACCGCCAAACTGTTCGTGTAATTTGATGCAAACGCTTCAACAACTGCGCTCCGGCCAACTGGCCGGCGCAGTGCGGCTGCAACTGCGCGGCGGCCTGACTGATTTCCCGCGCGAGATTTTCGACCTGGCCGATACGCTCGAAATCCTGGACCTGACCGGCAATGCCTTGTCCGCCCTGCCGGACGACCTGCCGCGCTTACACCGGCTGCGCATCATTTTCTGCTCTGAAAACCAGTTCACCGAACTGCCCGCAGTGCTGGGCCGCTGCCCTTCGCTGACGATGATCGGCTTCAAGGCGAACCGGATCGTGAGTGTGCCAGCCGCCGCCCTGCCGCCGCAGTTGCGCTGGCTGATCCTGACGGACAATCGCATCGAGCAGCTGCCCGCCGAAATCGGCCGCTGCACCGACATGCAAAAACTCATGTTGTCCGGAAATCGCTTGAGCGCATTGCCGCCGGAGCTGACGCATTGCGGCAAGCTGGAATTGCTGCGCATTTCCGCCAACAAGCTATCCGGGCTGCCGGAATGGCTGCCCGCCATGCCGCGACTTGCCTGGCTGGCCTTCGCCGGAAATCCGTTCAGTGAAGCGGCCATGCCGCCCGCCGCCAGCATTTCCTGGGGCGAACTGCACATCCTGCACAAGCTGGGCGAAGGCGCGTCCGGCGTGATCAACCAGGCCACCTTCAATGGTGAGCCTGTCGCGGTCAAGGTATACAAAGGCGCCATGACCAGCGATGGCTTGCCGGAACAAGAGATGGCGGCCTGCATCGGCGCCGGAACGCATCCCAACCTGATCCCCGTTCTCGGAACAATCCCGGACCATCCCGCCCGCCTGCCGGCGCTGGTCATGCCGCTGGTCGATCCCGGCCTGCGCAGCCTGGCCGGCCCGCCAAGCTTCGCAAGCTGTACGCGCGACGTCTACGCCGACCACCAGCGCTTCAGCGCCGAAGCACTGCTCGGCATCGCGCGCGGCGTCGCTTCCGCTGCCGCGCACCTGCATGCGCGGGGCATCATGCACGGCGACCTGTACGCGCACAACATCCTCAACTGCGGCACAGGCAAGGCGGTACTGGGCGACTTCGGCGGGGCCTCGCGCTTCGAACCGGGTTCCGCACTCGCTGCTGCGCTGGAGCGGCTGGAAGTCAGGGCCTTCGGTTATCTGCTGGAGGAGTTGCTGGAACGCTGCGAAGAGGAACTGCCGCTGGTTCGGGCGCTGGCAAATGACTGCCTGCGCCCAGCACCTGCGACACGCCCTGCGTTTGCCGAAGCATTAGCAAGGCTGGCAGCGGCTTGAATCAGCGGCTCTTGTCCGGGTAAGCCGGACGCGCCGGCCGGCTTGGCGGCGACTTCGCCAGTTCGGCTTTGATCACCTCAATCGCTTTCTCTAGCTGCGGGTCGCGGCCCGCAATCACGTCCGCCGGGTTCTGGTCGACTTCAATATCGGGCGCCACGCCTTCATTCTCAACGCCCCAGCCGCCCTCGCGCGTCCAGAATGCCAGGTTTGGCGCAGTTATGGTGCCGCCATCCAGCAGTACGGGAAAACCGAGGATGCCCACCAGCCCGCCCCAGGTGCGTTTGCCGATCAGCGGGCCAAGCTTATTCTTGCGGAACATCCACGGCAGCAAGTCGCCGCCCGAGCCGGCCGTTTCATCGATCAGCATCGCGCGCGGTCCCTGGATCGAGGCGGAAGGCGTCTTCATGTCCGCGCCATAGCGCATGGCCCACCAGGCAATCTCTTGCTTCTGCAGCAGTTCGATGTAGTAGTCAGCCAGACTGCCGCCGCCGTTGAAGCGTTCATCGATGATGATCGCATCCTTGTATGACTGCGGGTAGAAATAACGCTTGAAATAGGTGTGTCCCAGTCCCGCCGTATTCGGCACATAGACATAGGCAACGCGCCCGCCGGTTGCGGCATCCACCTTGCGGATATTTCCTTCCACCCAGTCGCGGTTGCGCAGCGCATCTTCGCTCGCCACCGGCACTACCGTAATGTGGCGCGCGCCCTTGCCGTCCGCGTTCGGACCGACCGTTATTTCGATTGCGCGGTTGGCCGTATTTTCGAACGCGCTATACAAATTGGTCGGCGGCGCCAGCGGACGGCCATCGACCGCCAGCAGGAATTCGCCGACTTTCACGTTCAATCCAGGCTCGGTCAATGGGGCACGCAGCGTCGGGTTCCAGTTCAGTCCCCCATAGATCTTCTTGAAACGGTAACGCCCATTGGCAACTTCATAGTCAGCGCCCAGCAGGCCGCCCGGCACAGGCTTGGCGTCGATGAAGTTGTCGCCGCCACCGCCCCGGTGATGGCCAACCGCCAATTCGCTGCACAACCATTGAATTACGCGGTTCAGGTCACTGCGCGTCGCCACGTCCGGAAGGAACTGGGCGTATTTGTCGCGCATGGCTTTCCAGTTCACGCCATGCATGTGCGGGTCGTAGAAATAGTCGCGGTTGATGCGCCAGGCTTCATCGTAAATCTGCTTCCACTCCACGCGCGGGTCTGCCTTGGTTTCGATCGCCTCCACACGCAGCTTGCCTTCAGACGGCGACAGCAGCTTGCCCGTAGCGGAGCCCATATTCCACTGTTCCTTCAGGCGCCACACGATCTTCTTGCCGTCGGCGCTGATCTCAAATTCGTTCGCTTCGGCGACGATGGTTTCGGTCTTGCGGTCCTTCAGGTCGAATCGCTGAACCTGGCGTTTACCGTCCACTTCACGCAGGAAGAAGATCTGCCCTTCTGCCCCTGCCTCCAGATCAAAATATTCCGAAACTGGCGGCGGCATATCAACAACGCGAGTCGAAATGCCATCCCAGTCGATGCGCATTGGCGCAGGCGGTTTGGCCGTTGCAGCGGCGGCCTTGGCTTTCGCATCGGCGCCGCGGCTGGTGGCCGAGTCGGCAACCACGCGTTCGTCGCTCTTGTCGCCGGTCGGTCCATCCTTGGGCGGTTCCTTGGGCGCAGGAGCGGCAGCCCCCTTCTCTTCATCGCTTTCGCGGACCAACGGCGACGGAATGTCATTGCGCAGCACCATCAGCCAGAGAGAACGCGTTGGACGATTGTCCTGGTTCTGCAGCGAGAACCAATTGTTGCTCGGCCCCGCGTCGGTGGAGGCGAAGAAGTAAAGGTATTTGCCGTTGCGGTCGAAGACTGGGTTGGCAACGTCGGAAAGGCCATCCGTCACCGCGTGCGATTTGTCCTCGTCCAGCGCGTAGATATAGGCTGTGCGCGTATAGCTCAGTGAGTTGAGCGTATAGGCGATGAAACGCGAATCAGGCGACCAGACACCGCGCAGAGACTTTTCGACGCCATACATTGGCTCGGTGGCGACTTTCTTTTGCACGCCTGTCGCCAGGTCGATGTAATACAACGTCCAGGAATTGTCGATGAAAGCGATCTTCTTGCTGTCCGGCGACCAGACGGCGCGTTCGAAGAAACCGGAACCGTTCAGCTTGAACTTGCGCAGCTCACCCTTGCCGTCCTGTTGCCGGACATGCAGAGCGTACTCGCCACTTTCATCGGAAAAGTACGCGACCTGACGCCCATCCGGCGACCATGCCGGGCCCCGTTCATGCGCCCCCGGAGTTTGCGTCAGATGACGAATATCTCCCTTCTCGGCCGGAAGCGTGACAATATCGCCGCGGAACTCAAATGCCACCCGCGCGCCCGACGGTGAAATGGACGAATTGCGAATGTATTTCGCCCCGCGTACCCAGCGCTCCCGCGAAAGGCCCAGGTCGGCACTTACCCCGATTGCCAACCGCTTTCCTGCCGTCGCCCCGGAGTCAATATCCAGCATGTGCAGATATCCTGCCTGCTCGTACAAGATTTGGCCGCCAGAAAATGATGCATTCAATACCGGGAAATCCGGGTGGCGCGTCAACTGGTTGACGCTCTTGCTGCGGACATCATAAACGTAGAGATTAAACTCCCCGTTCCGGTCAGAGCGGAAATAGACCTTATCCCCAGCCCACATCGGGTCCACGTCATTCACCCGGCTGGCCGGCTGCGGGATTCGTTCAACTACCTGCGTATCCCGATTAAACAGCCAGATAATTGAATTCAAGCCGCCGCGATAACGTTTCCATTGCAGGAAAGCTGGCGAAGTCGGGTTATACGCAAATCCTCGCCCATCAGGGGAAAAAGTCGCCCGCGCGGCGTTGGGAATTTCCAGCTTGGTTTCCACGCCGCCGCCAACGGGTACTGTAAATAGATTGCGATAGCGGTTATTCGAAGCCACTCGAGGCGAAGTGAATAGAACCTGTGAACCATCCGGCGTAAAGCCTTGTACCACATCCTGCCCCGGATGCCAGGTCAGCCTGCGTGGAATGCCCCCAGTGATCGGCAGGATAAAAACATCCGTATTCCCGTCAATATTCGCGCTGTAAGCAATCGACTTGCCGTCAGGAGAAAAGTGAGGATTGGACTTTTCACCGACGTCTGATGTCAGCCGCTGCACCTCGAGTCCTGTGTGATCAGCTACCCAGACGTCACCAGCATAGATAAATGCGATATGGCTCTTGGAAACAGCCGGCTCGGACAGGAGCCGGGTATCACCAGTATTAGGGGCCGCGACGGCATTGGAAGCAAGCGTCAATACCAAGAAGAAAATGAGCTTTCGATCCGTAAACAATCAGACCTCCGAATGGAAATGGGCGTTACGCCAAGTGCCGAGTGACCTCAACGTTATCAGGTTTCGACAATCGGAGGTTGAGCCGAGAAACTCGAGCCAAAAGATTGTCCATTCACACCAGAATTTGGCACATCAACAGCAACATTTCGGCAACTTGGGCAAGTCGATCGGGTTCGTGGGTGTAAGAGTTTCCTGACTAGCTGGCCACTTCCTTGCAGCCATCGACACAGGCCTCCCCCAGCCCACCGATGACGTGGCGCGCGCTGGACGAACACGCATGCTCTTCCGCGCTAACGCGTGGACAATGATCGACAGCAGATGATCGGCAAAGTTAGATCAAGCATTCATGACCGCCTTTTAGGGCAGACACGAAACCTGTTCAGTCAACCGTCGGGCATCAATGCTCGTCTCGGCGTCATCAATTGATTGAGATCCCCGGAACTTGCTCCAATAACCTTCGCAAATCGTCAACCAAAATTCCATTGTCCGCTGCAAGAATCTCAGCATTCGAAACGATCGCCTGGCATTCTGGGTCCACATCAGTATAAACATCTAACGTAACGTCGAGGTCGCCAGGCCAATTTGTTTCGAGCACAAACTCTCGGGCATCTGCGGGGTTGAAAATACAAAAATGGGGCCATCCGGGCAGCTTAATACTTTTCATATCGCTATTGAGGAAACGACATCCATGCATCATTGAATCCGAAAAATCGCAGTTGGTAATTGATGACTTTGCTTGATCATCCCAATCACCAAAATCACACCCCCAAAACTCACCCCGGAACTTCACATTCTGAAAATGCGCGTTGTGAAAGTGAAAATCACTCAAACGAACTTGTTGAGTAAACGTTCCGCCAGCCATATTTAATCCACGAAGAGATATCCCCTTTGCAGCAGTCCGCGAAACTACGCTGCAATTAAGTAACTCAAGGTTCGGACCCAACAAACTTACCGAATTCTGTTCAAGTTCAATTACTTCGCCAGATACTATTTTATTTTGCATAATTTCCTTTTAGAACGTAATCATCCGGAAGAGAACATCAGGCATCCTCTTACTGTGATCGTTCATGTTTGTTTTAGTGCCAGACATAATATCGTAACTCAGGCCGGTGGCCGGATCCACAACGTCGACACCACGTCTACTCCATTGTAGGTTCATGTTCGCGATATCAGCATTGTCTCGCACTTGATTTTCAATCCATCGTCCTTTCGCCTGCTGCTCGGCCAAATTCGCCCTCCAGTACTCATCGGCCTTCCTTGCTTTAGCAATATTTGCACGCTCGTTTGCCGAGAGATGGCGCCTTGGATTCCAAGAGTTCGCAGCGGCATCCGTAACTTGCTGAAGTTTAGCGCCAACTGGATCGTTCATCGGTATGGCGCTCAAGTCCATGTCCCTTGGAAGATTCCACCGTTGTCCTTCGATTAGAACTTGACGGTTACCCGTTTGGTGCTTAATCACGGTGGTGAACTCACGCTGAACATTTGGATTCGCGCTAGAACCTCGCGTCAATACCTTGTTATGCTCCCCTACTGCAAAGGTCACAGGAGTGCCGAGAACTTCAATCGGAACGTTGCCTTGCTGAGCTACAAATTGTTGAGGCTTGACTGAGTTTATCCCAGGGCGCGACGTCGCCTGACTATACGCACCAGTTCCAGACGAGAACGCAGGACTGCCCGCCCCATTTAGTTGACCAGGAACTTTCGTCTGCAACGTCCCATAGTCTGGAGTTTTTCCAGCGTATCTGCGAGAACCGTAGAATGATCCATTTTCTCGAGGGCTCCAGTTCTGTTCTTTGGGGGCTCGCCCGATGTTCGAGCGACCAGACGGTACAGCAACAACTGCGGCGCCCCCCTCAAAGACCACACTGCCTGAGCGATTCATCGCGGCGATCTGATACTCATCCGCCCCAAATAATCGACCAATTTCCCCATAAGCAAATCCGCCAAGAAGAGCACTTTCCAGCTTGTTTCGGCTTCTAAGCTTCTCATACTCAGCCGCTGCAAACTCAGGCGTATCAGTAGCTACCAGCTTCGGACCCGGCTGTGCCTTTGCATAGGCTTCCCGCTGAGCGGGAGTTGCCTTATCCAGCCACGCGTTCGAACCATATGCCACAATGCTGCACTGATCATCTTCGATCTGTTTCAAGATCGGGGTGTTCTTAAGGTAAATCTGACCGACTGGAGCCGCATCCAAGATCTCGGTAAGGGTCAATGGTGGTGCGCTTTGCGATATCGCCGCAAAGCTCGGCGTAGGAAGCGCTTTTATGCCTTCCTTAGCATTCAATGCGGCCAGCGCTTCTTTGCCAGATACCGTTACGATCTGCATTGGCGGCTCTTTGGCCTCCTTATTAACCGCTTCTCCGATCAGTGCAGCTTGTCCTGGCGGCAGATAGCAATTGTTGTTTGCCAACCAGCACGCAACATCTTCCTGTCCATTGAATTTGACAATGGCCGGTTTCCCCCCCGAGTAACGTCCGCGGTAATCGGCGGATGCATATGCCTGCACACGGTTAGCGTCGGTATCATCCCGCCCATTGGACCATTGGCCAACCACGACCTCGTGGCTGTTTTCCTGAGGCCCCGCATTGGTAGCCAATCCATCCTGACCAAAATAGGCCTCGTTATCATTTACGCCGGCCAGTGATTGGTGCGACGTCCAACCGGTTCCGCTCCAGATGGTCAGTTCATTTTGTCTTGATGCGCCATCAGCTAAACGACCGCCGCCGCCTAGTACATTTGCCACGCTAAGATTCGGCAGGTCCAGCGCTTCGTCCTCAATTGCAGTCAACGCTGGAATATCGCGCTTCCCGGAAGCGTGGTCGTTTCCAGTGAACGAATTAGCGAACTCAGTAAGCGCATTTGCTGCTGAATCAATCCCTTGACTGATGAACGATTCAAAGCGATTTGTTAAGTTGTCGTTGCCGTAGCTCTCGGCGACATCGCTCTTGATTTGGCTTCCAACACCATCCACCAGTCCGTCGATAAAGTTGCCACCACGCCGTTCGGACAAATAGCCACCGAGCACGCCGCGGGCAGCATAGGCGCCGAACGACCCTTCGCCGCCAAGAGTGTCAATGTTGTTATTGATCAGCGCATTGCCGACCGTCGCCAAGGTGCTCACGCCAACGGCCTTCCAATCCACGCGATTGTTCTTGATCACCTGATAGGAAATATTCTGCGCGGCCGAGGAAACAGCGAGCTGGGCGTATTTGCCCCATGAACCGCTCAAGACCGTTCCCGATTCCCCGATGTAGGAGCCAACCTGTTCACCGACGAAGTTCCCGGCCTTCTGCGAGACATACGATGCAGCCACAGCCTTCCAGCTGAAGTGCTCGCTGGTCAACGCGGTCGTCAACGCCGCACTCGCGAATGCGCCGACCTGAGTGCCGATCGCAGTGGCCATGCCAGGGGCCGCGCCAAGAGCTGTGGCGCCTTGCGAAACGGCGCCGCCAACTGCGCTTGATACATAGCTACCGATCCCCTGCGACACATAGGCCATGGCGCCCGCTTTCGCGACCGCCTTGTAATCCATGTATTCATGGTCGCCATTGCCCAGAGGGTCATAGAACGTGCGCATGAAGTCCTGCAAGTTGCCGGAGAACGGATTAAGCGTACGCTTCACAAAGCGCTTGAAGTCGAAGTTACCGTTCAGCATATTGGTCGTATGCTGCTCAGCAAGGCTGCCCGCTGCGGCCGCCAGCGCCACGTTACCGGTGAAGTACACCACCACCACAAACACAATGATGGAAACGATCTTGGCGATGAAGCCCCACTTCGACTTCGGCGGCGGCGGCGACGGCAGGTTCGGCATGGTGCTGCCAACCAGCTTGCCGTTGTTATAGGTCTGCTCCAGCGAAACTCCGCTCTTGTAAGCAGGTGCGGTCAGTGCCTGGCCGCCGTGCAGCGCCTGGCCAGGCTCCAGCTTGTTGGCCTCGGCCAGCTTGTACCACAGCGATGCATCGCCGTAGATGCGCTGGGCGATCGTCTGCAGGGTATCGCCGTCGTTTGCCACAACCACGTTGCCGCCATTGCCAGGCGTGCTGCCGCCAGCTACAGGATCGTCGATCAACGGATTCTGGCTGGCGTTGAGGTTGTAAGCACGCCAGAAATTGTCCTTCTGCTCACCGGACATGTCACCGCCGAAGCCACCGGAGTTGGTGCTGTAACGCATCTGCAATTGACCGTTGGCGATGACCTGGTATTGCTCCTGAATCGGCGCGTTCTTGTCGACTTCAGTCGCCTTCAGGATGTTGCCCTGGGCGTCAAACACGAAGAACTTCGACTTCGGTCCGGACTTCGGCGAATCGCCGCTGGCCGGTTCTTCGAAGTTCACAGCAATCATCTTGCCGTCGGCGTTGTACACCATGACGCTCTTGGCCGTGGCACCAGTTCGTCCGGCGAGCTTGCCGCTTTCGCCGCGCATATAGCCTTCCGACCACTGCAAGACAGCGCCAGTCGAACCCGCGCCGTAAGTGCTGGTATAGAACTGGCTCATGTCATCGCCAACGGTCGAGAAGGAAGTGCTCTTCAAGACATTGCCGGCGGCATCGAACTTGTCGTTGGTCTGGCGGAACTTGACGCTGCCGTCATCGTTATAGCCTTCCGTTACCAGCGTGCGTCCCGCAACGTCATACGACATGGCGTGTCGCTCGTAGCCAGTCTTTGCCTTGCTTCTCACCAAGCGCGACAAGAACGACACCTGGTCGCCATATTCGGCCTGCTGTTCCGCATAGTCGGCCAGCGCTTTCTGGTAGGCGGTGTAGTCGATGTTGTACTGCGTGAGCAGCGCCTGGTATCGGTCCTTGTCCGCTTGCGGTGCATTCGGACCCGGGTCGACCGGGCGCTTCGGTTCGATTGGCGCGACTGGTGCGACGTCAGCCTGCACGTCAGGCATCTCTTCGACCTTGGTCCACTCTTCCACCACGCGGCCCGCGGAATCGTAGCGGGTGTTGTACTGCTGTCCACCGATGACGCTGGCAACGAGACGGTTCATCGCATCGTAGGTGAATGTCTGCGTAGCGCCGCCGCCTTGCGTCTTCCTGCCGAGGTTGCCGTCAACGTCATAGACATAGTCAGTCGTCGACTCGTCGACCGCGCCGGAAGCATTCGTCGCGTCGGCGCGCACTATACGATTCAACGCATCGTAGAAGAAGTAGCCATCCTGGTTGCGTCCCGGTCCGGAACTACTGGACCAGGAGTTGAAGCGGCTGCGGTTGCCGAAGCCGTCGAACTCCATGCGGACGAACTGCGACCCGGTACCGAGATCGGCTACATCTACGCCAACCAGGCGATGCTCGGCATCGTAGACCAACACATTGCGCTGGAAGGTCAGGCCGTTCTGCTCCTGGACTTCAGAGATGCGGTTACCCACTGCGTCGTAGGCATAGTAGGTCCAGCGGTTGGTGTTCGCCGCTGCGCTCATGCCGGTCACCAGTTCGTGGATAGTGGCAACCTGGCCGGCATCGTCATAGGTGTAATCGACAGTCTGGCCTTTGCTTGCCTGGGTGCTGCGCACCAGCAGGCCGGCATTGTCATACTCATTGATGGTGATGGAGCCGTCGGCACCGATCACCTTCTTGAGATGGCCCAGCTTGTCGTACTCGTTGATGACGGTGTAATTGAGTGCATCCTTCGTCGTTTTCTTGTGCCCGCTCTTGTCCCAGGTCGTGTAGCTGGTGTTGTTCAGTGCATCCGTCGACGAAGTCAGGTTGCCTTGCTCGTCGTGGGTGTACTTGGTGACCACGCCAGTCCCGGTGGTGATGCTCGCCAGGTTGCCGCGGTTATCGTAAGCGAAGGTCTTGCTCATGGCGCGCTGGCCATCGTTGAGCGTGCTGTGCGAAGCCAGGTCGAAGCGCCAGTTGTCCACCACTGGGTGGGATTCCTTGACCAGCTGGCCGATGCCGTTGTAGTCGTAGTTGCAGACCACCCGGCCGCCGATGATGTCGCTACGCAGTTGGCCGAACACGTCATAGGTGTGTTCTTCAGCCTTGACACCGTTGACGATGGTCGACAGCAGTTGTCCCGCGATGTTGTAGTTTTCAACGGTCTCGCGATAGCGCGCATGCAGGCTATCGTTGTCTTGCGGACCCGCGACGGCCGCATTCTCACGGTCGGTGGTCTGGCGCATGACAACCATGCCACGCTCGCCGAACACATAGCTGAACTCGCGGACTCGGCCGCCGGCAGTGCCGTCGGCCTTGGTGTGGCTTTCGCTCAGCTTGCGGCTCTTCAAGTCGTAGGTATAGGTGACCGTCGGCGCTGGTTTTCCCGCAACCACCGGCTGCGTGTCCTGCAACAGGTTACCCCAATGATCAAAGACCTTGATCGACTCAGGGCGCTGGCCCTGGCGGACTGGCTGCACCTCGCGGATGCAACGGCCTTCACTGTCATAGTAGAAATCGGTGCGCCGTACGTCGCCCGCCTGTGCCAGCTCCTCGGCGGAGGCGGCCAGCGACAGGTCGCGGTTGCCGTTGAAACTGCCTGCACTGACCATCATCGCCGTGCGCTGACCGCGCAAGTCATTCAGGAACACCTGGGTGACGCCTGCTTCGTTGCTGCGCCACAGGTGGCCGGCATCGTCGTAGTCGTAGCTGTATTCCTGCTCGCCCTGCTTCTTGTAGATCAAGTCGCCGAACGCGTTGTACTTCAGGGTGACACCCTGGTCGGAGTCGGACGTCAGTCGGCCCAGCAGGTCGTATGCCCAGTTCGAAGGCGCATTGCCGTTGTTGATGGCGCCAGTGGCTTGTTCGCGTGCCTTGTTGCCGCCAGCATCGTACAACACCTCGTGCGTAATGCCCGCAGCATCGAAGATGCGCACCGGGCGACCCGCGTAATCGTTGTCGATGCGGGTGCGGCGGGTGGCCGGCGAGTTCGGGTCAACCGCTACGGTCTTGCCTTCCACCAGCACGCCCTTCTCGTACTGCACGGTTTCAACCACGTGGCCACCAGGGCCGTAAAAGTTGACTGTCAGCGCGAAGCCTTCGCCATTCGGACGCATGCCGTCCAATACGGCGATGACATGCCCCATGCCATCGTAGGTCATGATGGTTGGCGAGTTCGAGCCGGTCTGGCCCGGCCCCCAGGAGTTCGCAATGACGACGTTGCCCTTCTTGTCGTATTGACTGGTCTTCACATATCCGCTGTTGGCGGTTGCCAGGTGGGCGCGGTCGTTCAGGGTCTCTTTGGTGATGCGCTGTGCTTCGTCGTACTCATAGGTCGTGATGCGGTCGTGTGCAGCTTCCTGCGCAGCCGGCATCGGCTCGTAGTCACCCTTCCAGCCCGCGATTGCGGTAGCCGACTCGGTGACGGACACCTTGTTGCCAAAGTCGTCGTACTTGTAGACGGTCATGAAGCCGGCGTTGCTGACGGTTGCCTTGAGCTTTCCGTCGATGTCGTACCAGCTTGCCTCCACGGTCTTTTCACCTGTGACTGGGTTGATGGTCGCAGTGGAGAGCAGGTTACCGAAGGTGTCGTAATCGCGGACAGTCTTGATGCCGGCCTTGTAGTACTGTTGGCCAGCCGGTGCCGTCGGGTCATACACAAACGCTTCCGGCGCCTGCGATTCGATCACGCGGCCCGCGCGGTCGACAGTATTGCTGATGGTGCGAGCGCCGGTCCGATCCAGGCCTGCCACGATCTGGTCGAGCGCCGGCGTGTCCATGCTGGTGAAGTTCGCCAGCATTTCTTTCGGAACGGCAGCCGCGTAGCGCGTCATCTCCAGCTCGTCACCAAAGACATTGCGCTTGTATGCGGTGACGCCACCATAGTAGTCAAGCTCGTACTTCAGCAGGCCCGACTCGTCATAGAACCTGCGAATGCCGCCGCCCATTTCGGTCGACGTGCTATGGACCTGGCCGAGCGCGTTGTAGCGCGGCCCTTTTTGCACAGCCGTCGAAGCCCAGGCAGTTCCGTTCCAGTACAGGGATTCCGGGGTTTCCGTGCCGCTGGCGCGGCCAGCGTAATCGTACACATAACGGACGGAGCTGCTGTCAAGGTTCCCATTGGAGCCGGAAATCTTGCGCTCGACCATATTGCCGTTGCCGTCGTAGACGTACTCGGTCACCGAACGGTAGGTGCCACCGCCCTGTGCCGGCAGCGCCGGACCAATCTCCATCCACAGGCGGCCTTCACCGTCATACTTGTATTCCCAGACATTGCCTTCCTTGTCTGTGAAAGTGTTCCTGCGGCCGTTGGCGCCATAGGTGGTGAAATCGGTGGCGCCCATGCTGTCGGTGGCGCTGCGCATCTGGCCCAGGGCGTCATAGGTGTAGCTCGACGTATGGTCGCGCGGCGCTGCGACTTTGAACAGTGCTTCGAGGCCGCCCAGGCTGTAGTCGGCAAAGCCTGCGCCGCCACGTACCGTAACATGTTCCTCGAACAGGATCTCCGCGCTCACGTTGCCGTGCGCGTCGTACTCGGTGCGCTTGACCGCGCCCGTCATGTCAACGCTATACACCAGGCGGTCCTGGCTGTCGTAGGCATAGTGGCTGATGCGATCACCGGCAGACGTCGCAACCGGCAGCTTGGCACGAACGGCCGGATCGGCCCACGCTGCGGCCAGTGCTGCAACGTCACCCACCGTCGCCATGTACTCGGCGTGTTTCAGCTTGTTGCCGTAGGCATCAAAGCTCTGGCTGGTGACGGCGCCGTCCGGGTTGACCTGCAAGATCAGGTGATGGTCGGCGTCGTAGGCCATCAGGGTAATGCGGTCTTCCGCACTCACCGGTACGCTGGATGGTTCGGAACCCGGCACGATCTTCGAGGCCGACTGCACTTTCCTGATCACGTTGCCTTGATCGTCGTAGCTGAAGGCTGTGACGATGCCGCCCTGCTCGCTGTACACCAACTGGTTCTTGTCGTTGTAAACATTGCGCGTGCGCAGGTCGAAGCTGGCCTTGCCGCCGGCAGCCAGGCGGCTTGCGGCAGCGCGTGACAGGTCGACAATCGGGCGCATTTCGTTGTACGGCAGGCCATTGACCGGCAGTGGGGACGCTTCGTACAGGCCCTTGGTATCCGCATACCGCACGCTCTCGATCACGTTGCCGTGAGCATCGTAACGAACGGCACTCGCTTCGTATGGCGACGGCAAGCCGACGCTGGTCCAGATCACGCGGCCAGCGGCATCGTAGACCATGCCCTTCACGATGTCTGTCGAATCGCGCGCATCCAGCCTCCAGTCCGGATCCGGCAGGCGGCCGGTCGACTGCGTGCGCACCAGGTTGTGCGACGCATCGTAGAAGAACATCTTCTCGCGATTGCTCGAATCCCTGCTGAATACTACCTGGCCATTCAGGTCATAGCCTTGGAGCGACGGTTCGCCATCCGGCACAACCGTTTCGATCAGTCGGCCGTCGGAACCGTAGCGATACCTGGTGGTGCCGCCGTACGCATTGGTATTGGCGATCACACGCCCATTAGCGTCGAAGACCTGGCTCAGTTGGCCATCCTTGGCATGGTCGCTAATCGCTGCTGCCGCTGCCGACAGTGCAGCCATCGTGGCCGGCGTTGCCGGATCGATGGTCTTGGCAAAGATCGTCTGCCTGACGACATTGCCGTCGTACGTCCATTGGGACAGCTCGCCCTTGCTGTTCAAGCTGAAGACCTGGCGGCCAGCCGCGTCGTAGACGCTGCGGCTCCAGTCATCGCGCTGCGCATCCACTGCCACCGGCAGCGTGCCGGCCTGCGGCGCGGTGCTTTCTGCAGTCGGACGAGCGGTACGGTTGGTATAGCGTAAGGTTTCGGTGACGTTGCTGTCGGCGTCGTATGCCTGGCGGGTCACATAGCCGTCCTGGTCGACGTGCAGCACCTGGCGGCCTTCGCTGTCGTAGGCGAACAGTTGTACCTGGTCGATCGGGCTGGCCGCCACCAATTGCGGTGCGGCATTGTTAGCCAGTACGGTTGCGTACTGCACCTGCTTCACGACGTGCCCTTCGACGTCGTAGGTGAAGCCGGTTACCAGGCCGGCGCTGCTGACATCCCACAGCAAGCGGCCGGACTGATCGAACACGCGGCGGCTTACCACATCGCGGCTGGCGTCCGCTACTGCGGCCACGGCTGCGCCGATGTTGGCAGCCGAGGTGGCGCTGTCAAAGGCAATGTTGGCGGTGCCTGCCGCAGCGTCGCCCAGGAAGCCGAAGTAGTCGTCGATGACGCGCGACGTGAACAACGAGGCAGTCGACACGCGCGTGGCGAATGCGGTCTTTTCGACCACGTTGCCGCGCAGGTCATACTTGAACGCGACCACATTGCCCGAGATATCGAGCGTGTAGACAGCGCGGTTCTGCGCATCGTAGACGGTGTGCAGGACGCTGTTGTGGGTGGTGCCGTCATAGACGTTGCTGACCTTGCGGCCGGTTTCGTTACCGATACCGTCATAGGCGTAGCGGGTAACGTTGGCGGAGCCGGTGAAGTCGAAGTCGAACGGGCGATCGAAGGCGCAAGTGGTCGACTCCACACGGCCTGCCGCATCGTAGGTCCAGGTGTAGCGGTTGGCCGGATTGGTCAGCGCAGCCTGCAGTGCAGTAGCAGTGAGCTCCACGGACGGACTAACCCTGGTGAAGGTATTGGTCTCGCTCACCAGTCCGGCGCCGTTATAGATGTGCTTGATCGCCGTGCCGGCCTGGTCGACGCTCCAGATCTCGCGGCCGCTGTTGTCGTAGACGTAGCGGGTGCGCAGGTCGTTCGCCGCATCCGCGTTGGCGGCGGCCAGCGCGGACAGGCTTTCCTTGCTGGCGTTGACACTGCTGTCGACCGGCTTGTGGTAGGTGATCGACTCGATCACGTTGCCGTGCGAATCGAACTTGCGGGCGGTCAGCAAGCCGGTGTGGCCGATGCTGAAGATCTCATTGCCGGCGCCATCGAAGACACTTTGCGCAACCAGGTCCTTGCCGGCATTCGCCTGCACGGAGTCTGCCAGTGCCGGCGAGCTGATGGCCGTTGGTCGCGCCACTCGGTTGCCGAAGACGGTGGTCTTGACCTTGTGGCCGTTGGCGTCGTACTCGTACTTCGTGACCTGGCCGGTCGGGTCGACCGTGGACACGATGCGCGAATCGGCATCGTAGTTCACCAAGCTGACACGGTCGTTCGCCGCTGCGTGGACGGAATGGATGTCCGCCCCCGTTGCCAGCGGCGTCGTGTAGCTGATCGTCTTGACGACATTGCCGAAGCTGTCGTGGCTGTAGGCCGTGACCAGCCCTTTGGAGTCCGACTCCATGACGAGACGGTTGTCGGCGTCGAAGACCTTTTGGGTACGCAGGTCGTTTGCGTCGTCGGCCACCAGGGCGCCCTGCACTGCTACCAATGTGGCGGCAGTTACCAGCGGGATGCGCTTGGCGTAGATGCGGCTTTCGACCACGTTGCCATTGCCGTCGTACTTCACGCCGGTGACCTGGCCCATGCCGTCGATGGTGAACAGCGGGCGGCGGGCGGCGTCGTACACCGTGCGCGTGACGTTGTCGCGCGCAGGATCGCTGACCACTGCGGGATCGCTGCCAACCACCCACTTCGAGATATCGATCGGGGTTGCGTAGGTCACGCGGGACACGACGTTGCCTTCACCGTCGTAGGTGAAGTTGGTCGCACCGCCCATGCCGTCGATGCTCCAGGACAGTTGGCCGGCCGCATCGAACACCTGGTACTGGTGTACGTCCTGCGCGTTCGCGGCCGGAGCGACGATGTCGCTGCCGGTCACGTACTTCGTCGGATCCAGGCGGGTCGCATAGACGATCTTCTCGACCTGGTTACCCTTGCCGTCGTAACGGTACTGGATCACGCCGCCGGTGGCGTCCATTTCCCAGGTCAGGCTGCCGTTCTTGTCATACACACGCACGGTGCCGTCGTCGAGGCCTGCGCTGGCGCCTGCCACTGCAGCGGCATTGATACCGGCTGCGAAGTCGGCACCTAGGGCTGGGGCAAAACGTGCAGCGTACACGGTACGGCGTACCACTTCACCCAGGTTGTTATAGGCGTAGCCGGTCACTGCGCCGGTCGCATCGGCGCTCCATTGCAGACGGCCATCGAGGTCGTAGGCGTAGCGCAGGCGCACGTCGCGGTTGGCATCGGCGACCGAGGACAGCGCCGCGGCCACTGCAGCTGTGTTGGCGGCGGTGGCCAGCGGAATCGGGCTGGCATAAGCGATCTTCTCGATCGCATGGCCGTTGCCGTCGTAACGGGTCTCGGTCACGGCACCGATGCTGTCGATGCTGTAGATCTCGCGATTCAAGATATCGTAGACCTTGCGCACCACGTGGTCGTGCGCCGCATCCGCTGCAGGAGCGGTGATTGGCGCGGCACTGGCTGCCGTTGGGCGGACCAGCGGCCTAGCAAACGCGGTGGACTTGACGACGTTCGAGTTGGCGTCGTACTCCAGCGCGGTCGCCATGCCGTGCTCGTCGACACGCAATACCAGTCGGTTGGCACTGTCGTAGCTGCTCAAGGTGACGCGGTCGCCCTCTCCTGCCACGACGCCGGACGGATTGGCGCCGGCAGCGACGCGCTGCGCATACACCACCTGCTTCGCGAGGTTGCCGTCGATGTCGTAGCTGAAGCCGGTCACCTGGCCCAGGCTATCAACTGACCATTGCAGGCGGTTGGCGCTGTCGTACGCATTGCGCACATGGACATCGCGGCCGGCGTCGGCCACGGCGTCCAGTGCCGCGCGCATGGCGGAAATTGTTGCTGCGGTCGTGACAGGAATCTTGTTGGCATAGGCGATGCGCTCGAGCACATTGCCGACGCTGTCGTACTTCATTTCGACTGCGTCGCCATTGCCGTCCACGGTGAACACCAGACGGTTCAGCGCGTCGTACACGGTGCGCAGCATGCCGTCGCGCTGGTCGTTGGCCACCACGGCAGGTTCGGTCCCCACCACCCACTTCGTCATGTCGATGCGGGTGACATAAGTGCGGCGCGCGGTCACGTTGCCGTTACCGTCGTAGCTGAAGCGGGTCACGCCGCCCATGGCGT
>NZ_FOOF01000015.1 GCF_900113115.1 Duganella sp. CF458 | reverse complement strand
TTTGAATTCCTGTCCGTACCGTGCCAATTCTCACTCCTGTTACCGCCCCCATTTTCTCAGATCTATTGGAGCGACAACTATTTTGACACCGGGGGAACACGTTGGAGTTGATGATGCGAGCGTTGAAATTGCCGGTTTTGGAATATGATGAATCGGAATAATTCTAACCCGATGACGTTCGAAGCCTACCAAAAGTTGCCAAATCAGATTGAATTGGGCAATTTCATTACTATTAAATGATGATGGACAACGCGCTTCCAAAATTGATTGATGACATCGCGCGTAATGCAGATGTGGATGAATCTACTGTTCGGGCCGTTCGCAATGTCAACGCAGTTGCAGCGTTCGGCCGAACTCCTCTGATGATCGCTGTGGTCAGGGGGGCGATTCGGATCGTTGCCACATTGTTAGAGAATGGGGCCGATGTAAACGCTAAGGGCGATTATGGATTAACGGCCCTTCACGAAGCTGCATCTCATGAGCAAGTTGAGATTGCGCATTGCCTGTTGAAATTTGGAGCGTTGATTGACGCGACGTCGGAGCAAGGCGTGACTCCATTGATGTGTGCTGCGGCGAATGGGGACTTTGAGTTAACCAGGCTACTATTAAAGTTGGGAGCGGATATCTCAAAGGTTGACTGCCGAGGAGGGACCGCAGGTGATGCCGCGCATGAGAAAGGCGAGGACGCGGTGGGGGCTCTAATTGATACCTACGTTAAATTGGACAAGAGTTAGGTAATTAAGGCTGAGCGCTAGCTATAGTGGACCCCGAATTTGAGACGCTGGTTTAAGCTGTCCTCCGCGAAAGGATGATAGCAAATGAGTGAAGGCAAAAAACGAAGGGTGCATACGGCGGAGTTCAAGGCCAAGGTCGGGCTTGAGCGCGCAGGAATATGGTGTGCACCCAGTGCTAGTCGGTCAGGCGAAGAAGGAGTTTCTGGAGAACGCTAGCGCACTGTTTGACCTCAAGCGCGCTCCCAATCCAATTGATTAAAGTAGCCCAGAGGACAAGCTTTACGGTGAGATCGGCAAGCTGAAGATGCAGGTAGATTGGCTCAAAAAAAGCTCGGTGAATGAGCCCGACAGAGTGGGCACAGTGGATCGAGCGTGACGACAAGCTGGCGATGCAGTGCGAGCTAGCGGGCATTCCGCGTTCCTCAAACCAAAATTGGCACTAGCGCGAAGCCTCAAACGATTGTGCGTCACGGTTGTCAACGAACGCCAATGATAAGGTGCCTAGCTAGATAGAGGCAAAAAGCCCGCCTGGTCAGCGGAGAAGCCTGCCAGGCCGGGAGAAAGATTCGGCGTTGGTCCCCGTTCGGCCCGCGCGCCTTTCCGGTTTGGAGGCGGATTCGAGAGGCGCGCTGGCGGCTGGGGAACTGGCGCTCTGGATTACTTAGCCGGTGCGGCTTCCTTGGCAGCGGCTACTTCTTTGGATACAGCGGTTTTTTTCGAGTGCTTGGTCTTTTTCACTTCCTTGGCCGTGCTGGAGTGCTCGTGCGATGCGGCTGGGACAGCTGCGGTGGCCGAGGAGGCTGGCGTGGCAGCTACGGCTGGAGTCGCAGGAGTAGCTGGCGTCGCCTTGGTGCCTTTTTCTGCTGGTACGGCAGGAGTTGCAGGCATTGCCGGGGTAGCAGCAGTGGCAGCAGGAGCTGGCTTGGCTGCATGGCCGCCGGCAGCCGGTGCTTGGGCGAAGGCTGCGGTTGCGAACAGGCCGGCGATCAGGATGGCGATGGTCTTCTTCATGGTCAAGCTCCTCGGAGAGATTTGGATAATTCGTTTCGTGTGTCGTGCACTATTGCCGTGTCACTGAGCTGAAAACGGCAGCCGTTGCGTCATAGTTGACGAGTATTACACCTGCTTACATCTGCCAAAACTGCTTACAAAGTGCGGTAAATAACCGTCCGGCACCCGGAGCGCCCGTACAGTGGTCCTATGACGGACGCACTCAAGACTTACAAGGCGAAGCGGGACTTCAGCGTCACGCCGGAACCCGCAGGGGGAGGCCAGCCAGGACGGGGGCGGCTGGCCTTCGTTATCCAAAAACATTGGGCGCGGCGCTTGCATTACGACTTCCGCCTGGAGCTCGACGGCACCATGAAAAGCTGGGCCGTGCCGAAAGGGCCGAGCTACGACACGCATGACAAACGGATGGCGGTGCATGTCGAAGACCATCCGATCTCTTATAACGAATTCGAGGGCACCATCCCTGAGAAGCAGTACGGCGCGGGGAAGGTGATCATTTGGGACCGCGGCACCTGGGAGCCGGTGGAGGACCCACGCAAGGGCTACCGTGCAGGAAAACTTGTCTTCAACCTGCACGGCCACAAGATGCATGGCCGTTGGGCCTTGGTGCGCATGCGGGGGAAGGGCGAGGATAAGGAACCCTGGCTGCTGATCAAGGAGAAGGACGAATTCGTTCGCCCCGCCGCTGAATTCAGCGTGGTTGACGAAATGCCGGACAGCGTCAAGTCGCTCGACCCAATGACGGCAACGCTGGCGCAGACGCCCGAAGTGCCGGCAGCGCCACGCATCAAACGTCTGCCCGCCGAACTGGAGCCGGAGCTGGCAACCCTTGTCGATGGCCCGCCCGCGACACCGGAAGACTGGCTGTTCGAGGTCAAATACGATGGTTACCGCTTGCTGGCCCGTATCGAAGACGGTGACATCACCCTGCACACGCGCAACCGCAACGATTGGACCCACAAGCTGGAGCCGTTGCGCGCAGCACTGACCAAGGCCAAGCTGCCCGACGGCTGGTATGACGGCGAGATCGTCGTCCACAACGAAGAGGGTCGGCCGGACTTTGGCCTGCTGCAGCAAGCCTTCGACGGCGAGCGCACGAAAGACATCGTCTACTTCCTGTTTGACGTCCCTTATCTGGACGGCGAAGACTTGCGCGGCCTGCCGCTTGAAGAGCGCCGGGCCAGGCTGGAAAAAGCGATGGCCAAGGTCAAAGGCGACACAATCCGCCTCAGCGCGGTGATGCAGGCATCGCCCGACGAGATGCTGGCTGCAGCCTGCAAGATGGGCCTCGAAGGTGTGATCGGCAAGCGCCGCGACTCCACTTACACTGAGCGCCGTTCGCGCGATTGGATCAAACTCAAATGCGCTCAGCGTCAGGAATTCGTCATCGGCGGCTACACCGATCCGCAAGGCAGCCGCACCGGCATCGGTTCGCTGCTGCTTGGCGTCTACGGCAAGGATGGAGAACTGCATTACGCCGGCAATGTGGGCAGCGGTTTCAATGACAAGACCTTGCGCGACCTGGCAGAGAAGCTGCAGCGGCTGAAGGCCGCCGAGAGCCCGTTCGCCGCCAGCAAAGCCATCGCCCGCAAGGCGCACTGGGTCAAACCGCAGTTGGTGGCGGAAGTCAGCTTCGGCGAGTGGACCCGCGGCGGCTCGGTGCGGCATGCTGTTTTCCAGGGGCTGCGCAAGGACAAGAAGGCCGGTGAAATCAGGCGTGAGGTAGCTGCCCATGTGGAGGAGGAAGCCGTGCAAAGCAAACTGCCCGCATCACTCAAGGTGACCAATCCGGACCGGCTGGTCGATCCGGCCAGCGGCATGAAGAAAATCGATGTGGTGCGCTATTACGCCTTGGTTGCGGACTTGATGCTGGAGCACACCAAGGGCCGCCCGATTGCGCTGTTGCGCGCACCGGACGGCGTTGGCTCCGAGCTGTTCTTCCAGAAGCACGCCGATGTAAGCAAGCTGCGCGGCCTGAAGGAGTTCCCCCGCGAGCTGGATCCTGATCACCCTCCGATGCTGGAGGTGGGCACGACGCAAGCCTTGCTGTCTGCCGCGCAGTTCAACGTGATTGAATTCCACACGCAGAATGCTTTTGGCCGCACCTACGAAAAGCCGAACCGCATTTTGTTTGATCTTGACCCTGGCAGCGGCGTGGAGTGGGCGCAAATCCAGGAGGCGGCGCAGTTGGTGCATGCCTTCCTTGATGAATTGGGCTTGCCGTGTTTTCTCAAGACCAGCGGCGGTAAAGGGCTGCACGTGGTGGTGCCGATCAAGCCTTACTACGACTGGGACACTGTGAAAGCGTTCAGCAAGCAGGTGGTTGACCACATGGCGTCTACGTTGCCTGACAGGTTTGCTTTCAAGAGCGGGCCAAAGAATCGGGTTGGCAAGATCTTCATTGATTATTTGCGCAATGGACGGGGCGCGACTACCGTAGCGGCATGGTCGGCCCGCGCGCGGCCTGGGCTTGGGATCTCGGTGCCGGTGGGCTGGGATGAACTGACCAGCTTGCGCGGTGGCGACCATTGGACGGTAGCCACGGCCCACACGCGGCTGGATGTCGGCAATACGCCTTGGGCTGATTATGCAAAGGCAGCCGTCGGCCTGGCGCCGGCAATGAAAGCGATCGGCGTGACAGGCTAGACTAGGCGGCCTTGCGGCGCGTACTGGTGGATTTTGTCGTGGACTTTGCCGCGCTGGCGCGCTTCGCTGCCGGTTTGCTTGCAGTTTTGGCGGAAGATGCGGTCGAGCGTGACGAACTGGTGCGGCTCTTGGTGGAACCTGCGCCGGTACTGCGGCGTGCGCGCGGTGCGCGTGGTTCAGCTTCTTCCTCGTCTTCTTCCGGCTCTTCGGCTGCTGCGGCCTTGCCTTTGGAGCCCAGGCTTTGTTTAAGCAGCGCCACCAGGTCAACCACGTTGCTGGCCTTCGGTACCGGCGATTCGTCGGAAGGCGCAGTGATGGTGTGGGTCTGGCCGGCCTTTACTTTCTTCTCTACCAGCTTGAGCACGTCCTCGCGATAGGTGTCGTGGTATTCCTTGGGATTCCACTTCTCGCTCATTTCCTCTACCAGCGACAGGGCCATTTTCAGCTCTTTGTCGGTGAGTCCGGAATGGCCCGGCAGCTTCAGGTCTTCCGGATTGCGGATCTCGGTCGCATACCGCAGCGTATTCATGATGATGCCGTCGCCGACGGAAACCAGCGCGCATAAGTGCTGCCGTGTGCGGATCACCACCGTCGCAATCGCGATCCGGCCAGCCTTGTGCAGCGTTTCGCGCAGCAGGGCATAGACTTTGTCGCCGCCGCGGCCCGGCGAGAGGTAGTATGGTGTTTCGTAAAACGTCAGCGGCACCGAGTCGGCATCGACGAAGGCCATGATGTCGATGGTCTGCGTCGCTTTCGGATTCGCCAGCCGCAAGTCCTCGTCGCTTAATACCACGTACTCGCCGTCCGAGTATTGGTAGCCTTTGACGATATTGTCCCAAGTGACTTCCTTGCCGCTGCCCTTGTTATAGCGCTTGAAGCCGATCGGCGAGAAGTCCCGCTTGTCCAGCATGGTCAGGTCCAGGTCGTGCGATTCCACCGCCTTGTGCAATTCCACCGGGATGTGGACCAGGCCGAAGCTGATCGCGCCTTTCCAGAGTGCTCGTGCCATCTTTATTCTCCAACGCTGCCGGTAATCGGCAACACGATGCCGGTGATGTAGCTGGCGCACGAGGGCGCCGCCAGGAATACGAAGGCCGGCGAGATTTCTTCGGGCTGCGCTGGGCGGTGCATATCCGTTTGCGAGCCGAACTCCTTGATCTTGTCGGGCGACTGGTCGGCCGGGTTCAGGGGTGTCCAGACAGGACCGGGGGCCACCGCGTTCACGCGGATGCCTTTCTCCAGCAGGTTGGAAGCCAGCGACATCGTGAATGCATGGATGGCACCCTTGGTTGTGGAGTAATCCAGCAGTTTTTTCGAGCCGCGCAAACCCACCACCGAGCCGGTATTCAGGATCGAACTGCCGCGCTGCATATGCGGCAACGCAGCCTTGGCCATGTGGAAGTATCCGTAGATGTTGGTCTTCATGGTCAGGTCGAAGCGCTCTTCCGACAGGTCTTCCAGCGAGTCGGCGTGTTCCTGGAAGGCGGCGTTGTTGACCAGGATGTCGATCTTGCCGAAAGCGCGCAGCACCTCATCGATAGCATGGCGGCAGAAAGCTGGATCGCGCACGTCGCCGGGAATCAAGATGCAGCGCTGGCCCTCGGCCTCGATATATTTCTTGGTCTCTGCGGCATCTTCCTGCTCATCGGCGAGATAGACCAGCGCAACATCGGCACCTTCGCGGGCATACAGCACGGCTACTGCGCGGCCGATGCCGGAATCGCCGCCGGTAATGACCGCCGCCATGCCCGCAAGCTTTCCGCTGCCGCAATAATCTGGCGCCATGAATTGCGGCTTCAATTGCAACTGCTGTTCAAGGCCGGGCTTTTCCAGGTGCTGTTCAGGCAGCGGCGGTGCCGGGAAAGCGTGCGTCCCGGTCTGGGCCGGTTGCTTGTTTTCCTCAGCCTTTGGCTTGGCCGCGTCGCGCTGGTCCTGCTCTTGCTGGACGGTGCGCTGCTCGCTGCCCGCACCCGTCTTTTGCTGCGAATTCGACATGGCTTCCTCCTGTGCTCGGAAGTCCAGTATTCGCCCCGGCAACGTTGCTAACCGTGCGCTCCCTCACATAATAGGGATGTTGTCTGGAGTGAACTTGTGGCAAACTAGCCCATATGGCTAACGCTGCTGGCCGTCGTCATCGCACCGGCCTTTTCTTCCATCCCGATCCCACGCGAAGCCAGGAGTTCGTAGCTGCCTGCGCTGAGTCGTTCGATCGTTTGCTGACTGCGGACAGCATTGCCAGCGCACGTTATGCGATGACGCATAACAAGATCTCCCTGCTCGTGATCGATCTCGATGGCCCCGACATGACGGCTGGCAATGAGCTGGCGGCACTGGTGCGCAGCCGCGCCGGGGCGCCGGTTCTGGTCCTTTGTCCCTACACGCGGTCCTCGACCATGGCCGAACTGATGGCGCAGGGGCCGCTGGCTTACCGCATTACGCCGATCACCCCGAAAGACATGTGTGAAGCCGTGACCGAGCTATTGGCTCCGGCCGCCAACACCAAAGCGTCGGCCCAGCAGCACCTGCTGGACCTGGAGGCGGACCTGAACGACTTGCTATCGATCCAGCGCAGCTTGCAGCGTGCACTCTACGGTTCGGAAGAAATGGAACGGATGGGCGCCCGCATTTGCAATGCGCTGTGCAGCTATCCCGGCATTTGCCATGCGGCGTTGCTACAGGCGGTCGATGAGGGCGCGCTGCGGCTGGTGTCGCAGGATGGCCGTATCGACCTCGACATCAAGGAAGTGCTGGGCGGGCGCGAAGCATTGCTGGAAGCGCCTATACGGCGCGGGGAACTGGTGCTGCTCGACGCGCCATCCAAAGCGGGCGATCCGGAGCTGGCGGCAATGCTGGAAGAACAGGGCGTGCATATGTTGCTGGCGTTCCCGCTGCGCGGCGAGCCTGGCGGTCCGCTGCTGGGCGCCATCAGCATGCTGTTCGACCGCCCGTTGATCATGAGCCGGGAACATTTCAGTTGCTTCGGCTCTGCTGCGCAACTGATCAGCTTTGGCATGGTCATGAGCGACCTGCGCCACCAGAACAATGCACTGGGGCTGGAGATCACGCAGATTACGCCATTTGACGGCTTGACCGGCGTGTCCAACCGGCGCCAGGGCGAGCAGGTGCTGGATAGCGAAATCCGGCGCGCGCGCCGCTATGGCGTGCCGCTGGCGGTGATCGCTTTTGACCTCGATAGCTTCCGCACCATCAACGAGTTGCACGGCTATACGACAGGCGACCGCGCCTTGTCGGTACTGGCCGCGATGATCCAGTCCCGTCTGCGCAGTTCGGACACCATGGCGCGCATGCGCGGCGAACAATTCATGGTCGTCGCCACGCATACCGTGGCGATCGATGCCTACAAGCTGGCCGAAGAGCTGCGCGAGACGATTGCCGCCACCGAACTGCCGGGCGGGGACACCGTCACCGCCAGCTTCAGCGTGGCCCAGCTCGCCCCCGACGAAGGCGCCACCGAACTGGTAACGCGGCTCGAGGCCGCACTGCACCGCGCCAAGCGGGCAGGGCGCAATTGCGTCGAATTGGCCATGGCACGCTAAAAAGGCGGCGACTCACTCTCGCAAGCCGCCGCAAAGCACGATAGATAAATGACGATCGTCATCCACGTGTGATATATTACATCCATAATAAAAATAATCAAGGAGAAGATCATGCGTGTCAGCAGGGAACAAGCGGCCCAGAACCGCGAACGCATTGTTGAAACGGCATCCCGGCTATTCCGGGAAAAGGGTTATGACGGCATCGGCGTGGCCGACCTGATGAAAAGCGCCGGACTCACGCATGGCGGCTTTTACGGCCATTTCGCCTCCAAGGAAGACTTACTGGCCGAGGCTTTCGGCAAAGCGATGGAAAATTCCGCCAAGCGCTGGAGCGAGCTGCTGGCCGAACAGCCGGCTAATCCGCGCTCCGCACTGGCCCATATGTACCTGACTGCCAAGCATCGCGACAACCCTGGCAAGGGGTGTGCGCTGGCATCGCTCGGCCCCGATGTTTCGCGTGTAGGACCGGAAGTGCGGCAAGCGATGGACGACAGCTTCCAGGCGCAGATTGACGCGCTGGCGCAGGCGCTGCCTGGCGAGCCGGCGCAGGCCAGGCAGGATGCCATTGCCACCTATGCCGCCATGGTCGGCGGACTGGTGCTGGCCCGCTCGGTGGCCGATAAAAAGCAGTCCGACGAGATACTGGCAGCGGTGCTGTCTTCGCTGGAACAGGCACGCTGATGCTGGCCTGGCTGCGAAACTACCGGCGCGCGATGCTGCCGGGAGATATCAGTGCGGGCATCGTGGTGGCGATGATGATGATCCCGCAAGGCATGGCGTATGCGCTGGTGGCCGGCTTGCCGCCGGTGACGGGCATTTACGCCAGCATCCTTCCGCCTATTGTTTACGCGGTGTTCGGCACCAGCATGACGCAGTCGGTGGGCCCGATGGCGATCGTATCGTTGATGACCGCGGCCATCATCGGGCCGATGGCGACCGCCGGTTCCGGTCTGTACTCCGTGCTGGCGGCGCAACTTGCCCTGGTGGCCGGCGCCGTCCTGCTGTTGTGCGGCTTGCTGCGGCTCGGCTTTCTAGCCAATTTCTTCTCGCGCCCTGTGATGAGCGGCTTTACAGTCGGTTCCGCGCTGGTGATCGCGTGGGGCCAGCTCAAGCCCTTGCTGGGCGCTGAGCTGCCGCACTGGCACGGTCCGAGCGCTGCCTTGGGTCTTGGTTCCGTGCTGTTGCTGGTGCTGTCGCGCAGTCACCTGGCGCGCATGCTGCGCGCGCTCGGCATGAAACCGGCGGGCGCCGATATGGCGACGCGCCTGGCGCCAATGCTGGTCGTGATGCTCGGCCTGGTCCTGGTCCAGGCCCTCGGGCTGGAGGCGATGGGTGTGAAAACCACCGGCCAGGTGCCTAGCGGCCTGCCGCAACTGAATCTGGCCCTGTCGCCAGCGCACTGGCAGCAACTGGTGCAACCGGGCCTGCTGGTCGGCTTCGTGATCTTCATCATGAGCATGTCGGCAGCGCAGTCGCTGGCGTTGAAGCGCAACGAGAAACTGGTGAGCAATCATGAATTGATCGGTTTGGGCGCGGCCAATGTGGCCAGCATGGTGTCCGGCGCTTTTCCGGTCACCGGCAGCATGTCGCGCTCCGCGGTGAATTTCGCGGCAGGGGCGCAAACGCCTCTGGCCAGTATCATTACCGCTGCTTTACTGGCCCTCGCGCTGGTGGCGCCGACCGGCTGGCTGGCCCTGCTGCCGATGCCGGTGCTGGCTGCAACCATCATCGTCGCGGTGCTCGGCATGCTGGAACTGGGTACTTTGCGCACCGCATGGCGCTATGACCGCGGCGATGCGCTGGCCTGGTTTGCTAGCGCCGCCGGGGTGGTGGCGCTGGGTGTGGAAGCGGGCGTGCTGGTGGGTGTGGCACTGTCGATGGGTACCTTGATCTGGCGCGCCAGCCGGCCCCATATCGCGGTGCTGGGGCGCATTGCCGGCAGCGAGCATTTCCGCAATATCGAACGCTATCCGGCCGAAACGCGGCCTGGACTGCTGGCCCTGCGGATCGATGCCAACCTGTTCTTCGGCAACGTGGAAGCGGTGCAGGAACGCATCGAGGACGAATTACGCAGCCACCCAACGGCGCGCCACCTGGTGCTGGTGATGACGGCGGTCAGTTCGATCGATACTTCGGCGCTGTTTGCGCTTTCCGAACTGAACACGAGCCTGGCGCGCCGCGGCATCGGCTTCCACCTGGCCGAGGTCAAAGGACCGGTGATGGATCGCCTGCGCCAGTCCGATTTGCTGCAAACGCTGAACGGGGAAGTTTTCCTCAGCATCGATATCGCCGACAAAAAGTTGCAGTAGTCGCGGGATTGGGTATCATCGCAGCTACATGGGCGGCATATCCTTCAAACGATTCTGGGCGGGCTTGCTACTCGCCGTTTGGGCGCTGGCTGCGCACGGCGCTGGCGCTCACGTCCTGTTGCTCAATTCATACAGCCCGGGGCGACCCGGGATCGACCGGGTCACCGATGCTTTCGTGCAGCGCCTGCGTGAAAGCGGCATCCCGCTGGAACATATCCATGTCGAATTCCTGCACCTGGAACAGCCTAATGCCGAAATCGTGACACCGGCACGACGCGCCTTGCTGGTGGCGCAGTATGGGGGCGGGCGGGTCGACATGCTGGTGGCGTTGCAGCAGCCGGCACTGAATTTCGCCTTGCGCGAGCTGGCCGACCTCGCGCCGGAGGCACCGCTGCTGACCGACAGCCAGCCGTCGACCGTGCAACTGGCGAGCAGCAAGCGCCCGGTCTTCCTCTACTCAATCGTCCCGGACCTTGGCGCCACCGTCAACGAGATCACCCAGCTCATGCCGCGCACGCGGCGCATCGTGATACCTGGCGGTGTCAGCGACGCCGACCGTGCCTTCCAGCGCCAGGCCGAGGTCGACGTGGCGCCCTGGCTGCGCAAACTGCAGGTCGAGTTCCTGCAGAATATGAGCTGGGCCGAGCAGATGCGCTATATCGGCAACCTGACGCCGGACACCGTGGTGGTAGCCGGCATGTTCAACCGCGACCGCGATGGCTATTCACAGCCCACCATTGATGCCGCGCGCGACACGATGCGTGCCGCGAACGTGCCGGTGTTTTCGCTGTTCGACAGCGTGGTGGGCGAGGGCGCCGTCGGCGGTGCCGTGCGCAACCTGCAGCAATCCGGCCGTGAACTGGGCGAGCGCGCGCTGGCCCTGATGGAAGGCGGGCAGCCCGCCGGCGGCACATTGACCAAGGTACCTGTCGGGCCGGTGCAAAGCCTGTACGACTGGCGCCAGCTGGAACGCTGGAACATCGATCCGTCGCCGCTCAAAGGCGCGACAATCCTGTTCAAGCCGCCGTCGCTGTGGCAAGCCTATCGCGGCGCGGTACTGGGTGCCGGCGGCGTGATCGCGCTGTTAGCCGGGTTGCTGGCGGTCATGCTGCTGCGGCGCCGGCGCTTCGGTTGAATCCGCACGCGGCCTGATACGTTCCGGCACAATCCAGTCATTGACGCCGCCGGGCCTTTGGCCGTAAGGTACACTCCCGGAACCGTTACCAACCTGAGCTCCGGGAGCACCATGAAACAGATTGTCGCAGCACTCGCCATCGCAGCAGCCTTCAGTTCTCCATCCTTTGCAGCAGCCAAACCCGGTAGTGCCGACGCCCGTTTCACCGCCATCCACAAGGCGGAATGGAAATGGCGCCTGCAGCAGCGATTGGAGGACGATGAGGACGACGTGCGCGGTGTCGAGAGCCGCCTGCCGAACGTCAGCCTGGCGGTGCAATTGGAGCGCCAAAAGAAATGGGAAGAGACGCTGCGCCAACTCGAAAGCATCAAGCCCGAACAGCTTTCGAACAAGGAGCGCATCAACTACCAGGTGTACCGTGCGCAGGTCGCGGCGCTGCTGGATAACCAGCGTTTCCGCGAATACGAAAAGCCGCTGAACGCGGACTCTTCGTTCTGGGGCAACCTGGCCGGCGAAGCGCGCAAATCGTTCCGCACTGCTGAAGACTACCGCAACTACGTGGCGCAATTGAACGACGTGCCGCGCTACTTCGGCGAAGAGATCACCAATATGCGGGCCGGCCTGGTACGTGGCTTCACGCCGCCGAAGATCACCCTGGAGGGCCGCGACAAGTCGATCACCTCGGTCACCGAAGCCAAGCCGGAAGAGGTGGTGTTCTTCAAGCCGTTCAAGGAAATGCCGAACGTGATTCCGGCCGCGGAGCAGGAAGCGCTGAAAGCCGAGGGCTTGAAGGCGATCCGCGAGAAGGTGATTCCGGCCCACGCCGAACTGCTCAAATTCATGCGCGAGGAGTACGTGCCGAAGGCCAAGGAGACGCTGGCGGCCGAAAGCTACCCGGACGGCAAAGCGTATTACCAGTCGAAGATCGTCGAATTCACCACCACCAACTTGAGCGCCGACCAGATCCACCGGATCGGCCTGGACGAGATGGCCAAGATCCGCGCCGAGATGCTGGAAGTGATGCAGCAGGTTGGCTTCAAGGGCGACCTGCCGGCCTTCCTGCAATTCCTGCGCACCGATCCGCAGTTCTACGCCAAGACGCCGGAAGAACTGCTGATGCGCGCTGCATGGATCGCCAAGAAGTTCGATGGCAAGGTGGCCGACTACTTCGGCCGCCTGCCGCGCAGCCGCTTCGCCATCATCCCGGTGGCGCCGGAGATTGCGCCGTTTTACACCTCCGGCCGCGGCGGCCCGGGCGGTTACTGGGTCAACACCTACAACCTGCCGGCCCGTCCGCTGTATTCGCTGCCGGCGCTGACCCTGCATGAATCGGCACCGGGCCACGCGTTCCAGATGCCGATCGCGCTGGAACAGAAGGGCCGCCCGGCCTTCCGCAATGCCTACATCTCCGCTTATGGCGAAGGCTGGGCACTGTATTCGGAACGCCTGGGCACCGAGATGGGCATCTATGAGACGCCGTATGAAGTGTTCGGCATGTTGAGCTACCAGGCCTGGCGCGCATCGCGCCTGGTGGTGGACACCGGCGTGCACGCCAAAGGCTGGACCCGGGAACAGGCGCAGAAGTACCTGATGGAGAATACGGCGCTGTCTTCGCACGAAGTGATGACCGAAGTGGACCGCTATATTTCCTGGCCGGGCCAGGCGCTGTCCTATTATCTGGGGGAGATGGCGATCTTCGAAGCGCGCAAGAAAGCGGAGCAGGCCTTGGGCGGCAAGTTCGATATCCGCGCCTTCCACGACACCATCCTGGAACTGGGCTCGGTGCCGCTGCCGGTGCTGCACGCGCGCATTGATGAATTCATCGCCAGCGGCGGCAAGGGCCCGTATCCGAAGGAATAAGCGCACCGGTGTGGTGCATCGCCTTATGCTGGTGCAAAAAAAGTGAGAGAATTACTTGAAATTACTGGCATGAGTCTTGCAGATATAGGTCATATGACTGATCGCACTACACTGACCGTAACAAACCAGGGGAACCGTCCTATCCAGGTCGGCTCCCATTTTCACTTTTTCGAAGTCGATTCGGCGCTGCAGTTCGAGCGCTGGAAGGCATATGGCATGCGGCTCGATATCGCGCCGGGAACGGCGTTGCGATTCGAGCCGGGCAAGGCGCAGAGCATCACGCTGGTGCGCCTTGAAGGCGATGCGGAGGTTGCCGGTTTCAGCGCTGGCGCAAGACGATAGGCGCCATCAGTTCCGGATGCTTGCCGAGGTGGCCTTCGAAACCGGCACGAATGGCCGCCATGTCTTTTTCCTCGTCGCCGGTCATCCACACATGTTCGGTCAGGCCCAGCGTCTTGTTTGGGAAATCGATGTAGACCAGCACCAGCGGCACCTTGGCGGCCAGCGCCAGTTGGTAGAAGCCGCTCTTCCAGTAAGGCTTATAGCCGCGCGTGCCTTCCGGCGTGATGCCGACCCAATACCAGTCTTCCTTCAGCATGGCATCGGCCTGGGCCTGGATCAGGCCTTGCGGCGCGCTGCGGTCGACCGCGGCGCCACCGAGGTAATAGAACCAGCGGCCCAGCAGCGGGATCTTGAACAGGCTGTCCTTGGCCAGCCAGCGGAACGGCAGGTCCAGCGCCCATTTGCCGAGCAGGCCGATGATGAAGTCCCAGTTCGAGGTATGCGGGTAGACCACGGCGATGCCGCGTGGTTCAGGCAGCGGCTTGAACTTCATTTGCCAACCGAACGCATGCAACAGCCTTAAGGCGACGCGCTGCTTTAGTGTTGGCAGTTTGTCCGCCTCTAGCTTATATTGATCCATGCCTTCCCCATTGTTTGATTGCTACCATTGAGCGTTTGTAACTCTTGGTGCTGAAAATTTGTGCGGCGGTATTCTATCCCGCCCGGTCGCTGGGCAGCAAGGTGAAATTATGACTAGGCAAGTCTTGTGCGTCGCTGCTACAACGGCAGCGTTGCCGGCGGCTTTGCTTGCCGCCGACCGAACGTTCGATGTCTGCCACGTGGCCGGACTGGCCGAGGCAGCGGCGGCGTTGCGCGAACAGCACTTCCCGGTCGGCTTGCTGGTGCTCGATAGCTGGACCGGTCCGCTCACCGAGCTGGATCATTTCCTGCGCCGCCACAGCCGGCCGCGCTGGGTCGCGATGTTCTTGCCGCAGGCGCTGGAACAAGCGGCTTTCCGGCAACTGGTGCATGACCATTGCGTCGATTTCCATACCTGGCCGCTGGATGCCGGGCGCCTCAGCCATACGCTGGGGCACGCGCTTGGCCTGGCGGCGCTTGCCGGCCTCGGCCATTTGCCGGAAGAATGCCAGGCGATGCGCCTGACCGGGCGCAGCACCGCCATCACGCTGCTGCGCCAGCAGGTACTGAAAGTCGCCGGCGCCGATGCGCCGGTGCTGATCTGGGGCGAAAGCGGCACCGGCAAGGAACTGGTGGCGCGTGCAATACACGAGCACTCGGGGCGCAGCAATGGGCCGTTCGTACCCATCAATTGCGGTGCGATTCCGGCCTCGCTGGTGCAATCGGAATTGTTTGGCTACGAGAAAGGCGCTTTTACCGGCGCCGGTCCGGGCAAATGCGGGCTGATCGAGTCGGCCAGCGGCGGTTCCATTTTCCTCGATGAGATCGGCGACTTGCCATTGGAGCTGCAGGCCAACCTGCTGCGCTTCTTGCAGGAAAAGACCATTTATCGCGTGGGCGGCACGCGCAGCGTGCCGGTCGATGCCCGTGTGATCGCTGCGTCGCATGTCAAGCTGGGAGATGCGGTCGAACGCGGTCATTTCCGGGAAGACTTGTTCTACCGGCTCAACGTCCTGACCTTGCAGGTGCCGGCCTTGCGCGAGCGGCGCGACGATGTGGTGCCGTTGGCGGAGGAAGTCTTCCACAGTTACGCCACCGAACGTGCACGCCGCGTGCGCGGCTTCAGCAACAGTGCGCTGCGGGCACTGCGGGCGCACGACTGGCCCGGCAACGTGCGCGAACTGCTGAACCGTGTACGGCGCGCGGCCGTGATGGCCGACGGCGCCCTGATCCAGCCGCACGACCTTGAGCTCGATGGCTTCGACAGCGCCGCTATTGCCGAAGACCTCGACACGGCGCGCGCCAGTGCCGAGCGGCTCACGCTGCAAGGCCGCATCGATGCGGGACACAGCATCACGTCGGTGGCGCGCGAACTCGGTGTCTCGCGCATGACCTTGTATCGCCTGATGGCGAAACACGGCATCCAGCGCCCGTCGCGACGCGGTGAAGACTGAACCGACGAATAGCCGCGTCACAAAAATGTGACGTTTCCGCGCACTCCTTGTCTCCTATGGTGGTAGGCACTTGTGGCGGGTGGCGTGTCACAAGGAAGTGACAAACTGACCTCCGTCATGCACGCCACTCGCTGCGCCGCCGCATCAAAGTCGAGCAATTTCAACAGCTTAGTCAGGGTGGCATCAAGCTTGCGATATCGGTTCAAGCCCCAGTATTGCGGGTACTTGAAAAACACGACATCAGCGAGGACGAGATGAAGAAGACATTGCTTGCAGCAGCCATCGCACTGGCGATGGGTAGTGCATTTGCGCAGGAGACACCGCCGCCTAACGTGAACCAGGCGGGCCCCGGCGCCCAGGCCAACGACAATTCCACAGCCACCCAGGACAGCAGCCAGGCGAATGCCAACAACAACAGTAGCGGCGCAGCCGATGCCGCCGCTGCCGGCGCCGCGGCGGCCAACAATGGCGCCACGGCGACATCGTCAATGACCAATGCTTTCAATACTTCGACAGCGACCGCAGTCAGTACCCTGACCGGCACCGTCACCAATAACACGATCAACAATATCGGCAACGTCGCCAATAACGGCGGCAATGCCAATGGCGGTGCGGGCGCCGGTGCGATTGGCGGCGGCGCAGCCGGTGGCACTGCCAGCGGCACGGGCGGCGCGGGCGGCATGTCGAACGGTGGCGCCGGTGCGGCAGGTGCAGCCGGCGGTGTCGCCTTCAACGGCAGCGCACTCGGCGGGAATGGCAGCGGTGGCGGCGGGTCGGGCGGTGCAGCGTCCGCCGGGGCAGGGACGGGCGGCACGACGGGTGCCGGCGGCCTGGCTGCCGGCGCGGCAAGCGGCCGCGGCGGTGATGGTGCGCGCGGCGGCGAAGGCGGTGCCGGTGGCGCAGGCGGCAGCGTGGTGGCTGGCGCCGGCGGTGCAGGTGGCGCAGGCGGTGCGGCGGCTGGCGGAGCTGGCGGCCTGGTCGGTACTGCGGGCAGCGGCGCGGGCGGCGCGACCGGTGCCGCAACCGGTGCACGCGGTGGTGACGGCGGCGCGACCGGTGCAGCCAGCGGCGGCGCCGGCGGCGCCGGCGGGGCTGGCGGTGCGGCAGGCGCTGGCGGCATGTCGGGTGCCACCGGCAGTGTTGCCTCCGGTGCTGCGACGTCGTCGCAAAATTCGGCCGGCGGCGCCGCATCGAGCGGCAGCGCGGGCTCCAGCAATACCGCCTCGAATGGCACCAGCGGCACCGAGCCGCTGACCATCCCAGGCATGGGTGACCAGAACAGCACTGGCGGAACGACCGGTTCGGCGGACGCCCAAGCGGCTAGTTCCGGCAACGCTTCTACTTCCGGTGCCGGTACCAGTGGCGCTGGCGGCACGGGCGGCGCCGGTGGTGGGGGCGGTGCCGGCGCGGCTGGCGGCAGTGGGGCGGCGGCAAGCAATACCGCAGGCAATGGTGCTGCCGGCGGGGCCAATAGCTCAGGTGCCGGAGGCGGCAGTGGCGCGGTAGCGGCCAATGGTGGCGCAGGTGCATCGGGTACCGGCGGCGCAGGCGGTGGCGGTGCAGCTGGCGGCAATGGCACCAGCACCGGCGGCGCCGGGGCGGCAGGCGGCAATGGCGGCAACGGCGGATCCAGCGGCATGGCAAGCAATACTGCCGGCTCGAGCGGCGGCGCCACCGGCGGCACGGGTGGGGCCGCGACGGGCGGCAGCGGAACCGGCGCGGCGGGTACTGGTGGTGCTGCGACCAACGGCAGTGCCACGGCCGGTGACGGCGGTGCCGGCGGTGCGGGCGGCGGCGGCAATGTGGCGGGTGCGGGCGGCGACGGCGGCACCAATACCGCTGGCGCAGCGACCGGCGGCAATGCCACAGGCGGCAATGGCGGGGCTGGCGGCACCAACTCCGTCACGGCAGGCACCTTCGACATGTCGAATACCATGAGCGGCGTCGGCCAATCGGCCGCCGGCATCATGGTGATCAGCCAGAACAACGGCATGTCTTCGCTGGTGCAGCAGAGCGTGAACGTGCAGGCCAACCTGGCCGTGGGCAAGTAACCCGCGCGGCATCATGCAAAGCTTAGGCAGGCCAGTGCAAGTCCTGGCCCTGTGCGCCTTACTGGTGCCGGGCTTGGCGGAGGCAGCCCCTTGGATGGGCGCGCTTCCGCTTGGCCCGCTGGCCACAGCGGCGGGCCCGTCCCCGCCTGAAGCGCGACTGGCGCCGCAAGCGCTTCCAGTGATGGCCGAAAAGGAGCGCCCCGCGCAGGATGAGCGTCTTGAACAGATGCGCGGCGGCAGCGACGCGCCGTGGAGCGATATGAAGTTGGCCGGTACGGTGGCCAATAACAGCGCGGTAAACGTTGTGACCGGCGCCAATATCGTGACCGACGGCGCGTTCAGCAACGCGTCGGGAATGCCGATGGTGATCCAGAATTCCGGCGCCAACGTGCTGATCCAGAATGCAACCATCGTCAACGTGCAGATCAAATGAGACGCCTCATCAGCGTTCTGGCATTGCTGCCGGCATTTGCCGCGCAGGCCGCCGACTTTTCAGCCGGCGGCGCCAGCTTTGTCTTGCCGGTGACTAGCCTGAAAGAGGCGCGGTTCCGCACCACGGTGCGGCAGCAATACGATTTCAGTTGTGGCTCGGCGGCGTTGGCAACCCTGCTCAGTCATCACTACGATTTTCCGGTCACGGAGCAAGAGATCTTCCGTGACATGTTTGTCGGCGGCGACCAGCCGCGCATCCGCCGCGAAGGTTTTTCGCTGCTGGACATGAAGCGATACCTGGCCACGCGCGGTTTTACAGCGGACGGCTTCGAGCAGCCGTTGGACAAACTGGCGCAGGCCGGTTTGCCGGCGATCGTGCTGGTAGCCGATAACGGCTATCGGCACTTTGTCGTTGTCAAGGGCGTGCAGGGCGGGCGGGTGCTGCTTGGCGACCCCGCCGGCGGTACGCGTGCCTTGTCGCGCCAGGGCTTTGAAGCAATCTGGCAGAACCGCTTGCTGTTCGTGATCCATGGCCGTCCCGGCAAGGCGCGCTTTAATGAATTGGCGGAGTGGCGCGTGGCGCCGCAGGCGATGCTGTCGGACGGCATCTTGCGCGACAGCCTGCAGGACGTGACAGTACCGAAGCTGGGTTCCAGCGATTTTTGAGGGAGGGCGGCATGAGACGAGCAATCAAGGCTGCCGCGGGATGGATGCTGTTGCTGGCAATGCCTGCCATGGCGCAGGGGCCGCCTGAGGGCTGGGCAGCGGCGCCGGACGCGCAGTTGGAACAAGCGCGGGGCGGTTTCGAGAACGGCAGCGGCTTGCTGGTGGCGCTGGGTGTGGAGCGCATGGTCGAAGTGAATGGCGTGGTGGTGGCACGCAATCGCGTCGAACTGGCCGATATGACGCGGCTGGCCAATTCGCCGGAGGCCGGCGCGGCGCTGGCGCCGATGCTGGTGCAGAACAATACGAACGGGCAGTTGATCCGCAGCCTGACCACCATCGACCTCACGGTCAACGCGCTGTCGGCATTGAAAAGCATGAACCTGGAGGGCAACCTGCGCCAGGCCTTATCGAACGTCATTGTGCCCCGCTAGGGAGGGAGCGATGCTTTCAAAGAAATTCGCGGCCGGGATGCTGATTCTTGCGAGCGAGACGGCGCTGGCGCAAGTGCCAGCGCAGCAGCGCAGCAATGCCGAACTGGCGGCCGAGTTGACCGAGTTAAGGCAGGCGTTGGCGGAACAACGCGCCTTGCTGGAGGACTTGCGGCGCCAGGTGGCGGAGGAGCGCCTGGCCGCCGCGCGCGGCACCGGTGGCGCTGCGCAAAGCCAGCCGCAGCCCAACGTCCCGCCGCCGGGCGGGGCGCAGCAGCCGGCGCTGGCCGTCGGCCAGCCCCCGAAACGCGACACCAAGCCGCCGGAAGTGGCCCCGATCTTCGAAAGCCCGGGCGTGCTGACCGCACGCGGCAAGCTGGTGCTGGAGCCGGCGTTCCAGTTCGGCTATTCGTCCAGCAACCGGGTCGCCTTGGTTGGCTACACCATCATCCCGGCTTTGCTGATCGGCTTGATCGACGTGCGCGAAGTGAAGCGCAATACGAGCACCGCCACCCTGAGCGGGCGCTACGGCTTGAGCAATCGCACCGAGCTTGAACTGCGCCTGCCGTATATTTACCGCTCCGATTCGACCGTGAGCCGCGAGGTATTTACCGGCACTGCGGTGGAGAAGGTATTCGACGTCAGCGGCCGCGCCATGGGAGACGTCGAGCTTTCGCTGCGCCACCAGCTCAACGAGGGCGGCGCCGACAAGGCGTATTACATTGCCGGGCTGCGCTTCAAGACCCGCACTGGCCGCGATCCGTTTGATGTCGTGACCGATTGCGTGCGGCGCTGCATCGGAGAGAATGCGACCGGCACCGGCTTGCCGCTGGAGTTGCCGACCGGTTCCGGCTTTTACGCTTTGCAGCCCAGCCTGACCTGGCTCTATCCGAGCGATCCCGCCGTGTTGTTTGGCAGTGTCAGCTACCTGTACAACTTCCAGCGCAAGAACCTGAGCCGCTTGGTGCTCGATGGCGAGCGCGAGCCGCTCGGCACGGTCAAGCCCGGCGCAGTTATCGGCTTCAATTTCGGCATCGGCCTGGCGCTGAACGAAAAGGCTTCCATCAGCTTCGGCTACGACCACAGCTCGATTGCCCGCACCCGGCAAAACGGCGTCCCTGGCCCCGGCTCGGTGCGTACGCAACTGGGCACCTTGCTGGTGGGACTTTCCTACCGCCTGAATGCGAAACGGACGGTCAATGTTTCGGTGGGCGCCGGGCTGACGCGCGACACCCCGGATGTCTCCGTCATGCTACGCGTACCGACGAGCATGTAGTTGCTGTTTACGCTAATCTAGCGTTTTGGCAACTAACAACAAGGAGATCGAATGATCCTGAAAAAGCTCGCCGTACCGTTCGCATTTGCCGCCATGGCAGGCGCCGCCCACGCTGCCGCGCCGATGGTGAAGACCCAGGCGCCAGGCTTCTACCGCATGGCGGTGGGCGACTTCGAAGTGACCGTTTTGAGCGACGGCACGGTTGACCTGCCAATGGATAAGCTGCTGCACCAGAAGCCGGAAAAAACCACCAAGGCGCTGGGGCACAGCTTCCTGAAAGCGCCGGTTGAAACCTCGGTCAACGCCTTCCTGGTCAATACCGGCGCGAAGCTGGTGCTGATCGATACCGGAGCCGGCGGCCTGTTTGGCCCGACCCTTGGCAATCTCGTGTCCAGCCTGAAAGCGGCCGGATACCAGCCGGAGCAGGTCGACGAGATCTACATCACCCACCTGCACGGCGACCACGTCGGCGGCCTGGGTGTGCTGGACAAGCCGGCATTCCCGAATGCCGTGGTGCGTATGGATAAGCACGATGCGAATTATTTCCTGAGCAAGGCGAACCTGGACAATGCCAGCGCCGAGGCGAAGGGCAATTTCCAGGGGCCGATCAATGCGGTGTCGGGCTATGCCGGCAAGGTGAAGCCGTTTGAGGGCAATACCGAACTGGTGCCGGGCGTGCGTTCGACTTCGAGCTATGGGCATACGCCGGGCCACACTACCTATGTGGTGGAGAGCAAGGGGCAGAAGCTGGTGCTGATTGGCGACTTGATGCACAACGCGGCGGTGCAGTTCCCCGATCCAGGCGTGACGATTGATTTCGACAGCGATTCGAAAGCGGCGCTGGCGCAGCGCAAGGCGGCGTTTGCCGAGGCGGCGAAGCAGGGGTATTGGATGGGAGCGGCGCATTTGCCGTTCCCGGGCGTGGGGCATCTGCGTAGTGAAGGGAAGGGGTATAAGTTCTTCCCGGTGAACTATTCGGCGAACCGCTAAACCGGTAAAGCAGTGTCAGACCCACAGGGCCTGACACTTGTCTTCCGGTTCAGGCCAGCGCAGGGTAGTCGGTGTAACCTTCCGCTGCGGGAGCATAGAACAACTCCGGACGCTGCGCATTCAGCGCGGCGCCAGTTTGCAGGCGGCGCGGCAGGTCGGGATTCGCGATAAAGTCCTTGCCCCACGCGATCGCATCGGCACGGCCTTCAGCCAGCGCGGCTTGTGCACCCGCCACATCAAACTTCTCATTGGCGATATAGATCCCGCCGAACTCGCGCTTCAGCAACGGACCCAGCGAGTCATCGCCAACCGCCTCGCGTGCGGCGATGAACGCAATGCCACGCTTGCCCAGCTCGCGCGCAACGTAGCCGAAAGTCTCGACCGGCGTCGAATCGCCCATATCGTGCGCATCGCGGCGCGGCGCCAGGTGCATGCCGACACGGTCGGCGCCCCAGACGCCAATTACCGCATCGGTCACCTCCAGCAGCAGGCGGGCGCGGTTCTCGATGCTGCCGCCATATTGGTCGCTGCGCTGGTTGGTCGAGTCCTGCAGGAACTGGTCGAGCAGGTAGCCGTTGGCGCCGTGGATTTCCACGCCGTCGAAGCCCGCCTTCCTGGCGTTCTCGGCGCCCTTGCGGTAAGCCTCGACGACGCCGGCGATTTCTGCGATGTCCAGCGCGCGCGGTACCGAATATGGACGTGCAGGACGCAGCAGGCTGACGTTGCCTTTGGCTGCGATGGCGCTCGGTGCGACCGGAGCCTGCCCATCCAGCAAGCTAGGATCGGAGATACGGCCCACGTGCCACAGTTGCAGCACGATCTTGCCGCCCTTGGCATGCACCGCCTCGGTCACCAGCTTCCAGCCCTCGACCTGTTCGTCGGACCAGATGCCGGGGGTGTTTTCATAGCCCACGCCTTGCGGCGTCACGGAAGTCGCTTCGCTGATGATCAGGCCGGCGGTGGAGCGCTGTGCGTAGTACTCGGCCATCAAGGCATTCGGCACGCGCTTGCCGCCAACGGCGCGCGAACGGGTGAGTGGCGCCATGATGACGCGGTTTTTCAGGGTCAGCGCGCCAACGGCGATTGGATCGAACAGGGTGCTCATAAGGTATTCCTCTCGTGCTCAATAAATTGCAGGATGACCTCCTCATTGCGCTTGAAGAAATTCCACTGGCCGACACGCTGTACCGTTACCAAGCCCGCTTTCTGCAGGATGGTGAGGTGGCCGGAAACGGTCGATTGCGACAATCCGGTCTGCTTGTCGATCATGCCTGCGCAGACGCCCAGCGAGAGCGGCGCGACCTGCTCGCTGAACCAGGCGTCCGGCTCTTTCAACCAGGACAGGATCTGGCGCCGGACCGGATTGGCCAAGGCCTTGTGGATTGCATCAATGTCAATAGAGTTGGTCATATTTCGGTGTTTCACGATAAGTATATCGGAAAAACCCGATGCATATATCGGAGCATAGCGATGGAATTCAAGGCTTGATTTTATGCCAACTGGTAAAGCACCAATGCCAGCACGGCTGGCACGGTCTGCACGAAGATGATGCGTTTGCTGACGGTCAGGCCGCCCCAGATGCCTGCCACGGCGACGCACAGCAGGCCGTAAGTGATGAAGGCGGAACGCACCGCCGGTTCGCCATGCAGCAGCCCGACAGCCAGCGCAGCCACCAGGAAGCCGTTATAGCAGCCCTGGTTCGACATGGCCGGCTTGACGATGGCCGCCTTTTCCGCCGACAGGCCGAACACGCGGCGGCCGCGCGTATCGAAGAAGACGGTTTCCAGCAGCACGATATAGACGTGGATCAGCAGGACGATGGCGGCGGCGATCTGCGCGAACAGCAGCATTGTGGGGCTCCCTGAAAGTTTGGACCCCCAATGATATACTGTCGGCCTTCTCCCGCGGGGACGACCTCGCCGCAAGACCAGGGAGCCAGGCGGGGACGACCCCGTCATGACTTGGGAGAGCATCATGCCTTGGATCGTCCTGTTACTCGCCGGCCTGCTGGAAGTTGTCTGGGCCGTCGGACTCAAATACACCGAAGGTTTCACTAAACTGGTGCCGAGCGCCGTGACCCTGGCCGCCATGGCCGGCAGCGTAGTGCTGCTTGGACTGGCGCTGCGTTCACTGCCGCTGGGAACCGCTTATGCCATCTGGACCGGCATCGGTACTGTGGGCACCGTCGTCTGGGGCATCATGATGCTGAACGAGCCGGCCAACGTGGCGCGGCTGGCGTGCATCGCAATGATCGTGCTGGGGATCGCCGGCTTGAAGATGCTGTCGCAGCATTAATTGTTGCGCGGGCCAACGCCCGATTCATCCGACCAGCGCGCATAGATGCGCGCCAACTCGCCGCTGTCGTTCAGCTTCTTGATTGCGGCAACGAGCAAGGGCGCTGCCTGCGGCGGCGCCTTTTTGCTGACCCAGAGGAACATGGAGTCCTCTTTCAGGACAGCAGGCATCAGCTTGACCTTGTCCTGCAGTTTCTGCTCGCGGATCAGCCAGTGCAGGGTCAATTCGTTCATGTAGAAATAGCGCACGTGGCCGGCCACGATCTTGCGCAGGTTGGTCACGTTGCTGCCGGTGCTGTCATCGACCGTGATGCCGCGCGAACGCAATTGGTCAATATAGGCAGCGCCGCGGGAGGTGGTGACGAGCGGCTTCAGGCGCGCCAGGTCGTCCAGCGAATTGATTTGCGCCGTATCGTCGGCTGCGGCGGCAAGCCGCTGGCGCGAGATGTACAAAGGCTGCGGAATGGCGATCGCGATATGGCGGCGCAAGGGAGTCGAAACCAGGGCACAGGCGATATCGGCCGTGCCAAGGCGCAGGTTCTGCTCGATCACCAGCGCGGAGCGGATGTCATCCAGTCCCGTGAATCGGATGCGCGGTTCAACGCGTGAAATGGCGGCAAGGATGTCCGGACAAACGCCGGTTGAGGGGCCGCCCTGCTGCTGGATCCATTTGGGCGGCAGGCTTTCCTGGCCGGTGACGCGCAGAACCAGGTCGCCGGCGACTGCCGACCAAGGCAGGGCCGCCAACAGGATCGCGTTCAGCGCGGTAAGTGGGAATATTTTCATACTGTTTACCCCTTACCGCGATTGTAGAACTAACGGCTATCAGACGAAAGAGTCACTCACTTTGGCGAGGTAGAACCATTCGGCGTTTGGCTTGGCATTGACGTCGGGGAACAACATAAAGGCGTCGAACGGCGCCAGCACGGCGCTGCCATCGGCGCGGCGGCCGATTTCGTCGCCAACCGACAGTCGGTCAAAGCTGGACCAGGTGCGGCTGAAAGTGTCGGCGCTATCGAGCTTGTCGTGCACTTCGACCATCGACAGGTATTCCATGTCGTCCAAGGTAATTGGCTGCGGCTTGGGCGCGTCGATCAGGCCGAAGTGGGCCAGGACGTTCATGATGGCGCGGTAGGCTACGTCCGGTGCGTGCGGGTCGAAGTGCTGGCCGCATTCCAGCGTCAGGGCCATGCCGCCGGTGCTGCGCATGAATTCGGTGGTGCCGACGCCGTACTTCAGGACGGTCTGCACTTCGCTGTCGTTGCGCAGGCGGCGCTGCACGCCGGCGCCGTAGGTTGCCATCCAGCCGTCGACGAAACGCTTGACGCCCAGGATGCGGGCCATGGCGCGTTCTTCCGCTTCATGCTTGAACGGTTGCAGGCTGCCGTCGTTATTGCGTGGACCGACCATCACGAAAGGCTGGCTCTGAGCGTTGAAGGAGTGCAGGTCCAGCAGGATTTCATGTTGGCCGAGCAGGGGGCACAGCCAGTTGGCGACGTGGTCTTCGAAGTCCTGCGGATTGTCGGTCGGGAACAGGTTGCGGTTCAGGTTACGCTCGCCGGAGCGCTCGCCTTTCTGGTACGCCAGCGGGTTGGTGATCGGGACGAAGGTCACGCTGCCGTTCAGGATATGCAGTTCGCCCTTGTCCAGTTGCTCCATCACGCGCAGGATGCCTTTGGTGCCGCAGGTTTCGTTGCCGTGCACGGCGCCGGTGATGATCAGGCGGCGGCCCTTGCCCTGGCCGGTGTAATTGACAGATTTGAAATGCATTTTGCTGGCGTCGGTCATGCTGTTCCCTTGTGGCGAATAAGTGGCCAATATTCTAGCGCAGGTACAATGCGCGCATGAATCGATCTTCCCGCGTCCATGGCCTGGATACTTTGCGCGCGCTGGCCATCATGCTGGTGTTTGCCAACCATTACATGTCCTTCGTCAGCCACGAAGCGAGCTTCGGCTGGTTCAGCGAAATCGGCTGGGCCGGCGTGGATCTGTTCTTCGCGCTTTCCGGCTACCTGATCGGTAACCAGGTGTTTTCCGCCTTGCGCGGTCCAGGCCTGTCGCTGCCGCATTTTTATGCGCGGCGCTTGCTGCGCACCTTGCCGGCTTACCTGGCGGTGCTGGCCTTGTATGCGTATTGGCCGTACTGGGCGGGCAATGCGCCGCACGCGCCGTGGTGGAAGTATTTGACTTTTACGCTGAATATCAACCTGAAGCCGGGGACATTGTTTTCGCACGCCTGGTCGTTGTGCGTGGAGGAGCAGTTCTATCTCCTGTTGCCGCCAATCGCGCTTGCCGTCGCAGCGGTGACGCGCGTGGGCGGCTCGCGCCGCGTTACACTGGCGCTGGGCTGGACAGCGTTATTGTCGGCCATCGCAGCGGGGATGTGGCTGCGCGATAGCTGGTGGCAGCCGGCGATGGACCTGGGCGAACGGGGCAGCCGGGGCTACTACACCTTGATCTACTATTCCACGTTGTCGCGCTTCGACGAACTGCTGGCCGGCGTCGCGCTGGCCATGTTGCGCATCTTCCACCCGAACCTTTGGCAGCGCCTGACAAGGCATGGGAACTGGATGTTGGCGGCCGGTGTGGCATTGACCGCGCTGGCCTTTTGGCTTTTCCTGGAACACCATTTCAGCTGGGGCATGTCGGTATTCGGCTACCCCTTGCTGGGCCTGGCCTTTGCGGCCCTGTTGCTCGCCGCCCTCAGCGAAGGCTCCCTGCTGCACCGCACTCGTATTCCCGGCATGGGCGCGATTGCGCTCTGGTCTTATTCGATCTACCTGACCCACAAGCAGTTGTGCATCCTGCTGGCCGACCACTGGGAACCGGTCGACCTGGACACGATCGCCATCATGATCGCGGCCAGCATTTTTACCGGATGGCTGCTATATTTCGCGGTCGAAGCGCCGTTCATGAAGCTACGCGAGCGCTTCATCCCGAACAACTTCAAACGGAGATCGAATGAAGCAACTGTTGGCAGCGTCCCTGTTACTCCTTAGCGCGCAAGCATTCGCCCAGCCCGCAGCCGGGCCTTTCGCGCGCATGGTCGTGATCCAGCCGAAGCCAGGCCAAAGCGCCGCCTTCGAACAGGGCTACCAGCGTCACCTCGCGTGGCACAAGGGCGTCAGCGACGGCTGGACCTGGCATGGCTGGTCCTTCGTGCTGGGCGACCGGCTTGGCATGTTCATGGACGGCACCTTTGGCCATGCAGCGGCCAACTTTGACGCCGCAGTGCAGCCGGCAGGCGACGCGGCCGACAATGCTGCCAATGTCGTGCCATACGCGGATTTCCTGAGCCACGGCGTATTCCGCCGGCTGGATACGGCCAGCGTCGGCCAGCCGCTGCCGGATGCATCGCCATGGCTGGCGATGGCCACTTACACTGTCGCGCCAGGCGAAGAGACGGCTTTCGAGCGCCAATTGGTCGCGGGCGCCACGGCGCCGGCGAATTCGGGCCGCGCGGCGCCACGGTTCACCTGGTATCGTTTGCAGATCGGGGGCGCCGGCGGCCAATACGTGCTGATGCGCGCCGTGCCAAGCTTTGGCGCGGCAGTGGACTTGCCGGAGGTGTTGCCGCCAGGGGCGAGGGCGCTGGTACGCGGCGTTCGGATGGAGCTGCTGCGCTACCGCGCCGACATGAGCTATTTCCCTAAAGGCTAACTGCGCATTTCGATGACGTTGTCGTTCTGGGCATCCGTCAGGAAGGCAAACAGGGAGCGTACGCGGGCAGGGGCCTCGTAGCCCTCGGTCGCCTCGATGGTGCGGCGCAGGCCAGGCGCGGCTTCGATGGTATGCGGGCTGGCGTAAGCGCGGATCAGCAAGGCAGCCAGTTGGGCCGCCTCGCGCTCATGGTTCTGGCGCAGCCGGCGTTCGATCACATCGATCACCACGCGTTGCATGCGCGGGGTGGGGTTCTCGATATGGGCGAATACCAGCGGCGTATTCGCGATGGCTTCGCAGATGCGGCGTTCGATGTCGTCCGCCTTGGTATCGGAGGGGATGTCGAAATACGCGCCCGCCCACCGGGTACGCGCGTACTGGTGGCCGGCGGGGAAGGAGTCGGCGGTGTCGAAGCCGAGTGCATGACTCAGCTTCTTCACCCAATCAAGGATGACAGAGCTCATGGCGGCCATTGTACCGCCACTGTAGCGCCGCTGCTTATGCGGCCTGCGTTTCCTGATGCGCGCAAAGAGCGCTGGATACTTGCTGGTATACTGCTCGGCCGCCCGCTACCGTAAAAGAAATGAAGTCCAGCCAGCTTGCTCCGCTTAGTCCGCTATGGACCGGCGCCGTCACCGCCATGGCGTCACTCTACGGCCTTTGGCCAGGGATGGACATGTCCCGCGGGCCGGGGCAGCGCGGCGAGATCCTGTTCTTCCTGATGTTCTTCGGGCCAGTCATGTTCTTCGTGGTGATGCTTCCCGCCACGGTGGTGCTCCAAGTGATCTTCCGCCGCATCGAGCCGGTGTACCGGAGCTTTATCGCGCTGGCGCTGGCAGGCTTGTTCCCTGTCGTTGCGGGTGTGCCCGGGGTGTTCGGGCTATTGGTGGTCGCCGTGTTCGGCTGTCTCGCCTGGGCATATGCGCGCAAGGACCAGGCCATTGAGCGCGAGCGCGATGACTTCGCTAGCGAAGAGAAACCGCGTGAAGTCGAGATCGGGTCCAATTTTCTGGCGGCATTCCCGGATCCATTGTGGAGCAGGATGGACCTGGACTCTTGCGAGGCGCTGTGGGCGATTGAGGGTGAGCAGGACGGCGCGCCTTACATGATCATTGAAATAAGCCATGACCCATTCGGCTTGATGGCGAATGAGCACGCGCAGGCGACGACCACCTTCTTTCTTGCCCCCATCCCCGCGTCGATTCCCGGGCGCCAGCTGTCATGGCAACCACCCGGCTACCACGCCTGGGCCGACAGGAAATATGTCTACCTGGCCCTGCCGGGCAAGCAAGCCAAGCCATCCACCTGGCGGGCGACGATTGCCAGCGCCTTCCATACGGTGGGCGCCCTCCGGCAACCTGCCGCCGATGCGCGTTCACGCGCGGGACGGCGTCCCTACAGTGCCGTTGGCGGTGGCTTCACAGTCCAGGTTTTCCGCTGCGCGAAGATGCTGGTCCTGGCGCTTGCGCTGCTGTGGGGCGGGCTTGCGCCGATATTCGGATGGATGGAATTTTCGGCCGAGGCTGTCAAGATGGTCCCGGCCTACCTGCTGGGTAGCCTGTTCTGCTTTGGCGGCGCCTGTTACTTTGCCGCGCGGGCGCGCATCTGCTGGTTGCAACGATAACGGCGTTACAGTGGCGGCAAGTGCACCGTCACTGTAACGCCGTTGCTTATGCCGCTTACGCTGCGTGCGCTTCCTCGCCGAGGCGGCCGGCGCGGAAGTCCTCGACGGCCTGGAAGATCTCGGCCTGCGAGTTCATCACGAATGGGCCGTACTGCACGATCGGCTCATTCAGCGGTTTGCCCGACAACAGGATGAAGCGGCTGTCAGGACCGGCCTTGATGGCCACGCCATCGGCGCCTGCATTGTTGGCCAGGATCGCCATGCTCTGGGCGGGCACCGCCTTGCCATCCACGGTCACCTCACCGCGATAGGTGTAGATGAAGGCGTTATGGCCGGCGCGGATCGCCTGGCTGAAAGCTTCCCCCGCAGGCAGTTCCACGTCGATATACAGCGGTTCCGTCACTTCGCGTTGCACCGCACCCGCCACGCCCTGGCTTTCGCCGGCGATGACACGGACGGTTGCACCGTTTTCGGTCTTCACCAGCGGGATATCGCCGGCTTCAAAGTCCTTGTACCAAGGTTGCTGCATCTTGTCCTTGGCAGGCAGGTTGAGCCACAACTGGAAGCCTTCCATCAAGCCTTCCGCCTGTTCCGGCATTTCGGAGTGGATCACGCCGCGGCCGGCCGTCATCCACTGCACGCCGCCGCTGGCCAGCAGGCCTTCGTTGCCGGCGCTGTCGCGGTGGCGCATGCGGCCGGTCAGCATATAGGTGACCGTTTCAAAGCCGCGGTGCGGGTGGTCGGGGAAGCCGGCGATGTAATCGTTGGCTTGCTCCGAACCGAAATTGTCCAGCATCAGGAACGGGTCCAGGCGACGCTGCAGTGGCTGGGTCAACACGCGGTTGATCTTCACGCCAGCGCCATCCATCACGGCCTGGCCGCGGATAATCCGTTCCACTGTGCGGGTTTCTGCAATGTTGTCCATTCTTTTTCCTTGGTTGGTTAAGCCAGCAGTTCTTCGACGCGTGCATCGGCAGCAGCTTTCTGCTGCGCGGCCACTTCCGGACCATAGCCCTGGCCTTCGATGAACACGTACTCCACGTCGGTCAGGCCAATGAACGCCAGGAACATCTTCAGGTGCGGGAACTGGGTATCAGTTGGCGCATCTTTGTGCATGCCGCCGCGCGAGGTGGCGACATACACCTTCTTACCTTGCAGCAGGCCGAGCGGACCGTTTTCGGTGTACTTGAAGGTGACGCCGGCGCGGGCGATCGCGTCGAACCAGGATTTCAGCTGCACGGTGATGCCGAAGTTGTACATCGGCGCGCCGAGCACGATCACGTCGGCAGCCTGCACCTGGGCGATCAGGGCGTCATCCAGGGCGACGCGGGCAGCTTGTTCGGCGCTGCGCTTGTCGGCTGGGGTGAACAGGGCCTGCAGGGTGGATTCGTCCAGCACCGGGTGCGGGTTGGCGGCCAGGTCGCGCACGTCGACGGTGGCGCCCGAGTTGGCAGCCAGCAGCTTGTTCACGATATTGCTTGCCACGCGGGAGGATTCGGAACCGGAGCTTTTTGCGCTGGAGTTGATTTGCAGGATGTTCATGGTGTGCTTCCTTTCAGTATCTGGTTGGGTGCTGCGTCGATGGAGTAACTATAGTGGTTCCAAATATGAATCAGAAGCCGTTAAAATGGATAACATCGTGCCATCAATGGAACAATCATGAACACTATCGACCCCAGCGACCTGCTGCTATTCGCTCGAATCGTGGAATTTGGCAGCCTGAGCCAGGTCTCGGAGCGCCTGCAATTGCCGAAATCGACGGTTTCGCGCCGCCTGACCCAGCTTGAATCTACCCTGGGCGAACGGTTGTTGACCCGCACCACCCGCAAGCTGGTGCTGACCGAGTTCGGTGCCAGCCTGCTGGAACACGCGCGGCGGGTGGCGGAGGAGACCGAAGCCGCCGGAGCGTTGGCCCAGCATCGGCAGCAAGCGCCGAGCGGCTTGCTGCGGGTATCGATGCCGGCCGATTTCGCCAACGTCTACCTGGCGGGCATCCTGCCGGCGTTCATGGCCAAGTACCCGGCCATCACCCTGGAGCTGGATTTGTCGCCGCGCCGAGTCGACCTGGTGGCGGAGAATTTCGATATCGCGATCCGCATGGGCGCGTTGCCTGACGACGCCACGCTGGCGGCACGCAAGGTGCTGATATCGACCTGGGGCCTGTACGCAGCCCCTTCGTACACCGTGGTGCATGGCCTGCCCGAGCACCCGGACGATTTGTTCAAGCATGGGTTGTTAAGCCTGCGTCGCATGCCGAACGGCCTGGTGCGCTGGCCGCTCACGCGCGGCAAGACCATCTGGGAGCGCGACTTGCCGGTGCGCCTGATGGCGAATTCGCCGGAGCTGCTGACGCGCATGGCTGCCACGGGCATGGGTATCGCCACCTGCACCACGCAATTCGCCGCGCCGCTGGTGGCGCGTGGTGAACTGGTGCGCGTGCTGCCCGATTGGTGCTTCCCGCCGGTCACGGGCTGGGCGGTGTTCCCCGGCCGCCGGCTGATGCCTGCCAAGACACGCGCCTTCCTCGACATGTTGGAAGCAAATTTCGCCAACCAGGAGCAGGGCGGTTCTTCGCCAAATGCCGTGTGAGGTACTTTTGACAATATGGTAACGTTGTGACCTGCAATGAGCGATGTACCCCACATGTCGGTTTATTCACTAAGGGAATTAAATCATGGCAAAAGTAAAGTACCTGCATCAAATGCTAGTCTTGCTTGTGGTATCCGCAGTAATAGGGCTAGGCGCCGCACACGCGAATCCGTTAAGCATGGATGCGTTAATCCCTGGCCAATCCGTGGTGGGGAATACCTTACTGGTAGATGTCACGGGTGTTCAGGATAATGACGAAAGGGGCGCGGTAAGCAATATCGTTCGGGACTTTTACGTGGGTTCCCTGGCTTCAATCACGAGTCTTCAGTGGGATATCAACCTGACGAGTTATGCCGGAAGCTACTTGTCTGAAATGCAGGTAACGTTCAGCGATACCCTGGGCAACGGGATTACTTTTACACCCGGCAATGGAGACGATGTTGACGGTACAGCGGATTACGCTGGATTTCAGGATCTGGGCGACCTGGGCCTGATTTTTCAGGTGGGTGTCGATGGCATCCTGCGCTTGGAGTTTCATGATGGCTACAAGGATTTAGCCTTTGATGAGCCTGAAGGCGTGTGGAACTTCGGTACGCTCAGCTTTGGAATTACCGCCGTGCCCGAGCCGCCGACCTATGCGTTGATACTTGGCGGCTTGCTTTTACTGTCCCTCACAGTCAGGCGGGGCCGACCTGGCCAAAGCGCAGTCGCGCTGGTATTGGCGTCATCTTTTTCTTTCGGTACGGCTTATGCGGAAGCCACCTTCAAACCTGCGCAACCTATTCCGCTTTATTCGTATTACGCAACAGGCGACGTCAATGCCGTGGTATCGGCACCGTCGACCCTTCCTACGCCATCATTCGTGCTAATGGGCGGCGGCCCCGATGTAGATCCTGCCTTTCGTTGGCTGATTCAACGAGCCGGGATCAAACCGGGTAGCGGAGGGCGATTCGTCGTCATCCGCGCAAGCGGGGAGGATGGCTACAATCCGTATATTTTCTACAGTGATGAAGCCTTATCGACTTCCCCGAACATCAGCGATATGTGGGTCGGGGGCGCCTCCCTTGGCCTGACATCTGTGGAAACACTGGTGATTCCGAGCGTAAAGGCGGCCAATAGCGAGGCTGTCAACGCCATTGTATCCAAGGCCAATGTCGTCTTTATCGCAGGCGGCGATCAAAGCCACTACGTCCGTTTTTGGAAAGGTACTTTGCTTGAGCGGACCTTGATCGCTTTAATGAAAAAGAACGTTCCAGTCGGTGGAACAAGCGCGGGCCTGGCAGTACTCGGCCAATTTGACTATTCCGCGCTATATAAATCAGTCACCTCGGAAGCATCGATGCTTGATCCGTATTCCAAGGACATCACATTCGATCCATCGCCTTTAAGCTTGCAGGGCGGCTTTATCGCGCCACCCGCATTGGATAGTTTGATTTTCGATTCGCACTTCGACAGCCGCGATCGCATGGGGCGCTTCATTGCCTTTATCTCCCGGATCGTCGCGCCCACCATCACGCCGAATGGAAGCTTGGGATGCAGCGGCGGCGTCCTCCCTGCGTCCTCGAGTGGAAGCAAGACCGCGCGCGGGATCGGTATCAGCGTCGAGACCGCATTGCTGGTCCAGGGAAATGGCGAGGGCAATCCGGTCACGGCAAGACGGGTGAGCAATGCTTCCAGCACGACCGAAAGCGCGGTCTATTTTGTCCGCCCCTCAATCGCGCCAAGTATATGCAGCCCTAAAACGCCGCTGACGATCTCCAGCGTTGAAGTCAGAAAGCTGGCCGACTCACAGACTGTGTTTAATCTTAGCGACTGGACCGGGGTGCCACTGTACGAACACCTGGATGTCTCTTCTGGCCAGTTATTGCCTGCAGACTGGTATTAGAAGGGCGCGGCAAGCGCCGGCAGGCTTACTTCAGGTTGGCCATCAGTTCGCCCAGGCGGACTGGGCCGGCGGGTTGCCATTGGTCGTTGAAGTGCAGGGTGTCCTTCGGGAACAGCATGACAACGGTTGAGCCGAGCAGGAAGCGGCCCATCTCTTCGCCTTTCTTGAAGACGTACTCGTTCTTTTTGTACGTCCACTCGGTGACCTTCGGCAGGCGCGGCGGGTTGACGACGCCGTGCCAGGTGGTAGCCATGCTGCCGACGATGGTGGCGCCGACCAGCACCATCACGAACGGGCCGAAGGCGGTGTCGAACTCGCATACCACGCGTTCATTGCGTGCGAACAGGCCCGGCACGCCGCGTGCCGTGGTCGGGTTGACCGAGAACAGTTCGCCCGGCACGTAGATCATGCGCTTCAGCGTGGCATTGCACGGCATGTGGATGCGGTGGTAGTCGCGTGGGCTGAGGTAGAGGTTGGCGAAGCTGCCGTGTTCGAAATGTTTGGCAAGCGTCGCATCGCCGCCGACCAGGGCGGTGGTGCTGAACTTGTGGCCCTTGGCCTGGAAGATCTGGTCGCCTTCAATCGCGCCGAACTGGGAAATGCGGCCATCGACCGGGCACACGAAGTCGGCCTTGGCCAGTGGGCGGGCGCCCGGCTTCAGCGCGCGGGTGAAGAATTCGTTGAAGCTGTGGTAGCTGGCGATGTCCGAGTTGGCCGCCTCGTCCATGTTGACGTCGTACTTGGTCACGAACCAGCGGATCAGGCGGGTCGTCATGTCGCCCGCTTTGGCGCCTGCCACGCGGCCGGCGAAATTGGTCAGGGCGCCTTTCGGGAGCAGGTATTGCGGCAATACGGCAAGTCGGGACACGGTCGGCATTCCAAAGATTTGAAGATCCCGAATTATATCCTTGCTACCGCCTGCACCATAGAGTACAGTTGCGGCCAAGAATTATTTACATTTTTTGCAATAATGATTCGCCTGACACTCGCAGCAAGCGCCATCCTCGCCGCCACCCAGGCCATGGCAGATGAACAGAAGCAGGAACCGGTCCAGAAAGTCGAAATCAAGGGTACGGCCGAGGCCTATAACCCCCGTAAAGACGACACCGCCAGCAAGATCATCGTCAGCAGCGATGAGCTGAAGCGCTACGGCGACACCTCGATCGGCGACGCGCTGAAGCGCGTGCCGGGCGTCTCGGTCGGCGCCGGCGGGCGCGACATCCGCATGCGCGGCCTTGGCAGCGGCTATACGCAGATCCTGCTGAATGGCGAACGCGTGCCGCCCGGTTTCAATATAGAGACGCTGGCGCCGGACAGCATCGAGCGTATCGAAGTGATCCGCGCGGCCAGCGCGGAGTTCAGTACCCAATCGATCGCCGGCACCATCAATATCGTGTTGAAGAAGGCGGTCAAGACGGCGCAGCGCGAGCTGAAGTTCGGCGTCAGCCACAGCAAGGAGGCCACCAATCCGAACGGGAACCTGGTCTTGTCGGATAAGGATGGCAATTTCTCCTACTCGGTCAACCTGGGCGGTGGCCGCTACCAGTTCGACCGCAACAGCGTCAGCGACGAAGACTTGATCGACCTGACCGGCAAACCGCAGATGGGTCGCCGCATGCTGACGCATGATCGCGGGCACGCGCGCGGCCTGGAACTGTCGCCGCGCCTGAACTGGAACCTGCAGAATGGCGACACGCTGACCTCGCAGTCCTTCATCAATCGCAATATTTTCAAGAGCGCGATCGATCGCGGCTACGAAGTCGATGTCGGCGCTGCGCCGTTCTTCGACGCCGTGCATATCAGGAACGAGAACAAGAACCTGTTCGCGCGTTCGGACTTGAACTGGGTGCACAAGTTCGGGGAAGGCGCCAAGCTGGATGCCAAGATCGGCGGCCACCGCATGCGTACCAATGGCAGGTGGTACGAGTCCGATGCACACGACAATGCCCCCCACTTGCAGCACGATGTATTCAGCGGCGTGCGCGAGTGGGGTGTCAGCAGCACCGGCAAGTATTCGACGCCGATCGGGACTGACCACGCCCTGGCAGCGGGCTGGGAAGCCGGCTACACCGACCGTGACGACTGGCGCAAGCAACGCGACCTGTTCAGCGCCGACGGTGCGCGCGACGACAGGGACGAGGGTTACCATGCCACCCTGCGCCGCGTGGCCGCCTACGCGCAGGACGAATGGAACATCAGCAAGGCATGGTCGGTCTATGCCGGCTTGCGCTGGGAGGGCATACATACGCAAAGCTCCGGCGCAGGCTTTGACCAGGTCAGCAATCGCAGCAGCGTGTGGAGCCCGCTGGCACAAACCCTGTACAAGCTCCCCAATGGCAAGGACCAGGTGCGAGCCGCGCTGACCCGCACGTACAAGGCGCCGCAGGCGTCCACGCTGTCGGGCCGGCGCTTCACTTCCACCAACAACAGCCAGATCGAAACCGACTGGATCGGCAATCCTCAACTGAAACCGGAACTGGCGACCGGGATCGACGCCTCGTATGAGCATTACTGGGCCGAGGGCGCGCTGTTCAGCGTGGCCGCAGCAGCCCGCCGCATCAACAATTTCACGCGCCGCAGCGTGTTCCTCGACGATACGGGCCGCTGGGTAGCGACGATGACCAACAATGGCCGGGCCGACGTGCGCAGCGTGGACGTGGAACTGAAATTCCCCATGAAGGCGGTGATGGACAAGGCGCCGGCGTTGGACGTGCGTGCCAGCGTCAGCCGAAACTGGTCGCGCGTCGATTCGGTGCCGGGACCGCGCAATACCCTGGACCAGCAAGTGCCGTTGACGGCCATTTTCGGCCTCGATTACAAAACGCCGGACGGTAGCTGGAGCATGGGCGGCAGTTTTAACCTGCGCACCAATGGTGAGGTGCGAGTGGAAGAGAATCGATATAGCTGGGCCACAGTTTCACGCCAACTGGATGCATACATGGCCTGGAAACTCGATAGCAAGACCCAGTTGCGTTTCTCCGCTTGGAATTTGCTGAAACAGGATTACCGGTCGAAGACTATCTACACGACGAATAATGGATCGCTTACCTCTGAGCAGACCAGTTTCGGCGTGCGAAATATACGCCTGCAGCTTGAGGCGCGCTTCTGAAAGTAAATACTCCCGCTATACCGGGATTTAATAGAAATGAAATAACAAGCGCCGCCTGTCAAATGTGTGGCGCTTTTTTTTTAATATGGTTAAATTGTGTAGATAAAATCATCGTAACTATGGTACATTGCAGGCAAGAAATCTCACACATTGTCACACTTTGATTTTTCATACACTTAGGGTAAAGAAAGATGACCACCTACCAAGAATACCAAGCAAAAATTGCCGAACTGCAAAATCTGGCTGCTGATGCGCGCAAAGCCGAAATGCAAAAGGCAAAAGAACAGATCTGGTCCATCATGCGTGAATATGACCTGTCTCCAGCTGATCTCGGTCCAGCGGCCAAGAGCAATAAGCCGGTCAAACCGCGCGCCCGCGTGCCGATGAAATACCAGGACCCGGTATCGGGCTCCCAATGGACTGGCCGTGGCCGTGCGCCGAAATGGCTGGAAGGCAAGAAGAAGGAAGACTTCCTGATTAAATAAGCCGTTCACGGCGAGAGGGGCGGATTAATATCCGCCCCTTTTCTTTTTTAGGGCGAGATTATGTCGAGCCTGGCTTTGCGGCCGCTGTTGGCTGTGCGACATGTGCAGGCGCAGCTTCAATCCGGCTTTAACACTTTGCGCGACCTGGGCTCGGAAGGCGCAGGTTAAGCCGACGTGTCGGTGATGAAAGGCGGCATGGCCTATCGAAACGTGCGATGATGAAGTATGTCTGCGATCCCCTTATTCCCATTGCATACGGTGCTATATCCGGATGGGTACCTGCCGTTGCAGATCTTCGAGGTGCGCTACCTCGACATGGTGAAGCGTTGCATCGAACATAAGGAAGATTTCGGTGTCGTCGCACTGGTGCAGGGCGACGAAGTACGCAAGCCGGACCAGCACGAAACCCTGTGCGCGGTCGGCACCATGGCGCATATCGGCGAATGGAAAGCCATTTTGCCGGGCCTGATGCAAGTGCGCTGCAGCGGGCGCCGGCGCTTCCGCATCGTCACCGCCGAACAGCTCAAGCATGGCTTGTGGATGGCGGACGTGTCGCCGATCGAGGACGACATGACGGTGCCGGTTCCATCCGACCAGCAGGATGTGGCAGACAGCCTCGGCATCCTGATCCAGACTTTGCAGGAACGCGGCATCCCCACCGGGCAGATGCCGATGCAGGCGCCATACCGCCTGCAGGAGGCGGGCTGGGTGGCGAATCGCTGGTGCGAGTTGCTGCGCTTGTCGCTGGCGCAGAAGCAGCTCTTGCTGGCGCAGGAGAATCCGGTACTGCGGCTGGAACTGGTGCAGGATGTGATGGTTGAACATGGCCTACTGAATTAGGCCATCGCTGGCTCTATGCGCGTTCCGACGCCCCGCGTTACACTGCGGGCATGTACCTTCCTACTGCTTTCGCTGAAGACCGGCTCGAGGTCAAACATGGCTTGATCCAGGCGTATCCGCTCGGGACGCTGGTCATTCCCGGCGCCGCACCGACTGCGGACCTGGTGCCGTTTGCGCTTTATCCCGACGAGGGGGAGGCGGGGCTCGGTGTGCTGCGGGCGCATATCGCGCGGGCCAATCCGGCCTGGCGGTCGCTGGCCGCGGGCGGCATGGAGTGCCTGGTGGTGTTCCAGGGGCCGGAGGCGTACATCAGCCCTTCATGGTATCCATCGAAGACGACTTCGCATAAAGTGGTGCCGACCTGGAATTATGCGATGGTGCAGGTGCGCGGTGCCGCGCGCGTCGTTGAAGATGCCGCCTGGTTGCGACGCCAGCTCGGCGACCTGACGACCATGCAGGAGCATGGCTTGCCCGAGCCCTGGGCGGTGTCCGATGCGCCGCCTGATTTCGTCGAGGGTTTGCTGAAGGCGATTGTCGGCATCGAGATCCCGATTGCGTCCATCGTCGGCAAATGGAAAGTGAGCCAGAATCGCAGCAGCGCGGATGCGGAGGGTGTCGCGGCTGGCCTACGCTCGCGCGCCGCGCCGATGGCGGCGCTGGTGGCGGAGCGCATCGAGCCCGAGGTCAAGCCGGGCTGAGTTCTTCTTCCTGGGCATGGACGTGCATCGACCATGTCACGCCGGCGACCAGTAGGACGATGGCGGCGATCTCCAGTGGACGCGGCAATTGCTGCTTGTAGATAAAGCCGTACATCAGCGCGAACAGGGTTTCGAACAGGATCAACTGGCCGGACAAGGTGATCGGCACGCGGCGGCTGGCGATATTCCACAAATGATTGCCGATCACCGAGGCGCCAAGGGCCAGCAAGCTATTGCAGATCCAGAACAGGGTCCAGTCGCGCCCCGATGCGATGCCGGCGGCGCCGGTCACGTCGCCGTGGAAGATGGCGAACGCGATCCCGCCCACCACCAGTGCAATCAGCCCGGTCGACAGGCCATACAATGCCGACCATTCAGCGCTGCTGTAATGCGGATTGCGCTTCAGGTAGCGCGCGTTATCCAGCGTGTACCAGCTCCAGCACAGCAAGGCGCCAGTCGCGCAAGCGACGCCGGTCACAGTGTTGAGCATGGACACGCCGGCAGCGGCGGCATGCTGGAACACGTCGATATTGATGCAGGCGATGCCGGCGGCAGTCACCAGTAAAGGCATGGCCAGTTGGCGCAGCGGCACCGCGCCGTGGTCGTTACGCCCCATCAGGGTGACGGCAATCGGCAGCACGCCGATGATCAGGGAAGTCGGTGCCACGCCGGCCAGCTTCACGCCCAGCGCCAGGAACATGTAGTAAACCAGGTTGCCTGCCAGGGCGTGCCGCAGCAGCGCGAAATAATCGTCGCGCTCCAGGCGGTCGACCAGATTGCGCAGGCGTGGCAGCATCAGAACCAAGGCGATCGCGCCATAAGCGACATAACGGCCGACCGCCATTTCCAGCGGCGTAAAGGCCGACAGCAATTCCGGCACGATGAACACCATGCCCCACATCGCGCCCGCCAGCAGGCCGCACACTACGCCAGTCCACATGCAATATTTCCCTATTTAAACCTGCGACAGTGTCGCACAGCTTGCGATATCTTGCCGAACATGGACAAGAGCTTGATCGCCGCGCTGCAGCGCGAGGCGCGGCCATTGGAAACGGCGGAGGACCTGGACTACCTGCTCGACTGCATCGGCGACGCAACGCTGGTGCTGCTGGGCGAGGCCACCCACGGTACCCATGAGTTCTACCGCCTGCGCGCCGACATCAGCAAACGGCTGATCGTCGACAAGGGTTTCGACGCCATCGCAGTCGAAGCCGACTGGCCGGACGCCCTGCGCGTCAGCCGCTACGTGCAGCACCATGGCGACGACATGAGCGCCGACCAGGCGCTGTCGGGGTTCAAGCGCTTCCCGCAATGGATGTGGCGCAACCACGAGATCGTGGACCTGGTGAACTGGCTGCGCGTGCACAACCAGCATGTCGCCAGCCCGGCCCGCCGCTGCGGCTTCTACGGCCTGGATCTGTACAGCCTGCAGCAATCGATGCACGCGGTGATCGACTACCTGGACCAGGCCGACCCGGAAGCCGCAGCCCGCGCGCGCCAGCGCTACGCCTGCATCGACCACTTTGCGGAAGACCCGCAGCGCTACGGCTACGCCACCAGCTTCGGCATGAAGCCCGACTGCGAAGCCGAAGTGTTGCGCCAACTGCTGGAGATGAACCGCGTCGCCAACGAACACCTGCGCGCCGGCACGCTGGCGGACGAATTCTTCTACGCCCAGCAGAACGCGCGCGTGACCCGCAATGCGGAGGTGTACTACCGCGCCATGTTCAAGGGCCGCGACGAATCATGGAATGTGCGTGATTCGCATATGGCGGAAACGCTGCAATCCCTGCGCGAACATCTGGGTCAAGCGATAGGCAGGCCGGCGCGCATCGTGGTGTGGGCACATAACTCGCACCTGGGCGATGCGCGCCACACCGAAATGGGTAAGCACGGCCAGTTGAACCTTGGCCAGCTGGTGCGCGAACGTTACCGGCCGCAGGACAGCTTCCTGCTTGGCTTCACCACCCATGCGGGCAGCGTGACGGCGGCCAGCGACTGGGATGGCCCGGCCGAATTGAAATCCATCGTGCCGTCCCGGCCCGACAGCGTCGAGCGTGTGCTGCACGAGGTGGGCATGCCGGCCTTCCTGCTGCCGCTGCGCGGCCGCAGCAGCACCCTGGCGCGGGCGCACGGGAGTTTGCTGGAAAGAGCGATTGGCGTGATCTACCGGCCCGATACGGAGCGCATGAGCCATTACTTTTTTGCCGATGCGGAACAGCAGTTCGATGCGCTGATCCACATCGACCGCAGCACGGCACTCAGGCCGCTGGAACGTTCAGCCCTGTGGCCCCACGAAGAGCCCGCCGAGACTTATCCATCCGGCTTGTAGCGCGACGAGGGCCGCCAGGTTTAGCGCCACGGTGAACCAGAACTTGACTAGAAAAGAGGTCTTGGACGACTTGTGGCGCAACAGCTGCTGCGCCGCGAAGCCGCCGGGCCAGCCGCCGGCCAGCCCAAGGATGAGCAGTGTGCGCTCGGGAGTGCGGCGACGGCCCTGGCGGGCAGCCGACTTGTCGAGCGCATAGGCGATAAAGCATGCCGCGCTGGCGATTGCATACAGCGCGGCCGTGAACAGCATCAGAAGTAATTCAGGCCCAGGGCGGCCTTGACTTCATCGGTGGTGCGGGCAGCCACCTCGCGGGCGCGCATGGTGCCTTCCTTCAGCACCTGCATGATGTAGCCCTTGTCCTTGGCCAGTTCTTCGCGGCGGGCGCGGATCGGAGCCAGCATGTCCTGCAGCACGGCTTCCAGACGCTTCTTGACGATGGAGTCGCCCAGGCCGCCACGCACGTAATGGTCTTTCATCTCCTGCAGGCTGGCCTTTTCGGTATCGAAGGCATCCAGGTAGATGAAGGCGACGTTGCCTTCCAGGTGGCCAGGATCGGCGACTTTCAGGTGCAGCGGGTCGGTGTAGACCATTTTCACGGCCGCGGTGATTTCGGCAGCGCTGGCGCCCAGGTTGATCACGTTACCCAGGGACTTGGACATTTTCGCCTTGCCGTCGATGCCCGGCAGGCGGCCCACCTCCGGCACTACGGCCTTGCACTCGACCAGGATTTCCTTGTTGGCCAGGCGGTTGAACTTGCGCACGATCTCGTTGGTCTGCTCGATCATCGGGATCTGGTCTTCGCCGACCGGCACAACGGTAGCCTTGAAAGCCGAAATATCGGCAGCCTGCGAAGCAGGGTAGGTCAGGAAACCCGCCGGGATGTCGCGCTCAAAGCCGCGCAGCACGATTTCCTGCTTCACGGTCGGGTTACGTTCCAGGCGGGCCACGGTGACCATGTTCAGGTAATAGAAGGTCAGCTCGGCCAGTTCCGGGATCTGCGACTGGATCAGGATGGTCGATTTGGCCGGATCGATGCCGCAAGCCATATAGTCCAACGCCACTTCCACCACGTTACGGTGCACCTTGTTGGTGTCTTCCATATTGTCGGTCAGCGCCTGCGAGTCGGCCAGCATGATGAACTGCTGGTAGTCATCCTGATAGGAGACGCGATTGCGCAGGCTGCCCACGAAGTGGCCGAGGTGCAGCGGACCGGTCGGACGGTCGCCGGTCAGGATAATCGGTTTGGCGGTGGATGCTGGCTGGCTCATAGGGTTCTTTCTGCTTGCCCCTACCGATTGCGCCAAGAAAAACGCCACCTGGACAGAGGCGGCGTTGATATTAAAATCACATCACTTTTCAGTGGCCGCGCTAAGTCAGCGGCGCCACCAATTGCGGGAAAGCAGATGTGATTGGATAAATTTCATCCCGCAATGGTTACAGTTCAGCGCGGCCCTGTCAAGATGTCCACTCGGGGTCAGGAACGAATGTGGACATTTCTTGCCCGGACGCACCTAATTAGTAACGGTTCGGGTTATTTGGGCGATCATCGACCCGGTTTGGCACGCCGTCGTTGTCGCGGTCGCGGTCATAGCGGTTGGGGATGCCGTCACGGTCACGGTCGCCGCGTTCCCAGCGCCCGCGCTCCATGCGCCAGCGGCCGTTGTCCATCTGGGCCCAGGCGGGTTCGCGCCAGTGGTAGCCGTGGCGGGCGCGCACATATTTACCGTTGACCCAGACGTGGCGATGGCCGTTCCAGCGCCAATAGCCGGGTGTCCAGACATAGCCGGAACGGGCCGGGGGAATGACTTCCTCGCGTGGCGTCGGTGGGGCAACACGGACGACCACCACATCGGCGCTGGCAATCGGCGCAATAGCCAGGCCTCCGCCCAGGGAACCTGCCAGAAGAGTGGCAATGAGCAATTTTTTCATGATTGGCTCCTTCCATTTAGTAGGTGCCATTTTTGCTGAGACTGCCGCGGCCGTATGTGCGCGCACTAGCTTTCATATAGACATTGGTTTTCTAGTAATATTGCAAAAGTTCATGCCCGATCGGAGTTCCCATGCGTAGCTGCCTCCCCCTGATCGCCCTGCTGCTGGCCTCCCAAGCAGGCGCACAAACTTCGCCTATGGCCCCCGACCTGGTGCCCGGATTCGAGGCACCGCAAGAGCAGGCGGACTACGTCAAGCGCGCAGTGATGGTTCCGATGCGCGATGGTGTTCGGCTGCATACGGTGATCGTGGTGCCGAAGGGCGCCAGCAAGGCGCCGATCATCCTGACCCGCACTCCCTACAACGCGGCTGGCCGTGCACGGCGCAATGTGAGCCCTTATATGCAGTCCTCGCTGCCGCAGGGAGACGAGGTGTTCGGGCGCGATTTCATCCGCGTGTTCCAGGACGTGCGCGGCAAGTACGGCTCGGAAGGTGAGTATGTGATGACCCGTCCGGTGCGCGGCCCGCTCAACTCCAGCCAGACCGATAACGGCACCGACGCCTGGGACACCATCGACTGGCTCGTGAAGAACGTGCCGGAAACGAATGGCAAGGTCGGCATGATCGGCTCCTCGTATGAGGGATTTACCGTGCTGATGGCGCTGACCGAACCGCATCCGGCGCTGAAAGCTGCGGTACCAATGAGCGCGATGGTGGATGGTTGGCGCGGTGACGACTGGTTCCACAACGGCGCCTTCCGCGTCAACACGCTGGATTACATCGCCAACCAGAACACTGCGAAAGGACGCGGCGAACCGCTGGCAAAAGGAGCGTACGACGACTACGACGTGGTGTTGCGCGGTGGCTCGGTGTCCGGCCTGGCGCGCAAGTATGGCCTGGACCAGCTCAATTTCACCAAGAAACTGTTCGAGCATCCCGCTTACGACAGCTTCTGGCAGGAGCAAGCGCTGGACCGCATCCTGGCCAAGCATCCTTTGCGGGTGCCGACCATGCACGTAGTGGGGCAGTGGGACCAGGAAGATATCTACGGCACCTACGCTGCCTACGCCGCCCAGGAAAAACAGGACAAGGACAACAAGCTGAATTTCCTGGCAGTCGGGCCGTGGCGCCATAGCGGTGTCAATTACGATGGCTCGGCATTGGGTGCGCTGCAATTCACCGGCGACACGGCGCTGGAATTCCGGCGTGACGTGATGCTGCCCTTCCTGAAACAGCACCTGGTGGACGGCGCACCGGCAGCGGACACGCCACCGGTGCTGTTCTACCAGACCGGCAGCAACAAGTGGCAGCGGCTGGCGCAATGGCCGGTGTCGTGCGCCACGGGCTGCGCGTCGGCAGCGAAGGCGGTGTACCTCCAGGATGGCTTCACGCTTTCGTGGTCGCAGCAGGGCAACGCCAAAGGCTTCGACGAGTATGTGGCCGATCCTGCCAAGCCGGTGCCGTTCGTGCCGCGTCCTGTGCGCATGGGTGACGAGAACGTGTGGAAACCCTGGCTGGTGCACGACCAGCGTTTCGTCAGCGATCGCACCGATGTGTTGAGCTATGTGTCGGAGCCGCTGAAGGAGCCGCTGGTACTGTCCGGTGCGCCGCAAGTGCACCTGCTGGCGTCGACCTCGGGCAGCGATTCCGACTGGGTGGTGAAGCTGATCGATGTGTACCCGGACGAAGTGCCGTCGCAGCCAAAATTGGGTGGCTATCAGTTGCCGCTGTCGATGGATATCCTGCGCGGTCGCTATCGCGACAGCTTCGAGAAGCCATCGGCTATCCCCTCGAACAAGCCAGTGCAGTTCAATTTTGCGCTGCCGCCGGTGAACCACGTCGTGCAGCCGGGGCATCGCCTGATGATCCAGGTGCAATCAAGCTGGTTCCCGCTATACGACCGCAATCCGCAAACATTCGTGCCGAATATCTTCCTCGCGTCGCCGGGTGATTACAAGAAGGCCACCCAGCGCGTGTTCCATGGCAGCTCGGTAGAGTTGCCGGTGGTGGGGAAGCAATGATCGCATATGCCCGCTAGGAGATTTCATGGAATTTCGCTGGACTGATTCAACCGAAAAGCTCGATTGGGAAGAGATGTCCGAGCTCTATCGCATCGCACCGCTTGGAATCAAGAGTGGCGAGTGGCTGAAGACCGCTTACTCGAACAGCATGTTCCGTTGCATTGCGTTCGACGGCGAACGAATCGTCGCCGCAGGGCGCGCTGTCGCTGACGGCGTCGACTGCTCTTATCTTTGCGACATAGTGGTTCATCCAGCCTATCAGGGTTCAGGGCTTGGGAAGGAACTCATACAAAGGCTGGTCGACGTGTCCAGGGGCCACCGAAAGATAATCCTGTATGCCGTTCCAGGGAAAGAACCATTCTATGAAAAGTTTGGATTTCGCCGGATGAATACTGCGATGGCGATATTTGCGGACCAGCAGAAGGCGGTCGCCGACGGCTATATACAATGAGGAGCAGTTCATGCAAGTACACATCTTCAGAGGACCGGGCCGCATTTTTGGTTTCACCGCGCAGCCATCGGGTGAAAACCTGCCTCAGAAGTACGCGCCATGGTCGGAATTCAAGACCATCGAACTTCGCAAGGGCGAGCATACACCGGGTGTGGATGCGGACGACTGCCTGAGTGACATCGAGACCTACGGTGTGCATGTAACCGATGCGCACCCCCGAATCACTGAGGACGCAATTCGTTGAGCAGTCCTCACATTCAGCGCCAACTTATGGAGCTGGGCAAACATCAGCGGGAGATTTTGGAAGGCCTACGGGTTGCGACGGGGGCGTCGCTTCAATGATGAGTTTCATCGGAAAGTCACCTATGCAATCGTCTGAGCAAAAACTTGAAATCTCTGATCTGAAGGTGGAGTTAATCCGTGTCCTCGATGCGGCTGCGATGTATAACGATAAGGGATATACCTGGTGCGGACACAGTCCTGCAAAGCGAGCCGAAACAGAGGCGGCATTTCATCAAACGATGCTCGACCTCATTGCTAACATCGGCTGCAATGTGCTGGATCCTGAGCTTGTGCAGGCAGTTGTTTCAGGCGCAGCGGCCCGAGATGAAGTCGGGCATTTCTCGGCAATCGCACGGCGCAAGTCATGAACGCGGGCGCCCTCATTTTCGCTGGTTGTCACGAGTAAAGCACTTATACAGCCCCTTCCTCGCTAGAAAGGCATAACGAATGAACGATGTAGTTAGAAACGAGATTTTGTCTCTAGGAAGGGCGGCCCACGATCTGACTGAGTCAACCTATCAGGCGAACCAGTCGAAAAGAGGTGAGCCGGGATGGGGCGAAAAGCAAAGGATTCTCCTTGCTGATATGGCGCTTCATTTGCTCCAAACAGCATTGAAAGAAGGTGAGCTATCGGAAGAGGGCCTGAAAAGGAACCTGTTCTCCATCCTGACGATTTCCGATCAGCTAGTTCCTGGTCTTGAAATGAAGAGCGTTGCTGGCAGGCTGTATTCCGCGTAAGCCTACGATTCCTTGTGTTCGCCGGCCGCTCAATGGAGAAAACTCCGAGGCTTTTGTATGCAGGCTCTCGATCAAGGATGATCGTAGAAGGGTGCACGTCTTGCGTGCCGATGGTTGGTGATGGCCGCATAAGCCTCGGCGTGAAATGAAGCGCGCCCGGGAATGATTGGTTTAAACTCTTCGTTGAGATGGCGAGAGCCTGCCTGAGTGCTAGTCATTCTGACGACTGGGAGAAATACAATTGAAGTATTCACTGCTCTTTCTTGCCGCTTTTGCGAACGTTGCCGCTAGCGCTGCCGAGCCGCCCTATACCTTCATCGAAGGAAAAGTACCAGAAGATGTACAGCCGGATGGGAATTCGATCGTGTTCGAGGGCCCGAACGAGATCCTGGTCATCGATACTGGCCGCCATCCGGAACACACCGACAAAATCATTGCGATCGCAAAGGCGCGAAAGAAGCCGATTACGGCGATCATCAACACGCATTGGCACCTTGATCACGCGACGGGCAATGCACGCATCCGGTCCGCGTATCCGGGCGCAAAGCTGTACACCAGTACAGCCGTAGAAGGCGCGTTGAAAGGCTTCTTGATCCGGAATGTCGAAAAGGCGAAGGCCCGGCTGGAAGATCCGTCCCTGCCTGAAGCGCGCAAGGCTGATACGAGGCTGTACCTGAACGCGATCAATGATCCTGCAAATTTGATTCCCGACCAACCGGTGAAGGGAACGATGTCGGTCAAGCTGGGCGAACGCGAACTGAAGCTGCATCTTGCAAAGTATGCAGCGACCGAAGGCGATGTCTGGGTTCATGATCCCGCCAGCAAGACTGTGTTCGTTGGCGATCTTGTGGTGGTGCCGTTGCCATTCTTCGATACGGGATGTGCTGAAGGTTGGCGCCAGGTGCTGGCCGAGATTGACCGTGTCGATTTCCAGACCCTGGTGCCGGGTCATGGCCTGCCGATGGATCATGCCACTTTCTCCAGCTACCGCAGCGCATTCGACGCCTTCACTGCCTGTGCCGAAAGCAGCCAGCCTACGGCGAGTTGCGTTGCGACGTGGATACAGAAGGGAGCACCCTTCGTCGCCATGCATCCGGATCCGAAATACTCGGAGCCAGCGCTGGCCTACTACGTCGATCAGGTGTTGCGTGTGCCTGCAAAGCGAGCTGAGTACTGTGGCAAGCCAAATGAGACCACACGATAAGGTCAGCTGGCATGGTACTCATTCGTTCGGAGTGATACCGAATGGGTTTGCGTGCGTGGTAGCTCGTGACCGGCACCTGACACTTGAACAAATTGTTTGAAAGTCTGAAGCAGCTCAAAATGGCCCCGGCTCGCGGTTACAGCGAAACTGAGCTCGCCCAAATTTCACGCCTGTATGACGTCAAGATCACCGGCGACCTCCCACTATTTCTATTGGAAGCCGGACAGACATCGGGTGCGCACTGGGAGAAGGTGCATTCGGGCTTGAACTGCTCTTTTTCCCTTACTGTTAGTCGTATGTGCGGCCCCAGATTCTTGGACAACACCATTTACGGGAGGATCTGTCGGAGATTACTTGGAGAAGATTCTGCTGCCGACCGAAGCACTGGGACGAATCTGGTGTGGCGAATTGCTCGTTCCATAAGCAGCCAGTCCTTTAAACTTAAGCGAGTCGCATCAGCACCGCGCCGGCGGCGATTGCTGCAATAGAGAGGGCACGTTTGCTGCCGATGCGTTCGGACAGGAAGAACTTGGCGATCAGCGCTGCGAACAGGATCGAGGTTTCGCGCAGGGCTGCTACGGCGGCCAGCGGGGCGACTGTCATCGCCCACAAGGCCAGGCCATATGCGCCGAGTGTGCCGGCGCCGCCGAGAATGGCGACTTTCCAGAACTGTTTGGCGTAATCCTGCAACTCACGCGGGCAGCGCAGGAGGCACCAGGCCAGCAGGCCGATGGCGCTGAGAATGTGCAGCCACATGACGTAGGCGGCTGGAGCGGCGGAAGCGCGGGCGCCCAGGCCATCGATCAGTGTGTAGGCGGCGATCACCAGGGCGTTCAACAAGGCGTAGGCAGTGGCACGACGGCGGGAACGGGCGTTCGCATCATCGGGGGCGGCAGGCCGGGTTGCGAACCAAAGGCCGAGTATGCCGCCGCTGATGCAGGCGACAGCGGCGTATTGCGTGACGCTGAGGTGCTCGCCCAGGAGGGGCACGCTGGAGAGGGCGACGAGCAGCGGGGCGCTGCCGCGCATCAGCGGGTAGGCGTGGCTCATGTCGCCGTGGCGGTAGGCAGCGGCCAGCAGCCCGTAATACGCGTAGTGGATGACTGTGGACGCCAGCGCATATGGCCAGCTTGCCGTAGCCGGTTGCACGAGAAAGGGCAGCAAAGGCAGCGAGATCAGACCAGCGCCGCTGGCCACCAGCACGCTGCTAAGGAATGGATCGCGGCCTTTCTTGACCAGCGCATTCCAGCCGGCGTGCAGCAGCGCACCGCACAGGACGATGGCGACGACCGATGGAGCCATCAGCGGGGGCGCACGCTTTCGGCGAGGATTTCCGGGCGATGGTAGCGCTGGAATCCTTCCATCACAATATTCGACTTGGCGGCCCGTTCCAACAGTTCGAGCAGTACGGCGCGATCATCCGGATTCAACGAGGAACGTGAGACGTAGACACCCGTTTGCTGCCATGGCAATTCCGGAATTGCCTCCATGCGCAGCCGGTCGAGCATGCCGTTTACGCGGGTGTCGCGGTTGATCGAGCCGGCCAGGATGGTCGGTCCCATGATCGTAATGTCGACCGCGCCGACGTACAGCAGGCGCGCGATGGCGCTCGGCTCCACCTCTGTGAACAAGCGTCCCTGGCGGGCCAGTTCGCGCACGATGGCCTGGTAAGCATCGCCGTAGTCGTAGCCGCGGACGATCGCCACGCGCAGGTCGCGCCGGTCCAGCAGATCCTGGGCATTGGCGATCTGCGGGCGTGGGCTTTGCAGCGAAATCAGTACGGCGCGGTGTCCCACCATTGGCACGAAGATGCCGTTGACGTCGCGCGCCGCCGTGCGGGTGGCGGGCACCAGCAGGTCGGCCTTGCCGGATTCGAACAGCAATTCCTGGCGGGCGCGCGGTACCGAGGTAAAGGTGAAGTGGCAGCCGGCGCGTGGCCCGAGGCTGCGGAAAATCTCCGGGTAGATGCCGCTGAATGTCCCGTTGCCGACGATGACGCTGACGCCAGTGGTGGATACCGGCACCACGATGTCGCGCGAGCAGTCGGCATGCGACGGCAATGCCGCCACTGCCAGGGGCAGGGCGGCGAGCAACTGGCGCAAGAAGCTGTGCACGCGGGCGGACATGGCTTGATTATGCGCCTGTTTCCGTGGTCGCCGCGGTGGCCATGTGATGCTGGCGGAAGTAGCGCCGGGCGACGTAGATGCCAACCGCCTGCATTGCTGCGCAGAGGAAGAAGGTGCTGCCAATGCGCCAGTCGCTCGGCGGCAGGTGGCTGACCGTGCCCAGGATGGCGCCGCCCAGCAAAGGCATGATCACCGTGCCAAGGCTGCTGATCGACTGCAGGGACCCCATCAACTCGCCCTGTTCATTGGCCGGCGTGGCCTTGGATACGATGCCTTGCAATGCTGGGCCGGCAGCGAAGGCCAGCAGGTTACACAGGATGAAGACGTACATCATCCAGCCGTGCGTAGCCAGGCCATACAGCATATAGGTGATCGCGCCCGAGGTCAGCCCAATCAGCGACAGTCGTACTTCGCCGAATTTGCGGATCAGGATGCCGAGCAGGCCGGCCTGCACCACGGCAGCGGTGAGGCCGACGCAGAACAGGGCGGCGCCGTTTTCCGCCGGACTCCAGCCGAAGCGGAAGTGGGTGTACAGCACCCAGGTCGATTGCAGCATCATTTGCGCGCCGGTCACCAGGGCGAACGTGATGACCAGGCCGCGGATGTCCTGGCGCCTGGCCAGCTTGGCCAGCGCATTGAAGGGGTTGATCGACACCAGCTTGAATTTGCTGCGCTGCGCTTCGGGCAGCGATTCGGGCACGAAGAAATAGCCGTAAATGAAGTTGGCGAAGGACAGCGCTGCGGCGACGTAGAACGGCAGGTGCAGGTTGACGTCGCCCAGCAATCCACCCAGCATCGGGCCGCAAATGAAGCCCAGGCCGAAGGTGGCGCCGATCTTGCCGAAGCTCTTGGCGCGATCTTCGTGGGTGGAGATGTCGGAGGCGTACGCCGACGCCACCGACATGCTGGCCGAGGACATGCCGCCGATCACGCGGCCGATGAACAGGCAGGCCAGGTTGGGCGCCCAGGCCGTGGTGAGGAAGTTGATGCCCATGCCGGCCATGGAATACAGCAGCACGGGCCGGCGGCCGACACGGTCGCTGATTGCGCCCAGCATCGGCATGAAGATGAACTGCAGCAGGCCGAAAGTGGCGCCGAGAATGCCGTACCACATGGCATGCAGTTCTCGGTCCTGCACGTACTGGCCGACCAGGATCGGCAGTACCGGCACGATGATCCCGATGCCCAGCATGTCGATGAAGATGCTGACCAGGACAAAGTTCAGGTTGCCTTTCGCTTTGAGGTTTGGCGCGTTCTCGCTCATGCCGCCACCGCCCATTCTGCGACGAAGCTGTCGCGGAAGGCCAGCAGCTCCTGCAGGCGCTGTTCGCCCAGCGCGCGGCCGGCGGCGGTCTGCATGGTGCCGGGCAGGGTGGCCAGCTTTACCTCGATGTGATCGAGGGAGTAGATCTTGTCGTTGCGTTCGCGGTTCGCGGCCAATGGATCGTCCGGATGCGCCAATGCGGTGCCCATGCGGCCCGCAATATAGAACATGCGCGCCAGGCCGACGGCGCCGAGCGCGTCCAGGCGGTCGGCGTCCTGCACGATGCGCGCTTCCAGCGTGGTCGGTTGCAGCGCGGCGGAAAAACTATGGGTTTCGATGGCGTGGGCCACCGCGTCCAGGCGCCCGGGCGGGAAACCGGCTTCGGCCAGTTGGGCGCGCGCCAGTACGGCGGCCTGGCGCGATGCGAGATGGCGTTCCGGGTGGTTCTTCGGCAGGTTGACCAGGTCGTGCAGGTAGCAGGCGGCCATCACGACCAGGTGGTCGGCCTCGGGATGCTGTTCCAACAACAGCCTGGCGTTGCGCCATACCCGATGCAGGTGATTGATGTCGTGGGCGCCGTCGTCGCCCGCTGCTGCGATGGCGAGCGCGACCAGGCGCGGCTGCCAACTGCTCAGAGTGATATCCATAAAGCCTTGATTCCGTTTTTTAGCTGCGCAATTGTGCCATGTATTTATCGCAAGCTTGTATGTTTCTCTAGAGCAAAATTGTTGGTGATTATTTTATTGGTCTACGGTAACATTACGGTGTCATCGTTCATAAGTGAAAAATTATCATGACTACAACCACCAACCAAGCTGCCGAGTTCCTGGCCTTTACCCTGGGGCAGGAAGAATACGGCATCGATATCCAGAAGGTCAGCGAGATTCGCAGCTACGAAAGCCCGACCCGCATTGCCAGCGCGCCGGACTACGTGAAAGGCGTGATCAACTTGCGCGGCCTGATCGTGCCGATCATCGACATGCGCGTGCGCTTCCAGCTTGGCGAGCCGACCTACGGCCCGTTCACGGTGGTCATCATCCTGCACATCGGGACCCGCACCGTGGGTATCGTGGTCGATGCCGTGTCCGATGTGACGACACTGCAACCGGAGCAGATCAAGGCCGCCCCGGACATCAGCGGTTCGATGGATACCGAATACATCACCGGCCTGGGTACCATCGATGACCGCATGCTGATCCTGGTCGATATTGAACGCTTGATGTCGTCTGCCGACATGGGCCTGATCGAGAAGATGGCGGCATGAACTTCCTGAATAACCTGAGTATCGGCAAACGCCTGGCATTCGGCTTTGCCGTTACGCTTGCACTGTCCATCGTGATTGCCGCCATCGGCGTGTGGCGATTGCAGCAAGTTGCCGGCGCTACGCGCCATATGATGGAGACGCCGCTGGCGAAAGAACGCATGATCTCCGACTGGTATTCGAAGATCGATAGCGCTATTCGCCGCACCACGGCGATTGCCCGCAGCAGCGATGCAACGCTGGGCGCCTTCTTCGCCGAGGAATCCAAGGCATCGACCTCAGCGTCTTCCGACCTGCAGAAGCGTATCGAGCCGCTGATCAGCGACGCCGATGAAAAGGAGCTGTTCGACCGCATCATGGCCCAGCGCAAGGTATATATCGCCTCGCGCGACCAGGTGGCCAAGCTGAAGACCGACGGCGAGCTGGAACAGGCGAACGAAGTATTCGAAAAGACCTATCGCCCGGCTGCCGCGCAATACCAGGTGCTGGTGCAGGATCTGCTGTCCATGCAGCGCGGGAAGATCGACGCCATCGGCAAAGAGATTGACAGTGTTTCGGCCAACAGCCGCAGCCTGCTGACGGTACTGGCCGTGCTGGCGGTGGCGTTCGGCGCAGCGTGCGCCTATGTGCTCACCAAGGGCATTACCACGCCGCTGTCGCGCGCGGTCGATGCCGCACGCCGCGTGGCGGCCGGCGACCTGACCGGCGATATCCGCGTGCATGGCAACGATGAAACCGGCCAGTTGCTGGGCGCTTTGCGCGACATGAACCAATCCTTGCTGAACATCGTCAGCGAAGTGCGCAACGGTACCCATTCGATCACCATCGCTTCCAGCGAGATCGCGGCGGGCAACCAGGACCTGTCGGCGCGTACCGAGCAGCAGGCGGCGTCGCTGGAAGAAACCGCGTCGTCGATGGAAGAACTGACTTCAACCGTCAAGCAGAATGCCGATAACGCGCGCCAGGCCAACCAATTGGCCGGTGCTGCCGCTTCGGTGGCGCGCAAGGGCGGCAGCGTGGTGTCGGAAGTAGTGGGCACCATGGAGTCGATCGATGCTTCTTCTCGCAAGATCGTGGACATCATTACCGTGATCGACAGCATTGCCTTCCAGACCAATATCCTGGCGCTGAATGCGGCCGTGGAAGCGGCCCGTGCGGGCGAGCAGGGCCGCGGCTTTGCGGTGGTGGCGTCGGAAGTGCGCAACCTGGCGCAGCGTTCGGCTGCGGCGGCTAAAGAGATCAAGGAATTGATCGGCGACTCTGTCGAGAAGGTCAATGCCGGCACCCGCCTCGTGTCGGACGCGGGTAACACGATGGAGGAAATCGTCTCCAGCGTGCAGCGCGTGTCGGACATCATCAGCGAAATCACGGCTGCCAGCGCCGAGCAGAGCTCCGGCATCGATGAAGTCTACAAGGCTGTCGGCCAGATGGACCAGGTCACGCAGCAGAATGCCGCACTGGTGGAAGAAGCGGCTGCTGCAGCCGAATCCATGCAGAACCAGGCCAGCAACCTGGCTGAAGTGGTCAGCGTATTCAAGGTTCGCTAAGCTGCACTTTCGCGGATCGCCTGCTGCGACAGGCGGTCCGCGTCCCCATTCCTGTGACGCGGCACCCAGCGCACATTCACTTGCGTTAATGCCGCCATCAACTGCCCCGCGCGGGCGCGATGTTCTTCCAGCGCTTTTGCCCCCGCCTGGGGCGATACCAGCACATCCTGTACCACCACCTGGCTGTCGCCGTACACCAGCAACTCCGGCACGCCCAGCTCCACTGCCTTTTCCAGCGCCGCGATCAGGGCCAGGTATTCGGCATCGCCGCTGCTGCCGTGGCCCGCGCGGCGGCTGATTTCCACACGTTCTCCAGCAGGGCCGGAAAGCAGCACGCCGACGCCGATGCGGCCCGGGTTGGGATGGGCGGAGCCATCGAACCATGCCTGCCATGCGGCGGGAGAGGTTGGGACAGGCTGGCGCGCGAGTTTTTCAGCGCGCGCACGTTCTTGTTTCGTTGACATAGGTAATTATATTTGCAACACTTGCGGCTCGTTTTTCCCTCCACTTTAACAGGTGATTGTGAGCCTCACTGCCGAACAAATCCTGGCGCTCGCGCCGGACGCTGCATCCGCCAAAGCTGGCACCGGGCAGGCCAGCCTTTCCAAATGGTCCGGCCTTGGTGGACATGCGCAAGCTCTATGGGGCTTGTGCCAAGGCAGCGGCAAGGAACCTTACCGTGCCCAGATCGACCTGGCCGGCCCCGCGTTCAAATGCAATTGCCCAAGCCGCAAGTTCCCCTGCAAGCATGGCATCGGCCTGTACCTGCTGTATGCGCGCGATAGTGCCGCCTTCAAGGAGAGCGAGGCACCGCAGTGGGTGAGCGACTGGCTGCAAAGCCGCGAAGAGCGCAGCGAGAAGAAGGCGGCCAAGGAAGCGGAAGCGGCAACGCCGGAAGCGCTCGCCGCCCGCGAAGCAAGCCAGCAAAAGCGGCAGGAAAAGCGCCAGGGCAATGTGGAAGCCGGCCTGGCCGTGCTGGACGCATGGCTGGAAGACCTGGGCCGTGAAGGACTGGCTACGCTGCGCAGCAAGCCTTCCAAGGATTGGGAAGCCATGGCGTCCCGCCTGGTCGATACACAGGCATCGGGGCTGGCGTCGCGCGTACGCCGGCTCGGGCTTTCGATCTATGGCGGCGGCAGCGAGGGCTGGGAACTGGCCGCCGCGCGCGAACTGGCGCAACTGGCGCTGTTGCGGCAGGCCTATGCGCGCCTGCCATCGCTGCCGGACGGCCTTCAACATGAGGTGCGTTCCGCCATCGGCTGGGCGACCAGCCAGGAAGACGTGCTGGCGCAGCCCGGCGTCCACGATCGCTGGCTGGTCATGGGCGCACGCACGCTGGAGGACGGGCGGGTGGGCAGTTGCGCGACTTTCCTGCATGGCGAAAACAGCGGGCGCTGGGCGATGCTGCTGCAGTTCTCCGCCGGTAGCATGGCGCTGCCGCCCGCGCCGCCGACTGGTGCGATTTACCAGGGCAGCGTACATTACTATCCGGCGGCCGTGCCGATGCGCGTGGTGTTTGCCGGTGATGTGAAGCTGCTCGATGCTGCGCCTGGCGTGCAGCAGGTCGTTGCGCCAACGGAGCTGGCGGCGGAATTTGAGCGCTACGCGCAGGCGCTGGCGGCCAATCCCTTCCTTGAAACCTGGCCGATGGCGCTGGAGCAGGTCACGCCGGTTCATGACGCGAGCAAGGCCATGCCTTGGTCGCTGCGCGCCGCCAATGGCGAAGCGCTGGCGGTGGATGCGGCGTTTCGCCAGGGCTGGCAGCTGCACGCGCTGGCGGGCGGCCACCCATTGCGGGTATTCGGGCTGTGGCAGGGCTATTCCTTCCTTCCGCTGGCGGCCCATGTCGGCGGCCGCACTTTCAATCTCGACGGAGGTAACGGCTGATGCAACTGCCTGTTAATTTGCATAAAGCCGTGCTGGCTGGCACCAGCCGTGTGCCGTTCGATCCGGCAAGCGGCGTGGCGCCTGCATTGCAGCTGGAGGCCGGGCAAAGCTTGTGGCAGGCATTGGCCGCGCAAGACCTGTGGCAGCGTGCCGGCTACCAGCCCGCCGCGGGATTGGCTGCTTCGGCGGCCGCGGCCCCCGAAGCAGCCGCATGCCCTCGCGCCGCCGAAGACATTTTGCTGCTGCTGATGCGCGGCATGCATGCGGACCTCCTGCCAACCTGGTTGACGCTGGCGCATGCAAAAGGCGTGAGCGTGCCGCATGCCTGCCTGGTGCCTTTGCTTGAGCAGGGCATGGGCAGACCTGGATTGCGCGACACTCTGTTACCGGTACTGGGGGAGCGTGGCCGCTGGCTGGTGGCGCAGAACCCGGAGTGGGGCGCGAAATACGTTGCCGGCACCGATGATGCGGTCGCCGTGGAGCGGGCCTGGAATACCGGCGCTCCGGCGCAGCGTGCCGCGGCATTGCGCGCCATGCGTGCCGCCGATGCTGCTGCAGCGCTGACCAGCTTGCAAGCCGGCTGGGCGCAGGAGCCGGCCGACCTGCGCGCCGCCCTGTTGCCATGCCTGGAAACAGGGCTGTCGCTTGCCGATGAGCCTTTCCTGGAATCCGCGCTGGATGACAAACGCAAGGAAGTGCGGGGCATAGCGCGTGAGCTGCTGGCAGTCATGGCCGGCTCACAGCTTGGCGCACGATGCGCGGCGCGCATGGAAGCGTTGTTCACGCTGCAGCCCCAAGGCGAGGGCCATTTGCCGGTGTTGGAGCTGGTCCTGCCTGAGGCTTGCGACAAGTCGATGAAGCGCGATGGTGTCGGCGTCGAGAACCCATACCGCATGGGTGAAAAGCAGTCCTGGATCTTCAATATGATGCAGTGCGTGCCGCCATCCCATTGGGCCGCACGCTGGAGTGTGAGCCCGGCCGGCGTGCTGCAGGTGATGCAGGCCAACGAATTCGGACGCGTGCTGCAGGAAGGCCTGGTGCACGCCATCGGCCTGTCCGCCCGTGCCGGGTCGGGGCAGGCGGCTGACTGGTTCATCGCAATCCATGCATCGAAGGTACCCAATGCCCGTGTGCTGTCCGCCAGGTTTGCCGATATGGCGATGGCTTTGCCGGCATCCGCACGCGAGCGCGTGCTGCACGCTTGGCTGGAGTGCGGCAATGGCAGCGGCGTGCCCGACGCCTTGTCGCTGGCCCGGCAGATGGCCGGCGAAGGCGGTGCCCAGGTTTCCCTGGCGGTCTCGCGCCTGCTGCTGGACCGGCTGCAGCAGATGATGCGCGAGAAGGATGCGCCGGACTACGGCATGAAGTACGAGTTCGAAACGATGGCCAGCCTGCTGGATGTCGGCGATATGGAATACCTGGAACAAGGTTGGCCGGCGCCGGAATGGGCGCATTGGGACAACTGGCGGCAACTGGTCGATGAATTGAAGGAGGCCCAGCGCTTCAAATACACGCTGCACCGCAGCTTTACGGACAATAAGGAGTAAGCATGGCTAACGAAATCAAAGTACTGCGCCAAAGCGCCGAACAGCAGTTCGCACATGAACTGGCGGCGTTGAAGGAGGCCGACCAGCGCCAGCGCCCGCCGAACTGGGAATTGTCGCCGTGGGCGGTCGCCACCTACCTGCTCGGCGGCACGCTGGACAACGGTGTCGAGATCACGCCAAAGTACATCGGCAAGCGCCGCATCATCGAGATCGCGGTGGCCACGCTGGCGACCGACCGCGCCTTGCTGTTGCTGGGCGTGCCGGGCACGGCCAAGTCCTGGGTCTCGGAACACCTGGCTGCCGCGATCAGCGGCAATTCGAACCTGGTGGTGCAGGGTACTGCCGGTACCGCCGAGGAAACCATCCGCTACGGCTGGAATTACGCGCAACTGCTGGCGAAGGGCCCGAGCCAGGACGCCGTTGTACCAAGCCCGGTGATGCGCGCCATGCGCACCGGCAAGCTGGCCCGTATCGAGGAATTGACACGCATTCCATCCGAAGTGCAGGACAGTTTCATCAGCCTGTTGTCCGAGAAGATCCTGCCGATTCCTGAACTGGACGAATACGTGCAGGCGGCCAAGGGCTTCAACGTGATCGCCACCGCGAATGACCGCGACCGCGGTGTGAACGACTTGTCCAGCGCCCTGAAGCGCCGCTTCAACACCGTGGTGCTGCCGCTGCCGGACAGCGCCGACGAGGAAGTCAGCATCGTCGAGAGCCGCGTCGCCAGCCTGGGGCGCGCGCTGGAACTGCCGATCGAGAAACCGGCGCTGGAGGAAATCCGCCGCATCGTCACGATCTTCCGCGAACTGCGCTCCGGCCAGACCGACGACGGCAAGATCAAGCTCAAATCGCCGAGCGCCAGCATGAGTACCGCCGAAGCGATTTCCGTCGTCACCAACGGCATGTCGCTGGCGGCGCACTTCGGCGACGGCATGCTGCGCGGGGCCGACATGGCTTCGTCGGTGGTTGGCGCCATCGTCAAGGATCCGGTGCAGGACCGTGTGGTCATGCTCGAGTACCTGGAAACCGTGGTCAAGGAACGCGAAGGCTGGAAAGACCTGTACCGCGCCTGCCACGCCGTGCTCTGATGGCACTGCATTTCTTCGGCATCCGCCACCACGGTCCGGGCTGCGCGCGCAGCCTGGCGCAGGCATTGCAGCAACTGCAGCCGGATGCAATCCTGATCGAAGGCCCGCCGGAGGCTGATGAGCTGCTGCCGCTGGCCGCGCATGCGGGGATGCGCCCGCCGGTGGCGCTGCTGGTGTACGCGCCGGCCATGCCGCAGCACGCCTCGCATTTCCCGTTTGCGGAGTTTTCGCCGGAATGGCAGGCCATCCAGTATGGCCAGGCGCACGGCGTGCCGACCCGCTTCATCGACTTGCCGATGGCGCACACGCTGGCCGCGCACATGTCGGTGGCGGGCGGGGAAGAGGGCGATGACGAGCCACGTCCGGTGCAGCGCAGCGGCGATGCGATGGCCCAGCTCGCGCAGGCGGCCGGATTTTCCGACTTCGAAACCTGGTGGGACCACCTGGTTGAACAGCGCCACGACAGCCTGGAGCTGTTCGCCGCCATTGAAGAAATGATGTCGGTGGCCCGCAAGTCGCTGGACGAGCCGCTGGCGCCGCGCGAAGCCCAGCGCGAAGCGCATATGCGCCAGGTGATCCGCGCCGCCCAGAAGCAGGGCTACCAGCGGATTGCCGTGGTGTGCGGCGCCTGGCACGTGCCGGCCCTGCGCGACATGCCGACTGCGAAACATGACAAGGACCTGCTGAGCGAGCTGCCGAAAGCGAAAGTTGCCGCCACCTGGACACCATGGAGCTATGGCCGCCTGAGTTTCGACAGCGGCTATGGCGCCGGGGTGCAGGCCCCCGGCTGGTATCACCACCTGTGGCATACGCCGCAGCGTGCGCCGACTTACTGGCTGACCGATGCCGTGCGCCTGTTGCGCAAGAACGGCCTGGATGCCTCGTCGGCGCACGTGATCGAAGCGCTGCGCCTGGCCGAAAGCCTGGCCGCCTTGCGCGAGCGTTCCCGGGCCGGCCTCGGCGAGTTGCTGGATGCGCTGCAAAGCGTGCTGTTTGGCGAAAGCGATGCGCCGCTGCGCCTGATCGAGCGCGAATTGCTGGTCAACGACCGCCTCGGTGCGGTGCCGGCCGAAACGCCGACCCTGCCGCTGCCGGCGGATGTGCGCCAGCTTCAAAAGAGCTTGCGCATGGCGCCGCGCGCCGACCAGCAGGAGCTCGAGCTGGACCTGCGCCAGCCGAAGCACATGGAAAAAAGCGTGTTCCTGCACCGCCTGTCGCTGCTTGGCATCGACTGGGGCCGCACCCGGGCGGTCAGCGGCAAGAGCGGCAGCTTCCATGAAAAATGGGTGCTGGCGTGGGAGCCCGATTTTGAAGTGCGCCTGATCGAGGCCAACGTCTGGGGCGCCACCGTGGAAGCGGCCTGCAATGCGCGCCTGATCCACCTGGCGCGCAGCGCGAGCCGCCTGGCCGACGTAACCGGACTGGCCGAACAGATGTTGCTGGCCGATGCGCGCCACGCCGTGCCCGAAGTGATGGCGCGCATGCAGGCGCTGGCTGCCACGACCCACGAAGCGGGTGCGTTGCTGGAAGCGCTGGCGCCGTTGGCCAATGTGCTGCGCTACGGTAGCACGCGCAATACCGATACCGCCAGCGTCGCGCAAGTCATGGATGGCCTGGTGCAGCGCGCCTGCATCGCCTTGCCGCTGGCGGCGCGCGGCATCAATGAAGAGGCGGCACAGGTGCTGCTGCGGCAACTGCTCCAGGCCGACAATGCAATCGGCCTGCTGCAACAGGCCGGGCATCGCGAAGCCTGGCTGGAAGCGCTCGAGCAATGCACGCGCGTCCAGGCGCACCCGCTGATCGCCGGCCGCGCCGTGCGCATCCTGCTGGAGCGGCAGCACTGGCAGGTGGAGCAGGTTGCGCAAGCGTTGTCGCTGGCTTGTACCAATCCGATCCAGCCTTTGTCCAGCGCCGAATGGCTGGAAGGCTTCCTGCAGGGCAGCGGCCTGCTGCTGGTGATGAACGAGCAGCTGTGGCAGATCCTGCAGTCCTGGATTGCCGGCCTGCCCGGCGAAACGTTCATGGAATTGCTGCCGCTGCTGCGCCGCACTTTCGCCACTTTCGAGGCGGCGGAACGGCGCCAGCTGGGGCAGCGCGTTGCCACCGGCACGGTGGCGTTGGCGCAGCCAGTGAGCAGTGCCGGCACGGATGCAGCGCGGGCCAGCCTGGTGCTGCCGGTACTGGCGGCCTTGCTCGGCCCGATCGAAACTAGCGAGGTGACAGCATGAGCGCGAAGCAGTGTTCACAAGAAGAACTGGAACGGCGCTGGCGCCTGATGCTGGGCAGCGAGGCGGACAACCTGCCGTTGCAGCCGCACGATTCGGCGCTGGACCGCACCCTGGCCGTCCTGTACGAGCCGGGCGAGCGGCGCGGCGGCCTGCAAGGCTCGGCACCGGGCGTGGCGCGCTGGCTGGGCGATATCCGCGAATACTTCCCGAGCAGCGTGGTGCAGTTGATGCAGAAAGACGCCATGGAACGCCTTGGCCTGCACCAGATGTTGCTGGAGCCGGAAATGCTGCGCAGCGTGCAGCCGGACGTGCACCTGGTTGCCACCATGCTGTCGCTGAATCGTTTGATGCCGAGCAAGACCAAGGAAACGGCGCGCCAGGTGGTCAGGCAAGTGGTGCAGGAACTTGAACGCAAGCTCTCCAATCCGATGCGCCAGGCGGTCAGCGCCAGCCTGAATCGCGCCGCGCGCAACCACCGGCCGCGCCACAACGAAATCGACTGGCTGCGTACCATCAAGGCCAACCTGCGCCATTACCAGGCCGAGTACCAGACCATCGTACCGGAACAGCGGGTCGGCTTCGCCCGCAAGACGCAAGCCTTGCGCGACATCGTGCTGTGCGTCGACCAGAGCGGATCGATGGCGCCGTCCGTCGTCTATGCAAGCATCTTTGCCGCCGTGCTGGCGACCATCAAGGCGGTCAGCACGCAGGTGGTGGTATTCGATACCGCCATCGTGGACTTGACGGACCTGCTCAGCGATCCGGTCGAAGTGCTGTTCGGTACCCAGCTTGGCGGCGGCACGGACATCAACCGCGCCTTGGCGTATTGCGAGACCCTGGTGCACCGTCCGCAGGAGACGATTTTCGTCCTGATCAGCGATTTGTACGAGGGCGGGCATGCGGCGCAAATGCTGGCGCGCGCACGCGCCATGGCGGCCAGCGGCATGCAGATGATCTGCCTGCTTGCACTGGACGATAACGGTGCGCCAAGCTTCGACCGGCACCATGCGGCGCAATTTGCTGCGATGGGGATTCCTTGCTTTGCCTGCACGCCGGACAAGTTCCCGGACTTGATGGCTGCTGCCATCCGCAAGCAGGATATGGCCGCCTGGGCCGCGCAACACGATATTGCGGTTGCGGGCTAGGCGGCCATTACACCGGCCTGCCGTCAGCGGCGGCGAGGGTTGTCGGGGCGGTGGTCGTAGCGGTTAGGCACGCCGTCGCCATCGCGGTCGCGGTCATAGCGGTTTGGCACGCCGTCGTTGTCGCGGTCGCGGTCGTGGCGGTCCGGAATCCCGTCGTGATCGCGGTCGTGGCGGCGGTCGCGATGGTGGTCGCGGTAGTAGTTGTCGCGGTGGGAATCGCGGTAACCGTAGCCCGGACCCTGGACGTAGTTCGGGCGGCTATCGTAGACGGCCCAGCCGCCTTCACGCCAACCCCAACCGTTATCGACGCGTACCCATTGCGACGGGGCGTAGCGGTAGCCCGGGCGTTCCTGCAGCCAGTGGCCCGCCATCCAGACGTGGCGGCGTCCGTCCCAGCGCCATACGCCAGGCGCCCAGACGTAGCCGTAACGCGCCGGCGGCACGCTTTCAAACCGCAGTGGTGGAGGAGCGTTGCCGATCACAACGCTGAAATCAACCTGCGCCAGCGCGGCGGTCGGTGCTAATGCAACCGTGCCAAGTGCCAGGGCGGCTGCAGCGATGAGTTTGGATTTGAACATGGCTTTTCTCCTGTTTGGTGATGCGCTGAGTTCAATATACCAAGCGCATCGCCGGGGAGAAAAGCCTGATTCAGTTTTTTACAAATCCAGCAGACAAGTAACAATTGCTCAGATATTGCCGCCCTGGGCCGCCTTGCGTTCCTCCGCCAGCGAGGCCTGTTTTTCCGCTTCGCTCATGCGCTTGGCGGCCACCACCACCACCGGCACCGCAGGCGCCGCCAGGGCTGCGCTGGCGTAGTTGGCGGGCGCCTTGCTGTCCACGGCATGGTTTTCGTACATGAAGTTGGCGGCGCAGGCCAGGCCGATAATGGCGACGAACAGGGCTTCGAAATTACGCAGGGCTTTCATGATGTTCTCCGGTTGAGGACTATCCATGTGCACACTGTATCCGCGCAGCCAGGCGCTTGCCATCGCCATGCGACAAGCTGTCCAGAACGTGGTGCGAAACGCAAAAAAACGTGGCTTTTGCGGCTGAATTGCAAACAGAAGGGAAATCCCCCTTCATACGGAACGAATGGACGGGCTGCCCCTGTGCCAAGATAGGGAGGTGTGTATTGGGCGCATGATGCCCCTGTTACAATCGACAGGCGCAGGGTCAGACAAGGAGTGGGACATGTTCAAGATGTTTGGTTTTGGCGGCGTGAAGTGCCCGCGATGCGAGCACCGCAACGGCGACAGCTCCGACTACTGCAGCCATTGCGGCCTGTCGCTGGGCGCGCCGCGCAATGAACCCGTGTTGCGCGATAACCGCTGGATCCCGGCCAACGATGAGCTGGCGGTGTTCTTCGGCGTGCGCCAGCTTGCCGGCATCTTTACCAAGACCCTGCACGTGCCCGCAGCGACCCGCGCTTTCATCTTGCAGGGCGAACAGGTGTCCGACGTGCCGCAGGGCGAATATGAACTGGAAGGCTTTTTTGCCCGGATGGGCAAGCTGCTGCGCGACGAGCAGGGTGAAATCCTGATCACCCGCACTGCGCCGCTGGCGGTCGAATTCAATTTCACCGATTTGCACAGCGCGGAATTCCTGAAGCTGGCGGCCCGCTTCACCGTTGGCCTGCTGATGAACGATGTGCCAGCCTTTGCCCGGCATTTCATGACCGCGCCCGGTACCGTCACCACGCTCCACTTGCATGACCTGCTGGCGCCATCCATGCGTCAGCTGGCGGCGGAGTTCCTGGGCAGCCGCTCGGTGCGCGACATGGCGAACTCCAACGTGCTGCGCGAGCAGCTCAACGAACGCTTGCACAGTGCGCTGGGCCAGCGCCTGGCCGAATTCGGCCTGGCTGCTGTGCAGGTGGAAACTTTGTCACTTCGTCATGATAAATATGACGACAACCGTGAGCGCGAAGGCAGCCTGTTCCTGGTGGCCGACGAACGCCAGCGCCAACTGGAGCACGTCAAGCAGCTCGACCAGCTCTACAACGAGGAAGAATGGCAGGCGATCAGCCGCCAGGAGCAGAAAATGCGCAGCGATTTCCGCCGGGCCGAGTTGAAAGCGGATGCCGAAGAGCAGATGCAGGCCATCCGCGCCCGCGAGATCGACCTGTACGGCCGCATTGTCGAAGCCAAGACCCGCAAGCAAGCCTTCGAGCACGGCGCCGGCGTCGCGCTGGCCGACCTGGAACATGAACTGGCGCGCCACAAAACCCTGCATGCCGGCGAGGCGGCCCAGTGGGACCAGGTGCGCCGCCTGGCGCAAATCAAGATGCGCACCGAGATGGAACTGGCGCAGCAGGCCGGCCTGGAAGAAAGGGCATTGGCCAGGCAGCGCTTCTCGCACCAGTTGTACCAGCAACAGCTGCAACACCGCATCCAGCAGGCGCTGGCCATCGAGGACGAGGAACACCGCCGCAACCAGCTGCAGCTCTTGCGCAAGGCCGAGATCGATGCCCAGCAGCGCGAGCAGGAAATCGAAGCGGAACATCACCGGGCGAAATTCCAGGGCCTGGCCCTGGCCAACGCGGCCCGTCATCGCGAGGCCGAACGCATCGCCGAGTGGGAAGAAGAACAGCACCTGGCCCGCAAGCGGGAACTGGCGCGCGGCGAGGAGGCCAAGGATGCCGGTGCGAACGTCCAGGTGGCGGAAATCAGCGCCAAGCTGGAAGAACTGAAGCGCAGCGGCGCCGCCGCCGAATCGCTGGCCCAGTATGAAAAGCTGCTGCGCACCATCGAGGCCGACGGCGTGCAGCAACGCCAGGGACAAAACCTGGCGCGCCAGGCCATGCTTGACCAGGTGGCGGTGGAAGAACAGCGCCTGGAACTGAAGCTGCGCGACCAGGAGGCGCAGTGGCAGCAGTCGCTGAAGAAGATGGAAGTGGAGCGCGACGAGCGCTTCAACCGCTGGAAAGTCGACTATGACAGCATGGTGGCGCAGCAGCAGCATGCCGCCGACCTGGCCCGTATCGACATCGACCGGCTGGAAGCCATCGGGCGCATGAGCGATACGGCCAAGATCGCGCTGGCGGCGACACCGAATGCCGAAGCGTTGTCGCGCCTGATGCGCCAGCAGGCGCAGGCCGCGATGTCGCCCGAGCAGTTGCAGGCGCTGGCGGGCGTGGTGGCGGCAGAGAACAGCATCACCCCCGCCGAAGCGCTGCGGCTGGCGCGCGAAGACGTCCGCGATGAACGTTCGTATCGCGATACGGCGGGCGACAAGGAACGCCAGCACCAGCTGGACCTGCTGCGGGCGCAAGCCAGCGTGGGTGCCGTTGCCGCGCGCCGCTGCCGCAACGGCCATATGGTGCCGACCGATTGCGTAGATGCGAAATTCTGTCCAGAATGCGGGGCGCCGCTAGCGAGGTAAAGCACGAGAGAAATGCAGACAGCCCGAGACAAGATTCGCGAACTGCGTGCCCTGCACGACGATGGCCTGTTAAGCCTGCAAGAGTTCGACCGACGCAAGAATGCCATCCTGGACGCCGAATACGCGCCTCCGGGAGGGGCGGCGGCGCCCATCACCATCCTGCGCCATGGGACCGAGCTTGGCCTGATGGCAGGCCAGGAGATCGGCCCGCACAACCGGCGCTACCGGCTGGAGCGCCTGATCGGCATGGGCGGCATGGGCCAGGTATGGCAAGCCACCGACCTGGCCACCCACGCTGAATTGGGCCACAGCGCCGTGGTCGCGCTGAAGATCCTGCCGCCGCAACTGACGCAAAGCCCGGCCCACGCCAAGTTGCTGATCGAGGAAGCGACCCAGGCGCGCCGCCTGGCGCATGACAATATCGTGCGCGTCTATGAATGGGCACAGGACCCGGCCACTTCCAGCTATTTCATCATCATGGAATGCCTGGAAGGCCAGGACCTGGAGGCCTGGCTGGAGGAACATGGCAAGGCGACTCCGGGACAAGTCGAGCAGATGCTGCGGCCGGTGGCCGCTGCGCTGCAATATGCCTGGAACAAGCATCGCCTGGTGCACCGCGACCTCAAGCCGGGCAACGTGTTCCTGACCAAGGCCGGCGAAATCAAGCTGCTCGATTTCGGCATCGCCTCGCGCGCGCGTTCGACCGGTACCGACCTTGGCTTGGCGATCCCGAATGCCGGCACCGCAGGCTACCGTGCTCCCGAGGCGGGCACCGGCCAGGGCGCACCCCGTCCGCAGCTGGATGTCTATGCCGTGGCGGTCATGATCTACCAGCTCTTGGAGGGACGGCTGCCGTTCGACCAGCACACCGCTTTGCTCGAGCCGGCCAGGCCGGCGGCGCTCAACGCGCAGCAATGGGAGGTGCTGAAGCGCGGCTTCGCCAACCGGGCCGGCGAGCGGCCGGAATCGGTCGCCGGATTGCTGGACGCACTGAAGCAGGCCGCCGAACCGAGTGCCGAAGAAGCTTCCCGGCGTGAAGCCGCGCGCAAGGCCGACATGGCCACGGCGGAGCAGCACGAGCGCGCGGCACGTGCCGCGCGCGAACAACGGGCCCGTGCCGATGCCATCGCCCGCGCCGAGGAGGAGGAAGAACGGCGCCAGAAGGAAGTGGAGCTGGCCGCGCGACGCAAGGCCGAGGCGTTGGCCGCGGCGCAGGAAAAAGCGCGCCAGGAGCAGCTGCGCCGCGAACAGGAAAAGCAGCGCAAGGCGCAGGCCGAGAAGGAAGCGAAAGAACGCAAGGAAAGCCTGCGCCAGCAATTGATTGCGCGGCGCGATGCCGATGCCTTGAAGGCGCGCCAGGCCGAGGAAGAATACCAGCGCAAGATGGCGCAACTGAAGGCGGAAGCGGCCTATCGCGCCGAGCAGGAGCGCCATCGCAAGGAGCAGGCCGCGCGCAAGGCGGCCGAACTGGCGGCGCTGCTGCCCAGCGCCAGCAGCCCGGTAGCCGATGCGGAAGGCGTGCTGCGCGACCGCTTCACCGACGGCAGCGGCGCGGGGCCGGATCTGGTGCTGATCCCGACCGGCCGCTTCCAGATGGGTTCATCCGAATATGAGCACAAGATCGCCATCAAGGCCGGCGCCCAGAAAACCTGGCTGGACAAGGAGTTGCCGGCGCACTGGGTCGGCATCGAGCAGTCGTTCGCGCTGGGGCGCTACCCGGTGACCGTGGGCGAGTGGCGCGCTTTCGTGAAGGCGACTGGGTGGCAATCGAAGATGGACGTGGACTGGCAGCAGCCCGGTTTCGCGCAGGATGACCGGCACCCGGTGGTGTGTGTCAGTTGGCATGACGCCCAGCTTTACCTGCAATGGCTGGGCGAGAAGACCGGCCAGGAGTACCGCCTGCCGAGCGAGGCGGAATGGGAATACGCCTGCCGCGCCGGCAGCCACACGGCATTCAGCTTCGGCGACGAGATCACGCCGGAACACGCCAACTACGACGGCCATTTCACTTACAACGACAGCCCGAAAGGCAGCAGCCATGGCGGCACCACGCGCGTCGGCAGCTACCAGCCCAACCCCTGGGGCCTGTTCGACATGCATGGCAACGTCTGGGAGTGGACCCAGGATACGGTGCATGACAATTACCTCGGCGCGCCCATCGACGGCAGCGCATGGGAGCAGGGCGGCGACAAGGCGCGCCGCATCCTGCGCGGTGGCGCCTGGCTGTATCAGCCGCGCTATCTGCGCTCGGCCCTGCGCAATGGTTATTCGGCGCTGCTGGCGAATGACGTGGTGGGCTTCCGCGTAGCACGCAAGTTGGTGTAAATTGCCGGATAAACCAACAAGCAGGAAACCACCATGACCGTTAAAGTAGCCCGCGACCCATCGCTCCCAATGCGCAGCATCCTGCACGTGCGCAACCATATCGTCTCCGTCGACGGCACGATCGAGGAAGGCGGCAACGACGCCGGTCCTTCGCCGCACGACCTGTACGACGCCGCCGTCAGCGCCTGCAAGGCCCTGACTGTGATCTGGTACGCCCGCCGCAAGGGCATTCCCGTCGACGACGTGCAGGTCACCACCGAGCGCGATGCGAGCGAAGAGCGCAAGGGCGTGTACCGCCTGGCAGCCACCTTGCACCTGGGCGGCGAGCTGACCGAAGAACAGCGGGAAGAGTTGCTGGCCATCTCGCAGAAGTGCCCGGTGCACAAGCTGATGACGGCCGTGACCACCGAAATCTCCACCAAACTGGGGTAAATGCCATGAATATCGCGCACCTCCTGAAAGGCCATGAGAAGGACCTGGGCGGCGGTTTCGTCGTGCGCCGGTATTTGCCGGCGGCAGTCAAGCAGGCGGTAGGCCCATTCATTTTCTTCGATCATTTCGGTCCGGTCGACGTGCCGGCCGATGCCGACCATGACGTGCGGCCGCACCCGCATATCGGCCTGGCTACCGTCACCTACCTGTTCGAAGGAGCGATGGAACACCGCGACAGCCTGGGCACGCTGCAGCGCATCGAACCGGGCGCCATCAACTGGATGACGGCCGGCCGCGGCATCGTGCATTCGGAGCGCACTCCGAAAGACCTGGTCGGCGTACCGCACCGTACCCACGGCCTGCAGCTGTGGGCTGCCTTGCCGAAGGCGCATGAGGAAGTGGAGCCGTCATTCGCCCATACCCCGGCGGCGGCGATTCCTGAAATGGAGATCGACGGTGCCAAGGTTCGCGTCCTGATTGGTTCGGCTTTCGGCCACACCTCGCCGGTAAAGACCTTCAGTCAAACGCTGTATCTGGACGTAAGCCTGAAGGCAGGCCAGCAGCTGGCCCTGAACGGCTTGCCGCCGGAAGCTGCCATCTATCCCGTCAGCGGCTCGCTCGATATTGACGGCGCGCCGGTGCCGCAGAACAGCATGGCCTTGCTCGATACATCGAGTTCGCGGCGCGTATCGGCCAATACGGATGCGCAGTTCGTCATCATCGGCGGCGAGCCGCTCGATGGCCAGCGTTTCCTGTTCTGGAATTTCGTTTCGTCGAGCAAGGAGCGCCTGCTCAAGGCGGCCGACGATTGGGAAGCGCAGCGTTTCGACAAGGTTCCCGGGGAGACCGAATTCATCCCGCTGCCCAAACGGCCTTCAGCCGCGACTTAGGTGGTCGCTTCGGCTGGCGGCAAGTGCGCGGCAGCGCTGCGCACGATCCAGTGTTCCGGATAAGGATCGCTGGCGAAGCGTGTATGGGCCGGGACGCGGCTCAATTTTTCCTGCTTCGGTGTAGGTGCCAGCGCGGTTTCCTTGCCGGTGAGCTGGTCGATGTGCCAGAAGCCGCCCTGGTGGTGCATCAGCAGCGGCAGGCTCGATGCTTTCGGCAGAGCGTGATGGCGTGGCAGCGGATAGCCAGGATGGGTGTTCGCCGCCAGCAGCACGAAGCACTCGGCCCGCGCACCTTCGTCGATGCGATGCAGGATCACGCCATGCGGCATCACCGCGCTCACTTCCAGCAGCACGATGCCTTTGATGCTGGCGCACATTTCAATCTTCATCCCGGTGCGCAGCGGCACCGGTTTGTTCTTGCCCGGCCAGACGCCGTCCAGCAGCAGGCCGTAACGCGATACATCCTCGATTTCGAAACCGTTGCGGGTGCGCCGGATGACGGCGTGGCGGCCGGACAGGCGGCGCGTCAGGCCGGCCGAATCAGGACCTTCGGCGCTGAAGTGGTGCAACAGCACGTCCGCTTCAGGATCGGCCAGCTCGAAGCGGCCGAACGATACTTCCTCCATCGCGAACAGGCGGATGTGGCGGCAGGCGCCATTTTCCGGAGCGGCGTTGATGAAGCTTGCGGCCAGGGTAGGGTGGGGATGCGAAGGACCACTGCGCGGCTGCTCGATCTCGATCAGGTCCTCATCCCAGGCGATGGTCGAATAGCCGACATCCACCTTGCCCGCCGGCGCGCCAAGGTCGAGGTGGGCGATACCGGCGTTGCGCGCGGTGACGTCGATGTCCATCGTATTGCCGCCCTGGGCGGAAACGCGCGCAATCGCGGCATCGTCGGCCATCACACGCACGTTCTTGTGGGTGCTGAGGAAGGTGCGGTGGATTTCGCCCAGGCTGGCATCGACGCGCGGCACCAGGATGACAAAGGTGCATTCCCATTGGCGCTGCGCCTGCTCGTCCTTGCTGACGATTTCGGCGTGGATCTGGTACTGGCCATGCTCTTTGCCGCGCGAGGAGAATTCCACGAACACCGGACGCCAGTCGCCGTGCACCGAGCGGATGAATTGCTGCTGCAAGGAGCCGTGCGGAATCAGCTCCGAGCGTAGACAGATCGACAAGTGCGGTGCGCAATCCAGGGGCATGCCGCGCAATTCCATCTTGAGCGACTGGCGGCCGCCGGCAGCGCGCGGGTCAAAGCCGCTGATATGCAATTGCGGGTAGACGCGTGCCGGCGCCGAATAGCCTGCCAGCGGGGCGGCCGGCGGCCCGCCGCGGACGTTGCGCATGGTGTTCAGCAAGTCAAAGCTGCCGCCTTCCGCTACTATTGCCGGCTGCGCGTGGCCGCCGGCGCAAGTGCCTTCCCCTGGCATGACCCAGTAGGTGCAATGCGGATGGTCTGGGTGACAGCACTTGTTCATGGAAAGACGTTCGTAGGGATACCGCAACTTTACGCGTTTACCCCATTGCTTGGCAACACGCCTTTCCTTCGATAAAGGGCCTTTTTACCCCTGTATTCCCCGCGCGCCAAAAGCGCAACAGTTTATTGTCGCCATGACATCTACTTGCAAAAAAAATGGGGACGTACCCCATTTTCCGCCGCGGCAGAAAATGGGGTACGTCCCCAATTTATAAGTGCTTGATTACCAGCGGCCGTGGCGGTGGCCGTGGCCATGTCCGTGGCCGCGGTAGTAGTACACCGGGCGCGGCTCAACGTAGACCGGCGCTGGCTGGTAGTACACGCGCGGTGCTGGTTGGTAGTACACGCGTGGCGGCGGGTTGTAGTACACCGGGGCCGGCTCGTAGTAGACCGGGGCCGGCTGCGAGTAGACGCGGGTCTCGACGTAGCCGCGGTTGTGGCGGCCGCCGCCGGACAGGGAGTTACCAACCGCGGCGCCTACCAGGCCGCCCACTACCGCACCGCCGGTACCACCGTTGTGGTTGCCGATGGCGGCGCCGATCACGGCACCCGCGGCGGTGTTGAAGTCACGGTCGCCCGCGGCAAATGCGGCGGAGGAAACGGTCAGGGCTGCGCCCATCAGCATCAGCCCGGCAAATCGTTTGTTGAACATGGTAAGTCCCCTTTCATTCTCTGTTGGAGTGTAGATTAGCGAGCCGCGAAAACTTGCGCCAGTGCATATACACATTCTTACAAACTCCACAGTGGAGAGAGATTTGTATCCTTAAGTTGCCCTCCCAGCACAATCTTGGCAAATACGCTATTGTATGAAGTTCCGAGCGAAACTGAACCTTCTCACAGGAAACGCATGAACCTCCGCAAGCCCGCCCTTTCCGCCCTGTTTGTCTGCCTGCTGGGCGCAGGTTTCTCCGGCATCGCCAGTGCCGCCAACCCGAACGACGCCGCTACCCTCGGCAAGATCCGCGATGCCGCGATGCAGAGCGATTACTCCTACCAGCGCCTGGAAGACCTGACCGACCTGGTGGGCCCGCGCCTGTCCGGTTCGGTGGGCGGCGCGGCGGCGGTGGAGCAAGTGGCCGCGGCCATGCGCGCACTGGGCGCCAAAGTCACCCTGCAACCGGTCAAGGTACCGCATTGGGTGCGCGGTGAGGAAAAGGCCGAACTGGTGGATTACAAGGGCCGTCCGGCCAACGTCACCCAGCGCGTGGTGCTGACGGCGCTCGGCGGCTCCGGCGCCACTCCGGCCACCGGCCTGACCGCGCCAATCGTGGTGGTGCACGATTTCGATGAACTGAAAGCCCGTGCGGCGGAAGTGAAGGGCGCCATCGTGCTGTTCGACGTGGTGTTCGACCAGGGCATGGCGGACCGCGGCCTGGCCGGCAACGCCTATGGCCAGGCTGCGCGCTACCGCGGCAACGGTCCGCGCATGGCGGCCGAACTGGGTGCAGCTGCTGCCCTGGTGCGTTCCGTCGGCGGCGCCGATTATCGCCTGCCGCATACCGGCGCCACCAACCTGAAAGACGACCAGCGCATCCCCGCCGCTGCCGTCACGGCGGAAGATGCGATGCTGATCGGCCGCCTGATGAAGCGCGGCCCGGTCAAGATGAAGCTGACCCTGACCCCGCAAGTCCTGCCCGATGCCGACACCTTCAACGTGATCGCCGACCTGCCGGGAACGGATAAGGCCGACGAAGTCGTCATCGTTTCCGGCCACCTGGATTCCTGGGACCTGGCGACCGGCGCGCATGACGACGCTACCGGCGTGACCACCTCGATGGGTGTGCTGGAAACCATCAGGAAGCTGGGCCTTCAGCCGCGCCGCACCATCCGCATGGTGGCCTGGGCGAATGAAGAGAATGGCCTGAAGGGCGGCAATACCTACTACGAAGCGAACAAGGGCAAGCTGGAAAAGCAGTTCGCCGCGATCGAGACCGACGGCGGCGTGGGCCGTACCTTCGGCATCATGGGCAGCGTGCGCCGCGAAGCGGAGAAGTATTTCGCACCGGTGAGCAATGCGCTGCTGCCGATCGGCGCCGGCGTGTTCAACCGCCGCGACTCTGCATCCGGTTCGGACGTGCACCAGCTGGAGGCGGGCGGTGTGCCTTCCTTCATGCCTTACGTCGACACCAGTGCCTACTTCCACTACCACCACACGCCGGCCGATACTTTCGACAAGGTGGATCCGGTGAATATGAAGAAGCACGTCGCCGTGATGTCCGCGCTGGCCTGGTACCTGGCCAACACCGACGATCCGATCGGCCGCGCGCCTGAGCCGCTGAAGTAATTACAGGGCGTTGAGGGGGATCTTGAGGTAACGCACGCCGTTATCCTCCGCCTCCGGCAGGTGGCCGGCACTGAGATTGACCTGGATGGCAGGCAGGATCAGTACCGGCATCTGCAGCGTGGCATCGCGCTTGGTGCGCATGGCCACGAATTCTTCTTCACTGACGCCGTCGCGGATATGGATGTTCGCGGCGCGCTGCTCGGCCACCGTGACTTCCCAGCGCGGTTCGCGGCCGGCAGGCGGATAGTCGTGGCACATGAACAGGCGGGTTTCCGGCGGCAGCGACAGCAGGCGGTGCACCGATTTGTACAGATCGCCGGCGCAGCCACCCGGGAAGTCGCAGCGCGCACTGCCCACGTCCGGCATGAACATCGTGTCGCCGACAAATACCGCATCGCCCACCTGGTACGCCATGTCGGCCGGCGTATGGCCCGGTACGTGCATTGCGCGCGCCTTCAGCTTGCCGATCATGAATTCTTCGTCGGCCTCGAACAGGTGGCCGAACTGTGAACCGTCTTCCTTTTCGCCCTTGCGGTTGAAGATTGCCGAGAAGGCATGCTGCACCTTGCAGATGCCGGCGCCAATGCCGATGCGCCCGCCCAGCTTCTCCTGCAGGTACGGGGCGGCCGACAGGTGGTCGGCGTGGGCATGGGTCTCCAGCAGCCAGCTCACCTTCAGGCGATGTTCGCGTACGAAGGCGATGATCTTGTCGGCGGCTGTCGTCGCGGTGCGGCCGGCCTTTGGATCGTAATCAAGGACTGAATCGACGATGGCGCATTCGCCGCCGTCTGCCTCGTAAATGACATAGCTGACGGTGGATGTGGCGGGGTCGAAGAACCCCTGAATTTCAGGCTTCATTCTCAGGCTTCGTATCAGGATAGTAGGATGATTCAAGCCCGACTATTATAAAGAATCCTGATATAGCGGGCGAGGCTTATTCGTTTTACGATGCAAGCCATCGGTGTGGCGGCAAAAACTATCTCCGTGATAAGATTTTCGACAGTGCTTCCTGAAAGAGAGGCCGACATGCCCAAAGCAGGCGATTCACTGAAGTGGGGACTGCTCGCTGGCTGTATCTGCAGCCAGTCGCTATCGGCAGTCGCTGCCGCCGGCGGCGCGGCTGCGCCGGAAAACTTTGCCAACCTGTCGCTCGAAGAATTGAGCGACGTGCGCGTGGTGTCCGTTTCAAAACGCGAAGAGCGGCTGGGCGATGCCCCGGCTTCGGTCTTTGTGATCGCTTCGGACGACATCCGGCGCAGCGGCGCGCGCAGCCTGGCCGAAGCGCTGCGCATGGCACCCAACCTGCATGTGGCGCAGACACCTGCCGGCAATTACACCATCACCGCACGCGGCTTCGCCGGCAATAGCGCCAACAAGCAGCTGGTGATGATCGACGGCCGCTCGGTCTATACGCCGCTTCTTTCCGGCGTGTCGTGGGACGTACAGCAGGTTCCGATGGACGCCATCGAGCGCATCGAAGTGGTCAGCGGGCCGGGCGGCACACTATGGGGCACCAACGCCGTCAACGGCGTGATCAACGTGATCACCAAGCCTGCCGCGTCGACGATCGGCGCGATGGCCGACCTGCGCTGGGGGCAGGATCAATCCGGCGCCGCTTTCCGTTACGGCGCTGCGATGGAGGACGGGGCCTGGCGCGCTTATGGCTTGGATTACGCCATGCCGCACGGTGCAACGCTGGCCGGCAAGACGCTGGGCGATGCCTGGCACAATGCGCAGGCGGGATTTCGCGCCGATTGGCTGCGCGGCAGCGATGCGCTGACGGTGCAGGGCGACGTGTACCGCATCGGCGCCGGGCAGGTCGCGACGCCGCCTGCCGTTCCTTTGCCCGCTGCATCGATGCGCGGCGCCAACCTGATGGGGCATTGGACCCGCCAGCTTGATGGCGGCGCCAGCTTGTCCCTGCTGGCTTACTACGATCGAACGGAGCGCGACCAGACCGGCGCCTATAAGGAGAACCTGGACGTCGCCGACCTGCAGGCGCTTTATAACTTCGCACCGCTCGGCCGGCACACGCTGGCAGCGGGCGCCGAATACCGGTTCGCACACGACCGGGTGGCGGTCACCAGTGGTACTGCCTTCCGTCCTGAGCGCGCCTCCATGCATTGGGCCAGCCTGTTCGGGCAGGACACCATCGCCCTCGGCGAGCAGTTGAACCTGACGGCCGGCCTGCGCATCGAGCGCAATATGTACACCGGCACCGAGTTCCTTCCCAACCTGCGCCTGGCGTGGAGGGCCACGCCGTCGACTTCCTGGTGGGCCGCCGTGTCGCGCACTGTGCGGGCGCCATCGCGCGTTGACCGCGAAATCTATATCAATGCCGGTCCGCTGGGCACGTTGACCGGCGGTCCTGCTTTCCAGTCCGAGACGGCGCGGGTGATTGAGATCGGCTTGCGCCAACAGTTCGGCAACCGCGCCAGCTATTCGCTCACCGTCTATCGTGCCTTGTATGACAAGCTGCGCACCATCAAGCCCGTGGCGCCGCTGGTGTTTGAGATCGGCAACGGCATGGAGGGCGAAACGCGCGGCCTGGAGGGATGGGGCAGCTACCAGGCCACGCAGGATTGGCGTCTCAGTGCGGGCCTGACCCTGATGCATGAAGAATTTTCGCTCAAGCCGGGCGAGCGCGATTTCGGCAACCGCTCGGTAACAGGGAACTGGGACCCGCGCCGCGTGGCGAAGCTGCGCTCGTCCTACACGCTGGGCGAAGGGCGCGACCTGGACCTGACCTTGCGCTACGTCGGTCCGCTGCGCTTTACGGCTGTCGACGGCTACACCGCGCTGGACGTGAACTTCAACTGGCAGCTCAAGCCGGGCCTGGAACTGGCGCTGGGCGCCAGCAATGCCCTGGGCCGGGAACACGAGGAATTCAGCGGCGCCACGCGGCTGGCCCTGGGGCGCGGCGCCTATGTCAGGGTCATAAGCCGCTTCTAATGTGGGCATGGTAATATCGCTGCCCATGAAATCCATGATCAGTGTCATTGCGCTGTGGCTGATGCTGGTGGCTTTGCCCTTCCAGGGCTTCGCCTCGGCCAGCATGCTGCTGTGCGCGGCGGACAGTCCTGCCAAGCCGGTCGCCCAGGCGGTGCCGGGCGGCGAGCACGATCATGCGGCCATGCTGGCCTCTGCCCAGCAGGCCGGCGACAGCGGCGCCGATTGCGCCGGCAGCGCGCACGGCAGCGCCATGGGCGATTGCTGCGTCGGCGCAGCGCTGGCCTACGGCCTGCCGCAACCCGTCTCCCACCCGCAGCTTGCCGAACGCCTGCTGCCGCCCGAACCCGTGCCACCGCTGCCGGTCGACCTTGCCCTTCCCAAACGCCCGCCGCGGGCGATCCTTGCCTGATCCATGCCAGCCGTGGCGGCTGGCCCCATCCTGCGCCCCCGCACAGGACGACCAAGCATTGGAAAGACAAACATGAACCAAGCATTCAAGCCGGCGGCGATGGCCGTCGTGGCTGCGCTGCTCTCCGGTTGCGCCACGTTCTCGAACGATGGCGGCTTCGGCGCAGTGGCGCAAGCCACCAAGAGCCGCAGCGGCGCCGAGACGCGCCTGCTGCGCAACGACAACGACCGGCGCGCGCTGGACGATCAGCTGACAAAGCTGCTGGTCGAGCCGCTCGGCGCCGACACGGCAGTCCGGATCGCACTTTTGAACAACCGCGGCCTGCAGGCGCGCTACTGGGACCTCGGCATCGCCGAAGCGGAACTGGTGCAGGCGGGCCGACTGGCCAACCCAGGTTTCAGTTTCAAGCGCACGCATGGCGGTGGCGAAGTCGGCATCGAACGCACCCTCAGCATGAACTTCATCCAGTTGCTCACGCTGCCGCTGGCCAGCCGCATCGAATCGCAACGTTTCGAGCAGGTAAAGCTGGAACTGGCCGGCGAAGCTGTCGCGATGGCGCACCAGGCCCGCCTGGCCTGGATCGAAGCCGTCGCGGCGCAGCAGGGTGTTGCGTATGCCCAGCAGATCAGCGATGCGGCAGATGCCGGCGGTGAACTGGCGCGCCGCATGCAGGCAGCCGGCAACTGGAGCAAATACGATGCGGCCAAGGAGGAGGCCTTCCACGCCGATGCCATGGCGGACGTGGCGCGTGCCCGCAAAGCCGCCAGCGCCAGCCGCGAGAAACTGACCCGCATCCTCGGCTTGTCCGGTGCCGAAGCCACGGCATACCGCTTGCCGGAGCGCTTGCCTGAGCTCCCGGCAAGTCCGCGCAAGGTAGACGATGCCGAAGCTGCCGCCATGCGCGACCGCCTGGACTTACAGGCCGCCCGACTGTCCGCAGGGCACACGGCCAGTTCGCTGGGCCTGACCAGGACCACGCGCTTCATCAACGTGCTGGAATTGGGCGGCATCAGCGAGCGCGATGGCGAGCGCCGTTCGCATGGCTACGAAATTTCATTGGAGGTGCCGCTGTTCGACTGGGGCGGCGCCCGCGTGGCGCATGCCGAGGCGACCTATATGCAGTCGATCAACCTGTTGGCCGCGGCGGCGACCAATGCCCGTAGCGAGGCGCGCGAAAGCTATCAGGACTACCAGGCTTCCTACGCGCTGGCCAAGCATTACCGCGACGTGGTGATTCCTTTACGGCAGAAGATATCCGAAGAGACCCTGTTGCGCTACAACGGCATGCTGCTGTCCGTGTTCGAACTGCTGGCAGACGCCCGCGAACAGGCTAGCGCCGTCAATAACACCATCACCGCGCTGAAGGAATACTGGATCGCGGACGCCAATCTGGATGCCGCGATTGGCGGTAAAGGAGTGCAGCAATGAATAGTCCTGTCAACAAGCGCCGCTCTTTCCTCGTCAACGGCGCCACCGCCCTGATTGGAGCGGGCCTGGTGAGCCGTGCCGGCGCTGCCGGCTTGCCGGAGGCAGCGGTTCAATCGAATGCTTCGACAGCGCCGCCGCTGATGCCGCCCAACGGCCGTCCATACAATCCGGTGGTGACCTTGAACGGCTGGAGCCTGCCGTGGCGCATGAAGGATGGCGTGAAGGAATTCCACCTGGTCGCCGAGCCGGTGGTGCGTGAGATTGCGCCCGGCATGTATGCCAAGATGTGGGGCTACAACGGCCAGAGCCCTGGGCCGACCATCGAAGTGGTGGAGGGCGACCGGGTGCGCATCTTCGTCACCAACAAGCTGCCGGAGCATACCAGCGTGCACTGGCACGGCCAGATCCTGCCAAGCGGAATGGATGGCGTGTCAGGCGTCAGCCAGCCGGCGATCCAGCCGGGCAAGACCTTCGTCTATGAGTTCGTCGCCAGGCATGCCGGTACTTTCATGTACCATCCTCATGCTGACGAGATGGTGCAGATGGCGATGGGCATGATGGGCTTCTGGGTGACCCACCCGAAAGATCCGCGCCAGCATGCGGTGGACCGCGATTTCGTATTCCTGCTCAGCGCCTACGATATCGAACCCGGGAGCATGGTCCCCAAGGTCAATACGATGACGGACTTTAATATCTGGACATTCAATAGCCGCGTCTTCCCCGCCATCGACCCGCTGGTCGTGCGGCAGGGCGATCGCGTGCGCATCCGCGCCGGCAACCTGACCATGACCAACCACCCGGTCCACATCCACGGCCACCGCTTCGAAGTGACCGGCACCGACGGCGGCTGGGTGCCGCCGACCGCGCGCTGGCCGGAGGTCACCACCGATGTCGCGGTAGGGCAAATGCGCGCCATCGAGTTCATCGCCGACAACCCTGGCGACTGGGCCTTTCACTGCCATAAATCGCACCACACCATGAACGCCATGGGCCACAACGTGCCAACCCTGATCGGGGTGGACCACAAGGGCGTGGCCGAGAAGATCAACAAGCTGGTGCCCGGCTATATGGTGATGGGCGACAAAGGCGGTTCGATGGGTGGCATGGAGATGGAAATTCCCGAGAACACGTTGCCGATGATGACCGGTACCGGCCCGTATGGCGACATCGAGATGGGCGGCATGTTCACGCTGATGAAAGTCCGTCCGGACCAGAAGAAGGGCGATTACACCGATCCTGGCTGGTACAGGGCGCCGAAAGGCACCACGGCTTACGAGTGGACCGGCGAACTGCCGCCACCGGTTTCCGCCCCCAACTCGGCGCCGCCCGCCGGTGTCAAGCCGATGGAAGTGACCCGCGACAAGAAGGGGCACGACCATCACTAAGCAATTGCGCTACCTGGGGAAGTGGAGCCTGCTGGCCGGCATCGTCGCGGTGCTGGCGGGCAGCGCTTCCGCATTCTTCCTGGTGGCGCTGGACGTAGCCACCGCCTGGCGTGAAGCCTATCGCTGGGTGGTGTGGCTGCTGCCGCTGGCCGGTTTTGCCGTCGGCTGGATCTACCTGCACGTGGGTAGCCGCGTCGAAGCGGGCAATAACCTACTGATCGACGAGATCCACGATCCGAAGAATGTGGTGCCGCTGCGGCTTGCGCCGCTGATCCTGTGCAGCACCGTGGTGTCGCATCTGTTCGGCGCTTCCGTCGGGCGTGAAGGCACGGCGGTGCAGATGGGCGGGGCCCTGGCCGACCAGCTCACCCATGTATTCCGCCTGCCGCGCGAGGATCGCAGCGCGGTGCTGATGGCCGGCATCAGTGCCGGTTTCGCTTCGGTGTTCGGCACGCCACTGGCCGGTGCGATCTTCGGACTGGAAGTGCTGGTGGTGGGACGCATGCGCTTTACCGCGATATACCCCTGCATGCTGGCGGCGGTGCTGGCCGACCAGGTCACGCGCGCCTGGGGCGTGGGGCACACGCATTACCCGGCCGGTACGCTGGGCGCGCCCGATGGCCCGCTGCTGCTGGCGCTTGCCGGCATCGTTGCAGCGGGCGTGGTGTTCGGCCTGGTTGGGCGAGCCTTTGCGGCAGCCACGCATGGCTTGTCGGCGTGGTTCAAGGCGCGTTTTGCTTATGCCCCGCTGCGGCCGTTGATTGGCGGAGCGGTGATTGCACTGGTGGTCGGCGCCGGCACTGCGGCGGGAGTCGACTTGCACCGTTATCTTGGCCTGGGCATCGGGCCGATGGTTGAGGCCTTCCGCGTGCCGCTCGAGTGGTGGGATTGGCTCGGCAAGCTTGTTTTCACCGTGACGTCGTTGGGCTCCGGGTTCAAAGGCGGCGAGGTGACGCCGCTATTCAACATCGGCGCTACGCTTGGCAACGTGCTCGCGCCGGTCCTGCACCTGCCGTTCCCGCTATTGGCGGCAATAGGCTTCGTTGCGGTGTTTGCCGGTGCGGCCAATACGCCGCTGGCCTGCACGGTGATGGCGATGGAGTTGTTCGGGCCTGCAATCGGCCCGTATGCAGCGCTGGCCTGTGCGGTTGCCTTCATGTTTTCCGGCCAATCGGGGATTTACCGCGCCCAGCGGCGACCATCAGCCTGATAAGCGCTGCTCCAGGCTCCGCGCGCCAAAAGGCGCATGTGCCTTGACCCGCAGCCTCCACGTACCGAGCATGGCCAGGCCCGCCAGCAGCATGACGTACTGCCCGGGCTCGGGGATGGGCAAGGGCGCGCCGCCAACGGCGATGGCATCGAAGGCCAGTCCGGAATCGAAGTCCTGGTCGTCCCAGTTTGTCACGCCGAATTCGATGCGGTATTTGCCTGCGCTGGCGATGGCATATTGCGCCCGCACCCAGCCGGTGGCGCCACATCCGACGTCATAGCACTCGTCCGAATCGGGCCCCAGGGGCGCCCAATTGGTCTGGCCCGGAGCGATGGCGACCGGGAAGGGCGTCAGCGTCGCCACGGGCGCCGGCATGTCGAAGCCGGGGATGGCATTGCCATTCTCGTTGGTGCGGGCGGTGAACAGCAACGCAACTTGCTGGTTGTCGGCGTCGAGCAGGCGCGCCCAGGCGTAGTCCGCATAACCTGCGCCATCGGTCGTCACGTAGTTGAAGCGGAAATCGAGCGTCGCATTCGCGTCGGCCATGAACGAGACCGAACGCAGGATCGAGCCGTTCGTTGCCTCGCCCAGGCCACCGACGCCGGGCAGCGCGACTTCGCTGTTGGAGTTGTAGCTGGAGATCCAGCCATAGGCGCTTCCGCCGCCCGGTGCGCGACCGACAACTCCATTGCCCCCCAAAGTGCCGCATTGGCCGGTGCAGCGCCATGGTGCTGGAAGGCCGTCGTCGAAGGTGCCGGCGAGGGCAGGCGCGGCCAGTGCCGAGAATGCCGCGCAGGTGGCGAGCATCAAAAAGTTTCTTGTCTTCATTTCGCAGCCCCATCGAAGAGAACGCCATCATTCTCCTCGTGTAGGGTGGATCTGCCGAAAGACTGTCGCTATCGTGCGGAAGGGGACAATAGCCAGGCAGTATAGGACTTGGGCTTGAAGTGCGCCGCGGTAAACGGTCTACCTGAACGGCGCAGCTGGGCCGGGCCAGACCGTGTCGGCCAATGGGCGGCCCTGGCACTGCGATGGGTCGACCATGGCGCCGGTCTGGACGCCGCGGCAGGCCCAGATCTGGCTGCCGTTCTCGCCGGTGTAACGGTCCCAGGCCCATTCACGGTCGGTATGCGGCGCGTAGCTCGGTTCGGAATACCAGTCGTCGCCGTACAGGCCGATCGTGCCGCCGACGCCGATGCTGACGTCGTTATGCTTGCTGGCAGCGACGGCCAGCGCGACCACACCGGCCGCTACCCCAACCGTCACCCAGGTTTCGCGCTCTTTGATAACTTCCGGACAAGATGCCTCGGCCACGCCGCGACGGCCCAGCTCCATGCGCAGGGCATTGGAAAAATGCATGTCGGGCGAGCCCGTGGCAAGTGTCTTGCACATCTCGAACGCGCTAGCCGCCGATGGGTTGGCGTAAAAGCTCTGTGCGCCAATGCCGGCGCAGCCAGTGAGGAGCGCAGCCAGTGCCGCGACGGGAAGCAGGGTTTTCATCCCTTTAGTATAGCAATCCCGCCAGTGCCTCAACGATTTCAGGCCAGACCCAGGCGGCGGGTGTGGAAATCGAACTCATAAATCTCTCCATAACGGCCCCATTCGACAGCGGTGCGCATGATGCGGCGCGCTTGTTCGGGGTCGTTGGATTCGAGTAGTTGCGCCAGCACCTGTTCTTCCGGCAGCGCGCCGTCTGCGGCAGCACGCAGCATGCTGTATATGCGTTGCGGCAGTGCGACGTGCGCCAGCAATTGGCGGCCGAAAATAGCCTGGCGCCCCGCATGGTCGGCCGCCTCGTAGCGGCGGCCAAGCGCCGTCATGGTGATGTCGCCGCCTTCCACCGTCGCCAGTCCGAGCTGGGACAGCGCTTCGCAGGCCGGGAACAGGGCTTCGTCCGGCAGTTCGCTTTCGTCGGACAGGCGCGGCAGGTCGGCGCGGCCTTCGAAGGGTTCGGATGCCAGCAGGGACAATACCGCTTCGATCAGCTCGATGTCGGCATCGGGCAGACGGTAATCGGGGCCTGCTTCGCGTACCGGGCTGGCGGCGGGTGCGCGCATGGTCATCAGGCCATACACTTCGTCCACCAGTTGGCGCACGGCCGGGCTGTCCGGATTGCGCGGGCGCGGCAGGTCGATGCGGATCTCGGTGCGGATGCGGCCTGGATCGCTGGAGAGCATGATGATCCGGTCCGACATCATCACCGCCTCCTCGATATTGTGCGAAACCACCAGGATGCCGCGCGTGGGAATGCGGCCGTGGTCCCACAGCTCGAGGATGTCGTTGCGCAGGGTTTCGCCGGTCAGCACGTCGAGCGCGGAAAACGCTTCGTCCATCAAGAGCACGTCCGGATTCGTCACCAGGGCGCGCGCGATGCCCACGCGCTGGCGCATGCCGCCGGACAGCTCGCGCGGCAAGGCGCCTTCGAAGCCCGACAGGCCCATCAAGTCCAGCATGGCCCCGCTGCGGGCTGCCCGCTCGGCAGGCGCGAGGCCTTGCGCCTCCAGGCCCAGTTCCACATTCTGCTGCACGGTCAGCCAGGGGAAGAGGGCGAACGACTGGAACACCATGGCGATGCCCGGCACCGGCTCGGCCAGCGGCGCGCCGCGATACCTGGCCGCGCCGGCATCGGCCTGCACCAGGCCGGCGATAATGCGCAGCAGGGTCGATTTGCCGGAGCCCGATTTGCCAAGCAGAGCGACGATCTCGCCCGACTCCAGTGCAAAGTCGACGCCATCGAGTACGGTGCGGCTGGCGCCATCGCCAGTGCGGAAGGATTTGCCGACGCCTTGCAGGTCGACCAGGGTTTCTTTTTTCATGCCTGCTCCTGATACAAACGGCTCCAAACGAAGCGGTTGATTGCCATTACAAATACACACATCACGCCGATGCCAAGCACAATGCGGGGGAAGTCGCCGGCATCGGTCATCTGCTTCACATAGCTGCCCAGGCCATGGGCCACCAGCGTGGTTTTGCCCCAGGTGACGTATTCGGCTACGATGCTGGCGTTCCACGAGCCGCCGCTGGCGGTGACGGCGCCGGTGACATAGCTGGGGAATACCCCCGACAGGTAGACGCGCCGCCATTTCAGCCAGCCTTTCAGGCCCAGGTTCGCCGTTGCCAGCCGCAGGTCGGTGGACAGGGTGGACGCCCCCGCGACAACATTGAACAGGATGTACCACTGGGTGCCGAACACCATCAGGGGGCTGAGCCAGATGTCCGGATTGAGGCCCAGGTGCAGCACCGCGTACACCACCACCGGGAACAGCAGGTTGACCGGGAACGCGGCCAGGAACTGCGCCACTGCCTGGATTTTCTGCGCATAACGCGGGCGCAAGCCGATCCACACCGCCACCGGCACCCAGAACAGGGAAGCCAGCGTAATCAGCACCGCCACGCGGGCCAGTGTCGCCAGGCCGAGCCCGAACACGTTGGCCGCTTCGCGCCATCCGACTTCGGTGTGGATGAAGGCAGCCACGCGATAGCTGGCCCACACCGCGAGCACCAGCAGCAGCGCATCGGCGGCACGCGACGGCAGGCGCCAGCGGCGCGCGGCCTTGCCTGCGCCGGCCGCGTCGACCGGACGGGCAGGGAACCAGCGCAGGGTGGCGCGCATCAGCTTCCAGGCCCGGTCGGCCAGGCCGCTGGTGATGCGGCTGCGGCGCACCCAGTCCAGCAGCCAGGAACGCCGGCCCGCTTCGCCATCCAGTTCTTCGAAGCGGAACTTGTCCGCCCACACCAGCAGCGGACGGAAGAAAAGCTGGTCGTACATGACGATGCCGACAAACATGGCGCCGATGGCCCAGGCGATGGCGCGGCCATTTTCCGCCTCGATCGCCACCGCGATGTAGGCGCCGATGCCCGGCAGCTTGACGTCCTGCCCGGCGACGGAGATCGCCTCCGCAGCCACCAGGAAGAACCAGCCGCCCGACATCGACATCATCATGTTCCACAGCAGGCCGGGCATGGCGAACGGCAGTTCCAGGCGCCAGAAGCGCTGCCAGGCGGAGAGGCGGAACATGCGGCTCGCCTCGCGCAATTCGGCCGGCACGGCGCGCATCGACTGGTACAGGCTGAATGCCATGTTCCAGGCTTGCGAGGTGAAGATCGCGAAAATGGCCGCGCACTCGACCCCCAGCTGCCTGCCAGGGAACAGGGCGATGAACGGCGCGATGGCGATCGCCTGGAACCCCAGCACCGGCACCGACTGCAGCACGTCCAGCAGCGGCACCAGGACTTTTTCAGCCAGCCGGTATTTGGCCGCCACCGCCGCGAACACGAAGGCGAACAGCAGCGAGACGCCCAACGCGGCAAACATGCGCAGGATGGTGCGCAACAGGTAATACGGCAGCGCGGCCGGATCGAGGCTGACGGCCATCGGTTGTCCCAGCACGAAGGGGCGCGCCATCTGCATGGCGCCATAGGCAACAGCGAGCAGCACCGCCAGCACGAGCGGCAGCAATGCCCAGTCCCAGCGATTGGGACGTGTAGTGATAGATGCGAACATCAGGCTCTCCGCAAGGATGCGGGCCCGCGATCGTGCGCGCTTGAATCATCATCCGCTGATGGCAGATGACGGAGGGACAGGAGCCCAGGACGTGATCGTGCCGTTATGCGATGCCGAAGTGAATTCGGTGCCAACTATGACTCGAACAAGTGCCCATGAAAGGGGGCTCCAAAATATGATAACGGGGCGCAGTGTAGGCGGATGGGATCGCCAGAGTCAACTTAGGGAATCACCTAATTTAAGCGGACGTTAAGCCGCGCGCCTGTTAAAATTTCAACATTTCCCAGGCGAAAGGCGCCAGGGTCTTTTTCAGGAAGCGCACTGTGACCATCTCCGAAAGCACTGAAACCTTCTTCAATAAAACCGTCACCGCTTTTGACCCGGCGTTGCCGGTCGACCTGTCCGGCGACAAAGTCTACCGTCTGGCGCTCGAATATGACGACGAACGCAAGATGCCGGACCTGCTCGATCAATTCCTGCAAAGCGCCGACAAGTCGAAGCTTGACGCGCTGGTGTTCGGCATGTGGGGCGAACCTTACGAGGAAAGCGCCGACGACGTCATCGCGGCCCTGGTTGCCCACGCGCCGGAACTGCCTGCGCTGCGCGCATTGTTCATTGGCGACATGACGTTTGAAGAATGCGAGATTTCGTGGATCGTGCAGGGCGACTACACGCCTTTGCTGAAGGCGTTTCCAAAGCTGGAAGAATTGCGCATTCGCGGTGCACAGGACCTGGCGCTGGAGCCGGTGACGCATACGGCTCTGCGCAAGCTGACCATCGAATCGGGTGGCCTGCCGTCTGAAGTGGTGGAAGCGCTGATCGGCTCTTCGCTGCCGGCCCTGGAGCATCTTGAAGTGTGGCTGGGCTCCGAGGATTATGGCTTCGACGGCGACGTTGAATTGTACCGCCGCTTGCTGGGTGCACTGGCCGGCCCGTCGCTGCGCTACCTTGGCCTGCGCGACTCCGAGATCTCCGACGAGTTGGCCGAGTGGCTGGCTGGCGAAGAAATTGTCGGCCGACTGCACACGCTGGACCTGTCGCTGGGCACGCTGGGCGATGAAGGGGCGCGCGCTTTGCTGGACAGCCCTCACGTGCGTGCACTGCGCCGCCTCGACCTGTCGCATCACTACATCTCCCCGGAGGTGCAGGAGAATTTGAAGGCCTTGCCGCTGGAAGTGGTACTCGATGACGCACAGGAAGACGACGATGGCGACCGCTACGTCGCCGTTGGAGAGTAAGACATTGCCAAGCCGCCTGGTTCTATTGGGCGCAGCCGGTGGAAAACGCATCCGGCTGACGCAACAGGCCCGCACTTCGGCCGGCTTGCCGCCGGCCGAAGTGCTTGAATGGCGCGATTGGCTGGCAGCGCCAGGGAAGTTGAGCGGCATGCTGGAGCGGCCCTGTGTATTCAAGATGGAACCTCCCGGCGACGATCCGGCCGCCCAGGCACGGTTGTTGGCCGACGGCTGCATGGTCGATGGCGTCGCTATGCCAGGCCCGCTGGAGCACGGCGAGATCGCGGTCTGCGGCGCCTGGTTCAAAGGCCTGGAGGGTGCCTTGCAGCGCCTGGAGCAGCAACTGGCAGGCATGCCACATGTGCGTGTCATGAACTCCCCGGGCGAAGCCTTGCTGATGACGGACAAGCTGGCTTGCCAGCAGCATCTCGCAGGGCATCATGTGCCCATTGCGCCGTTGCTGGGCACGGTGCAAGGCTACGATCATTTCCGCTCCTTGCTCGATCAGCACGGCCTGGACCGGGCCTTCATCAAGACCCGCTACGGCTCCAGTGCATCCGGCGTGGTTGCCTACCGCCGCAACCGGCGTGGCGACGAACAGGCCACCACTTCGGCGCAACTGGTGGACGGCACCGGCGGCGCGCGGCTGTACAACGCGAAGCGCATGAGCCGCTATCACCAGGCCGCCGACATTCGAACCTTGCTCGACCTTCTCGCGAAACAGCAGGCCTACGCGGAAGGGTGGCTGCCCAAGCCGCGCGCAGGCAATGGCCACTACGACATCCGCGTACTCACGCTGGCGGGCCAGCCGGCGCACCGGGTGGCCCGCATCGGCACGCGCATGATGACCAACCTGCACCTGGATAGCCGCCGTGCCGAAACCGAAAGCCTGCTCGACCCCGCGTCGTTGCTGGCGCTGGAGAACGTCGCACGACAGGCGGCGCAGGCCTTCCCCGCCAGCCACATCATCGGGCTGGACCTGGTGGCGCAGCGCGGCCAGGCGCATGTGCTGGAAGCGAATGCTTTCGGCGACCTCCTTCCCGGCTTGCTCTGGCAGGGGCAGGATACCTACACGGCACAATGGAAAAGCTTCACGCAATGACTCTGCCGGCACACAGCATTCCCGATATGAACCAGGTGGTGGGCAGCCACGACATCCTGTTCATCACGCTCGATACGCTGCGCTACGACGTCGCGCAGCAATTGTACGAGGCAGGTGAACTGCCCGTGCTCGGGCGCCATCTCCCGCCGGGCGGCTGGGAGCGACGCCATACGCCGGCCAGTTTCACCTATGCCGCGCACCATGCCTTCTTTGCCGGATTCCTGCCGACGCCGGACAGTCCCGGCCCGCATCCACGCCTGTTTGCCACGGCATTTCGCGGCAGCGAGACGACTTCCGCGCATACCTGCGTGTTCGAACAGGAGAGTATTCCCTCCGGCCTGGCAGCGGCGGGCTACCATACCGTCTGCATCGGCGGCGTTGGTTTTTTCAACAAACAGACCGCGTTGGGATGCGTCCTGCCGTCGATGTTCGCCGAAAGCCACTGGTCGCACTCGATGGGAGTTGACGCCCCCGCTTCCACCGCGAACCAGGCGGCGCTGGCGCAGCAACGCCTGCAGGCTGCAGGTGAGCGGCGCGTGCTGCTGTTCCTGAACGTGGCGGCGATCCACAAGCCAAACCGGGTCTACCTGCGTGGCTGCAAAGCCGACAGCCTGGACAGCCATGCCGCCGCGCTGCGCTATGTCGACCGCGAGCTGGAACCGCTGCTGGCCGCCTGTGCGGCGCGCGCACCGACCTTTGTCATCATCTGTTCCGATCACGGCAGCGCATATGGGGAAGCCGGCTTCCAGGGGCATCGCCTGGCGCATGAAACCGTGTGGAACGTCCCTTACGCGCATTTTTTCCTTAACTCGCCCGGAGCGACGCGATCTTGAACCACCCCGTCCCCGCCAGCACACTGGCGCAACGCATGCGGCAAACGCCGTACCAGGCGTATTCCTACTCCTATCCGCACAAGTCCGCGTACCGGACCCTGGAGCAGCCCATGCCGCTGCAACCATTGTGGGCGGGCGAAGACCGCTCGGCCTTGTTCGGCTACATCCACGTCCCGTTCTGTGAGATGCGCTGCGGCTTTTGCAACCTGTTCGCGATGGCCAATCCCGGCGACGAGCTGGTGGAACGCTACGTATCCCAGGTAGTACGCCAGATGCGGGTGCTGACCGATGTGCTGGGAGAGCGGCGGTTTGCCCGCTTCGCACTGGGCGGCGGCACGCCAACCTTCCTGCAGCCACGCCAGCTTGAGACCTTGCTGCGGACCGCCGAGGACATTCTTGGTATTCGTTTGCAGGACACTCCCGCCGGCATCGAGGCTTCGCCGGAAACCGCGACCGCGGACAAACTGGCGGTGTGCCGCTCGATGGGCATCGACCGCGTCAGCCTCGGCATCCAGAGCTTCTCTGCCCCTGAAATGCGCGCATTGGCGAGGCCGCAGCAAAATGACGCGGTGCGCAGCGCCATTGCGCGCATTCGCGAAGCCGGTTTCCCGACCCTCAACCTGGACCTGATCTACGGTATCGCCGGGCAATCGATTGCCAGCCTGCTGGCCTCGATCGACAGTGCGCTGGAGTTCATGCCGGAAGAACTGTACCTGTATCCGCTCTACGTGCGCCAGCACACCGGATTGGGCAAACTGGCGCAGCGGCGGGCGGCGGGAAGCTTCGACACGATCCCGCTGGCTCCCGATGGCGACAGCCGCCTGCAACTGTATATCGCGGCGCGCGACCACCTCCGCGCGCGGGGGTATGTGCAGGTTTCGATGCGCATGTTCCGTGCGCCCCATGCTCCCGACCAGGCGGGTCCTTCCTACTGCTGCCAGAACGACGGCATGGTGGGTTTTGGCACCGGCGCCCGTTCCTATACGCGCGGGCTGCATTATTCAACCGATTACGCAGTGGGGCGCGCTGGCACGATGGACATTATCAAGGGCTATCTCGCTTACGAAGAGGGGGATTTCATGGAAGCGCGCCATGGCTTCCAGCTTGGATTGGACGAACAGCGGCGTCGCTATGTGATCCAGTCGCTGCTGACGGATCCCGGCCTCGATTTGCAGGCCTATGCGGCGCGTTTCGGCAGCACATGCCTGGAGGATTTGCCGGATCTGAGGGAGCTGGACGCACTCGGCCTGGCCGAGCGATCCGGCGCCATCCTTCGCCTGAACGACCTGGGCTACGCCTATGCCGACACCATTGGCCCATGGCTGGCATCCGGGCGCGTACAGGAGCTGATGTCCAATGGCGGCGCGTCGTGCTGAACGCCGGAGCCCAGGCGACGCTTTCGCTGCTGTACCGCGGTACCCTGGAGAGCTGCAACTACGATTGCGGCTACTGCCCCTTCGCCAAGCGCAAGGATAGCCGCGCCAGGCTGGCAAAGGATGCCGCGGAAGTCGCGCGCTTCGTAGCGTGGGCGGGGCAGCAGGAGCGCCATCTGCGCATCCAGTTCACCCCGTGGGGCGAGGCACTGGTGCGGCGCCATTACCGCGAGGCGGTGCAGGCGCTGGCGGCGATGCCGCATGTCCAGCAAGTATCCGTGCAGACCAATCTGGCAGCACCGCTGTCCTGGCTGGAGCACGTCGATCTGGCCAAGGTGATGCTGTGGTGCACCTATCACCCTGGACAGACTTCGCAACAACGGTTCATCGAGCGTTGCGCGCGTCTCGACAAGATGGGGATACGCTTTTCCGTTGGCGTGGTCGCAATGCGCGAGCATTTCAGCGCCATCCGCGAACTGCGGTCGGCGCTGCCGCCGGGCCAGTATCTCTGGCTGAACGCCTACGACCGGCGCGGGCCAGGCTACTACACGGCGGACGACCTGGCATGGCTGGATGCGATCGATCCCTGGTTCGTTTATAACCGGCGCCCGGCACCGTCACGCGGCAGCCCCTGCGCCGCAGGCCAGGAAGTGATTGCCGTCGATGGCGATGGGGAGGTGCAACGTTGCCATTTCATCCCCCAGCGGCTGGGAAATTTGTACCGCGATTCGCTGGACTCGATGGTGGGCGAACGTCCATGCAGCCGCTTGAAATGCGATTGCTTCATTGGATATGCGCATCGGCGGGATTTGCCATTCGGGCGGGATTTCGGCACCGGAACGCTGGCGCGTATTCCCTTGCGTTTTCAGGTACTGGAAGCCTGACAGGAGAGTGCCCCGGGCCGGAATCGAACCGGCACGGCCTTGCGGCCAACGGATTTTAAGTCCGGTGTGTCTACCAATTTCACCACCGGGGCATGCTTGAAGCCCGCTATTATGACATGTCTGTTGGTTAACTTCCAGTAGTGGCAATTCCGACAACGCTTGAAATCGTCACGGAATGTTGTAGCATGCTGGTCGCAGAATCCCTGGAAAGACCACATGCAAATCAAGATTAACGACGTCCTGCGGGACTATATCGAACCGTTGACCGAGGCCGAGCGGACCGCGCTGGAACGCAGCCTGCTGGCCGAAGGTTGCCGCGATGCGCTGGTGCTGTGGAACGATGTTCTGGTCGATGGCCACAACCGCTACTCGATCTGCCAGCAGCATGGCATTCCCTACAAAGTCACCCAGAACACGAGCTTCAAGGATATTGAAGACGTGATGCTGTGGATGATCGACAACCACCTGGGCCGCCGCAGCGTGTCGGACTTCCAGCGTGGTGTGCTGGCGCTGCGCCAGCAGGAAATCATCGCCAAGCGTGAACAGCTTGTGAAAGAGCAGGCCAAGGCGGAAGATGCCGCCATTGCGCCGCCCGACCCGGAAGCCGAAGAAGCGGCGCCACCGCCAAAGCCGAAAGCCAAACGCGAAGATATTGCCCGTGCCGCGCGCTTGAGCGCCAATACCCTGGGCCAGATCGAAAAAATCACCCGCAGCGCTACGCCGGAGCTGGTGGAAGCCGTGCGTTCCGGTACGATCTCGATCAATGCCGCCGCCACCGTGGCCTCGCTGTCGGAAGATGACCAGAAGTCGGCTGTCGCCGGTGGCCGGAAGTTCCTGCAGCAGGCTGCCCGCGAGATCCGCGAACAGCGCGCCGCCAACCGCCCCGCGAAAGCGCCGAAAGAGGATGCAGGTGAAGGGCATTACGAAGCGTCGGAACGTCCGGCGCCGCTGACCGAGGTGGAAGTACTGCGCCTCGAAATCTCGCAACTGAAGGAGAAGAATGCCGCGCTGCGGGCGGAAAACGCCGAACTGCGCGAACGCATTGCACAACTGGTGGAGCAATAAAGCATGCTTAAGCTGAGTACCGCGCTGGTCGCGTTCTGTGCCATTCCTGCGATTGCCGCGCCGGCCGCCCCTCAGGCGGCGGGTGCATTGAGTCCCGCCGAAGTGCTGCGCCTGCAAGCGATTGCCAAGCGTGTCACCATCCTGCGCGACAAATGGGGCATTCCGCATGTTTATGGCAAGACCGACGCCGACGCGGTATTCGGCATGATGTATGCGCAGTCGGAAGATGATTTCAAGCGCATTGAACTGAATTTCATCAACGCCATGGGCCGCCTGGCCGAAGTGGAAGGCGAGAAGGCCCTGTACCAGGACCTGCGCATGAAGCTCTTCATCACGCCCGAGCAGTTGAAGGCGCAGTACAAGGCGAGCCCGGATTGGCTGAAGAAACTGATGGTGGCCTGGGCCGACGGCTTGAACTTCTACCTGCACACCCACCCGAAGGTGCAGCCGCGCCTGCTGGCGCGCTTCGAGCCCTGGATGGCACTCAGTTTCAGCGAAGGCAGCATCGGCGGCGACATCGAAACCGTCAACATCGAACAGTTGAAGGCGTTCTACAGCAAGCATCCGGCGCCTGCGCTGGCGGCGGCCGGCAGCGACCTCGATAACGAACCGCGCGGTTCGAACGGCTTTGCCATAGCCCCGGCACTGAGCAGATCCGGGCATGCGCTGTTGATGATCAATCCGCACACTTCGTTCTACTTCCGGCCCGAGATTCATGTGAACAGCCAGGAAGGCCTGAATGCCTATGGCGCGGTGACCTGGGGCCAGTTCTTCGTCTATCAGGGATTCAACGACCGCATCGGCTGGATGCACACCTCCGGCGGTGGGGACGTGATCGACGAATACCTGGAAACGGTAGTCGAGAAGAACGGCAAGTTCTTCTACCAGTACGGCAAGGAGCTGCGTCCATTCCTCGTCGAGCATGTGCGCCTGCCTTACAAGTCCGCCGACGGCAGCAAGGCGGAGAAGACCGTGACAGCGTATTTCACGCACCGCGGTCCGGTGGTGCGGGAGCAGAACGGCAAATGGGTGTCCGTGGCCATGATGAATGAGCCGCTGAAGGCGCTGACGCAATCGTTCATCCGTACCAAGGCGCGCAACTATCCGGCCTTTTACAAGTCTATGGAGCTGCGCACCAATTCCTCCAACAACACCGTGTACGCCGACGCGGATGGCAATATCGCCTACTTCCACGGCAATTTCATGCCGGTGCGCGACCCGCGTTTCGACTACACCAAACCGGTCGACGGCGCCGAACCGGCGACCGATTGGAAAGGCTTGCACCAGGTGCGCGAAACCATCCAGCTTTTCAATCCACGGAACGGCTGGATCCAGAACACCAACAACTGGCCATTCTCGGCGGCCGGCGCCTTCAGCCCGCGCCCTGAAAACTATCCGGCTTATATGTCGGTCAACCCCGAGAACGCGCGCGGCATTCATGCGGTGCGCGTGCTGCAAGGGAAGACGGACTTCACCATCGACAGCCTGATCGCGGCAGCTTACGACAGCCAGTTGACGGCCTTCGAACCGCTGCTGCCGTTACTGGTGCGCGCTTATGACGAAGCACCGGCCAGCGACCTGTCCAAGGCTGCGGTGATCGAACAGGTTACGCTGCTGCGCGATTGGGATCTGCGCTATTCGCTGACATCGGTGCCGACTTCCGTGGCCATCTATTGGTTGCAGGACCAGGTAAAACAGTACGGCCGGGCCGCGAAAGAGAAGGGCATCCCGATGCTCGATTACCTGGAAACCCAGCTCACGTCGAAGCAGCGCCTGGAAGCACTGGTGCGCGCGTCGAACAAGCTGGCGGCGGACTTTGGCAGCTGGAAGACCCCCTGGGGCGAGATCAACCGCTTCCAGCGCCTGACCGGCGACATCGTGCAACCGTTTGACGACAACAAGCCAAGCATCCCGGTGCCTTACGCGTCCGGCAATTACGGCGCGCTGGCCGCCTACGGCATGACGTCGCAACTGCGCACCAAACGCATGTATGGCGAGCGCGGCAATAGCTTTGTGGCGGCCGTGGAATTCGGCCCCAAGGTCAAGGCGAAGAGCATCCTGGCCGGCGGCCAGAGCGGCGATCCGGCATCGCCGCACTTCAGCGACCAGGCCGAGATGTATGCGCGTGGCGAGTTCAAGGACGTGTTGTTCTACAAGGAAGACATCGAAAAGAACCTGGAACGCAAGTACCGCCCGGGTGAATAAGGTTCACGTTTGAGATAGCGCAAAGTCCTCCCCTGACTGGCAGGCGCACAATGAAGTGACAAACTGCCAACGGGGAGGCGCCGATGTCTTCCGACTCTGACGAGAATGGCGGCACTGCCCGCCAGCGGATCGAGCAATTCATCTTCATTCGCGAACTGAATGAAGTCTTCCTGCTGCTTGACCACATCTCCGGGCGCTGGGACAAGAGCCTCCACAAACTCGATAACAAGGACGACGGCGAACCGCACATCGATGAGCTGTGCGCAATCGGCCTGACGCCGCCCGAAAACGACCAGCAGCGTGTGGCGCAGGCGGTCAAAGTGCTATGCGCCAAGGATAGGCTGAATGCCGCAGCACGCCCGGCGACGGGCCTGACCATCGCCTTCACCTTGCTGGTGGTGGGTGAGGACAACCGGCGGGATTGGCGTAACTGGTTGCGCGACAGGATGTTCGGCAAAGGCTCCAGCGGGACCGGCTCGGAAAACAGTGCGCAATGGGACAAACCGACGCGCCTGACCCTGGCCCGCAATGCGTTTCCCGGCCTGGTCAGGGTGGCGTCAAGGTTCAACCTGCGCATGAAGCTGGTGGTCTACCTGCTGCTGGTGGGACTAGTGTTGACCTGCCTTATGTCCTGGCACGTCGCCGGCGGCAACGCGATCCTGCAACACCTGGACGCGGTGCAAGCCGCACAAGCGGCCTTGTCCAAGGAAATCGGGGAAGCCGAGCTCAAGCATGCCGCCAGCGGCACCGCGCCGCCTATGCAGTTCTGTACCGAATCCGATATGGCAGGTTTGCCCCACGATCGCAGCATGGTCGAGTACCAGCTCTGCACCCGGCGCCAGCATTTGGCGCAACAGGCGGCCGCGATCGGCATGAACCTGCGCGATTGGCTGCTGCCCTGGCAGGCCTGCTATGACACTCTGGCGCGCCCGTTTGGACGCATGCCGCCTGGCGGCGCGTTGCAGGCGATTGCCGCGCCCACCGAAAAAGAAGGCCGCCTGCAACGTGCGCTGGAGGAGCAGGCGCGCGTGGTTACGCTGGTGGTGGGAACTGCCGTGCTGCCCTTGTGCTACGGCGTGTTGGGCGCCGGCGCCGCCGTGGTGCGTAGCTTATGGGCCAAGATGCGCGATAGCCTGTTGTCGCCACGCGAATTTACGCTGGCCCTGATGCAACTGGCGCTTGGCGCCACCATCGGCGCCTGCATCGCCTTGTTCGTCAATCCTTCCTCCCAGTCGACGGGCTGCGAGAGCGGACTCCTGGGCAATCAGGCGCTCGGAATGTCGGCGATTTCCTTCATCGCCGGCTTCGGTGTGGAGGGGGTATTCGTGGCCCTGGAAGGCCTGGTGCGGCGAATATTCAGAATCGATGACCCGGTGCGGCGGCCCGACGATTAGCGCACTTCCAGCACCTCGATAAGGTGAAAGCCGTCTTCCGCCAGCACGGGCGGACTGATTTCACGAACCGGCAGGCAGAACGCCACGCGCTCCACTGCGGCCAGCGCTTCACCCCGACGGAAGAAGCCCGGCGGCATGCTGCGCGGGGTTGCATACGGATTGCTGAACTGTGGCTCCAGCAGTTCGAAGTCGATGCCGTTCTTCCAATCGTTGCGCACGGTGATGGCACGCTGGTAGGCCATGCGCGTGGCGCCATAAGTCGCGATGGCCTGGCCGGGTCCGGGTGTGCCGGGCGTCACGATCAACTGGCGCACCCGCACTTCACGGCGTACCGCTGAATGCAGGTCGCACTCGATTCGATCGTCCCTGAAGCGAGGGCTGTATGAAATGACGGGAGCGACCTGCAGAACGCCGTTGACGGGCTGGCCCATGTGCCAGTTCCAGGCGATGACCCCAAACGCGATCGCCGCCACCAGCATGCCAATGGCGATACGGAAGGCACGGTTTATTTGCCGTTGTGTTGACCGCTCCCCGCTGAAGTCGACCATCGCCAGCTGCGCCGCCGACAATGCCGATCGCCCGGCCGCCGCTTGACGGCGTTGGTCGGCAGTCGGCACGACGGGCGCTTCGGTCACGGCTGCAGCAGCCGTTTCAGGGACGTCATGACTTAGCGCAGGCGCATGGCAGTGCGGACACTTGATGTCGTGCGTCAGGTCGACGGCGCCGCCGCAGGCATGGCACTTGTGCTGATTGAGCCCGGTCGCGACATTCCTGACGATCGCACCGCCGTCTGCCGCGTAGGTTGCGATGGCCAGCCGCGCCGGATCGATCACGCCCACCGCCGACTGGCAGGCAGGGCACGCCTCGACCGGCCGGTTGGGCAAGGGGAAGCCGCAATCGGCGCAAAACAGCTCCTTGCCGGCGGCAAGCAACGAGCGGATGTCCGCCCACGCCAATGGGCGCACGAAGCCCTTTTCGGCCAGGTACAGGATATAGGTCTGGTAATAGCCATGCCCGTGCGGACAATCCAGCTGGCTGGTACGCCCGAAGCGCGTCATGTTGAAGACGGGTTTCAGCGCGGCGCCGCAAACGGGACAGGACTGCACCCTTGCCAGGGAAACTGCGTGGGCATGATCGCCGCCGGCCTGCATGGCGGCATGGATTTGGCGCAAGAATCCGGTGATGCCGGCACCCGCCAGCCGCACCGATTCGGTATCGTCGAACCACACCAGGCAGCAGTGGGGACAGGTGTCGATCTCCACCCGCCGCTGGTAGTGGCCGGACAAGTCAAGCACCCGCATCGGGCGCTTGCAGTTGCTGCAGGGACGTTCAGATGGCGTCGAGTGCATTGCGCAGGTCTTGGCGCAAGTCCTCGATATCTTCGATGCCGACGGAGAGCCGGATCAGGCCGTCGCCGATGCCCAGCACGGCACGCTGCACCGCGGGAATCGATGCATGGGTCATCAGGGCAGGGTGCTCGATCAGCGACTCCACGCCGCCCAGGCTTTCGGCCAGCGCGAACACTTCGCAGCGTTCGAGGAAGCGGCGGGCACCGGCCAGGTCGGTATCGAGGTCGATCGAGATGATGCCGCCGAAACCATCCATCTGCGCCTTGGCCAGCGTGTGCTGGGGATGCGATTCCAGGCCCGGGTAGAACACCTTCCTGACCTTGGGCTCGCGTTCCAGCCAGCGCGCCAGTTCCAGGGCGCTCTTGCAATGACGCTCCATGCGGATTGCCAGTGTTTTGACGCCGCGCAGCGCCAGGAAGGCGTCGAACGGGCCGGCAATGGCGCCGACAGAATTCTGCAGGAAAGCCAGTTGTTCGCGCCAGGCCGACTGGCGCTCCTCGTCGCCGACAACCGCGATGCCGCCGATGATGTCCGAGTGGCCGTTCAGGTACTTGGTTGCGGAGTGCACCACGATGTCGAAGCCCAGCTCCAAAGGCCGCTGCACGATCGGGCTGGCAAAGGTGTTGTCGGCCACCGCCAGGATGCCGCGCTCGCGGCAGATGCGGGCAATGGCGGCCAGGTCGGCCAGCTTGAGCATCGGGTTGGTCGGGGTCTCGACCCACACCATCCTGGTTTCCGGGCGCAGGGCGGCCAGCAGGTTTTCCGGGTTGGTCAGGTCGGCATAGGTGAACTCGTGCCCGGCGCTGCGGCGGCGCACGCGTTCGAACAGGCGGAAGGTGCCGCCGTACATATCGTCGCCGGCCACGATGTGCGAGCCCGCGTCAAGCAGTTCCAGCACGGTCGAAATGGCGGCCAGGCCGGAGGCGAAGGCGAACGCTTGCGCGCCGCCTTCCAGGTCGGCCACGCAGCGCTCCAGCGCCCAGCGAGTGGGATTGTGCGAGCGGCCGTAATCCAGGCCTTTGTGCACGCCCGGGCTTTGCTGGACGAAGGTGGAAGTAGCATAGATCGGCGGCATGATGGCGCCGGTCGATGGATCCGGGTGCTGGCCGGCGTGGATGACGCGCGTGGCCAGGTGGGCTTTGGTTTTTTTATCGGTCAAGATAAGGTCCTGCGCAAATGGTTAAGTAGGTCGTAGCGGGTGATCAGGCCATAGAACTTGCCGCCTTCTGCGATCACGGCGGTCAAGCCACGGTCCAGGGTATCACGGAGGGCGGGCGTGCCGGCGGATGGCGCCAATGTCTCGACGCGGCTGGTCATGGTGGCGCCGACCTCGCTCTTGAACTGGGCAGCGTCATTTTCGACCTTGAGCAGGATGTCCGACTCGTCGATGATGCCTGCCAGCTTGCCGTTCTCGATCACAGGCAACTGTGCCAGGTCGGCTGCACGCATGCGATTGAAGGCGATCAGCAGGGTGTCGCTTGGGGCCACGCTGACCACGTCGCCGTTTTCGAACAGGCGGCCGATCAGGTCGCGCAGGTCGCCCAGCTTCTGGCGTTGCAGCAGGCCTTGGTCGAACATCCAGCTGTCGTTGTAGACCTTGGACAGGTAGCGGGTGCCGGTGTCGCAGACAAAGGTCACCACGCGTTGCGGCTTGGTCTGTTCGCGGCAGTATTTCAGGGCGGCGGCAAGCAGGGTGCCGGTGGAGGAGCCGGCCAGGATGCCTTCGGCCCGCAGCAGGGCGCGCGCGCTGTCGAAGCTTTCCTGGTCGGTGATGGTGTAGGCCTGCGCGATCGCGTCCATGTTCGCAATGGCGGGGATGAAGTCTTCGCCGATGCCTTCCACCGCCCAGGAACCGCTGGTGTCGGCCACTTTGCCGGTGTCCACGTATTCCTTCAGGATCGAGCCCTTGGGGTCGGCCAGGATGAACTTGACGTGCGGCGCCACCTTGCGGAAGTAGCGTGCCAGGCCGGTCAGGGTGCCGGAGGAGCCGACGCCCACCACGATGGCGTCGATTTCGCGTGCCATCTGCTCCCAGATTTCGGGACCGGTGGTGGTTTCGTGGGCCAGCGGATTGGCCTGGTTGTTGAACTGGTCGGCGAAGAAGGCCCCCGGAAGCTCGCTGGCCAGGCGTGCCGCGTAATCCTGGTAGTACTCGGGATGGCCTTTGCCGACGTCCGAACGGGTGATGCGCACGTCGGCGCCGAGCGCCTTCAGGTGCAGGATCTTCTCGGTCGCCATCTTGTCCGGTACCACCAGCAGCACCTTGTAGCCCTTGATGGCGCCGACCAGGGCCAGCCCCAGGCCGGTATTGCCGGCCGTGGCTTCGACGATGGTGCCGCCTGGCTTGAGCCGGCCATCGCGCTCGGCCGCTTCGATAATGGACAGGCCGATGCGGTCCTTGATGGAGCCGCCGGGGTTCTGGGATTCGAGCTTGAGGAACAGCCGGCATGGGCCGGTGTCAAGACGGGTTACTTCGGCAAGCGGTGTATTGCCGATCAGGCTGAACAAAGCTGCAGGACGGGTATTCTGCATTTTCTCTCCTTGCGAAAAACGCGCATTGTGTGGCGATCCGATTGAACCAAGAAGGAATATCTTTGCGCTAGCTTATACCTTTTTTGATGGTTGGCGGCTCGCGTATAATCCCGCAGCGACTTTTAAAATAATTTCTACCGTGGCAAAACTCTATTTCCGCTATTCTGCGATGAACGCAGGTAAATCGACCTCCATGCTGCAGGTCGCCCATAACTACGAAGAGCAGGGCCTGATCGTGCGCCTTTTCACCGCCGCCATCGACAACCGCTACGGCGTGGGCAAGGTGACCTCCCGCCTGGGACCGCAGCGCGAAGTCGAGCTGTTCTCGTCCGAGACCAACTTCCTGCAGGATATGCAGAAGGTGGCCTGCGTGCTGGTCGACGAGGCGCAGTTCTTGGCGCCGGAACAGGTCAAGCAGCTGCACCAACTGGCCCAAGCCAAGGGCGTGCCGGTGATCTGCTACGGGTTGCGCAGCGATTTTCGCGGCGAACCGTTCCCGGGTTCGTCCTACCTGCTCGCACTGGCCGACGATATCGAAGAAATCAAGAATATCTGCACCTGCGGCAAAAAAGCCACGATGAATATCCGCGTGGACGAGAAGGGCGAGCGCATTCGCGAAGGCGAGCAGATCAGCATTGGCGGCAACGAGGCCTATCGCCAGGCTTGCGGCCGCTGTTTCTACACGGCCTGATTGGATAGGCTGCTTTACCTCACGCCGTCGCTATGCCTGGCGCTGGCAATCTGGGTGCTGTCGCGGCGCTATGTGGTGTTCACGCTGCTGCAGCTTCCCGGCACCCTGTGCCATGAGCTGGCGCATTTCCTGGCCGGGCTGCTCACGTTTGCGCGGCCGGTTTCACTGTCGATCATTCCGCGCCGCGAGGGAAATGGCTACCGATTGGGCGAAGTCAAGCTCGCCAACGCGAGTTGGTACAACTCCGCGCCGACCGCTTTGGCACCGGTGCTGCTGGTGCTGATTCCCTGGTGGATTGCCGTGCTGCGCACGCGCGGCGCCTGGCATTTCACGCCCCTGGACGCCGGCCTGGCCTTTTTGATTGCGCCGCAGTTCCTGGCCTGCTGGCCCTCTGCGGCGGACTGGAAGCTGGCCATGCGTTCATGGCCATTGCTGATTATTGCAGGCGCAGGAGGCTACGTTTGGACGCATTACCCTTGGCTGCATTCATGGACTTGGCCGGCAGCTTGAAGGCGCGCACTTCGCGTGCCAGCGCTTCGGCCTGATCCTGCATGGCTGCTGCCGCCGCGGCGGCTTCCTCGACCAGGGCGGCATTCTGCTGCGTGACCTGGTCCATCTGGCCGATGGCCTGGTTGACCTGGTCGATGCCCGCGCGCTGTTCTTCGCTGGCGGCGCTGATTTCGCCCATGATGTCGGTCACGCGGCCCACGCTGTTGACCACTTCATCCATCGTTGCGCCGGCCAGTTCGACCAGTTTGGCGCCGGCTTCGACTTCGCCCGTGGAGTTGGCGATCAGTCCCTTGATCTCCTGCGCCGCGGCGGCGCTGCGCTGGGCCAGGTTGCGCACTTCGGTGGCCACCACGGCGAAGCCGCGGCCCTGTTCACCGGCGCGTGCCGCTTCCACTGCCGCATTCAGGGCCAGGATATTGGTCTGGAAAGCGATACTGTCGATCACCGAGATAATGTCTTCGATCTTGCGCGACGCTTCGTTGATGGCGCCCATCTTCTCGACCACCAGCGCGACCTGCTGGCCGCCGCGCGAGGCTACGTCCGACGCTTCGCGTGCCAGCGCATTGGCCTGGCGCGCGTTGTCGGCGTTCTGGCGCACGGTGGAGGTCAGTTCTTCCATCGATGCTGCCGTTTCTTCGAGGCTGGAAGCTTGCTGTTCGGTGCGGGCCGACAGGTCCTGGTTGCCGGCTGCGATCTCAGACGACGCGGTGGCGATCTGGTCGGCCCCTTCACGCACGCCGCCAACCACATTGGCCAGGCGCTCGCTGATGCCGTTCATGGCGCCCAGCACCTTGCCGATTTCGTCGCCGGTGGTGACGTCGAGGCGCACGGTGAGGTCGCCGCCTGCGATACGGCCGGCCGCATCCTGCACTTGTACCAGCGGGCGGGTCACGATGGCGCGCACCAGCAGCAACAGGCTGGCGGCGAAGGCGAGCAGGGCGACGATGCCGCATACCGCATAACGGTTGCGCGCAGTGACGGCGTCCTTGGTGATCTCATGGACGTAGGTGCCGCCGGCGACAATCCACTTCCAGTCGTCGAAATAGCGGTACACCAGCAGCTTTTCCTGAGGGGATGCTTTGCTGTCGGCATCCGCCCACATGTAGCGGATCTCGCCGGTCTTCTTCTCCAGCATCTCCTGGATGAAGGCCTTGCCGTTGCTGTCCTTCGTGTCGAGCATCGATGCGCCTTCCTTGGCCGGATGGACCAGCAGCGTGCCGTAGTCCTTGCCGGCGGCACCGCTCAGCACATAAACATAGCCGGTTTCGCCGATGCGGATGCCCTTGATCTTGTCCTTCAGGGCCGCAATGTTCTTGCTGATGTCCAGGCCGATGAACAGCACGCCAACCACTTTGCCGGAGGCATCCTTGACCGGGTCGTACTGTGTGATGTACGGCTTGCCGAACAACTGCGCCAGGCCGGTATAGGAGCGACCTTCGCGCAGCATGGCATAGCTTGGGTTGTTGTGATCAAGCCTGGTGCCGACTGCGCGTTGGCCGTCTTCCTTTTTGACCGAGGTGGTCACCCTTACGAAATCGGTGCCGTCGGCGGCGAAGATAGTGGCAATGGCGCCGGTTTGGGCGGTGAAGCTGTCGGGAATGCCGAAGTCGTTGTTGACGGCCTTGCCGTTGGCGGACAATTGGCCGCCATCGAGCTCGAATGGGCCTGGCACGTACGCCGCAAACTGGCGGGCGTAGCTGCCGGCATCGTTCACCATGGCCGCATTGAACACGTCCAGCATGTTTGCCACGCCATTCAGGTCGGCTGCGACCTGGTCATGCGCACGCTGCTCCAGCATGGCGGTGCTGTTCCAGTTGATGAAGGTAATAAGTAGCGCTAACAGTGCGCTGACAAGCACGAAGGTGAAGGCGGCGATCTTGCTGCCGACGCTCCAGCTACGCGCAGGGGGCGTAAGAGTGGACATGGATTCTTGATTATTTTTGGGGAAGGGCCGATATGATATCTCGTTGTCGTGCGGAAATATCGCCTGTTACAAAATGTTTCTCAGTATATTCAATGACTTAGCGTAAATCTTGGCAGGAAGCTCAGCCTTCAGCCTGGCTTAAGTGAAGCGCAGCACACTGGCCGTCATCGCTCTCTCCTCGAGAGTGTCCTATCCTGTAGAATGGGATTAGCACTATTCTTATAGAATCACCTACGTTCGGAGCAAGCCGATGAAGAAGCACACCCTGTTGGCCACCATGTCCCTGGCACTGATGACCGCTTATGCAAGCGCGGCCCAGGCAGACAAGGCGACAGATGTACCTGTCAAGCCTGCAGCACAGCAAACCCAGGCCGCCTTGTGGGCGTCCCGCGTGCTGTCGCGCTACCATTACAAGGCCATGCCGCTGGACGACGCGATGTCGGAGAAGATCTTCGACCGCTACTTCAAATCGCTCGACGGCGAGAAGCTGTTCTTTACCCAGGCCGATATCGATTCCTTCAACAAGGAAAAGTCGCGCCTGGACGACGCGATCACCAGCGAAAACCTGCAAACGCCGTTCACCATTTACAACCTGTACCAGCAGCGTTTCGCGGACCGCATGGCGTATGCCCGCGAGCTGCTGAAGACCAAGTTCGATTTCTCGCAGGACGAGAGCTACCAGTTTGACCGTGAAAAGGCCGATTGGCCGAAGTCGGACGCCGAGGTGAAAGACCTGTGGCGCAAACGCGTGAAGAACGACTGGCTGCGCCTGAAGCTGGCCGGCAAGGACGACAAATCGATCCGCGAAACGCTGGACAAGCGCTACGAGAACTACGTGAGCCGCTCGCGCAAGCTGAACAGCGAAGACGTGTTCCAGATCTTCATGAACGCGTATGCCATGTCGATCGAGCCGCATACCAACTACCTGGGCCCGCGCGCCTCCGAGAACTTCGACATTTCCATGCGCCTGTCGCTGGAAGGCATTGGTGCCGTGCTGCAGAACCGCGACGAATACACCGTGATCCGCGAAATCGTGCCTGGCAGCCCGGCCGGCCTGTCCAACAAGCTGAAAGTGGGCGACCGCATTGTTGGCGTGGCACAGGGTGAAACTGACAAGTACACCGACGTGCTGGGCTGGCGCATCGACGACGTGGTGCAGTTGATCCGCGGTCCGAAGGATTCGACCGTCAAGCTGCAGGTGCTGGGCGCCGATGCCGGTCCGGACGGCAAACCGTACGTGCTGTCCCTGGTACGCAAGAAAATCAGCATGGAAGAGCAGTCGGCCAAGCGCTCGATCCTGGAAGTCAAGGATGGCGCCGTGAAGCGCCGCATCGGCGTGATTTCGCTGCCGACCTTCTACCAGGATTGGGATGCGCGCCGCAAGGGCGACAAGGACTACAAGAGCGCCACGCGCGACGTGGCCCGCCTGCTGGGCGAGCTGAAGAAAGAGAAGGTCGACAACGTGCTGATCGACCTGCGCAACAACGGCGGCGGTTCGCTGACCGAGGCGGTGGAGCTGACCGGCCTGTTCATCGATCGTGGTCCTGTGGTGCAGCAGCGTAATGCCGAAGGCCGAGTGGAAGTGGAAGCGGACAACGTGCCCGGCCTGTCGTGGGACGGCCCGGTTGGCGTGTTGATCAACCGCGGTTCGGCATCGGCTTCCGAGATCTTTGCAGCGGCAATCCAGGATTACGGCCGCGGCCTGGTGATCGGCGAGCCTAGCTTCGGCAAGGGCACCGTGCAGACCCTGGTCAACCTGGACCGCTTCGGCCAGAGCGACAAATCGCGCTTCGGTGAACTGAAGATGACCATTGCCCAGTTCTTCCGCATCAACGGCGGTACTACCCAGCTGCGCGGCGTGACGCCGGACATCAAGCTGGCTTCCACCAGCGATGCCGAGAACTTCGGCGAGTCGAGCTACGACAACGCGCTGCCATACACCCAGATCAAGCCTGCGGTGTACATCCCGGCCGGCGAGTTGAAGGAGATCGTGCCGATCCTGGACAAGAAGCACGACGCACGCGTGGCCAAGGACAAGGACTACCAGTACCTGCTCGACGACATCAACTACGTCAAGAAGCAGCGCGCGGACAACGTGGTCTCGTTGAACGAAACGGTGCGCCGCAAGGAGCGCGACCAACAGGAAGCGCGTGCCAAACTGCGTGAACAGCGCATGGCCGCCGGCCCATCGCCGGACGATCCTATCCTGGTGGCGGACCCGAAAGACGCGTTGAACAAGGCGATTGCCGCCAAACCTGCCAACCCGCGCGCCGCCCAGCGCCAGGCCAGCCAGGTTCGTGGCGCGATCCGCACCGACGATGGCCTGCAGGCGGATGAGCGTTCCTTGTCCGCGGAACTGGATGCCGAAAAGGCAGCCAAGAATGCCAAGGACGTATTGCTGAACGAGGCAGTGCATATCCTGGCCGACGAGGTGAGCGTGCTGCGCACCGATACCCGCCTGGCCAGCCGTGTGCTGCCTTACGTGAACGACAAGTGATATTGCGTTTGGTTATATCTAGTATTACTACAATAAAGTAGACGGATATACCGCGCCGCAGCATACTTGCACCTGTCTCCTCTATTCTCCTCCAAGGAAATAGACTTCAGCCCGCTCCCAGAGCGGGCTTTTTTTTCGCCTGCAGCCAGGGCTGGGGGACGGTAGAATCCTGCCTGTGCGTACATCTATCAAATTGACTGTTTTGGGAGCTGCGGTACTGGCAATGGCCGGTGCAGGTGGCTATTTCTACTATCCCGCGCCGGCGGCCAAGGTCGTGGCCCGCTTGCCGGAGCTGATCAAGCGAGGGCCGGCGCCGACCGAAAGGGCCTGGGCGGCGCGGCTGGAAACCTTGCTCGATGCCGGGCTGGCCGATCCGTATGGCGTCGCGGCCGACAAGCAGGGCAATGTCTACTTCTCCGATGGCGGCGAGACGAATACCGTGTCGGTGCTGGGGCTGGATGGCAGGATACGCGTGCTGGCGGGAGGGCTCGAGGGCTATCGTGAAGGTGTCGGTTCCGCCGCTGCCTTCAACACGCCTTCCGGTATAGCGTTGGACAAGCAGGGCAATGTCTACGTCGCCGATACGGGCAACCATGCGATCCGCAAGATCAGCGCTGACGGTACGGTGTCGACGCTGGCAGGCAGCGGCGTGGCCGGCTTTGCGGACGGGCAGGGCGCGCAGGCGCAATTCAACGGGCCGGTCGGCGTGGCAGTCGATGAGGCGGGTATGGTCTATGTCGCCGATACCTACAATGACAGGATTCGCAAGATCGCTCCCGATGGCAGCGTGACTACGTTGGCCGGCAGCGGACTTCCCGGCTTCATGGACGGCATCGGCGAGGCGGCGCAATTCGATACGCCCTGCGGCATCGCGGTCGGCAAGGACGGCATCTACATTGCCGACACCAGCAATGATGCCGTGCGCCGCATCAACCCGGATGGCTCGGTACTGACCATTGCCGTGGCGCCCGAACTGGAAAAAGAACCGCTGTTGCGGCGCCCGATGGCGCTGGCGGTAACCCATGATGGCTTCGTCTATATCGCTGCTTCTTCGCGCGGCCGGCTGCTGCAACTGGCGCCGGATGGCAGCCTGGCCGGAATGCCCGATGCGGAGCGTCCCGCCGACCCCGCCACTGGCCTCGATGGCAGTATCCAGGTCTACGGCCCGCGCAGCCTGGCGCTGGCCCCGAATGGAACCCTGTTCCTCACCGACGGACCGGCGCAACGCCTGCACCGCGTGATGCATGCCGGCGCAAGCCAGGCCCCAGCCGCGGCCAAGGCTGTGGCACCTGCCGCACCGGCAACGCAAGCCACCTTGCCCTTGATCGGCACCGCGCGCGCGGCGGAGCAGGCAGCGGCCGCCGTGCCGGAGGCGACGACAAGCGACATCATGACCCAGCGCAACCAGGGACCGATGCCCTGGCCCGTCCTGCCGCAAAACCAGCCACACGAAGTGGTGGGCCTGATGGGCGAGGTGAGGGGAAGCTACGACGGCGACAGCCGCCACCACTTCCACGCGGGCCTCGACGTGCAGGCCGACGTCGGCAGCTCGGTGCACGTGGTGGAAAAGGCCAAGGTCAGCGATCCGCTCCCCAACTGGGCATTTGCCTCGCTCGGCGAAGGCATCAACCTCGGCACGACCAGCTACATCCACATGAAGGTCGGCCGCGACAAAAAGAACCGCGCACTGGACGACCGATTCCAGCTCCTGCTGAACGATAAGGGCAAGCCGGAACGCGTGCGGGTGCGCCGAGGCACGCGTTTCTACGTCGGAGAACAACTTGGCGTGGTGAACCAGATGGCCCACGTCCACCTTAACCTGTACGATCGTGGCCGCGTGGTAAACCCGCTGGCGCTGCCATTCCCCGGCCTGCGCGATACCATTGCGCCTGTCATCCAGGGTATCGCCCTGTACGACGCCAACGACAAGCGCCTGCCTGGAAAAAAGGGCAAGCGCCTTGAAGTGTCGCGCGAACTGGGGGAAGTGAACGTGGTGGTCGACGCTTTCGACAAGATGGACGGCAACCTTGCGCGGCGACGCCTTGGGCTGTATGAGCTGGGCTATCAATTGCTGCAGGCTGACGGCGTTCCAGTGCCGGGCTACGAGCAGCCGCGCATCATGCAGACTTACGACCAGCTTCCCAAACAGCGCGAAGCAGTGAAGGTCGTGTACTCCGCCGATAGCGGCATCACCGTCTACGGCAGCAAGTCCACCCGCTTCACTTACTCGCTGCTAAGCCAACTATCGCAGGGCGAAGTCACGCCCGGCCGTTGGAAAGTAAGCCAACTCGCCCCGGGCGACTACACGCTGCGCATTTACGCAGCCGACTATGCCGGAAACATCGCCGCAGCCGGCCGCGACCTCGCCCTGACGATCAACTGACGTTCAAATTAAAAGTCGGGGTCAGCTCTGGCAACCGGACATTTCGCTGCGCGAAATGTCCGGTTGCCAGAGCTGACCCCGACTTTTATTATTGAATCGAGGTGTTGCGGCCGTACATGCTGCGCTGGGATGGGTTGCCGGTGACGGCGATGCGGCCGGAACCGTTGGAGCGGGCCTCGACTTTGTGCTGTACCCAGGCTTGCACGCCGCCGGATCCGTTGCTGGTGATGTTTGCTTCGTCTGCGCGCAGGTCGTTCAGTTGGGCGCTGCCCGAGCCTTGCATCTGCACGTCAAGCGTGTGCACGATGCCACGGGCGTAGAAACTGCCGGAGCCGGAGGATGACACGCGCAACGAGTCACCGCGCACCGAGCCAATATTCACGCGGCCCGAACCGACCATGTCGACCACCGCGGATTTGCTGTCGAGACCGTTCGCGTACAACTGACCCGATCCGCTATGACGCATATCCAGACGGTCCACCTGGCCACGCAATTCCAGGTACCCGGCGCCAGCGTGGGAAACCGTCAGCGGGCCGCCCGCCAGTCCTTGGACGTCGGTACGCACGGAGCCGCTCGATTCGATGTTTTCCAGGCGGGGCACGGTGTAGCGCACGTGAATCGGCTTGCTGCTGTCCATGCGCTCTTCGGTCCACACACGCAGCGTATCGCCGCGCACTTCGGTATGCACCAGCGGCACCAGGTTGTTGTCGCCCTCGATCACCAGCGACGGTGCGCCGCCCACCTTCACTTCGACCTCCATGGAAACGCGATGGCGGTTTTCAACGCGCAAACCAGTGGCGCTGGCGATGGAGCGGGTTTCAGTGGCGGTCGTTCCATTGCCCTTGACGTAGTCGCTGCTGTCGTTCAGCACGACGACGCAGCCGGCAAGGCTGAGGGAGAGCAGGGCTGCGAGGGGAAGCTTGGCGCGCATGGTCAGGTCCTTGTTGTGCATGCTAAATGGGATGAGAACATCCTATCGGCTATCGCCCAAACTTATGGCTGAAATGCGACGAAATGCAGAAATTGAGTGCTGAGTTGTGGAAATTGATAATATGAAAGTGTCGGCACACCTGCCGGCCCGGCAGCGCTGCTGCTGAGAACAATCTAGTTATATACCCCTTCTTTACGCCGCGGATAGGCCATCTGCGGCGTTTCTTTATAGTGCGTGTGGGGTTTGCCGCAGTCAAAAGCACTTTCGTGGGGGCGAAATGAACCCCCACGAAAAATTGAGCTTCTTCCTAACACAAGCAGTTGTCCACCCTAGAGGCGGCGGCGCATTCCAGCCAACCCGAACAGCCCGAGGCCCATCAGCAGCATCGTGCCTGGCTCCGGCACTTCGGCCACGAAGCCGCTGTCGCCATCAACCTTGAACATGATGTCGCTGCCGGGGCCGCTCAGCACTGGCAATACCGTCGAGAACGGGTCGCCATTATTGCTGGACATATTACGGTGGAAGCCCTGTGTCGACGCCGATCCGGCAGGATAGTTCAGGCTCGACTCGAAATCCATCCCAAAGATCAGGCTCATCACGCCCTCAAAGTAGTCAGGATTGATGAAGTCAACCGCCTCAATGATACTTGCCGTCAGCTTGGCCGAACCTTGGCCGTTAGGGTTGGTTGGGCCAGGGTTGAATACGAAAAACGACGACGTGTTGGAATCGATGGTCAGCAATGCGACCATGATGCCGTCGTCGAAGCCTTGGCCTGTCAAGGTGTTGGCGTTACGTTGCGTATCGAAATAGATCGCGACCTTGTTGGTGGCATTGGTGCCTGCCAGGCCGAAGGTCGCGATTCCGCCTGCAGCAAAGGTTACCTGTTCCACCATCCTGGCGGCGATGGTGAATTCAAAGTCGCCGGTCGCGATGCCGTTCGATTCACCGTCAAGGCGGCCATCCAGGCTCGAGGTCCCCGAACCGCCATTCTTGCCAACCATAGTCGCCTGGTACAGGAATTCAAAGGTCTGCCCGTTCGTCAAAGGAGTAGCAAACGGGCCAACGCCACGCGCCAGGCCAGTGCCGTTCGACGACCAGTCAAGGCGAGTGACTTCCGATGCCAAGGTGTTGCCCGCGCCATCCTTTATGTCGAACGGCGCTATCACGTCAGCCTGTGCGCCTGTAACTCCCAACAATAAGCTGGCTGCGCAAGCCAACGGAAGCAGTTTGCGGAGGACCTTCATAGTATGTCTCCTGAATTAGCAATGGTGCCAGTGATTGCCGCTGATTTGACCTGCCGCGGGCCTGCCTTCCTAAGTGCAATCGCCGTGCCAGTTCTTTCTAGTCCCTTAGAAAACAATAGTTTATGTAAGCAGGTGACTATGAAGTTCGTATTTACGAATTGAAGTGTAAGAAATCTCGACAGCCTTGCTTCTCACCGCCGGGCTAAATAGCAGAGCGCAGTAGACTCTTTGAAACGGTCGTGCTAATTTTGCTGGCGCGACCATTTCAAGGAGACAGCATGGACCTGAATTACTCTGCCAGGGATGAGGCCTTCCGCGCCGACGTGCGTGCTTTTCTGGCGGCGAACCTGCCGGCCGACCTGCAAAACAAAGTCCGTAAGCACCTTCGCCTGAAGCGCGAAGACTATGTGCGCTGGCATCAGATCGTCGCCAAGCAGGGCTGGGCGGCGCCGGCCTGGCCGACCGAATTCGGCGGCCCTGGCTGGGATGCCACCCAACGCCACATCTGGGAGGAGGAGTGCGCCATTGCCGGCACTCCGCCCATCCTGCCGTTTGGAGTCAATATGGTGGCGCCGGTCATCATGGCCTTCGGCAGCCCCGAACAACAAGCCTATTACCTGCCGCGCATTCTCGATTGCACCGACTGGTGGTGCCAGGGCTATTCCGAGCCTGGTGCCGGTTCCGACCTGGCTTCCTTGAAAACCACCGCCGTGCGCGAGGGCGACCATTACCTCGTCAACGGCCAGAAGACCTGGACCACGCTGGGCCAGCACGCCGACATGATCTTCTGCCTGGTGCGCACCGACCAGAACGTGCGCAAGCAGGAGGGCATTTCCTTCCTGTTGATCGACATGAAGACCCCTGGCATCACCGTGCGACCGATCATCATGCTGGACGAAGACCACGAAGTGAATGAAGTCTTCTTCGATAATGTACGCGTGCCGGTGGCGAACCTGGTCGGCAAGGAGAACAAGGGCTGGACCTATGCCAAGTACCTGCTCGGGCACGAGCGCACCGGCATTGCAGCGGTCGGGCGATCCAAGCGTGAACTGCTCTTCCTGAAGAAGATCGCAAACCGGCAGCAAAAGAATGGCAAGCCGTTGCTGGACGATCCCTTGTTCGCAGCGCGCGTGGCGAACCTGGAGATTGAGTTGATGGCGCTGGAGGTGACCGTCTTGCGTACCATTGCCCAGGAGGCGCACGGGCCCGGTCCGCAGGCTTCGGTGTTGAAGGTGCGCGGCTCCGAGATCCAGCAAATGCTGACCGAACTGATGGTGGACGCCCTTGGCCCGCAAGCCTTGCCGTTCGATCCGCCTTACCTGGAAGGCGAACGGGAACATGCCCTGGCCGGCGACGACGATGCGGCGCCGTTGGCGGGCTATTACTTCAACTTCCGCAAGACCTCGATCTACGGCGGTTCGAACGAGATCCAGAAGAACATCATCACCCAGATGATCCTGGGACTGTAAGGGAGGCGGCATGGACTTCACATTCAAGGAAGAACAACAACAATTCGCCGATGCGCTGCGTCGCTGGGTCGACAAGGATTACACCTTCGAGGTGCGCAGGAGGATCATTCATTCGGAGTCTGGCGTCTCGGACCAGGCCTGGGCCACGCTGGCGGAATTGGGGATGCTGGCGCTTCCGGTACCCGAGGAGCAGGGCGGTTTCAACGGCAGCGCGGTCGATATGATGGTTGTGATGCAGGAACTGGGGCGCGGCCTGGTGGTCGAACCGTACTTCGTCACCGTGCTCGGCGCCCAGTTTCTCAAACTGGCCGGAGGCCAGGAAGCTTTGCTGGAGCGTGTTGCCGCCGGCCAGCTGAAACTGGCGTGCGCGCTGGGTGAGCAGCAAGCGCGCCACGCGTTGAACGACGTGCTGGCGACGGACGGTTCCGGTGCCGGCCGGGCTTCCAGCCGCGTTTCCAGCCTCGTTTCCAGCCACATTTCCGGCCGCAAGACGGTCGTCCTGCACGGCGGCCAGGCGGGCGCCTTCATTGTTTCCGCACGCAGCAGCGGTGCCCAGCGCGATACCGACGGTATTTCGCTGTATGTGGTGCCGTCCGACTCAACCGGCGTGCAGGTCACCGACTACCGGACCATCGACGGCCAGCGTGCCGCAACGGTTGAATTCAACGAGGCTCATGGCACGCTTCTCGGCGAGCAGGGCAAAGGCTGGACACTGCTTGAGGCAGGCGCCGACTACGGCGCGACGCTTCTCTGCGCGGAAGCCATTGGCGCCATGGATGCCATCTTCGCCGCAACCCTCGAATACCTGAAGACCCGCCAGCAGTTCGGCGCGCCGATCGGAAAGTTCCAGGCGCTTCAGCATCGCATGGCCGACATGTTCATTCACCTCGAGCAGGCACGTTCGATGGCCATGCTGGCTGCGGTCAAGGTTGCGTCGAGCGACGACGGGGAGCGGCGCCGCGTGGTTTCCGCCGCCAAGGCGCGGGTCGGCCAGGCTGCGCGCTTCGTTGGCCAGCAGGCGGTACAGCTGCATGGGGGCATGGGCGTGACGGACGAACTGCCGGTCGCCCATTATTTCAAACGACTGGCGATGATCGAGATCACGTTGGGCGATGCGGATCACCACCTGGAGCGCTTTATCGCGCAGGCGGGATTCAAGGAGGCAGCTTGATGGCGCGCCTGGTGCGTAACGTAGCAGAACTGGAAGCCTTGGTCGGCCAGGAAGTCGGTGTATCCGCCTGGGTTGATATCACGCAGGAGCGGGTAAACACGTTCGGCGCCTCGACCAACGACGAACAGTGGATCCACACCGATCCGGCACGCGCTGCCGCCGAATCGCCCTACGGCGGCACGGTGGCCCATGGCTTCCTGACCCTGTCCCTGCTGCCAGGGCTGTTGCAGGACGCGGTCTTCATGGAAGACATGCGCATGGGCGTGAACTACGGCCTGGACAAGGTGCGCTTTCCGGCGCCGGTGCCGGTCGGCAGCCGTGTGCGTGGCCACGTGGTCTTGCGCAGCATCGCTGCGGTGGCCGGCGGCCACCAGTTGGCCTGGGAAGTGACAGTCGAATGCGAGGGCAGCGAAAAGCCCGCCTGCGTGGCGCAGTTCCTGATGCGCCGCTACACCTGATCGCAACCCTCAACGCAGAATCGGTTGCGGCCATCGTTCTTGGCCCGGTATAGGGCGTCGTCGGCGCAGCGTACCAGGGTTTCCGGGGCGCCGCCCTGGTCCGGCATGAGCGTGGCCACGCCAAGGCTCACGGTCACGGTATCGCCGGCCGAGGACATGCGGTGCGGGATGGCCAGGTCGCGCACGCTGGCCAGGATGCGTTCTGCCACCGTCGCCGCACCCGGCGCGTCGACCTGCGGCAGCAGGATGACGAACTCCTCTCCGCCATAGCGCGCCAACAGGTCCGGCGACCGCCCGCCGCATTGCAGCATGGTGCTGGCTACTTGCTTCAGGCAGGCATCGCCGGCCTGGTGGCCGTAGGCGTCGTTGTAGAGCTTGAAATGGTCGATGTCGATCATGATGACCGACAGCGGAGTTCCCGAACGCGCGCAGCGCCGCCATTCGTTCTGGATCGCTTCATTGAAGCTGCGCCGGTTGGCAACGCCGGTCAAGGCATCGGTCAGCGACATTTCGCGCATGGCGTCGGATTGGCGCTTCAGGGTGAGGTGTGTGCGGACGCGGGCGCGCACCACGGCCACATTGAACGGCTTGGTGATGAAATCGACCGCACCCGCTTCCAGCGCCCGCGTTTCGTCCTCGGGCGTAGTCAGCGCGGTGACAAAAATGATTGGGATATCGCGCACATCCGATGAGGCACGCAGGGCGGCGCAGACTTCGTAGCCGTCCATGCCCGGCATGACGGCGTCCAGCAGGATCAGGTCGGGCTGGTGCTGGTGCGCCAACTCCAGCGCTTTCTCCCCATTCATGGCAAACAAGACTTCATGCTCCCCACCCAGCACGTGGTTGAGGATCTGGATATTCTCCATGGCGTCATCGACAATCAGCAGGCGCCCATTGCGCGCCTGGTCGGTCCATGTCATGCGGTTTCCTCCCGTTTCATGATTTCCTGCAGCCGTTGTTCGGCGTCGGTGAAGTCGAGTGTTTCAATGGCATTGGCCAGGCCGGGCAGCAGGTCGGGACAGCGTTGCTCAAGGGCCGGGCCGAGGGCCTTGAAAGCGGCCAGCGCGCGCATATTGCTGTTCCTGAGCAGCATCTGCAGGTCGCCCAGGGCTTGCGGCAGGTTGGAAACCGCGGCGCTGCCGGCGGCCGCAGGCACCGGGACCGGGAGCTCGCGCGCGGCGTTGATCACCACCGCGAGCGCCTGTTCCAGCGACAGCAGCAGGGCGGCCGCGGAGCTGTCCTGGCCCTCGGCGACGGCCGCTTCCGCCTGCGCGCTGAGGCGTGCCACGTCGGTTGCGCCCAGGTTGGCTGCCACGCCTTTCAGCCGGTGCAGCACGCGTGTGGCGGCATAGCGCTTGTCCTGCGCCAGGCAGTCGCGCACTTCCCGCACGGCGTCGCCCTGCGAATTTTCGAAGCGTTTGAGCAGTCCGGCAAAAGCGGCATAGTTGCCTGCCACGCGACGCAGCGCGGCCTCCAGGTCGATGCCCGGCACCATGGCCGGACACCCGTCGCTGCGCTGTTCGCCGCGCGCCAGGCCTTGCTGGCTGGTGCTGGCCAGCTCGGGATGCAGCGGCGCGAGACGGGTCAGCGTGGCGATCATTTCGTCGACGTCGATCGGCTTGGCAATATGCGCGTCCACTCCCGCCTCGATAGCGCGCAGGCGGTCTTCCGGCATGACATTGGCGGTCATGGCGATGATGGGCAAGCTGCGCAGGCCCATGGAGCGGATCGATTCGGTGGCGCGGTAGCCGTCCATGACAGGCATCTGCAGGTCCATCAGCACGGCATCGAAGCGCTGCGGGTCGTCGCGCAGCATGTCCAGCGCAATCTCACCGTTGGATGCCACTTCCACCAGCGCGCCGCAGGCCAGCAGGATATAGCGGGCCATCTCCTGGTTGATCTCATTGTCTTCCACCAGCAGCACGTGCATGCCGGCCAGGCTGCCGGAAAGGGCGGCGTGGCTGCTGCGCTGCTCCGGCTGGTTGGCGCCGGTGAGGGCGGCCAGGGACGCATCGCGCAGGCGCGATGGCGTGAATGGCTTGGCCAGCACGGCGTCGATCTGCAGGCTGTCGGCCAATTGCTGCAGGTCGTCGCTGGAGCGTTCCGACGCCATCATGACGACCTTGGGTACCGGCAGGTTCTCGTCGCGCGCCTGCACCAGCATGGCGATGCCGTCGGTGGCGGGCATCGCGCTGTCCAGGACCAGCAGGTCATAGCGGCGCTCGCGCAGGGCTTGCAAGCCCTCGAGCGCATTGGAGACGGCGCTGGTGGTCCATTGCAGCGCCTTGCCGGTGCGCTGCAGCACCTGGCGCACGGTGGCGTTATCGTCGACCACCAGCACGGTCAGCCCGCGCAGGCTGGCCGGCGCTTCCTGCGCTCCGCCGCCGGCAATGCGCTGCAGCGGGCAGGTAAAGCGAAAGGTCGAGCCGCGGCCCAGCGAGCTCTCCACCGTGATCACGCCGCCCATCAGGTCGGACAGGCGGCGCGCGATGGCCAGCCCCAGTCCCGTGCCGCCATAGCGGCGGCTGGTGCTGCTGTCGCCTTGCGAGAAAGCGTCGAACATATGGTGCTGCTGTTCGGCCGGAATGCCGATCCCGGTGTCGCGTACGGTGAATTCCAGTGTCAGGGAATTGGCGCTGCCGGCCGCCTCGCGAACGGCCAGCACGACTTCGCCGCGCTCGGTGAACTTGATGGCATTGCTCAGGAGGTTGAGCAGCACCTGCTGCAGGCGCATCGCATCGCCTACCATGTCGGCCGGCAGTGTGGGAGCGATGTCGAACACCGGTTCCACGCCCTTGTCCCAGGCGCCGTTGGCGACCAGCACGGCGGTCCCGGCCAGCATTTGCTCAAGGTTGAAGCGCGTTTGTTCGAGCTGGAGCTGGCCGGCCTCGATCTTGGAGAAGTCCAGTACATCGTTGACCACGCCAAGCAGGCTTTGCGTCGCAAGCTGGATCTTGCTGACATAGCTGCGTTCGCGCCGCTCCAGCGGCGCTTCTTCCAGCAAACGCGCCAGCCCGGTGATGGCATTCATCGGGGTGCGGATCTCATGGCTCATGTTGGCCACGAATTCGCTCTTGGCACGGCTGGCGGCTTCGGCGCGGTCGCGTGCCCGCATCAGTTGTTCATTCAGCTCCTGCAATTTCAATTCGCCGCGCTTAAGTTCAGTAACATCCGAGCCTAGGGCATAAAAGCCGCGTACGGCGCCCGATTCGCCACGGTCGGGAATGAAATTGATCCAGGTATAGCGCGGCTCGCCGGACGGCAGTTCCAGCTCGCGCAGGAAGTGCTGCGGGCTGCCGTTCAGCACGGCATTGATGTGCGGCCGGATCTGGTCCAGCAGGGCGGCCGGCAGCACGTGTTCGATCGGTTCGCCCATGGCTTGTTCCAGCGTCTTGCCAAACCAGGCCAGGAAGTACTTGTTGGCGAAATGGCAGCGTAATTGCGCGTCCCAGTACGCCACCAGCCCTGGCAGGTTTTCCGTCACCGTATGCAGGAAGTTGGTGCTGCGGGCCAGGCTGAGGGAGGTTTGCTGCAACGCTTCGTCGGCGCGCTTGCGGTCCGTGATGTCGAGCGAAATGCCCAGCAGGTGGGTGGCAATGCCCCGTTCGTCGCGCAGCGCCACCTTGCGGGTGGTCAGGTAGCGCATTTCCCCGGCGCCGATACGTACCGCTTCTTCGGCGATCTCCATTTCCTGCTCGGATGCCAGCACCTTGCGATCCGCCGCCTGGAAGGCAGCCGCCTGCTCGGGCGGGAAGAAATCGCGATCGCTTTTGCCGAGCAGGTCTTCGCGCGGTCGGCCGAGCAGCAGTTCGCCTTGACGGTTGAGCAGTTCGAAGCGCAGGTGCTGGGCGTCCTTGACGAATACCATGGCCGGCATGTTCTCCAGCACCGATTTGATCAGGGCCTTGGATTGGCGCAGGGCTGCTTCCGTGTCCTTCTGCTGGGTGATATCCATCAGCACGGTGGTAATCCCGACCATCGCGCCGTCGGCGCCGAAGACAGGGTAATACCCGGTGATGAAGTGGCTGCTGCGGCCGGGCTTGGCCGCAGTGCTACCGGTGATTTCGGTGTTGGACACCGCCTCGCCGGAGGCCAGCACCCGGCGGTAGGCCTGGTTCACCTGTGCCGCCAGGTCGCGGTCGCTGATCACTTCATCGAAGCGGCGCCCGATATGGTCGTTGACCGCCAAGCCGTTCATCGAGGCCAGGTAGTCGTTGATCATCAGGATGCGCAAGCGGGTATCGACAAAACTCAGGCCGACCGGCGCGGTGGCGTAGATCGTTTCCAGCAGGGCGTTGGAATTTTCCAGTTGCTGGGTACGTTCTTCGACCACGCGCTCCAGGTCCTGCCGGTGACGGGTCAGGTCGCGATCGAGGCGGAGCAGGGTGTCGCCGATCTGCCGCGCCTCCTGGAAGGACACGCGCGGTGCGACGATAGGCGCGCCGCTGGCCAGGGCTTGGGCCGGCGCGTGTAGCGCTTCGATCGAGCTTGCGATGCGGCGTGCGGCCAAAGCCGCCGCGGCAAAGCCGGCCAATATCAGTGCCGCCAGCAAGGCCGTCAGCCCGAAAGCCAAGCCATCGAATGCGACCAGCGCACCTGGCGCCGGAGCGGCAACGGACACACTCCATGGGCTGTCGGCGCCGCGCAGGTAGCCGACCTGCAGCGGCAGGCCATGCAAGGCATCGGCCGCAGCTTGCCCGCTTGCCCGGCCATCGTCGTGGCTGCGCGCCACCACATTCCCGTTGGGCGCCAGCACGGCGATCACGGCGCCCGATGGCAGCTGCATCTCCTCGGCGACCTTGTCCAGCGCATCGGCCGGCAGCAGCACACTGAGGGCGGCGGGCTTGCCCGGGCGCTGGACCGGCACGTCGACTGCCAGGTGGGCCGGCTCCTTGCCGTTCGCGCGCAACAGGCTGACGGCGGATCGCGCGTTGGGCGCGAACTTGATGCGGGCCGCGTTGGCGGCGCGGTCGATGGGCATGGCATTGCCGGCAATGAGCTGCGCTGCGCCGCTATCCGTGAAAACGACGTGCGACTGGTAGGGCAAGGTCGATGGCAGGGCGCCGGTAGCCTGGCTGCGCAGTGCCACCAGGTCGCCGTTGCGGGCACTGGGGCCGCTAGCCAGTGAAATGGCGGCCGCTTCCGCTGCCAGCAACTGGCGGTCCAGGATGGCCGCCGTCGCGCGCGCAATGCGCTGGAGTTGCAACTCCGCGCGGCCCAGGTCGCGCTGCTGGAAGTACACCAGCAGCAGGGCCACCGCCAGTAGCGTAGGCGCGGCGCAGGCCGCAGCCAGCAGCGCGATCTGCGACCGCAACGGCGGCAAGGGCTTGCTCGATTCGTCCTGCACGGCACATCCTTTCGGAAGAGTGACTGCAGGATGATGATAGCTTAGCTTGTCGTAGACGAGAAGCGCGCAATTTCCAGTTTGGCAATGGCGTTGCGATGCACTTCGTCCGGGCCGTCGGCCAGGCGCAGGGTGCGGTTGCCGGCCCACTGGTAGGCCAGCGGGAAATCGTCCGACACACCGGCCGCCCCGTGGGCCTGGATGGCCCAATCCAGCACCTGTTGCGCGACGTTGGGCGCCAACACCTTGATCATGGCGATTTCGGACTGGGCCACCTTGTTGCCGGCCGTGTCCATCATATAGGCCGCTTTCAGGGTTAGCAGCCGCGCGGTGTCGATCCTGATGCGCGATTCGGCGATGCGTTCGCGCCACACGCCCTGGTCGGACAGCCGCTTGCCAAATGCAATCCTCGACGTCAGGCGTTGCACCATCAGTTCCAGCGCGCGCTCGGCGACGCCGATGGCGCGCATGCAGTGGTGGATACGGCCCGGACCCAGGCGGCCCTGGGCGATTTCGAAGCCGCGGCCTTCGCCCAGCAGGATGTTCGAGGCCGGCACGCGCACGTTTTCGAACACCATTTCGCAATGCCCGTGCGGCGCGTCGTCATAGCCGAACACCGGCAAAGGACGCAACACAGTCAGGCCCGGCGTGTCGGCCGGCACCAGGATCATCGACTGCTGCGCATGGCGCGGCGCGTCGAAATCGGTTTTGCCCATGGTGATGTAGACCTGGCAGCGCGGATCGCCGGCGCCGGAAATCCACCATTTGCGGCCGTTGATCACATACTGCTCGCCATCGCGTTCGATGCGGGTTTCGATATTGGTCGCATCGGACGAGGCCACCGCCGGTTCGGTCATGGCGAAGGCGGAGCGGATCTCGCCGCGCAGCAGCGGTTCGAGCCAGCGTTGCTTGTGTTCTTCCGTGCCGTAGCGCTCCAGCGTTTCCATATTGCCGGTGTCGGGGGCCGAGCAGTTGAACACCTCTGCCGCCCAGGACACGCGGCCCATGATCTCGCACAGCGGCGCGTAATCGAGGTTGGACAAGCCTTCCGGCGCGCGGCTGGAACGGGGCAGGAACAGGTTCCACAGACCCTCATCGCGGGCCAGCGGCTTGAGGCGCTCGATCAGCTCGGTGGGCATCCAGCGGTTGCCTTGTTCGCGGCCGTTGCGGTCCACCTCCTGGTGGAAAGCTTGTTCGTTCGGGTAGATATGCTGGTCCATGAAGGCCAGCAGGCGCGCCTGCAATTGCTTGGTGCGCGGGGAATAGTCGAAGTCCATGCCGGTTCCTTAATCGATTGCCTTGCCCTGGGCGTAAGCCCAACCCATGGTTGCCATCGGGCGCGCCAGTTTGCCGGATTCCAGCGCCTGCGCGCTGGCAGCGGTGCCGTCCACGTAGCGTTTCATGATGCCCTGCATGATGCTGGCCAGGCGGAACATATTGAAGGCCAGGTAGAAGTTGAAGTCCTCCAGGCGGATCGCCTTGCCGGTGCGCTCGGCGTAGCGCGCAATGTATTCGCGCTGCGATGGAATGCCCAGCGCCTTCAGGTCCAGGCCGGCGATGCCGCGGAATTTTCCCGGCTCGATGTGCCAGCTCATGCAGTGGTAGCTGAAGTCCGCAAACGGGTGCCCCAGCGTGGACAGCTCCCAGTCCAATACCGCCAGGATGCGCGGCTCGGTCGGATGGAAGATCATGTTGTCCAGGCGATAGTCGCCGTGCACGATGGCGGTGTCTTCACCAGGCGGGATATTGGCCGGCAGCCAGGCGATCAGCTGGTCCATCGCTTCAATGGTCTCGGTTTCCGATGCCTTGTATTGCCTGGTCCAGCGCTCGATCTGGCGCTGGAAGTAGTTGCCCGGCTTGCCGTAATCGCCAAGCCCGATGGCGTTGTAGTCGATGGTGTGCAGCTGCGCAATGACGCGATTCAGTTCGTCGTAGATCGCCGCGCGTTCGGATGGGATCATGCCAGGCAGGGCCTGGTCCCACAGCACGCGGCCTTCGACGAATTGCATCACGTAGAAGGCACGGCCGATCACGTCTTCGTCCATGCACAGGCAATATTGGCGCGCGGCCGGGAAGCCGGCCTTGTGCAGCGCATCCATCACGCGGAATTCACGTTCGATCGCATGGGCGGAGGGCAGCAGCTTGGCAGCCGGCGCGGGCTTGGTGCGCAACACATAGTCCTGGCCGCCGATCGACAGCTTGAAGGTGGGATTCGATTGGCCGCCCTTGAATTGCTCGACCTTCAATTCGCCTTGCGGATAGCCTGCCACGTTCCGGCGCAGGTATGCGTCCAGTGCGGCGCTATCGAAACGGTGGCGCTCCGACACTTCCTTGGTGCCCATGAATTCTTCGAACATATTGCCTCCTTTCGAACGATCGTACTATTTTTGTGGGCGGGAAGGCAAGCGCGATTTGGCGTATTCGTTGAACAGCTGTTCCATCGTCGTGCTGCGGGTCGCGCTGTGCAGGGGCGCGGCCGGGGCGTAGTTCGAAAAGCGCACGATCCAGTCGTGTCGCGCCTGGCCCACGTCCAGCGCATTGATGCAGCCGGCGGCCTGCGACAGGTTGCCGAGGAACAGGCGCTGGCCGCCGGTCAGGGCGTAGGACAGGATGGCGCGATTGACGCCGCCGTGCAGCACCAGCAGCACCGTGTCCCAGCTTTCGTCGGCAAGCAGCCTGGCGATGGCGGGGTGGATGCGGTCCATCAGTTCCCCCACCGACTCGCCGCCCAGGAAGCGGCGCTGTTCCGGCACCACGCCTTCGAAGGCGCCGGTGAAGGCTTCGCGCAACTGGTCGTCCGGGATGCCGGACAGCTTGCCGCCCCGGATTTCGGCCAGCTCGGGCCAGGATTCAAGCTCGATCTGCTGCCCGGTTTGGGCCAGCACGCGCAGCGCGGTTTCAACGGTGCGCGGCAGGCCGGAGACGATGACCCGGTCGAACCGGATGCCATCGGCGGCAAAGGCCTGGCCGGCGGCGGCGGCCTGCGCACGGCCCGCTTCGTTCAGGGGCACGGTTTCCGGCAGATGGGGTTTGCCGGCTTCGTCGAAGTATGTGACGCTGCCATGCCGCATCAGGAAGACGCGGCGCCGTTCAGGGTTTGCTGTCATAGGCTTTCAGAAGAAGATTGCGAGGCGCGTAATGATGGTTCCGTTATTAGTATAAGGCCCAGTCGCGCGCACGTTGCCGGAATCGGGTTTGCCATCATCCAGCTTGGCGTCGATCTGCTCCGCGAAGGTGTCCGGCAGGTTGTCGAAGCGGATGCCGTTGCCGCCCCGGCCGCCCACTACGTCGTTGTAGATGTACACGGCGCCGCCCTGGGCGCTGGTCATGAAGTCCGTGGTGCCGTTGTAGGAACCGGTGATCAGTCCGGCCATGGCCAGGTGCTGCGGCGCCAGCTGGTACTCCGTGATCTGGCCGTCGCCATTGCCGTTGCCGGCCGCTCCGGGGACGTGGGTGCTGGCCAGGACATCGTCGCCGGGCAGGGCGCGGAAACGGTCCTGGTAGGCGTTGACGGCGGCCTGCAAGGCGGTGGCCTGCTGGATGATGCTTTTCACCTTGGCGCTGTCGATCAGGGCCTGTCCTTTCAGCACGCCCCCGAGCAGCAGGCCGATGATGACCAGGACGATGGCGATTTCAACGAGGGTAAAGCCGCGGTGTCTCATGGCGCTCTCCTTGGTTTGCATGTCACGGCAGCCTTTGGGCTGCGAGCATTCGGTTGAACAGGATATTGGGCGACAACCAGACCACGATGTCGTCGTAGGCGCCGCCCGCGGCGGCCGGGTTGTCGGCCCGGTCGCGCGCAATGAACATGCGGCCGTCCGCCTGGAAGTTGGTCTTTTCGTCGACATTCGCCTGGCCCATGTCGGCGGCCTGCACCCCGGCGTCGCTGAACGCGCCGAAGCCGTTGCGCCCTTGCGACAGCACAACGGCCGGGATGTCGTTTTCGGCGCTGGCAGGCACCAGCGCGCCGCCGGCATCGCGGCTGGCGATGGTGATGTCGCGCGGTGTGCTGAGGCGGAAGGGCACGCCACTGTCGCTGAAGGCCGGGGTGACGCTGTACACGTAGAGATGCTGCCAGGCGTCGAGTTTGGGCAGGCCCAGGGTGGCCCATGGCAGGAAGCCGAGGCGGCGTTCATTGCCGCAGCGGGTCCCGCTGCGGTCCTCCAGGCCGTTCCAGGCGGAGATCGCGGGGCAGGGCAGGTAGCCGTTGCGGGCGGCGAATCCTGCCAGCGCGTCGCGCGCCTCTTCCAGTGCCTTGGCCGTGTCGGCGGCCCGGCGCTGCTCCATCTGCGCCGACAGCGGTGCCAGCATACCGCCCAGCAGCAGCCCGACGATGACCAGCACAATCGCCATTTCAACCAGGGTGAAGGCTGCATGCTTTCTCATGGCAGGGTCTTGGCGGCGGCCATCCTTTCGTAGAGCGTGTTCAGCGGCACGATGACGAGCAGGTCGTCGAAAGCGCCGCCCGGGGCGTTCGATTCGGCGCTGCGCGGACGTTGCATGAAGTTGGCATCGGCCAGCAGGTTGCCCGTTTCGTCCTGGCTGTCCGCCGCGTCGCTGCGCCCGCGCGAGAGGACGATGGCTGGCGCGCATTGCGCGGCCAGCGAGCATGCTTCCTGGCCGGCGACGAAGAACAGGATGCCGTTCGCATCGCGCGACAGCACCCGTTTGCCGGCAATGAGCGCGGTCCGTGCCAGCGGCGCGACGGTAAAGCCAGGTGTTACGCTGTAACGCAATGGGTGACCCCAGTTGTCTAGCGCCGGCAGGCCCAGGTCCATCCAGGGCAGGAGCCCGGTGCAGTCGGCCTCTGTGGCGCAGGGTGTGGTGCGTTCGCGCCCGGACGGCTCGGCCGCCGCTGTGGGGCGCGGCAGGCGCCCGTGGGTCGCTGCAAAGCCGACCAGGGCCTCGCTGGCTTGCGCCAGCAGGGCATAGGTGCGTTGCTCGCGTGCCCGTTCCACGCCGCTGCCGCCGAACGCGGAGAGCAGGACTGCCGCCATCGCCACTGTGGCGATCAGCAGGAGCGTCAACAGCGCGGCGCCGCGCTGTCTAACGTGCCGCTTCATGCACTTCTCCAGTGGCCGGATCGTAGCGTTGGCCCGGCTTGAGGACCACCGAGCGGCCGTCGGCCTGCACGGTGACCGTGCCGCGCATCACGCCGCCGGGCGGCGCGGCTTGCGCCTCGCCGTTCAAGATGATCGTCGTCTGCCCAGTGCTGCGGCGGATAAAGCCTCCTAGCCGAAGTCCCTCCTTCGCCGCCGCCTCCGCCGCCTCCGCCTCCGCCCGGCCCCCGCCCACCGTGCCGCTCGCTGCCGGCGCTCCCGCCGGCGGACACCCCGGCGCTGCGCCGGGAGCACAGCCCGCCGAACCATCCATCCCCGGCGACTGCGCACCGCCGGTGCCGACAAGGCCCGGCACTGCGCCATGCGCACCAGCGCCCTGCGCCGCACTGCCGGCCGGCTGGGCCAGGTTACGCGCCGCATCGAGACGCGCCCGTTCGTCCTGGGTGGTGAACAGCCTCCCCATGCTGACGAAACCCTGCGCGCCAGCCTGGGACGCCAGCAGCAACAGCAGCGCTGGCAGGCTGCCCCTCACAGCGAACCTCATAGCGCCCCTCGCATCGGCCCGGCCGGCGCGGCAACCGGCGTCAAGGTGAGCCAGTTCAAGGTGCAGTCGGCATTCAAGGTCGGCGCCGGCACACCAGCCACCGGGGTGGCACCGCCGGCACGCCGGATCACGCAATCCTGCACCGCAAAAGTCCCTGCCACCCTCAGGTCGGCAAGGAAGTTCAGCAAATCCAGTTCGTGCAGCAAGTCCATATGCAAGGCCATCCGGCTGCCAAGCAGGGCGTAATCGCCCGTCGGCAAAGCGGTCTCCAGCCGGTATGGCTGCTGGACCTCGATCTCGTAAGTCAAAGGCAGCAAGCGCCGCTGCTCCTGTATCTGCCGGATCGCCTCCACCCAATCCAGCCGCCGCTCAGGCCCCACCATCCCACGGCGGCGCAACTCGACGAACTGCGGCTGGTATCGCCGGATCTCTTCCTTCTCCGTCTCGGCGTGGGCCAGCCGCAAGCGCGCACCATCGCGCTCAAGCAAGGCTGCAGCCTCCTCGAAATGCGCCCGCTTCAAATGCCACGAGCTGGCAAACACGGCGGCCAGCGACACCGCCAAGGTGGCGAGGAACACCAACAGCGCATTGCGCAGGAGCGAAAACTCGCGGAACAGTATCATGGCGTCCACCTGAGATTCAAAGTGAATTTCGACCGCTCGCCCAAGCCGGCGGGCGAACCGGCCTTGCCGCTGAGCTTGACGTTGGGCCTGATATCGAAGGGCAGCTGTTCGATCTCCACCACCATGCCCGGGGTGCGCGCCAGCTCCTGCGCAAAGCGGTTCATGCTAAGCAGCACGCTGCGGTAGTCATCCTGCTCCACCAGGACTTCCGCCTGCAGCCGCATCTGCTGTGGCGGCGCCTTGGGAATCCCGATCAGCATCGACGATTGCGGCGCTACCAGCGCCGGCGTGGGCGCGGCGCCGGGAAAGGCAGTGCTGGCTGCCACCGGCACCGCCCCCGGCGCATTGGCCCGCCAATCGAGTTGCGTAAGGCGGATTTGCGGCGAGCGCTCCAGTGCTTCGCTCAGGATGGACAGGACCGTCTGCGGCCACGGACCCTGGCGCGCCACCATCTGCGCGATCTGCACGGCGGCCTTCATATTGGAGGTCTTGTCGACGGCCGGCGGCATGCTCGACATGCTGCTCTTGTACTCGGCCGAGTATCCATGCGTCTCCTGCCGCAATTGCCCGGTATGGCTGCGCGCCAGCGAGAAACCGACAATATTCGAACCGGCCCACAACAGGCAGCAAGCCGCAATGACCGCGCTTGACGCATACAACGATTTGCGTGCGCGCCATAGGCTGTAATAGCGCTGGCGCGCTCCGAGCGGATAATGGCTGGCCGGGGCGGTGCGCGCCGCCAGTCCCAGGAACAATTGATCCGGATTGTCGGATGCCGCCAGCCTTTGCCGTGCCGCGGCTTCCTCCAATGGCATGACACGCCAGTCGAGCAGCGGCGCGATGTTGGCCGCCGCCGCCGGCGAGGCAATGCGCGCCAGCGGCAGCAATGCCAGCACCTGTAGCGGAAGGTCGCGCGTGAGCAGGTGTGCGCCGACCAGGAACTGGCGGGTGCGTTCGGCCTCCTGTTCGGCACTGGCCGCCGCCTGCGCCAGCCGCGAAAAGCGCACCTTGCCGTGCTGGAAATAGGTCTGCCGGATGCCGCTGCTGTGTTGTGTCACCAGTAGCAGATGCGGCTCGCGTCGCGCCTCTTCCGGCAGCAAGGCGCCGCTGAGAAGGGCGGGCGTGTACAGCGCCGCGAGAGGCATGCGCTGGCTTTCCAGCGTATCGAGCCAGGGCGCCAGGACGGCCGGATTGGTCAAGGCCGAGAACAGCACGATATCGTCGCGCCGGCCCTCGTCTTCGCGGCCCTGCAAGTGCGCGCAGCGGAGTGCCGTATCGCGCCATGTTTGCGCCAGGCGCCGGTCGCGCATTGCCAAGCCGGCACGCCCGGCCACATGGGGCAGCAAAAGGCGCTGGAAGTCCTCTTCCACGAGGTCGGCCAGCATCAGGGCCGGTACGTCTTCGCGGCCGTCCAGCCAGCCGGCAAATTGCGCCAGGCCATGCGGCGTGTGGTCGAAACATGGTCCCGTTCCGAGGCTGCCGCGCTCCCAAAGCCAGCAGCAAAGCCGCTCGCCGGTCAGGTGCAGGAGGAGTTTGCGGGTCATGGCTCAGATCCTGATTGAACTGATGGTGTCGTAAATCGGCCCGAGCACGGACAACATGATCCATCCCAGTACGATGCCAAGGATCACGGTCATCGCCGGCTCGATCATCGATTGCATGCGCTCGATCCTTTCGCGCACTTCGCGGTTGTAGAAGTAGGCCACGTTGCGCAGCGTGGCATCGAGCGCCCCGGTCGATTCGCCAACCCGCAGCATGCGCACGACCAGCGGTGGAAACAGCTCGACCTGCTTGAAGGCCGCGGCAACGGTATGGCCTTCCGAAATCAGCTCACGGGCGCGGCGCATGGCCGCGGCCACCACGCGGTTGCCGGCAATGCCTTCCGACAGGCGGATGCAATCGAGGACTGGAATGCCGGCGGCATACATCAGCGCGAAATAGGTCGCGAAGCGGGCCATGATCAGCTTATGCAGCACCGGCACGGCGCGCAGCATCAGGCGGTCGAAGGCGAAAGCGGTACGTTCGTTGCGCCGCAGCTGCCAGCGCAGGAGCTGCCACGCCAGCACGGGCGCGGCCAGCAGCAGATACCAGTAGTGGATGAAGATATCCGACAGCGCGATCAGGGCGCGCGTATGGAGCGGCAATTCCTGGCCCATGTTCTTGATGAAGGCGGTGAGCTGCGGCACCAGGTAGATCATCAGGAAGAACATCACCCCACCCACGATCACCAGCACGAAGGCGGGGTAGGTGACGGCCTTGCGCGCCTGTGCTGCCAGTTCGTCCTGCCATTTGAGGTTCTCGGCAAGATCGCGGAAAACCTCGTTGACCTTGCCGCTTTGTTCCCCCGCGCGAACCAGGCTGGTAAAGCTTTGGTCGAAAACTTCCGGATAGGAGGCCAGCGCGCTGGAAAGCTGCAGCCCGCCTTCGATCTTTTCCACCAGGTCCGTGATGATCTCGCGCAGCCGCAGGTTGTCTGCCCCGTCGCGCAGGTCGCGCAAGCCGTCCAGCATCGGCACGCCGGCGCTGCTCATTTGCTCCAGGTGGAAGCAGAAGTTGATCAGGTCGCGCCGTGTGACGCGCTGGCCGCCGATGCGCAGCTTGCGCTGGCGCGTTTCGCGGTAGTCGATCAGGTCCAGTGCCATGCGCTGCAGCCGCAGTTCGAGGTCGGGCACGTTATGCGCGTCCATATTTCCCGGTACGATGGCCCCGTTGGCGTCCATGGCGCGGTAGATGAACTGTGGCATGTCAGCTCAACCTGTCGGTGAGGTCGACCACGCGCGAAACCTCGTCCAGCGTGGTCATGCCTTCCATCACGCGGCGTACGCCGTCGTCGACCAGGGAGCGCAAGCCGGCGGCGCGGGCGGCATTGCGCAATTCCCTCGCCGGTGCGCGGCGCGCCACCATTTCGTCGAACTCGCCGGTCATGCGCAGCAGTTCCATGATGGCCATGCGTCCCTTGTAGCCCTGGTGCGCGCAGCGGTCGCAAGCGCCGGCGCGGAAAATTGTCGCTGGCGGGTGCTCGGCTGGAAGTCCAAGCAGGCGCCGTTCCAGTTCGTCGGCCTCGACGGCTTGCCGGCAGTGGGGGCATAGCTTTCGTACCAGCCGCTGGGCGATGATGCCGATGATGTTCCCGGCCAGCACGTCGGCCACCACGCCGAGATCGAGCAGGCGCGGGATGGCGCCGACCGCGGAGTTGGTGTGCAGCGTGGAATAGACCTGGTGCCCGGTCATGGCCGCTGCCAGCGCCATGTCGGCGGTCTCCTTGTCGCGGATCTCGCCGACCAGGATCACATCCGGGTCTTGCCGCATCATGGAGCGGATACCGTCCGCGAATCCCAGCTTGGCCGATTCGTTGACGGAAGTCTGGCGGATCTGGTGCATCGGGTATTCGACCGGGTCCTCCATCGTCATGATGTTCACGGACTCGGTGTTGATGTGGTTCAGGATCGAATACAGGGTCGTGGTCTTGCCGCTGCCGGTGGGGCCGGTGACCAGGATCAGTCCATCCGGCCGGGCGATCATCAGCTTCAGTACGTCGAGTTCATGTTCGGCCAGTCCAAGCTTCTCCAGTGGGACGATGCCTTTCTGCCGGTCCAGCACGCGCAGCACGATGTTCTCGCCGTGGGTGGTGGGCTGGCTGCTGGCGCGGAAATCGATCTGGCGGCCGGAAAACTGGATCGAGATGCGCCCATCCTGCGGCGCGCGGGTCTCGGCGATGTTCATCTGGCTGATCACCTTGAGCCGCACCGCCATGGCGGGCCAGTACGAGCGGTGCAGGCTGCGGATCTGGCGCAGGATGCCGTCGATGCGGTAGCGCACGCGCAGGAAGCTGTGCTCAGGCTCGAAGTGGATGTCGGATGCACTGTTTTGCACCGCATCGGCCAGCAGGGCGTCGATCAGGCGCACCATGGGCTGGCTGTACTCGTCGGAGGCGGCGTCCAGCGTCACCTCGCCGGTTTCGATTTCGTGCAGGATGCCGTCGATCGACAGCTCGAAACCGTAATAATGGTCAATCGCATAGGCAATGTCGGAATCGTTGACCAGCAGCGGCACCAATGCAATGCCTTTGACCAGCATGGCGCTGATCTGGTCCATCGCCACAATATTGGTGGTGTCGGACATGGCCAGCACCAGTTCATCGGTGGCGCGCTCGTACACGATGGGGAAGACGCGATAGCGCTTGGCCACCTCCTTGGGAATCAACTTGAGCGCGATGGCATCGACCACCAGGCTTTTCAGGTCGGCCGAGCGGGTATTGAGTTTTTCGCTGAGCGCCTCGCGCATCGTCGCTTCCGTCACGAAACCGAGCGCAATCAACAACTTGCCCAAGGGCTCGCTGTTGCGGGTTTGCTCGGTCAGTGCGATCCGGAGCTGGTCTTGGCTGATGACGCCTTTCTGGATCAGCAGTTTGCCGAGCGGGATTTTCTGCGTGTCGGCCATTGTGCTTTATCGGGGCGGCGTTTCGAGGACTTGTAATCGCTTGCGGACGGCGTCGATATCGAAAGTCGGCGGGCCGGCTTGCGCCAGTTCCAGCGCGCGGCGGTAATAGGTTTGCGCCAGGCGCGGCTGGTTCATGCGGTCAAGCCCGACGCCCAGGTTGAAGGCGTAATCGGCATTGTCCGGCATGGCGCTGAAGGCGCGGAAGTAGCTTTGCTGGGCTTCCGGCCAGCGGCCCTGGCGGGCGAACAGGTTGCCGAGCGCGAATTGCACGGGCCCGGAGTCGGGGTGCTGGCGCGCCAGGCCGCGCAGCCTGACTTCGCTGGCCTGCGGGTCGCCTGGGCGTAGCTCGGCCAGGCCGGCCAGGGCATCGGGATCGTTCGGGTCAAGTTCCAGCAGACGCAGGTAGTTGCTGGATGCCTGCCGGGTGTCCTGCTCGCGTAGTGCTACGGCGGCGGCGCCAAGCAGGGCGTCGCGGTTGTTGGGGTCTTGCAGCAGGGCGAGCTCGTATTGTTGCTGTGCGGTGGCCAGGTCGCCGGACTTCAGGGCGGCGTAGCCATTCTGTACGGCCGGCGCGACCTGGAGTGACGCCGTGCTGCGCACAAACTGGATGTTACCTGTTTCCCCCATTGCGGTTTTCAGCGCAGGCGCGCCTTCTTCGCGCTTGGCATGCGGAACGACAGGGGCCGGCGCAGGGGGCGGCGATGGCTGTAGTGCTGGCGCGTGAGTTTGCGCCGCGCCCTCCGCGCGCACCTGCCTTGCCGCACGTTCCGCAGCGTCGCGCATGGCTTCTGCGCGGATTGCCGGATCGGTGATGGCGGCCAGTTGCTCGGGGGTGGGGATCGTCACGTCGACATGTGGCTGCGATGCCGGGGCTCTTGCGCCCACCGCGGCGGCCGCCGGAGCAGCTCCCGCACCGAATGTTCCCGCCGTACCGTTGGCCCCGGCGAAGCCCGCCGCACCCGCGGCAGGGGCGCCGACGCCGGCGTCAGCTGCGCCGGCCGCGCCGCCTTCCGCCGCTGCCGGCAGGCCCGGGTCGGCGCCAAGCGGCGTGACATAAGGCGTCACCGGTATCGGTGCTCCTTGTTGCGTGCCGGCTTGCGCCACCTGATGCGATCCGGGCGCGGGCATCGGAACCATGGGCAGCTGCGCACCGGCCCCGGGAGCCGACACGGCACGCCAATAGATAAAAGCAAACACCGCGAGCAAGGCAGCCAGCGTTCCCGCCAATATCACAAGCCGACGTTGTGACGAGGCGAGTGCCCGTTGCAGTCCCGGACGCCGCGCGGTGTCGGCAACCGGTGCAGCGCCAGTCTGCTTGTAAGTCCCTGATACAGGCGGTGGCGAGCGCGCCGGTTCATGGCGCGCCTGCGGCGGCACCGGATCATGCGCGGCCTCCTGCGCAGCGACGACCGGCGGTTCCGCAGCGAGTGGTTCGAGCCGCCAGGCATCCGGCATGCCGGCAAACGCCGGGCCGCCTTCCATTGGCGGAGGCGAGGGCACGGCCTCGGCGCCAAAAGGCGGCTGCTCCGGCGTGTATTCATGCTCCGCATCGTTTCCATTTTGCGCACGGGCGCGTTCGGCCTTGCGCAAGGCCTGCATGAGCAAGCTCATAGTTCCCCCGCCGGCCGCGTGGGCATGAGATAGCGATAGTTGCGATAATCGCCGGCCAGGCTGGCGTCCTTCACCACCACCGGCCGCAGGAAGATCACGAGCTCCGTTTTGCTGGCCGTCTCATTCCGGTATGAGAACAGTTGGCCAAGCACCGGCACCGAGCCAATCAATGGAATGCTGTCCTTTTTGTTGTCGACCGAATCCTGCATCAAGCCGCCCATGACAGCGACCTGGCCGCTCTGGACCTTCAGGATGGACTCCATTTCGCGCGCCTGGATGACCGGCACGCGGCTCTTGACGTTCTGTTTGCTCAGCTCGGGATTGGGGTCCTCAACGTAGTCGACGATCCGGGTGATGGTGGGCCGCACGTTCAGCGTCACTTCATCCTCCGCCGAGATCTGCGGCGTCACGCTCATGACGAAGCCGACGGGCACGGTCTCCACCTTGGACTCATAGGTCGCCGGTGTGGCAATGGTGCCGGTCGATGTCAGCACCGCAGGCGTGACCTTCAGCGTAAAAAAGATGCTGTTGTCGACCACCTTCAGCAAGGCTGTCTGGTTATTCAGCACGCTGATCTTGGGGCTGCTCAGCACCTTCACTTTGCCGAACGATTCCAGCAGCTGGATGGTGGCGGTGATGTTGCCGAAGCGTGTGGTCGGGTTGGCATAGTCGAAGATGAACATTCCGGCCGAACCTTTCGGCGCCACACCGGAAGGCAGTGGCGTGGTGCCGACCTGTCCTTGTCCCAGCTTGCCGTTGCCGTTGATGCGCGCCCAGTTGATGCCTTGCTGGTACTGGTCGCTCAGTTTGACTTCAATGATGGTCGCTTCGATCAGCACTTGCCGCTTGGCGGTAGACATGATGATGTCGAGGAATTCCTGCACCTTCTCATGCTGCCGGCTTGTGGCGCGCACCGACAGCAGGCCGCCTTCCGGATTGGCGATCACGGAAGGGGAGTTGCGCGCTTGCGCAGCGCCGCCGGATCCGAACGCCGTATTCGCCGCGAGTCCGCCAACCGGTGCGCGAGCTTGCGCCGCGGCGGCCTGCGCGCCGGGATAGTTGGCCTCGGGCGCCGCGCCGGCCCCGCTGCCAGCCTGCATCTGCTGCACCATCGCACTGGCCTGCTCGCGCATCTGCGCCAGTGGATCGGTGAGCTGGTCATTCAAGGTGGTGGGCCGCAGCATGTCGCGGACGTTTTTCTCCAGGCTGTACCAGAAATTATTATCCGAGCGATTGGCGACGGAAGTCGTCGAATTATTGTTGCCGCCGTTGCCAAGCGCGCTGCCGGCCGCCGGCACCGGATTGGCCGGTGTTCCGCCGCTGTTGTACGCGGAGCCGCCAGTGGTGGAGATCTGCGTCGCGATGTTGACGCTGCTATTGGTGCTGCGCGCGATATTGACGTAATCGACCTTGTAGTGATTCCAGTAGGGCAGGTCCGGCAGTACGACGAGGTTCTTGCCCTGCAGCTCGTAGCGCATATCAACCTGCTTGCCGATGCGCGCCAACAACTGCGGCAAGGTCTGGTCGAGCGCATTCAGCGTCACCGTTCCTTCCAACGCGGGATGCACGTCGACATTCAGCCCGGCATCGCGCGCCAGCGCGAACAATACCGATTGCACCGGCACGCGGTGCACCGATACGCTATAGGTTTCCTGCCGCGCGGCGGGGCGGGGCGGCGGCAATGCGGCGCTCTGCTGCACCGGTTCCGGAATCGCACCAGCCACTGCCTCAGGTTCGGCCACGTGGTTTGGCGACAGGGGAAGTTTCGGCGCTGCGCAAGCCGCAAGCAGGACGCATAACAGGGAAGCCGCAAGGTTCTTCATGTCGTTCGTCGCCTGAAGCAAGTTGCCAGGAGTTTATCGAAAACGATCATACTGCGATTGCCCGGAATTGCCGCGCACGAATAACGGCTATCTTCAATCGCCTGGCGCACGTGGTAAGAATTTACATAGGGTAAATCCTCGGCGTAAGCCGCCATCAGCGATTTGTCGGCCAGCACATTGATGCGCCTGACGATGCCCTGCGAGCCGCGGGCGATCAGCTTCACTGCACCACGGCTGAACAGTTCCGGGCCTTGATAGCCGGCGGCGCGCAGGCGGTGCGACAGGAAATAGGGAATCTGGTCGCGCGGCATCGGCGGCACCTTGAAGCTATGCGTGATGCGTTCGCGCAGTTGTCGCATGCGCGGCAGCGCCAGGTGCTCATCCAGTTCCGGTTGGCCGAACAGCACGATCTGCAGCAGCTTGCTGCTGGCGGTTTCGAGGTTGGTCAGGAGCCGTATCGCTTCCAGCGTCTCGAGCGGCATGGCCTGCGCTTCTTCAACCAGCAGCACCACGCGGTGGGCGGCGGCATGGCGCGCGATCAGCTCCGCGTGCAAAGCGCGCAACACTTCATCGGAGCGGCGCCCGTTGGTATCCAGCCCCAGTTCGGCCGCAATGGCATGCAGCACTTCCTGCGGGCCAAGGGTAGGATTGACCAGGTACAGGACATCCACGCCGCGCGGCAGGCGCGCCGCGAGCATACGGCACAGCATGGTCTTGCCGCAGCCAACTTCGCCGGTCACTTTGACGATGCCTTCGCCTTGGGTGACAGCGTAGAGCAGGGCGGACAGGATCTCGCCGCGCGTATTCCCGCTATAGAAAAAAGCCGGGTTCGGCGTAATGCCGAAAGGGGCCTGGTGCAGGCCAAAATGTTGCTGGTACATGGCGGCGTGCAGGCATTGGGTGGGTTGGAATGGGCCCTGCAATTGGAGCACGTATCGCGAGAATTCGTCGCCCTCCAGCCACGCGCATGAACTGTGGTGAATCTATCAATGAGTTTTGCTATGCTTGCACGATTCGTTCGCATACAATTCCAAGCAAATAGTGGATCGGGGAAGCGGCATGACGAGACCGGAGAAGGTTCGTTTAGGTGAAATCCTGGTGCAGCAAAAGCTGCTGTCTGAAGAACAGCTGGGCCTGGCGCTCGCGGAGCAGAAGCGCAGCGGCCGCAAATTGGGGCGGGTGTTTGTCGAACACGGCTTTGTCACCGAAGAACAGATTTCCGGCGCGCTGGCGCGGCAGCTCAACATCCCCTACATCAACCTCAAGTTCTACCAGATCAGTTCCGACCTGGTACGGCTGCTGCCGGAGACCCAGGCGCGCCGCTTCCGCGCCCTGGTGCTGGAAGACCGCAAGGGAACCATGCTGGTCGGCCTGTCCGATCCGACCGACCTGTTTGCCTACGACGAAATCTCCCGCCTGCTGAAGCAGACGATCGAGCTGGCCGTGGTCAACGAGACCGAGGTGCTGGCCGCCATCGACCGCATCTATCGCCGCACGGAGGACATCTCCGGCCTGGCCCGCGAGCTGGAACAGGAGATGGGCGAAGGTTCGGTGGACTTTGGCGCACTGGCCGCCGCCAATCCGGGCCTGGAAGAGGCACCGGTGGTCAAGCTGCTGCAATCCTTGTTCGACGACGCGGCCCAGGTGCGCGCATCGGACATCCACATCGAGCCACAGGAAGCGCGCTTGCAGATCCGCTTCCGTATCGACGGCGTGCTGCACCTGCAGACGGAAGCCGATATCAAGATCGCACCGGCCCTGGCGCTGCGCCTCAAGCTGATGTCCGACCTGGACATTTCGGAAAAGCGCCTGCCGCAGGACGGCCGCTTCGCAGTGCGCGTCAAGAATGCCCGCATCGACGTTCGTATCTCCAGCATGCCGACGCAGTACGGCGAATCGATCGTGATGCGCTTGTTGAACCAGAGCGGCATGACCTTGCGGCTGGATGCCATCGGCATGCCCAAGACGCTGCTGGAGCGCTTCCGTGCTATCGTGGCGCGCCCGAATGGCCTGGTGCTGGTCACCGGCCCGACCGGTAGCGGCAAGACCACCACGCTGTACTGCGCGCTGGCCGAACTGAATTCGATGGAGAAGAAGCTGATCACTGTCGAGGACCCGGTCGAATACCGCCTGGCCGGCATCAACCAGGTGCAGGTCAACGAAAAGATCGAACTGGATTTTGCGCGCGTGCTGCGCTCCGCGCTGCGCCAGGACCCGGACATCGTACTGGTCGGCGAGATGCGCGACCAGGAAACCGCACAGATCGGCCTGCGTGCCGCCATGACCGGCCACCTGGTGCTGTCGACCCTGCACACCAACGATGCCGCCAGCACCCCTTTACGCCTGATGGACATGGGTGTGCCGCGCTACATGGTAGGCAGCTCGCTGCAAGCCGTGCTGGCGCAGCGGCTGCTGCGCGTCATCTGCGAGTCCTGCACCACCCCTTATACGCTGTCGCCGGCCGAACATGAATGGTTGCGCCTGGAACTGCAGGACAAGGTGGACATGGGGCAGTATTTCTACGGCAAGGGCTGCTCGCATTGCAATGGGCTTGGCTATCGCGGCCGGACCGGCATTTATGAATTGCTGGAAATGACCCAGACCGTTGTCGACGCGGCAAACGATCCCGACCCGGCCACTTTCCTCAAGGCTGCCACCCAGCAGATGGCCGGCCAGACCTTGCGCCGCCAGGCAGTCCAGCTGGTGGTGCAAGGAAGGACGACAGTCGCTGAAGCGATGCGCATCAGTAACCAGTTAGAGGATTGAAGTGCCTTACTACGCTTACAAAGGCCGTAATGGCCGAGGTGAAATGCTGGCAGGCGTGCTGGAAGGGGCGGACAGCGGGGCGGTTGCCGACCAATTGTTTGCGACCGGGGTGACGCCGGTTGAAATCAGCGAGACCTCGCAACGTACGCCGGGCAAGTCCGGCTGGCGGCAATGGTGGGAACGGCTGACCGAGAAGGGCGTCAATTCAATGGACGTGCAGTTGTTCAGCCGGCAAATGCACACCTTGCTGAAGTCGGGCGTGCCGATCATGCGCGGCCTGGCCGGTCTTCAGGAATCGGCCATCAGCAAAGCCTTCGGCCGCGTGATTGCCGACCTGCGCGAATCGCTCGATGCGGGGCGCGAACTCTCGGCGTCGATGCGGCGCCACCCGAGTGCCTTCTCGGCGTTTTACCTGTCGATGATCCGGGTCGGGGAAATGACCGGGCGCCTGGACGAGGTGTTCCTGCGCCTGTTCGATCACCTTGAATTCGAGCGCGACATGAAAGAGCGGGTGCGCGCCGCGCTGCGCTATCCGACCTTCGTCGTCTTCGCGATGGTGGTGGCAATCATCGTGATCAATATGTGGGTGATCCCCGCTTTCGAGAGCGTGTTCCGCAATCTTCACGCCGACCTGCCTTTGATGACACGCATCCTGCTCGCCACCTCGCGGTTCACGGTGGCGTACTGGCCCTTGTTTGCCGTCTTGCTGGTAGCCGGCGGCTTCGGCTTTCGCTCGTGGATTGCGACAGAAGCGGGACGCTACCAATGGGATCGCTGGAAGCTGCGCTTGCCGATCGCCGGCAAGATCATCCATAAAGGGACGATGTCCCGCTTTGCGCGGAGCTTTTCCTTGTCTGCACGCAGCGGTGTGCCCATCGTACAGGCGCTGACAGTCGTGTCGCAGACGGTGGACAATGCCTACCTCGCCGCCCGGGTCGAGCAAATGCGCGACGGGGTCGAGCGCGGCGAAAGCATCCTGCGTACTGCTGTGGCCGCGAACGTGTTCACGCCGGTCGTACTGCAGATGATCGCGGTCGGCGAGGAAACCGGTTCGCTGGATGATCTGATGGAGGAGATCGCCTCCATGTACGAGCGTGAAGTCGATTACGAGTTAAAGACTTTGTCGGCCCAGATCGAGCCGATCCTGATCACGTTCCTGGGGATCATGGTGCTGATCCTGGCGCTTGGTGTCTTCCTGCCGATCTGGGATCTGGGGAAGGTTGCCTTGAGGAAATGACGGCCCAGCACAGGTACCGGCGGTTGGAAGCCCTTCTGTGGCTGATCGTCACCTGCGTGGTGCTAGCGGTGTTTCTTGGCAGGATTTCGTTTTACACTGAGAGCGCTGAGCTGCGCGCGATTGAAATCACGCTGTCACAACTGCGCGCCGCCATCGAATTGCATCGCCTAAGATCAGCAACAGGTATTGCTCTTGAGGGTACAAATCCGATGCGCTTGTTAGCAGTGCCGCCAGGCAACTATGCGGGTGAGTTTGCCAGCATTGCCAGCGCCCCAGCCGAACCGGGCACCTGGTTTTATGACAGGCAGTCAAAGAAATTGGTTTATGTGTTGCTTAATGCTGAAAAAGCGGCTGAAAAAGCGACACCACGGCAACAAAAGATGCTGCATTTCAAGTTAGAATTGCGGCGCTTGCCCAAAACATCCGCCAGGCCTTCAGAGCCACCCGCAGACAATGCCGGAGTTGTTCTGAATCAACTCGACGACTAGCCAGATTGCCAGTCCAATTTGATTTTTGAACCGATGGGAGATGTGATGAAAAAAGTATCTAATACGATGCGTTCCGCTAAGCAAGCCGGCTTTACCTTGATTGAATTGATTGTCGTGATCGTGATCCTCGGCATCCTGGCCGCCACCGCTCTGCCGCGCTTCATTGATGTCGGCAACGAAGCGCGCGCAGCCAGCGTCGCAGCGGTGCGAGGTTCGCTGAACGCTGCCACGTCGCTGGTGCACAGCCGCTGGCTGATTGCACAGAGCAGCCCGGTGGCCATGGAGGGGTTGAACGTCGCCGTTGACGCAGCCGGCTATCCGACCGTTACCGGTACCCAGATTGCCGACATGGCCAATATCAGCGCTGCGGACTATAAGACTGTGGCGCCTGGTTCGGCGGTGGGCAATGGACCTGCGACCACGGCCACCCAGGTTGCATTCGTGCCGAACAGTGTCGCCAGCTCGACCAAGGGCGCGACGTGCTACGCGATGTACACTGCGGCCGTCCTGACGTCCAATCCGATTACGCCGCCGAGCATCACGACGGTTACGACCGGCTGCTAAGCCGTTCGCAGCCACCAGGGAGCGATGGCAACCCGCGCAGTCTCGCGTGGACGCGGCTTCACAATGGTCGAATTGATCGTTGTGCTGGTTGTCATCGGCATTCTGTCTGCTGTCGCCTTTAACCGCTTCTTTGACCGTGGTGGTTACACTGCGGCCGGCTTCGCGGCCCAGGTCAAGGCAACCTTGCGATACGGGCAAAAGCTGGCCATTGCGCAGAATCGCCCGATCTATGTCTATCTCGATAGCACCAGCGTAGCCCTGTGCTTTGCCGCATCCTGCAGCGCGGCCAACCATGTCCGGGATCCCGGCGGTGGCAATGGCTACAACGGGACGGCGCAATGCAGCAGCGACCGGACCTGGGCTTGTGTCGCACCGCCGGCCAACGTGGCACTCGTGATGTCACCGGCGAATGCCGCGAACAACCATTTCTATTTTGACGCGGGCGGCAAGCCGCAGCTGCAATCGGGCGCCGAGTTTGCCTCGCTGAACCTGCAGGTGAGGGCCGGCAGCGATCAACAGGCGGTGCGGGTGCAATGGGAAACCGGCTATGTCTATTAATTGGCATCGTCAATCCGGCCTGACTTTTATCGAGCTGATCCTGTTCATCATTATCGTCGGCATCGCGGCTGCCGCCATTTTGCGAACGCTGGCCAACACCAATGTTGCCAGCGCCGATCCGGTGCGGCGCAAGCAGGCCTTGCTGATTGCGGAGGGCCTGCTGGAGGAAGTACAGTTGGCGGCATTCACCTTCTGCGATCCGGCCGATACGACGGAAAATCCGGCAGCGCCGGCCAACTGTGCCACGCCCGAGGTGCTTGGGCCGGAAGCAGGCAACGCACGCCCCTATGACAATATCAATGACTACGCGCCAAACCTCGGTGTTTCGTACGCGGCCTTCAATAATGCCGCCGGCAAGCTGGTGGACGCGGCCGGCAACCAGCTGGGCGTGAGCGGTTATGCCGCGACGCTCACGTTGCGGGCCGAACCGTTGAACGGCATTCCTTCTACTGCCGCCGTCGCCACCCAGGAAGTGCTGCGGCTGACGGTGCGCGTGACGCATGGCGCCCAGGCCGGCGACTTTGTCGAACTCGATGCCTACCGCACCCGCCACGCACCGCAGGTGGCGCAATGAGACGCGATGGCGGCTTCACGCTGGTCGAGATGATCGTTGTGATTGTCCTGACCGGCGTTGTCACCGGCATGGTTGCCGTGTTCCTGCGCGCGCCGGTGCAAGCCTATGTCGATAGCGCGGCGCGCGCCGAGCTGAGCGATAGCGCCGACATCGCCGTCCGGCGTGTGGCGCGCGAGGTGCGGCGCGCCCTGCCAAACAGCGTCAGGGTCGGCGGCGGCGGGTCTACCGTTGAATTCTTTCTGACCAAATCCGGCGGGCGGTATCTTGCGGAAGAGGACGACGAAGGGAACGGCTACCTGAGTTTTACCGACAGCACGGACCGGACTTTCACCGTGGTCGGACAAATGCCGTCGCCCGCCATCGTGCCCGGCGCCGACTCCATTGTGGTCTACAACCTCGGCCCCGGCATCGACCGGGCGGACGCCTACGCGGGCGACAATATCGCGCTGGTGACAGCGGTGGCGGGCAATACCGTCACACTGGCCAGCAACCCTTTCGCCAGCACCGGGACGACGGCGGCGGTCCTGAGTTCGCCGGCGCGCCGCTTCCAGGTGGTCTCCGGGCCTGTCAGTTTCGTATGCGACCTGCCGAACCGGCAACTGCTCCGCCAGTGGAACTATGCGGCGCCGTCCATCACGCCAAGCGTTGCGGTACTGGCCAGTAATGTGACGGCCTGCCGTTTCAGCTACGAAGCCAGCATCGCCAACACCCGCTCCGGACTGCTCGGCATCAGCCTGACCTTGACGCGGCCGGACGCAGCGGCCGAATCGGTGCAGCTGTTCCACCAGGTTCATGTGGACAATCCGATATGAAGGCCATCCGCACATATTCGCGCGAGCGCGGCGTCAGCCTGGTGGCGGCCATTTTCCTGGTCGTCGTGCTGGCTTTCCTGGCGGTCGCAATCGTCACCGTCACTTCGACCCAGCAGGCTGGCTTCGCGCTGGACGTGCAGGGCACCAGGGCCTATCTGGCGGCGCGCTCCGGTATCGAATGGGGCATGCACCGCCAGTTGCGCAGCAACGCGCTGTGCCCGGCAGCCAGCGGGGCTTCGTCGACGTCGAACTTTGCGATGCCGGCCAACACCACCCTCAGCCCGTATACTGTCACGGTGACGTGCACCACGACTGTGCTCGGGGCGCTCAAGCGCTATCGCATGCGCGTGGTCGCGTGCAACCAGCCGGCGGCGGGCGCTTGCCCGAATGCGAACAATAGTGCGGATTACGTGCAGCGCATAATGCAGGTCGACTTTGGAGACTGACAAGGTGAATTCCGTGATGCGCCTTTGCCGACTCTTGCTGCTTGCGGTCCTCTGCCTCGGACAGGCCGGCCCGGTTCGGGCCGACACCACGATTTCGCTGTTCAAGAGTTACGCCGGCAACGTCAATTTCGTCGGCGCCCAGCGCACGCTGCGCAAGGCATCCAACACCACCAATCCTTGCACGATTTATGCTGCCAACGAAACGACCGATGCCACCATCAGCGGCATTCCGGCCAGCGCCAAAATCCTGAGTGCCCAGTTGTATTGGGCCGCATCGGGAAGTACTACCGACTACTCGGTGGCGTTCGAAGGCAAGACGGTCAGCGCACCATCTTCGCGCCAGTACAAGAGCGCTACCGTAGGCTATGATTTTTTCAGCGGCGCCTACGATATAACGGCTGAGGTGACTGCGAAGCGCAACGGGAAATACACGTTTTCGGGCCTGACCATCAACAACGCCGCCAAGTGGTGCGATGTACAGGCCGTCGTGGGCGGTTGGGCGATGGTTGTGGTGTATTCGCTGCCAAGCGAAACGTTCCGGGTCCTGAATATTTACGAAGGCTTCCAGTACATCCAGTACAGCAGCGTTTCATTGTCGCTGTCTAATTTCAAGATTCCGCCCCTGACGACCCAGACCGGGCGCGTGGCGCATATCACCTGGGAAGGCGACGCCACGCTGAGTAGTACCTCGAACGGGGAGTTCCTGACGTTTAACGGCTATTCGATGTCGAACACGGTCAATCCGCCAGGCAACCAGTTCAACTCGGTCAGTACCATCGCAGGCACCGACTCGGCATCGTATGGGATCGACTATGATTCCTACACCGTCAGCAGCCCCATCATCCAGTCCGGTCAAACCAGCGCGACCACGGTGTACCGCTCGGAACAGGATCTGGTCTTGCTCAGCGCTGAAGTCATTGCAGTGCCGAATACGCCGGTCACCGACCTTGGCATCACGATCTCCCGCGACCAGGCGCCGACGCTTGGCCAGACCATGGTGTACACGGTCAACGTCACCAACTACGGGCCTGCGGCCGAGCCGGGGACGGTGCAGGTGGTTGACAACCTGCCGTCGCAGGTCAGCCTGGTGTATGCCGGTGGCGATGGCTGGACTTGCGCGCAAGCGGGCCAGAAGGTCACATGCAACTACAACACGCCGCTGGACGTCGGGGCCAGCGCGCCGCCACTGCAGTTGACGGTCATGGTCAATACGGTCACCAATTCCCTGAGCAACACGGTGACCGTCAGCGGCAGCGAGTTCGACAACCAGATGTCCAACAACAGCGCCACCGACACGGCGGCGGTGGAGGTGGCGCCTTATGTGTTCACCCAGTCGAAATGCACGAAAGGCGTGGCCTTCGGCAGTGCGGGCCAATGCCTGTTCATCGACTGGAAGAGCGTGGTCGCGGGCGACGACATACCGGTGTTCGTCACCCTGGTCAATGCATCGGGTGTCCCCACCGCGCAGAGCACGACCTTGCCGACCATCGTCACCATGCGCTTCGGCATGTCCTGCCAGAATCCCGCCAAGGCGTCGGCGGAGTTTGCTTCCTTCCCGGACCGGGCTTCGCTGCTGCCCAAATGCGCCGAAAACAGCGCCACGCCAAGCGGGACGCAATGGTCGGCATACCGCGTCCTGGCGGTCGATGCCAACCAGGCCAGTATCAGCAGCCCGCTGACCTTCAATTATTTCGATGTCGGCCGCATCAAGCTGTTCATGCAGGACTCGAGCGGCAAGACCGGCGCCAGCGGGCCGGTGGTCATGCGGCCTTATATGCTGGAGATGGAAGTCTTCAAGACCGCCGCCGACGGAACCCGGACCGATAACCCCGGTGCCACCACGGCCGCCGGCGCGAAATTCGCCGCCGCCGGCGAACCGTTTACCTTGCGCGTGGGCGTGCGGACGCGTGACAAAACCAGCGGAACCAAATACTTCGCCCAGAATTTTGGTAATGAGATTTCGCCGCGCAGCGTCTACTTCAATCCGAATCCAAGCGATGGCCTGAGCTTTGCCGACATGGTGGCGCGGCCGGAACTGGAAGGCAGCCTGAATCCATTTTCGCTGGGGCGCTCATCCGGCACCTTCAATTATCCCGAAGTCGGCATCATCACCGTGAAGGCGACGCTGGCTGGCAACGACTATCTCGGCAGTGGCGGCATCGACCCGGCGACCACCAATATCGGCCGCTTTGTGCCCGATCATTTCAATACCGTGCTGGAAGCTTCGGATTCGCTGGGGCCGATCCTGCCTTGCCCGGCGGACGTGCCTTGCTCGGGCAGCAGTGGCATGGTGTATTCCGGTCTGCCGTTTGCCACTACCGTAAGCGCCCATGATGTCGACGGCAACCTGCTCAAGAATTACCGCGGTGCTTTTTCCAAGGCAGTTTACCTGTGCGGCGCCGGCAACCAGGTATTGGCGCCGCCCAGCGGCGGTGTTTGCCCGGCGCTCACTTTCGGCGCCGCCACGCCGGACAATGCGCTGCGGCGCGACAAGAAAGCCGCCATGGTGAAGGATAGCGGCGACCTCGATTTCGACAACGACGACGGCACACTGGCGCTGGCCCTGGACTATAAGCTGGCGAATCCCTATTCGATCAACGGTCCGGCGAACTCCGGGCGCCAGGCGCCGTCGCTGATACACGTGAGGGCGACCGACGCCGATGGCGTCAATTCATTATATGGCTACAATGCGGCGCGCGAACTGGTCGAGGGGAAAGTGGTCGTGGCCAATGCGCGCCTGTTCCTGCCCAATGTCTTCGGCTCCGAATTGCAATACCTGCCGGTCAACGCGCTGGCCCAATATTGGAACGGCACGCGCTGGGCCACCAGTGCCGGCGATGCGATGGCCGATGTGGTCAACCCGGGCCTGCTGCGCTTCACGAATTGCAAGAAGAACCTGCTGGCGGGCGGCGCCTGCAAGACAGCCCTCGGCGCCACGGCGACCACCCTGCGGTCGATCAATATGGGACTCGTGCGTTTCTTGCTGAAGGCACCCGGTGCAGGCAATAACGGCACCACGGATTATTACCTGGACCCTTTGCTGGCGCCGGAGTGGTTGCCGAGTACGGTAGGCAGGGCGACTTTTGGCATTTATCGCAACACCCCCGTCACTTACCTCAGGGAATTGTACTGACAGTGCATCCGAACAATGGCAAGATATAACAGATTAATCAAAGAATTACGATTGTTTCTTCATCCAAAAGTTTGAAGACAGGGCGCCCATGCAATTTTTCTCGAAAGCGAAAAAAGAAAAAGACGCCTGGCTGGTGTTTGCGCCGACAGCCGAGGGCATGGCCCTGGCGACGATGCGCCGGCAGGGCGCGGGCACCCCGGTCTTGCTTGCGTGCGGCGAGGCCGCGCCCGCAAGCGGCACGCCGGACGCCCTGGCGCGTACCGCCAAGGCGCGCCAGGCCGCGCGCTTCCGTTGCAGTACGCTGCTGTCGCCCAATGAATATCAATTGTTGACGGTCGAAGCGCCCAACGTGCCGCAGGATGAATTGAAGACCGCCGTGCGCTGGCGCATGAAGGACATGCTGGATTTCCATGTGGACGACGCGACGTTCGATGTCATGGCGATTCCGGTGGAACGCTCAAGCGGCCGCACGCCGAGCATCTTTGTGGTCGCGGCCCGCAACAGTGTGATCCGCGAGCGCCAGGAATTGTTTTTCGGTGCGGGCATCACGCTGGAAGTGATCGATATTCCCGAAACAGCCCAGCGCAATGTTTCCGCCTTGATGGAGCAGGATGGACGCGGCCTGGCCATGCTGTCGCTTGGCCCGCAGGGCGGGCTGCTGACGGTCACCTATATGGGCGAGCTGTACCTGGCGCGCCGTATCGACTTGACGCCTGAGCAGATCGAGGACGCCGACCCGGACCGGCGGCACGCGGCGCTGGACCGCATGATGCTTGAAGTGCAGCGTTCACTCGACCATTTCGAACGTCAGTTCAGCTTTGTGTCCATCGCCAGGATGGTCCTGGCACCCGGGTGCAGCGAGTCGCTGTTGAACTACCTGGCGTCGAATATGTACATGCCGGTCGTCCAATGCAACCTGGCCGACGTGATTGACCTGACGGGCGTGCCCGAATTGCTCGACTGTGCGCAACAGGCGCATTATTTCTTCGCCGTCGGGGCCGCCTTGCGCCAGGAGGTGGGCGGCCCATGAGCCAGCAGATCAACCTGTTCAATCCAATCTTCATGCGGCAGCGCCACAGCTTTGGCGCGCGCGGCATGGCACTGGCCTTGGCCTTGATGCTGGTGGGGGTGATTGCCATGGTGGTCTTTGCACAGTGGCAGTTGGTGCCATTGCGTAGCCAGTCCGCACGCCAGGCAAGCATGTTGCAAGAGCACCAGGCCCGCCTCGCCGAGGTCAGCGTGCAGTTTGCGCCGCGCGCCGCCGATCCCGCCCTGAAAGGGCAGCTGGAGGCCAAGGATGCGCGGCTGAAGTCGCTACAGCAGGCAACGCAGATGCTGCGCCAGGCGGAAGGCGAGGGCGCGCAAGGCTTCGCGGATTATTTCCGGGCATTCGCGCGCCAAAGTGTCAGCGGCTTGTGGCTGACCGAAGTTGCGGTGCAGGGTGAAAAACGCGAGGTCAGCCTGCATGGACGCGTGCTGCAGGCAGCACTGGTTCCGGCCTACCTGTCCCGGCTGGGCAGTGAGCCGGTGTTGCGCGGCAAATCGTTCCAGGCGCTGGACATGGCGCCTGCGGCCCAGCCGGCGCCGGTTGAGGCGGTAGTTCCACCATCCTTGCCGCTGACGACGGCGCCGGGAACCAGCGGAGCTGTCCAGTCGCCGCCCTTGCCGGAGACGCGTTTCCTGGAGTTTCGCCTGCGCAGCAGCGCAGCTGCCCCAGCTGGGCCTTCCGGGGGGCAGCCATGAAAGCGGCCTTGCTGAAACTGGAGCAGCGTGTCGATGCCATGCCCTTGCGGCAGCGCATGGCCCTGTTCGCCGGGGCCATAGTTACGCTGGCTGCCATTGCCTGGTTCGGGCAGTTCGGCCCGATGCTGGCCGAGCGCCAGTCTCTGCGTGGCGTCATCGCACAGCAGCAGGCCCAGCTTGATGCGGTGGACAAGAGTATCGAGTCGGCGTTGAAAGCCTTCGAATCCGACCCCAATGCCGCGCTGCAGCGGCGCCTGGCGACGGTCCAGGAGCAGATCCGCAGCACCAGCGAGGACTTGTTGAACCGCAGGCAGGGATTGGTGCAGCCGCAGCGGATCGTGCCGCTGCTGCAGCAAATCCTGGCCGCACGGCCGGGGCTGAAAGTCCTTGCCTTGAAAACGCTGCCGGTGAGCGGCTTGCATGATGGGCAGTTCGAGGCGCTGGGAACCAGCACGGCGGGCCCCACGCCGGCTGCGGCAGCCCAGCCCGTTCGTCCGGCGGCGGCACTCATGTACCGCCATGGTGTCGAACTGGTGGTCCAGGGCAGCTACGCCGATTTGCTGGGCTACATGGAAGCGCTGGAGAAAGTCTCGCCACGCATGATCTGGGGCAGCGCACGTTTAAACGTGATCAAACATCCCGAGGCGAATTTGACGCTGACAGTCTATACGCTGAGTCTTGACGATACATGGGTGCAGTTATGAGGAGCAGGTTGGCCATGTTGGCCATGTTGGCCTGGCAGACGGCGATGGCGCAGCAAGCGCTGCCGGATCCTACGCGCCCACCGCCGGAAGTGCTGCTGCCACCGGCCGATAAAGCGCTACCTGCGGTACCGGCGGCAACCGGCCCGCAGTTGCAGTCGGTGTTGCTGGCCAGGCGGCCGGGGGGGCGCAGGCTGGCGGTCATCGACGGTGCGATCGTGCCGCTGGGGGGCAAGGTGGATGGGGCAATCCTGGTGGAGGTACGCGAGAGCGCTGTGGTCCTGCAACGCGGCAAACGAAAGCAGGTGCTTAAATTGGTATCATCGGGACACGAAAAGGCGCAACAGCCATGACAAAGAACACGATCCTCTCGAAAGCCCCGCGCAGATGCCGGCTCATGGCTGGAAGCGGCGTGCTGGCATTGCTGGCGGCATGCACCCAGACGCCAATGCGCGACACTTACAACACCATCAGCAGCGAAATGAAGTCGGCCGCACAGGCCGCGGCCGGCGCAGCGGTCCCTGGCCCGGTGTCCGACGCCTTGCTGCCCTCGGCCGAACAATTGGCGGCGCAACTGCCGAAGGCGCGGCCGGTGCTGGAGGAGCGCTTCAATGTCGCCTTTAACGACGTGCCGGCCCAGCAGTTTTTCCATTCGCTGGTCGCGGGCACGCGCTACAACATGCTGGTGCATCCGGAAGTGGGCGGAAACATCACGGCCAACCTGAAGGACGTCACCATTCCCGAGGCGCTGGAAGCGGTGCGCGAGATGTACGGCTACGATTATCGCGTCGAAGGTACGCGGATCTCGATCAGGCCGCTGACCATGCAAAGCAGGATGTTCCAGGTGAATTACCTGACCGCGGCGCGGCGCGGATCGTCGAACCTGCGCGTGACGTCGACCTCGGTGCAGAACGTTGCAAACAATAGCGGCGGCAACAACAATGGCGCCGATAACAACAATAACAACAACCGCCAGAACCGCAACAACAATAGCGGCGATCCGAATTCTCCCAACGCCAACGTGCTGGACGAAGCGGCCAACGTGACCACACGCTCCGAATCGGACTTCTGGGCGGAACTGAAGCTGTCGCTGGAAGCGATTGTCGGCAGCGGCAAGGACGGGCGCACGGTGGTGGTCAGCCCGCAGTCCGGGCTGGTGGTGATTCGCGGCATGCCGGAAGACTTGAGGAATGTCGACCGCTACCTGAAGGCCACGCAATTGGCCGTCGCGCGCCAGGTCATCCTGGAGGCAAAGATCCTTGAAGTGGAGTTGAGCGAAAAAGCGCAGTCGGGCATCAACTGGGCCGCTTTCGGATCGCGTATTTCAGCCGGGATGGTCGGACCCGGCACGGCGCTGGCACCGCGTATCAACGGCGTTACCTCGCTGATGGGGCAACCAAACGGCCTGCTGGCCACGCCGGGCAGCGCACTGGCCGCCGCCACCGGCGCTCCAGGTTCCCTGTTCGGCCTGGCGTTCCAGAGCTCGAATTTTGCGGCCTTGATTTCCTTCCTTGAATCGCAGGGCACGGTGCACGTGCTGTCCAGCCCGCGGATTGCAACGCTCAACAACCAGAAAGCCGTGCTGAAGATCGGTACCGATGAGTTCTTCGTTACCGGCGTCAGTACTACGACCAATACCAACGCGACGGGAAACGGTACCGTCTCGCCGAACGTGACGCTGCAGCCGTTCTTCTCTGGCGTGGTGCTGGACGTGACGCCGCAGATCGATGAGAAGGGCAATATCATCCTGCACGTGCACCCGTCCGTGAGCCAGGTGTCGACTGTTAACAAGAATATCAACCTGGGGAATGCGGGCAGCCTGAACCTGCCGCTGGCCGCTTCGGCCACCTCCGAAATGGACAGCATGGTGCGGGGAGAGAACGGCAGCGTGGTCGCCATCGGTGGCCTGATGCGCCAATCGACCAGTGCCGATCGCTCGCAGATACCGGTCGCCGGGCGCATTCCCGTCCTGGGCGGACTATTTCGCAGCACCGCCGACACGATCCAAAAACGCGAGCTGGTGGTGCTGATCAAACCGACCATCGTTGAAACCGCCAGCGACTGGAGCCAGGACCTGATGGAGAGCAAGCGCCGCATCGAGGACCTGGACCCAAGCAAAACCACGGGGCGCCGCTGATATGTACGAGAGCCACTTCGGCTTGCGGGAAGCGCCGTTCGGCATCACGCCGGACACCAGCTATTTCTTCAGCAGCCCGCATTCGCAGGAGGCGCTGAATACCCTGCTGGTGGCTGCGCGCGGCGGCGAAGGATTCATCAAGATTACCGGCGAAGTGGGAACGGGAAAGACGCTGTTGTGCCGTCAGTTCATGAAAACGCTGGGCGAAGATTTCGTGACGGCCTACCTGCCCAATCCGATGCTGGAGCCACGATCGCTGCTGCTGGCATTGGCGGACGAGCTTGAGGTGGCGTTCGAACGCGATGTCGACCAGCACCAGTTGCTGAAATCCCTGATGGCGCGCCTGATGGAGCTGGCAAGCCAGGGCAGGCGGGTCGTCCTGTGCGTGGATGAAGCGCAGACCATTCCAGGCGAGAGCCTGGAAGCGCTGCGGCTGCTCACCAACCTGGAGACGGAGAAACGCAAGCTCTTGCAAATCGTGCTGTTTGGCCAGCCGGAGCTCAATGAACATCTGCAAGCGAAGTCGGTACGCCAGCTGGCGCAGCGGATCACCTTCCAGCATGACCTTGGCGGCTTGTCGCGCGACGATCTGGAATACTACCTTGCGCACCGCCTGCGGGTGGCCGGCTTTGCCGGCGCGCGCCTGTTCAGCAAAGGCGCAGTGCGTGGCTTGTTCGCCGCCAGCAAGGGCGTTCCGCGCCTGATCAACATCATTGCGCATAAATCGATGCTGGCCGCCTATGGCGAAGGACGGCAAAGGATCGACACGCGCCATGTGAAGTTGGCCGTTCGCGACACCGCCGTGGAGCGGCATCACCGCTGGCCCTGGCTGGCGACGGGGCTGCTCCTGGCGGCGTTTGTCGCTACGGGCACATTGTTGTCTTACCGGTCGATTCTATGAGCCTGATTAACAAAATGCTGCAAGACCTGGATGCACGGGGCGGAACGCCGCAAACGTCGGGGCTCTCCAGTTCGGTGCAGGCGGTTTCGCAGGAAGGCACGCGCCATCGCAGCCTGGTCCTGATCCTGGTCGTGTTTGGCGCAGTGCTGCTGACGGTGGCCGCGCTGTTTGCCGGCTGGCGGTATTGGAGCGCGCTGCGGACCGCAGACAAGCCCGTGCGGCCGCAGGCTATTGTGAATCAGGCGCCTGCCGTGGAGAAGCCGCAAGCCACGCCGCCCGAGCAAATGGTTGACGGATTGCCGCCGCCGGCGCCTGAAAATGTCCCTGCGGTTGCCCCCCCCAAGGTCGAAAGCGTTGCGCCGGTGGCCACATCGGCCGAAGCGCGGCGCCCAGCACGAGCGCGTTCGTCCGCATCCCCTTCGAGCCCCAGGATGCAGCCGGCTGCGCGGCCGGCCTTGGCGGCTGGCGGCACCGTGTCGCCAGCTTCGCGCGAGCCCGGAGCGCAGGCATCCGCGACTGCGTTGTTCCAGCGTGCGCAGCAAAAGCTCATGGAGGCGCGGGTGACCGAGGCAATTGCCGACCTTGAGCACGCCTTGGAGATCGATCCGCGTTACCTGGCGGCGCGGGAAACCCTGATTGCCGTGTTGTTGGAAAATGGGCGTCAACGCAATGCAATGGCTCATTTGCAGCGCGCATTAGCAAGCAATCCCGAGCAAAGCCAGATGGCCATGCTATTGGCCAGGCTGCAGCTGGAATCCGGCAGCGATGCAATCGGCACCCTGGAGCGCAGTTTGCCATACGCTCAATCGAACGCGGACTATCGCGCCATGATGGCTGGTGTGCTGGAGCGGATCAACCGGCATCGCGAGGCAGCAGAGCATTACCGCGCGGCAGTGCAGCTCCAGCCCGCCAATGGCGTATGGTGGATGGGGCTGGGGATTGCGTTGCAGGCGGAGCAGCGCAATGCCGAAGCGAAAGCGGCCTTCCAGCGTGCCCTCGAAACCGGCCGCCTGGCGCCGGAGCTGCAAGCTTTCGTCGAGCGCCGGCTGCAGCAGTTGAATTAGAGGTAGTGAACTAGCTGCGCGCGCGCCGGTAGTGCATGGCGACCGTGCCGTTGCCAAGCGGCTTGGCCGAGATCAGATCGAGCCGTCGTGTGGCGGGCAGCCCACCTTGGTACAAGGTGGGGCCGTGACCGGCGATCCTGGGGTGAACGAGGAATTTGTACTCGTCGATCAGATCCAGGCGATCCAGCCCGGTCGCGAGCTTGCCGCTACCGAGCAGCACGCCGGCCGGGGTCGCGTCCTTGAGTCGTTGTATGCCCGAGCGCAGGTCGGCAGCGATGTGGTGGCTATTGGTCCACGGGAAGTCCGTTCGCGTCGACGACACGACGTACTTCGGCTTGCTCTCCAGCTTGATCGCCCATTCGCGCATCATCGGCGCTGCCTCGACTTCGCCGCGGGCGACTGTCGGCCAATAGCTCTCCATCATCTCGTAGGTAACGCGGCCCCACAGCATTGCCCCGGCTTCGTCCATGAGGCGGGTGAAGAAGGCATGCGTTTCGTCGTCGGCAATTCCCTCCTGGTGGTCGACGCAGCCGTCCAGGGTGACGTTGATGCTGAAGGTTAGAAGTCCCATGCGTGTCTCCACGAATAACGGCGGGCCGGCATTGGCAGCTATGGGCTGCGTCGCCGGGAAACTAAAGCGCGGCCTGGGCGCCCCAGATCTGCTTCATGCTGAAGCGCAGCTCCGCCTGGTCTTCGCTGAGGGCTTCGAGGATGGCGCATTCGGCCTGGTCGGTGCGGCGCTGCACCGAGGTTGCCAAGGTCTTGCCCGCCGCGTCGCGCATGCAGTGCACTTCAAGCACGCCGTCGCCGCAGTCGCGCCCGATCACGACACCGAGCTCGCCGTTCGCCAGGCGCACCAGCACCCCGGGCGGGTACTTGCCGACCTGGCGGTGGAATTGTTCCTGCAGCGCCGGATCGGCGGGATGCAATGGATCGTGCAACAGCTTTTCGAGCGCCTCATCCGGCAGCATCGAGCAGCGGTAGTTGCGTGCCGAGACACGTGCACAATAGCGATCGGCCAGGCTTAGCAAGCGTGCGTTGTGGGTGATCTGTTCGCGGGTCATGCCGGCCGGGTACCCGGAGCCGTCGTCGTTCTCGTGGTGCATCAACACACAGGAGATCCATTCGTCGTCTTCGACGCCCGCATACTTCAGCAATTCCGCACTGTGTTCCGGATGGCGCCGCACGATCGCCATTTCTTCGCTGTTCAGCGAACCGGGCTTGCTCTGGAAGTTGTCGTGGTGGCGCAGCATGCCGACGTTCATGGTCAGCGCCGCTGCCGTCAGTGAAACCACTTCGTCGGCAGCCCTCCCCATGCCGCGCGCCACCAGCACCACCACGATGGCCGTCTCGATGCAGTGACGCACCGCATAGGTGCCGGCGATCTGGTTGAGGAACAGGCAGGCCAGGGCGATATCGGGATTGAGTTCGACCGCGCGCACCACTTCGCGCGCGATGTTGCGCAAATCGGCGTCGGCATTGCGCTCGTTGCGCAAGTCTCCCAGCAGCTTTTCCAGGCGCTTGTTAGCCAGGTTGAGTTCATGCAGCACGGACGGCGGCGGCTCGAACCGCGATCCGCCTTCCATGCCGAGGTCCTGCAGGCTGTTGAGGTACTGGTTCATGATCTGTCCCCGATGTTGTTATACGCGCGCCAGTCGCTCCAGTGCGAGCCCCAGCGTCTCGTCTTTTTTTGCAAAGCAGAAGCGCACGATGCCGGAATCTTTGCCGTCGCGATAGAAAGCCGAGACGGGAATGGCGGCTACCTTGATTTCGCTGGTCAGCCATTCCGCAAAATCCGCCTCCGGATGGGAGGAGATGCGGTCATAGCGCACGCACTGGAAATAGGTTCCGTCGGCCGGCAGCAATTCAAAACGGCTGCCCTCCAGGCCTTTGCGGAACAGGTCCCGCTTGCGCTGGTAAAAAGCCGGCAGCCCGACGTATGGCGCGGGATCGGCCATATAGCTGGCGATGCCATGCTGCATAGGCGTGTTCACCGAGAACACGTTGTACTGGTGGACCTTGCGGAACTCGAGCGACATCATTGCCGGTGCGGCGACGTAGCCGACTTTCCAACCTGTTACGTGATAGGTCTTGCCGAAGCTGGATACCACAAAGGAGCGCTCGGCTAGGTCCGGATAGCGGCACATCGATTCATGCCGATGGCCGTCGTAGACCATGTGTTCGTAGACTTCGTCGGACAGGATCAGGATGTTGGTGTCGCGCACGATCTGGCGCAGCGCCTCCATATCGGCCGCGCGCAGCACGCTGCCGGTCGGATTGTGCGGCGTATTGATGATGATCATGCGCGTGCGCGGCGAAACGGCTGCTTCCACGCGCGCCCATGGCACGCTGAATCCGCCGTGCGGCGACACTTCCATCTGCACCAGGACCGGCACGCCGCCAGCCAGTTCGATGGCGGGCAGGTAGCTGTCGTAAGCCGGTTCGATCACGATCACTTCATCGCCGGGGTGCACGCTGCACAGGATGGCGGTGGTCAGCGCCTCCGTTGCGCCGGGCGTGACGGTGATCTCGGTGTTGACGTCGTAACGGTGGCCGTAAATGCGGTCGATCTTGTCGGCGATAGCCTGGCGCAGTTCGAGCGCGCCGACGCCGGTGGGATATTGGTTATAACCTTCGCGCATGGCGACGGTGACCATGTCGACCAGCTTCGGATCGCAGGCAAAATCAGGGAAGCCCTGGCCCAGGTTGACCGCGCCATGCTGCCCGGCCAGGGCCGACATGCGCGAGAAAATGGTGGTGCCGATGTGCGGCAGGCGGGAGGTCAGTTGTTTCATCGTGCTTACGAAATGGACATTTTTTCCATTCTAGCGCAGCCGAATAAAACAAGTGTTGCCCCGAGGGTAAAACCAGAAAGTCAAGCCTCCAGGCTCCATTTTTCCGGCTGCATGACTTTGAACATGCCGGCTTTCGCGAGGCGCTTGGCCAGCTTGAGCAGGGCCTTGTCCTTGGTGATCAGGATGTCGGCCTGCGCGTCGCGCGCCAGTTCCAGGAACTTTTGGTCGTCGCGGTCGGTGCACACCGGTAGCCGCGCGCCCGATTCCGGCGGCTGCACCACCTTGATGTACCGGTCGAATCGAGCTGCGCTGGCAGGGCGCGTGTGTTCATCGAGCGGCAGGTGAGGGTAGTTCAGGACGAACAGGTATTCGGCCCGGCAGTCGGCACGCGTGATCGCTTCGACCGCGCCGCTTTCAATCGCCACCAGCAGGGATGCCCAGCGCGGGTCCTGGAAAACGAACAGGTCGAGGCATACATTGGTGTCGATGACGATGCGCTTAGGTGAAATATGCGGTGGAACGGGTATCATGTCGAGGTTTTTCGTTTTGAATTTTGAATCTTATGCTGATTGTGCTGTCGCCTGCAAAAAGTCTTGACCTGGAAACCCCGTCAACCACCAAACTCGCAACGCAGCCTGCGTTCCTTGATCATTCGGAGCAGTTGATCGAGCGCCTGCGCGACTTCTCGCCGAATCAATTGGGCGAACTGATGGACCTGTCCGATGCCTTGTCGACCCTGAACGTGGCGCGCTACGCCACCTGGACCAAGGACACCAGCGAGGCGCGGCAGGCTGTCATGACCTTCAACGGCGACGTCTATGACGGCCTCGATGCGCGCTCCATGTCGGCCAAGCAGCTCGATTACACGCAGTCGCGCATCCGCATCCTGTCCGGCCTGTACGGGATGCTGAAGCCGCTGGACCTGATCCACCCGCACCGCCTGGAAATGGGCACCCGCCTGCAGAACCCGCGCGGCAAGAACCTTTACGAATTCTGGGGCGACATGATTACCGAGGCGCTGAACAAGGAAGGCTCGCCGGTGCTGGTCAACCTGGCTTCGGACGAGTATTTCAAGTCGGTCAAGCCGAAGAAACTGGATATGCCGGTGATCACGCCAGTCTTCGAGGACTGGAAGGGCGGCAAATACAAGATCATTTCCTTCTTCGCCAAACGGGCGCGCGGCATGCTGGCGCGTTATGCGGCGGTGCATAACATCACCGAGCCGGGCAAGCTGAAGAAGTTCGATATGGATGGCTACAAATTCGAAGCCGACGCCTCGAATGACACTACCTGGGTGTTCCGCCGCAAGATCGCAGCCTGATGCTGAAGCGCCCGCCCAGTGGGGCAGGCGCTCGCTTCATCACCAGACGTTGTACCAGGCCTTCTTCTTGATGCCGTCGTCTTCCAGCATCTTGCTGTCAGGGAAGTTTTTCACGAAGACGCGCTTGGTATCGTCGCGCAGCGTCGGGTTACCCATCTTGTCGTAGCCGCGGTACATGATCGCCAGCGCTTCCTCGATGGATGGCGAATCCGCGTAATCGGTCAGCACGCCCTGGGCGCGGTTGACCGCTGCCAGGTAGGCCCCGCGGCGGTAGTAATAACGCGCCACATAGACTTCATACTTCGCCATTGCATTGATCAGGTACTTCATGCGATCGATCGCGTCCGGCGTATATTTGCTTTCAGGAAACTTTTCGACCAAAGCCTTGAAGGCGGCAAAAGCTTCGCGGGTGGCTTTCGGGTCACGTTCCGCCGGGTCTTGCTCGTACAGGAAGTTCAGCAGGCCGATCGAGTCGTTGAAGTTCACCAGGCCGCGCAGGTAGTACATATAGTCAACGCTTTGATGGTTCGGATGCAGCTTGATGAAGCGCTCCACGGCAGCCAAGGCCTGGGCCTGGTCTTGGGCCTTGTAGTGGGAATAGGCGATTTCCATCTGCGCCTGTTGCGCATAAGTGCCGAACGGGTAGCTCGATTCGAGGCGTTCGAAGAGCTGGACGGCACGTTCATAGTTGCCGCTAGCCTGTTCATCCTTGGCCTCCGAGTATAATTTCGTTGCGGACCAGCCTCGAGTCTCGTCCGCGCGTTCTGGTAACAGGCCACAAGCTGACAAACTAAACAGTACGACTGTTGCTGCAACTACTGATAATTTTTTTTGCATGTTGATGTGCAAGGAATCGTTAACCAAAATACTAAACTTGGCTGATTATAGCCGATGGGAATGCTGTGATATTGAAACCTGAGATGAATTCGGCAGAACAAGTGCCTGATAACGATTTTGACGCCGATTTTGAAGGTGATACCCTGGCCGATCCCCTCGCGCCGATCGAGCTCGAACTGAGCAAATCCGACTGCGGCGAGCGCCTGGACAAAGTGGTGGCCCGCCTGGTGCCACAGTTTTCGCGCGGCCGCCTGCAATCCTGGATCGAAGAAGGCCATGTGACGGTCGATGGCAAGCCGGCCAAGGTCCGCGCCACCGTGTATGGCGATGAAAAAATCCTGGTAATCCCGCAGCCGGCGCCGGAAGACGTGGCGTTCACCCCGGAAGACGTGCCGCTCGATATCGTGTTCGAGGACGATAACCTGTTGGTCATTAACAAGCCGGCCGGCCTGGTCGTGCATCCGGGCGCCGGCAACTGGTCCGGCACCATGCTGAATGGCCTGTTGCACCGCTGGCCGCAACTGGGCGGCGTGCCGCGCGCCGGCATCGTCCATCGCCTGGACAAGGACACCAGCGGCCTGATGGTGGTAGGCAAGGACCTGCCGACCCAGACCGACCTGGTACGCCAGCTGCAAGCCCGTACCGTGAAGCGCGTCTATTGGTGCATCGTGTGGGGTACCCCGCGCATGAGCGGCACGATCGACGCATCCATGGGCCGCGACCAGAAGGACCGTGTGAAGATGGCGGTGTCGACCAGCATGGGCTCCAAGCCGGCGATTACCCATTACCAGCGCCTGGCGGAAGGTGTGCTGGATGGTCGTCCGGTATCGCTGGTGCAGTGCCGCCTGGAGACCGGCCGCACGCACCAGATCCGCGTGCACATGGCGCACCTGGGTTTTTCGCTGATCGGCGACCAGGTCTACGGCAAGCAGCATATGGCCAGCGTATTCCCGCGCCAGGCGCTGCAGGCGCGCCGCCTCGGCCTGGTTCACCCGATGAGCAGCGAGCCAATGGAGTGGGTAGTGCCGCTGGCCGATGACTTCAAGGAACTGATGGAGCGGGCCGGCATCGAGGAGCCTGATGAATCGGTCCTGACCGCCGCTGCAGCCGAGCATGGCGAGTACGAAGACTACGATATCTACGACGACGAATTCGACGACGAATAAATGCAGCAATCTTTCCAAGGGGCGCAATGGCTGGTGCCTGACTGGCCCGGCGCGCCGGCCAATATCGGTTTTGTCTGCACCACGCGGCGCGGCGGCGTGAGCCCGGAGCCTTACGGGCCGGGCCCGCAGGCCATCGCTACGGCTGGCGGCGGCCTGAACCTCGGCGTGCACGTTGGCGACGATCCTTCGAATGTGGCATTCAACCGCGCCATCCTGCGCGGGCGCTTGCCGACCGAGCCGGCCTGGCTGTCGCAAGTCCACGGTACGGCGGTAGTGCGCGCCGACCGGCTTGGACGGGGCGAAGTGCCGGAAGCGGATGCCAGCTTTGCAGCCATGCCGGGTGCCGTGTGTGCCATCCAGACGGCGGATTGCCTGCCAGTCCTGCTGACGAATCGCGCCGGCAGCGTGGTCGGCGCGGCCCACGCGGGCTGGCGCAGCCTGGCCGGGGGCATACTGGAGGCGACAGTCGACGGCATGCGCGCCGAGGCCGGCACCAGCGAGGGTGGCGGCGAAATCATCGCCTGGCTTGGTCCGGCGATCGGCCCGCAGGAATTCGAAGTTGGCGAAGATGTCTTGGCGGCCTTCCTGGCCGGCGCGGTTGCTGCGGGCGAGGGTGAGGCTGGCGAAACGGCAGTGCGCGCAACCTTCGTTGCCCGGCCCGGAAAGCCCGGCAAATACCTGGCGGACATTTACGCGCTGGCGCGCCTGGCGCTGCGCCGGGTCGGTGTGAGCGACGTGGCCGGCGGTGACTTATGTACGGTCACCGACGCCAGCCGCTTCTATTCCTACCGCAGGGATAAGGTCACCGGAAGGCAGGCGAGTTTGATCTGGATCAAGGAGTAGGTGGATCATTACGACGGGCGGCTTCGGCTGCCCGTTTGCGTTTGCGGCGTTTGCCGCCTGTTAGATAAAATAGTATTCCTAATGGCAACAGGCCATACAGCAGGAAGGTCATAATGCCGGCGACCACAGTTGGTTCCGTGAACGCCATCAGGATTGTGACGTAGAGCCAGGCAATAGCAACAATCAACATTTTTCTTCCAAATTGTATTTTTAACGGACTTAGAAAATGAACATGCCCGACCCGCAAGCCTTCGCAAACGCATGGATGGCGCAAATCAGCGATCCCAACCAATGGCAATCCTGGTTCAAGATGATGCCGGAAATGGATGCTGTCCCAGGCGCCGCACTGCTGCGCGATGCAGGTGCTACCGTTCGCCCGGAGGCGATGGAGCAGATGCGAAACGAATACATGGGCGAGTTCGGTGCGCTGTGGCAGGAATTCCTGACCACGGGCAAAGCGCCGTCCCTGAAGGACCGCCGCTTTTCGTCCGAAGCCTGGCAGGCCAATCCGGTGTCCGCGTTCAATGCGGCATCATACCTGCTAAACAGCAAATTCCTCATGCAAATGGCGGAAGCCGTTGACGCCAGCCCTCACCAGAAACAGAAAATCCGCTTTGCGGTGCAACAGGTGGTCGATGCCATGTCGCCGGCCAACTTCCTGGCTACGAACCCGGAAGCGCACCAGAAGCTGATCGAAACCAAGGGCGAAAGCCTGACCAAGGGACTGGCCAACCTGCTGGGCGATATCCAGAAGGGCCATATTTCCCTGTCCGATGAGAAGGCATTCGAAGTGGGCCGCAACCTGGCCACCACCGAAGGCCAGGTGGTGTACGAGAACGAGCTGTTCCAGTTGATCCAGTACACGCCGTTGACCAAGACCGTGCGCGAGCGCCCCCTGCTGATGGTGCCGCCCTGCATCAACAAGTACTACATCCTTGACCTGCAGCCTGAGAACTCGCTGGTGCGTTATGCGGTGGAGCAGGGCAACACCGTGTTCCTGGTCTCCTGGCGCAATCCGGACCAGTCGCTGGCCGGCACCACCTGGGACGATTACATCGAAAAGGGCACGATCACCGCGATCAACATCGCCCGCGAAATCACCAGGCAGGACAAGCTGAATGTGCTGGGCTTCTGCGTTGGCGGCACCTTGCTGTCGACCGCCTTGGCCGTGCTGGCCGCGCGCGGCGAGCAGCCGGCGGCCGGCATCACGCTGCTGACCACCTTCCTGGACTTCAGCGATACCGGCGTGCTGAACGTGTTTGTCGACGAGCCGCAGGTGCAGTTGCGCGAGCAGACGCTGAAATCCGGCGGCCTGATGCCGGGCCGCGACCTGGCCAGCACGTTCTCCAGCCTGCGCCCGAACGACCTGGTGTGGAATTACGTGCAGTCGAACTACCTGAAGGGCAACGAGCCGCCGCCATTCGACCTGCTGTACTGGAATTCCGATTCGACCAACCTGCCAGGCCCGATGTTCTGCTGGTACCTGCGCAACACTTACCTGGAAAACAGCCTGAAAGTGCCGGGCAAGCTGACCGTGGCGGGAGAAAAAATCGATTTGTCGAAGATCCACGCGCCAGCCTTCATCTATGCTTCGCGCGAAGACCATATCGTGCCGTGGAATTCGGCTTACCAATCGACCAAGCTACTGAACAACAAGCACCCCGAACTGAACAAGTTCATCCTGGGCGCCTCCGGCCATATCGCCGGCGTGATCAACCCCGCCGCCAAGAAAAAGCGCAGCTACTGGACCAATGACGCCCGTCCGGCCTCGCATGACGAGTGGTTCAGCGGTGCCGCCGAGCATCCGGGTAGCTGGTGGAGCGAATGGTCGGAATTCCTGGCAAGCCATGGCGGCAAGGATGTGAAGGCGCGCAGTAAGCTGGGCAACGCCAAATACGAACCGATCGAAGCAGCACCTGGACGTTATGTTAAGGCTAAGGCCGATTGATTTTTGGTAACGTTAAGTTGCAATGCAATATTGTCGTGCCAAAAGCTTTTTTTTCGCCCTATAATGGGGTTGCAAATAATATCAACGGGACACAGCGATGAGTAGTGCAAAGAAAAGTACTGAACGTTTGATTAAGAAATACCCCAATCGCCGTCTTTACGATACCCAGACCAGTTCCTACATTACCCTGACGGACGTGAAACAACTCGTGCTCGACGCCGAGGAGTTCACTGTCGTTGACGCCAAGACAAATGAAGACCTGACTCGCAGCATCCTGCTCCAGATCATCCTGGAAGAGGAAGCGAGTGGCGTACCGATGTTCTCTACCGACGTACTGGCACAAATCATCCGTTTCTACGGTCATGCAATGCAGGGCATGATGGGTTCTTACCTGGAAAAGAATATCCAGGCATTTACCGATATCCAGCGTAAATTCACGCAAGGGGCCGCCACGTTCGACGGCAAGTCTTTTAGCCCCGAAATGTGGACCCAGTTCATGAATGTGCAAGCGCCTATCATGCAAGGCATGATGAATAACTACATCGACCAGTCGAAGAGCCTGTTTGTGCAAATGCAGGAGCAAATGCAGAACCAGAGCAAGAATATCTTCGGCACCTTCCCGTTCGCGCCACCTCCGGCCGATAAAAAGTAAGAAAAACAGGGGCGAAAAAAATGGGGACGTACCCCATTTTTCCGCATTGCGGAAAATGGGGTACGTCCCCATTTTTTCCGGCCCCATTTTTGCTATAATGGTGGATTGCCCTGAATCATCAGCTCTCTGCCATGCAATCCAAGCAAATCATTCGCCTCACTCCCACCGACGGCACTCCAGCCCCAAAAGTAGGTTTTGTTTCCCTCGGCTGCCCGAAAGCGCTGGTCGACTCCGAACAGATCCTGACCCAGCTCCGCGCTGAAGGCTACGAGACCGCCAAGTCCTACGACGGCGCCGACCTGGTGATCGTGAATACCTGCGGCTTCATCGATGCTGCAGTGCAGGAATCGCTGGATGCCATCGGCGAAGCGTTGGCGGAAAACGGCAAGGTGATTGTGACCGGCTGCCTGGGCGCCAAGAAAGATAAAGACGGCGACGACATCATCCAGAAGGTGCACCCGAAAGTGTTGGCCGTAACCGGCCCGCACGCCGTGGGGGAAGTGATGGCCCAGGTGCACACCCACCTGCCCAAGCCGCACGAGCCGTTCATCGACCTGCTGCCGCCGCAGGGCATCAAGCTGACCCCTAAGCACTACGCTTACCTGAAGATTTCCGAAGGCTGCAATCACCGCTGCTCGTTCTGCATCATTCCTTCGATGCGCGGCGACCTGGTGTCGCGCCCGATCGCGGAACTGATGCTCGAAGCCGAGAACCTGTTCAAGGCCGGCGTGAAGGAACTGCTGGTGATCTCGCAGGATACTTCCGCTTACGGCGTGGACGTGAAGTTCCGTTCCGGTTTCTGGAACGGCCGTCCGGTGAAGACCCATATGACCCAGCTGACCCAGGCCCTGGGCGAGTTGGCCAAGCAGTATGGCGCTTGGGTGCGCCTGCATTATGTTTATCCTTACCCGCACGTGGATGAAATCATCCCGATGATGGGTGACGGCCATGTCCTGCCTTACCTGGACATTCCGATGCAGCACGCCCACCCGGACGTGCTGAAGCGCATGAAGCGCCCGGCCTCCGGTGAGAAGAACCTGGAGCGCATCCTGAAATGGCGCGAAATGAATCCGAACCTGACGATCCGTTCGACCTTTATCGCCGGCTTCCCAGGTGAGACCGAAGCGGAGTTCGAATACCTGCTGGACTTCCTGAAGGAAGCACAGATCGACCGCCTGGGTTGCTTCGCCTATTCGCCGGTGGAAGGTGCGACTGCCAACGAACTGGCCAATCCGGTGCCGGAAGAAGTGCGCGAAGAGCGTCGCGGCCGTGTGATGCTGCTGCAGGAAGAGATTTCGCGTAATCGCCTGAAGGCGAAGATCGGCACCACCGTGAAGGTGCTGATCGACGAGCTGACGCCAAGCGGCGCGATCGGCCGCTCGGCTGCGGATGCGCCGGAGATTGATGGTGTGGTTCACGTCAAGCGCCCGTTCGATCCGAAGAAAAAGCTGGCCGTGGGGCAGTTCTACGACGTTGAGATTACCACTGCCGATGCGCACGATTTGTGGGGCGAAGCGCAGTAAAACGGTAAGCCGGGGTCCGACCCGCAGGGCCAGACCCCGATCCACCGGTTTTAGATAGAATAGGTGCCATGACCAAAAAGCACCTGCAAACCCAGATCATCCACACGGACTACGTGCCGCCCGAAGGTTTTGCCGCCTTTCCCAGCGCGATTCACCACGCGTCCACCGTCCTGTTCAAGAACGTCGCCGCCATGCGCTCTGGCGACTGGAAAGAAAAGAACGCCTACACCTACGGCCTGCACGGCACCCCCACCACCTTCACGCTCGAAGCCCGCCTGGCCGAAATCGAGGGCGGCAGCCATTGCCTGCTGGCTCCCAGCGGCCTCGCTGCTATCGCCATGTGCGATTTCGCGCTGCTGAAATCCGGCGACGACGTGCTGCTGCCCGATAACGTCTACAGTCCCAATCGCGATCTCGGCAAGTGGCTGACCGCCGATTTCGGCATCACCGCGCGCCTGTACGATCCGATGATCGGCGCCGGCATCGCAGGACTGATCCAGCCCAACACAAAACTGATCTGGACCGAGGCGCCAGGCTCAGTGTCGATGGAAGTCCCCGACCTGCGCGCAATCTGCGACGCCGCAAAACAGAAAGGCGTGCTGGTCGCCCTCGACAACACCTGGTCTGCCGGCCTGGCCCTGCGCGGCTTCGACCTCGGTGTCGACATCGTGATGCAGGCGCTGACCAAATACCAGTCCGGCGGCTCCGACGTGCTGATGGGCGCCCTGGTCACGCGCGATCCCTTGCTGCACGAGCGCCTCAGCATGGCCCACATGCGTCTTGGCATGGGGGTGAGCGCCGATGACACCTACCTCGTGCTGCGCAACCTGCCCACGCTTAAGATCCGTTTTGAAACGCACGATGCTGCCGCCCGCAAGGTGGCGGCGTGGCTGAAGGCTCGTCCGGAAATCCGCAAAATCCTGCACCCCGCATTCGAAGATTGTCCTGGGCACGACAACTGGAAGCGTGATTTCACCGGCGCCGGCGGCCTGTTCTCTGTGCTGTTCGACGAGAAATTCACCGAAGAGCAAACCGACCGCTTCGTCGACTCGCTCAAGCTGTTTGGCATCGGATATAGCTGGGGCGGCGCGCACAGCTTGTGCATTCCATACCGAATGCAAGCCATGCGCAGGAACTGGAAAGAGAAGGGCACGTTGGTCCGTTTCAACATCGGCCTCGAAGATCCCGACGACCTGATCGCCGACATCGAACGCGCCTTGGCAACCATGTAGCTAGTTAGCTATCCAAGCGATTGATCAATACTATGGCGTGCGCGTATTGATCGATCCCCTCTACTTGCTTACATTGGACGGACGTTCAGCAGGGGAGACCGTCATGCAAATTCTAAGGATTGCAGCAGGCGCCGTGCTGTGCGGCGCTACTTGTTTGATTTCCGCGGCGCCGCCGACAAGCTATATGCCCGTTGTGGCAAAGGAAGACTTCCAGACCACCTTCGAGCGCATGAAGGCAGCGCGGGCGGGACTGATGCGCGAGCAGGCAGCCTTCCTGGAAAGCCGGTATGACCTGGCGAACCGGCCGGCGAATGGCGTGGCCATGTTCCGCGGCAAGCCAGTGCAGGAGGGCGTGCGGGTCAAGCTGCCGCGCGGGACGAGCTGGGACAAGCTGGGTGCAATGAACCCGGACGAAATCCGCGAAAAAGGCCTGTATCCCCAAGGCTTCCTGCCGCTGCCGCATCCGAATCATCCGGAAGGCGGCATGTTGTTCCCGCAATTCCACATCGACGAAATCAAGAAGCAGGAACAGCGCGACCTTAACCGCTTCGACCTCGCCTTCGACTTCCCCGACCACCTGCTGCCGGAATTCCCGGCGCCGATCTTCCTGACCACGCGCCCGGACCTGGGCGACGTATCAAAGGGCAAGCTGCTGACCATCGATAACTTCCACCAGATGTTCAACGGCATCCTCAATCCGAAGCAGCTGGAGGGCTTGCGGCTGTTGCTGACACCTTTCCCGCAGCAGCAATTCAATCAGACCGAGGACCGTCGCTCGGAACGTCCAAGCCGTGGCGTGACCTGCTTCGACTGCCATGCGAACGGCCACACCAATGCCTCAACCCACCTCGCAGGCGATGCGCGGCCGCAGGAATTCCGTCATCGTATTGATACGCCTTCGCTGCGGGGCGTGAACCTGCAGCGGCTGTTCGGGTCGCAGCGTGCGCTGAAGTCGGTGGAGGATTTCACTGAGTTCGAACAGCGGGCGGCTTACTTTGATGGCGACCCTGTCATCGCAACCAAGAAGGGGGTGAATGTGCTGGAGCGCGGCAGCCAGGTGCACTTCATGGGCGAGTTCCAGAACATACTGGACTTCCCGCCGGCACCCAAACTCGGCGTCACCGGAAAGCTCGATCCGCGCAAAGCCAATGAGCAGGAATTGCGCGGCCAGGCGCTCTTCTTCGGCAAGGCTCAATGCGCAACGTGCCACACGCCGCCGCACTACAGCGACAACATGATGCACAACCTGCGCACGGAGCGCTTCTTCAAGCCACACCAAGCGAAGGGCGCAATGATGGTGGGCGATGGCCCGATCAAGACTTTCCCGTTAAGGGGCATCAAGGAATCGCCGCCCTATCTGCATGATGGGCGGCTGCTGACGCTCGAGGACACCGTGGAATTCTTCAACCTGATCCTCGAGACGAGGCTGTCGGCGACAGAGAAGGCCGAACTGGTGGCCTTCCTGCGCACTTTATGAGTTGCCGACCGGGGCGTTGTTGTTGAGCGCTGTAATTCCGCGAATCAGGCGGTAGATTTTCCACAACCATGCTCCGACCCAGACCAGCCAAGCAAGCGGAATACCGAAAATGGTAATGAACAGCATCCAGCCGACGGCGATCCATACCAGGTACCACCAGAACGAGCGGATCATCCAGCCGTGGTGGCTGTGGACGAAGGTGCCGGCGCTGTCGTCGCGTTTGATGTAGTTCAGGATCAGTGGAATGAAGGATGCGGCGCCGAGCGTGAAAAACACGCTCAGGCCGTGGCCGAGGTAAAGCCAGAAAGCCCAGTCTTTGGCCGAGCGGGTCTGGTTGTCGAATACGAGTTCTTGTGCCATATCGGCTCCTTACAGTTTGCGTCCGTCGTAATGCTGGACAGGGTAGCTGTCCAACTCAATGTCTTCCAGCACTCGCGCGTTCACGGCTGCCATGGCATTGCCTTTCGGGTCGGTGCCCTCGCCGTAGGTGTGGATGCCGCACTTCGGGCAGAAGCGGTGCTTGATCACGTGCTTGTTGAAAACGTAGCTAGCCTGGTCTTCTTCTGGCGTCAGCAGTGTCAGGCTGCTGCGCGGAATGAACCACATCAAAGCGCCTTTGCGCTGGCAGATGGAGCAGTTGCAGGCTACCAGGCCTTCGATATTGCCTTCTGCTTCAAACTTCACATTGCCGCAATGGCAGCTTCCCTTGTACAGCATTTTTCGCCTCCGGTTAGAATGATTGGCTTGGCGCTAATGATAATGTAATTGCAAGAGGAGTGGGCAAAATGGCGGGTCCGTTGCAGGGAATTAAAGTTATCGAAATCGGCACGCTGATCGCGGCACCGTTCGCGGCGCGGTTGATGGCGGAATTCGGGGCGGAGGTGATCAAGATCGAAGCGCCGGGCGAGGGCGATCCAATCCGCAAATGGCGTAAGCTCCACAAGGGGACTTCGCTATGGTGGTACCTGCAGTCGCGTAACAAGAAGTCCATCTCCATCAACCTGAAAGCGCCTGAGGGGATTGCACTGGTCAAGCAGTTGTGTGCCGACGCCGATGTGCTGATCGAGAACATGAAGCCGGGCGCGCTGGAGAAGCTGGGACTGGGCTGGGATGTGCTGCATGCGCTAAACCCCAAACTGACGATGGTGCGCATTTCGGGCTACGGCCAGACTGGCCCTTACAAAGACCGTCCGGGCTTCGGTGCGATTGGCGAGGCGATGGGCGGTATCCGCTACACCACGGGCGAAGCCGGCGGTGTGCCGGCCCGGGTTGGGGTGAGCCTTGGCGATTCGCTGGCCTCGCTGCATGCCGTGATGGGCGCACTGATGTCGGTGCTGCGCGTGAAAATGGGGAATGGCGATGGCCAGGTGGTTGACGTGTCGCTGGTCGAGAGCGTATTCAACCTGATGGAATCGCTGGTGCCGGAGTACGACTTGCTGGGTCACGTACGCGAACGCAGTGGCGGCGCACTGCCGGGCATCGCACCTTCCAACACCTATCCGACGCGCGACGGCTCGTACGTGGTCATCGCCGGCAACAGCAATCCCATATACAAGCGCCTGATGCATGCGATCGGCCGCGCCGACATGGCGGAAGACCCGCAGTTCGCGCAAAATGACGGCCGTGCGGCGCAGGAAAAGCTGATCGATGCTGCGATCGCAGGCTGGACTTCGGCGCATACCATCGACGAAGTGCTGGCAGTGCTGGAGCGCGCCGAAGTTCCTGCGGGCCGGATCTATTCGGTCAAGGACATCGTCGCCGACCCGCATTACCAGGCGCGCGGCATGCTGCTGGATACGGAGCTGCCAGATGGCGTACATGTGAAGATGCCGGGCATCGTGCCCAAGCTGTCGGAAACGCCGGGTGAAGTACGCTGGCAAGGGCCGACGTTGGGCCAGCACACCGACAGCGTGTTGTTGGCATTGGGTGTGCCTGCGGCCGCGATCACCGCGCTGCGTGAGCGCGGCGTGGTAGCCTAATCCCTTCGGCGTAAGGTTGCGAAACCCAGCGTTTGAGCCGATATAGGCCAACAGTCAAAATCTATGAAGCCAGCTTTTATGTGGGTACTTGTCGGTATCCTCGCAAGTAGCAATGCGATCGCCCACGCAGACCGCATTCTTCCGATCGGCCCAGGCGGTGCGATGCCCGATGTTCCGCTGGAATTTGGCCCGGCCAATTTGCAGGTCGGATTTTCAGCACCCCTACGTGCGTCGCAGCCAATTAGCTCCTTGGTTTTGGCACTAGGGGACAAGCGGATCGAGGTGCCGGCATGCATTACGAGCCTACTACGATCCAGGGAAATGAAAGAGGTGCAGGTGACTGGTTCCTGGTACCACGACGAATCCATTCTGCCGTATTACTTGAATCTCAGCTTCTTTGAACCCGGATATTCCGCCAATCGATGGGCCAATCCTGGCGTTGAATTACTGATTAATCTGCGTACCGGCCAACTGATCGAAGTAAAGGCGTTAGTCGATGGCGACAAGGGTCGAGCTCTCCGACATGTTGCGGTAGACCTCAGTTCACGTTGCTCACCAGAAGTTTTGGCTGGGCTTAAATCTCCGCCAGTGCCATAACACCGCGTAGGTTGAACGAATGCTCAAATTAGAATCCGATGAGCCTTGCGGCACATTCCGTCTTCCTCCAGCCATTGCGGCCGAGTTGGCCGGGTATGAATGGGTTCGTAATACTGTTGGCCAATCGGGAGGTGCGGTCTACCGGCTTCATGGGAAAGCAGGGGCTCCCAATTTGTTCTTGAAGTATGGCGAAGGTATATGCGCCGACGACGTCAGCGATGAAATGGCAAGGCTGCGTTGGCTGGGAAGACATGTGCCTATGCCGATGGTTGTGCATTTCGTCCGTACGTCCAGTGAGGCTTGGTTGTTGATGACGGAGGTGGCTGGGCAAACCGCGTACCGGATTATGGAGGAGTGTCCCGACCGTCGTACCGTTGTCGTGGACGCCATCGCAACGTTCCTGCGCCGGATACACGCGATCCCAGTCAGTGATTGCCCTTTCAACAGCAATCATGACCGTCGCCTGCTTCGTGCACGAGCGCGCATCGATGCAAATCTGGTGGACGAAGACGACTTTGACGAGGATCGCCAAGGTTGGACCGCCGAACAGGTTTGGGCGGCGATGCAAGAGCTACTGCCGCTGGCGTCGGATGCGGTGGTCTCCCATGGCGATTATTCGCTGGATAACGTTCTTATCCTCGATGGGCAAGTTGCGGGCTGTATCGATGCGGGGAGAGTCGGCATCGCGGATCGCTACCAGGACCTTGCGATTGCCTGGAATTGCCTCGGCGAGTTCGGTGCATCACTTCAGGAGCGATTCCTTGCGCAGTACGGCGTCCATGACCTGGACCGAAGAAAGCTGCAGTTCCATTTGATGTTGGATGAACTGTTCTAAACGAATGAGGGAAAATGATCAACGCAAGCGGTTTGCTCACAACTGATAATCGCGAGTGCCCAATGCACTCGTTGGAAATGCCTGGCGCCAGGATCGTGGACGTTTGCGCTGTTCAGGCGAGCTACGGCCATTTGCTGGTATTGAAGTCTGATGGAGAACTATGTGGCGTGAACTTGGATGACGGGATGATTACGAGTCTTTGCTCGGTCGAACTGCCCGCGTTGTCAAGTGAGGAAGGGCACGGTTATTTTGGAGCGCCCGCGTGGCGCTTGCACTCGAACGTAAGTGGAAGTCATTGCGCCATCGTCGTTGACAAGGGGCGAGAGGGGCTTGTCGTCGACACGTCGTCCGGTGCGACAACAATGCATCTCGATGGCGGCGACTATTACGAAGAGACGGTCCCTTTCAGCGCTTGCTTTATTCGTGTGGAAGGCAAGGACGTTCTTGTCCATCGCAGCGCTTGAGCCTGTCAGAATTTTAGTGTGAATCCGGGGTCATGAAATAATACCGAAAGGGATTGTCCATGACCGACGTAATGACCACTAAAAAGCCAAAAA
>NZ_FOOF01000038.1 GCF_900113115.1 Duganella sp. CF458 | reverse complement strand
TGCGCTGGAACGTCTGGCCGTTCTGCTCCTGCACTTCGGAGATGCGGTTGCCCACCGCATCGTAGGCATAGAAGGTCCAGCGGTTGGTGTTGGCCGCTGCGCTCATGCCGGTCACCAGTTCATGAATGGTGGCAACCTGGCAGGCGTCGTCGTAGGTGTATTCAACGACCTGGCCCTTGCTCGCCTGGGTGCTACGCACCAGCAAGCCAGCGTTGTCGTACTCGTTGATCGTGACGGAACCGTCCGCACCGGTCACCTTCTTCAGGCGGCCCAGCTTGTCGTACTCGTTGGTGACCGTGTATTTGAGCGCATCCGTCGTCGTCTTCTTATGGCCGCTCTTATCCCAGGTCGTGTAGCTGGTGTTGTCCAACGCATCGGTCGTCGAGGTCAGGTTGCCCTGCGCGTCGTGGGTATACCAGGTCGTCACACCCTCGCTCGTGGTGATGCTGACCAGGTTGCCGCGTCCGTCGTATTCGAACGTCTTACTCATGGCGCGCTGGCCATCGCTCACCACGCTGTGCCCGGCCACGTCAAAGCGCCAGGTGTCCACCTGCGGGTAGGTTTGCTTTGCCAGCAGGCCAACGCCGTTGTACTCATAGGTACAGACCACCCGGCCGCCGATGATATCGCTGCGCAGCTGGCCGAACACGTCATAGGTGTGTTCTTCCGCCTTGATGCCATTGACGATGGTCGACAGCAGTTGCCCCGTCAGATTGTAATTCTCAACAGTCTGGCGATAGCGCACGTGCAGGCTATCGTTGTCCTGCGGTCCTGCAACGGTTGCATTCTCACGGTCGATGGTCTGGCGCACGACCGCCACGCCGCGTTCACCGAAGACGTAGCTGTACTCGCGCACACGGCCTCCGGCCGTACCGTCCGCCTTGGTCTGGCTCTCGCTCAGTTTGCGATTCTTCAGGTCGTAGGTGTAGGTCACCGTCGGTGCTGGATTGCCCGCAACGACCGGCTGCGATTCCTGCAGCAGGTTGCCCCAGTGATCGTATGCCTTGAGCGATTCAGGGCGCTGGCCCTGGCGTGTCGGCTGTACCTCGCGGATGCAGCGGCCCTCACTGTCGTAGTAGTACTCGGTGCGGCGTACATTGGTTGCCTGCTCCCAGTTCGCGACGGAGGATTCCTGCGACAGGTCGCTATTGCCGTTGGAAATACCGCCGCTCTCCAGCATGGCCGTGCGCTGGCCAAGCAGGTCGTACATGAATATCTGCACATGTCCGGATTCGTCGGTGCGCCACAAATGACCGGCGCGGTCATACTCGTAACTGAACTCCTGCTCGCCCTGCTTCTTGTAAATCAACTCGCCGAACGTGTTGTACTTCAGCGTCAAGCCTTGCTCTGGATCGGTCGACAGGCGCCCCATGTGATCATAAGACGCCGACGGATTAAAGCCACCGTTGTAATAGTCGTATTGTTCGACTCGTTCATCGATCTTGTTGCCCGCCGCGTCGTAGGTCACGTAGTGCCAGATGTGATCCGCATCATAAATACCCACCGCCCGGCCGGCATAGTCGGACACGATTCGGGTGCGCCGAACTTCTAACTCTTCCGACTCATCGGGCACAAGCTGGCCGTCGATCCGGAAGCCTTTTTCGTACTGGATCGATTCGATGACTCCACCGCTCACGCCGTAGTGATTGATGGTCAGGGCAAAGCCATCGCCGATCGGACGCAGGCCATCGAGGACGGCGATCATGCGTCCCATCCCGTCGTAGCTCATGAAGGTCGGCGAATTCGAGCCCGTCTGGCCCGGTCCCCAGGAGTTGGCGATGACGACATTGCCCTTCTTGTCGTACTCGCTGGTCTTCACATAGCCGCCGTTCTCAATGGCGAAGTGCGCGCGGTCGTTCAGGGTCTCCCTGGTGATGCGCTGTGCTTCGTCATATTCGAAGGTCGTGATGCGGTCGCGTCCATCCTGGGGCGCTACCGGCATTGGTGCGTAGTCACCCTTCCAGCCTGCAATGGCGGTTGCCGATTCGGTTGCCGAAATCTTGTTGCCAAAGTCGTCGTACTGGTAGCTGACCATGAAGCCGGTGTTGCTGACCTTAGCCAGGACTTTGCCGCCAACGTCATACCAGCTTGCTTCCACAGTCTGCACGCCGGTGAACGAATTGATGGTCGCCGTGGTCAGCAGGTTGCCGAAGGTGTCGTAGTCGCGCACGGTCTTGATGCCGGCTTGATAGTACTGCTGGCCAGCCGGTGCGGTCGGGTCGTACACGTATCCTTGCGGTTGCTGCGATTCCAGCACGCGACCCATGTGGTCGACCTTGTTCGTGATGACGCGATCGTTCACATGGTCCATGCCCGCGACGATTTGATCCAGCGCCGCCGTGTCCATGCTGGCGAAGCCTGCCAATTGATCGTTAGAGAGAGCTACAGCGTAGCGCGTCGTGACCAGCACATCGCCAAAGACATTGCGCTCGTAGGCGGTTACGCCGCCATTGAGGTCGAGTTCATATTTCAGCAAACCCGACTCGTCGTAGAACCGGCGAACATCGCTGCCCATTTCGGTGGAGGTCGTATCGACCTGCCCCAGCGCGTTATACCGTGGTCCTTTTCGCGCTGGCAAGGAAGACCAGATCGGTTCGGTACCCAGGTCCGAACCATAGTGCATCGATTCCGGCGTCACCGTCCCGCAAGGGCGGCCTGCATGATCGTAGATGTAGCGGATATCGAATCCGTCGACATTGTCCTCATAGTCTTGGCTATTGTCGTGCTTGACCGAACGCACCACCATATTGCCGTTGCCATTGAAGACATACTCGGTAACGGTTCGATAATTGCCGTTCTTCCCTGGAACCTCGGGACCAATTTCCTGCGCCAGGCGGCCTTCGCCGTCGTATTCGTAGTTCCAGACAAAGCCTTCCTTGTCGGTGAAGGTGGCTTTGCGGCCGTTGACACCGTAGGTGGTGTAGTCGGTGGCACCCATGGTGTCAGTGGTGCTGCGCACCTGTCCCATTGCGTCGTAGGTGTAGCTCGACGTGTGGTCACCTGCCGCAGCTTCGTTGAACAGCGCTTGCAGGCCGCCGACACTGTAATCGGCAAAGCCAACACCTGCACGCGCACCGATATGGTCCTTGAACAGGACTTCTGCGATGGCGTTGCCATGGCTATCGTACTCGGTACGCTTGACGGCGCCCAGAATGTCTACGCTGTACACCAGGCGGTCCTGGCTATCGTATGCGTAATGGCTGATGCGGTCGACTGCCGAAGGCGCAACCGGCAGCTGCGCGCGCACGGCTGGATTTGCCCACGCCGCGGCCAATGCCGCAACGTCATCGACGGTCGACATGTATTCGGCGTGTTCCAGCATATTGCCGTAGGCGTCGAAACGCTGGCGGGTGACAGCACCGTCCGGATTGACCTGCAAGGTCAGGTGGTGGTCCGCATCGTAAGCCATCAGGGTGATGCGGTCTTCCGTACTCACCGACACGCGGGACGGGTCGGAGCCCGGCACGATCTTCGTTGCCGACTGCACCTTCTTGACCACGTTACCCTGGTCGTCATAGGTTAAGGCGGTGACAATACCGGCCTGTTCGCTGTACACCAGTTGGTTCTGGTCGTTGTACACATTATGCGTACGCAGGTCGAAGCTGGCCTTTCCGCCAGCCGCCAGGCGGCTCGCATTGATGCCGGACAGGTCGACGATCGGGCGCATGCCGCCGTATGGCGACGCGGAGACGAGCGAGGAAGCTTCGTAGAGTCCTTTGGTATCCGCGTAGGTAACGGTTTCGATGACGTTGCCGTGCGCATCGTAACGCACGGCACTCGCTTCGAGCGGCACCGGCGAGCCGATGCCGGTCCAGATGACGCGGCCGGCGGCGTCGTACACCATGCTCTTGACGACATCAGGTATCGCGGGAATGCGATCTTCCCATCCGTAGGGGACGCGATTTTCCCATTCGCGAGGCAGGCTGCCACTCGTGTGAGTCCGCACCAGGTTATGCGATGCGTCGTAGAAGGAGTATTTCCGGTTCGACGATGTGTCGTAGCCGTACACCAGTTGACCGTACAGGTCATACCCTTGGAGAGACTCATTACCTCCAGGTGCCGAGTCGCTCTTCGGCACAATGGTTTCAATCAGGCGGCCATCCGAGCCGTAGTAATACCTGGTGGTGCCGCCATAGGCGTTGGTGTCGGCGATCAGGCGTCCGTCAGCGTCGAACACCTGGCTGAGATGACCGTCGTTCGCGTCATCGGCAATCGACGCTGCGGCGGCCGACAGTGCAGCCACCGTGGCCGCCGTCGACGGATCGATGGTGTTGATAAAGACGGTCTGGTTTGCGGTATTGCCGTCGTACGTCCATTGAACCAGTTCGCCTTTACTATTGAGGCGGAACACTTCGCGGCCCGCCGGATCGTAGACACTGCGGCTCCAGTCATCGCGCAGCGCATCCACGGCCACCGGCAGCGTGCCGGCTTGCGGCGCGGTGCTTGCGGCGGTCGGACGCGCTACCCGGTTGGTATAGCGCACCGTCTCTGTGACGTTGCCATCGGCATCGTAGGCCTTGCTCGTGACATAGCCGTCGTGGTCGACGTGCAGTACCTGGCGGCCTTCGCTATCGTAGGCGAACAGTTGCACCTTATCCTGGACGTTGGTGGCCGCTGCATGCGGCTCGGCGCCGACAGCCAGCGCAGTCGCGTACTGCACTTGCTTGGTGACGTGTCCTTCCACGTCATAGGTAAAGGCGGTCACCTTGCCTTCGCTGCTGACATCCCACAGCAGGCGGCCGGCATGGTCGAACACGCGGCGAGTGACGACGTCGCGGCTGGCATCGGCAACGGCCGTGACAGCCGCATTGATATTGGCTGCCGACGTAGCGCTGTCAAAGGCAATGCTGGCGGTGCCTGCCGCCTCTTCGCCCAGTTGGCCGAAGTAGTCGTCCAGAACCGGCGATTTGAACAGCGAAGCGGTCGACACGCGCGAAGCGTACGCGGTCTTTTCGATCACATTGCCGCGCAGGTCGTATTTGAAGGCGACTACATTGCCCGAGATATCGAGCGTGTAGACGGCCCGGTTCTGTGCGTTGTAGACGGTATGCAGGACGCTGTTGTGGGCAGCGCCGCCGTAGACGTTGCTGACTTTGCGTCCGGTCTCGTTGCCAATGCCGTCGTAGGCGTAGCTGGTAACGATAGCCATTTCGCCTGCCGGGCCATTCGAATAGCCGGCGAAATCGACCGTGGTCGATGCCACACGGCCGGCTGCATCATAGCTCCAGCGATAGCTCGTGGACGGCCAACCCAGCTCGTTCTGCAACGCAGCGTCGGTAATTTCCACCTCGTCACTTACCCGGTGGGTATAAGTGGAGGTTTCACTTACCTTTCCTGCGCCGTTATAAACGTGCTTGATCGCCGTGCCGGCCTGGTCGACGCTCCAGATTTCGCGGCCGCTGTTGTCGTAGACGTAGCGGGTGCGCAGGTCGTTCGCCGCATCCGCGTTGGCGGTGGCCAGCGCGGACAGGCTTTCCTTGCTGGCGTTGACACTGCTGTCGACCGGCTTGTGGTAGGTGATCGACTCGATCACGTCCCCGTGCGAGTCGAACTTGCGGGCGGTCAGCAAGCCGGTGTGGCCGATGCTGAAGATCTCGTTGCCGGCGCCATCGAAGACGCTTTGCGCAACCAGGTCCTTGCCTGCCTCCGCCTGCACGGAGTCTGCCAGCGCCGGCGAGCTGCCGGCGGTTGGACGCGCGACGCGGTTGCCGAAGACAGTGGTCTTGACCTTGTTGCCGTTCGCATCGTATTCGTACGTCGTGACCTGGCCGGTCGGATCGACCGTGGACACGATGCGCGAATCCGCGTCGTAGTTCACCAGGCTGACACGGTCGTTCGCTGCTGCGTGGACGGAATGGATGTCCGCCCCCGTTGCCAGCGGCGTCGTGTAGCTGATCGTCTTGACGACATTGCCGAAGCTGTCGTGGCTGTACGCCGTGACCACCCCTTTGGAATCCGACTCCATGACGAGGCGGTTGTCGGCGTCGAAGACCTTTTGGGTACGCAGGTCGTTTGCATCGTCGGCCACCAGGGCGCCCTGCACTGCTGCCAACGTCGCGGCAGTTGCCAGCGGGATGCGCTTGGCGTAGATGCGGCTTTCGACCACGTTGCCATTGCCGTCGTACTTCACGCCGGTGACTTGCCCCATGCCGTCGATGGTGAACAACGGACGACGTGCCGCGTCGTACACCGTGCGCGTGACGTTGTCGCGCGCAGGATCGCTGACCACTGCGGGATCGCTGCCGGCCACCCACTTCGAGATATCGATCGGGGTTGCGTAGGTCACGCGGGACACGACGTTGCCTTCACCGTCGTAGGTGAAGTTGGTCGCGCCGCCCATGCCGTCGATACTCCAGGACAGTTGGCCGGCCGCGTCGAACACTTGGTACTGGTGTACGTCCTGCGCGTTCGCGGCCGGAGCGACGATGGCGCTCCCTGCCACGTATTGGGATGGGTCGAGGGGGGTTGCGTAGACGATCTTCTCAACCTGGTTGCCTTTGCCGTTGTAACGATATTCCGTTACGCCGCCGGTGGCGTCCATTTCCCAGATCAAGCTGCCATTCTTGTCGTACACGCGCACGGCGCCGTCGTCCAGCGCCGCGTTGGCGCCTGCCGCCGCAGCGGCATCAATGCCGGCCGCGAAGTCGGCACCCAGGGCTGGGGCAAAACGTGCAGCGTACACGGTACGGCGTACCACTTCACCCAGGTTGTTATAGGCGTAGCCGGTCACTGCGCCGGTCGCATCGGCGCTCCATTGCAGGCGGCCATCGAGGTCGTAGGCGTAGCGCAGGCGCACGTCGCGGTTGGCATCGGCGACCGAGGACAGCGCCGCGGCCACTGCAGTTGCGTTGGCGGCGGTAGCCAGCGGAATCGGGCTGGCATAGGCGATTTTCTCGATCGCATGGCCGTTGCTGTCGTAACGGGTCTCGGTCACGGCACCGATGCTGTCGATGCTGTAGATCTCGCGATTCAAGATGTCGTAGACCTTGCGCACCACGTGGTCGTGCGCCGCATCCGCTGCAGGAGCGGTGATTGGCGCGGCACTGGCTGCCGTTGGGCGGGCCAGCGGCTTGGCAAACGCAGTGGACTTGACGACGTTCGAGTTGGCGTCGTACTCCAGAGCGGTCGCCATGCCGTGCTCGTCGACACGCAATACCAGGCGGTTGGCACTGTCGTAGCTGCTCAAGGTGACGCGGTCACCCTCTCCTGCCACGACGCCGGACGGATTGGCGCCGGCAGCAATGCGCTGCGCATACACCACCTGCTTGGCGAGGTTGCCGTCGATGTCGTAGCTGAAGCCAGTCACCTGGCCCAGGCTGTCCACCGACCATTGCAGGCGGTTGGCGCTGTCGTACGCATTGCGCACGTGGACATCGCGGCCGGCATCGGCCACGCCATCCAGTGCCGCGCGCATCGCGGAAATTGTTGCTGCGGTCGTGACAGGAATCTTGTTGGCATAGGCGATGCGCTCGAGCACATTGCCGACGCTGTCGTACTTCATCTCGACTGCGTCGCCATTGCCGTCCACGGTGAACACCGGACGGTTCAGCGCGTCGTACACGGTGCGCAGCATGCCGTCGCGCTGGTCATTGGCGATCACGGCAGGTTCGGTTCCCACCGTCCACTTCGTCATGTCGATGCGGGTGACATAAGTGCGGCGCGCGGTCACGTTGCCGTTACCGTCGTAGCTGAAGCGGGTCACGCCGCCCATGGCGT
>NZ_FOOF01000048.1 GCF_900113115.1 Duganella sp. CF458 | reverse complement strand
GTAAGCGTAAAGCCAGCGCCGTCTGGACGTAAGAATCGCTCCCAGCCATGATCGAATTTTGGCACAGCAGTTGTGCCCACAAATTCAATTATGGACACAAATTTTCGACCAGTCATTAAGCGCGGACCGCGCGGCAAGTACCGCCAGCATTCCGTGGAGTTCAAGCGAACGCTCGTGGAAATGGCCATGCAACCTGGTGTTTCGGTAGCGCGCCTCGCGCGCGAGCACGGTGTCAATGCAAACCAGGTGTTCAGCTGGCGCAAGCTATACGAGGGAGGGCAACTGGTGGGTGGCACAGCGGTACCAGGCAATGAGTTAATGCCAGTGGTGGTGACGACGCCGGCGCAACCATCTGAGGCGGAACCTGCCCCGGCCGGCATCATCACACTTGAGATTGGGCGTGTGCGGCTACGCATCGAAGGCCAGGCCAACGGCGGCACGCTGGCCCAAGTGTTGGAGCACGTGCTGCGATGATTGGCCTGCCGGCAGGTACAAAAGTCTGGCTGGCCGCAGGCACCACCGACATGCGCAGCGGTTTCAACGGACTGGCAGCGAAAGTGCAAACCGCGCTGGAAGAAGATCCGTTTAGTGGCCACGTGTTTGTCTTCCGTGGCCGGCGCGGCGACTTGATCAAGCTGCTGTGGTGGACCGGCGACGGCTTATGCTTGCTGGCCAAACGCCTGGAGCGTGGCCGCTTTATCTGGCCGCAGGCCAGCAGTGGTAGCGTGGCGCTGACACAAGCACAATTGTCGATGCTGCTGGAAGGGATCGACTGGCGCCGACCAGAACGCACCTGGCGACCGCAATCGGCCTTGTAAACATGGCACGATTTGCGTAAACTTGGACGCATGCTCAACGCCGCCAATTTGCCAAACGATATCGAAGCGCTGAAAGCCATGCTGCTGGCGCGCGATGCAGCGTTGTTGGCGAGCGAAGCGAAGGTGGCACACCTGAGCGCCGAACTGTCTACGCGCACCGCCGAAATCGAGCACTTGAAGCTGGTGCTGGCGAAGCTGAAGCGCATGCAGTTCGGCCGCCGCTCGGAAAAGCTGGACCAGCAGATCGAACAGCTGGAGCTGAAACTGGAAGACCTGGAAGCCGAAGCCGCCGTGGCAGAGGCACAAGCGCCGGTGGAGGTTGCGCCGCGCAAGAAGGCGGAGCGCAAGCCGTTACCGGTCCACCTGCCACGCGAGGAGCGAGTGCAGATGCCCGCCAATGAGGCCTGCCCGGCCTGCGGCGGCAATCTGAAGCAACTGGGCGAAAGCGTGTCCGAGCAGTTGGAGTATGTGCCGGCTAGCTTCCGTGTGATTCGCCATGTGCGCCCCAAGCTGGCATGCGCGTGCTGCGACGTCATTGTGCAGGCCCCGGCCGTTAGCCGCCCAATCGAGCGCGGCATGGCCGGTCCCGGACTGCTGGCGCATGTGCTGGTGGCGAAATTCGCCGACCACATTCCCTTGTACCGCCAAAGCACCATCTACGCCCGTGAAGGTGTGGACTTGGAGCGCGCCTTGCTGGCCAACTGGGTCGGCGCCGCCGGAGCACTGCTGCGCCCACTGGTCGATGCGTTGCGCCGGCATGTACTGGCGGCGACCAAGCTGCATGCCGACGACACACCTCTGCCGGTACTGGCGCCGGGCAATGGCAAGACGCGCACGGCGCGTCTTTGGACCTATGTGCGCGACGACCGTGCCAGCGGCGACAGCACGCCGCCAGCGGTATGGTTTGCCTATACGCCTGACCGCAAAGGCGAACATCCGCAGGCGCACCTGGCCAACTTCAACGGCATCTTGCAGGCAGATGCGTATGCCGGCTTCAATGCCATTTACGAGAGTGGCCGGGTGCTCGAAGCCGCGTGCTGGGCACATGCCCGGCGCAAATTTTATGACCTGCATGCAGCGCGGCCATCGGCTTTAACGACCGAAGCCTTACGCCGGATCGGCGAGCTGTATGTCATCGAGGACAGCATACGGGGCAAACCGCCCGACGAGCGGTGCACCGCTCGTCGGCAGCATGCCAGGCCGCTGCTGGACGACCTCGAACGATGGCTGAGCGCCACGCTCGCTACGCTGTCGCGCAAGTCCGATACGGCGGCCGCCATCCTTTACTCGCTCAAACTGTGGCCGGCGCTGACACGCTATTGCGACGACGGCCGCATCGAGATCGACAACTCCGCCGCCGAGCGAGCCCTGCGCGGCGTGGCCCTGGGTCGTCGCAACTTTCTGTTTGCAGGCGCAGACAGTGGCGGCGAACGCGCTGCCGCCATGTATGGGCTGATCGGAACGGCCAAACTTAACGGTGTCGACCCCGAGGCTTGGCTGCGCTACGTGCTGGCCCATATCGCCGACCATCCGGTGAATCGAGTGGACGACTTCCTGCCCTGGAACTGCGCCAGCAAACTCCCCGGCGCTTAAACTCCGCTTCCCAGCGGTGTTGGGAACATCTTCGATTAAAGTA
>NZ_FOOF01000005.1 GCF_900113115.1 Duganella sp. CF458 | reverse complement strand
AAGGTACTACGGGGCAGCGCCGAGCAGCTGTTGAGTTGGAAATGGACGCAGCTTAAATTACCCGGCAAAGTGTCTTGACTGATGGGTCCACTTTATATCTCCAACCGCTATTTTTAAACATTAATGAGTAAGAACTGGAAAGAAGTCCAAATCGCTGCAACCCCACTGCTCAATTACTTGAGCCGCTCGACGTTCTTTGACCGACCTTACGCAGGAAACTCAAGAGCTAATCGCGTAATTTTTGACATAGCGGAAGCTACCGCCCGCTCCACGGACGACTCGGGCGAACGGTTCGAGGATTGGCAGAATCTTCTGGAGTCGGTCACACCGGCTTGGCCGGAAATGCCTCGTGAAATAGAAGGAAAAATCCTCGAAATACTCGACCAGATGACAACCAAGCATTACTGCAGCGCTCTCAACGATACGTTGATCAACAATATGCAGGGCGATATAGCAAGGTTAATCCATTGCCACGCCTTTGGCGACGTGCACGAACTATGGCGAGCAGTGCAGCAAGCCTATCTTGATGGTGGGCTGCCCTGTGGTTGGGAAGGCCGGTATCCTGACGGAAGACTAGTAGTATTTTCAACTTAGCCCAGTTCCCTGCGCAGCTCTTTGTGGAACTCGGAGGCGAAGCTTTTTGCGAAATTGATGAATAGTCCGACGTCGACTACCTGCGAGGCAAACCCCTGCTACAGCCCTTTCACCTTCTGATAGCCACTGCGGCTCACCGGAACTTTGCGGCCATCTTTCAGCACGGCGCAGTGGCTATCCTTGGTGGCCTGCTCGATGCGCTCGATGCGTTCCACGTTGACGATCCACGAACGGTGCAGGCGTACGAAACGGGTCTGGTCGAGCTGCTCCTCCAGTTCCGACAGGCGCTGGTTCTTCAGGTAAGGCTTGCCCTCGGCCAGGATCTGCACGTAATCGTCCTGCGCTTCGATGGTGTCGATGCGTTCCGCAGCAATGACGTGAACACGCGATCCATCGCGAATTAGCACACGCTCCAGCGGGCCATTGCGGGTTGCTGCTTCTGTCGCCATCTGCGCTACAGGTGGACGCGCGCTTCCAAGGCGGCTGCGCACGTGTGCCACGGCCTGGTCGAGCCGCTCCTGCGGATAAGGCTTGAGCAGATAATCGATTGCATGCACTTCGAATGCCTTCAGCGCGTACTGGTCATAGGCGGTGGCGAACACGTAGTGCGGCTTGCTGCCCGCCAGTTCCACCACCTCGAAGCCATCGAGTTTGGGCATCTGGATATCGAGGAAAACGAGATCCGGCTCCAGTTCGGCAATTGCCTTCACGGCTTCAAAACCGTTGCCGCATTCGGCTACCACTTCCACATCGGCGTGGGTCCGCAGGTATTCCCGCATGACGCCGCGGGCTAGTTCTTCATCATCGACAATGATGACGCGCATGGTTCAGGACTCCTTCGTCTCGGCGGGCAGCGTCAGGGCCACCCGGTATTTATCGTTCTCGTGCGTGCAGTGCGCGCTGGCCTGGTGGCCGTAGGCCGCCGCCAGGCGCTCCCGCACGTTGACCAGGCCAATACCATTGCCCTTGCGGGGTGGCGTGTCCGGGTCGGTATCGTTTTCCACTTCAATCTTCAACAGCGAGCCATCGCGGCGGGCGCCGATGCGCACTGTCCCGCCTTCCGGCATGCCGCCGATGCCGTGCTTGACGGCGTTTTCCACCAGCGGCTGCAGGATCATCGGCGGTAGCAGGCATTCCAGCGCCCCTTCGTCCACTTCCTGCTCCACGCCAAGCCGGGCGCCGAAGCGCACTTTTTCAATTGCCAGGAAATGGCCGATCAGGCGCACCTCCTCTTCCAGCGTGATCTTGCCCTGCGCTTCAATGCCCAGGCTCTGGCGGAAGAAGTCCGACAGGCGCTGCGTCATGTCGCGGGCACGTTTGGCGTCGATCGAGGTCAGCGCGCTGATCGAATTCAGGCTGTTGAACAGGAAGTGCGGGTCAATCTGGGTGCGCAGCATGCGCAGTTCCGCGTCGCGCGCCAGCAGCTTCGATTCCAGTTCGCGCTGCTCTGCCTGGCGGGCCCGGACAAATTCACTGGCCAGGTAGTTCAAGGTCGCCAGCAAGCCGTACATCAGGATGCCGAGCAGGAACAGCAGTGCCGTCAACTGCGGCCGTACCGTGATGCCTTCGGCCCCAAACGATTCGGCAGCTACGTTCCAGCTGCGCATCAGGAACACCCACAGGAAGCCGGCCCACACGGCGGCAGTCAGCATCGACACCAGGACCACTGCCGGACTGCGTTCGCGCAGCGGGTTGGCCTTGCACATATAGTAGGCCGAGAAGCCGGCGCCGACGGAGAACAGCATCGTCACCGGCACCGCAAACAGCATGGCGCGCAGCAGGGGCTCGTCGCTGAGGGTGGACACCGCGCCACCCAGTCCAAGCCCCAGCAGCAGCCATACCGTCAGGTACAGCAATACGCCATTGCGGCTGGTCAGCACGCGCTGCATCAGTTACGGATTTCCACGCCGCCCATGATGGCGGTACCGCGAATCACCAGGCGCTTGCTCGAGTCTTTCGGCTCCATGGTCTTTTCGTCGAAGCCGCCGAGCACCGGCGTGCCTTCCAGTTCCACCGTCCAGTCGGTCGGTACCTTGATCGAAATGCCGCCCATCAGGGCAAACACGTTGACCACAGCGGTGCCATTCAGCGAAGCGGTGCGCATGTCGAGGTCGATGCCGCCCATCAGGCTGGTCAGGTCGCCGCCACGAAAGTCCTGGGTCGTTACCTTGCGCTGCACGCCGCCGAGGATGGCCGTCAGGTCCAGCACGCGCTCACCGGTTTCGCCCTGGTCCATGCCGAACATCGATGCGTCCTCTGCGAAGCCGCTGCCGGCATCGCCGTCAGCGGCTCGCTTGCTGCGCTTGTTGGCACGGAACACCATCAGCAGGCCCAGGCCGATAATCCCGATCGGGAACAAGGTCTTCCAGCTGATGGCAATCAGGCCCAATCCTTTCAGCAGCGAGACCATGCCGAACAGCAGCATGAAAATGCCTGCAAAGGTTGCACCACTGCCGCGCCGCGGCGCTTGCGCCAGGGTCGAGGCGCCAAACACCATCAGGATGATGGGCCAGAAATGCACCCGCATATCGAGGTCGATCCAGCCCAGGTTATCGATCAGGAACAGGAAGCCGGCCAGGATCACGCCGGCGCCGATCAGCATCTGGGATGCGGTATTACGTTCACGATGGCCTCGGTTGCGCATTATTGGTTCTCCTCTTTATTGGCGGTGTATTTAATCACAACTGGCTGCAGTACCAAACAGATACCGGCGATGATCACCAGGATGGGCCAGCTGTTGTGGAAGGTCAGGCCCCAGATATGTTCGAACGACATGTAGAACCAGCCGGCAAAGGCAATGTGGCACAGGCCATCCAGCACATGCTTCGGCGTGGTCGGTGGGATCAACTTCACGGCGCCGAAGGCCATGGCCAGGAAAGGCCAGTAGCGCCACAGTTGGCCGATTGGTGGAATTTCGATATCGGTCAGGAACAGCACGCCGACGGCGATCACGATCAGGCCCCAGAGCAGCTGGCTGCGCGATTGCATTTCTTTGCTCATTTTTCGCTCCCCGTTGATTGGATGAATGAACGATACCGGGGTGCGGAAGGCGGCGAAACGGCTTTTCGGTGAACGGCGCCGGCGGCTCGGTGAACGGCGAACATTTCAGCGAACGGCGAAAAAAAACCCGCCAGGCGGCGGGTCATGGTGAAGAACGGGGTCTAGCGCCCTGTTTCCATCTTCGGCTCGAACAGCATCAAGCCCCAGCCCAGCTGACGGCGAATCTCCTCTGGCGATGGAGGGGGCTTGACAGCTTGCGCACGACGTTCGAGGTATTCCCTTACCACGTACTTGGATGGGTGGTTGGTCTGGGTCATGATAGGCCTCCGTATTCTGTTTTTGGGCCGGTTGCCTCGCTGCGGCAGAAGCCGGCCAGGATGTCTGGGAGATGAGCGCTTAGCGCTTCGATCACGGTTCCATCTTATTTCCCTGCCCGGTTGCACACGGTGCGTTTGCTCACAATTCCCCCGTCAGTTCGGCTCTTGTTCCTGTCGGAATCGGACTACGAAATGTGGCGTGGACGCCTTGCAGGCTCGAGCACGCAAAAATTTTTCTCTTGACGTTTTCCCGCGTCCTCTCCGTGCCCCGCAAGCGCGGTCGAGCTCTGTGCGCTTGAAAACATACACACTTCATTAATGAACTAATTGAGGGAGGGGGTGGGCTATATTGATCGTCGTTGGCAAGCAGGAAAGGTTATGTTTTCAGCAGGCCACTGTCGATATAACCAGGCAATCTCTTGCACGCTGACACCGCTTCACCTTCACAACAACACTATCTCAAGGGGTATTAACATGAAGAAAGCGTTTCTTAGCAAGGTAGCCGGTACACTGATGCTATCGGCGGGGCTGTTTGCCAGCTCCGGCGCTATGGCACAGACAACTTTGACCTTTGATGCTGCAGGCAATGCCATCTTCGGCGCGCTGCACGCAACGGCCGGGGATTACATCGATACTTACCTGTTCTCGGTAGATACCAATGCCACCTATGCCAGCGGCAATGTGGTGGTTGGTAAAACCTGGATCGATGGTTCCCGCCTGGCGAACTATGGCATCACTGGCATCCAGTTCTTCAAAGTAGAAGCCGACAGCAGCCAAACCGCCCTGGCAACGACCTTTGACACGTCGTCCGGCATCGAGTTCTTCCCGATCGATGCCCTAATGTCGGGCAATTATGGCTTCACGGTCACTGGCAGCACCGCCATCGCAGGTCTGGGCGGTTCCTATGCCGGTAACCTGGGCCTGGCAGCTCCTATTCCGGAACCTGCTACCTATGCGATGTTGCTGGTAGGCGTTGGCCTGCTGAGCTTGGCTTCCCGTCGCAAGTCCAACGACAAGCTGGGCTAAGCCGCAACCACTCCCCCCGTGGAAACCCGCTGCGGCGGGTTTTTCTTTATTTCTTCTTGCCGGCTTCGGGTACGGGCTTCGAATCGGCGACGCCAACTTCCTTTGTGGCAGCGACCTGGGCGACATACGGCCCGGGATCGGCACAGGCCGGCAATGCTGCTGTCGGCTTGCCGCCGCTTCCTTTGGTTGCGAAATAGCGCGCCACAACGCGGTCTTGCGCCATGCAGAGCTTGTAGGCGGCAACCTTGTCGGTCCAGGCTTGCTTGTCTTTGGTCGCAGCGGCGGCGGCCTTCTGCTCATCGGTAGGCGCCGGCAACTTGGCCTGCACAGTGCAGGACACGGCCAGGATAAGCAGGGCGAGTACGGGCATGTTCATGGCTTGCTCCTTAGACGGTCTTGGGCGCCGGCGGCGGCACTGGCTCGCCATCGTGCTCCGGCGCGCGCACGCGCGGCACTTTGCCGTCCACCACTTCCTGGTACCAGATGTCGTGGTGCTCGCGTGCCCAGGCGTCGTCCACATAACCTTCGCGCATGGCTTTGTAGGCGCCTTCCATGCCGATGGTGCCGAGATAGATATGGCCGAGCGCAAAGCCCATCATCAGCACGGTGGCGGTTATGTGCAGCAGGTTCGCCCCTTGCATCATGAAGCGCGTGTATTCGAGGTTGGGCACCAGCTTGTCGAGCACGAATCCGGATCCGCTGGCGGCCAGGCCCAGCACGGTGACGCCGCCCCAGAACCAAAGCTTTTCGCCGGCGTTGAAGCGGCCCGCCGGGGCATGCCCTTGCCCGAACATGCCGCCCAGTTTGGCCAGCCATTTGATGTCGGCAACGATGGGGAAATTATCCTTCACGAACATGATGAAGGTGACGATCAGCGAGACGGTGAAGAGCGGCCCGACAAAGTTGTGCATGGTCTTCAATGCGTACGTCAGGTAGCCGAACAGGGTGTGGCCGATGACGGGCATCAGCACGAATTTGCCGAACATCATGCACAGCCCGGAAACTGCCAGCAGGACGAAGGTGATGGCGGTGGTCCAGTGTACGAAACGTTCGGTTGGGGTGAAGCGCTGGATCTTGCGCCCGGTGGGCGGCGCGTGCACCTTGACCGGACCTTTGGCGAAGTACATCGCGGCAATCGCGGCCAGCACGCCCAGGATGAGCCAACCGCCGATGCTGATCATCGGGCCATTGCGGAAGCGGCGCCAAGCCTCGCCGGCCGTGGTCGCCACCGGCTGGCCGAGCAGTTGCGCCTTGGGCTGGATCAGCACACCTGACTCGGGGTAAGGCAGGCTGCTGTAATGCGCCTCCCCTGCCACCACCTTGCGCCATACCGGCGCGTTGTTGCCGGGCTGCTCGCGCGTGCGTTCGGCCTGGTCCTGCTTCAGGATGTCCACCGATTCGACGCGCGGCGCCGTAGCCGGCGCGGGTGCATCCGCCGCGAGCGAGGTGCCGGCGGCGAGCGCCACGGCCAGCATTGCCAACCATCGTTTCATGGCGCACCTCCCTAACGGTTGGTCTTCACGTACTCGTTCTGCAGTTGCCCGCGTTCGCGCACCTGCTTGTCCCAGGAAGCCTTGTCGCCCGGCGTCCAGCCCTTGGCCACCTGGGCCGTGCGAGCGCCCTTGTATCCCGGCTCGTCGCCGCGATTCACTGCACTGCCCTGCTTCGACTGCGACACCTCGCCGCAGCCAGCCAGCGCCAGCAGCGCTACCAGATAGAGCTTCATGATTTAGCCTCCGGTTTGCCGTAAGCCGTGCCCCAGCCCCACACTTCGCTGCCCTTGCCGCGCGTGACGACACGGGTGCGGAAGATATCCGCCACCACGTCGCCATCGCCGCCCAACAGCGCCTTGGTCGAACACATCTCGGCGCAGGCCGGCAGCTTGCCCTCGGCCAGCCGGTTGCGGCCATACTTTTCGAATTCCGCCTGCGAGCCGTTTTCCTCGGGCCCGCCGGCGCAGAACGTGCACTTGTCCATCTTGCCGCGCAGGCCGAAGGTCCCGTTGGACGGGAACTGCGGCGCGCCGAACGGGCAGGCGTAGGAACAGTAGCCGCAGCCGATGCAGGCATCCTTGTTATGCAGGACCACGCCTTCTTCGGTGCGGTAGAAGCAATCGACCGGGCACACCGCCATGCATGGCGCATCCGAGCAATGCATGCAGGCCACCGAGACCGATTTCTCCTGCCCGATGATGCCATCGTTGATGGTCACCACCCGACGCCGGTTGACGCCCCAGGGGACCTCGTGCTCGTTCTTGCACGCCGTCGCACAGGCGTTGCACTCGATGCAGCGCTCCGTGTCGCAAATGAATTTCATCCGTGCCATGGCGATCTCCTCAGCCCGCGAAGCGTTCGATATTGCAGATGGTCGTCTTGGTCTCCTGCATCATGGTGACCGAGTCATAGCCGTACGTCGTAGCCGTGTTGACCGCCTCGCCGCGCACGATCGGCGCCGCGCCTTCCGGGTAGTATTCCAGCATGTCCTTGCCCTGCCACCAGCCCGAGAAATGGAAGGGAATGAAGGCCGTGTCGACGCCCACCCGCTGCGTCACCAGCGCCCTCACCTTGATACGCGCGCCGGTCGGCGTCGATACGACCACGTATTCGCCGTTGCGGATGCCCCGGTCGGAAGCGGCCTTCGGATTGATTTCGACGAAGTTCTCCTGCTGCAGCTCGGCCAGCCAGGGGTTGGAGCGGGTCTCTTCGCCGCCGCCCTCGTATTCCACCAGGCGCCCGGAAGTCAGGATGATCGGGAACTTCTTCGCCAAGCCATCATCAACCGCCTTCTGCTGCACGGTCTTGTACAGCGTCGGCATGCGCCAGAAGGCTTTCTTGTCCTCGTGGGTTGGATACTTTGCCACCAGGTCGGGCCGGGTGCCGAACAACGGCTCGCGGTGCAGCGGCACAGGATCGGGGAAGTTCCACACCACCGCACGCGCCTTGGCGTTGCCGAAGGGGTGCACACCGTGCCCCTTCAGGCACACGCGCTGGATGCCACCCGACAGGTCGGTTTTCCAGTTCTTGCCTTCCGCCGCCAGCTTTTCGGCATCGGTCAGCTCGTCCCACCAACCCAGCTTTTTCATCAGCACGTGGTCGAATTCCGGGTAGCCGGTGGTAATGTCGGCGCCTTTGGAGAACGAGCCGTCTTCCGCCAGCAGGTTGACGCCATCGCGCTCGACGCCGAAATTGGCGCGGAAGTTGCCGCCGCCGTCCATCACGTGCTGGCTGTTGTCGTACAGGTTGGCCGAGCCGGGGTGCTTGAGCTCCGGTGTACCGTAGCAGGGCCACGGCAGGCCGAAATAGTCGCCCGTCAGGTCGTAGCCGGTCTCCGCATCCTTGCCGCCTTTGCAGCGCAAGGTTTTCACATCGAACATGTGCATATTGCGCATGTGCGCCTTCAGGCGTTCCGGAGACTGGCCGGTGTAGCCGATGGTCCAGCTGCCGCGATTGATCTCGCGCAGCATGTCCTCCGGCTCAGGCTCCATCATATTGCCCTTGCCCGGCACCAGCTTGATCTTGGCCACCAGCTGCTTGCCAAAGCCCAGCTTCTCCGCCAACTGATACATGATCATGTGATCGGTGCGCGATTCGAACAGCGGTTCGATCACTTTTTCACGCCATTGCACCGAACGGTTGGACGCGGTCACCGAGCCCGAAGTTTCGAACTGAGTAGCCGCCGGCAGCAGGTAGACAGCGCGGTTCGGGTTGACCTCCTGCCCTTCCACCTTCATCGCGGCCATGGCGGCCGTGGCGGATGGATACGGGTCGATCACCACCAGCATTTCCAGCTTGTCCATCGCCTTCTTCATTTCCAGCCCGCGCGTTTGCGAATTCGGCGCGTGGCCCCAGAAGAACACGGCCTTGACGTTGCTGTCCTGGTCGATCAGTTCATTCTTTTCCAGCACCGCATCGACCCAGCGCGACACTGTGGTGCCGGATTTTTCCATCATGGCCTGCGAGGCAAACTGGCTCTTGACCCATTCGTAATCCACGCCCCACACCGCGCACCAGTGCTTCCAGGCGCCGGCAGCCAGGCCGTAATAAGCCGGCAGCGAGTCGGGGTTGGGGCCGACGTCGGTCGCCCCCTGCACATTGTCGTGGCCACGGAAGATATTGGTACCGCCGCCGCTCTTGCCGACGTTTCCCAGCGCGAGTTGCAGGATGCAGGAGGCGCGCACGATCGCATTGCCGATCGAGTGCTGGGTCTGTCCCATGCACCACACCACGGTGGAGGGTCGATTCTTCGCCATCGTCTCCGCCGCCTGCAGCACCTGGGCTTCCGGTACGCCGCAGGCTTCTTCCACCTTATCCGGCGTCCACTTGGCGACTTCTTCGCGCACCTTGTCCATGCCATAGACCCGCGCGGCGATGTATTCCTTGTCTTCCCAGCCGTTCTTGAAGATGTGCCACAACATCCCGTACAGGAATGGGATATCGGAGCCGGAGCGGATGCGAATGTACTGGTCCGACTTGGCGGCCGTGCGGGTGTAGCGCGGATCGACCACGATCATCTTGCAGCCGTTCTCTTTCGAATGCAGCATGTGCAGCATCGAAACCGGATGCGCCTCCGCAGCGTTGGAGCCGATATACATGGCCGCCTTGGCGTTCTGCATATCGTTGTAGCTGTTGGTCATCGCGCCATAGCCCCAGGTATTGGCCACGCCCGCCACCGTCGTCGAATGGCAGATGCGCGCCTGGTGGTCGCAGTTATTGGTGCCGAAGAAGGACACGAACTTGCGCAGCAGCGCCGACTGCTCGTTGTTGTGTTTCGACGAGCCGACGAAGAACACCGAATCCGGGCCGTCCTTCTTTTTCATGTCCAGCAGCTTGGCCGAAATTTCCTGCAAGGCCTGGTCCCAGCCGATCCGCTGGTATTTTCCGTTCACCAGCTTCATCGGATATTTCAGGCGGTACTCGCCATGGCCGTGCTCGCGCAGTGCGGCGCCCTTGGCGCAGTGCGCGCCGAGATTGATCGGTGAATCGAACACCGGCTCCTGGCGGATCCAGATGCCGTTCTCCACCACCGCGTCGACCGCGCAACCCACCGAACAGTGGCTGCAGACCGTGCGCCGCACGACCTGCTTGCTACCGCTATCAACAGCGGCGGGATCCTTTGCCTGTGCCTTGCGCATCAGCGAAAGCTGCGACGCCGCCAGTCCGACGCCTACACCAATGCCGGAGCGTTTCAGGAATGCGCGCCGGTCCATCGTCGGCAAGGCCCGCGCCAGGCTGCCTTCGAGGCTCGATACGAAACGTCCAGGCGCACGGGGGCCGGCCGGCCCTTTACGTGTAAGGAGCATCATGTGGCCCTCCACTCAGATCTTGGTGGTGCGGTAGTACTTCTGGATATGTTCTGTGAGGCGGTAGCCGGTGCCGGGAGGTGGTTCCGGTTCCGCGGGCGGCGTCGTGTCGGGCGGGCTGTTGGCCATTTTCGCGGCGATGCCGGCAGCGGCCAGGGCCCCCATGCCGGTGAAAAAAGACCGTCTTCCAGAGTTGGATTGCGTCGACATCATGGTCTCCCATAACCAACAACAGTTAGTCTTTTAACACTAGCACAAATAATTTAACAATGCATTAACGCTCAGCCCATATCGAACGCCTGGGTTTCCACTTCGACGAAGCTGCGCGCCAGGCCAGCAACTGCACGATAGTAAGTTGCCCCGGGATGGGCATCGATAGCATCAAAAAGCTGAGGCGCCCACGGCTGGATGTGGGTCGTAAAAAATTCCTTCTGTGTTGCAATGCTGCCATGCAGCAGACGCATGGCATCGCACAGCGCGGCGAAATGGTCTTCACTTTCGGACAGGTGTTCGGAGCGCTCCAGCCCTAGTCGCGCCAAGTCTTCACGCAGCGCCGCCAGCGGCTTCTCCATCAGGAAACCGGACAGGTAGTAGGAGCCGTAGAGCATGACCTCCGGCTTGCCGACGCCGATGAACAGCGACTCGTATTCTTCGCGCGCGCGCCCGGCATCGGTCTTGCCGCTCGCCTCCTGCAGTCCGCGCCAGCCATCGGCCAGCACGCCATCGCCTTCGATGGCGGCGTCCTCGATCAGCTCGAGCACAGCCTGCGATGGCGGCCCGTAGAACAGCATGGACAGCACGCCGTACAGTTCGGAACGCGCATATTCTTCGTCTTCGGTCATTGGCGTTTCACCTCAAAGATGGAGACTTCTTTCTCGGGCTGCATCATGTCGATGACGCGGCAGTCGGGACACATGCGGATGCGGTCGAGGTTGCCGGAGAAGGCTCCGTGGCCGGCAAGTTTGTTGACCATATTTTCCACCATTTGCAGGGTGCCGAATGGTTTTTGACACTTGATGCAGTGGTACGGTTGGGCTTCGTTGATGACGCGGGCTTGCTTGGCGCTTGCACCCAGCGCGAGGCGCGGCTGCAGGCCCAGCGCCTGCTCGGGGCAGGTGTGCACGCACAGGCCGCATTGCACGCAGTTCGTTTCCGTAAAGCGCAGTTGGGGCGCCTGCGGGTTGTCGGTCAGCGCGGACTCGGGGCAGGCGCCAACGCAGGCCATGCACAGTGTGCATTTGCCGGTATCGATTTCGATCGCCCCGAACGGTGCGCCTTTTGGAAGGGCGATGCAGTCCTGCGGCGTTGGAGCATGACGGGCCAGATGCGTGATGGCGAAATCGAGTGTTTCGCGCTTTGCCGCCGCGACGTGGAACGTGGCGGCCGGCAGCACAGGCACTGCGTGAATGGAAACGGAGGCGGCGAAGCGTTGCAGCTCGCGGTCCAGCTCCGCAGCGTCTCGCGCGCGCAGCAAATGCAGCTTGACGCCGGCATAGCCCAGGCCATCGATGATCGCCTGCGCAAACGTCATCTGCTCTGCGAGCGCATCAAGGTATTGCGGCGCCTCACAGCCCGTCGCCAGCACGGCCACGTCAACCGCGCCATACGCAACCGCGGCAAGCCACAAATCCATCCCCACCGACGCCACGTGATGAACCGGCAGCGGCAGCACCCGCGCCGGGAGGCCACGCGCCGCGCCCGCCGCCGCAAGCTGCCCGAGTTCACGCACCAGCGCACTACCCTCCTCGTCGCTATGCATCAGCAGCGTAGGCCGCGCACCACCGGCACGTGCATAGGTCGCCAGGACGGTACGAAGGCGCTCTCCGAAATCGGGAGCGCGCGGCCACGCATATGTCAGCGCGCCGGACGGGCACACGGTCGTGCAAGCGCCGCACCCCGCACAAAGCTGCGGCGACACCTTGATATGGTCGCCAACACTGGAAATCGCCTCCGCCGAACAGATGTCGATACAGGCATTGCAGCCCGGCTGCATGCTGCGGCTATGCGCGCAAATGCTCTCCTTATACTGGAAGAAGCGCGGCTTGCTGAACGTGCCGACCAGCTCCAGCATCTGCATCGCGGCCAAGGCAGCCGAAGCCTCGTCGGTGCCGGGCCCGAAATACCCTTGCGGCAGTTGGTGCATGCGCAGCAGCGGCGCGTCGCCGAAGTCGAACACCAGGTCAAATTCAGCGCTGCGATCCCTTTCCACACGATCGAAATCGATCGCCGCCACCGCACCGCAAGCCGCGACGCAATCGCGATGCGAACGGCAAGCATCCAGGTCAACCTGATAGGCCAGGCTGATCGCACCTTCCGGGCACGCCTTCACGCAGGCGTTGCAGCGCGTGCATAACTCGAGATCGACAGGATTGGATTGCTGCCAGCTGACCTTGAACGCGCCGAGCCAGCCTTGCACGCGCGGCGCGCTGCCGCTGAAGGTCGGCCAGGAATGGCCGGCAATTGCCGCATCGTCGCCATCGGTGAGCAACACGCTCACCTGCAGTTGCCGCTCAAGCTTGCGCGCCCAAGACAGTACGCGCCGCGCCGGCCCAAGCAGCAGGACCCGGCCTTCCGATTGATATTCGACTTCCGGCACCGGCTCCGGATCGGGCAAGCTTGCAGCAGCCAGCAGGGCCGCCATCTTGGGCGTCGTTTGACGGGACTCCTCGCTCCAGCCACTTGTCTCGCGCAGGTTCACGAAACGCAGCGGAGACACGGCGGACTTCATCTCCGCCAGTTCACGGAACAGCGGCTCCTCCTGCGTGCAAGCGATAACGACGCGATCGGCGCCGTCCAACGTTTGCAGGTACTGGTTGACTTCTCGGCGGCATAGCTGGCTGGCAACCGGCAGGGGCCCCTCGCCCAAGGCCTTGCCGATCGCGATACCGTCCATTGGCATGGTGTTGTTGCAGTTACAGATCCTCGTCTTTTGGCTCATCGTTTTCTTCCGCCGCGAATTCGCGCGCGATCAGGTCCTTGGCGTGGTTGAGGGCTGCCACCATCAGGGGCGTCAGGGGTTCGAATTTGTTGTAGTCGTCGATGTAGGTGTCAAGGCCGTCCATCACGTTGAAGTGTGGATCTGAGAACAGCTTCTTCAGCGCGGCGCGGCGCACGGTTTCATCGACGCCTCGCGCGACGAAGGGAGTGAAGTCGGAATCGGGTGTCAGGCTTTCCACCTGCTCAAGCGTTGGAGCCGGTACCTCAGGGTCGACCGGCGCATCGGTGACGCCAGGTGTCCCGGCCACGGCCGGCGCCTGCTGCGCGTCCGCTTTGACGCGCGACCAGCGGGCGAAAAAAGTCTCAGCGGCCATGTCGCCCCTCCCTTTCCTCGCGCGCCATTTGCTGGACAGCCGCACCGCCTTCGAACGAAGGCCGGCGGCGCTTGCCCTTCGGCTCGGGACGATAATACTCCGCCACGAAAGCGCCAAGGCGCTCCACGATCGCCGGCGGCAACGGCAAGGTATCCACCTGCTCACCCCCATCCATCAGCCGCGCCGCCTCGTTATAAGACAAGGTCACAAACTGCGGCACAGCATGCTCGCCTTCCATCCGCCACATGATGAACCAGCACGGCGCCCCGGAATCGAGGTTGAGGAAATAGCCCTCCGCCTCATCGGAATACAAACGCATCGACAGGCCGGGATAAAGCCACAAGGCCTCGGAAGCATCATCCCGCAAACAGCGCGGCGCACCCGCAGGCAAAGGCGACAACACAACTTCCGCCGGCACCCACTGGAATGGCTGCCAAGTACTCTTCAATGGTTTGCGCCGCATGACGACAGCCAGGCTTAATTCGTCTGTTTCCATTGGCATTGTCCTTGCTTAGGAAGTACAGCCATACTGCACCAAATCTAGTAACATGCGCAACATTCTTAAAACTAACCATCGGAGAACTTATGCAACGCAACACAGCCAAGCACTTCCTTTTCGCCCTGTTTGCATTCTTGATTGCCTTCAGCGTTCATGCGGAGAAGCTGCCGAACATTATGATCCTTGCCACGGGCGGCACCATTGCCGGCTCGGGCGCTACTTCCACCACAACTGTCGGTTACACTGCCGCGACGGTCGGCGTCCAACAATTGATAAACGCAGTGCCGGAACTGGCCAAGATTTCGAACGTCACTGGCGAGCAAGTGTTCCAGATTGCTTCCGAAAGCATGACCAACGAGCACTGGCTGACTTTGGGCAAGCGCGTCAACGTCCTGCTGGCCCAGCCGAACGTGGACGGTATCGTGATCACTCACGGTACCGACACTCTGGAAGAGACTGCTTACTTCCTGAACCTGGTGGTCAAGTCGCGCAAGCCGGTCGTACTGGTTGGCGCCATGCGTCCCGGCACCGCCCTGTCGGCCGACGGACCGATCAACCTGTATAACGCAGTATTAATTGCCGGCAGCCAGGAGGCGATTGGCAAAGGCGTGCTGGTAGCCCTGGGCGATCAGATCCATGGCGCCCGCGACGTGACCAAGACCAATACCTCGACTCCGGATTCGTTCAAAACCCCGGAATTGGGCATGCTGGGTTATGTGCAGGGTCCGAAAGCTTTCTTCTACCACAGCACCACCCGCAAACATACCGTCGACAGCGAATTCGATATTTCGAACCTGAGCGCCTTGCCGCAAGTTGATATTGTTTATGGCTACGCGAATATGAATTCGGTGGCGCTGAATGCCTTTATCGCCGCTGGCGCCAAAGGCATTATTCACGCCGGCACCGGTGACGGCAGCGTAGCGGCAAAAGTAAAACCCGATCTGGCCGCAGCCCGTAAAAATGGCACCGTGATTGTTCGCGCCAGCCGCGTTGGCAATGGCATCCTGGCCCGCAATGGCGAAGCAAATGACGACGAATTGGATTTCGTTGTCGCGGATACCCTGAGCCCGCAAAAGGCCCGTATCCTGCTGATGCTGGGTATGACCAAGACCTCCAATACCAAAGAACTTCAGCGCATGTTCTACACGTATTAATCCCAGGCCCGCCGCGTGCGGGCTTTTTCATGCGCACAGCGCGCCAACTATTGGCGCGTTTGCGCCAAGTTCCAGTCTAGCGATCCAGCGCCCGCCCAGCGGCGGCAAGCACCTGCTCGGTGAGCATTTCCAGCTTCGGCGACTGGATGCGCCATGAGTGCCAATACAGCTGAATATCGAGATATTTGCCTGGAACTAAATCCACCAGTTCCCCGGCCTCCAGCAGCGATTTATATTGCTGGCGCGGCAGCATGCCATAACCCATTCCAAGCCGGATCGATTCAACAAATGGATCGCTGGAGGGAACGTAATGCACTGGATAAGCACCCGGCGGCAGGCCCAGTTCACGCTCGATAAATATCGATTGCAGCGAATCTTTGCGGTCGAAAAACATGACTGGCGCCTTGCGCGCCGCTTCGCGGGTAAATCCATCCGGGAACCAGCGCTTTACGAAATCCGGCTGGGCCAATAAGCGATAGCGCATAAAACCCAAATGCTGCGAACGACAGCCGCGCATCGGCTCCGGCTCGCTGGAAACGCCGGCCAGCACCAGCCCCTTTTCAAATAATGAATAAGTGTGATCCTGGTCGTCCAGGATGATCTCCAGCAGGATATTTTCGCGGTTCAGGAAGGAACTCAGCTCCGGCAAAAACCAGGTTCCCAGGGTGTCGTTATTTACCGCAACCGGAATGCGCGGCGGCATCGCCTCATCGGCTTTTAATTCGGCCAGAAATTCCTGCTCCATCAAGCGGCTGCGGCGTAAATATTGCACCAGGCGCTGCCCTGCGCTGGTCAGGCGAATCGGCCGGCTACGAATCAACAGCGGCGCGCCGACAGCCGATTCCAGCCCGCTGACCCGCTGCGATACGGCCGACGGCGTCAAATGCAGGGCCGCAGCGGCCTGCTCGAAACTGCCGGCATCGATCACGGCCAGCAAAGCCTCGCCCTGTCGCGCATCTGGAATCATCACTCCACTCCTTTAGCAAAATTAATGAATACTGAAACATCTTAATTCAGCTTCATTTTACGGGCTAGCAGCGGCAGAATTTCAGCTCCACAACAGGAGAATCGAAATGCAGAGTTATGTGAACGGTTTGGGGCTCGGCGCGAGCCTGATCATGGCCATCGGCGCCCAGAATGCGCACGTGCTACGGATGGGCATCAAACGCCAGCATGTGGCGCTGACGGTGGCCGCGTGCATCGTGATCGACGTGGTACTGATCGCGCTGGGCGTCGCCGGCGCCGGAGCGATGATCCAGGAATCGCCACTCTTGCTGGCCGCCGCGCGCTGGGGTGGCGCCGCCTTCCTGCTGTGGTACGGCCTGCGCAGTTGGCGCTCGATGCTGACGCCGAAATCGCTGGCGGTCGACGCTGCAGCTCCCGCGCCGGATGCCAGGCAGGCGCTGGCAAGCGTCGTCGCCCTTTCGTTGCTGAATCCCCACGTTTATCTCGACACAGTGGTGCTGCTCGGCTCGGTTGGCGGCAGTTATCCGGACGGCCAGCGCATCGGCTTTTCCGCAGGCGCCATGACCGCCTCCCTCCTATGGTTCACCGCGCTGGGCTTCGGCGCCACACGCCTGGCCGGTGTGTTTGGCCGCCCACTGGCCTGGAAATGCATCGAAGGATTGACCGGCGCCGTGATGCTGGCACTCGCTGCGGGACTCGTCATGGGTTAATATTTCTCATGCTCATCCTCTACGCCGGAACGATCGTCCTCAGCGCTTTCCTGCTATTCCAGGTGCAGCCCATTATCGGCAAAATGGTCCTGCCATGGTTCGGTGGCTCCGCGGCTGCGTGGACGATTTGCATGCTGTTCTTCCAGGTCACCCTTCTGCTGGGTTACCTTTACTCGCACCTCAGCAGCCGCTACCTGGCGCCGCGCCGCCAAGCCTGGCTGCATGCCGGCTTGTTGCTGATTGCGGCGCTGACGCTGCCAATCATCCCCAGTACTAGCTGGAAGCCTTCGGTCGGCGACGACCCGGCTTTCCTGCTGCTAGGCTTGCTGGCTGCAACCATCGGCCTGCCTTACTTCCTGCTTTCCACGACCGGTCCGTTGGTCCAGCACTGGTTCGCCCAGGAGCGTCCAGGCAGCGTGCCCTACCGCCTGTTTGCGCTGTCCAACTTCGCCTCCCTGCTCGGCTTGCTGAGCTATCCCCTGTTATTCGAGCCACGCTTTACGGTGAAGGAGATGTCCACCTTCTGGTCCGTGGGCTTTGCCTTGTTCGCCCTGTTTTGCGGCGCTCTCGCACTCAGTGGGCGCGGCCGCAGCACGGCGCCCCATACCTTGCGGGAGGATGCAATGGCCGGCCGGCCGACCTTGCACGACAGCCTGATGTGGTGTGCCCTCGCCGCCGTGCCAACCGTGGTCCTGATGGCGGCCACCAGCCACCTGACCGCCAACATCGCGCCGGTGCCAATGCTGTGGGTGCTGCCGCTGGTGATTTACCTGCTGACCTTCATTCTCTGCTTCGAAAGCGCGCGCTGGTATAAGCGCTGGATTTTCCTGCCGCTGATGGCGGTACTGACGCCGTTGCTGATTGCCTGCACCAGCTTCCCGAGCCTGATGCCGCGCGGGATAGTGTGGCCCACCCTGCTCTTCAGCGTCTGCATCTTCACCTATTGCATGGCATGCCACGGCGAGCTGGCGCGCCTCAAGCCGCCACCTGCCCAGTTAACCGCCTACTACCTGATGATTGCAACTGGTGGAGCAATTGGCGGCATATTCACCGGCTTGCTGGCACCGCGCGTCTTCAACGATGACTACGAACTGACACTATCGTGCATAGCAGCCGTATGCGTTGTTGGAGCGGCATTCCATCATCGCCCGTCAGCGCCCTTGCAGCGCGGGGGACGGGTCAAGGCAGCGGTGTTCTTCACAACGCTGGTCGGCGTGTTATGGGGCGCGAATGCGATCTGGCCGACGACACCCTCGATCAAGGCCCGCAATTTCTATGGAACGGTCAAGATCAAGGACTCCGAACCCGGCGCCGGCCAGGTGCGCCAGCTTACGCATGGCACGATCATGCACGGCCGCCAATTCCTCGAACCGCAAAAACGGCGCTGGCCAACAACCTATTACGGCAGCAATAGCGGCGCGGGCATTGCCATCGCGGCCAGCCGCAGCGGTTCGTCGCAGCACGTCGGCGTGATCGGCCTGGGCGCCGGCACCATGGCGGCCTATTGCAGGCCAGGCGATGTGTACCGTTTCTATGAAATCAATCCATTGGTGCTCGATTTCGCGGACCGTCATTTCAGCTTCCTACGCGATTGCCCCGCAACGAAGGAAGTTGCGCTGGGCGATGCGCGCCTGGTACTGGATACCGAGGCACCGCAACAGTTCGACGTGTTGGCTGTGGATGCCTTCTCAGGCGACTCGGTGCCGGTGCACCTGCTGACCACGGAAGCCTTCAACATCTACTTCCGCCACCTGAAGCCCGATGGCGTGCTGGCCATCCACATCTCCAACCGCTATCTCGATATGGCACCAGTCGTCAGGCGGGCTGCCGATAGCTTCCATCGCACCGCCTTCCTGTCGCAGAACATGTCCGACCCACAGCGCGGAACAAACGCGTCAACCTGGGTGCTGATAGGCCAGCGCGACCGGCTGGTACCCTATGCCGGCGTGCAGGAACTGCAGCCGGCGCCGGATGTACGGCCATGGACGGACGATTACAGCAGCCTTCTTGGAATCATGAAATAATCGTCTGGCAAAAAACCGACCGAAAGGAATTGAAGATGGACGCTGTGAAGATTGATATCGGCCTGTCCGACGACAGCCGTGCGCGCATTGCCGATGGGCTGTCCCGCCTGCTGGCCGACAGCTACTCGCTCTACCTGATGACCCACAACTTCCACTGGAACGTGAAGGGTCCCATGTTCAATTCCCTGCACCAGATGTTCATGACGCAGTACACCGAACAGTGGACCGCGCTGGACCTGATCGCGGAACGCATCCGCGCACTGGGCTATCCCGCGCCCGGCACCTACGCCGAATTCGGCAAGCTAAGCACGGTCAAGGAAGTGGCCGGCGTGCCGAAGGCCATGGAAATGGTGCGCCACCTGGTTTCCGCGCAGGAAACCACCGCTCGCACCGCCCGCTCGCTGCTGCCGGTGGTCGATGAAGCCAACGACCAGCCGACCGCGGACCTGCTGACCCAGCGCCTGGACGTGCACGAAAAGACCGCGTGGATGCTGCGCAGCCTGCTGGAAGAATAAGCCTCAGGCCATCCTGTCCGAAGTAATGATGTGCTCACCCGGTTGCGGGTGCATGGCCGCGTCAAACATGGCGCGCGCAATGCGCTCGGCCGGGTTGATGCGCCACGCACGTGGCAGCACCGGGCCAAGCACAGACAGGATCGGCACCAGGATTTTTTCGCCAAGGCGGAATTCCTCACGCGCACCGCCTATCAAACCGGGCCGCGCAATCACCAGCGTTTCAAACCCAAGCGAGCGCACGCCATGTTCCACTTCGCCCTTCACGCGGTTATAGAAAACGCTCGATCCCGCATCCGCACCCAGCGCTGAATTCAACACGAACGTTTGCGTGCCTTGCTGGCGCGCCAGCCGCGCTACGGCCATCGGATAGCTATAGTCCACTTTACGAAAGGCTTCCTGCGAACCCGCAACCTTGATGGTCGTACCCAAGGTACAGATCACGGCATCGGCCTGCCACCATGGCTCCAGCTCCGGCAAGCGCTCGAAGTCAACCAGCGGCGCCACCAGTTTCGCATGCGGCTCCAACCGCCGCCGCGTAGGCGCGACGACTTGAGCGACCTCCGGCGAGGCCAGCGCCAGCTTCAACACTTCGCGGCCGACCAGGCCGGTTGATCCCACCAAGAGTAAATTCTTCATGCACGGATGATATCAGTCCGCATTTCGGATCGCATTGGCGCGCCGCCGCAATTCCCTCTGCGAGGCAAACAGGCGATCCTCTTCCAGGCAGGGTTCACCTTTGAGCTCCTCGCGAAACGTCCAATGCAGATGGCTGGCACGCACCAGTAGCCCGCGCAGGCGCTTGACTTCCCACAGCACGGCCAGCATGTCGGCATTCTGGTTTCGAAGCCAGATTTCGCGTAGCTGTGCTGCTGTCAGCGGCTTTCGTGTAACTGTATGCATATACAGTAGTTTAGCAAGCTCAATCGGGTTAGCATAGCCCCCATGTGCACCAATTACCGCCCCACTTCACGCGACCTGCTGCAGCAAATGATGGACATCGACCTGTCCAATATCGCCGGCATGGAATGGCCCGACGAGACCTGGAAGGACTACGACGCCCCCATCATCCGCCTCGGACTCGATGGCCAGCCGGAATGCGTGGTCGCCTCCTTCGGCTTCGTCCCGCGCCGCCATGCGCCTGCCGCGATGCCATCGCTGACCACCATGAATGCCCGCAGCGAAACCATCGGCCAGTTGCGTTCCTACAGCAAGCACTGGCGCGCCAGCCAGCTTTGCCTGGTTCCAATGACCGGCTTTTATGAGCCGAATTACGAGTCCGGCAAGGCCGTGCGATGGCAGATCAGCATGGCCGACAAGAGTCCCTTCGCCGTGGCCGGCATGTGGCGCAGTTGGGAAGAGACCGACGGAAGCCTCCGTCACTCCTTCACCCAGCTGACCATCAACGCCGACGAACACCCTTTACTGAAGCGCTTCCACAAGCCGGACGAAGAAAAACGTACCCTGGTCGTGGTACCGCCGGACGCCTACCGCGACTGGCTGTCCTGCCGCGATCCCGAGTTTGCGCGTTCCTTCCTCACCCCCTATCCCCACCAACTGATGCATGCTTGGGTAGATCCACGCCCGCCAGCCAAGAAAAATCCGGCGTTGGAAAAGCAGCAATCTTTATTAGATTTTTGATGTCGAGAAACTTTACACCTGGCTTGCCTCGCAAATGCCGGGTTTCCGCATCTTCTTTATAAATCAATGATTTATAAATGCATGGCCTAGATATTGCTTGTAGTAATTTTTAATTACTATCAGCACATCCAAGATGCCAAATATGAAATTAAAAACCTTCGCCGCCGCAGCCATTCTTGCGGCCCCGATTTTCGCCAACGCCGCACCATTCACTCTTTTCGCAGGCGGCAACGTCAACCTGGAACAAGGCACTAAAGTGACCGGCGACGTTGGCGCCAAGGGAAATATCCACTCCAAGTACGATTCCCAAGTAAGCGGCAATGTCTCGGCTGGCGGCAACGTCACCCTCGAGCAGAAATCCCAGATCAGTGGAAACGCCACCGCAGGCAACAAGGTAGAAGTGAAATATCAAGCGAACGTCGCCGGCAACGTCGCCAACAAGACGAACTCGCCATCGCTGAGTACCTTGCCGGCCGCAACGGATTTCAAGTCCGGTGGTAAAGCATTTGGTCTCGGCGCCTATAAAACGGGCGAATTGGCGGAAGGCAGTTACGGCAAGATCAACCTCGGCTACGACTCCACGCTGAAATTGACCGCTGGCGACTACTACTTCGATTCCCTGACTGTCGGCTCCGAGAGCAAGCTCATCTTCGACCTGTCCGGCGGCGCGATCAACCTGTTCATCACCGGCAACGTGAACATTGACTCGAAATTCGATTTCGAAATGCTCAACGGCACGGCCAACGACATCTATACGGAAACCAAAGGCAACTGGACGCAAGGTGCATGGGGCGAATGGTTCGGCACCCTGTTCGCCTCCGGCGCCAATAGCAATATGCACTTCAACCAGGATTCCAAACTGGGCGGCACCTTCATCGCACGCAAGAATATCCAGCTGGATCTTGGAAGCAGCGTGACCGCCATGCCTGAGGAAACGGCTAAAATTCCTGCTCCTGGCTCTATGCCGCTGCTGGCAATCGGCTTGCTGTCATTGGCCTTGTTCCGTCGTCGCAAGGCCTGATGTGTCGATGCCGTGCGTAGGCACGGCATCATTCGATGTCGGCGCAAGTATCGCGCTATCGGTCTGAACGGAAAATTGGTGGTGGCCTGCCCTGCAGGAATCGAACCTGCGACCCTCGGCTTAGAAGGCCGATGCTCTATCCAACTGAGCTAAGGGCAGAGTCGCGGGCAATGCGATGAAAAGCCATGCCGCAAATGAAAAGCGGGTTGTCCGAAGACAACCCGCTCGAGAATTTCCTGGTCGGAGTACAAGGATTCGAACCTTGGACCCCCTGCTCCCAAAGCAGGTGCGCTACCGGGCTGCGCTACACTCCGATGAACGAATAATACCCCGGCGAGGCATAGTCCGTCAATGTCACGCGGGCAACTTTATGCAGCCAGCGCCGTTTCAACTTTATCGGCGATGCGGCGCGCCATGCTCTGGGCCTTGTCGGCATCGCGCGCTTCAACCATCACGCGGATCAGCGGCTCGGTGCCGGAGGCGCGGATCAGCACGCGGCCAGTGTCGCCCAGCTCGGCTTCCACCTTTTCTTTTTCCGCAACCATGGCGGGATTCTTCTGCCAGTCGAAACCGGCCGGAACGCGCACATTGATCAGGGTTTGCGGGAACAGCGTGACTTCGCCGGCGATCTGGGCCAGGGTCTTGCCATTGCGTTTGAGCGCGGACAGTACCTGCAGCGCGGAGATGATGCCGTCGCCGGTGCTGTGCTTGTCCAGCGCCAGCAGGTGGCCACTGCCCTCGCCGCCCAGGATCCAGCCTTTTTCCTGCATCACTTCCAGCACGTAGCGGTCGCCGACCTTGGCGCGTGCGAAGCCGATGCCCTTTTCTTTGAGCGCCACCTCGACCGCCATATTGGTCATCAAGGTGCCGACGGCGCCAGCCACGCCGCCGTTGGCGACGCGGTCCATCACCATCACGTACAGCAGTTCGTCGCCGTTATACAGGCGGCCGGTGGCGTCGCACATGATCAGGCGGTCGGCATCGCCGTCCAGCGCGATGCCGAGATCGGCTTTGTGCTCGAGCACAGCGGCAGCCATGGCTTTCGGTGCGGTGGCGCCAACGCCGTCATTGATATTCAGGCCATCCGGCTTGTTGCCGATCGCGACCACTTCCGCGCCCAGCTCGTGGAACACATGCGGGGCGATGTTGTAGGCGGCGCCGTGGGCACAGTCGACGACGACTTTCAGGCCGCGCAGGTCCAGCTCGTACGGGAAGGTGCTCTTGCAGAATTCGATGTAGCGGCCTTGGGCGTCATCCAGGCGGCGCGCGCGGCCCAGTTTTTCCGGCGACACGCATTCCATCGGCTGCTCCAGCATGGCTTCGATGTCCAGCTCGACCGAATCCGGCAGCTTGGTGCCCTGGTCGGAGAAGAACTTGATGCCGTTGTCCTGGAACGGGTTGTGCGAAGCCGAGATCACGACGCCGGCTTGGAGGCGCAGCGCGCGGGTCAGGTAGGCAATCGCCGGGGTCGGCATCGGGCCGGCCAGCTTGACGTCGACACCGGCCGCGGAGAAACCGGCTTCCAGCGCGGCTTCCAGCATATAGCCGGAGATGCGGGTGTCTTTGCCGATCAGGACAGCCGGGCGGGAAGTTCCCGTCGCGGCGCTCTTTGCCAGCACTTTGCCTGCGGCATAGCCGAGACGCATCACGAAGTCGGGGGTGATTGGAGCCTGGCCGACCAGTCCACGTACACCATCAGTACCGAAATATTTACGTGCCATATTGTGTTCTCTTCCTTTTCTTAATGCGCCGCCTGCCACACACGGAGTGCGTCGACGGTCTCCGCTACATCATGCACCCTGACGATCTGGGCACCGTGCGCGACTGCTGCCAGCGCGCCGCCGATACTGCCCGCCAGGCGCTGCTCAACAGGTTTGCCGGTGATGGCGCCGATCATCGACTTGCGCGACAGGCCCGCCAATAACGGCACACCCAGCTCGGCAACCATCTGCTTGCCTGCCTTCAGCAGTGCGTAATTGTGTTCTACCGTTTTGCCAAAACCAAAACCCGGGTCGATCCACAGGCGTTCCTTGTCGATGCCTGCCGCTGTCAGGACGGCAATGCGCTCAGCCAGGAAATCCGTCACTTCACGCACAACATTATTGTACTCGGGGTTGGCCTGCATTGTTGTCGGATTGTTAAGCATGTGCATTACGCACAACGCACAATCGCTATCTTTCACGGCTTCGATGGCGCCGGGGGCGCGGAAACCGTTTATATCGTTGATCATATCCACGCCGGCCAGTACCGCTTCGCGCATGACTTCCGGTTTATAGGTGTCGACGCTGACCGCCTTGCCGCAATCGCGCAGGGCAAAAATCAGGGGCATTACGCGGCGCAATTCTTCGTCCAGCGTCACGGCGGGGGCACCGGGACGGCTGCTCTCGCCGCCAATGTCGATGATGTCGACGCCGTCGCGGATCATCTGCTCGGCGTGCGTGATTGCGTAGTCGAGGCTGGCGAACTGGCCGCCATCGCTGAAGGAATCAGGCGTGGCGTTGAGGATGCCCATCACCAGCGCGCGGCTGGCGGGGAAATTGAAGCGGCCGAACTTGTGTTGGGGCATAGTAGCGGAAAAAGGGGACGTAACACATTTAAATGTGTTACGTCCCCTTTTTTAAAGGCGATTAAGCTGGGGCAGTGGCGTTCGGGTTCGGGCTGGAACCTGGGCCGTCGCTACCCGGCTGTTTGCGGATGGTGGTGCCGGCCTTCGGTGGGCGTGGCTCCTGGCCTGCCATGATGTCGTTCACCTGGTCTGCATCGATGGTCTCCCATTCCAGCAGGGCCTTGGTCATCACTTCGACCTTCTCGCGGTTCTCTTCCAGCAGCTTGCGCGCCAGGGCGTACTGGGTGTCGAGGATGGTGCGGATTTCCGCATCCACCTTCTGCTGCGTCGCTTCCGAGATGGTCTTGTTGGCGCCGCCCAGCCAGCCGTCGTTCTGGCTGTCTTCGTACACCATTACGCCCAATGCATCGGACATGCCGTACTTGGTAACCATGGCACGGGCCAGCTTGGTGGCGCGGGAGAAGTCATTGGACGCGCCGGTCGACATCTGTCCGACAAAGATCTCTTCCGCGATACGGCCGCCGAACAGGATGGAAATCTCTTCCAGCATCTTGTCCTTGTAGCCCGAAATATTATCGTGCTCAGGCAGCTGCCAGGTCAGGCCCAGGGCCCAGCCGCGCGGCATGATCGTCACTTTGTGGACCGGATCGGCCTTCGGCAGCAGCTTGGCCACCACGGCGTGGCCGGACTCGTGGTAAGCGGTATTGCGGCGCTCTTCTTCGCGGATCACCATGGACTTGCGTTCCGGGCCCATGTAGATCTTGTCTTTCGCATCTTCAAAGTCGCTCATGTCGACCAGGCGCTTGTTGCGGCGCGCGGCAAACAAGGCAGCTTCGTTGACCAGGTTGGCCAGGTCGGCGCCGGAGAAGCCCGGGGTACCGCGCGCCAGGATGTCGGCCTTCACGTCGGTGCTGATCGGCACCTTGCGCATGTGGACGTTCAGGATCTGTTCGCGGCCGCGGATATCCGGCAGGCCCACGGAAACCTGGCGGTCGAAACGGCCCGGACGCAGCAGCGCCTTGTCCAGCACGTCGGCACGGTTGGTCGCGGCAATCACGATCACGCCGGACGAGGCTTCAAAGCCGTCCATCTCAACCAGCAGCTGGTTCAGGGTCTGTTCGCGTTCATCGTTACCGCCGCCCATGCCGGCGCCACGATGACGGCCCACGGCGTCGATCTCGTCGATGAAGATGATGCAAGGCGAATGCTTCTTGGCGTTCTCGAACATGTCGCGCACGCGGGAGGCACCCACGCCGACGAACATTTCAACGAAGTCCGAACCGGAAATCGAGAAGAACGGCACCTTGGCTTCGCCCGCAATGGCACGTGCCAGCAGGGTTTTACCGGTACCTGGAGGACCAACCATCAGCACGCCGCGTGGAATACGGCCGCCCAGTTTCTGGAACTTGGTCGGGTCTTTCAGGAAGTCGACGATCTCGGTCACTTCCTCTTTGGCTTCATCGCAACCTGCCACGTCGGCGAAGGTCACGGTGTTATTGGTTTCGTCCAGCATGCGCGCCTTCGACTTGCCGAAGGAGAACGCGCCGCCCTTGCCGCCGCCCTGCATCTGGCGCATGAAGAACACCCACACGCCGATCAGCAGCAGCATCGGGAACCAGGACACGAAGACCTGTTGCAGGATGCCTGGCTCTTCCGGCGGTTTCACATCGAAGCGCACGCCATTGTCGCGCAGGTCGCCGATCAGGCCACGGTCGAGGAAGGTGGAGGTGGTGCGGACTTTGGAATCGTCAACGCGGGTGGCAGTAATAGTCTGCCCTTCAATCAGGACATCTTTGACGCGCTTCGCTTTGACCTCATCCAACAGATCGGAATAAGCGATAGGCTTTGCGCCGCCGGCGATGCTGTGGCTGTCGAATTGCTTAAACAGCATAAATAGCAGCAAGGCTACAACGACCCAGATAGCCGATTTAGAAAACATGTTATTCACGAAAACTCCTTGGATGCGCAAGGCGCACCAGTTACCTGTAGCAGAAATCCGATTTTACTCGTTAAACCCGGGCCGTGCTACAAACCGGCCCTATGGTGCACACTCCTGCGCCGGATATGTGGGTTTTTCCAGCTAAATCAAGGGGCAAAATGGCATTATTCCACTGGATTTTTGAGTCCGCGGCCCAATAAGAAGATTTCCGACGATTTATCGCGGCTGGCCTTCGGTTTTTTCTGCACCACGGTCTTGAATTCGCGCCGGAATTTTTCGACGATCTGGCTGAATCCCAGGTCCTTGAAACACTTTACCAATAAAGCGCCGCCTGGTTTCATATGGTGCTGGCTGAACTCGATGGCGATATCGATAAGGTCTTCCATACGGGCAGCATCGGCCACCGCGATACCGGATAAATTGGGCGCCATATCGGACAACACAAGGTCCGCTTTACGGCCTTGCAGCACTTCGGCCAATTGGTCGAGGATTTCCTGTTCGCGGAAGTCGCCCTGGATGAAGTGCATGTCGGCGATCGGCTCCATCGGCAGGATGTCCAGGCCGATCATGGTGCCGTTGATGCCGCCGCCCTCCTTGCCCGCCAGCTTGCGGCGCACGTATTGCCCCCATGAGCCGGGAGTGCAGCCCAGGTCGACGATCACCTGGCCGGGCTTGACCAGCTTGGCATCTTCGTCAATCTCTTTCAGCTTATAGGCTGCCCGGGCACGGTAGCCGTCGCGCTGGGCGGCCTTCACATACGGATCGTTAATATGGTCGTGCAACCAGTTTTTGTTTAATTTGTTCTTAGCCATTAGCGTAGAATACTGCCTTTAAGAGAACTATCCAAAAATAACTATGCTGAACCTTACCCCTGCCGAACGCAGTGTCCTGCGCGCCGAAGCCCATGGCCTGAAGCCTATCGTCCTGGTCGGCGAATCCGGCCTGACCCCATCCGTGATGAAGGAGATCGAGCTGGGCCTGGATTCCCACGGCTTGATCAAGGTGCGCGTTTTCGGTGATGACCGCGAAGCCCGCATCGAAATGTACGAAACCATCTGCGAGAAGACCGGCGCGGCGCCGGTGCAGCACATCGGCAAGCTGCTGGTGCTGTACCGCCCGAAAGTCGACGCCGAGAAGAGCTCTTCCGGCAAGGCCGGCAAAGGCATGCGCATGGTGACCATCGTCAAGCCAAGCGCCTCCGGCACCAAGAAGCCATCCGTGAGCAAGGTCCTGCTGAAAGGGAACGAACGCGTCACCGCCGGCGGCACCATCAAGCGCGTCAAGAAGAAAGTCGGCACCAAGAAAACCGTTGCTTAAAAAATGGGGACGTACCCCATTTATTGAGCAATTAGTTTCCTAAAAAATGGGGTACGTCCCCATTTTTTTTACGTCTGGCGCACCAGCAGCCAGGCGGCCAGCAGGCTTTGCACCAGGTAGATGGTGCTGGAAATGCCGTGCAGCTTGCCAAAGCTGCCGTCGCCTGAGGCTTTTGCCGCCGCCATCATCGGCTGGATGCCGAAATGGCTGGCCACCGTGCACATCACCATTGCCACCACGATCAGCAGCACCGAGCGGCGGCGCTTTGGCGTCCAGTCGCGGGTGCCGAAGAACAGCAGCACGCCCATGGCGGCGCCGCAGCCCAATGACAGCATCGCTTCGGCATGGAACATCAGGCCGGCAATCGAGCCGGCCAGCACCCGGTCCAGGGAGGCAAACAGCGTCGGCGCTACCAGGTAGCCGACCGTCCACAGGCTGCCGGCCCATATGGCGGCTACCAGCAGGCGTACTTTCGCCAGCAGCATCAAACGTAGCGTACGTCGATGATTTCGTATTCGCGCGGACCGGACGGGGCCTGCACTTCCACCACGTCGCCGGCGTATTTGCCGATCAGGGCGCGGGCGATCGGCGAGGTCACCGATACCTTGCTCATCTTCAGGTCGGCTTCGTCGGTGCCGACGATCTGGTAGCTCACCTTCTGACCCGATTCCAGGTCTTCCAGGTCGACGGTGGAGGCGAACACCACGCGGCCTTCGGCATCCAGGGTGGACGGGTCGATGACCTGGGCCGAGCTCAGCTTGCCTTCCAGTTCCGCGATACGGCCTTCGACGAAGGCTTGGCGCTCCTTGGCGGCATCGTATTCGGCGTTTTCGGACAGGTCGCCGTGCGAACGCGCTTCGGCGATGGCATCGATGACAATGCGGCGTTCCTTGGTCTTGAGCTGGTGCAGCTCTTCTTTCAGGAGTTCGGCGCCGAATTTAGTCAGTGGAACGGTATTCATGTCAGTCTCTGGTCAAATTGCTAAAAAGCACAGAGCCCGCGCCATGCTTCAGCGCGGGCTCTGTGGTTATATTGTCAAGCGTACTACTTACTTAGCCTTAGTTTAAAGACTTATGCAGGCCTTGTAAATCGTACACACGCAATTCGTCCAGGTGGCGGATACCGGCTACGGCCGCCTCGGCACCGGCGATGGTGGTGTAGGTGGTCACGCGCGCCGCCAGCGACGAGGTACGGATGTTGCGCGAGTCGTTGATCGCGGTCCGCTTCTCTTCCACGGTGTTGATCACCAGGACGATCTCGTGGTTCTTGATCATGTCGACCACGTGCGGGCGGCCTTCCGACATCTTGTTCACCGCAGTGACAGGAATGCCGGCGGCGGAGATCACGGCGGCGGTGCCCTTGGTGGCGCACAGGGTGAAGCCGGCGTCGACCAGGTCTTTCGCCACTTTCACGGCGCGCGGCTTGTCCGACGCTTTCACCGACAGGAACACCTTGCCCGACTTCGGCAGCTTGACGCCGGCGCCCAGCTGCGACTTGACGAAGGCTTCGGCGAAGGTGACGCCAACACCCATCACTTCACCGGTCGATTTCATTTCCGGGCCGAGGATGGTGTCCACGCCTGGGAATTTCACGAACGGGAACACGGCTTCCTTGACGCTGTAGTAAGGCGGCACGACTTCCTTGGTGATGCCCTGCTGCGCCAGCTTCTGGCCGACCATGCAGCGCGCGGCGATCTTGGCCAGCTGCAGGCCGGTCGCCTTGGACACGTAAGGCACGGTACGCGATGCGCGCGGGTTCACTTCCAGCACGAAGACGACGTCCCGCAGTTGTCCATCATCCTGTTCCTGCTTCTGAATCGCGAACTGCACGTTCATCAGGCCGACCACGTTCAGGCCCTTGGCCATCAGCGAGGTCTGGCGCTTCAGTTCATCGATGGTTTCCTGCGACAGCGAGTAAGGCGGCAGCGAGCAGGCGGAGTCGCCCGAGTGCACGCCGGCTTGTTCGATGTGTTCCATCACGCCGCCGATGAAGGTGGTGTCGCCGTCGGAGATGCAGTCGACGTCGCACTCGATGGCGTCGTTCAGGAAGCGGTCCAGCAGCACCGGGGAGTCGTTCGACACCTTGACCGCTTCGCGCATGTAGCGCTCCAGGTCGCGCTGCTCGTGCACGATTTCCATCGCACGGCCGCCCAGCACGTAGGAAGGACGCACCACCAGCGGGTAGCCGATTTCCTGTGCCAGCGCCAGCGCTTCTTCTTCAGTACGCGCGGTGCGGTTCGGCGGCTGGCGCAGGCCCAGGTCCTGCAGCAGCTTCTGGAAGCGCTCGCGGTCTTCCGCGGCGTCGATCATGTCTGGGCTGGTGCCGATGATCGGCACGCCGTTGGCTTCCAGGTCCAGCGCCAGCTTCAGCGGGGTCTGGCCGCCGTACTGCACGATCACGCCGACCGGTTTTTCCAGGTCGACGATCTCCAGCACGTCTTCCAGGGTCAGCGACTCGAAGTACAGGCGGTCGGAGGTGTCGTAGTCGGTCGAGACGGTTTCCGGGTTGCAGTTGACCATGATGGTCTCGTAGCCGTCTTCGCGCATGGCCAGCGCGGCGTGCACGCAGCAGTAGTCGAATTCGATGCCCTGGCCAATGCGGTTCGGGCCACCGCCCAGCACCATGATCTTCTTCTTGTCGGTCGGGTTGGACTCGCACTCTTCATCGTAGGTCGAGTACATGTACGCGGTATCGGTCGAGAACTCGGCGGCGCAGGTGTCGACGCGCTTGTACACCGGACGGATGCCCAGTTCGCGGCGCTTGTTGCGCACGGCGGTGTCGCCGCATTGCAGCAGGTAGCCCAGGCGACGGTCCGAGAAGCCCTTCTGTTTCAGCTTGTACAGGGTGTTCTTGTCCAGGTTTTCCAGCTTCTGGGTGTCGAGCCACAGTTCCAAGTCGATGATTTCCTTGATCTGGACCAGGAACCACATGTCGATCTTGGTCAGCTGGTACACCTCTTCCAGGGTGAAGCCCTGGGCGAAAGCGTCGCCCACGTACCAGATGCGGTCCGGCCCCGGCTCGCCCAGCTCCTCTTCCAGCTTCTCGCGGTCGGTGGTCTTCTGGTTCATGCCGTCCACGCCCACTTCCAGGCCGCGCAGGGCTTTCTGGAACGATTCCTGGAAGGTGCGGCCGATCGCCATCACTTCGCCCACCGATTTCATCTGGGTGGTCAGGTGGTGGTCGGCGGTCGGGAATTTTTCGAAGGTGAAGCGCGGTACCTTGGTCACAACGTAGTCGATCGAAGGCTCGAACGAGGCCGGGGTCGCGCCGCCGGTGATCTCGTTGCGCAGTTCATCCAGGGTGAAGCCCACGGCCAGTTTCGCCGCCACCTTGGCGATCGGGAAGCCGGTGGCTTTCGATGCCAGTGCCGAGGAACGGGACACGCGCGGGTTCATCTCGATGACGATCATGCGGCCGTCTTTCGGGTTGATCGAGAACTGCACGTTGGAGCCGCCGGTGTCCACGCCGATCTCGCGCAGCACTGCCAGCGAGGCATTGCGCATGATCTGGTATTCCTTGTCGGTCAGGGTCTGCGCCGGTGCGACGGTGATCGAGTCGCCGGTATGCACGCCCATCGGGTCCAGGTTTTCGATCGAGCACACGATGATGCAGTTGTCCGCCTTGTCGCGCACCACTTCCATCTCGTACTCTTTCCAGCCCAGCAGCGATTCTTCGATCAGCAGCTCATTGGTCGGCGAAGCTTCCAGGCCGCGCTTGCAGATCGCCTCGAATTCCTCTTCGTTGTAAGCGATGCCGCCGCCGCTGCCGCCCATGGTGAACGATGGACGGATGATGGTCGGGAAGCCAACCGTCTTCTGTACCGCCCACGACTCTTCCATCGAGTGCGCCACGCCGGAACGGGCCGAACCCAGGCCGATCTTGGTCATCGCGTCCTTGAACTTGGAACGGTCTTCGGCCTTGTCGATGGCTTCCGGGGTGGCACCGATCAGTTCGACCTTGTACTTGTCCAGCACGCCGTTGCGGTGCAGGTCCAGCGCGCAGTTCAGTGCGGTCTGGCCGCCCATGGTCGGCAGGATCGCGTCCGGGCGCTCCTTGTCGATGATGCGCTCCACGACTTGCCAGGTAATCGGCTCGATGTAGGTCACGTCGGCCATTTCCGGGTCGGTCATGATGGTCGCCGGGTTGGAGTTCACCAGGATGACCTTGTAGCCCTCTTCGCGCAGGGCCTTGCAGGCTTGCGCGCCGGAGTAGTCGAATTCGCAGGCCTGGCCGATGATGATCGGGCCGGCGCCAATAATCAGGATGCTTTTAATGTCAGAACGTTTTGGCATTTATTTCTTCTCCGCGGCATTCATCATGTTGATGAAGCGGTCAAACAGGTAGGCGACGTCGGTCGGGCCAGGCGATGCTTCAGGGTGGCCCTGGAAGCAGAATGCCGGCACGTCGGTGCGGGCGAAGCCTTGCAGCGAATTGTCGAACAGCGACACGTGGGTCACGCGGCAGTTGGCCGGCAGCGTGTCCGCATCGACGGCGAAACCGTGGTTCTGCGAGGTGATCATCACCTTCTTGCTGTCCAGGTCCTGCACCGGGTGGTTGGCGCCGTGGTGGCCGAACTTCATCTTCAGGGTCTTGGCGCCGGAGGCCAGCGCCATGATCTGGTGGCCCAGGCAGATGCCGAACACCGGGATCTTCTTCTCCATGAAGACCTTGGTCGCTTCGATCGCGTAGTCGCATGGCTCAGGATCGCCGGGACCGTTGGACAGGAACACGCCGTCCGGGTTCAGCGACAGCACGTAGGCGGCGGAAGTCTGCGCCGGCACCACGGTGACCTTGCAGCCGCGCGAAGCGAACATGCGCAGGATGTTGCGCTTGACGCCGAAGTCGTAAGCGACCACGTGGAACTTTGGATCGGCTACCTTGCCATAGCCTGTGCCCAGTTCCCACTCGGTCTCGGTCCACTCGTACACTTCCGGCACGGTCACGACTTTTGCCAGGTCCATGCCCGCCAGGCCAGGGAAGCTGCGCGCCAGTTCCAGTGCCTGCTGCACGGACGGCTCGTTGCCCTGCACGCCGGTCACGATGGCGCCGGCCTGGGCGCCCTTCTCGCGCAGCACGCGGGTCAGCTTGCGGGTGTCGATACCGGCGATGGCGACGATGTTCTCGGCCTTCAGGTAGTCGGTCAGCGATTGGCTGGAGCGGAAATTCGAGTGGATCAGCGGCAGGTCGCGGATGATCAGGCCTGCGGCGTGGACTTTGGATGCTTCGACGTCTTCGGTATTGATACCGTAGTTGCCGATATGCGGGTAAGTCAGGGTGACGATCTGGCGGGAATACGATGGATCGGTCAGGATTTCCTGATAACCCGTCATGGAGGTATTGAAAACGACTTCGCCCGTCGTGTGACCGGCAGCGCCAATGGAAATACCTTTAAAGATGGTTCCGTCGGCTAGTGCCAGGATGGCTGGAACGGCTGGGCCAGAAAAAAATGGCGGCAAGGGCAACTCCTGATTAAGTTACCGTAGCGACGCCACTCAGACAACCCACGGGTGTACGGGCGCAATGCCGGGCTCGCGGGTCAGATGATGATGGATGTGTGAGGTAGGCGCTACGGTCGAATGGTAATTGGCTAAACCTTTGAATTATAACCCAAAGTTCCATCGGCGGCAAGCCCGCCCTATTCTCGTTTCAGCTGTTTCAGGGCTTCGGCCAGGCGCGGCACCAGGGCCGCATGGCGCCGGTGCAGGAACAGGTAAAGCGGCACTTCTTCCAATGGCGGCAGCAATTGCAGCAAGTCCGGATCATGTTCGCGCAGCGCCATCACCTCCTTGTTGCTGCGGCCCATGACGGCGACATCGCAGCCGCCCGCCTTCAGCATGCGCAGCAGGGACGCGTCGTTATCCAGGCGCTGGCGCGGCACGCCGGCCGTGCGTTCTTCGGTAACGTTATAGCCGCGCCGAATGCATAGCGTATGGCCGCGCAGGGATTTCCAGCCGCGCGACACATCGATATTCTTGTAGGAATAGGCAGTCGGCGCGTACAGATAGACAGGTTCCGGCACCGCCACCAGTTGTCCATAGCCGCTCGCAGCCAGCATGGTGCGGCCGATGGCGCCGTCCAGCTTGCCCTCATTGGTCAGCACCATGCCGCGCTCGGCGGACAAGGCCTGCACCTGGACGCCAACGCCGGCGCGCCGCGCCGCTGCCGCCACGGTTTTCCAGGCTTCCATATGGGCCGGCGTATCCGGAATGACGAAGAGCTGCAAGTCCTGGCCCCGCAGCGGCGCCGAGACCAGCGCGCACAACAAGGCAGCCCGGACTTTCATGCCTACTCCCCTTCGCCGAGCAGCTTATGCATGGTGCCGTCGGCCCGCATCTGTTTCAGCGCCGCGCTGACCTTGGGTACCAGCGCCGCGTGGCTCTTGTGCAGGTAGATATACAACGGCATCACTTCCATCGGCGGCAGCAGGCGTTGTAGCGGCGGTTCCGCCGTCATCGCGGCGCGTGCCAAGGCGTTATTGCGCTCCATGACAGCGACGTCGCAGCCGCCGGCCGCCAGCATGCGCAGCATGGTCGCTTCATCAGCCAGCACCTGGCGCGTCAAGTCCTTGGTGCGCTGCTCGGTCTGGCGCAGGCCGCGCCGGATGCAGACCGTGTGCGAACGCAGCGACTCCCAGCCGCCCGTCACGTCGAAGCGCTTGTACGCGAAGGCCGTTGGCGCGTATTGGTAGATCGGTTCAGGTACCTGGACCAGGTTGGGAAAGGTTTTCTCGAGGCCGGAAGAGCGCCCCACGTCGCCATCCGTGCTGCCCTGGTTGGCCAGCACGGCGGAGCGCTCGGGCGATACTTCGCGCACCACCGCGGTGACGCCGGCGCGCTGGAAAGCGATTTCCGCCGCTTTCCACAGGTCGGCATGGGTGGTGCTGCGTGAAATGACGGACAGCTGCAGCTCTTCAGCATGCAGCGGCACCGACAGGATAACTGGGCAAAGCAGCAAGGCAACCGGCAGTCTCATAACTCCCCCCTGCTTGTATTCTAGGAAGTCATTGCCTCAATTGCAAGACTTACGCCAATGCGGCAATACCCGCCTTGGCGATTTGTGCATCTTCGCTGGACTTCACGCCCGACACGCCCACCGCGCCGATGGTATGGCCATCGACCACAATATTGACGCCGCCTTCCAGCGGGGCTTCCACCATCGGCACGCCGACGAAGGAAGTACGGCCGCCATTGATCATTTCTTCGTAAATCTTGGTTTCGCGGCGACCCAGGGCCGACAGGCGCGCCTTGGCCGGCGCGATGTGCGAGGACAGCGGCGCCGCGCCGTCCAGGCGCTGCAGCCACAGCAGGTGGCCGCCGTCATCGACGATGGCGATGGTGACGGCCCAGTTGTTCTTGATGGCTTCCGCTTCGGCGGCAGCGGCGATTTTCTTGATGTCGTCCAGGGACAGCACTTGCTTGGTGATCATTCTCTCGTTTCCTGATAATTATGGGGCCGGCGTCTCGCGGCGCGCCTTCAGCTTCTGCTTCAATTGCGCCATGACGGCCAAGGTTGCCCGCTCGCCCGCCTGCATGGCGCCCGAACGGTTGGTGAATTCGGCGGAACCCATCTTGCCCAGCGGCGGCTGGATCACGATATCGGCATCGCGCAGTTCGAGCTGGTTGATGCGCTGGCCCATGATGGAGAAGGTCTGCATGATGACCTCCAGCGAAGAATTGGTGGCCTGCGCTTCCGCCTGGGTCGAAATATTCACCGCGATGACGAATTCCGCGCCCATTTCTTTCGCAAAGCGCACCGGCACCGGCGCCACCAGGCCGCCGTCGACGTAGGTATGGTCGCCGATCTTCACCGGCTGGAACACGCCCGGCACGGCCGAACTGGCGCGCACCGCCATGCCGGTATTCCCGCGCTGGAACAAGATAGGTTCGCCGGTCTTCAGGTCCGACGCCACCGCGCCGAACGGCATTTTCAGTTTTTCGATGACCCGGTTGCCGACCGCCTTGTTGACGAAGGACTGCAGCGCCTCGCCTTTCAGCACGCCGGAAGACTTGCCGAACAGCGGCAGCGCCCAGTCGGAAATGGCCGACTCGTCCAGGTCGATCGCCATCTTCTGCAAGGTCTTGGCGTCATTGCCGGCGGCATACAGCGCCCCCACCACCGAACCGGCACTGGTGCCGACCACGATATCGGGCACGATGCCTTGCGCCTCCAGCGCCTTGATCACGCCGATGTGCGCGAAGCCGCGCGCCGCGCCGCCACCGAGGGCCAGACCGATCTTCACCTTGCGCAGGACAGGCGCAACCGGCTGTACCGGCGGTTGCGGCAGCGGTGGCTCAACGGAAACCAGCGGCACGTCGGTCGATTTGATCGGCGGCGGCAAGTCGGTGCTAACGGTAGTCGAAGGAGTCTGGCAGCCGGCCAGCGCAGCGGCGGCCAGGATGGCAAAAGCGAAACGTTTCAGTTGCATGTAGTGGTTAATCTGCTCGTTTTTTTAGGCGAGCAGATTTTACCTAATAAATGGGGACGTACCCCATTTATTCATAAAAATGGGGTACGTCCCCATTTTCTACGTCCCCATTTTCTAACTTTCTAATTTAAGCGGCTTGGGCGGGCTCGACGGTGGTGGAGACCAGCGATTTCGGCAGGCTGACCGTGAAGGTGCTGCCCTGCCCCGCTTCGGAGCTGATGTTCAGCTTGCCGCTGTGGCGCAGCAGCACGTGCTTGACGATGGCCAGGCCCAGGCCCGTGCCCTGGGTTTCGCGCGAGCGGCTCTTGTCGACGCGGTAGAAACGCTCGGTCAGGCGGGAGATGTGCTCGGGGTTGATGCCGATGCCGGTATCCTGTACCTGGAATTGCACGCCGGTCGGCGTGTCTTCCCAGCGCAGGCGGATGGCGCCGCCGGCCGGCGTGTAGCGCACCGCGTTCGAGGCCAGGTTGCCGAAGGCGCTATGCAATTCGTCCATATTGCCCATGACGTCGCCGCCGTGCACTTCCAGCGAGATCTCGTGCTTGCCGCCGGACAGCGCACGCGCTTCATGCAGCACCTGCTCCAGCAAGGCGCCGATGTGCACGTGCTCGGGGCGCATCGGGTGGTCGACCGATTCCAGCCGCGACAAGGTCAGCATGTCTTCGATCAGGTGCTGCATGCGGTGGCTTTGCTCGGTCATCAGCTTGAGATGGGCGGCACGGGTCTCGGGGTCCAGTTCCATCGAGGCGGCGATCTCGAGGAAGCCGGCAATCACGGTCAGCGGCGTGCGCAGCTCGTGCGAGGCGTTGGCGATGAAGTCGCGGCGCATCATCTCGGCGCGCTGGGTCTCGGTAATATCGTGCGTGACCAGGATCTGGCGGCGGTTTTCAAACGGGATGATGTGCACCACCAGCTTGCGGCCGCGGAAATTCAGCGTCAGCGGCTGGTCGTAGCGCCCCAGGATCAGGTAATCCATGAAGTCCGGGCTGCGTACCAGGTTGGTCACCCGCATGCCTTTGTCGCGGGCTTGCTGCAGTCCCAGGTGTTCTTCGGCCGCCGGGTTGCACCATTCGAGGAACAAGACGTCGTCCATGATCACCACGCCGTCCGGCAGCAGGTGCATGGCCTGGCGGAAGCGCGCCAGCCATTCGGTCAGCTCGGCCTGGTTTTTTTCGTCGTCGCGGCGCAGGCGGTACAGGCGCGAAAAGATATTGGTCCACTCGCCCCAGCCGTCCGGCAGGCGGCCCGATTCCGGCTTGTCCAGCCATTCGCTGAGCTGGTAAAGGTATTTGAGCTGGATGAACACCGCGGCCAGCACGCCGGCAAACGCCGTGACGATGCCGGCCGCCAGGCCGAACCACCACCACACGAGGCCTGCCCCGGCAAGCAGGAAGCCCAGCCTGATCGCGACCGGTACCCAGAACACGACTTTTGGATTCATGGCTTTTCAGTCAGCATATATCCCACGCTGCGCACCGTCTTGATCAGGTGCTCAGCATCTTTCAGCGCCTTGCGCAGGCGCAGTACATGGACGTCCACCGTGCGCTCCTCGATCACCACATGGTCGCCCCACACCTTGTCCAGCAACTGGCTGCGCGAGAACACGCGCTCCGGGTGGGCCATGAAGAACTTGAGCAGCTTGTATTCGGCGTGCCCGATGTCGATCTTATTATCGTGCATCGACACCGTGCAGCTGACCGGATCCAGCACCACCGGCCCGGCCTTGAGCTGGGTTTCGGCCAGCTCAGGGCTCTTGCGGCGCAACAGCGCGCGGGCGCGGGCCAGCAGTTCGCGCGGCGAAAACGGCTTGGTGATGTAGTCGTCGGCGCCGCCGTTCAAGCCGGCCAGCTTGTCCTCTTCCATGCTCTTGGCAGTCAGCATGATCACCGGCACGGCGGCGAAGTGGCGGTCGCCGCGGATGCGGGCCAGCAGGCGCAGGCCGCTCTGGTCCGGCAGCATCCAGTCCAGCAGCACCAGCTGCGGGGTGCGGGTCTGCATGACTTCCCATGCCTCTTGCGTCGATTGCGCCACCACGCAGTTCCAGCCCGCTTCCCGCAGCGAGAACCTCACCAGCTCAACGATGGCCGGCTCATCTTCAACAATCAGTACAGTCGTTTTGTCGGATGCCATTTATTTGCTTGCTTCTTGGGTCGCTCCGTGGGTATGGCGGATATCCCTGCCTTCCACCACGTAGATCACGTATTCGGCGATATTCTTGGCGTGGTCGCCGATGCGCTCGATGGCCTTGGCCACCCACATCGTGTCCAGCGCTGCCGAGATTGTACGCGGATCTTCCATCATGAAGGTAATCAGGTTGCGCATGATCGAACGGTATTCGTGGTCGATCACCGCGTCCTGGGCGATCAGTTCGAGCGCCTGCTTCTGGTCGCCGCGCGCGAAAGCGTCCAGCGCATCGTGCAGCAGGTCGCTGGTGGCGGTGGCGATGGTGCGCACCATTTCGTAGTGATTCAGGGTGACGGCGCCGCGCGCGTGCAGGGCCTTGGTAATGCGCGCGATCTTGGCCGCTTCGTCGCCGATGCGTTCCAGGTCGGTGATCACCTTCAGGGTGGCCATCACGGTGCGCAGGTCGTTGGCGGTCGGCTGGCGCTTGACGATCAGGTGGCTGCACTGGTCGTCCAGCTGCACTTCCAGCTGGTTGACGTTGGCGTCTTCGGCAATCACGCGTTCGGCGCGTTCCAGGTTGCCGATGCGGAAGCAGGTCATCGCATCGAGGAACATGGTCTCGACCATGCCGCCCATCAGCAGCACTTTGGAGCGGATGCCTTCGAGTTCGGTGTCGTAAGCCTTGGAGGAATGTTCGCCCATCATAATGTCTGTTCTCTCTTTTTCTGATTAGCCGGGATTAACCAAAACGGCCGGTGATGTAGTCCTGAGTCTCTTTGCGCACAGGATTCATGAAAATCTGGTCGGTTTCGCCGAATTCCACCAGTTCGCCCAGGTACATATAGGCGGTGTAGTCGGAGCAGCGTGCCGCCTGCTGCATATTGTGGGTCACGATGGCGATCGTGTAGTCCTCTTTCAGCTCGGAGATCAGCTCTTCGATCTTGGAGGTGGAAATCGGGTCCAGCGCGGAAGTCGGCTCGTCCAGCAGCAGCACGTCAGGCTTGACCGCCACGCCGCGCGCGATGCACAGGCGCTGCTGCTGGCCGCCGGACAGCGACAGGCCGCTCTTGGCCAGCTTGTCCTTCACCTCGCCCCACAGCGCGGCTTTTTTCAGCGCCCATTCGACGCGCTCGTCCATCTCGCCTTTCGACAGGTCTTCGTACAGGCGCACGCCGAAGGCGATATTGTCGTAGATCGACATCGGGAACGGGGTCGGCTTCTGGAACACCATGCCGACTTTGGCGCGCAGCATGTTCACGTCCAGGCCCGCGTCCAGGATATTGTGGCCGCGGTAGCGGATGGCGCCTTCCGCGCGCTGGCCCGGGTACAGGTCGTACATGCGGTTCAGGGTGCGCAGCAGGGTCGATTTTCCGCAGCCGGACGGGCCGATGAAGGCGGTCACCTTCTTCTCGTGGATGTCCAGGTTGACGTTGTGCAGGCTGCGCGTCTTGCCGTAGTAGAAGTTCAGGCCGGAGATTTCGATAATTTTGCTAGCTTGGGTCATGATCTGTACTCGTTATTTTGGTGCTTTTTGCGCAAACACAGTGCGCGACAGGATGTTCAGTGCCAGGACGCTGAAGGTCACGATCAGCGCGCCGCCCCATGCCAGCTCGCGCCAGTTGTCGTATGGGCTCATGGCGAACTGGTAGATCACGACCGGCAGGTTGGCCAGCGGCTGGTTCATGTCGGCGCTGAAGAACTGGTTGTTCAGTGCGGTGAACAGCAGCGGCGCGGTCTCGCCTGCCACGCGGGCCACGGCCAGCAGCACGCCGGTCATCACGCCGGCCTTGACGGCGCGCAGGCGCACCATCACCGACACCTTCCAGCGCGGCGCGCCGAGGGCGTAGGCCGCTTCCAGCAGCGAATTCGGCACCAGTTTCAGCATATTGTCGGTGGTGCGCACCACCACCGGCACCGCGATCAGCGACAGCGCGATGGAGCCGGCGTACCCGGAGAAGTGCTGTACCTTGGCCACGTACATGGCGTACACGAACAGGCCGATCACGATCGACGGCGCGGACAGCATGATGTCGGTCACGAAGCGGGTCAATTGCGCCACCTTGTTCTCTTCACCGTATTCGGCCAGGTAGATGCCGGCCAGGATGCCGATCGGGGTCGACACCGCCGTCGACAGGCCGACCATCATCAGCGAGCCGACGATGGCGTTGCGCAGGCCGCCGCCATCGCTGCCCGGCGCCGGGGTATCGGCGGTGAACATCTGCACGCTCAGGGCGGAGAAACCGTTGACCAGCAGGGTTGCCAGGATCCACAGCAGCGCGACCAGGCCGAGCGACATGGCGCCCACGGACAGGGCCATGCCGACGCGGTGGTAGAACAGGCGCTTACGGTAGACAGGATTCTTGGTCTGGATCATTTCACGCCCTCCTTGCGCGACAGGCCCATCAGCATCAGCTTGGCGCCGGACAGGACAATAAAGGTAATCATGAACAGGAGCAGGCCCAGCGCGAACAGCGAGGACACGTGCAGCGTGCTCGACGCTTCGGCAAATTCGTTGGCCAGGGTCGAGGCGATCGAGCTGCCCGGCGAGAACAGCGAGGTCGGCAGCTTGGCTGCGTTACCGATCACGAAGGTCACCGCCATGGTTTCACCCAATGCGCGGCCGAGGCCCAGCATGACGCCGCCCACCACACCGGTCTTGGTGTAAGGCAGCACCACCTTGCGCACCACTTCCCAGCGCGTGCAGCCCAGGCCATAGGCCGATTCCTTCAGCACGGCCGGCACGATCTCGAACACGTCGCGCATCACCGAAGCGATGAAAGGGATGATCATCACAGCCAGGATCAGGCCGGCGGTCAGGATGCCGATGCCCATGGTCGGGCCCTTGAACAGCGCACCGATCAACGGCACGGCGCCGAGGGTGGATTTCAGCAGCGGCTGCACATATTCGCTGAACATCGGCGCGAACACGAACAAGCCCCACATGCCGTAAATAATCGAGGGCACGCCGGCCAGCAGTTCGATCGCGGTACCCAGCGGGCGGCGCAGCCAGACCGGGCAGACCTCGGTCAGGAACAGCGCGATGCCGAAACTGACCGGGAAGGCGATCAGCAGGGCGATACCGGCGCTGGCCAGGGTGCCGACGATGGCAATTGCCGCGCCGAACTGGTCATTGACAGGATCCCATTCGACGGTGGTGACAAAGCCAGGCCCGAATTCTTTCAGGGCAGGCATGGCGCCGTTGATGAGGGAAATGATAATGCCGACCAGTACAAACAATACGGTCAGCGCGAATACCATCGTGATTTTGTGGAAGAACCAGTCCTGGATGCGCTGCTTGCGCACCACGGACTGCATGGCAGCTACGGAGACACTCATGGTGGCGGGTTCCGCTAACTGGAGGGGGGCTGGTGAGGTGATGTCTGCACTCATGATTTAGTTTTTTGGTTTAGCTAACCGGGGCGGCCTTTTGTTCAAGCTGCCCCGCTTAGCTTCCTCGTTCCACCGGTAACCCGGTGTCAGACCCTGCGGGTCTGACACCGAAGTGCCGGTTTTAGGAAGAATCAGTTCAGCGGCTTGCCCGAAGCATCTTTCAGGTTGGCTTTCCACGAACCCTGCACCAGCTTCACCACGGTGTCAGGCAGCGGCACGTAGTCCAGTTCGGTAGCTGCGGCGTCGCCGTTCTTGAACGCCCAGTCGAAGAACTTGATGACTTCCTTGCCCTTGTTCGCATCAGCCTGCTGCTTGTGCATCAGGATGTAGGACACGCCGGTGATCGGCCAGGAGGTTTTGCCGGCCTGGTCGGTCAGCACCACGCCAAAGCCTGGGGTCTTGGTCCATTCCGCGTTGGCGGCGGCGGCCTTGAAGTTGTCGTCGTCAGGCTGGATGTAGTTGCCATCCTTGTTCTTCAGCTGGGTGTGAGCGATCTTGTTCTTCTTGGCGTAAGCCCATTCCACGTAGCCGATGGCGCCCTTGATACGCTGCACGTTGGCGGCGACGCCGTCGTTGCCCTTGCCGCCTACGCCGGTTACCCACTTGACCGCGGTGCCGGCACCGATCTTGGTCTTGAATTCCGGGTTCACTTTCGACAGGTAGTCGGTGAACAGGAAGGAAGTGCCGGAGCCGTCGGCGCGGTGCACCACGGTGATTTCAGCGGCCGGCAGCTTCACGCCCGGGTTCAGGGCGGCGATGGCCGCATCGTTCCACTGGGTGATCTTGCCCAGGTAGATGTCCGCCACGACCTGGCCGGTCAGTTTCAGTTGGCCAGGGGCGATACCGTCCAGGTTCACCACGGTGACCACACCACCCATGATGGCCGGGAACTGCATCAGGCCGTCAGCGTCCAGCTCTTCAGCTTTCAGCGGCATGTCGGACGCGCCGAAATCGACGGTCTTGGCTTTGATTTGCTTGATACCTGCGCCGGAACCGACCGACTGGTAGTTCAGGCCGTTGCCGGTGGACGCTTTGTAGGCTTCAGCCCACTTGGCGTAGATCGGATAAGGGAAAGTTGCGCCTGCGCCGGTCATGTCCGCTGCAAAGGCGGTCGAGAACGTCATTGCCGCGGAAGCGCCAACAACGAAGGAGGTCAACAACTGTTTCATGCGCATATCAAAGGTCCTTTTCAGGGGTTGGGTTGAATGCTGCGCAGTGTATGACGTCAATATGACAGCTTTATGACACGTAAAAATTAGTTGTAGGACACTGTCACATACTTGTCATATTTCCAAAATACACTAATAGCTATGAAAACAGCATTCCTAGATCGGGAGCTGTCACAGCTGGCGTTCAACCGCCGCGTGATGGCCCAGGCGGAAGACGCCACCATCCCTGTGCTCGAGCGTTTGCGCTACTTGTGCATTGTCAGCAGCAACCTGGACGAGTTCTTTGAAGTCAGGGTGGCCAGCCTGCTGGCCGCCGCCAGCGTCGACGGCGACCTGGCCGCCCACCCTGCCCTGGCGGCCACGCTGGAACGGGTCGGCCATGAATGTCATGAACTGGTCAAGCGCCAGTACGAAATATTTAATACGGCAGTGCTGCCGGAAATGAAGGCCCAAGGCATCCACATCGTGCGCCACAGCCAGCGCAACGAAGCCCAGCGGGCCTGGGTCAAGGATTACTTCGACCGTGAAGTGCGTCCCTTGCTGACCCCGATCGGCCTCGACCCGGCCCACCCTTTCCCGCAAGTTGTTAACAAGAGCCTCAATTTCATCGTTGCGCTGAGCGGCAAGGATGCCTTCGGGCGCGGCACCGCCATCGCCATCGTCAAGGCGCCGCGCGTACTGCCGCGCGTGATCCGCTTGCCGGACCACCTGTCCAAAGAAGGCGGCGTGTCGTTCTGCCTGCTGTCCTCGGTCATCCACGCCCATATTTCCGAGCTGTTTGCCGGGCGCGACGTGATGGCCTATTCCCAGTTCCGGGTGACCCGCGACTCCGACCTGTGGGTCGATGAAGATGAAGTGAAAAACCTGCGCCAGGCGCTGAAGGGCGAGTTGCAAGGCCGCGCCTATGGCCGCTCGGTGCGCATCGAGGTGGCCAAGAACTGCCCGCCCGAGCTGTCGCAATTCCTGCTGGACCAGTTCAGCCTGGACCAGAGCCGCCTGTACCGCGTCGACGGCCCGGTAAACATGGTGCGCCTGAACGAGATCGTGGAACAGGCACGCCGCCCCGAGCTGCGCTTCCCGCCCTTCATCGCCGGCGTGCAGGCCAAGACCGTCAACAATGACATCTTCGCCACCATCCGCAAGCATGACATCCTGCTGCACCATCCGTATCAAAGCTTCCAGACGGTGATCGACTTCATCCGCAGCGCGGCGCTCGACCCGGCGGTGGTAGCGATCAAGCAGACCGTCTACCGCACCGGCATGAACTCCGACCTGATGGAAGCGCTGATTGCAGCGGCGCGCAGCGGCAAGGAAGTCACGGTGGTGGTGGAACTGATGGCGCGCTTCGACGAGGAAGCGAATATCAATTGGGCCGACAAGCTGGAGCAGGCCGGCGCCCAGGTGGTGTATGGCGTGGTGGGCCTGAAAACCCACGCCAAGATCGCCCTGGTGATCCGCCGCGACGAAGGCGGACTGGGCTACTACGCCCACCTCGGCACCGGCAACTACCACCCGACCACGACCAAGTTCTATACCGACTTCGGCATCCTGACCTGCGAGCCGCAACTGGGGCGCGACGTCAACGAAGTCTTCATGCACCTGACCAGCCTGACCAGGCCGCAGCGCATGAACCATATCTGGCTGGCGCCGTTCGCGTTGCAGGACCAGATCATCAAGGCGATCAGGAACGAGGCAAAAATAGCGAAAACCGGGCGACCGGGCCGGATTATCGCTAAAATCAATGCATTAACCGATGAACCGGTAATCCGGGCGTTGTATGCCGCCTCGAAGGACGGGGTCAAGATCGACCTGATCGTGCGCGGCGCCTGCACCCTGATGCCGGGCGTGCCGGGGCTGTCCGAGAATATCCGGGTGCGCTCCATCATCGGCCGCTTCCTTGAACATAGCCGCATCTATTATTTCCGCAACGACCTGGCCCACGACGTCATGCTGGCCAGCGCGGACTGGATGAACCGCAACCTGCTGCGCCGCATTGAAGTGGCGTTCCCGGTGCTGGACCGGGGCCTGAAACGGCGGGTGATTGCGGAAGGTTTGACGCCTTACCTGAAGGACAACTCCAACGCATGGGAGCTGGATTCGCACGGCCACTATCAGCGCCGCAAAGCACGCGGCAAGCAAAAGGCCTACAGCGCCCAACAGCACCTGATGGCGTTACTCGGTACGCCGGCCGATGCGCCGGCGGATTGAAGCCCAGTCACGGGAGGAAGCATGGACCTGATCTTGTGGCGCCACGCCGAAGCCGAACCAGCCCAGCCGGGGCTGGACGACCTGGAACGCACGCTGACGCCCAAAGGGCATAAACAGGCGCGCCGCATGGGCCAGTGGCTCGATTCCGTGCTGCCGGAAAATTGCCGCATCCTGGTCAGCCCGGCCACGCGGACGGTGCAAACCGTCGCCGGGCTGGGCCGCAAATACAAGATCCATCCCGACCTGGCGCCGGGCGCCGACGCCGGCGACATCCTGAAAGCGGCCAACTGGCCGTCGTCCAAGGAAGCGGTGCTGGTGGTTGGCCACCAGCCCACGCTGGGCCAGGCCGCCGCCTTGCTGATGACAGGCGACGATAGCGATTGGGAGATGAAAAAAGGCGCTGTCTGGTGGTTCGTACAGCGCGAGGCGGACGATCCATCGGGTTTCTATCTCAAGGCGGTAATGCAACCCGACCTGGTCACGAAATAGAACTTTCTGCTGGGCTTGTAATTGCCACATTGGATGCTAGAGTTTAGTTGTATCAACTCTAGGGAGCAGCCCCCGGAAACGTCGGCTGATTTGTTATGTGGGTATTGTTCACCATGGGCATATTCGGCGCCATGATCGCGTTAATCGCGTTCGAAGTGGTCTCTGAATATCGCGGCGGACATCATCGCTTGGTCGACCGCTACCACGAGTAGCATTGCGCTTCTGCAGAAGCGAGGCTCCGCAGCAGATCCTTACGGATTCTGGTGACGGGGCCTTCAGTTTTATTGGGGTCAGGCCAGGATGTCGAACAGCGACGAAGCGCCGCCCAGTTGCTCATCCTGCGAATAGAGCCGCGCCAGTGCCTGCGCCTGCACCGTCAGCATTTGCGCCATGGAGGACTTGCGGCTTTGCAGGGTGTCCACTTCGCGGTCGGCCTGGCTCAAGGCGCGCGACACGACGCTGCGTTCGCCGCCCAGGCTTTCCAGGCGCGAACCCAGGGCATCGGCAAGGCCCCTGCCCTCATTGGTGAATACTTTGGCCACCGCTTCCGGATTGGCGGTGATCGCGGCGTTCAATACGCCACTATCGAGCTTGAGACGGCCATTGCTATCGATCGACAGGCCGGCATTGGCAAGCGCCTCGCTGCTGCCGCCGGCCGAACGCACCAGCTGGTCCAGCTGGTTGCGCACCTGGCCCAGCGCGGGATTGCCGCGCAGCGCGCCTTTGCCCAAGGTATCCAGGCGGTCCTGCAGCGCATTGAAGCCTTTGACGAAAGCGTCCACATTTTTCGCGATCTGGCTGTTGTCGCGCGCAATCGTGACGGTCGCATCGCCTTTGTCGGTCAGGTTGAGCGTGACGCCCGCGATGGCCGACTCCACATTGTTATCGGCGCTCTTGATGGCCTTGCCGTCCACGGTCAGGATGGCGTCCTGCGCCGCCTGGGTCTGGGTCGCCTGGCTGAACAGGTTGCGGATCGTGGTGTCGCCGGCAACGGTAATATTCAGTTTGTTCGCCTCGCCGCTGGCACTGCGCAGTTGCAGCGCGGTGCCCGTGCTGGAGCGCACCAGGCTGGCGTCGAAGCCCGCCTCCTTGAGTGCATCGGCGATGCCCTGCAGGCTGTTGTTGCGGCTATCGATGGTGATGCTCTTGCTGCTGTCGCCCGTGCCGATCCGGATCACGGTCGGCGCACCGGTACCGAGCCGCGTATCGGCGGTCTGGACTTCGGGGCTGACGAGGATTTGCTGCTGGGCCAGCTGGCTGACCTTGACTTCGTGCGCGCCGATCGCTGCCGAGGCGTTGGTGGTCACGCCCAGCACGCTGCCGGCCGAACTGCTGCCACGCGTGCTGAGCCCGCTGCCTGCCAGGCTCTCTGCAATATCCTGGAACACCGACAGTGCGGATTGCAACTGTCCCAGGCCCGAGAAACGCGCCTGGGTGAGATTGATACTGGCATTCAGCTTGGCAGCGGCACTGCGCTGCGGCGCCAGCGTCTGCTCGACGCGGGCCAGTACGGCTTCCGATGGGGCGCCGACGACGCTGGCATTCCCCAAGCCCAGCGAAGTCCCGTACATTGTGCTTAGCAAGCTGCTCACATAGTCCATATGGCCAGTTTAGCGCATGAACTTGGTTATTGCACCGGCCGCTTCGTTATCGAGCGGCGCGAAGGTGAAACCGATCTTGAATTCGTCGCCGCTGAAGATGCAATTGTTGACTTTGCCACGCGTGTTGACGATTTGCGGCTTGCCATCGACCAGCATCTCGAACACGACCTGGCCATTGGCACCGACCTGTACCTTGTTGTCGGAGGTCAGGGAAATGCCTGCCAGGCCGAGGTCGAAGGTACGCGCGGCCATTGGCGCGCCGCCATCCATCACAATCATCGCCCGCACGCGCAGGATCTTGCGGGCGCCTTGCCTTGAGTCTAATAACAATTTCTTGTCCGGTTTCTGTTTGGAATCGAGCTTGTTATTGTAGCCAATATTTCGTAAAAATCTATATTACTGGAGCTCGCGCAAGCGGTTAAATGCGTCGTCGATGCGCTCGACCGCGATGATGGTCATTCCTTCAATGGGCTGCTTGGGTGCGTTGGCCTTGGGGATCATGGCAATCGAGAAACCGAGCTTGGCCGCTTCACGCAGGCGTTCCTGGCCGCGCGGCGCCGGGCGGATTTCACCGGCCAGGCCCACTTCGCCAAAGACCACGAATCCGTTCGGCAGCGCCTTGTTGCGCATCGAGGAGTTAATCGCCATCAGCACGGCCAGGTCGGCTGCCGGTTCGGTGATCTTCACGCCGCCCACCGCGTTGATGAACACGTCCTGGTCGAAGGCAGCGATGCCGGCGTGCCGGTGCAGCACCGCCAGCAGCATCGCCAGGCGGTTCTGCTCCAGGCCGACCGAGAGGCGGCGCGCGTTGGGCAGATGGCTGGTATCGACCAGGGCCTGTACTTCGACCAGCAGCGGGCGGGTGCCCTCCTGCGTCACCATGACGCAGGAACCGGGCACCTGGTTTTCATGCGAGGACAGGAACAGCGCCGAAGGATTCGAGACGCCTTTCAGGCCCTTCTCGGTCATCGCGAACACGCCCAGCTCATTGACTGCGCCAAAACGGTTCTTGATCGCGCGCACCAGGCGGAAGCTGGAGTGGTTGTCGCCTTCGAAATACAGCACGCAGTCCACGATGTGCTCCAGCACGCGCGGGCCGGCCAGCGCGCCCTCTTTCGTGACGTGGCCGACCAGGATAATGGTGGTGCCGCTGGTCTTGGCGACCCGGGTCAGCTGGGCCGCGCATTCGCGCACCTGCGCCACCGAGCCGGGGGCCGAAGCCAGCGCATCCGAATACAGGGTCTGGATCGAATCGATCACCGCCACCTGCGGCTTCAGGTCGGCCAGCGTGCCGAGGATTTTCTCGAGCTGGATTTCGGCCTGTAGCTTGAGGTCCTTGGCATCGACCGCCAGGCGCTTGGCGCGCAGCGCGATCTGGGCGCCGGATTCCTCGCCGCTGACATACAGCACGCTCTTGACCTTCGACATATTGGCCAGCGCCTGCAGCAGCAGGGTCGATTTGCCGATGCCGGGGTCGCCGCCGATCAGCACCACGCCGCCCGCCACCAGGCCGCCACCCAGCACGCGGTCGAATTCCTCAATGCCGGTGCCGAAGCGCGGCACGTCCAGCGCTTCGATGTCCTCGAGCGACAGCACGGGCGCGGTCTGCGCCAGCGACTGGTGCTGCGCCTGCGAGAAGCGGTTGCCGCCGGCGGCTTCGATCACGGTTTCCACCATGGTGTTCCACTGCTGGCAGGACGAACACTGGCCGGTCCACTTGCTGCTGATGCCGCCGCATTCGCTGCAGGTGTAATTGGTCTTTGCCTTGGCCATGTTAAGCCTCGACCACGTGCACGCGCGGCGCCAGGGCGCACATCAATTCATAGCCGATGGTGCCGGCGGCGGTTGCCACTTCGTCGATCGGCATGCCCTCGCCCCACAACACGACTTTGCTGCCGACGCGGGCGTCCGGCACATTGCCCAGGTCGACCGTCAGCATGTCCATCGACACGCGGCCGACCAGGCGGGTGCGCACGCCGTCCACCAGGATCGGGGTGTCGACCGGCGCGTGGCGCGGATAGCCATCGGCATAGCCGCAGGCCACCACGCCGATGCGCATGGTTTGCTCGGCCTTGAAGCGGCTGCCGTAGCCGACGTAGTCGCCGGGGCCGATCTCCTGTACGCCGATCAATTCGCTGGACAGGTTCATGGTCGGCTGCAGGCCGAACTCTTCCGCAGTCTTGCCGCCCGGGGTGCCGCCGTACAGCATGATGCCGGGGCGGATCCAGTCCGTCGCCAGGCCGGCGCCCAGTTCCGGCATATGCAGGATACCGGCCGAATTGCACAAGCTGCGCGGTCCAGGCAGGCCGGCCGTGCCCTGGTTAAAGCGGCGCACCTGCTCCGCCAGCGGCATGCATGGGTGGTGCAGTTCGTCGGCGTTGGCGAAGTGGGTCATCAGGGTGATGGTGCCGACGTGCGGGATGGCGCGCAGGCGGGCGTGGGCGGCAGCGTATTCGGCCGGCTTGAAACCGAGGCGGTTCATGCCGGTGTTCATTTTCAGGTGCACATTGACCGGGCGCGCCAGCGGCGTGCGCTCCAGCATTTCAAGCTGCTCGACGCAATGGACGGCGCCCTCGATACTATGTTCTGCCATCGACAGCAAGTCGGCGCAGTCGAACCATCCCTCTAAAAGCAGGATCGGCTTGGTCCAACCCAGTTCGCGCAGGCGCAGCGCATTGTCCGGCTCGATCAGCGCCAGGCCGTCTGCTGCGGCAAAACCGCGCATGCCGCGCTCCAGCCCATGCCCGTAAGCATTGGCCTTGACTACTCCCCAGGCCTTGGCGCCCGGCGCGCAGGCTTTCGCGCGCTGCAGGTTATGCTGCATTGCAGCGAGATGAATGTGCGCGACGATTGGCCTTGGCATGACGAAAACCGGTGAAAAAGAATGGCGCATTTTACCGTTTGTGCCAGCGGAATGCAGGGTGAAATCTTTGGAAACCAACCTTTCCATGGTATAAAGCATCCCGAGATAATTATCGGGCGTCCTGAATGAATCGTGGTTTTTATACCATCATGGCCGCGCAGTTCTTTTCGTCGCTGGCAGACAATGCTCTGCTCATCGTAGCGATTGACCTGCTGGTGTCCATGCAAGCTCCGGCCTGGGTAACTCCCCTGCTGAAGCTGACTTTTGTGCTGTTTTACGTGCTGTTGGCAGCATTTGTAGGTGCCTTCGCTGATGCCCTGCCTAAAGGCCGGGTCATGTTCATTTCCAACCTGATCAAGATCTTCGGCTGCGCGCTGATCTTCTATAACGTGCACCCGCTGGCCGCCTACGCGGTAGTCGGCTTTGGCGCGGCGGTCTACTCGCCAGCCAAGTACGGCATCCTGACCGAGCTGCTGCCGCCGGAAAAACTGGTGGTGGCCAATGGCTGGATCGAGGGCTTGACCGTCAGCTCCGTCATCCTCGGCTTCGCCCTCGGCGGCGCCCTGGTGGGCGGTCCGGTTTCGGCGGCCCTGAACAACTTCGATATGCCAGGCATTGCAACCGGTATCGACACGGTCAGCGAGACCGCGCTGGTGGTTGTCATGATCTGCTACCTGCTGGCGACCTTGTTCAACTGGCGCATTCCCGATACCGGTGCGCGCTACGCGCACCAGGAGCATTCGCCACTGCGCCTGATCAGCGAATTCGCCAACTGCTGCGGCATCCTCTGGCGCGACAAGCTGGGCCAGATCTCGCTGGCAGTGACCACGCTGTTCTGGGGCGCCGGCGCCACCCTGCAATTCATCGTCCTCGAGTGGGCCAAGCAATCGCTGGGCATGCCGCTGGATAAGGCAACCAGCACGATCGCCGTCTTTGCTGTCGGCGTTGCGCTTGGCGCAGGCCTCTCGGCACGCTTTATTACGCTGCGCAACTCGCTGCGGGTAATTCCGCTGGGGATTGCCATGGGCATCGTCGTCATGCTCATGGTCTTCGTCCATGATGTTCGGCTGGCGTATCCGCTGCTGGTCCTGGTCGGGCTGCTGGCGGGCTTTTTCGTGGTGCCGATGAATGCGCTGCTGCAGCACCGCGGCCACGTCCTGATGAGCGCAGGGCATTCGATTGCAGTGCAGAACTTCAACGAAAACCTGTCGATCCTGACCATGCTGGCCATGTATTCGCTGATGGTGAAAATGCATTTGGGCATTAACGCCATCATCGTGCTGTTCGGCCTGTTCGTGGCGGGTTCGATGTTTGCGATCCAGCAATTGCATCGCGCCAACCAGCGGCAGCACGATTCGCTCAGCCTGATCGGCGAGCAGAAACACTGATCTAGGCGGGCAACGCCCCGTCACTGCGGCGCGCCTGGGCACGGGCGCGCCAGCCATCCGGCACCACAAAGCCGCGCTCCACTTCTTCCAGCCAGCCTGTCTCGTCCCGCACCGTAGCGACCAGCACCGGGTTGGCGTCGGCGATGAATTTCTCCGCCAGCACATCCAGCAGTTCGGCCCGCGCCAGTGGCGCTGGGGTCGGTGCGTTTTCGCTGCGCGCCAGCGGCGTGCGCAGCGGCGCCAGCCATTGCAGGCGCGGCATCACGATGAATAGCTCGCCCGGTGCGGCGGCTTGCTCGCTGAGCGTGCGCCAATGGCCGCGGCAATGGTCGGGCGAGATGCCTTCGATCTGCGGCGCGGGTTCGGTGGCGTGGTAGAACAGCCAGCCCTTGACCAGGGCCTGTGCCTTGGTGACTGGCGCGGGGGCGATCGTTTGCGCGATGGGGTGCTGCGAGAGCTGCAACTGCGCATTGAAGATTTTGCGCATCTTCAGGCCGAGCGTGTCGGCCAGGTTGGGGCCGACCAGGCGGTTGTAGTTTCCACTATCCGGATCACCGTCCAGCAGGTAGAACTTGGTGGCGAACTCGATGTGGAGCAGGTTTTCGCTGCCCTCTTCGCGCAGCAGGAAGTCGAATTCGCCAATGGTACCGTTTTTGCCGTCGCGCACTTGCAGGCCATGGGCGGCCAGCGCGCCATGCTGGGCGAAATAGAAGGCCATCAGCTTTTCGGCGTACAGGCCAAGGCGCGAGTAGAAACGGGCACCGAGGGCCGCGTCCAGCGGCGAAGGGTCGGCATCGAGGTCGTCCAGCCAGTTGGCCACGGCGGGCGAGATCGGGCCCAGCGTGGCGATCCTGCCCTGCCAGTGCGGGCTGTTCGGGTCAAGCAGGTCGGGCGAATCGAGCAGCCAGGCCAGCGCGCGGACGTGGGGCCGCGCAAGGTGGCCCCATTTGCGATGGAATGTCCTAGCGTCGGCCGGCATGGGCGGCTTTGGCAAGGCACAAGTCCTGCCATGCCTTGGCCTTTTCTTCCGGCTTGTTGAGCAGGTCGGCCGGGTGATAGGTGGCGACCACCGGCACACTGCCGTGCAGCATGATGCGGCCGCGCGCGGCGCCACCCAGCAGGCCTTTGCCGGTGGTGTGGCCGAAGGCGACGATGACTTTCGCCTGCGTCAGTTCCAGCTCGCGCTGGAGGTATGGGCGGCAGGCCTGCAGTTCTTCGGCGCTTGGCGCGCCTGGGGCGTGGCATTTCACCAGGCTGGTGAGGTAGGCGCCCTGTTCCGTGGTCTGGCCGACGGCTTTCAGCATATTGTCGAGCAGGTAGCCGGGGTCGCCGGCGAACTGGTAGCCTGCCGCGTCTTCAGCCTGGCCCGGTGCGGTGTCGAGGGCGATCCAGGACGCCTGTTCATCGCCGCGCCCTGGGACCGCTTGCCGGCGGGTTTCGCAACGGCCGCAGCGCGTGCAGGCACTGATTGCCGCTTGCAGCGCGGGCCAGTCCATTTGCGCGATCTGTTCTTCGGTGGCCTGGCCTGGTTGCGGCACGCGGGCGACAGTGGCCGGCGCCATGCCCGCTGCGGCGGGTTGCTCATCGTCGAACCACGATGGCGGTTCGCCCATCGGGATATCGTCATTGGCCGGCATATCGTCAGCCCTGGCTGCGGGCGCAGGGCTGGCGGTGCGCGGCGGTGGCGCGGGCCGTGCCGCTGGGGCTGGGCGCTGTGCCGGCGCTTCGACGGGCTGTTCGGGGGCGGCCACTTTCTTGCGTTGCGGTTTGTATTCCGGCGTTGGGGCGTCGTCAAACCAGGACATGTCCTCGCCGGTCGAGGCGATGCTTGGCGCACCGGGCGTGCGCGCTGGTGCAGTCGGAGCTTCTGGCGCGGATGGCGGGGCTTGGCGCGCCTCTACTGGCGCTGATGGCGGCTGGGTGTTGCCGGGGGCACGTTGCGGCGCGGCGGGCGCGGATTGCTGGGCAACGGCTGCCGCGTGCGGAGCGGATGGCGCGGCGGACTGGACGGGTGGCAGCGGCGCCTGCGCAGGTTCAGCGCTGGCGGAGGCGGAGAGGGCCGCAGTATCGGCGGCAGCGGCAGCATCGGCCACATCGGCAGCAGCAGCCGTAGCCGCGCGAGAACGCAGGCGCCACTGCGGCCCCACGCCCATCTCTTCCAGGAACACTGCGGATCGACGATCACTCATAGCCCAAAACGCATCACGATAGCGTCCTCACGGGTTGAATCGGCAGCAGGATAATAGCCTTTGCGGCGCCCGATCTCGGCGAAGCCGTAACGCTGGTAGATCTCCAGTGCGCGTATATTGGACGGACGCACTTCCAGCAGAACCGACTCCATGCCCAGCCCGCGCGACAATGCGACCGCCTGGTTCACCAGCAAGCGGCCGACGCCGCGCCCCTGCCAGTTGCGCGACACCGCGACATTCAGCAGGTGCGCCTCGTCGACAATTCCCATCACCAGGAAGTACCCCATCAACTGCCGGTCCTGGGCGCGCAGCACCCAGGCGTGATAACCCTGCGACAGGGAATCGGAAAAATTGGCACGGCTCCACGGATAAGGATAAACCTCCTGCTCCAGCGCCACCACCTCTTCGAGGTCGCTTTCCTGCATCGGCTCGTAAATGAGCCGGGCCAGATCCCATAACTGATGCATCATGCCTGCGACGCCTTCATCTCTTCACGTTCTGCCTTGGTATAGGCGACCTTGTTGCGCAGGTAAAGCGGCTGCGCCTGCGCGGCGGGCACGGCGTGGCCGGCCGCGAAAGCGGCGCGTCCCAGCTGCGCAAGCTGCACCGCATGCGGCATGACCGCGCCGTCGGCGCCGTCGGCGAAAGCCTGGCCGGCGAACGCCTCGGCATAGGCGGCAAAGCCGTTGCCGCAAGCGCGGGCCGGGCCGGCCGGTGCCACTGCGCCTGGCGCCGACAAGGCCGGCGGCACGACCGCGACCGGCAGGCCGCCTTCAAAACGGTACTGGGCCCAATAGACTTCGTTCATGCGCGCGTCGAGCACCGCCAGGACTTCATCGGAACCATGGCGTTCGCGGCAAGCCAGGGCCATGGCGTCCAGTGTCACGATCGGCAGCAACGGCAAGCCGGCGCCAAATCCCAGGCCCTGGGCAATGCCGCAAGCGGTGCGCACGCCGGTAAAGGAGCCGGGACCGGCGCCGTAGGCGATGGCATCGCAATCACGCAGGACAATGCCTGCCTCGGCGAGCAGTTCCTGGATCATGGGCAGCACTGCCTGGGAATGGGTGCGCACGCCGGACGATTCGCGGAAAGTCACGCGCTCCCCGCGCAGCAAGGCGCAGGAAGCCATTTCAGAGGATGTTTCGATTGCAAGAATGGTAGCCATGGCCGGTATTTTACCCTGTGGGCATGTACAATAGCACCCCATGCACAGCACTACCCTACATGCCGACAACCGCGCCGAAGTAGCCTCCGCGCTGGCGCAGGACCGACTGGTCGTGGCCTGCCTGTGCGCCGCCTGGTGCGGCACCTGCGCTTCCTACCGCGCGGTTTTCGATGAACTGGCAAGCCGCCACCCGGACAAATACTTCCTCTGGGTCGATATCGAAGACCACGCCGACCTGGTCGGCGACCTGGATGTCGAGAACTTCCCTACCCTGCTGATCCAGCGTCACGAGCACGTGGCCTTCTTCGGCACCATGCTGCCCGATCCGAACGTGGCGCATCGCCTGATCGAAACCCAGGCTGAACTCTCCGACGAAGAACTGGCGCGCCAGGCGGCGTCCACTGCGGAACGCCGCCAGTGGCAGCAGGAATGCAACCTGCGCGCCTTGTTAGGCCAGCGCGATTAGGCCACCCTCAAGGGCAGGCTGCGCAAGCGCTGCCCCGTCAGCGCGAACACTGCGTTGGCCACGGCCGGCGCAACAGGCGGCGTGGCCGGCTCACCAACGCCTTCCGGCGGTTCGGCGCTCAGCACGATCACCGTCTCCACCAGCGGCACCTCATTCATGCGCAGCACCGGATAGTCGGCGAAATTGCTTTGCACGACCTTGCCGTCCTTGATGGTGATTTCGCCGCCCAGTGCCGCCGACAGGCCGTAGACCACACCCGATTCCACCTGCTGCGCGATGATGTTCGGATTGACGGCAATGCCGCAGTCGATCGCGCACACCACGCGGTGCACGCGGATCTGCTTGTCCTGCACCGATACCTCCGCCACCTGCGCGACGATGGCGCCGAACGACTGGTGCAGCGCCACGCCATGTGCGCGCCCCTCCGGCGCCTTGCCCGCCTTGGAGATGGCGGCATTCAGCACCGCCAGGTGGCGCGGATGGTTCAGCAGCATGGTGCGGCGGAATTCCACCGGGTCCTTGCCGGCCGCACTGGCCATTTCATCGACAAAGCTCTCCTTGAAGAAGGCGTTTTGCGAGTGTCCCACCGAGCGCCAGTTGCCCAGCGGGACCGGGCTGTCGACCACAACGTGGTTGATCTGCTGGTTGGCGATCTCGTACTGCATGTCGTACACGCCTTCGGCGGTCGAGCGGTCCGGCCCGGCGCCGGGCAAGCGCAGGTTGCGCTTGGTAAACTGGTGGGTCAGCGCCCCGCCGGCCGTCTTGGCTTCCCAGGCGATGATGTTGCCGGCCGCATCCAGGCCCGCCGTCATGCGCGCCACGGCTGCCGGACGGTAGACGTCGTGCGTGGTGTCGTCCTCGCGGCTCCAGATCACCTGCACCGGCAAGCCCTTGGCTTCGCGTGCAATGGCGACCGCCTGCGCCACCATGTCCATCTCCAGGCGGCGGCCAAAACCGCCCCCCAGCAGGTATTCATGCAGGATCACATTGGCTTCGCTGACACCGCCGACGCGGGCGGCAGCGGCGCGCGCAAAGGTTGGCGCCTGGGTGCCGACCCATACCGTGACCTTGCCGTCCTTGACCTGGGCCGTGCAGTTGATCGGCTCCATGCAGGCATGCGCCAGGTAAGGCACACGGTACACCGACTTGATGGTGCGCAGTGCGCTTGCTGCCTGCGCCATGTCGCCGCGCTGGTGATAATTGTCGCCATCCTCGGCTTCGAGGGCATTGGTCAACGAAGCGTAAATATCTTCACTCGAGAGCTTGGCGTTGGCGCCATCATCCCAGCGGATCGGCAGCGCGGCGGCGGCCTGCCTGGCCTGCCAGTAGCTGCCCGCGAGGACCGCAACGCCGGCACCGGCGCCGTAATTCTCTTCGATGGCATTGGAGAAATCGATCACGGACAGCACGCCCGGCATCTTCACCACTTCACCCGGCGTAACGCCCGCGACCTTGCCGCCCACCACCGGCGACATGCGCACCGCCGCATACACCATGCCTTCCGGGCGCACGTCGATGCCATACACCGCCGCGCCCTCTGACTTGATGCGCGAATCGCGGCGCGGCACGCTGGTGCCGATCAGGCGGAAGCTGTGCGGGTCTTTCAAGACGACCTTGCCCGGCTGGCCAAGCGCAGCGCGCGCAGCGACCACGCCATAGCCAACCGATTTCTTGCTGATGTCGTGATACAGCACGCCATTTTCGGCACGCACCTGCTCCGGCGGCACTTTCCATTGCTGCGCGACTTCGGCAACCAGCATGGCGCGCGCCGTGGCGCCGGCTTCCCGCATCGAGGTCCAGGCATCCTTCACGCTGGAGGATCCGCCGGTAATCACAATCCCCATCTCGCGCGCCACCTTGCCCAGCATCCAGCTCGACAGCTCCCGCGAGCGGCCGGTGTCGTCCGGATGGAATGGCAAGGTTTCGCGCATCACGGCCAGGTTGGCGTAGATCTTGTCGGCCGGCGCCTGGATCAACTTGATCGCGTCCAGGCTCACATCCAGCTCCTCGGCTACCAGCATGGACAGCGCCGTGTGGATACCCTGCCCCATTTCCGCGCGCGGCATGGCCAGCTGCACGCTGCCGTCCGGCGCGATAGCGATCCAGCCGTTCAAGGCCACAGCGCCGTTTTCCAGCGGCAGCGGCGCTTGGCCGCGCACGCGCTGGCGCGGCGGCATCACGCCCCAGCCGACCACCATGGCCCCGGCGACGGCGACGCCGCTCAGCAGGAAACGGCGGCGGGAAATTTTCTTTGGTGTGAGCATGGCCCCCTCTTTATGGCAGCCAGCGCTGCAGCAAATCGTCCGGCAGCACCGGACGGCTGTAATAGAAACCCTGCGCCTGGTTGCAACCGTGGCGCAGCAGGAAGGCCGCCTGCTGTTCCGTCTCCACGCCTTCGGCGATCACGGACAGGTTCATGCTGCGGCCCAACTGGATGATGGCAATGGCAATCGCTTCATCATTGACGTCGGTCGAGATGTCTTTGATGAAGGAGCGGTCGATCTTGAGCGTCTGCACCGGCATCTGCTTCAGGTAAGCCAGGGACGAATAGCCGGTGCCGAAATCGTCGATCGCCAGCGATACGCCAACTGCATGCAGGTCGTTGATGAAGCCCAGCGCGTCGCCGGTATTCATGATCACGGACTCGGTCACTTCGAGCTGCAGGCGATGCGGCTCCAGGCCCGTTTCGCGCAGGATGTCGGCCACCATGGTCACCATGCTGCCGCGCTCGAACTGCTTGGCGGACAGGTTGACCGCAATCTTCGGCACGTGCAGCCCGGCTTCCTGCCAGCGCACCATCTGGCGGCAGGCTTCGACCAGCACCCACTGGCCCAGCTGGCTGATAAAGCCCGTATCCTCGGCCAGGGGGATGAAGCGATTCGGCGGCACCAGGCCCAGTTCCGGGTGGTTCCAGCGCACCAGCGCTTCCACGCCCAGCAGCTTGCCGGAATCGATTTCAACCTGCGGCTGGAAGTTCAGGAACACTTCCTCTTTTTCGATGGCGCGGCGCAAATAGGTTTCCAGGCGCAGCCGCTCGACGCCCTCGCCCGACATGGACGCCTGGTAGAAGCGATAGCCGTTACGGCCGCGCGCCTTGGCCTGGTACATGGCCACGTCGGCGTTGCGGATCAGCATATTCAGGTCGCTGGCATCGCTCGGGAACACCGAGACGCCGATCGAGCAGGTCACGAACAATTCGTGACCCGCCACCATGAACGGATGCTCGAACATGGTCACAAGCTTTTCGGCGACCTGGCCGGCGCCATACTGGCCTTCCACATCCTCCAGCAGCACGATGAACTCGTCGCCGCCCAGGCGCGCCAGGGTGTCGCCCTCGCGCAGCTTTTCCGACAGCGCGTGCGCCACCTGCTTCAGCAGTTCGTCGCCGATATGGTGGCCCAGGGTGTCGTTGACGTTCTTGAAGCGGTCCAGGTCGATGAACAGCAGCGCCAACTGCTCGTTGCCGCGCGTGGCGCGCTGAATGGCGTGCTGCAGGCGGTCGTGGAACAGCAGGCGGTTCGGCAACTGGGTCAAGGCGTCGTGGTGGGCCAGGTGATCCAGCTTTTCCTGCGACTGCTTGACCAGGGTGATGTCGCTGAACACGCCGACATAGTGGGTCGTCACGCCGCGCGTATCGCGCACGGCGGTCAATGTCAGCCACTCCAGGAACAACTCGCCGCTCTTGCGCATGCTCCAGATTTCGCCGCGCCAGTAGCCGTGCTCAACCAACTCCTTCCACAAGCCGGCATGGAAGCCCTCGTCGTGGCGGCCGGAACGCGTCAGGCCGACGTCGTGGCCCAGCGCCTCGGATTCGGTGTAGCCGGTAATTTGCGTGAAGGCCGGGTTGACGGCGACGATGGTGCCTTTGTCGTCGATCACCATCACGCCGTCGGCAATATGTTCCAGCACGGTGGCCGACAGGCGCAGTTTTTCTTCCGCTTCCTTGCGGGCGCTGATGTCGGCATAAACCCAGATCGAGCCTTCGTTCGGGCGGTTCTGGTCGATGGCGCAACCGGACACCATGCACCAGAACAGCGAGCCGTCCTGGCGCCGGTAATTGCGCTCTTCGCTGAAGTACTCGCCGTTGCCCAGCGTGGAATACTGGCGTGCGCCGGCCGATTCGAAATCGAAGGTGGTCGGGAACACGATGGCGGTGGATGCGCCGATCATCTGGCCAGGCTGGTAGCCGAACAAGTCTTCGCAGCGGCGGTTGACCGAGACGATGGTCCGGTGGCGCACAAACATCACGCCGAACATCACGTTATCCAGGATCGCGCTCTGCTCCGCCAACAGGCCTTCGATGCGCATTTCATTGTGCTTGCGCTGGCTGATGTCGGAGATGATGCCATCCACCCAAGGCGCGCCACCCGCCTCCGCCGCCTGCGGCTGGCCATTCTCGGCCACCCAGCGCTCGATGCCGGCGGAATCCATGATGCGGTATTCGATTTCGTAAGGCTTGCCGTCCTGGATCGCCTGTACCACCACGCGGCGCTGGCGCTTGCGGTCCTCCGGGCAGATCAGGTTGGCCCAGGCATGGGTGGTGCTGCGCATGAACTGCGCGGCGGAGTAGCCGGAGATTTCCTCGATGGCATCCGATACGAAGTCGATCGGGCCATCGGGGCGGAAGCGGAACACGGCACCCGGCACCTGGGTCACGATGGTGCGGAAGCGTTCTTCGCGCTGGGCGATGTCTTCGAACAGGTGCTTGATCGCCACCCGCATCTGGTCCAACTGGCCGGCCAGGCGGCCCAGCTCATCGCTGCCGCTCAACTCCATGCGGGTTTCGAAATCGCCATGCGACAGGCGGTCGGAGAAGCGCATCAGCTTGCGCAAGGGCTTCAGCAGGCGCTGGTTCAGGAACAGCACGATCAGCAGCAGCGAGACGGTAAGCTGGGCCGCCAGCACGAACACATAGGACAACTGCTTCTCGCGCAATTCCTGCTGGCTGCGCGCGTCGTCCATCTCGACCATGATCTTGCCGATCTTTTCGCCGCGCACCATGATTTCGCGCTCGGCGCGCACCACATTGCCGATGGCGCGCTTGGGCGCTTCGACGTGCATGAACTGGGTGTCGGCCTGGCCGGTGACCTGCACCTGCAGCACCGAACGGTCGCGCATCACCGATTCGACCAGCGAATGGGCCGATTCCGCATTCATGTTCCACAGGGATTCCTGCATGCCGAGGGCCAGGATGTCGGCATTGCGTTGCAGCGATTCGTTCAGGGCGGTCTGGGCGGACTTTTGTTCGTGCACCCCGATCAGCAGGTAGGAGCCGATAATAGCCGGTATCACCAGGCCGCCAAATACCACCAGTAACAAGGCGCCATAAATCGACAGCCCATACAGAGCGCTCAGGCGGGACCTTAATTTGTTATAAAAATTCCGAGCCATTCAGCAGGTCTGGTGGAAAAGATTATCCAGCAGCAATTATGCACGTAACGCGCTATCATCGCCACTCTATATCAGAGGAGTTTACCCATGTCGTTTTCCATGTATTCCGCTTCGATTCCGGTGTTCCGCCAGATCCTCGGCAGCCTGTTGTCCATCCTTGACAAGGCCGAGGCGCACATCGACGAAAAGAAGATTGATCCGAATGCCCTGCTGCAGTTCCGTTTATTCCCGGACATGCTGCCGTTTACCCGTCAAATCCAGATCGCGGCCGACTTCGCCAAGGGCGCAGGCGCGCGCCTGGCTGGGGCGGATGTGCCGGCTTACGAAGACACTGAAAAGACCATTGGTGAACTAAAGCTGCGCATCCAGCGCACGCTGGCTTTCCTGGATTCGCTGCCGCGCCAGGCGATTGAGGATTCTGCGCAACGTTCGGTAACTACCGGTAGCGGCGAAAAGGCGAAACAGTGGGTCGGGCAGGAGTATCTGATGCATTATGCGCTGCCGCATTTCACCTTCCATGCGACCACGGCGTACAACATCCTGCGCCATAACGGGCTGGAGATCGGGAAGAAGGACTTTATCGGGGCGTGGAAGGCTGAATAAAACCGGTAACCTGTGTCTGACCCGCAGGGTCAGGCACAGTCTGCAGCGCCGGTTCTAGGAATTCCGCCGCGGATACCCCTGCGCCAGAATCCGCTGCCAAACCTTCTCCTTCTCTTCCTCGCTCATGGCCACCCAGTGCGCCACCTCGATATAAGTCCGCCCGCAGCCGCGGCAGATTTCATCAAAAGTAGTCGAGCAGACTGCCACGCAAGGCGTATCCGGCCGCTCCGGTGCTTTATCATCCGCCATCACTTCACCTGCAAGCCCAGCTTGTCCCAGCCCTCGTGGCCGAGTTGTTCCATGGTGTCGATATTCTTGTCGAAGATATCGGCCGCCTCCGGGAATGCCTCCACCGCACGGTCGATCGACGCCTCGCGCAGCAAGTGCAAGGTCGGGTAAGGCGAACGGTTGGTGTAGTTCGAGATATCGTTCTTGTTCGTGTCCGCAAACTGGTACTCAGGGTGGAAACTCGCCACCTGCAGCTCGCCTTCCAGCTTCAGCTCTTCCAACGCCGCATCCGCCACGTCCAGGAACTCGTTGTAATCTTCAAAATCCTGCAGCACCAGCGGATGGATCAGCAAGGTCGTATCGACCACGTCCGGGTCTTCCCCAGCCAGGAATTCCAGCTCCTTGATCAGGTCTTCCAGCAATTCCTCAGGCGAGGAAGCCTCCGACACCACATAGCGCACCTGCTGCTTCACATGCACGGCCTTGGCGAACGGGCACAGGTTCAGGCCGATCACGGCCTTTTCCAGCCATTGCTCGGTTGCCGCGACAACGGCTTCGTAATCCACTCGGGTGTTGCTCATTTATACATCCAAAAATCGTTATCCAAGACGCCAATTATATAGCCTGCTCGACATAATTATCCAAGAAAATCAGGCACATAGCGAATTTTTCCTTGACTCGACAGGGTTTCAACCCTACACTCCGGCCTTAGATAGTCCGCCCATTGTTTCTTTACGACAACCGCGAAGCTCTATGCAAGAACGAATCAAATTTGCTGTCCTGATCGCCCTGGCGCTGAGCGCCGCGCTCCCTGCAGCATCGTCCCTGGCATCCACCGACACCGCGAAATCCGTGGTGTTGCAGCCTGCCGTGGAAGAATACAAGGAAACCGACGTCTGGGGCCGCATCCGCTCCGGCTACGCCATTCCCGACGTGAACAACGCCCTGGTCGCCAAGCATGTGAAGTGGTATGCCGACCGCCAGGACTACCTCGACCGCACCACCGCACGCGCCTCCCTTTACCTGTTCCACGTGGTGGAAGAGCTGGAAAAGCGCAACATGCCAACCGAACTGGCCCTGCTGCCCTTCATCGAATCGGCCTTCAACCCGCAAGCCCTGTCGACCGCCAACGCGGCCGGCCTGTGGCAATTCGTGCCGGGCACCGGCCGCGACTATGACTTGAAGCAGAACGCATTCAAGGATGACCGCCGCTCCGTGCTGGCCTCGACCGACGCCGCCCTGAGCTACCTGCAACGCCTGTACACCATGTTCGGCGACTGGCACCTGGCCCTGGCCGCCTACAACTGGGGCGAAGGCAATGTGCAGAAAGCCATCAAGCGCAACCAGGCCGCCGGCAAGCCGATCGATTTCGACAGCCTGGCCGAACTGATGCCGGCCGAGACCCGCAACTACGTACCGAAGCTGCAGGCGGTAAAGAATATCGTTGCCAACCCGTCGCAATACGCCGTGCACCTGCCGGTGATCGACAACGAGCCGTATTTCACCGCGATCGACAAGACCCGCGACATCGACATGGCCCTGGCCGCCAAGCTGGCCGAGATCTCGGTCGACGAATTCAAGGCCCTGAACCCGCAGTTCAAGAAGCCCGTCATTACCGGCAACGAGCAGACCAAGATCCTGCTGCCGACCGAGAATGCTGCCAAGTTCGCCACCAACCTGGCCTCGTGGACCCACGCCCTGTCGAGCTGGACCACCCATAAGATCTCCAGTGCCCGTGAAAGCATCGCCTCCCTGGCGCGCAAGTTCGGCACCACCCCGGATGCCATCCGCCAGGCCAACAACATGCCTCAGCGATCGGTGCTGAAGGCCGGCTCGACCATCCTGGTGCCGAATATCTCCGCCTCGGCAGCCGGCAAGGACATTTCGGCCGACGTGATCGAAAACGCCGTCATGGCCGTGGAAACCGAGCGCGCGGGCCCAAAACGCAGCAACTACCGCCAAGCCTCCTCCACTCGCGGCGAATCCAAGCCAGCAGTCAGCATGGTCAAGGCGCGCGTCAAGCGTGACGAAGCCGGCAAATCGAAGACCCGCCGCAGCAACTAATTGCGCTGTTAAGCGGATTACCAAGCGCGTTATCAACACGCCCCCCTTGCCTGACCGGCAGGGGCACCCGGGACCGGTGTCAAGAAAATCACTTCTTGCAGTCCCGGACTCGGCGCGTTTACAATCCCGTTCTTGCGGTATAACCCCATTGGAGTAGATATGGCTTTCTTGCAAGGCAAAAAAATCCTGATTACTGGCGTCCTGTCCAACCGTTCCATCGCTTACGGCATTGCTAAGGCAGCCCACCGCGAAGGCGCCGAACTGGCTTTCACCTACGTTGGCGAGCGCTTCAAAGACCGCATCACTGAATTCGCTGCCGAATTCGGCAGCAAACTGGTCTTCGACTGCGACGTCAGCAGCGACGAACAAATCGCCAACCTGTTCACCGACCTGGCCAAGAGCTGGGACAGCCTGGACGGTTTCGTGCACGCCATCGGCTTCGCCCCACGCGAAGCGATCGCCGGCGAATTCCTGGACGGCCTGACCCGCGAAAACTTCCGCGTGGCCCACGACATTTCGGCGTACAGCTTCCCGGCAATGGTGAAAGCCGCCCTGCCGCTGCTGAAGCCAGGCTCCTCCGTGCTGACCCTGTCCTACCTGGGCGCGGTGCGCGCGATCCCTTACTACAACACCATGGGCCTGGCCAAGGCATCGCTGGAAGCCTCCGTACGTTACCTGGCAGAGAACCTGGGCCAGCACGGCATCCGTTCCAACGGCATTTCCGCCGGCCCGATCAAGACCCTGGCCGCTTCCGGCATCAAGGACTTCGGCAAGCTGCTCGGCTTCGCCGCCGGCCACGCCCCACTGCGCCGCAACGTGACCATTGAAGAAGTGGGCAACGCCGCAGCGTTCCTGCTGTCCGACCTGTCCTCCGGCATCACCGGCGACATCATGTACGTCGACGGCGGCTTCTCGCACGTGATGGGCCTGAACTCGAGCGATTACGAGTAATCGTCCCCGCCTCGACAGACAAGCCGCCCCCGGGGCGGCTTTTGCTTTTCAATCTTAAGCGACTTGCGCGGAGCAGGCCAATTGTCTAAAGTGGGCGCCTTGATTTCGCTTACCTGGAAGCCCCACGCCCCGCATGTCCATCGAGCTTTCCGACGACGAATTGATGTTGCGTTACCGCGATGGCGAATTGAGCGCCTTCCAGGAACTGTATCGCCGCCACAGTCGCGGCCTGTATCGTTTCCTGGCATGGCGCAGCGGGCGCACGGAGTGGGCCGATGAGGTGGCGCAGGAAACCTGGCTGGCGGTGCATCACGCCCGCACGCGCTATGCTGCACAAGGCAGCTTTCGCAGCTATCTGTTCCAGATCGGCCGCAATCGCCTGGCCGACATGCAGCGCCAGCCCGATGTCGACGATTGCGGTGACGCGAGCCTGGTGCAGGATTCGGCCGAGGCCACCGCGCTGGAACGCCAGCAGAACCTGGCACTGCACGCCGCCATCCGCCTGCTTCCGTCGGAACAGAAGGAAGCACTGGTGCTGCAGCACTTCAGCGGCTTGAGCATCGATGAAATTGCACTGGTGGTTGCGGCGCCAGCGGAAACAGTGAAGAGCCGCCTGCGCTATGCCATGCGTAAGCTGCGCGAGCAATTCAAGCAGGAGGAGACAGTATGACGCCGGTCGACAAGGACAATTTCGAAGACGCGGACCTGGTGCGCCGCCTGGCCTCCTTGCCGCAACCGGAACCGTCGGCGGAGCTCGACGCGGCCATCTTCGCGCACATCCAGAAGGACCTGGCGGCCGGTCCTGCCGCAGCCAACGATCCGGCTGTCGAAGCCCCGCGCCCGAAACCGAAGCACCGTTATCGCGCGCCGCTGGCGTTTGCAGCCAGCCTGGCCGGCATCGCAATCCTGTTCCCGGTCTGGCGCAGCTACCAGCACCAGGAATTGCAGCCGCTCGAAGTGCGAATCGTACCGGAAGAACTGCCTGCAGCCATGCCCGCTCCGATGATCGGCGATGAGGAAGCCGCTGCGCCTGCGGAAAAAAAACGCGAGTCCGCCATCGTTGCCGCAAAGCCTGCGCCGGCCATTCCACAAATGGACATGCCACTACCAGCTGCGGAGCCGGCCGAGTCAGTGGCGCCCCCCCCGCCTCCGCCTCCCCCTGCACCGGCCCCGGCACCGGCGGCCGCACCGCCTGCACCGAAAATGGAGGTGGATGAACTTGATTCGCCACGCAAGGCAGCCGCGCGCTCGCTGGAAGCCGAAAGTCCGAAAGAGTGGCTGCAGTCAATCGAGCGCTTGCTTGATGCGGGCGACACCGGGTCGGCCACTGCACAATGGAAGCGCTTCCGCAAAGCCCACCCGGACTATCCAGTACCGGATACCCTGGCGGGCCGCCTCAAAGCGCTGGAATAGCCCTACTTCGGCTTCACTTCAAACTCGCCGACCAGGATCGAGCTACCCTGCTCTTTCAGGCGCAGCGTCACCATCTTGTCGTCCGCCTTCTGCGTGCCGAAACCGGTCGTGAAGTGCAGCTGCAGCGTGGTCGCACCAGTGACGATCTGCTGCGCGCTGCCGAAGTAATTGACCTCGACGCGATAGATGCCTGGCTTTGCATTGCGCAGCATGAACTCTTCCGGGCCATAGCCGCCCGTGAAGTCGCGCGACATGCGCCCGCCCTGGTAGGTCAGCTGGTGGCCGTAGTAGGCGCGCTCGCCGTCGGGATCAATCACATGCAAATCCATATCGCTGTTATCCGCATCCCAGCTCAACACCACGCGCAAGTCCACCGGCAGGTTGCGCAGCAAGCGTGAATCCATTCCACGCGTATCGAGCGTGCGTCCGCCGGACCTGGCATGCGCCACGATCGAATTCAGCTCGGACAGCGCAATCAACTCCACATCAGCAAAGCGCCCGTCCCATGGCCGCAGCACCACTTGGTATAGTTGTTCGATGGCCAGTTGTTCCTGGCCACTCGCCGCAAGGGCCAGCCCGAGGTCGCGGAAGGATTGCGGCTCCTCTTCCGCCATATCCTGCACACGCTCCAGCAACGGCACGGCCAGCCGCGGAGCACCAGCCTCCATCAAGCGGTAGGACAGCACCCGCAGCACGTGGCGGTTCTCCAGTTCCATCTCGGCCAGGTTGGACAGCACACGCAAGCCCAGGTCGCGCTGGCCTCGCTCCAGCATCAGGCCCGCCACGTCCAGCAAAAAGGCGCTGCTGCCGGCGTGCGACGGGCGCTCGTCCAGATAGATGCGGTACATGTCGCCAACTGCAGCTTTGCGCATGCGCGCGGTGTACGGCGCATCGGGCTGCCACGCCTTCAGGCGGACACTTGCACCGCCGTTGATGCGCTTCTCAGCCGGCATGTCCAACTCGTCGACCGCCATTGGAGCAGCTGCAGGAGCGGCGCGCGAAGCCATCGCCGGTGGCGGTGCCGGCGCGGGCATTGCCTCCATCATCGGGGCCTCGGCCATCCGCATGTCGGCAACGGCCGCCTTCTTCGGCGCTAGCGCAGGTGGGCGGTTCTTGGGGAAAGATTTCTCCCACCACGCCACTTTGGCCTGGAACTCCCGCACCACATTGTCCAGGTGCTTTACACGCTGCTTGGCCATCCGGGCCTGACTTTCAGCCTTCATTTTTTCGAAGGCAGCGCGATATTTTTCGGGCGGCGTCACGTCGTGCCGCACATAGTCTTCCAGTTGCTCGAGCACCAGCAGTGACGTCTCGCGGGTCGGCAAGCCAAACTCCAGCCCGATGCGCCGGATCGCGGCGCGATTGAGTTCATAGTTGCCCTCCAGCTGGGCAATGCGCCGATTGGCCCACCACCATGCTGCCAGCGGATGAGGCGCGCTCTTGTCATTGGCTGGGTCAATGGATACCTCGTATTTCCTGCCCTGCTTATCCAAGGCCACGACCAGCGGCTCCCTGCCCCGGACTTTGCCGGCCACGCGCAGCAAGCCAGCATGCGCCTGGCTTCCGTCAACCACCACATCGCCAGCCTGCATGCCAGTGGCGCCGACCACTCTCACGCCGTCGGAAAGCAGCTCTTGCGACGCGTGATGTGCATCGACAGGATCGATGCCGATATGCCTGCCACCGTTTGCAGTTGCCCACGCCGCCAGGCGCGCAGTGTCCGCGCCGGCACTGGAACTCAGTGTGAACAGGCGGCGGCCTTTCGCCAGCTGCGGGAAGGCGCCCACGCCGTAATTTCGCAGGCCATCGCTGAACATCAGGTATTCGTCGACGTCGGGCTGCGGTTGCCAGTCGGCCAGCGCACTGGCGCCGTCGTAGACAGTCGATTCGAGCTCCGCGATCAGGATGCCGGACTGCCCCTTGGCCAGCTTGAAGACTTTGACCGGCTCAGCCTTGTCACGCATGCGCACCAGGCGCACTTCCACGCTGCCCGCGGCTTCAAGGTAGCTTGCCAGTACGCGCAATTCCGCTTTCAGGGAGCGCTGCGCGCCGGAGCTGGAGCTATCCCACAGCACGCCGACAACCTTCGGCAACGTGCGCGGCATACGCTCGGCAGGTACCGGCACTTCCGCCAGGAAGTACTGTTGGCCGTTAAACTCCTCCACATAAGTCTTCGGCTTGTCCTGCGAGACAGGCACGCGCACCAGGATTTCGCCTTTGGCCTTCGCCACATCGAGCTGCCATCCTCCTTCCGCACGCACAAATCGCTCCGGTGCGCCGATGACAAGCGGCGCCTCCTCGCTTCCCATGACGCGCACGTCCAGCGCCACCGGGATGCTGAACTGCTTCAACGGCAGGCGATAGCTCCAGTTCTTCTGCTGGCGCGCCAGCATGGCCGCGTACTTCAGCTCCACCGTTCGCGTTCCGCGCCCCGGAATCGGATAAATGCGCAACTTGAAGTTATTGCCCTGCGTTTGCTCCAGCAAGGCCGGGTCGATACGCCGGCGCTCCTCGGCTTCCAGAATTTGCCGCCCACGCTCCTTCTCGATCGGCACTGCGGGACGCAGCTCGCCGCCGATATCCAGCGCAAAGCCCGTTACCTGCTGGCCTTCGCCAAGCGGGAATTGCAGGTCACCCTCAAGCTGACGCAAGTTCGGGTTGTAAAAGACCAGCTTCACAGTCGTTTCGGCCATGCCGCCCGAAACGACGGTCTGCACGGCCGCGCTTTGCACGCGAACCGGCGATTCGCTGCCGCTCGTGATGGACCTGATTAACGGTGGTGTCTGCGCCACGGCTGCACCGCCGGCCAACATGCACAACACCAGGATAAGCCTCGCCAACATGATTACTCCCTTCAAAGTGAACGCTTCTGAACAGGAATCGGACTGGCGGGAAAAAAGGGGTTAAACAATCGAGAATAATTTGACAACGCCAAAAAGTGAGACTAAAGTGATATCACTTTGATTTAACCCTCCTGGATCGATCATGAACCGAATCGAAAAGCCGTTTTCGTCTTACAGTGGTTACCTGGCGTTGACCTTCGTTGTCATGCTGGGGATTTTCGCCTTCCTTATGCTGCGCGGATTCCAGCCGTTTCTGGCTGCGGCGTGCGTCCTGGTGGCGGTGTTCCTGGCGCCCGGGCTGTACATGCTGCAGCCGAACGAGAGCGCCATCCTGACCCTGTTCGGCCAATACATCGGCACCGACCGCAGCGAAGGCCTGCGCTGGGCTTTTCCGCTGTACCGCAAACAGCGCCTGTCGCTGCGTGCCCGCAACCTGAATGCGCCGACGCTGAAAGTGAACGACAAGCGCGGCAATCCGGTCGAGATTTCCGCCGCCATCGTCTGGCGTGTGCAGGACACGGCGCAGGCCATCTTCGACGTGGATGATTTCGAACGCTACGTGGCCGTGCAAGCGGAAGCCGCCATCCGCCACCTCGCCTCGCGCTATGCTTACGACGATGGTGAAGATCTCGCCAAGGGCGAAATGACGCTGCGTTCCGGCATGGATGAAGTGTCGCTGGCACTGCGCAGCGAACTGCAGGAACGCTTCAAAGCGGCCGGCGTGGAAACCGTCGACGCCAAGCTGACCCACCTCGCCTATGCGCCCGAAATCGCGCAGGTGATGCTGCGCCGCCAGCAAGCCGAAGCCATCGTCAGCGCCCGCTCCCGCATCGTGCACGGTGCTGTCAGCATGGTTGAGTCGGCCCTGAATGCCCTGGCCGAACGCGACATCGTTGAACTGGACTCGGAACGCAAGGCGGCAATGGTGAGCAACCTGCTGGTGGTACTGTGCTCTGATAAAGAGACCCAACCAATCGTCAACACAGGCACCCTGTATAACTGAGTCAAGATGGCCAGCCCCGGCAAAAAAGCCTTCCCCCTGAGGATCGACCCGGCGTTGTGGGATGAACTACAACGCCTGGCCGCCCAGGACCTGCGCAGCGTGAACGCGGAAATCGAATTCCTGCTGCGCGAGGCATTGGCGCGCCGAGGCATCAAGCCGAAATCGCCAGGCAGTGCAACGGCGAACGATGGCGATTAAGTATGGTCAGCCAGTCTTCTCCTGCACGCTGACTATTTTCAGAAAATTATTGGCTCTTTTCCGGAAAGCGATTTGAGGATCCTTTTCCACTAATGAGACGGCCATCATTCCCTCGAATGATGCGAAAATCAATTCTGCAAGCTCTCGTTCGCCACGCGAGATCCGCTCTAGCCAGTCAACGTTCTGCGCCACAAACAGCCTTAACTCTTCGAGGCACGCATTCTCTTGAAAAGAGGGTTCTTTTACCATCATCAAGTACAAGCACGGACGCCTCCCGTCGCCTAGCATCTGCGCGAACAGCTCGGCGTATTCCAGAAGTTGCTCTGCAACCGTCAAGTTAACAGCCGCCGCAATTGCCTGCAGTCGCGCCGCTTGCTCCGCGCGATACTGTTGCATCGCATATTGAGCCAAATCCTCTTTCGATGCGAAGTGATGGTAAAGGCTAGGCGCCTTGATCCCAAGGTTGTCGGCAATTTGTCGCATGCCTAAACCACTGAAGCCGAACTGTTGAAACAAACGGATTGCCGCACTCAGGATAGTCTCTCGAGTGCGTGGCGCATGGTTCGTTTGGGACGATGTCACGATGGTGCTACTCCAGGATTTGAATGCCGCCATGGTGGGCGACGAACAGCAGCGCTTCTTCCACCGCATGGGCCTCATGCTGGTCACCCTCTTGCACTTGAAGAACATCTCCTGCCCGCATTTCGATGCCATTGAAGCGAATCACACCCTCCAAAACATAGATCTGCTCCCATCCATGATGAGCATGTTTCGGAAAACGTGCACCGGCTTGAAACTTGGCCAGGTAGCCTCCGTCGCCATCACTTCCGGTCCATGTCGAACAAGTCTGAACTCCTGGAATGCCGGAATTACCCCACTCACGATCATATTGCCGAGCCAAAATCATTTGCGAACTCCCCGAACTGAAAAAGAATCAACACTCTAACTAACGTTCGTTAGGCAGTCAACCGAGATCCGATTCACCCCGTAGCTGCCTCACATGGGCAACGCGATATTGCTCTGCCGCAAACTCAAACGAAAGCTACCGCACGGCTGGGAATCCATGTATAATTCACCGCTTGTGCGCTGCAACACATCAACGCAGCTGAAAATAACAACACAAATAGCAGCTTCGCGAAACTATCTGCCGCATCCCTCAACATTGGATGCCGCCTTAAAAGCCCTCCGCCCTGTGTGTCGTAGTCCAATGACACCGTCCCGGCGCAAAGCTTTTGTGCCGAAATTTCTATACAAATAGAGTCGTTTCGTTCTGGTTTAGCGTAGCTATTTTTTCGCTTTTTACGAAAGATTTACATGACTTTTGAAGCACTTGGTCTCCACACGTCCATCCTCTCCGCACTGACCGAAGCCGGCTACACCGCGCCGACTCCCGTCCAGCAGCAGGCCGTCCCTGCTGCCATCGAAGGCAAGGACCTGCTGGTTTCCTCGCAAACCGGCTCCGGCAAGACCGCGGCCTTCATGCTGCCATCGCTGCACCGCCTGGCCAGCGCGCCTTTTGCCGGCGCCTCCGGCAAAACCGCAGCCCAGGAAGCGCAGTCGGCGCGCTCCCGCGGCGAGCGTCCACGCTTCCGTCCTGCACAGCCAAAAATGCTGGTGCTGACCCCTACCCGTGAACTGGCACTGCAGGTCACGACCAACACCACCAAGTACACCTCGCATCTGCGTAACATCAAGTCGGTCGCAATCCTGGGCGGCATGCCTTACCCGAAACAGATGCAACTGCTGGCGAAGAATCCGGAAATCCTGGTCGCAACGCCAGGTCGCCTGATCGACCATATGGAGCAAGGCAAGATCGACTTCTCGCAGCTGCAGATCCTGGTGCTGGACGAAGCCGACCGCATGCTGGACATGGGCTTCATCGACGACATCGAGAAGATCGTTGCCGCCACCCCGGAATCGCGCCAGACCATGCTGTTCTCGGCGACCCTGGACGGCGTGGTTGGCAATATGGCCCGCCGCATCACCAAAGACCCGCTGATCATCCAGGTGAACAGCACCACCACCAAGCACGAAAACATCGCCCAGCGCGTGCACTTCGTGGACGACCTGTCGCACAAGAACCGCCTGCTGGACCACCTGCTGCGCGACGAAACCATGGACCAAGCAGTGGTCTTCACCGCGACCAAGCGTGACGCCGACACCATCGCCGACCGCCTGAACATCGCCGGTTTCTCCGCCGCCGCCCTGCACGGCGACATGCACCAGGGCGCGCGCAACCGCACCCTGGACGGCCTGCGCCGCGGTAACGTGAAGGTGCTGGTTGCAACCGACGTGGCAGCGCGTGGCATCGACGTGCCGAACATCACCCACGTGTTCAATTACGACCTGCCGAAGTTCCCAGAAGACTACGTGCACCGCATCGGCCGTACCGGCCGCGCTGGCCGCAACGGTATCGCGGTATCGCTGGTGAACCACGCTGAAAACATGCTGGTGCGCCGTATCGAGCGCCTGACCAAGCAGCCGATTCCGGTCGAAGTGGTCGAGGGCTTCGAGCCTAAGCGTGCAGCGCCTTCGCGCTCCGCGACGCGTCCTGGCTGGAAACCAGGCGACGGCCGCAACGCCAAGCCGGGCCAGCGTTCCTTCTCGAACCCACGTTCGGAAGGCGGCCACTATCGCAGCGAAGGCAATCCATTCGGCGGCGAGCGCAAGGAAGGCGGCTACCGTAACCGCAACGAAGGCGGCTATCGCGCTGAAGGCGGTTTCCGCAGCGAACGTCCAGCCGAAGGCGGCTTCCGCAACCGTAATGAAGGCGGCTTCCGTTCCGAACGTCCGGCCGAAGGCGGTTTCCGTTCCGAGCGCCCAGCCGAAGGCGGCTTCCGCAACCGCGCCGACGGTGGCGGTTTCCGCGCTGAGCGTCCTGCAGAAGGCGGCTTCCGCAAGGAAGGCGGCGGTTTCCGTGAGCGCGGCGAGAGCAATTTCCGCAATCGCGACCGCGACGCCGGCGGCTTTAAAGGCCCACGTACCGATGCACCGCGCCGTCCTTGGGGCGATCGCTAATCGTTAGCGCGCAATCAAGAAGGCCGCTGGGGTAACCCGGCGGCCTTTTTCTTTTGTACGTTACCGAACGGAGCCGGCTCAAAAACAGGGCGACACTGCGCCCATGAGAACAACCCTGATTGCCCTTCTGTTAGCCAGCACGGGCGCGCATGCGGCTCCGGACTCGCCCTCCCCAACCGTGCGCGCCCAAGTGCTGCTGGACCGGGCCAATTTCTCCGGCGGCCAGATCGACGGTACGGCCGGCAGCAATATGCGGCAAGCCTTGATCGGCTTCCAGCGGGCGCACGACTTGCCCCAAACCGGCAAGGCGGACGAGGCGACACTCGCCGCGCTCGACGACGGCCAACCGGTGCTGGCTGAATACACGGTGACCGAGGCCGACGTCGCCGGTCCGTTTGCACCAGTGCCGGAGGAAATGGCCGACAAGGCAAAGTTGCAGGCACTGGGTTATTCCAGCGCTGCCGAGGCATTGGGAGAACGCTTTCACGCCAGCCCCGCCCTGCTGCGCAAGCTCAATCCAGGCAAGGATATCGAACAAGCGGGCACACAAATCATGGTGCCGAATATCGGCGGCGAACGCCCCTTGCCCAAAGCGGCCAGCCTGGTGGTTGACCGCAGCGCCAGTACGGTGACTTTGCTCGACGCCGGCGGCAAAGTGATTGTGCAGGTACCCGCAAGTACCGGCAGCGAGCATGACCCGCTGCCGATTGGACAATGGAAGGTGAATGGCGTCGCCCGCAACCCGCCCTTCCACTACAACCCGAAATTATTCTGGGATGCCCGGCCCGGCGAGAACAAGGCCACCATCCCGCCCGGACCGAACAATCCGGTCGGCGTCGCGTGGATCGACCTGTCGAAAGATCATTACGGCATCCACGGCACGCCGGAACCGGGAAAGATCGGCAAAACGCAGTCGCACGGCTGCATCCGGCTCGCCAACTGGGACGCGGCGCGCGTCGCCGATGCCGTGGGGCCGGGAACGCCAGTCGTGCTGCAGGAATAAGGAGGCTGTCATGAGACCCATCGGCACATTCGGCACTCTGATTGCCGGCACCGTCCTCGGTGCCGCGGGCACGCTGCTGTTGCTGAGCCGCGTTCCGCTGGATAACCGCGAAACCGCGGCCATTACAATGCCCGGCGACCGGCCTGCTTCAGTGCCGCCGACCGTGCCGGCTACACCTCCCGCCATCGCGCCTTCGGCAGCTGCTCCGGCAGCCGCACTCATGCCGGCCCAGGCAGCGCCTATCGACCCGCCGCGGGCCGCCAGCGCCGCCAAGGCCGGCGATTCCCTGGCAGGCATGCAGCCGGCGGACGCCAGCGGTACCGGCGGCCTGCTGGCCAGCGGCAGCGGCGCATCGCTGCTGATTCCCGTGGCGGGCGTGAAACCGGCACAGGTTCAGGATACTTACAGCCAGCCGCGCGGCTCCGAACGCGTGCATGAAGCGCTCGACATCCTCGCGCCGATCGGCACGCCGGTCTACGCTGTAGCGGACGGCAGGATCGCTAAGCTGTTCACCAGCAAACCCGGCGGACTGACGATCTACCAGTTCGATCCGGCCGAAAAATTCTCGTACTATTACGCCCATCTCGACCACTACGCCACGGCGTTGAAAGAAGGCCAGCAGGTCAAGCGCGGCGATTTGATCGGCTACGTGGGCGCCACCGGCAATGCCGATCCCGCAGCGCCGCACCTGCATTTCGCCATGTTTGAACTGGGTCCGGAAAAGAACTGGTGGCAGGGCAAGCCGGTCAACCCTTACCCGCTGCTTGGTCACCAGTGACGCACACGCCCGGTATCCATGTGCACGAATTGCGACGTCGGGTAATAGCCGACGCCACCGCTCTTCAAAGCCAGCGCGGCCTTGTGTAGGCGCGCCAGGTCCCGCCCAGGAAGGCGCACATCGATCGCCTTCCCTTCGATATGCATGCTGTGCTTTGCCACGCCGCCGCTGGCCTCCGCCAGCTTGCGGTTGGTTTCCGGCGAGCGGTAGCCCGAAATCACGTGGATCACTTCATGGTTGCTGAACTGCGCGCTGACGCGCTCGAGCAGCAAGATCAATTCGGTATCGATGGGGGCAATCTTGTCGTTGCGGTGATCGCGCAGCAGGTGGTTGATGTCCTGCAGCGCCTCGGGGATGAACTGCCCTTCGGCCCAGAACATGGTGCGCAGGGTTTCCCCGGTATGCGTGTTGTAGAAGCGCAGGCTGCGCTCATGCGGCGCCGCGATCGCCGCACGCGCCATCGCCGGCAGCGCCAAAGCCGAGGCCACCGCGACGGAACTCTTGAGGAATGATCTGCGCTGGTTCATGCCCCTAGTCTACCGCTGACACCGATTCAAATGTTTTTATGGCGCGCGGCAAGAAGTTTCGATATACTTGACCACTCAAGCACTTTTCAATGAACGATCATGGATAACGCACTCGAATTCTGCCTGCGCCTGGCGCGCGCCCACGCCACCATTATTCGCCGCCTGGACACCGTCCTGGGCGGCCACCACGGCCTGAGCTTCAGCGACTTCACGCTGCTGCAAAGCCTGGCCAACGCCCCCGGCGGCCGCCTGCGCCGCGTCGACCTGGCCGACCGCCTGGGACTGACCGCCTCCGGCGTCACCCGCACCCTGCTGCCGCTGGAGAAGACCGGCTGGGTCGCGCGCCAGGCCGACGAACGCGATGCGCGCGTCGGCTATGCAGTGATTACCGCCGCCGGCCACGCACTGCTCGATAACGCCCAACGCACCGCCACCGAATACGCGGCGGATTTGCTGCGCCACTCAAATGACGAAGAACTGGCGCCCCTGAACGCCGTTCTCGCCAACCTGATCGGACCCCAATAATGACGCCAAGTCCCAGCCTGAAAACCAATGCCAACTTCCGCTGGCTGCTCAGCGGCGGCATCCTGTCCATGCTGGGCGACCAATTCACCCTGATCGCCCTGCCCTGGCTTGTGTTGAAATTGAGCGGCGACCCGCTGTCGCTCGGACTGGTGCTGGCATTGTTGGGCGCACCGCGCGCCATCTTCATCCTGATCGGCGGTGCGGTGGTGGACCGCTATTCGCCCAAGCGCGTGTTCATGCTGACCAAGCACGCCAGCGCCTTGCTGGTCGGCGCCCTGGCAGTCTTGGTGCTGACCGGCGCGGCCACGCTGCCGCTGGTGTATGCGCTGTCGCTGGGCATCGGCCTGGCGCAAGCGTTTGCCTATCCGTCCGGCAGCTCGATCATGCCGCGCACCATTCCGGCGGAACTGCTGCAGGCGGCAAATGGCGCCATCATGGGCGTACGCCAGGTCGGCATGCTTGCGGGGCCGTTGCTTGCTGCGCTGCTGCTGGCGCTCGGCGATGCCGGCGATGCCAACGGCGGCATGCGTGCATTGGGCCTGGCTTTCGCGTTCGACAGCGTGAGTTTCGTGGTCTCCGCGTGGACCTTGTCGAGGGTGGTGCCGCTGCCCGGCGCCGCACCGTCGGTGCCGCAGAACGTGCTGCATGCCGTCGGCGAAGGCTTGATGACGGTTTGGCGCGACGTGGATATGCGCACCTGCTTCGCCTACTGGGGCCTGGTGTCGGTGCTGATCGGCGGCACCATGCAGGTAGCCCTGCCGGTGCTGGCCAAGGAACGCCTGCACGATGGCGCCGCCTTCGGCATGCTGATGGCGGCCCACGGCGCCGGCATGTTGGCGGGCATGGTCTTCTCCAGCATGACCGCCAAGTACAATACCGGCAAACCTGTGCGCATTGGCTTGCTTGCCTTGTCGGTCGATGCGATGGCCGGCCTGTTGATCATGCCGCTCGGCCTGATCACCGCTGCGTGGCAAGGCGGCTTGCTGCTGTTATCGCTCGGCGCGCTGGTAGGCCTGGTGCAGGTGGCCGTGTTCACGTGGATCCAGAAGCGCGTGCAGCCGCAGATGATGGGGCGTGTGATGAGCATCTTCATGTTCATCCTGTTTGGCCTGGCGCCACTGTCCTCGGCCGCAACCGGATGGATCATGCAGAGTGCGAGCTTGCCGCAAATGTTCTTTGGCGGTGGCGTAATCCTGGTGGTTTGCGCTACGCTTGCGTTGCTGTTCACGCCAATGCGCCGCATCGCAACCGCTGCTTAGGATCTCGTTCATGGAAACAAAATGGCTGGAAGACTTCATCTCCCTGGTTGAAACGAATAGTTTCAGCCGCTCCGCACAACTGCGCCACGTAACGCAGCCCGCGTTCTCGCGGCGCATCCAGTCGCTGGAGAACTGGCTGGGCATGGACTTGATCGACCGCACATCGTACCCGACGCGCGTGACGCCGGCGGGGTTGGTGTTCTATGAGCAGGCGCTGGAAATGCTCAGCCAGATCAACGGTGTGCGCGAGCTGTTGCGCGGCAAACGGGCGGCGGCGCAGAACAGTATCGACCTGGCCGTGCCGCATACCTTGTCGCTGACCTTCGTCCCGAAGTGGATCACGCAGCTCGAGGAGGATTTCGCGCCGATCAATTCGCGTTTGATGGCGTTGAACGTGCACGATGCGGTACTGCAGTTGGTGGAAGGCGGCTGCGACCTGCTGCTTTGCTACCACCATCCACGCCAGCCGGTGCAGCTTGATCCGGGTCGCTACGACATGCTGGTGCTGGGGCGCGAGGCTTTGCGCGCCTATGCGCGCTGCGACAAGGCAAAGCAGCCGGAGTTCGTGCTGCCGGGGCGGAAGACTTCACCGCTGCCTTTCCTTTCCTACACCACCAATGCCTATCTCGGGCGTATGGTTGACCTGATCATGGCCGATGCAAAGCAGGCTTTGCACCTTGAGACCCACTACGAAACCGATATGGCGGAAGGGTTGAAGATGATGGCATTGGAGGGGCGTGGGATCGCCTTCCTGCCTGAATCTGCGGTAACACGCGAGGTGAAGCAGAAGCTGCTGGCTCCTGCCGACGGCGGACGGGTCGAGTGGGAAATCGAGATGGAGATCCGGCTCTATCGCGAGCGGCCAAGCGTGGCGAGGCCCGGGAAGGCAATCGTTGCGCGGCTTTGGGAGCACTTGGCGGAACAGCAAAAACCGGCTTCGGCGAAGCGGCGCGTGCCGGCTTCGGACCGCTAAAACCGGTATCCCAGTGTCTGACCGACAGGGGCCGACACTGATTTGCCGGTCCTGTAGTTTTAGTTCAATCACATGCCATTCCGACACGTTATGCAAATTTTGCATAACCGGATGCGCACTCGGCATTGGCCTGCCGAATTGCACAGGAATAAGATTCGCCGCGTTACCGAACAACTGAGCGAGTCACACAATGACCAACCACGCCTTGCCTTCTTACCTCAACGCCGAAGATCTCGGTCCTTGGGGCCAGTACCTGAAACAGATTGATCGCGTCACCCCTCACCTGGGCGGCCTGTCCCGCTGGGTTGAAACCCTGAAGCGCCCTAAGCGCATCCTCGTTGTCGACGTTCCGATCGAACGTGACGACGGCACGATCGCCCACTACGAAGGCTATCGCGTTCAACACAATATGTCTCGCGGCCCTGGCAAGGGTGGCGTACGCTTCCATCAGGATGTAACCCTGTCGGAAGTAATGGCCCTTTCGGCATGGATGACGGTGAAAAACGCCGCCGTCAACGTGCCATACGGTGGCGCAAAAGGTGGTATCCGTGTCGATCCAAAGACCCTGTCCAAAGGTGAACTGCAGCGCCTGACCCGCCGCTACACCAGCGAGATCAGTCTGATCATCGGACCGACCAAGGATATCCCTGCGCCGGACGTCAACACCAACGAACAGGTGATGGCGTGGATGATGGACTCCTACGCCATGATCGAAGGTAACCTGTCGACCGGCGTTGTGACCGGCAAGCCAATCTCGATGGGCGGCTCGCTGGGCCGTCGTGAAGCAACCGGCCGCGGCGTGTTCGTGACCGGTCGTGAAGCGGCTGCAAAGCGCGGCGTGGCAATTGCCGGCGCCCGCATTGCAATCCAGGGCTTCGGCAACGTGGGCGGCATCGCTGCCAACATGTTCGCGGACGCCGGCTCCAAGATCATCGCAGTGCAGGATCACACCGGCACCGTGGTGCACCAGGGCGGCCTGAACGTCGCTGAACTGCACAAGCACGTAGCCGAAACCGGCGGCGTGGCTGGCTTCCCAGGCGCAGAAGCGACCCAGGACCGCGATTCCTTCTGGGGCATCGAGTCCGACATCCTGGTTCCGGCGGCACTGGAACAGCAGATCACCGCCAAGAACGCAGGCCAGATCCGCACCAAGATCATCCTGGAAGGCGCCAACGGCCCAACCACTCCTGAAGCGGACGACATCCTGAACGAAAAAGACATCCTGATCGTTCCGGACGTGCTGTGCAACGCCGGCGGCGTGACCGTGTCCTACTTCGAATGGGTGCAGGACTTCTCCTCCTTCTTCTGGAGCGAGGAAGAAATCAATGCACGCCTGACCCGCATCATGCAGGACGCGTTCAACTCCGTGTGGGAAGTGTCGCAAGAGAAGAAGGTTTCGCTGCGCACCGCAACCTTCATCCTGGCCTGCACCCGCGTGCTGGCTGCCCGCGAAGTTCGTGGCCTGTACCCTTAATCAAAAATCAAGCCGGGCGCCCGCGTAGCGCCCAGCAGCATACGCCCGCACAGGCTACACTGCCTGTAGCGGGCGTTTTTCGCAGAACATAAGGAGAAGCACAGAATGAGCAGTCTTGAACAAAAGGCGCTGGAATACCATAAAGCCGGCACGCCCGGCAAAGTGGCGATTGCAGTGACCAAGAGCGTTGCCAGCCAGGACGACCTGGCCCTGGCCTACTCGCCAGGCGTAGCGGCGCCTTGCATGGAAATCGCACGCGATCCGGCACTGGCCTACGAATACACGGCCAAGGGCAACCTGGTGGCAGTCATCACCAACGGCAGCGCGGTGCTGGGCCTGGGCAATATCGGCGCACTGGCCGGCAAGCCGGTCATGGAAGGCAAGTCCATCCTGTTCAAGAAATTCGCCGGCATCGATTCCTTCGACATCGAACTGGACGAAACCGATCCGGACAAGCTGGTCGACATCATCGCGGCCATGCACCCTACTTTCGGCGGCATCAACCTGGAAGACATCAAGGCGCCGGAGTGCTTCTACATTGAACGCAAGCTGCGTGAACGCTTGAGCATTCCCGTGTTCCACGACGACCAGCACGGCACCGCCATCGTGGTCGGCGCCGGCATGCTGAACGCCGTTGAAATGACCGGCCGCGACATCGCCGACGTGAAGATCGTCTGCTCCGGCGCCGGCGCGGCGGCTATCGCCTGCCTGGAGCTGCTGGTCGACATCGGCGCGCGGCGCGAGAACATCTTCGTGTGCGACTCCAAAGGCGTGCTGACCAAAGCCCGCAACCTGACCGGCGAAAAAGCCGAATGGGCGCAGGACACCACCGCCACCGCGTTGTCCGATGTGATGGACGGTGCCGATGTATTCCTCGGCGTGTCCGGTCCTGGCGTGCTGTCGCAAGCCGACGTGCAGCGCATGAAGAAACAGCCGATCGTGTTCACCCTGGCCAACCCGGAGCCGGAACTGCGCCCTGAGCTGGTACGCGAAGTGGCACCGGACGCGATCATCGCCACCGGCCGCTCCGACTACCCGAACCAGATCAACAACGCGCTGTGCTTCCCATACCTGTTCCGTGCCGCGCTGGACACCGGCGCCACCACGATCAACCAGGAAATGAAGCGCGCCTGCGTGACCGCCCTGGCCGGCCTGGCCCGCAGCGACGTCCGCTTCGGCAAAGACTACGTGGTGCCGGGCCTGCTGGACGACCGCCTGCTGCCGACCGTCACCCCGAAGATCGCGCAAGCGGCAATGCGCAGCGGCGTGGCGCGAAAAGAACTGGACATGACCGCCTACTTCGAACGCCTCGAAGCGCTCGGCAAGCACCTTCTGTAATTAAAGTCGGGGTCAGCTCTGGCAATCGGACATAAATTTCGCATGCGAAATTTATGTCCGATTGCCAGAGCTGACCCCGACTTTCATTTGTGGAGAGCGATCCAGTCGTCCACCACGCGCTCCAGTACCGTCATCGGCAAGGCGCCGTGGCTCAGGACTTCGTGATGGAATTCCTTGAGGTCGAACTTGTCGCCCAATTCACCACGCGCTTTCTCGCGCAAGCCCAGGATCGACAACATTCCCACCTTGTACGCCAACGCCTGGCCCGGTGAGACGATGTAGCGCTCCACTTCCGCAGTCGCTTCCCGCTCGGCCATGCCGGCGTTTTCCATCATGTATTCGATGGCCTCTTCACGCGTCCAGCGCTTGTAGTGGATGCCGGTGTCGACCACCAGCCGTGCGGCACGCATCATGTCGTCGCGCAGGCGGCCAAGCTGGTCCAGCGGATCGGGCGTCAGGCCCATTTCGGAAGCCAGCCGCTCCGCATACAAGCCCCAGCCTTCCTGGTATGCCGAAAAACCGATCACCCGGCGGAAAAACGGCACACCCTTCATCTCCTGTGCCAGCGATATCTGGAAATGGTGGCCTGGCATGACTTCATGGAAGACCGTGCTGCGCATGCCGAATTTCGGCGTGTCCTTCAGCGAGCGCATGTTCGCGTAGAATACGCCTGGCCGCGAGCCATCGATTGCACCCGGCATGTAATAAGCGCTCGGCGCCGTGGCAGCCGATTCGATGGGGGCAGGACGCACTTCGATCGCAGCCTTGGGGTGCGTAGTAAATGCGCCGGCCAGCTTCTCATCCGCCTCTTTCATGATGGCGCGGTATTCGGCCAGCATCTGATTGCGGCCTTCCTCGGTGTCCGGGTAGCGATATTTCGGATCGCGCTGCAGCTGAAGCATCCGCTCGCCGACGCTTCCCTCTTCCAGCCCGATCTGGCGCAGTAAACGGTCCATGATGCCGGTAAGGCGATCGACGTCGGCCAGCCCAAGCTCATGCACGCGCTGGGGCGTCAGGTTGGTCGAGGTGTGATAGCGCACGCACCAGGCGTAATACTCGTCGCCGTTTGGCAGCGACCAGGCGCCGTCGTTGACGTGGACCCGGCCCTGCAGCTCGACGAAATGGCGAATCAATTCTGCGTAAGCCGGATAGACGCTTGCCTGGATCGCCTCGGCCACGCCTTGCAGCAATTCGGCGCGCACCTTTTCGTTCATGTCGGCCAGCGGAATCGCATCGAGCTTGGTCTTGAAGCTCGTGTACAGCATGTTCTCGCGCGCCGGCCGGCCGGCGAAGCCGTGCATCTGCAGCAGCACTTTCTCGACCAGGAATTGCGGTGGCAGGATGCCGGCCGCTTCCTGCGCGCGCAGGCTCTCGACCAATTGCTCGAACTTGCGCGGAAACTTCTGCAGGCGGGCGATATAGTTTTCGGCTTCGCTGCGATTGCCGACGCGATGCACGTCGCTCATGAACTCCGGCAGCGCGCTTTGCAGGCCGTGCACCTGGTTGACCGGGAATTCGTGAAGCTGGAAGCGTTCGCCTTCCGCCATGGTGCTCAGGTAATAGTGCAGCGTGTCGTAGGACAGTTGCGCTTCGCGCCCCAGCTCATTGCGGTCGTAGCGGTCCAGCATCGCCAGGTTGTCCTTCATATCCTGGTAGTACTCGCGCCGGCGTCGGGGCGACTCGTCGTCCAGCCGCGAGCTGGAGAAATCCAGCCAGCCCGGCAGCACGTGCAGCCTCGACATCATCTCCGGGCTTTTCAGCGCGGCCGAAGCAAAGCCGCGCATGTAGAACCATTCGAGCTTGAGCGGCTTCGAATACCACGTTTGCGTCAGCAGCACAGCGCCGGCGCACAAGGCAGCCGTAGCGCCGGTCAATCCCCAGACCGCGATTTTCTTAGTATTGATCTCCATGCGCGAAATATTACAGTATCATGCCCGCTGGCCAGCCATCCGCTGGCAGATTTGATAACAGACCGGAGATCCCGAATGACCTTACGCCTGCTGGTACTGGGCGCCGCCATCGCAGCGGCCACCAATGCCGCCGCCGCCCCGCGCGGCCTGACCATCGAAGACCTGGCAAGCATGGACCGTGTTGGCAGCCCTGTGCTGTCGCCGGATGCAAGCCGCGTGGTGTACACCGTCCGCGCCACCAATATGGAAAAGAACCGCGGCATCACGCAACTGTGGATGATCGACCTGAAGGCCGCCAAGCCGGCCCCGGTCCAACTGACCCAGCACGACGCCAGCAGCAGCCAGCCGCAATGGTCCCACTCCGGCGATGCCGTGTACTTCGTCAGCGGCCGTTCCGGTTCCGCGCAAGTATGGCGCCTGCCGATGAACGCCGGCGGCGAAGCGGTGCGCATCACCGATTACCCGCTGGGCGTCGAGAGCTTCCGCCTGTCGCCGAAAGGTGACCGCCTGGCGCTGGCCTTCGAAGTGTTCCGCGATTGCCCCGACCTGGCCTGCACCAAGAAGCGCCTGGACGACAAGTCCAAGAACAAGGCTACCGGCATGCTGTACAGCGAAATGTTCGTGCGCCACTGGGATGCCTGGGCCGACGGCCGCCGCAACGTGCTGTATTCGGCACCGCTCGACGCAAGCGGCAAGGCCGGCGCACCGGTCAGCCTGAGCGGCTCGCTGGACGGCGACGTGCACTCCAAGCCTTTCGGCGACAACGCCGACTACCAGTTCTCGCCGGACGGCCAGAAGGTCGTGTTCTCGGCACGCGTGGCCGGCAAGGCTGAATCGTGGTCCACCAACTTCGACCTGTATGAAGTGCCTGCAGCCGGCGGCGGCGCCCCGCGCAACCTGACCGCCGAAAACCCGGCATGGGACGCCAAACCATCCTTCTCGCCGGACGGCAAGACCCTCGCCTACCTGATGATGGAGCGCCCGGGCTTTGAAGCCGATCGCTTCCATATGGTGCTGATGGATGTCGCCACCGGCAAGAAGCGCGTGCTGGCACAGGAATGGGACCGCTCAATCGCCGACTACAAATGGCGTCCTGACGGCAAGGCCCTGCTGGCCAATGCCGACGATATCGGCAACCACCGCCTGTTCTCGATCGATGCCGCATCCGGCAAGGTCACTGCTCTGACAGGCAAGGGCTATGCCGGCGAGTTCGACGTGCAGAAAGACACGGTGATTTCTGCCGCGGCTTCCCTGGGCGGCGGCGCGCAACTGGTCAAGCTGAAAACCGAAGGCGCCGAACAGAAAGGCATGCAACTGACCTGGGCCAATGCCGATCGCCTGAAAGACGTGAAGATGGCGGAGTACGAACAGTTCTCCTTCAAAGGCGCGAACGGCGAAACCGTGTACGGCCACGTGATGAAGCCTTGGAACTACGAACCGGGCAAGAAATACCCGGTCGCCTTCCTGGTGCACGGCGGCCCGCAGGGCAGCTTCGGCAATAGCTGGAGCTACCGCTGGAACCCGCAGGTGTATGCCGGCGCAGGCTACGCTTCGGTCTTCATCGACTTCCACGGTTCGACCGGCTACGGCCAGGGCTTCACCGATTCGATCAGCGGCGACTGGGGCGGCAAGCCACTGGAAGACCTGCAGAAAGGCCTGGCGGCAGCCGTGGCCAAGTACGACTTCCTGGACGGCCGGAACGCCTGCGCCCTGGGCGCTTCCTACGGCGGCTTCATGATGAACTGGATCGAAGGCAACTGGAGCGACGGCTTCAAGTGCATCGTCAACCACGACGGCGTATTCGACCAGCGCGGCATGGCCTACTCCACCGAAGAACTGTGGTTCACCGAATGGGACAACGGCGGCACTTACTACGCCAACCCGAACGGCTACGAGAAGTTCAACCCGGTGCACCACGTGGCGAAATGGAAGACCCCGATGCTGGTGGTACAGGGCGACCTGGACTTCCGCATCCCGACCGCGCAAGCGCTGGGTACCTTCACCGCGCTGCAGCGCCAGGGCATCGAGTCCAAGCTGCTGGTCTTCCCGGACGAGAACCACTGGGTACTGAAGCCTGCCAACTCGATCCTGTGGCACCACACCGTGATCGGCTGGCTGGATGATCACCTGAAGAAGAATTAAGAATCAAGGCCGCCTCCGGGCGGCTTTTTCATTCAAAGGCGCAGGTGCGGAAGCCGTTGAAGATATCGTCCCGTTCCGGCAGGTAGAAATTGCGGAACTTGGCCGAGCCAAGCCGCGAAGGCGTGGCAAACGAGGCGCCGCGCAGCACCTGGTGGGTGCTGAACCAGGGCGCCGAATACTCGCGATAGCGGTCGCTTGTAAAGCCGGGATAAGGCTCGAACGGCGACGCGGTCCACTCCCACAACTGCCCCCAGCGGAAAGCCGGATGCCCATGCAGGGCCGCATATTCCCATTCGATTTCGGTCGGCAGCCTGCGATTGGCCCAGGCGCAGTAAGCCTGCGCCTCGTACAGGGACACATGCCGAACCGGCTCGTGCGCCGCCAGCGTGGTGAGCCTGCCGAAGCGCATGGTGCGCCACTGCCCATTGTCGCGGCGCCAGTAGCGCGGCGCCGAACGCTCCTGCCGCAACAGCCACTCGGCGCCGGAATTGCTCCAGAACTCGCGCCGTTCATAGCCGCCGTCTTCCACAAAGTCGGCGTACTGCGCATTGGTCACCAGCGTCGCGTCCATGCGGAATGGCGCCACATGGCAAGGATGCGCGAACTTTTCGTTATCGAAGATGAAGCCGCCGGTATCGGCCGCGCTGCCCAGTTGCAACGTGCCCCCGGGGAAGGCAATATCGCCGGGCGCACCGGATGCACGTTCATCATGGGTCAAATGGGCCGGTGCCTGCAAGCCCAGGGTCTGCAAGGTGTAGAGGAAGGCCTCGCCATGCATATCCTCGTGCGCCAGCGCCAGCCGGTAGGGGTACAAGGCGTCATCCGTATTCGGCTCGCGCGACAGCTTGTCCAGGACCCGATCCAGCACTTCGTGGCAATAGGTCTTCACGCCGCCCGTGCTGGGCAGGTCGAGGCTCCAGCGGCTGCGATGCGGCACCATGTTTGAATCGAACCAGTCATCCCCCTTGCGCAACAGGGACATGTACAGCGCATCGGCCGGATGGCTGGAAATCGCCTCGCGCAAGACGAACCATTCCGCAAACCAGGCGGTATGCCCCAGCTCCCACAACGGTGGATTGACAATGCGCATCTGCGGCACGCGCATCGACGCGTCCAGGCCGGCGGCGGCAAAGCATTCGAAAAGGCCCAGCGTATAATGGCGCGCAGCCTGCAATGCATCGGCAAGCTGCTGTGTTCGGGCGGTCCGGAACGAGGCGTGGATGGCGTTCATGGGTCGATTGTAGCGATATTTGAGCGAATTACACCAGTGAACAAGCAGACAATCTGCATCGTCAGCCCCGCGCTGGCACAGGCCAACAACGGCAACTGGCAAACGGCCCGCCGTTGGGCGCAATTGCTGCGCACGCGCTACCAGGCCGACATCGCTTCCGACTGGCCGGCTGCGGCGGCGCCGGACCTGCTGATTGCGCTTCACGCCCGCCGCTCGGCCGCGCCGCTGGCGCACTTCTGCGCCGCGCATCCCGACCGTCCAGCGATCCTGGTGCTGACCGGCACCGACCTGTATCGCGACATCCGCAGCGACGCCGACGCGCAAGCTTCGCTGGAGCGCGCCACTGCGCTGGTCCTGTTGCAACCGGCCGGCTTGTCCGAGCTGCCGCCCCATCTGCGCAGCAAAGCCCGCGTCATCTATCAATCCGCTCCCGCGCTGCAGCCTGCGACTCGCGCATCCGCCCCGCACCACCACGAAATCCTGATGGTCGGCCACCTGCGCGAGGAAAAAGATCCGCGTACCTTCATGTTGGCCGCCTCGTACCTCACCGCCCGCACCGCGCGATTGATACATATCGGCGGCGTGCTCGATCCCGCATTGGGCGACGCCGCCACCGCAGCCAACGCGGCCTGGCCGGGCCGCTATCAATGGCTTGGCCCGTTGCCGCATGCCGATACGCGCCAGCGCCTGAAACATGCCCACGCCATGGCCATCTGCTCGCGCATGGAAGGCGGCGCCAACGTCATCATCGAAGCTGTGACCAGCGGCGTCCCCGTGCTGGCCAGCGACATCAGCGGCAACCGCGGCATGCTGGGCGACGACTACCTCGGCTACTTCCCGCTGGGTGACGCGCAGGCGCTGGCGACCCTTGTTGACAAAAGCATCAACGTGCCCGGCTGGTACGCGCAACTGCAAGGCCAATGCGCGCGCCGCGCCAAATTGTTCACGCCCGAAGCCGAGCAGGCAGCCCTGCTCGACTTGGTGGATAATCTGCTCCATACGAACTGAAAGCCCCCATCATGAGCACTGAACCAATCAAACTCACCTCCTTCTCCCACGGCGGCGGCTGCGGCTGCAAGATCGCGCCCGGCGTGCTGTCCGAGATCCTGAAGAACACCAACGGCTTTCCGGTGCCGAAGGAACTGATGGTCGGTATCGAAACCGCCGACGATGCCGCGGTCTACAAGCTGAACGAAGAACAGGCACTGATCGCCACCACCGACTTCTTCATGCCGATCGTCGACGATCCGTTCGACTTTGGCCGCATCGCCGCCACCAACGCCATCTCCGACGTGTACGCCATGGGCGGCACCCCGATCATGGCGCTGGCCCTGGTCGGCATGCCGGTCAACAAACTGCCGATCGAAGTGATCGGCAAGATCATCAAAGGCGGCGAATCGATCTGTCACGAAGCCGGCATTCCGATCGCGGGCGGCCACACCATCGACTCCGTCGAACCGATCTACGGCCTGGTGGTACTGGGCCTGGTGCATCCATCGAAAGTGAAGCGCAACGCCGACGCCAAGGCCGGCGACGTGCTGGTGCTGGGCAAGCCATTGGGCGTGGGCGTGCTGTCCGCCGCGCTGAAAAAAGGCGTGCTGGGCGACGAGGGCTACAAGGCCATGATCGACAACACCACCAAATTGAACAAGCCGGGCAAGGCCCTGTCGGAGCTGCCGGGCGTGCATGCGCTGACCGACGTCACCGGGTTTGGCCTGCTGGGCCACTTGCTGGAACTGGCGCGCGGCGCCAAGCTGACCGCCAAGTTGAACATGTCGCAGATCCCGCTGTTGCCGGGCGTTGAAAAACTGGCACACGACGGCTTCTTCACCGGCGCTTCCGGCCGCAACTGGGACGCTTACGGCAAGGACGTGCTGCTGTCGCCAAACATCAGCCAGCCCCAGCACACCCTGCTGACCGACCCGCAGACCTCCGGCGGCCTGCTGGTATCCTGCGCCCCATCGAGCGTCGACGAAGTGCTGGCCCTGTTCCGGACCCACGGCTTCGAACACGCCGCCGTCATCGGCGAAATGGCCGCCGGCGATCCGCGCGTGCAAGTCGCCGCTTGATGGCAGCTGTAGGCGTCATCGGCTTCGCGACCGCCCTCGTAGTCGTTGTGGGGCCGCTGGCGCTTTGGCTGGCGGGATATGCCAGGGGGCCTCGTCTTGAGCAAGCCCCTTCCGTGCGCTGGGACTGGAAGCTCACGGTCATGTCGGCGCTGCTCTACGTCCTGGCCTTCAACCTGACCTTCTTCATCCAGGAGTTGTTCCTGGTCTTGCCCAAGGCGCTCACGCCAGGATTGCGGCCCACCCTGTTCCACAACAATCACGGCTGGGAAGGCATCAACCCGCTGGCCAGCCTGTTCCAAGGCACCGGCGCAATGGCTACGCTTGCAAGCGGCAGCTTTTGCGCGCTCCTGCTGCGGCGCTGCCTTGGACGATCCGCAGCAAGCCGCCTCTTCCTGTTCTGGATGGGCTATAGCGGCTTGTTCATGGCGCTTCCGCAAATCGTCATTGGCGCCATCAGCGATCAAAGCGACCTTGGCATGTTCATGCGCTACCTTGGCCTGGGAGCAAACATAAAAACCGTCCTGGCGCTGATCGCATTGACCCTGATTCCTATTGCCGCAGGATGGTTGGGAAGCTTGTTGCCTGGCCAAGGGCCGCGCCAGCAATTCCTGTTCAGGGTTGCGACCCTTCCGGCCTTGCTTGCCCTTCCCGTCATCTTGCTGTTCCGTATTCCACGCGAATGGATCGAGGTGCTGATGGTGCCGGTCGTCGTAAGTTTCATCGGCCTGGCGTGGATCCAGGCTGGCGCATGGCGTGCCGAGCCGGCCGCCGATCGACCCAGCGCTACGGCCGTATCGCTCGCATGGCCGCTTGGCATGGTGCTTGGCCTGCTGCTGTTGTTCCAGCTCCTGCTTCGACCTGGCATTCGCTTTTACTAGGCACTTTTCAAGATTTCAAAACAGGTTGCCATTTGGCAATTCGCATCCTATGATGGACTCATCACCAGTCCCATGGACAAGCGATATGCTGCTCAATGAGCCACATGCCGTCCCGATCCGCAAAGGTCCGCCGCGGCCGCAAGACGCGCTAGCGCCCTTCCTGGCTACCGCCAGTTCGTACGAAATGACGAGCGAGGACGATATTGGCGACGCCCTGACGCTCCTGGCCGCGCGCGGCGATGCGATCTCGATGTACGCGGCAGGCAGCCGCGACGTGGTACTTGGGCGCGTTCTGTCGGTCGACCCCGAACTGCCGCATTTTGTGATTGAGCTGAATGAGGGGGCGCTCCTCCCGCCCGGCAAGATCACCTTTGTCACCTGGCTGCGCACGGCCAAGGTGCAATTCCGCCTGTCCAGCCAGGAATGGGGCTCGGTCCCCGGCAAGCCGCATCTCATCCCGATGACATTCCCGGAAACCTGCGCGGTATTGGACCGGCGTGCCGCGGAGCGCATCGAGACGCCGCTGGGCGCAAACTTCATGGCCTCGTTCGTGTTGAACGGCCACACGTACCAGCTGCCGATTTACGATCTTTCGCTAGGCGGAATCGGACTGCGCTGCTCGAAGCTCGAAGCGAAAGGCTTGCTCAAAGGGCGCAAGATCCCGGATGTCGTGCTGGAACTGGGAGAGGAAGTCGAAATCGCCACCGAGCTGGAAGTCCGCTTCACACGCGGCTTTCGCTCTTTCCTGCTGGGCGAACAGCTCCATATCGGCTGCATGTTCATCAATGTGGCGGCCGAAACCGCCGCACAACTCGCCGCCCAACTACCGCTTATTTCAGGAAGCGGAAGGTAGGCTCGATGTTTTTTGAATGGAGGAAGTTGACGATGTCTTCCAGCGTCGCATCGTTCAGCAGCAGGCCTTCCGCCGCGGTGGCGCGAGCCGTTGCCGCAACTTGCGGCGCGGCTCCGGCAGACTGTCGCAATTGATCCAGGGCTTGCGCGAACTGCGCAGGCCCGATGCATTCCAATCCTTCGAGCAGGGCGAGCTGCCCCGCTTCCGGCGGCTGCATGTCGAGCCCCTCATCGCCCGCAAAGGATGCGCCCATGCCTGGATGGATGAAGGCTGCCCATTTGCCGCTGGCCTGATCAAGGAATGGCGGCAGTGCCGCCGCAGCCGTCTCCGCGTCGGGACAAACCAGCTTTGCGAACTCCTGCGCTTGCTCCGCTGTTACAGGCTTTTCCAGCGAGAGCCAGAGGCCGAACGCGCCCGCACCGGAAATGCTGACGGCAGGAGCCGGCAAGCCCAGCTCCGCTTGCAGCGCATTGGCGACGCTGCACAGCCGCTCCCAGTGTCCTGTCTCGCCATCACCGGCCAGCTTCCTGAACGCCAGGGAAATGCGACGGGTGCCGCCAGCGGGCGGCGCAAGGTAAAGTCGGCTCAATTCTGCATTCAGCTTTTGCATCGGAATTCCGCAATCAACACATCGGGGCCGCTATTCTGTCACAGACAGCGGCGCGCTGACCGGAGTCTGGTGCAGGATCACACGGCTGTAAGTGTCCTGCACGCCCGCGCGGTCGCGCAGGGTGTCGATCAGGCGCAGCAAATGGGCCTGGTCCTTGCACGCCACGCGCAGCAGGCCATCGTAATTCCCGGTCAGCAGCGCCACTTCCAGCACGCCGGGAATGGTCTTCACAATCTCTTCGAATTCGTGGGTATTCGTGCCCGACTTCAGCTTCACGTCGATATAGGCTTGCAGGTGCAGGCCGAGGGCTGCGTGGTCGATGCGCGCTTCGAAGCCGAGAATGGCGCCGTCGGCCACCAGGCGGCGCACGCGGTCCGCCACCGTGTTCGCGCTGAGGCTCACGCGCTCGCCTAAATCCTTAAAACTTATCCTCGCATCATCCCGCAAAAGCCCGATTATTGCTCGATCAATCCTATCCATATTCGATTTTTCCTCGCCAATCACCGCATTCTAGCAGCATAAAGCGCGAAAACATCGTAAATTACCGCCGAGATTTTTTCTTGACAAGGCCAAATGCGCTGCCTTACATTGGTCGACATGACCTCGCATTTGCACATTTCCGCACAGCTGCCAGGCGCCCTACTACTAGGCGCGCTACTACGGGCACGCGCCTGATTTCCCCCTTGTAGTACCCGCGTCGGCCGCCCTCGCGCCACGTCCCGGTTTCCCAAAATTTGAAAAAACAGGAGTATCACCATGATGTTGAAGAACCCTGCCGCGAAATATCGTCCGTATCCGACCGTCGGCCTGACCGACCGCACCTGGCCGAACGCTGTTATTTCCAAGCCACCGACCTGGATGAGCACCGACCTGCGCGATGGCAACCAGGCGCTGATCGAGCCGATGAGCGTGGAGAAGAAAATCAAGTTCTTCGAGCTGTTGATCAAGGTGGGCCTGAAGGAAATCGAAGTGGGCTTCCCGTCCGCCTCGCAGACCGATTTCGATTTCGTGCGCAAGCTGATCGAAGAGGACCGCATTCCGGACGACGTCACCATCATCGTGTTGACCCAGGCCCGGGAAGAACTGATCCGCCGCACCGTGGAATCGTGCATCGGCGCCAAGCGCGCCATCGTGCACATGTATAACTCCACCGCACCGGTATTCCGCAAGGTGGTGTTCGGCGCCAGCCGCGAAGAAATCACCGCCATCGCGACCAGCGGCACCAAGCTGGTGAAAGAGCTGCTGGCCCAGCATCCGGAAACCGACTGGACCTACGAATACACGCCGGAGTCCTTCTCCACCACCGAGCTGGATTTCGCCAAGCACATCGTGGACGCCGTCTCCGCCGTCTGGCAGCCGACCCCGGACAAGAAAATGATCGTCAACTTGCCGGCCACCGTCGAATGCTCGACCCCGAACATCTACGCCGACCAGATCGAATGGATGTCGCGCAAGCTGGAGCGCCGCGATGCCATCATCATCTCCGTCCACCCGCACAATGACCGCGGCACCGGCATCGCCGCCGCCGAGTTTGCCGTGATGGCCGGCGCCGAACGCGTCGAAGGCTGCCTGTTCGGCAACGGCGAGCGCACCGGCAACGTCGACCTGGTGACCTTGGCGCTGAACCTGTATACCCAGGGCGTACATCCGGGCCTGGACTTCTCCGACATCGATTCGGTGCGCAAAGTGGTCGAGGAATGCAACCAGTTGCTGGTGCATCCGCGCCATCCTTACGTGGGCGACCTGGTATTCACCGCCTTCTCCGGCTCGCACCAGGACGCGATCAAGAAAGGCTTCGCCAAGCAGCAGGAAGGCGCGCCTTGGGAGATTCCTTACCTGCCGATCGACCCGCAGGACCTGGGCCGCAGCTACGACGCCGTCATCCGCGTCAACAGCCAGTCCGGCAAGGGCGGCATGGCCTACCTGCTGGAACAGGACTACGGCCTTGAATTGCCGCGCCGCCTGCAGATTGAATTCAGCCGCGCGGTGCAGAAAGTGGCCGACCAGACCGGCCTGGAAATCACGTCCGAAGGCATCCACCGGATCTTCGAAAGCGAGTACCTGAACCAATCCACGCCTTACGCCTACGTATCGCACAAGATGGTGGAGGACAGTTCCAGCGACGAGCCGGTGCAGATCGACATTGGCCTGCTGCACAACAAGGCTTCGATGTCGCTGCAAGGCGGCGGCAACGGCCCGATCGATGCCTTCGTCGACGCGCTCGGCCTGGACGTCACGCTGATGGACTACCACGAGCACGCCATCGGCCACGGCGCCAACGCCAAGGCGGCCTGCTACGTCGAACTGCGCCTGGACGGCGGCCCTACCCTGTTCGGCGCGGGCATCGACAGCAATATCGTCACCGCATCGTTCAAGGCCGTGCTGAGCGCCATCAACCGCCAGATCGCACTGACAGCCGAAGCCTCGGCTAGCATCGCACAAGCCGAAGCCTGAGCAGCTTCTCATTCGGGCGGCCGTTGCGCCGCCCCGGCATTTGCCTCCCGGCGGCAAATACGTATACTGGTGGTTCCAGTCCGCGATTTGCATAAATCATTTCCGGCTGGAAACCGACTGATGTATAATCGTGTACTTATAAACTGAGCAACAGGGAAATCACGCTAGACAAGGGTCCAGCAGCGACCTGTGATTTCGCAAAATTTGTTGTTCAGGCAATGCCCGAAGTAGCGTGCTTGGCGCTGCAAACAACCTCGGGCAATTCATCAGCTTTGCCTCGAAATAAGCCTTATTGCCGATGCCGTCCGTGTTTCGAATGCGGTTGTGTCAGCGCGATTATTACGAATGATTTATAAAAATGAAACTCTCACTTAATATCTTTCAAAAAGTCCTGATCACCCTGCTCGTGGTGACCCTCGTGCCGCTGTTCGCCCTTTGGTACCTGGGCAATTCCTCTGCTGAGCAGGAATTGACCGCGAAAATCTCGGAAAACCTGGTCGCAACCACCGATACCGTGGCGACCGGCGTGAACGGCTGGGACGACACCAATATGCGCGCCATGCGCCAGGCGGCACGCCTGGACGACATCATTTCCATGAACACCGCGCGCCAGACCCCGATCCTGATGGCAACCGCCGCTTCATATGAATGGGTCTACCTGATCCACACCCTGAACGTCGAAGGTATGGACGTGGCGCGTAGCGACGGCAACCCGATGCTCAACTACGGCGACCGCGGCTACTTCAAGGCCATCATGTCCGGCAAGGACGAAGGCCGCCTGGTAGCCATCGGCAAGACCAGCGGCAAACCGTCGCTGAACATCGGCGTCCCGATCCGCAATGAAAACCGCACCATCGTCGGCGTGTTCACCATGGCCATGGACCTGGGCGTAGTGTCGCGTACCGTCACCGACATCCGCATCGGCGAAACCGGTCACGCGATCCTGCTGGACGGCGACAAGAAAGTCATCGCCCACGGCGACGCCACCAAGATCAAGTCCGCTCTGCAAGACTTCAGCAAGCACCCTGCCCTGCAAGTGCAAGGCATCACCGACGAGCCAAAGGTCTACATGGACGGCGATGTGAAGATGGTCGGTTTCGTACGCACCCTGCCGCAAGGCTGGACCGTGCTGGTTGAACAGCAATATGACGAAGCGTATTCCGCCATGTCGAAGATGCGCAGCGAAGCACGCCTGCTGATCATCGTTGTTATCATCCTGGTGGGCGCACTGGCATTCGTACTGGGCAAGCAACTGACCCGTCCGATCAACCACCTGACCGACATCGCCGAGCGACTGAGCAAAGGCCAGCTGGACGTGACCATTCCACAGACCAGCCGCGGCGACGAAATCGGCTCGCTGGCCCGTGCGGTGGAACGCTTGGGCGTGAGTATCCAGATGGCGATGGATCGCCTGCGTAAGAAATAATCGATAAAGGCGAACTGATATGGCACAGCCAGAGTTCACTCCTTTCGTAGAGTTACTCGACAAGATCGCCGGCTTCTGCGCCCAGGGCGACACCGCGACCATCATGCTGGTCAGCGATGACAACCGCATGGCGCAGATCCATCTGGATAACGGACGCATCGTGTTCGTCTTGTGCCGCGGCCGCCGCGGCCGCGACGGCCTGGACATCCTGCGCACCATCCAGAACGCACGTATGAGCCTGGACCGTCCGAGCGTGGGCAACAACGAGCCGCTGCCGTGGTCGACCGAAGCGATTCTCGACTACCTGTACGGCAGCATTACCGAACTGCCGGAAGGCAGCTCGCCGGCGTCCACGCTGCTGGCCGGCGTCGCACGCCGCCCGGCCGCCGCACCGGAAGCCCCAAGCAAGCCGGCGTCCAACAAGCCGACACTGTCGCAGGCGCAGCGCACCATCTTCGAAAACACCCTGGCCACCTATATCGGCCCGATGGCCGCCATCGTGTGCGGGGACTATTTCGACGAGATCAGCGACCTGCGCCAGCTGACATTGAAACTGGCCGGCGAGATTGCCAACGCCGACCAGGCAGCCAAGTTCAAGGCAGAGATCACACAAGCCCTCGGCATCCGCCTGTAACTCGCATCTAAAAAGTCGGGGTCAGCTCTGGCAATCGGACATTTCGCGTGCGAAATGTCCGATTGCCAGAGCTGACCCCGACTTTTATTTTGCGAGGCGGATGCCGGTGAATTGCCAGCGTGCGTTGGCGGGGAAGAAGTTGCGGTAGCTGGTTCGGCTGTGGCCTTGCGGGGTCGCCAGGCTGGAGCCGCGTAGTACGTACTGGTTCACCATGAACTTGCCGTTGTATTCGCCGATTGCGCCCTCTGCCGGGCGGAAGCCGGGGTATGGGGCGTAACTGCTGCTGGTCCATTGCCAGCAGTGGCCGAACATCTGCGCCGCAGCGCCTGCACCGGCTGCATGCTCCCACTCGGCTTCGGTCGGCAGCCGCGCGCCGGACCAGTGGGCGTAGGCGTCGGCTTCGAACAGCGAGATGTGGGTCACCGGCGCATCCATTGCAAGCGGCTGTTGGCCGTGCAGGGTGAATGCGCTGCAGCCTGCCCCCTCTTCCCCAAGCTGCCAGTACAGCGGGGCTTCGATGCCTTGCGTGCGAATCCAGTCCCAGCCTTCCGCCAGCCACAGGCTTGGGTCGCGGTAGCCGCCGGCTTCGATGAAGGCTAAGTAGTCCGCATTACTCACCAGGCGCGTGGACAGCTCAAAGGGGGCGACATACACCTGATGGCGCGGCAACTCGTTGTCGAAGCAGAAGCCGTCACCCTGGTGGCCGATTTCCTGCACCCCGCCTTCAAAGCGCTGCCAGGACTGGCCTGTCGAAGCGGGCACGGCTGGTGCGGCGCCAGTCAGGTAGGCTGGCGTCATCGGATTCTGCGCCAGCAAGTGCTTGACGTCGGTAAGGATCAACTCCTGGTGCTGCTGCTCGTGCTGCAGGCCGAGCGTGAGCAGCGCGGCCAGGCGGTCGTCGGTGGCGGCGAGACGTGTCGCCAGCGCGGCAATCCGGGCGTCGACGTTGGCGCGATAGGCGCGCACTTCCGCCATCGATGGCCGCGTCAGCAAGCCGCGGTGCGGCCGCGGGTGCTTGTCGCCGACGCCGTTGTAATAGGAGTTGAACAGCACGCGGAATGCCGGGTGAAACGGCTGGAAGCCGGCTTCGTATCGTTCCAGGATAAAGGTCTCGAAGAACCAGGTGGTATGCGCCAGGTGCCATTTGACGGGGCTGGCGTCCGCCATCGACTGCGCGCCGCAGTCTTCGTCGGATAACGGCTCGGCCAGCGCCATGGTGGCCGCGCGCACTTGCGCGTAGCGTTCGGTCCAGGGACTGGCGTCACGCATAAGCCGCTACCGCGTGCATCACCGCGAACCAGTGTGCATCGTCGGTCCAGGTGCCATCGACGCGGAAGCCTGCGTCCCACAGCAAGCTACGGAAACTTTCCAGCGTGTATTTGTAGCTGTTCTCGGTATGAATCCGTTCGCCCTGCGCGAAACTGCGTTCGCCACACGACCAGTGCACCGCCAGCGCACAGCGCGCTTCCAGGTGCATTTCGATGCGGCTCTCGGCGTCATTGAAAAAGGCAACGTGGCGCCATTGCGCCGGATCGAAGTCGGTACCCGCCAAGTGATTCAGGTGGCGCAGCAGGTTCAGGTTGAAGGCTGCCGTGACGCCGATGGCGTCATCGTATGCCGCGTCCAGCACGGCCGGGTCCTTGACCAGATCGACGCCGATCAACAGCCCGCCGTCCGCACCAACGTTCTCGCGCACATGGCGCAGGAACGTCACCGCGTCATATGGCGTGAAATTGCCGATCGACGAGCCCGGATAAAAAAACTGCCGGCGCGCTATCGGCACGGACTGCGGCAACACCAGCGGCTGCGACAGGTCCATCACCAGCGGCGTGATCTCGATGGCAGGAAAGCGCTGGCGCAATTGCGCGGCGGCCTGCTGCAGGAAATCGCTGGCGATGTCGACCGGCACGTACTGGCTTGGCTGCAACAAGGGAAACAGGCTGGCGGCCTTGGCGCAATTGCCTGCGCCCAAGTCGATCAAAGTCATGCCAGGGCCGATGCGGGCCGCCATATCGGCGCCGTGGCGGGCGAAGATCGCGGCCTCAGTGCGCGTCGGGTAGTACTCGGGCAATTCGCAGATCGCCTCGAACAGGTGCGAGCCCAGGCTGTCGTAGAAATATTTTGGCGAGGTGGAGGCCTGCGGCGCCAGCAGTCCGGCGCTGATCTCTGCCATCGTGGCAGCGTCGCCGTGGGCGGTTCTGGGGGACAATACACTGTTCGTTTCCGGTGCGACCAGACGGATCGCGGCCGTGCGTGACAAGGTCATGGCTCAGGCTCCAGGGACATTTTTGCTATCATAGCTGAATATCCAAGACCAGGTACCGCCCCCCATACGAGGCGTGCGGCTCGTCATTAACATCAATAAGGATTTCTCATGTCCATCTTCTCCCTCCGCACCATTCAATCGGCCCTGTTTGCAGCCGGTGTGCTGTTCGCCGCTGCCGGCGCCCAAGCCCAGCAGGTCCTGCGCGTTTCCGCCATCCCTGACGAGGCGCCGACCGAGCTGCAGCGCAAGTTCAAGCCGCTCGGCGAATACCTCGAGAAGAAGCTGGCCATGAAGGTCGAGTTCACCCCGGTGACCGATTACGCCGCTTCGGTGGAAGGCCTGGTGAACGGCAAGCTGGACATGGTCTGGTTCGGCGGCTTCACCTTCGTTCAAGCCAACCACATGAGCAAAGGCAAGGTCGTGCCGCTGGTTCAGCGTGTGGAAGACGAGAAGTTCCGTTCCGTCTTCGTCACCACCAACAAGTCAATCAACTCGCTGGCCGACCTGAAAGGCAAGACCCTGAGCTTCGGTTCCGAGTCCTCGACTTCCGGCCACCTGATGCCACGCTCCTTCCTGCTGGCCGCCAAGATCGATCCAGACACCGACCTGAAACGCATTTCCTTCTCCGGCGCGCATGATGCGACCGTGGCTGCGGTTGCCGGCGGCAAGGTCGATGCGGGTGCACTGAACATCTCAGTGTGGGAAAAGCTGAATGAACAGAAGAAGGTCGATCCAGCCGTGGTGCGCGTGTTCTACACCACCCCGGCCTACTTCGACTACAACTGGACCGTGCGTTCCGACATGCCTGAAGCGCTGAAGAAGAAGATCGCCGACGCCTTCCTGGCGCTGGACAGCGCCAAGCCTGAAGACAAGGCGATCCTGGACCTGCAGCGCGCGTCGAAGTTCATCCCGACCAAGGCCGCCAACTACACCAGCATCGAAGCGGCCGCCAAGAACGCTGGACTGCTGAAGTAATCAATGTCTTCTGCCTGGTATGAATTGCAAGGCCTGTCGGTCCGCCACATCGGCGGTTCGCGCGGACTTGCGCTGCAAGACATTTCGCTGAACTTCGAGCCGGGCGAACAGGTGGCGCTGATCGGCCCTTCAGGCGCCGGCAAGACCACCCTGCTCTCCACCCTGGCCTGCGCCCATCGCCCCGATAGCGGCGGCTTCAAGGCCTTTGGCACCGATCCCTGGCAACTGACCGATGCCGGCCGCCACGCCATGCGTGCGCGTCTGTTCCTGGCGCCGCAAACACCGCCGCTGCCGCCGCGCCAGCGCGTGGTGACGGCCGTCCTGGCAGCACGCTTGCCGCATTGGGGCCTGGGCCAGGCGCTGCTTTCGCTGTTCAAGCCCGCCGATCCGGAAGCCGCGTTTCGCGCGCTGTCACGCTTCAACCTTGGCGACAAGCTGTATTCCCGCGTCGACCGCTTGTCCGGTGGCGAGCGCCAGCGCTGCGGCCTGGCGCGGCTGCTGCTGTCGTCGGCGCAAGCATTGCTGGTCGACGAACCGCTGTCCGCGCTCGATCCGGCGCTGTCGCAACTCACTTTAAACACCCTGCAGCAGGAAGCGCGCGAGCGCTACGCGCTGCTGGTGTGCAGCCTGCACCAGGTGGACCTGGCGCTGGCGCACTTCGCGCGCATCGTGGCGTTGAAAAACGGCCGCGTTGCCTTCGATCTTCCGCGCGAGCAGGTGACGCAAGCCATGATCGATGAACTCTATCTCGGCGAGCTGCCGCCGGCGAACTCGCCGCAGCCGGACGAGATGGCCGCCAAGCTGGCCGTCGGGGCGTGCCTTTAAGCGATGCATAACGTTCCCGCCGTTCCGCTCTCGCCGCACCATCCAGACCCTGCGTGGCGCCAGCGCCTGGCCACGATTGCTGTCGGCATTGTGCTGCTCTGGCCCTTGGTGGTGGCGACCGAATTCTACCCCTGGACGCTGTTCGACCTGCAAAGCCTGCAGGCCGCATGGCGTTTCATGTCCGACTTCCTGAAGCCGGCGCATGATGCGGAATTCCTCTCGATGGTGGCGCGCGAAGCGTGGAAGACGGTGGCCATTGCCACCTGCGGCCTGACCCTTGCGCTGGTGGGCGCCATTCCCGCCACACTGATTGTCACTGAACGCTTGTCCATTTCGCGCATTGGCACGGGCCGCATCGCAGCCATCCCGCGCGTCGTGCGCCAGCTTGTGCGCTGGCTGCTGGTTCTGTTGCGCAGCGTACCGGAGCTTGTGTGGGCGCTGCTGTTCGTGCGTATCTTCAGCCTGGGGCCTACCGCCGGCGTGCTGGCCATCGCCCTGACCTATGCCGGCATGCTGGGAAAAGTGTATGCCGAAATCCTGGAGTCCGCCGACCATCATGCCAGCGATGTGCTGCTGCAAAATGGTAGTGGGCGCCTTGCGGCACTGCTGTATGGAGCCCTGCCGGAAGCGGCTTCCGAGCTGGTGTCATACACCGTCTATCGATGGGAATGTGCGATCCGCGGCTCGGTGATCATGGGCTTCGTCGGCGCAGGCGGGCTGGGACAGCGCATGGATGAATCGACCAAAATGCTGGTCGGCGGCGAAGTGTCGACGATGTTGATGGTGTTCGTGCTGCTGGTTGCCCTCGCCGACCTCGTGTCGAAATACCTGCGAAGGAGGCTGGGATGAACCATATGCCCGCGCCGCCGGCGCGCAACTGGTCCGGCTGGCTGTTCGGCGCCGCGCTCGTTGCGCTGGTGGTAGCCAGCTTCGCCACGCTGTCGCTCAAATTGGGCGACCTGTTCACCATGGAAGCCATGCGCAGCATGGGCGATTTCCTGGCCGGTTTCGCACCGCCGGAAACGGCCAGCGGCTTCCTGCGCAAGACCGGCATCGCCACGCTGGAAACGCTCGCCATGTCGGCGCTCGGCACCTTGCTTGCCGTCGCGGGCGGCCTGCTGTTGGCGATTCCCGGCGCCGGACGCTTCGGCCGTGCGCCGCGCGCCGTGGTACGCGGCATGTTGAACGTGCTGCGTTCGATCCCCGAACTGGTGTGGGCCTCGATCCTGCTGGTGGCTGCGGGCCTGGGGCCGTTTGCCGGCACCATGGCGCTGGCCGCCCACACAGCCGGCGTATTGGGCCGCCTGTTTGCCGACGCACTGGAAAATGCGCCACCGCTGCCGGAACAAAGCCTGCGCCTGAACGGCGCCACCCCGATGGCCGCCTTCTTCTACGCCACCCTGCCGCAAACGCTGCCGCAAATGCTGTCCTACACGCTCTATCGGTGGGAGAACAATATCCGCGCCGCCGCCGTGCTGGGCGTGGTGGGCGCCGGCGGCTTGGGGCAAATGCTGAAATTCCACTTGTCCCTGTTCCAGATGGAGCGCGCCGCCACGGTGATCCTGGCCATGCTCTTGCTGGTCGCCGTGGTCGATGCCTTGAGCTTCGCGCTGCGCCGTTCACTGACCCGATAAGCCATGCTCCAGCTACAAAACCTCACCAAAAGCTATTCGAACGAACGACGCGTGCTGGACCGGCTAAGCTGGACGTTCGAGCGTGGCGAATTCGTCGCCATCATGGGCGATTCGGGCGTCGGCAAATCGACATTGCTGAATTTGATTGCCGGCCTGGACCAGCCCGACCCCAGCGAGGAACCGGCCATCATCGTCGACGGAACACCACTCGCCGCGCTGGACGACGACGCGGCCACGCGCTTGCGCCGGGCACGCATGGGCTTCATCTTCCAGGCTTTCCATGTCCTGCCCCACCTGACCTTACAGCAAAATGTGGCCCTCCCCCTGCTGCTGAACGGCCTGCCGCAAGGCCGCGCGCTTGACATGCTCGAAGCGGTTGGCCTGGGCGGCCGCGGCCACGATTACCCCCATCAACTTTCCGGCGGTGAAATGCAACGGGTTGCCATCGCCCGTGCCTTGGCGCACCGCCCGGCCCTGGTGCTGGCGGACGAACCGACCGGCAACCTCGATCCCGACACTGCAAATTCCATACTGCAACTGTTGCACCAGGAACTCAAATCCAGCGGTGCAACCGCCATCATGGTGACGCATTCGCCCGCCGCCGCTGCGCGCGCCGATAAAGTTCTGCGCCTCACTAAAAATGGACTCGAAGTTACAACAGTCGTCAACCCTGCCACGCAATAAAACCCATTATTTTTCTCACAAATTCTTGGCTTTTTTGGTAAGCGGAGTATTATTTAATTAACTTGCTTCGTTATCAATACAACATGCAAGCCTGCTTTTTCTATCCACGTAGTGAACAACGTTAAGGAGGAGCAAATGAGCGTCAGGCAGAAGAAACTCGAACTAATCGAGGCAATGAACAGGGCGCGTGCGTTGGAGCCATCCAGTTTCGTGCCAAATAAACTGCTCGACACGCTAATCGAGAAGATGCACCTGAAGAATGATGCGGAACTCTGCAGGGTGCTGGAAGTGCAACCACCCATCATTAGCAAGATCCGTCACCGCAAGCTCGCAGTCGGGGCCACCATCCTGCTGCGCATGCATGAGAAATCTGAGCTTTCTATCCGTGAGCTCAAAGAACTATCGAATGCCTCAGTACACTGAGCTCAGTCCACGCTGAGATTGATGCCAGGCGCCGGCATCGCATTCACCGGCGCCATTTCCCGCCTCCCCTGCGGTTACAGCCTGTCCTGCAAGCGCTTCAACGCCGCCCTGAACGTCGCCGGCCGGTTGAAGGCGCGTGCCAGCACCAGCGCTCCCTGAATCCCACCCACGACTTCTTCCGCCAAAGCGGTGGCCTCCTTGCCTTTACGTCCATTGCGCACCAGCGCCGCGGCCAGCGCTTCGATCCACTCTTCGAAGTAATCGCGCACGGCGTCGGCAAAGCGGTCGCGCTCATTGCCGAGCGCGAACACGCCCACCAGGCACACGCGTTGCCCGGACAGGAAATAACGCTCCACCTCCGCAAACATGGCGGCGATGCCCTGCCCCGCGTCTGCACCTTCGCGCAACGGCTCGAACACGTGCAGGCGGAACCATTGGTCGATTTCCTGCAGCACGGCAGCGGCCATCTCGTCTTTCCCGCCCGGGAAGAAGTGATAGATGCTGCCCTTGCCCAGCCTGGTTCCCTCGGTAATGCGGGACAAGCTGGCACCTTCAAAGCCGTACGTGCGGAACACTTCCGCCACCAGCGGGATGACGTCTTCCCGTTCTGCGACAACGCGTGCCATGCTTAAAGCCCCAGTTCAGTCAGGCCGGGATGGTCGACGGGACGCGGCGCGCTGCGATCCCAGAACAACTTGCGCTCTTCGGGCTGGATCGGATGCTCGTTGATGCTGGCGTGACGGTGGTGCATCAAGCCGTTCTGGTCGAATTCCCAGTTTTCGTTGCCGTAGGCGCGGTACCACTGGCCGGAATCGTCATGGTATTCGTAGGCAAAGCGCACGCCGATGCGATTGCCGTCGTGGGCCCACAATTCCTTGACCAGCCGGTAGTCCAGTTCGCGCGCCCACTTGCGTTTCAGCAGGGCGACGATGGCGGCGCGGCCTTGTGCAAACTCGCTGCGATTGCGCCACCAGCTGTCTTCCGTGTACGCCAGGGAGACTTTTTCGGGATCGCGGGTATTCCAACCGTTTTCGGCCAGGCGGACTTTTTCGATGGCGCTTTCGCGGGTGAAGGGTGGTACAGGTGGTCGGACTGACATGGTTTTATCCTTTCAAATGTACCGATCGGATCACTATTTACCGATCGGTACAACAAGGATAGCACGTTTTTCAAACGTTGTAGTGGCGGGCGTAACGGCCGTCCAGGTTCGCCAGGGGCATCATCACGAACAAGTCGGCGCTTTCGAAATCAGGATCCCATGCCGGTGCGCCGCAAATCCATGCGCCGGAGCGCAGGTAGCCTTTCAGCAGGGGCGGCACCTGGGCGGCACGCGCGGGCTCCACCCTATCCACCGGGAACGGCAAGTGGGGCGTGACGCGATATTCCATCGGTGCCATGTGCTTCTCACGCAGTTGCTGGTACACGGCAACCGCATTGTGGCCACCGTCGGCCAGGCTGATGCTGGCGCAGCCGATCAGGTATTCGCATTGGTGGCGGCGCATGTATTCGGCCAGGCCGGACCACAGCAGCATGATGACGCTGCCGCCGCGGTAATCCGGGTGGATGCAGGCGCGGCCTGCCTCCACGATGCGGCCGCGCAGGTGCTTCAGGCGACCGAGGTCGAATTCGTTTTCGGAGTAATGGCGGCCCAGTTTGCGGGCGCCGGCGGGGTTCAGCAGGCGGTAGGTGCCGACCACTTTCAAGGTGGCGGTGTCGCGCACGATCAAGTGGTCGCAGGCGGCGTCGAATTCATCGCAATCCAGGCCGTCGGGTGTCGCCAGGGCGCTCAGGCCCTGGTTTTCGATAAAGACTTTATAGCGCAGGCGTTGGACTTCGCGCACTTCTTCCGGGGTGGCTGCCATGCTCAATACCAGTCGTGGACTGGCTTCCGTGCGCTGGACAGCGCTGGCGATCGTAGTTTGCATGCTTCGTCCTTTGTTGTAGTGACGAAGCCAGTTTGCTGCGCTATTGCTGCACGAACATGACAACCATGTGTCAACAATATGACATCAGACCTTCTTCGGACGGCCGGTTTTCAACTGCGGCAGCGAGGCCAGAACTTGCTTGAGTGTCGCCATGTCCAGGCGGCTGATCAGGGCGACGCCAATGCGCAACAGTTCGGATTTTTTGACCTCCACGCCGTTCTTCAGGCAGGTTTTCTTGACCTGGCCCAACACCGCGTATTCGGACTCCGGCATGGTGAAGCTGTCGCGCACCAGCTTTTCCTTGTGCTGCTTGGCAGGCTTGTCGACCTTGGCTGCTTTTGCAGGTTTGGCGGCTGGCGTCGGAGCCGGGGCTGGCTTGGCCGCGGCTCCGCGCTTGACGGCCGGCTTGACTGCTGGTTTGGCGGTGGCCGGCTTGGCGGCAGCCGACTTGGCTGCCGGCGCGCGCTTGGCGGCAGGCTTGGCAGCTGGTTTGGCGGCGGATTTAGCAGCAGGTTTGGCGGCAGCTTTAGTTGCCGGTTTGACGGCTGGGGCTTTGGACTTCGTTGCGCTCATGGATACTCCATTATTGAATTATATAAACAGTATATACGATTATTGCGCAACAGTGCGAACCCCGAAGTCCACGCCGATCTCATCCCAGAATTCCTGCTCCTTCTCGATCCAGTAGGACAGGGTCGGATGGTTGGCGACGTAATCACGCTTCAGTTCCAGGTCAATGCGATTTTTCATGCGCAGCCGCACGGCACGCTCGTCGACCTCAATGCGGCAATGCATGAACATGATGGCCAGCCGCAGCGCCACCACCGCCTTGGCGAAATCGCTGTCGGTCAAATGCTCGCTCACCTTGCGCAGGTTGCCCTTCTGGGCCAGGACCAGACGGCCCATCAGCTTTTGCTCACGCGTGGTAAAGCCCGGCAGGTCGGCGTTTTCGATCATGTAGGCCGAGTGCTTGTGGTAGCCGGTCTGCGACACCACCAGCCCTACTTCGTGCAACTGGGCGCCCCAGCACAGGTGGCGCAACAGGGCATCGCTGGCAGGCTTCATCTGCAGGAACAGGATGGTCGCCGCCGCCGACACGCGAACGCCGCGCTCTGATTCGATATGGAAGCGCGCCAGGAATTCGCCCACCGATTCATCGCGCCGGTCGCGGCGGGTGGAGCGCAGGTGGAGGTCCCACATCACGCCCATGCGCAGGCCGGCATCGATCGGTTCCAGCTTTTCGATGCCCAGCTCCTGCACCACCGCGATCAGGATCGCCAGTCCGCCGATGACGGTACTGGCCCGGTCCGGCCGCAGGCCCGGCATGTCGATCTTCGATACCTGGCCGAACTCGATGAAGCGCTTGCGCACCGCATTCAGGGCCGCCAGCGTGATGCCTTCGCCCAGCTTGTTCCTTTCGATGATCTCGCCGATGGCGCGAATCGTGCCGGAGGAGCCGTAAGCACGCTTCCAGTACTCCGGATGATAAGGCGGCGCCCCATCCTCGAAATGCGAGCGCGCCGACAGCACGGCCGCTTCGAAGGACCGCGCATCCACCCTGCCGCCGACGAAGAAGGACAGGCTTTGCTTGACGCTGCCTACGCTGAACGACTCGACCCGCTCGATATCCAGCCCACGCCCGAGAATCAATTCCGTCGAACCGCCGCCGATATCGACTACCAGGCGGCTTTCGTTGGGCTGTCCCAGCGCGTTGGCAACGCCCATATAGATCAAGCGCCCTTCTTCTTCGCCGGAGATGATCTCGATCGGGTAGCCGATGGCCTGTTCCAGTTGCGGCAGGAAATCCGCCGCATTGCGCGCCTGGCGCAGGATGGCGGTGGCCACCACACGCACGCCGTCGAACTGGTAGGCGGCCAGCGCCACGCGGAAGTTCTTCAGGCAGATCAAGGCCCGCTGCAGGGCTTCATCGGTGAGGTTGCCGGCGGCGTCCAGGCCGGCGGCAAGGCGGATCGGTTCGCGCATGCTGTTGAGCACGCGGATCTTGCCTCCATCGTGTTGGCCGATGGAGAGTCTAAAACTGTTGGAGCCCAGGTCCACTGCGGCGTACATCGAGGAATCCATTTATATCGTTTATAACGAAAATGGTAGCACAGTACGCCATCAGTGTTACGCCGTCATGACAAGGCCTCCAGGGACTGGGGTTCGGGCGGCTGCGCCACCTGGTTTTCACCGCGCACTTTCGCCGACTGCAGGGCTTCGTCGGCGCGCTTGAACAGGCTGACGGTACTGTCGTCGGCACGGATGGTGGTGACGCCCATGCTGGCCGTCAGCTTGATAATCGCACGCTCGGTCTTCACCGGAGTCGCCTCGATGGCGCGGCGGATGCGCTCCGCCACCATCATGGCGTCTTCCTGCCCGGTGCGCGGCAGCTGGATGGCGAACTCGGCACCGCCCAGGCGCCCCATCAGGTCGAAGTCCCGCAATTGCTTCTTGCAGGTTTCCACCATGGCTTTCAACGCCACATCGCCGGCGGCGTGGCCGTAGCTGTCGTTCACGCGCTTGAACTGGTCCAGCGCCAGGATGATCATGGCGGTCGGTTGGCCGGGGCGGCGTGCCAACGCCATCCATGGCGCCAAAGCCTGGTAGAAACCGCGCCGGTTCGGCACGTCGGTCAGCGCATCGGTGGTTTCCAGGCGCGCCAGGTCCATCTGCAGTTTCTCGCGCGACAGCAGCAGGTAGCCAAAGGCATTCACCAGCATCATCAGGTAGAAGCCGCCGAATCCGAACAGCTGCATCGCATTGGCGCTGAGCCATGGCAGCCCTTCGGGGAACAAGGCGGCCAGCAGGCCGCGCCCGACGATGACCAGTGCCAGGACGAACATGGCAACCACCAGGTAACGCCGCAGCATGCTGCCACCGCGCCAGGCACGTCCCAGCGCCAGCACGCCAGCCAGGAAGAAGAAGCCGACAAACAGGGAGCCGAAGCCAATGCGCACCGCCGGCGCAGTGTCGAGAATATGAAACGCCAGCAGCACGCCCACTGCCAGCGATAGCGCCGGATACAGGTAGTTGCGCCAGCGCGGGCGGCCGACACCTTCCCACAGGGCGCCGGCATCGAGCGCGAAACCTGCCAGCAGTACCGCATTGGCCACCGGGCCGGCCAGCAGCTCCGGCATCACGCCGCGGAAATACAACAGGGCCCAGCCCACCGCCTGGCACTGCTTTGCAATGGCCCAGGTGGACAGGGTCAGCGACTTCCTGTTCTCATACTCGAAAAAAAACAGCGCTGCGCACAGGCTAAGATTGCCCAGCGCGAGGGCGAGAACCAGGGTCTTGATATCCATTGCTCGGCGGACGGGCCGCGGTCAGACTTCGTGTTCGACGTTGCTGCTGCCGTCGCCGATCTTGCTGGCCCACGCCTTGGCGAAGAATTCTTTCTCGTCTTCGGTCGGCGAATCGTGCCAGAAAACGATCAAGGTGCCTTTGTGGTCATGCAACTGGCTGACCTTTTCGATGAATTGCTGCTTGCCCGCGTGGTCGGCCAATGCGGCCACGTAACCATACACGCGGGTCAGGCGCTCGATGCGGTCCGGTTCCGTAAAACTGTTGGTCGCGGTGATGGTTGGATGGTCTAAGAACATTTATCGTCTCCAAGCTGCCTATGTTGGCAATGTACCTATAAAAGTTGCCGATGTAAACGCGAGCGCCCTACCGCGCGGCTCATCCGGTACACTGGGGTGGAAACCGGAGCCCGGCAGCTTATCAGATCATCACGGTTCGTAACAGGTTGACAAACATGACTTCCATCCCCGACCACCGCCGTCCCCTGGTACGCCACCGGCGCGGTCGCCTGACGCTGGAATTCACGCCCGGCGAAGTGCAAAGCCAGATGGACCCGGCCGATCCGGACGCCCTGGTGCTGGCCTACGCGCGCGCCATGATGTGCTTTGTGCTGTTCAAGCCGAACCCCGAGCATATCGTGATGGTGGGCCTGGGCGGCGGCTCGCTGGCCAAGTTCTGCTATCGCTACCTGCCCCGTACCCGCATTACGGTGCTCGAAGTGCGGGCCGATGTCATCGCCCTGCGCGAGCGCTTCGCCATTCCGCCGGATAATGAGCGCTTCCGCGTCATCCAGTGCGACGCCGCCCAGTATATGAAGGAGCTGAAGGACAGCGCCGACGTGCTGCTGGTGGACGGCTTCGATGCCGACGGCCTGCCGAACACCCTGTCCACCGACCACTTTTACGCCGACTGCCGGCGCGCCTTGCGGCCCGATGGCGTGCTGGCCGCCAATGTGTTCAGCTACGACCCGAAATACCGCAGCGTGCTGGTCCGGCTGTCGAATGCCTTCCATGACCGCATTTGCCAGTTCACGGGCATTGCCGGCAACAACCACATCCTGTTTGCGATCCGTCCGGGACGGGCACCGGGTGCGCCGGCCGGCGCCATGCAGCGCCGCGTGGCCGCCTGGGGCAGTCCAACGCCGGGCCTTGGATTCGGCCTGGCCAACCGACTGTTGGCAATTTACACCGTTTCCCGCCTGCGCAAGGGCGATTTAACGGGAGATTAACGGGTATTGCCCCAAAGCCATGAAAATTGTGACAAACTACATTTTTTAAGCAAAGGACACCATGGCAGGACGGCGCAGGAGACTATCGCACTATGGTGCAGCCGCACTCACGTTGGGCGCAGGCCTGGCAGCCACCGCCATTCTGTTTGTCTCTGTCAGCGCCCTCGAATTCGGCAAGATGGAATTGGGCTTCCAGCAGCGCGCCAACGCCCGCGTCACGGCCATCGAGCGCGGGCTGGCCGATGCCGAGGAAGTGCTGAATGTGATCAATGAACTGTTCCGCACCGTGCAACCGGTCAGCCGCGAACAGTTCCATAGCTTTTCCGCACCGCTGCTAAAGCGTTACCCTTTCATCCAGGCGTTCAACTACCACCGCGTGCTGACGCAAGCTGAACGCCCCGCGTTCGAGGCTTCGATGCAGGCGAGCTTCCCCGGCTTCCAGGTCACCGAGCTGTCGGCCGACGGCAAAGCCCTGCCGGCACCGCTGCGGCCCTATTACAACGTCGTTGAATACCTCGAGCCGATGCAAGGCAACGAACCGGCGCTGGGCCTGAATACCGGCAGCAACGTGCAGGTGCGCGGCGCCATCGACCGCATCCTGCACAGTGGCCGGCCTTCCGCCACCGAGCAGCTCCAGCTGGCGCAGGACCCGGCCCAGCGCAACAGCTTCATCATGATCATGCCGGTGTACCGGCCCGGCATGCCGACCGGCACGCGCGCCGAGCGCCACGCGGCATGGGCCGGCGACACGGCGGCCGTGATCCGCACGCCGCACCTGGTGCACACCATCCTGCAGCAGAACGGTTTGCTGGACGACCCAAGCCTGGGCCTGAGCGTGTATGCCGGCGATCCGTCGGAGACCAGCACCCTGGCTTACCGCCGCGGTCCCGTGCCGGCCATCCGCCATGAACACTGGCTGCATCGCTGGCTCGACTTCGATTACCACAGCAGCGAAATGCGCAGCTTCGACGTGCTGGGCCGCACTTGGCATATCCGCAGCGACGACTTGCCGCGCCCCTTCCTGGCCGACCACCTTGGCTCGCTCGGCACCTTGCTGGGCGGCCTGCTGTTCAGCGCCCTGGCGGCAGCCTTCGTGCACACGCTGGTGCAGCGCTCGCTCCGCGTGCAATTGCTGGTCGATGCACGCACCGCCGATTTGCAGCGCTCCAACCAGCGCCTGGCGGAAGACGTGGCTTCCCGCAAGCGTACCGAACGCGCGCTGCAAGAGTCCGAGCATCGCTTCCGCCGCCTGCTGGCACTGTCCTCCGACTGGTACTGGGAGCAGGACACGCATTTCCGCTTCACCCACATCACCGGCGGCTTCTTCGAAAAAGGCCATGTGGCGAAGGAGAATTTCCTGGGCCGCACGCGCTGGGAATGCACGCCGGAGCTGTACACCAGCAGCACTGGCCGCGACCATATCAACAGGGTGCAGGCGCGCCTGCCCTTCTCCAATTTCGAATACGCGATCGTCGGCCACGACGGCGTGACGCGCTGGTTCAACACCAGCGGCGAGCCGGTGTACGACGCGCAGGGCGAATTCAAGGGCTACCGCGGCACCGGTAGCGAGATCACCGAACGCAAGGAAGCCGAACAGCGCATCCAGCACATCGCCCACCACGACGTGTTGACCGGCCTGCCCAACCGGGTGCTGCTACAGGACCGCCTGCAGCAGGCTGTCGCTTACGCCAACCGCAGCGGCCTGCCGATGTGGGTGGTGCTGATCGACCTGGACCGCTTCAAGTTCGTCAACGACAGCCTGGGCCACAAGGCCGGCGACCAATTGCTGCAAACGGTGGCGACCCGCCTGCAATCGAGCGTGCGCGAAAGCGATACCGTGGCGCGCCTGTCCGGCGACGAATTCGTGGCGATCCTGAGCCAATACCCGGACGAACAACTCTCGCCCGCCATCATCGAACGCGTGATGAAGGCGCTGGCGCAGCCGGTGCTATTGGAAGGCAAGGAATTCTTCGTCACCTGCTCCATCGGCGTTGCGGTCTACGATGCGGACGGCACGCCGGCGCAGAACCTGATCGAACACGCCGACATCGCCATGTACTCGGCCAAGAAACTGGGCCGCAACACCTTCCAGTTCTACCAGCCTGAAATGAACGACGAAGCGCAGGAGCGCCTGCGCATCGAGAGCGCCTTGCGCAACGCCCTGGAGCGCGACGAATTCGTGCTGCATTACCAGCCGCAGGTGGACCTGGCCTCCGGCGCCATCGTCGGCCTGGAAGCGCTGTTGCGCTGGCAGCATCCGGAACTGGGCATGGTGCCGCCGGCGCGCTTTATCGGCCTGGCCGAGGAAACCGGCCTGATCGTGCCGATTGGCGCCTGGGTGCTGCGCAATGCCTGCCAGCAGGCACGCGTCCTGCGCGATGCCGGCTTCAAGGACTTGCGCATGGCGGTCAACCTGTCGGCGCGCCAGTTCGCGCAGCCGGAGCTGGTGTCCACCATCGCCGCCGTGCTGGAGGAAACCGGACTGCCGCCTTCCACGCTGGAGCTGGAACTGACCGAAAGCCTGTTCATGCACGACGTGGCGCAAGGCGTGAACCTGCTGCACGAACTGAAATCCCTGGGCGTGGCGCTGTCGATCGACGATTTCGGCACCGGCTACTCAAGCCTGTCCTACCTGCGCAACTTCCCGATCGACGTGCTGAAGATCGACCGTTCCTTCGTCAACGACATCGCCACCGATGCCGACGATGCGGCCATCGTGGTGTCGGTGATCGCCCTCGCACACAACCTTGAGTTGCGCGTGATTGCGGAAGGGGTAGAATCTGAAGAGCAGCTTGAGTTCCTGCGCCGCCATGGCTGCGACGAGATCCAGGGTTACTTTTTCAGCCGACCTGTCGACGCATCGGCCATGCGCCAGATGTTGCAGGACGGCAAGCAACTGACCAGCGCGGCGCCCCGCCGGCTGCGAGCCTGAGGAGATAGGGAGAGTGGACATGAACAGCGTAGACCTGCACCGGCAGCAAGTGCGCACCGACCACCGGACGCGCGACATCATCAACCAGGCCGTGGCCGCCCTGCCCGAAGTGGGCTTGCGCCGCGCCGCCGAATTCCTGTTCGCGATGGGCGTGCCGCAGCCGATTGCGCTGCGTACCCTGGTCTATCCGACCCATCGCCGCGCGGCCTGAGCTGCCTGCTCAAGGATGTTTGACCGCCGCCGCCACCTGTTGGCGGGCGGCCTTGCGCAGCTTTGCCTTTTCCCAGCGCGCGATCTGCTCCGGTGTCTGCGGCACCAGCGGCGGCACCGCCTGCGGCTTGCGGTCCTGGCTTACCGCCACCATCGTGAAGTAGCAGCTGTTCGCATGGCGCACCAGGCGCTTCTGGATGTCCTCCGCCACCACGCGGATGCCCACTTCCATCGAGCTGGTGCCGGTGTAGTTGACCGAGGCCAGGAAGGTCACCAGCTCGCCCACGTGGATAGGCTGCAGGAACATCACCTGGTCCACCGACAGCGTCACCACATAGCTGCCCGAATAGCGGCTGGCGCAGGCATACGCCACACCGTCCAGCAATTTGAGGATGGCGCCACCGTGCACATTCCCCGAAAAGTTCGCCATATCGGGCGTCATCAGAACCGTCATCGACAGTTCGTGCGCCGACCAGTGCATCGTATTTTCCATCGCCATGCCAAGGTAGTTATAGATGGCTATATGCTACCCGATGGCGCGGCAACGCGCTCATCAACATCGATGATGCAGCCGCTCCATTTGCGCACATTGCCCTGCTCGTCCAGCAGGGGCGTGGCCAGCACGCTGGCGCGGCTCCAGCCGCCGCCGCGATCTTCCACCCGCACGTCGGCATCGCGGCTGCCGCAACTGCGCACCGCTTCGCGCCACATGGCCTGGGCGCGGGCGCGGTCATCGGGATGGATGGCGTCCAGCCAGGCTTTGGCGCCCTCGCCGCCGGCATCGGCCTCCCAGGACACTTTGGCGATGCCGCGCAGCAGTTCGCGCAGGCGGCCTTCGCTGGCACGCAAGGCCGCCTGGGAGCGGGCCCGCTCGAATTCCACGCCGATACGGGCCACGGCCTCGGCGAACAAAGCGATTTCAGTCGCGCTCCAGTTGCGCGCGGCCGCCTGGCAGGCCAGGAAGAAGCCCAGCCACTGCTCCCCCTTGCGGCAGACCGCCCCGAGCAGCGTGCCGCGGCCACCGGCAAGTTCGGCCAGCCGGCCAGTGCCGGCGGCACGCGCCAGGTCCGCTTCCACCGCGGCTTCGCCGGCACGCCAGCAGGCCAATGCCTGCGCACCCAGCGTCTCCACCTCGCCCTCGCCGTGCAATGCCGGCACGCCCGCCGCATGCCCCGGCAGCACGGCATAGCGGCCAGCCTGGATCCTGGCAAAAGCCAGCTGAGGAACCGCCAGCCGCTCGCCCGCCATGCGGCAGCCAAGCAGCAGCACCTGCATCGGGTCCGCCAGCGGCCGCAGGCAGTCGCCCAGGTCCAGCAGGAATTCCTGGTCGCCGGCCATGGCGCGCTTCTCGTCCTCAACGGCGCGGCGCTGGCTGATGTCGAAGAAGGTCAACACCGCCCCTGCGATCACGTCCTCGCCGGTGCGGTAAGGGCGCACCCGCACGATGTAGTGGCGGCCATCGCTGGCCGCCACTTCGCGCTCGAGCGGCTGCAGGCTGTCGAAGGTGGCGGCCACGTCGTCCTTGAGCTGGGGGTAATCCAGCCGGTGCGTGATATCCAGCAGGCTGCGGCCGACGTCGCGTGGAATGAGGTTGAAGATGCCGGCGGCGCGCGGGGTGAAGCGCTTGACCGTCAAGCCGGGCCCGACAAAGATGGTGGCCAGGTCGACCGAAGCGATCAGGTTGGCCAGGTCGTCGTTGGCCCGTCCGGTATCGTCAAGCCGCGCCTTGAGCTCGGCATTGACGGTGGACAGCTCCTCGTTATGCGATTGCAGTGCTTCACAACCGCTCTCCGCAATGGCGAGTCGGTCGCGCAACTCGTCCAGCGACAGATGCCGTGGCTGTGCGGCCCCGGCGCCCGCCGGCACGTGGCCAAAGCTGGCGCGCCGCTGAAAGTGCGGCGATGGCTGCCCGGCGCCGTCCGGCTCCATGTCGGGCTGGCGCCCTTTGATCACCCGGGCCAGGAAGATGCGGTGCGTGCGGTCAAGCTGGGAAAACAGTTCGGGCACGCTGGCTGCGGTCTCCGCATTACCGAGGAACAGTAGCCCGCCCCGGTCCAGGCTGAAGTGGAAGCGATGCAGCACATGCCTTTGCATTGCCCGGTCAAGGTAGATCATCAAGTTGCGGCAGCTCACCAAGTCCAGGCTGGAAAACGGTGGGTCGCGCAGCAGGTTATGGCTGGCAAAAGTGATCAGCTCGCGCAGCGCCTGGCGCACCCGGTATTGTTTGCCGGAGCGTGCAAAATAGCGCTCCAGGCTGTCCTGCGGCACTTCGTCCTGTATTGAAGCGGGATACAGGCCGGCGCGCGCCACGCCCAGTGCCTGCTCGTCGATGTCGGAAGCGAAAATATGGATGCGCGGCGGGTCGCTCATGCCGCGCGCCGCATCGGCCAGCAGCATCGCCAGCGAATAGGCTTCCTGGCCGGTCGAACAGGCTGCCACCCAGGCCCGGAATTCGCCTTTGGCGCACGCTTCCCTCATGGCCGGTTGCAGCGTCTCGCGCAACTGCTCGAACGCCAGGCGGTCGCGGAAGAAGCCGGTCACGCCGATCAGCAGGTCCTTCATCAGCTTGCCCGCTTCCTCGCCATCGTTCGCCATCAGCGTGCGGTATGCCGCCACATTGTGCACCCCGTGCAGGTGCAAGCGGCGCTCCAGGCGGCGCAAGATGGTCGGCCGCTTGTAGTGGCTGAAATCGTGCCCGGTATGCTCATGCACCATGGCCAGCACGTCCGGCAGGGCCTGCGCCTCGCTTTCCGCCTCGGTGCCATCGCCCACCAGGGCGCCGGCGGGCGATCCCGAACACAGCATCACCAGGCGTGCCGCGATCTCATGGGCCGGCAGGATGATGTCGGCCTGGCCGCCTTTGACGGCCGCCTCTGGCAAAGTGGCAAATTGCGCGTCCTGCGGCAACTGGACGATGGCGGTACCGCCCTGCTCGCGCAAGGCAGCCAGGCCGCCGCAGCCATCATGCCCCATGCCCGACAGCAGCACACCGAAGGCCAGTTGGCGGTGCGACAGCGCCAACGAGTGGAAGAAGTAATCGATAGCGCCGAGGGTGGTATGGCCGGCATGCGCCTCTTCAATGAAAAGGTAGCGGTCCTCCATCTTGAGCAGGGTGCCGGGGGCAATCACGTAGATATGGTTGACCAGCACCTCGGTCGGGTGCTGGGTCACCTGCGACACCGGCATCTTGCTAAAGCGCTGCAACATTTCGGCACACTGGCTGGGATGGTCCGGCAACAGGTGCATGATGACCACGATGGAGAAACCAGGTTGCGCCGGCAGGCCCGGCAACAGGCGCTCCAGCGCCGCCAGCCCACCGGCCGACGCGCCGATCCCCACCAGGGGGAACTTCACGCTGGCCATGCCTAGCTCGGCCTTCAGGGTGTTCGGCGAATTCATCAGGATCTCGGCTCCTGGCCCATTCTAGCCCCAACTAATAAATTAGCATTTTCGCTATGGATCTAGTATTCTTTCCGGCAACTTCTTTCATGGAAAGGAAACCCGATGAAGTTGAAAATCCTGGCAACGATGCTGGCCTATGCCGCCGCTTCGTATGCCCAGGCCGCACTGACGGCCGACCAGGTCAAGACCTTTACACTCAATAACGGCATGAAGTTCATCGTGCTGGAAAGTAGCAGCATCCCGAACGCGACCATGTATACCTTCTTCAAGGTCGGTTCGCGCAACGAAGCCCCGGGCACCAGCGGCCTGTCGCACTTCTTCGAGCACATGATGTTCAACGGCTCGAAGAACTACGGGCCGAAGATGTTCGACCGCACCATGGAAGCCAATGGCGGCTCCAACAACGCCTACACCAGTAGCGACGTCACGGTGTACCAGGACTGGTTCCCTGCCTCGTCGCTGGAAACCATCTTCAAGCTGGAAGGCGACCGCATCGGCCACCTGTCGATCGATCCGAAGATGGTCGACAGCGAGCGCGGCGTGGTGCTGTCCGAACGCAGCACCGGACTGGAAAACTCCAACGCGCAGATGCTGATGCAGGACCTGGACAGCGTCGCCTTCGTGGCCCACCCCTATGCGATTCCGACCATCGGCTGGGAATCGGACATCAAGGCCTGGACCCAGAAAGACCTGGAGAACTACTTCCGCACCTACTATGCCCCGAACAACGCCGTGTCCGTGATCGTCGGCGACGTCAAGGTCGAAGAGGTGAAGAAGCTGGCCACCAAATACATGGGCAGCATTCCCAAACGCGCAGCGCCGCCGGCCGTGCGCACCGTGGAGCCGGAACAGAAAGGCGAACGCCGCGTATTCGTGGCCAAGCCGTCCGCCACTTCCGCCAACCTGATCGTGGCATACAAGGTGCCGGAGCGCGCCTCCGCCGATACCTACGCGCTCAGCGTGCTGCAATCCATCCTCACCGACGGCAAGACATCGCGCCTGTACAAGGCGCTGGTGGAGACCCAGCTGGCAACCAGCGTCAACGCCGCCGCCGGCGACGGTTTCGACCCGGGACTGCTGTACATCATGACCGTGGCAGCCGCCGGCGTGGAACCGGCCAAGATCGAGAAAGCCTTGCTGGAAGCCGTCGACAAGGTTGTGAAGGAAGGCGTGAACCAGGACGAATTGCTGAAGGTGAAGAACACCAAGCTGCTGGACATCTACCGCCTGCAGGAAACCATCAACGGCAAGGCGCAGATGCTGGGTAACTATGAAGTCTTCAACGGCGACTACAAGAAGGCCTTCGACGCTCCAGCCGCCTACGAAAAGCTGACGGTGGCCGACATCCAGGCCGTCGCCGCCAAGTACCTGAAGAAATCGCAGCGCACCATCGGGGTGCTGGACGCGAAGGAGAATTGATTGATGAAGAAACTGATTTCCGTAGCGCTCACCGGCGCAGTCGCAGCCTCCGCGCAAGCTGCCGAATTCAAGCTGCCGGCCTTCGAGACCGCCAAGCTGCCGAACGGCCTGATCGTGTACATGATGGAGCGCCACGACGTACCGCTGGTTGCGGTGCGCGCCGTGATCAAGGCCGGCGCCGTCAACGACGGCAAGCAGGCAGGCCTGGCCAACCTGACCGGCGACGGCGTGCTGCTCGGTTCCGCCCGGTATAGCAAGGCCGAAATCGACCAGGCCTTCGACTTCCGCGGCGCCGTGCTGGCCGGCGGCGGCAGCGTCGAACAATCCACCGTCGCCGCCAATTTCGCCCGCAAGGATGCCGACACCCTGCTGCCGCTGTTCGCGGAACTGGTGCAGTCGCCAAGCTTCGATGCAATCGAACTGGACAAGCTGCGCGGACGCAAGGTCGACGGCCTGAAGCAAGCCAAGGAAAGCCCGCGCCTGGTGGTCGGCAATTATTACCGCGCCATGCTGTTCGGCAATGCGGCCTACGCCAATCCGTCTTCCGGCACCGTCAACAGCCTGACGGCGTTGAAGCAGGACGATGTCAAGGCCTTCCACAAACGCTACTTCCGCCCGGACAACGCAGCCCTGGTGGTGGTCGGCGATTTCGACCCGGCCGACATGCGCAAGAAAGTGGAAGCCCTGTTCGGCCAGTGGAAAGCTGAAGGCCCCGCCCCGCAACGCGCCAACTACGGCCAGGTGCAGGCCGACAAGGCACGCGTCTGGGTGGTGAACAAATCCGACGCGATCGAAACCACCTTCCTGATCGGCGGTCCCGGCATTGCGCGCAACGATCCGGACTACGTGCCGCTGCAAGTGCTGAACACAGTGCTGGGCGGGCGCTTCACCTCATGGCTGAACGACGAACTGCGCGTGAATTCGGGCCTGACCTATGGCGCCAATTCCGGCTTCAACGCGCTGTCGCAGACCGGCACGTTCTCGATTTCCAGCTTCACCGCGCTGCCGAAGACGGAAGCCGCGCTGGACCTGGCGCTGAAGACCTACGACCGGCTGTGGAGCAAAGGCATCGACAAGGCGACGCTCGATTCGGCCAAAGCCTACGTCAAAGGCCAATTCCCGCCGCGCTACGAAACCAGCGAGCAGCTGGCCTCCCTGCTGGGCGACATGTACGCCAACGACATCAGTCGCAGCCAGATCGACAACTTCATGAAAGACGTCGACAGCCTGACGCCGGAGCGCGCCAAGCAGCTGGTGGCGAAGCACTTCCCGCGCAAGAACCTGCAGATGGTACTGGTGGGCAAGGCGGCCGACATCGGCAAGATCGCCACCAAGTACGGCGAAGTCACTAAGCTGGAAATCACCGCCGACGGCTTCCAGCCATGATGAAAGTCGGGGTCAGCTCTGGCAATCCGCCATTAAGCGCACATTCGTGCGCTTAATGGCGGATTGCCAGAGCTGACCCCGACTTCTAAAACGCATGGCGCAGGCGTAGGGCCAGCGTTTCCTTGACCGGCGAGAGGGCTCTTTCGCTGCCGTTCTTTCCTTGTTGGCGCATCGCCGAGAACATCAGGTGCGTGCGTGCGCTGAATGCGTAGTCGGCCTGGCCGTGCCACACCCGGCTGCTGTCGTCCAATCCCAGGTACACTCCCGCGCCAACGTCCCAGGCGCCGGCTGCCTTCGACACCGTGAGGCTGGCGTAGTGCTGCCTGGCGCCCAGGTTGGGCAGGCGGCTGGCCAGCGTTGCCAGTACGTGCGGCGGCAGGTTCGATTGCGCCTGCTGTCGCAGCGTGTCGTATTCCTGGTCCGCCATGCCTTGGCCGTTGTAGGCGTATTCCAGTTGCAGCTTGGGTAGCGAAGGGGGTGTCAACACGATGCCTGCGGTGGCGCGGGTGTAGCGTTCCGCGCCGCCTGCGCGATAGGCGGAGGCGTACCAGGACAGGGCGTCGGCCGGCGCTGCGCTGATGGTGGCGCCGATGCCGGCGTGTTCGCCGTGTGCCCGGCGCAGCACCATGCCTGCGCTGACGGCGTCGAATTCGTAGCCGAATTTGAGGATCGATTGCACGCGGCCGCGAGCCTGCCTTGCGTGCAAGGCTGCGACGCTGGCGCGTGCGCCGCTCCATGAAAGCACGGCCATCGGGATGCCTTCCGAGTTGCCCAGCGTGTCCAGCGGGTCGCTCAGGTCTGTGCGTTTTTGCAGGAAGCCAAGCGGCTGGTTGATGTATGAAGGGTCCAGTGCGTACAAGCGCTTGCCAAGCGAGAGCGATGCGCCTGCGCCGAGGTCGAACACGCGGTTCAGCTCTTGCAGCACGGCTTTGCCGCGCGTGCCGTCGCGGTCCGTATCCAGCGCCTCGGTGCGCACGCGCCAGGTGAAGTCCTGCTGCAGCCCTTCGAACAGCGCCACGGCACGGGTGCCGCTGCCTGCGATGCCGAGGAAATTGTCGCGGTTCAGCGGCGTATCCTGCAGGACGGTGCGCTCCTGCGCGCCCAGCACGAAGCCGCCGGCCCAGTCTTCGCCCGCCAGCGCATCACCCGGCGTGGCCGCGGCGACGGCTGCCGCCAGCGGCAGGCATTGCAGGCCCTTCATTGCTCCAGCGTGCGCGGGTTGAACATATTGGCAGGGAATTCAGTCGCCCTCACCTTTTCGAACACGACCCGCGTTTCTTCGCCTGGTTGCTGCGGGTCGGCATAACGGGTGGTCGGCGGCAAGCCGCCTTTTGCCGCGTCGAAGGTGGCGATCTTCAGCAGCTTGCCGCTGGCGACGTACAGCATCGCTTTAAGCGGCACATACCGTCCCTCCTGGCGCGCCGCCAGCAGCGTGATCTTCGAGTAGGTGGCGGCTTCGTTGCGGCTGCGCAGTTCGAGCGCGACGCAGAACTTGGCCGGGCAGCCGTCGGTCTCCCCTTCCAGCACGGCCGCATCGTAATCGTGGCTGAAGCGGATGCGCGACAGGTCGCCGATGTTGGCCTTGCCCAGCAGGGTTTGCAAAGGCGTCAGGCGGATGGCGCGCCGGGTGCGCGGGGCGTAGAAAAACAGGCCGCTGTCCGTGGTCAGGAATTTCTGCCCGCGCTGGTCGACGCTGGTCGCCTCCACCAGCACCTGGTTGTAGTTGGCGCCGCGGATCACGTACGTGCCGGGGTCCTGGCCGTTGCCGGCCTCGATCCGCACGTTCGCTTCAAAGCTGTTGACCGGCATGCGGTACTGGTCCACTTGCTGCAGGATTTCGGTCGCACTCGGGGCCGACGCTTGCGCCGCGCCGGCGGCCATCATCAGGATCAGGAATCGTTTCAGCATGGTCTAGTTGGATGTCAGGATGGCCTTCACCGGCATGCGGCCGATGCGGCGACTGGTCAGCCAGGCGGCCGCCATGGCCAGCAGCGGCAGCGCGGCCACGATCGCCAGGCTTGGCTGGTAGAGCCACAAGAGGTGCAGCGGCACGCCGACGTTGCGCCCGGGCGGCGGCGCCAGTTCGATACCGGCGGCGTTGATCGCCAGCGTGGCGAGCCATGCCGCAGTGCCGCCGGCCAGCGCGCCGAACGCGCCTTGCAGCAGGCCTTCGAACATGAACAGGCGCCGCACCATCGCTTGCGGGATGCCCATCGCGCGCAGGGTGCCGATTTCCTTGCCGCGTTCGTAAATGGTGGCCAGTGTCATCGCTGCCACGCCAAGGAAGACGATCAGGCCGATGATGGCGCCGAAGACGATGAACTGGTTGCGGAACAGCGCCATCACTTGCGGGTAAAGCGGCGCAAGGTCCTGCCAGCGCTGCAGGCGCACTTTGCCGGAGAGCGCCTGCGCGATGGCGGCCGACAGTGCGTCGGCATTTGCCGTGTCCTGGTAAAGCACGGACAGGTGGGATATCTTTTTCGTGCGCAGCAGCTCCTGCGCGGTTTCGATCGGGATCTGCAGCGTGTACAGGTCGCGTTCGGGTATGCCGGTGGCAATGATCCCCACCACGTCCACGTCCATGGCATTCACGCTGCCCTGCACTGTCGTGGTCATCAGCGTGAGCGACTGGCCGGGATGCACGCCGAGGCGGCGCGCCATCTCCTTGCCGATCAGGACCTGGTAGCGCCCTTCCTCGCCGGCCCGTATTGCTGCGCCCTGCGCCAGTACCTGGAAAGCGCCATATGCTTGGCGTTCGCGCAGCGGGTCCACGCCCTGCGCTTCGAAATTCAAGGTGCGCGGGCCGTTGGAAACCAGTCCGCTGAATTGCAGACGCGGTACGACGCGGCGCACGCCGTCCATCGGCGCCAGCATCGCTTCGATGCGGGCACGGTCGGCGGCGTCCAGGCCGTACTGGAGCTGCTGCTCGGCGTAACCGTCCGCCGGCGGCACGGCTGCAATTTGCGCATGTCCCAGGCCGCCGCGAATGGTGCTCTCCCGCAGGCCGTCCAGCGAGGCCGCGATATAGGCGGCAAACAGCAGCAAGGCCAGGGTACCGATGGCGATGGTGCCGCCCAGCAGCAGCGAGCGGCGGCCGTTGCGCAGCACATTGCGGTGGGCCAGCACCAGCCATTGCATCATGCGGCCACCTTGCCGTCTTCCAGGCGCAGCACCTGGCCCGCCATGTCCATCACGCGCTGGTCGTGGGTGGCGATGATGAAGGTGGTGCCGAGATCGCGATGCAGGCGGTCGACCAGTTCCAGCATCTGCTGCGCGGTCTTGCTGTCCAGGTTCCCGGTGGGTTCGTCGGCAATCACCAGCTTGGGGCGGTTCACCAGGGCACGCGCAATCGCAACGCGCTGCTGCTGGCCGCCGGACAATTGCGCCGGAGTGTGGTCGAGGCGGTGCTCCATACCGACCAGGGCCAGGGTCTCGCTTGCCGCCTTGCGCCGCTCACGCTTTGGCAAGGCGCAGGTGGCCAGCGCAAGTTCGACGTTTTCCTGCGCGGTCAGGGTGCCGACCAGGTTGAAGTTCTGGAACACGAAACCGAGCTTGCGGTTGCGGAAAGCATCCAGCTCATGCTCGGGCAAAGCGTCCAATGCCGCGCCGTCGAGGTGGATGCTGCCGCTGTCCGGCTGTTCGAAACGCGCCAGCATGCCAAGCAAGGTGCTCTTGCCGCTGCCCGAGGGTCCGGCTATCGCCACCACCGACGGCCGCGCCACCTGGAAGGAAACGCTATCCAGCGCGGCAATTCGTTCCTCGCCGCGACGGTAATGCTTGCTGACCTGCCGCACGTCGACGATGGCCGCCATCAGTACACCATGTCCAGTGCAATGTCGTTGGCGCCGGCCTTGATGTCGATGCGCGCATCGTCAAAGATTGGCGGGCCATAATGGCCGCGCGCGTTGCGGGAAAAACCCCAGCCTTCCTGCGGCATGCCGTTGGCTGACTTATCCAGCCTTCCGTTCAGGTTTTCGTCGTGGTAGACCATGACCGCGTAGCTGCCCGGCGTCACGCCTGGAAACGTCAGCACGTTGCCCGCGACGGCTGGCTGCACCGCGAAATACTGGCAGGCCTTCAGGAAGGAGTTCTTGTTGCAGATCGCTCCCATCAGCGCGCCCTTCTGCCCGGCGACGCCGCCCAAGGTGACGTTCACGGTTGCCGTGCCGGCCGACGCCGGCTGGCGCGCACCGATAGCATAAGCAGCCGCGCCGCCGGCCAGGGCCAGTGCGGCGGCGATCATCAGGATATTCGTCTTCTTCAATCCGGGACTCCTTCTAGTGCAGGTCGCGCGGCGTCCAGCCAAAGCGCGGCACCGCCAGCAACAAACAGGCGCACATCATTGCGGCCAATACGGCAATGCTGTAGGCCTCGCCCTTCCAGCTCATGCTGCCGGTCAAGGCATGGCGAATGCTGGCCATCATAGCGTTAAGGGGCAGGTATTCGAGCGCGTCGCGCAGGAATGGCGGCAAGCCGCCCAATGGGATCATGAGGTTACCCGAAAACAGCAACGGGAAATACAGCAGATTGCTGATCATGGTGACAGCGGCCACGCTGCGGCTGACGGCGGCCAGCAACAGTCCGAGCGCCAGAAAGGCGGCGCAGCCCAGGGCCAGCATGCCGCCAGCGGCTGCCATGCCGCCCGGGCCGGCGCTCAGCTTCACGCCATACACGGCCCAGGCGGCGATAAACATGACAGTGCTGGCCAGCACGATGATGACGAGGCGCGACAGGCACCAGGCCAGCACCACCGCGCCGGTCGGCATCGGGAACAGCTGGTACAGGCGGAACATGCCGCCTTCCCTTGCGGCGACCAGCGGGCCGGCGAAGCCCATCAGGCTGGTGGACAGGATGACCAGGCCGGCCAGGCCGCTGACCAGGAACAGGCGGTAATCGAGCGCGCCTGCAGCCGGCGCCGGCGGCGCGGGCAGTACCACGCGTGGTGAGTCCTGCAGGCCCGCCAGGTTGTATGCGTCGCTGAAGCCGCGCAGCATGCCATAGCTGGCTTCCAGCGTGGGGCCGGCGGTCAGCGTGGTGGCCAGCTTCATTTCGGTGCTGCGGCCCGCCCGCACGGCTTCGGCGAAGCCGGCGGGGATGGTGAGCTCCAGGTCCGGCTTTACGCCCAGCGCCGGCGCGACCACGCGGAATTCGACGCTATGTTGCAGGCGCAGGCCGCGCGCCAGTTCGCCGGCATAGCTCGCGCTTTCCGTGCTGCGGTCCATATCATGCAGCACCAGCGTCACCGGACCGAGCTTCGCTTCCTGCCCGAACAGGGCCATCTGCATCATCAGCATCAGCAGCGGGAAGGCAAAGGTCCAGAACAGGGCCAGGCGGCCGCGCAGGAACAGCGCCAGGTCGGCGCGCACCAGGTGCAGCAGGTTCTTCATGCGTTGTCACCTTTGGTGAGGTCGGCCAGGAAGTCTTCGATGCTCGACGCTTCCAGGCTGAAGTTGGCGATGCCGTGCTGCTCGATGAAGCGCCGGAAACCGGCATCGAAGCCTGGTTCGCCCCGAAGCTGCCAGCCCTCTTGCGTTGCTTCGGCACGCAATAGTGCCGGCAGCGCATGCATGGCTTGTGCCGCCTCGCCTCCCAGGACCTGGCCGATCCGGGCCTTGAAGCGGCCGACACGGCGCGCCAGCAGTTCATCGAGGGTGCCGCTGTCGACCAGCCTGCCCTTTTCCATGCAGAGGATGCGGTCCATGCCGAGCAGGTCGGCCGGGATGTGGGAGATCTGCAGCACGGTGGTCGGCATGCCGGCCAACAGTTCGCGCAGCGCGCGGGCGTGCCATTCGTCGAGGCCGAGCGAGGGTTCGTCGAGCAGCGCCAGCGCGGGCACGTGGGACAGCGCGAGCCAGAGCATGACGCGCTGCTTCTGGCCGCGCGAGAGCTGCTGCCAGAGTTTGCTGCGCAGTTCTTCCATGCCGAGGGCGCGCGTCACCGCCGGCTCGGTGCGGGCGTAGATCGTTTCGTGCATCGTCATGATTTCGCCGACGCGCATCTGGCCCGGCAGATCGGCGCTTTGCAGCAGGCCGCCCAGTTGTTGCCTCACCTTGGCGTTGCGCGGGTCGCCGATCGCCAGCCGGATCTTGCCGCTGTCGGGTGCGCGCAGGCCAAGCAAAGCCTCCAGCAGGATGGTCTTGCCGCTGCCATTGGGGCCGACCACGGCGACGCGCTCGCCCTGGTACAGCACCAGGTCGCCCGGTGCCAGCGTGAAGCCGGATGGCAGGCGCAGCTCGATGCCGCGCGCTTCAAGAGCGAGGGCGGCCTGCTGTGCCGGCAGCGCTGCCGGCTCGGGTGCGGATGGTGCAATGGCCACCACTTCGTCGCCGGGATCGATGTCGTTCTCGAGCAGCATTTCGCGCGCGTGGGCGCGGTACAGCGGGTGCTGCATCGCTTCGCGCAGCATGCCTGCGCCCCGGTCGCGGTCACCGCCGTAATTGGGCGGGGCGTGCAGCAGCAGCGAGGCATGGTGAATCAGCAGGTCCGGGTCGCCGGCAATCAATTCCTGCGCCTTGCCGAAGGCGTGCAAGGCGTTCTGCCCCGCCGTCGCGACCTTGATGATATTGGGCTGGGCCAGCAGGATGGCGAGGATGGCGCGCACGCCACGCCACAGCCATTGGCGGCCGGCGGGCAGGATGTCCGTGGCCTTAAGCAGGGCGTCAATGGCAGCCTCCTCTTCGGGCGCCAGCTTGGCCCCGCCATGGACGTGGAGCAGCGCCTGGTTCAGGCGGGCGCCGAGCAAGGCGTCCAGCAAGGTGGGCTGGGTGAACACCGGTTCCGCTTCGAGCAGCGCGATGCTATCGGACAGCTCCTCGGCGCGCTTGCTGCTCCAGGCGGCAAAGATGGCTTGCTGCGATTGTTCGATCAAGGCGGCATAGCCGCTGCCTGCGCCAGCACCGGGGCCCGCGTCCTGCGGGCCCGCTGCGGCGACCGGCAGGCCGCTGGCCTGCACTGCCAGCTCGGCAATCCGGGCATCCGTCGCGGCGCGCGTGACGTCGCGGAACAGCGCGACGATGGCCGCGGGGCCGCCGCGCGCGTCGACCGACTCCAACAAGTCGGCGCCAAGCCGGCATGCGGCGCGATAGGCATCGACGCCGGCGCCGGTGGACGCGCCAAACATGGCATTGCCGTCGCGGGACAGCATTGCCCGCAGCGGCGGCGACAGTTCCGGGCGCCGCGGCAATGGCGTGGCCCCGCCGAAGCGGTTGGCAAACAATTGCGCCAGGCCCTCGTCCAGCAGGCGCACGCCACAAGTCAGGAAGCAATGCGCGACTTCGTGGAATACCACGGCGCGCAGGCCGTCGGCATATCCGTCCGACTGGGTGGACAGGCGCACCATCGCCAGGCCCGGCAAGCTCTCCATCGTCAAGTGCATGTCGCGCTCGGACGGCACGCATTGCAGCAGGATGCACGGTGGCGGCAAGCCGAGGAAAGCAGCGCAGGCGCTGACCGCCTCGTCGAAATTGCGCAGCAGCGCAGGCGGCAGCTCGGTATCGCCCAGCGCATGGACGCTGCCGCAAGCGCGCCACGCGCGCCGCCCGGCCAGCATGTCCTGCAGGACCGGGTAGGCATGGAAGCGCCCACGCAGCGCGAACAGGCGCTCCAGCGCCTGTTCCGCGCCTTCGCTGTCGCCGGCCGCAGCCAGCCGCAGCACGGCGCCGGCCGCATCGCGCAGCCACAATTCGCTATCCTGCCAGCCGGGAGCGTCGTTCATTCGTCCTCGCTGGCGGCAGGTGCAGGCGGCGCTTCGCGGCCCAGCAGCATGACGGAAGCCACGGTTTCAGTCACGCCGTCGATATCGAGCAAGGCGGCAAGTTCGTCGTCATAGTAGGCGCCGTAGACCAGGGAGCCAAGCCCGAGGCCTTGCGCAGCCAGGCACAGGTTCTGCGAGGCGTGGCCCGCCTCCAGCAGCGACATGCGGTAGCCGCGCGCACCGTATTTGGCGGTGGCGCGCTGCGGCACGCTGGTCATCACGCAGACTACCGGCGCCTTGACGCCCGACTCGCCCGATTTCACTTCCGCGCTGCCGAAAGCGTCGTCCTGCTGCGGCTTCAAAACCCGCAGCAAATGGTTGCGGGCGTCGTAATGCGCGATGCAAGGCGCGACACCTTCCACCTCATTGAGGAAGAAATAGAATTCGGTCGGATACAAGCCGCCCGGCGACGGGTAGGCTCGGAAAGCCAGCTTTACGTGCGGCGCGATATCGCTCTTCGCCATGCGGCGCACGCGCAGCGAATGATGCAGCAGGCTGGAAAGCTCCTGCAGCGTCATGGCGCCGGCAAAGGCGCGCGCACTCTTGCGCTGCTCCAGCGCCTGCGCCAATTCGCCCAGCGCCAGCACCGGCTCCGGCAAATCGATCGCCGGGCAGGACGGATAGGCGTTGTAGCCGGCCGCACCGCGCGCGATGTACGCCGGGTGGCGCAGGAAGCGCACGATGTTCTTCACCTGCCCCATCAAGGTGGCGCGGTGGAACTTGGTCTGCTCGTGCAGGATCTCGGCCGGGTCGTCGATATCGAACTGGCCCGCCATGGCCTGCGGCGGCAGCAATTCCTGAAGTGTCTTGGTCATGGGAACGGATGCGGTTCGAGGTTAGGTTCAGGCACGCCCGGCAAGCCCCAGTGCGCGGCGATGGCGCGCAGGCGGCGCTCGTCGCGGCTCACCAGGCCGTCGCCGAACAGCAGCGGATGCAGGCCGGGAATGAAGGCGCGCAGCACGCAGAAGCCCAGGCTGGCCACGTCGGCGGACGTCACGTCCACCGCCAATGCGCGCAAGCCCATGACTTTCAGGCGCGCCAGCAGGTCGGCCATGCCGGACAACTGGCGCAGCGAAGCGTCGTCGGAGGAAACCGTGGCCGCGTTGGTGAACAGGAAATCCATCGCGCCCTGGCGCGAACGGTCCAGGAAGAAGGCGAAATGGTCGCCCGGATTGCGGATCGCGCTCTGCTCCGGCAGCGGCGCACCGGCCGCCAGGATCGAGCTGCCCCACACATACCCGTGGAAGGCTTCCACCACGGCCTTGTTGATGGCGGTCGCCACGTCCAGATGGGCGCTGGCGCCGAGCGACATGGTGCCGTCGTTGCGGCTGCGCGCCAGGCACAGCACCACCGGCATGCCGACGTCGGTGGTGATGTCCCACAGGTGCACGTCCAGGCTGGGATGCGCCAGCTGGCGGCGCACGCCTGGCAGCAGCCGTTCCATGGTGGACGGTGCAATCACCAGCTTGCGCGGCGCATACTTCATCTGCCACATGGCGGCGAAGGCATCACGCTCGATCACTTCAGCCAGGCCGCTCAGCAGCGCCCTGCCCTCGTCCATGCCCGTCGCCAGGCCGGTGGAGGAAGACTGCATCACGATCTCGCGCTTGTCCTTGACCTGCATGCCGAGGTAGACCATCTGCGCCGGCACATAGGTTTCGCGCGCGGGGTCCATCAGGTCGGCCGCCGGCGCCCAGGCGCGCACCACCGAGGTGTCGTCGGCCGCGAACTCAAAGCCCTCGCCGTATTGTCCGGGCGCGAACAGCACGAACTGGCCCGGGCCAACCGCCGCGTCGCCCAACTCATCCTGCGAGGCGTACATCACCTGATCGTCGAAATGCGCAGCCGCCGCATAGCGTTCCACCGCTTCGCCGAAGGCAGCCCACAGGGCCGACGTGCGGTCGAATGCCGCGCCGGAACCGGCCAGGCTGGCGCGGTCGGTATTCGGGTTATTGGCTTTGCCGCGCGCAGGGTCGATCATCATGCTCTTGATGTCCACCATCAGGGCATTGAAGACGAACAGGCCGCGCGCATCGGGGTGTTCGGTTTCCTCCAGCAGCGAGGTGATGATGCCGTGGCGCCGGTGCACCAGGGCGTCGTGTACCAGGGCCAGCTGGCCCGCGTCGGACAGGCGCTCCATGGCTCAGGCCCGACGGCGCAACAGCGCCTGCTGGAACACGCTGCCCACCGGGCGCTCGGTGCTGGCGGTACCGCACACCTGGCAACGCGGCAGGCGCAGCACGCGGGACCGCACAATTTCGCCGCTCGCGCTGTCGATCTCGCTGAACACGCTTTGCTGCAAGCCTTCCAGCGTGCCGGCCAGGAATTGCAAGGCCACGCGCGACGCTTCGGCCACGCCGAACTGCACGGCCAGGCGGCTGGGCAGCGCGTGGTACAGGATATTTTCGGACTGGCTGCGCATATCGAATTCGGCCACGAACTTGCGGGTCGAGCGCACGCGGTGGAAATAGCATTCGTAGCAGCCGGTGGCTTTCGGCAGCACCAGCGGGCCGCAATGCACGGTGTTCCAGTCGATGCCGACGAACAGCGCCGGCCAGCCGGCGGCAACCGCCTTGGCATTCATGGCGCGGAACAGCGCGATATCGTCGAAATCGGACGCCACCAGCAGCAGCGCGCGGCGTTCGCCCTTGTCCGGCAAGGGGCCGTCGCGCACCACGCGCTCGACCCGCACACCCAGTTCGGTCAGCGATGCAGCCAGCGCGTCTGCGCAGGAACCGCTGCCGGCCAGCGCCAGCACCCAGTTCGACTTGTCGTATTGCGGGCGCTGGGCCGGGCCGGACATGCCATCCTGCTCGCGGCGGTGCTGCAAATGATGGAAAGTGGCGTCGCCGCCGCTGCGGCCGTTCTGCTTCAGCAGCACGCGCGCTTCGACCAGGGCATTGACCGCCGCTTCCACCGCCTCGGGCGGGAAGCTCTCGGCGCGGTCGTCGAGCAGTTGTTTCAGCGTGACGCCTTGCGCGGCGTCCGCCAGGATGCTTTTCAGGATGCCGACCCGGTCTTCCACCGTAAAACGGCGCCCGACAACGGAAATGGCAATCTTGTCTTCGCCCAGCGTGGTCACTTCGGCCAGCGGCGAGATGTACAGGGACTCACTCATTCTGACTCACTCATTCTGTTAACCAATCTCAGAAAAAAGGCATGGCACCGGCGACGGTGCACGAGGCATCGACGCCGGTGTCCGGACTTAACCGTTTAGCAGCAGCAAGAGCAAGAGCAGGTGCAGCAGGAGACGCTCACGTCGGCCAGGGCGCCGCTCATGTCGTCCATCAGGTATTCCGGCTCGGTGGAGTCGGTGATCTGGATGTGGGTGGTTTCAATCAGAATGGTCATTTCTCTGCTTCCTTTTGAGTTTTTAAGAGAATGGACGCGCCATATGCGAAACCAGCATAAGCAAATGCGGATTCCGCATTGGGCACGACCGCTCAGGAAGGTAGCATGAAACTAAACTACAACCAGTAGAAGAAACATTCCAAAAATTATAACACTTTAGTTGCTAGCAAGCATTAAATGAGTGCCGCCGCCGAGCCGCAGATTGTCGCCACGCCCTGCAAAATAGCGGGTTTCCAGGGCGTCGCGCCCAAAATCTTGCACTGTGGAAAAACTTAAATCGCGCAGCCGTGCACACAGTTCGGCAGGATCAAAAAACGACAACCAAGGCTCGCCCTGCTCGGCATACCGGCGCGCAAAATACTCGACGCCCGCCTTTTCCATCGCATCGAGCAGCTCCGGCTTGACGCCGTAATCGAACACGATGCCGCTGCCGGACGGCAGGCTGGCCACCAGGCGCAGGGTGTCGAAAATGGCCGGCTCGCTCAGGTAGAGCGTGACGCCAAGCCAGGAGAAGAACACTGGCTGGTCCAGGCGGCAGCCGGCAGCGCGCAGCGCATCGGCCAGCGCATCGCGCTCGAAATCGACCGGCACGAAGCGCAGGCTATCCGGCACGGTGATGCTGCTGGCGGCCAGCAGCGCGCGCTTCCACGCCTGCGTGGCGGGATGGTCGACCTCGAACACCTGCAGCGCCGCGTCATGCTGGTGGCGGCAGGCAAAGGTATCGAGGCCGGCGCCCAGCACCACGTATTGCCGCACGCCGGCGGCGGCGGCGCGCGCCAGCTCGTCTTCGGCAAACCGGCTGCGCACGGCCATGGCAGCGCGCAGGATGCGGCTGAAACCCGCGTCGTAGGAACGCGCATTGGACTGCACTTGCACGCAGTCTTGCGGCCCCAGCACCGGCAGCGCCAGCGGGTCGTCGAAAATGGCAGGGGTGTCCAGCAACTGGTGGGCAGCGCGCAGGCGCGCCACCATCAGCGCGCTGCGGCTGGGCTGGCCTTCGCTGAGCAGGTGGCTGGACATGGGCGCCTACATGCCTTGCGCTTCGATGTCGGCCAGCGACTCACGGCCTTTCTCGGTAATGGCGAAACCGTCGGCGGTCGCCACGATGTGCGACTTCTTGCCGAGGAACAGTGCCACGTCCTGGTCCGCCACCGCGCCCGGTGCTTCGGCCAGCGCGCGCAGCGCCATCACGCAACGGCGCAGGAACAGCTGCTGGCGGCCGGCATCGGTCAGGATGATGGCGCCGCTGCGCTCGAATTTGATGAACTTGATGCCGGACAGGCGCTTGCTGTTGCGGCCGACGCAAGCGCTGGGCTTGCCCTTGATGCCGCGGGCAATCTCTTCCAGCGCGTTGAATTCGTCGGTGCTCAGTTTTTCGTTTTTCATTGCTCGTATTCCATGATGGTGCCTTTGCAACCCATCATGGTACGCGCCCGCACCCGGCGCGGCAAGCTTACTTGAGCGCGCGCAGCGCCAACCACACTAGCGCAAGGCCTGTCACGGCACTCGCACAGACCAGCGCCTGGATACGGCGGCTGTGCAGGTCAATACGGCGTTTGAGGTAGATCTTGTTGTGCAAGGAATTGCCCATCGCGGCCTCCGACGAAGAAAAAGCGTGTGTCGATGACCTATTATAGATAGACGATCGTGACCCGCTCGTGACAGTGCAAAATATATTCTGCTCGCACAACACTTATTTCCTTTTAGCAAGCAAGCGACAGCGGGCGTGGCGCACTGGTAGCATCGGCAACAAGGAGGGTCCGACATGGAACAGCCAGCAAAACCGCAACCTGAAAAAGGCCGCCATCTGATCGAGGAAGCCGATATCGGCAGCGGCGAAAAGACGCCGGGCGAACAGGATACCGACGAGCAGATCCGCCAGATCCCCCCGTTGCCCGAACCCGAGGTCAAGCCTGCATCGGCGGCGGTTTCGGCAGCGGTTCCTCGATAGGCGGCTCGCTCGGCCGCGGCAGGTCGTCCGGCGGCGGATCTTTTTCCGGCTCAGGCGGCGGTGTTTCCGGGTCGGGTGTGGTATGCGCTCGCATGGCATTACTCCTCGATTAACATTGCCTGTAAAAGCAGATCGGGCATTTTCCCGATATATCAAGGGCCGCTCTGGGACAGGATTTCCTGGAACTGGTCGATACTGACCGGCTTCACCAGGTGATGGTGGAAGCCCGCTTCGAACGCCTGCTGGCGGTCCTTCTGCTGGCCCCAGCCGGTCACCGCCACCAGCACCGTGTGGCGCAGCGCGGGCAAGCGCTTCAGCGCGCGCGCCAGGTCGTAGCCATTCAATTCCGGCAAGCCGATATCGAGGAAGGCGAATTCGGGCGCGAACGATTCGGCCGCCGCCAGCGCTTGCTTGCCGTCGTGCGAGATATGCACCTGGTGGCCCATCGAGCGCAGCAAGCCACCGATGCCGTTGACGAAATCCACATTGTCGTCCGCCAGCAGGATGCGGTGCAGGCGCGCATCGGCCGGCAGCGCTGCCGCCGCAGGCGCGGCGGCGCTGGCATCGGCCAGCAACGGCAGCGTGACGGTGAAGGTGCTGCCCTGCCCTTCGCCATCGCTGTCGGCGCGGATGCTGCCGCCATGCAGTTCCACCAGCTTGCGCGCCAGCGACAGGCCGACACCCAGGCCCGCCGTGCTGCGCTCGAGCGAAGAATCGGCCTGGATGAACATCTCGAAGATATCGTGCAGCAGCGCCGGCGCAATGCCGATGCCGTTGTCGCGCACGCGCAGCTCGACTTGCCCCGCGCGCAACTGCGCTTCCAGCGCGATGCTGCCGCCGCGCGCCGTGTACTTGGCGGCGTTGTGCAGCAGGTTGGAAACGACCTGCGCCAGGCGCGTCGCGTCGCCCACCAGGTAGACCGCCTGCTCCGGCACCTGCACATGCAGCGTGTGGCCCTGCGTAGCGATGAAAGGCCGCGCCAGCTCCAGCGCATCGTTGACCACGTCCTGCAGCATGAGCTGCTCGCGGCGGATGGTCAGCTTGCCGGTGTTGATGCGCGACACGTCCAGCAGGTCGTCCACCAGCCGCACCATCTGCTTCAACTGGCGCTCCATGATGGAACGGGCGCGCTCGCAGGCCACCGGATCGCTGGCATTGATGCGCATGATGTCCAGGCCGGTGCGGATCGGGGCCAGCGGGTTGCGCAATTCGTGGGCCAGCGTGGCCAGGAATTCGTCCTTGCGGCGGTCGGCCAGCAGCAGCGCGCGCTCGGCGCCCTGGCGCACGGTCATCTCATGTTCCAGCGTGCGGTTGGCGTCTTGCAGCGCGTTCGAGCGTCGCGAGATCTCGGCCAGCATGTCGTTGAAGGCATCGATCAGGGTGCCGATCTCGCCGGCGTCGCGCTCCGCGACACGCAGCGAATAGTCGCGCCGCAGCATCACGGCGCGCGCCACGTCGGTGACGGCCAGCAGTGGGCGCGTAATGGTCTGCTGCAGCCGGTGCGCTACCAGCGCTGCCAGCAACAGGCTGCCCAGCGTCACGCCAAGCAGGATCAGGGCATAGCTTTGCACGCGGTCCAGCAGGCGATAGGAGGCGCTCAGGTAGACCGTGCCGATACGCTCGCCCTCTTCCACGATCGGGTGCGTCACCACCATATGCCCGCCTTCGATCGCATAGCCGAGCGGGCCGGGCTTGGGCGGCAGGGTTGGCACTTCGGCCGGCGCGTGCACATACGAGGCAAACAGCGCGCCGTTGGCGGCATAAATGGCGCCAGCCTCGATTTGCGGCCGCACGCGCAGCAGCCCCAGGTTCTGGCGCGCCGCGCGCGGGTCGTTGAAGGAGAGCGCCGGCGCCGACGCCGTGGCGACCAGTTCGGCCTGCGTAGTCAGGTCGTCGACCCAGCCTTGCTGGAAGCTTTGCAGGTCGTACACCAGCATCGACACCGTGGTCACTACCAGCGCCACAAAAGTAGTGGCCAGTGCCGTCAGGATCAGTTTGATGCGAACCGATCCTGCCGCCTTGGCGATCATCACTGCCCGCCTTTCTGCACGTAATAGGCGACCGACAACAAGCGTGAACTGAGCCGCACATTGCAGCGCTCGGCCGCCGGCAGCGACACTTCAAAACGCACGCGCTCATCGACCAGGCGGAAATTGATGACACTACCACTTTGCAATCCACCGTCGCGCTCGGTGACGATCACCGTACCGTTCTTTTCCGCCGCGCGCTGTGCCGCTTCCGGCAAGGCCGCGTCGCCGCCGACAAACAGCAGGTTCAGGCCGCCCAGCGCATCGCCTTCGCCCAGCTTGCGCACGCTGATGCTGCGATTGCCGACGTTGCGCCCGCTGGTGATCTGCGCCAGTTCCGCCGCCACGTCGTCCGCGCCCAGCACGCCTACCGCCAGGCTTGGCCCGGGGTCGGAGGGAAACTCCATGTAGCCCAGGAATTTATACAAGAAGGCAGCTTTGACGCTGCGCTCCAGCACGGGCGTAGCGCCCTGCTGGGAGCCTACCGCCAGGCAGCTGAAGGCGAACAACATCATCGCCAACGCCGCAAGGCGGGTTCGCCAGCCGCCCGCCGTGAAAGGCGGCACGCCAAATACACCAAGGCTTGCGCTTGCCATCTCGTTAGTACCGCATCGTCAATTTCAGGACCGCGCGCCGCTCGAATACATTGCGGCCGGGGTAACCGCCCCACTCGCCATGCCGCGCATGCAGCAGGTTCTGTCCAGCGAGCGCAACGTCAATATGCGGACTGGCTTTCCACACCAGGTGCGCATCCAGCTCATGATACGACGGAACATGGGGATTCGGCATGCTGCCGTTGTAACGTAATGTCCAGTCGAGCTGCACGTGCTCGCCAATTTCGTGGGAAGAACGCAATTGCCAGTAGCTGTGCGGGTCGTTGATGACGAGGCCGACAGCGGTGACGTCCTGGCTGCCTGGCTTGAGCTCGGTGTCGACGTCCTGCACCACCAGGCCGGCATTCAGGCGCCAGCGCAGCATCGGCTGCCAGCGCGCCCAGAATTCGAGGCCGCGCGTACGCCCTTGCGCCAGGTTGCGGAATTCCAGGATGCCGCGGTAGGGGCCGGCAGTAGTATTCGGCTCCAGCGTGCGCAGCTTGTCGTAATCGGCGTACCAGGCCGTGACCGAATAGGACCAGTTCTGCACGGGTTGCGCGCGGTAGCCCAGTTCCAGCACATTGGCGACTTCCGACTCGAATTCGGGACTGGTGCCGATGCTGAAGCGCGGCACGCCGCCGATCATGACCGGCTTGGGCGGCAATACGAAGTCGCGGTCGCTGCGCGCCGGCGCGCGAACGGTGCGCGACAACGCGCTCCACACGGTATGCGTCGTATTCGGGCTCCAGGCCAGGCGCAAGGTGGGCAGCCATTCCGTGCCGGTGTAGGTGTTGTGCTCCACCTTCACGCCGCCGGTGGCGCGCAGATTTTGAGTCAGCGCCACCTCGTCCTGCGCGAACAGGTTGCCCCAATGCAGATTGCGCTCGTAAGGCCAGAAGCCGAAGCCGCCGGGCGTGTTGTCGTCGCGCGAATGGCGGTAGCCGCCGCCCCAGGACAGCTTGTGGGGGCCGAGGCGCACGTCATGCTGCCCTTCCAGTTCCACAGTGTCGAGGCGGTCGATATACGCGCCGGGCTGGTTGCGCTCGGTGTGGTCCAGCACCAGTTGCACGCGCAGCGCATTGCCGTCGGCCAGTTGGCGCATGTAACGCCCGACCAGGTTGGCGCCGGACAGGCGGATATCACGGGTGCCGATCTGCCCCAGGTTGGCCTGGTAAGCGTCGCCCGACACCGCCAAGCTGCCGTCGCGCAGGCCCCAGTCGGCGCGGAAGCCGGCCTGGCGCCGCTGCATGCCGGTCAAGGTGTCGACGCCGGCCGCGGTATCGGTGTCTTCGGCGGCCATGGTTTGCGCATAGGCGCGGTAGTAGCCGTTGTTCGACAGGCGGCCGCCAAAGCGCAGGCTGGCATCGCCCTCCCCGCTTGATGCCGCGACAGACAGCAGGGTGCCCTGGCTGTCCTTCGCATTGCGCGTGATGACGTTGATCACGCCGTTGACCGCGTTCACACCCCAGATGGTGGAGCCGGGGCCGCTGATGACCTCGATGCGTTCGATATCTTCCATCACGACCGACTGGGCGTCCCAGAACACGGCGGAGAAGAATGGCGAATAGACGCTACGGCCGTCGATCAGTACCAGCAGCTTGTTGGCGAACGGGCCGTTGAAGCCGCGCGCACTGATCGCGTAATTGCGGGCGTCGACGCGCGCCACTTCCAGGTTCGGCGCCAGGCGCAGCGCTTCCGGCAAGCTGCGCGCGCCGCTGCGGCGGATGTCGGTGGCACTGATCACGAACAGCGACGCGGCAGCATTGCTGAGCCTCTCCTCCTGCCGCGACACCGACGTGACCACAATTTCGTTGAGTTGTTCCAGCGTGAGGTCGGCGATATCACCATCCCCCAAGCCTTCAGCGCGCGCACCCGGCGCAATGGACAGCACGGCCAGCAACAGCAAGGGAGTAGGTTTCCGGTACATGGCTAGGAGGCGAATTGTCGTAGGGAATTATAAACACAACTGCCAAGCGCACGATGCACGTTGTGTGTGTTGGCAACATCAAGTGCTTGCAAACTTGCCAAGACTCCCCATATGTGCCCAAGTCCTCCAAGGAGATGCCATGTTCCCCAAACCGCCCCGCCCTGAACCGCCGCGCAAAGCGGTCGCCATGCAAGTTGTGCAGCAGCGCGTCGCAGGCGCAGTCGATACCACGACGATCGTGCTCCCGGTTCAGGCAGCGCCGGCGCCGTCGCCGGCGGCGGACCTGCCGCTGGATCAGGGCCGGGGCAGCCAGCCGATATAGGCGGCGTGCAGGCTCTGGACGTAGAGACGATCGGGGGTTTCCAGGACTGCCGTGGTTTCCGGATAGGCACCGGAAGGGTCTTGCAGGTCGGCCAGCACTGTTCCGTCTTCGCTGAAAGCGAACACGTGGCCGTACGCTTTCGGCACCGGCCACAAGACGCGCGGTAGGCGCAGCGTAAGCTTGCGCATGAAAGGCTTTTGCGCCAGCTGGTCGATGGTGGGATTGCGCGGCTTGACCAGGCCCACCCAGATCTTGCCGTCACGCCCGCGCATCAGGTTATCGGGATAGCCCGGCAGGTTGTCGAACAGGACCTCGCGCTTACCGCTCTGCGCGTCGATCTTCCAAATGCGGTAACGGCCAGTCTCGTTGACGAACAAGGTGCGCCCATCGCCGGACAATGCAATGCCGTTGGCGAACGACAGGCCGCCGGCGAGAACGCGTGTCGTGCCGTTCGCCGGGTCGTAGGCCAGCACGCGGCCGGTCGACGACTGCTCGAGAATGTCCAGCACGCTGGCTTCGAAGGTACCGCCCCATTCGGCGGGAGCGAAGCGGGTCGAGGCATCGGTGAAGTAGATCATGCCGCCGGGCGCCACCACAACGCCATCGGCATAGCGAATCGGATCGCCCGGCGCGACTTGCGCAGTCAGTACTGTGACGTTGCCGTCCGCAGCGATCGCCAGCAGGCCTTTCATCGCATCGGCTGCAATCAGGCGCCCGTTGGCGTCGAAGTCGAAACCAAGCACGCGGCCACCGGTGCTGGCGAACACTTCGCGCTGGCTGCCGTCTGGCGCCATGCGCAGGATCTTTCCGCTGGCGACAGCGGCGTACAGTTTGCCGTCCGGGCCCAGGGCCAGGTGCTCAGGTCCCTGCTCGGTACCGATGTCGATTTTCCGCAGGCCGGCCAGCTTGGTGTTGGGCGCGTGCGCGCCGGCATATCCCGGCGCCTGTTGCGGCATCCACGAGACCGGTTCGGCAGGTACCGGCCACAGGAGCAGGTAAGCCAATAATCCAGCCAGCGTCAGGCCGGCGCCCGCTGCGATCTTATGTCCCTTCGAGCTTTCCAAGCGCATCTCCCCACGAGAAAGTTTGCCGACATTTTTAACTAATTATTAACTTTCGTCGAGCAATTTCGCTGCGGGCCCGCCGCCTCCACCGGAGAGTTTCACGGCACCCTGATCAGGCGCAAAGCCATGTAGGGGCGTGCGGGCAGCGTGATGCTGCGGCCGTCCTTGTCGGCAAAGCTGTAATTGTCACGCTTGCGGATCTCGAACACGCCCGCCATCGGCGCGACCGTCATATTCCAGGTATCTATCACCTCGGCCCTGAATCTCATGCCATCCGCCAGTCCAGGCGTGGCGAGCACGAAGGGCCAGCTGGCGGGCGCCTGGCGGCCGAAGTAGCCCAGGTAGTACTGGCCCGGTTTGCCGGCGAAGGGATTTCCCTGCCATTTATCGATCGGTTCCAGCCCCTCGGCCGGACTTTCGGACAGAATCCTGCGGAAGAACGCCAGCCGCGCCGGGCTCTCGCCGCGCATGGTCCCACCCTTGCCCAACCAGGACATATCGCCAGGATCCTGGAAGATCTCGCTATGGCCGACATAAGTGCCGGCGATCGCCCCCATCCAGAAGCGCAGCACCATTTCCTGCCCCGACAACTGGCCCCAGCGGCGCTCGATATTGCCCTCGTATTTCACTTCATCGTAGACCACCGGCTTCGCATACACATCGCGCAACAGAACGGCGCGTTCGAAGTCCTCGGCAATGGCGCCGCTTTGCACGCTGACATGGGTTACCCAGGGCTTGGTATGGTTGTACAACACCATGGCGTTGTGGATCGAGCGCAGGTGCTGGTAGGGATCGCGCGCCTGGACGATTTCGAAGTAGCGGTCCCACTCCGCCATCTGTTTTTTGGTCAAGTAATCGAATTCGTTCGCCATCGACCACCACACATTGCGGTAGGACGCGAGCCGCGCCACCACATAGCGCAGATAGCGTTCATTGACTTCGGCCGGCATCTGGTCGAATCCCCAGTATCCTTTGTCGTAAGGGTGGAACAGGATGACGTCGGCCTCGATGCCAAGTTCGCGCAGGTCGCCAACCCGCTGCTCAAGATGGCGGAAGAATTCGGGATCGAAGCGCGTGAAGTCCCATGCCTTGGGCGTTGCGCCTTCGAAGGGGAAGCGCGGCGGCTGGTGCTTGACGTCCTGGTTCGGGAACACCAGCATGCGGATCTTGTTGAACGGCCCGGCCGCGAGCGTCGCCAGGGTCTGGCGTTCGATAGCTTCCGGCTGGTGGGTCCAGCCATAACTGGTGGTGCCGACCTGCCAGAACGGCGTTCCGTCAGCATAGGCAAAATGATGCACGCCCTTCACGCGTACCGGGCCATGATTGCCGGGCATCGCAGCAATCACCATGAACTTGCCGCGCTTGCCGTCCAGTGCTGCGCGATTGCTGTGGGTCTCGTACTCCCACTCGCCCACCGTGTCGGGCATGAATCGTAGTTTGTACTGGCCTGCTCCGTCGTAAAAACCGTCTACCGCCAAGGTACGCGCGCCCTGGCGAAAAGTAGCCGAGAGCTCCACCTCGGTGAAAGGATTGCCGTCGCGCGGCCCGGCCAGGGTGATCTCCTTGCTGCCCCAGCGCTCGACAGGATCGTGATCGTGCGCCAGGGCTGGCTGAGGATTCCATCCTCTCCCGTTTGCGAATTGCGCGAATACCTTGGCGCGGCTGTCGTAGCGCGCGGCCTCGGCCGGCGCGAGCAAGCGCCCTGCCACGCGCTGCGACAGGTCAAGTGACTTGCCCGCCGGGTCAGTGCTGCCGCCCTCTTCCCAGCCTTTGCCGTCACGCGGCTTGCCGTGCCAACCCTGCGCACTGATGTGCGGGCCGACGCTGCAATTGATGTAGCGGACGTTATCCCATGCCGTCACGACACCCGGCCGCGCGAGGAAGCTCGCGCCCGGCGCCACGTCGTTGCCTGCGGGGCCGGGGCCGTGCGTCAGGCGGCTGTTCAGGAAGACGAAGCCGGGATCGTCTTCGGCCACGGTGCGCGCCTGCACCAGGTAGCCTCCGCTCGCTGGGTTGGCACTATCGCCGACAGAACGGATCTCGGACTCCTCAAACAGGGCCGCGCGGTTGTAGCCCCAGATGAAATCCACATTGCCCGCGACCAGGCTGCGGTAGAACCAGGCATAGCCCTTGACCTGGATGGTGTCCTGCTCGCTGAAGAAATCGACTTCATTGGCGATGAGGCGGCCTTCGCTGCTGAAATTGAGCGCTTCGGCCTGCGCGCCGATGGTCTTGCTGCGCCAAGTGGTGTTGATCAGGGTGAGCGTATCGAGGCGCAGCAGGTCGGCGTTTTCGACCAGGAATACCGAGCGGCCACCGGTGGCGCCGGGAGCAAACGGTAACTGGCCGGCGCCGCTGCCCGGGTTGATGCCGTCGCTGTTTTCGCCCGTGATTTGGGCGCCATGACGGCTGTCGCCGCGCAAAGTCACATTGTCTTTGCCACGCAGGTAAAGCAAGCCTTCGTAGCGGCCGTCGGCGAGACGGATGGTCACCGGCTGTTCACGCGGGACCTCCCGCATCGCGTGGTTCAAGGCGCCCTGCACCGTGCGGAAGTCGGCCTTTCCTGCCACCGCCACGCGCAGCGTCGCGCCGCGCGGTGCCCGCTCACGGATACGGAACGCCCAGGCGGTCCGCGTTCCGATACCATTAAACCGCGCACCACCCAGCGTGGCGCCAGCGAACAGATGACCGTCGACCAGAACGTAATAGTCGGTGCCATATGTCAGCTTGCCATCGTGCGGGCGGATTGTCGCTGCGGTGCCGTCGACCGAAATTGCCTTATAGCGGACGACGCGCTTGACGCCATCCCGCGTAGCGCCGATTTCATCCAGCTCCATGCCGGGCCGGATCACGTCGACCGTCACATTGTCTTTCGCGCGGACGATGCGTACCGAGCCGTTCTCGCCGATGGTTGGCGCCTGGTCGAAGCGAATTTCCAGGCGCGCGTCGACAGGGACGTCACGCTCATTCGCCGCCGGCGAGACCCTGCCAGCTGTCAAAGGCACGCTGCCTGGCGGCGCGGCGAACGCCGGTCCGACGCGCACCGCCAGCGTCACCGCCACGTTCGGATCTTCAGCGCTGATGAGCGTGACTGCCGCGTTGCCGATGCCACGCGGCGCCAGCAGAAGCTCGCCGCCATCCACACTGGCTTCCACCACGGATGCATCGCTCGAGCTGGCGGAGAAAGGCAAGGCTCGCACCTCGCCCCGGCTGGATGCGCGAACCGCAAACCGCTGCGGCGCATCGCCAAGCTGCAAGCTTAGCTGCTTATGCCTATGGACCAGCCCCATGCTGGTGGGCGCTTGCGTGATGTCTCCGACACGCAAGCCGTTGATCTCAAACCGGCCGCCTTGCGCCAGTATGCCGATGCGCGGCGGCAGCGCAGTGGGCTCGTCGACGCCAATCAGGCGCGTGCCATTGAGATAGGCCGTGAGGGCCGCACCATCCACGTCGAGGCGAATCGTATAGAACGCATCGCCTGGATCGGGATCAATCCTTACCTGCTTGAGGAACCTCGGCTCGCCATCGACCAGGCGAACGATATTGACTGCCAGCTTGCCGGCTGCGGCGACATCGAGGCCGAAGCCAAGCCAGTTGCGGTCATCACGGTACCGGACAATGACAAGGCCCTGCCCTGCACCGCCGGACACCGCGCGCATGCGCGCTTCGACGAAGTACGGGCCGGAACTCGCGGCGGCGGCTTCCGCCGCCGGCACGAGTTTCACCGCCTCCGACGGCGCTGACGGCTCAGCATACGCCCCTGCTGTCGACATCAGCAGGAAGCAGGCCAGCAGCAGAGGGGGCAGCAGGCGGTGCAGCAGCATCTTAGAACTTGTACTCCACCGAGAAGCGATAGACACGGCCCAGCATATCGGCCATCGACGTCACATAGCCGCCGCTGTAGGTGCTGTTGGAGGTCAGTGGCGGCCATTCCCCGGTCAGGTTGTTGACGCCGAAGCTGATGGTCGTGTTCTTGAAACCGGTGTAGTTCACGTTCAGGTTGTACTGCTTATAGGCTTCCACTTCGGTCAGGGTCGAACCGGCACGCGGGGTGACGTCGGTCACGCTGGAGTTGTAGCGCTGCGACAGCGTGCCGGCCCAGGCGCCGTTGGTGTAGGTAACCGAGGCGGTATGTTTCCAGCGCGGGTTGATCTGCGGCAGTCCGGCCAGGCCGGCGTTCGGGCCTGCGCTACCGTAGCGGCCATCGTTGGTGATGATGCCCACGTTGCTCAGCCAAGGGCCGCTCTTCTCGGACTGGAACTCATACTTGTCCATATAGGTGCCGTCCAGCTTCGCATCGAAGGTACCAAAGCTGGTTTTCGGGAAGCGGTAGCTGGCCGACAGGTCCAGGCCGCGGATGCGGGTCTGGCCGCGGTTGGCCTGGCTTGCCACGATATGGTCGATGGTACCGTCCGCATTGCGCACGAAGTTCACTTCGTACTTGGCCGGATTCTGCTGGATCTCGGCGATGGTCACGGCGCCCAGCACGTCGCGCAGTTTCAGGCCCCAGTAGTCGACGGTGATCGACAGGTCCTTGACCGGCTCCAGCGCGAAACCAAAGGAGAAGCCACGCGATTTTTCCGGTTTCAGGAAGTCGTTGTTCGGCGATTTGGTCCAGTAGTTGGTGGCGACGTTGCAGACCTGGTCAAAGGTGTAGCCGGACTTTGGCGTGCCGGTGCCGGCCACCAGCGGCTGCGAGCTCGGGCACAGGACCGGATCGTCCATCACCTGGTTGCGCACTTCCGGCGTCGGGTTCTGGATGTCGATGATCGACGGCGCGCGGAAGCCGGTATTCACGTTGCCGCGCAGGACCAGTTGCTGGAACGGCTGCCAGCGCGCGGCCAGCTTTGGATTGACTGTGGTCTGTTTCAGGTCGTAGTAACGGTCGGCGCGCACCGCGGCGTTGAGCAGGAACTTGTCGGTGATCGGGGCTTCCGCTTCCATCAGCAGCGAAGCGATGGTGCGGTGGATCTTCTTGGCCACGCCTTGCGGGGTTTCGCCTACCAGGTCGGACTGCACGACGTTGCCGGCGGCGTCGATGTGGTAGCTGCCGTCAGCCTTTTTCAGCACATAGTCCAGCGGCGCATTGAAGGTCTGCGCGCCGTCGCGGCGCAGTTCGCCGGAAACCGCCAGGGTCAGCGGACCGCCCGGCAGCTCCCACAGGCCTTTGGACAGCGTCACGTCCACGCTCTGGTTGTAGGCCTTGTTCAGGCGGTAGGTATAGTCTTCCGCCTGGATGCTTTGCAGGTAGGCCAGGCCGGCCGCGTCCTGCAGGCCGAAGGGATTCAAGGTGCCATTGTTGAAGCCTTCCTGCGCCTTGCTGTAAAGGATATACCCCTCACCGGCGCGGGTGTCGCGCTTCGATTCGCCGTAATTCAGGCCGGCGCGGTAGTCCCAACCCAGCACTTCGCCTTCTGCGGTCAGCACGATGCGGTCGTTCGACTGCTTGTCGTCGCGGTACGCCGGGCCAAGTTCGGCGGGCCCCCACTGGAAGTAAATGGTCCGGTTGTTCATATTCAGGTCGCTGACCGTGCCCGGCGTTTTGCCCGGGTCGATGAACATGGTCGGCGTGTTGCTGCCGGTATTGCTGCCCACCACCGGCACCGCCGGGGTGATGCCTTTGCCTGGATAGTATTTGCTGCTCGCCGGCAGCGAATAGGTGGTGAACGGCTGGGTGGTCCCGGGTACCTGCATGCCGCGATACTTCTGGACCGTGAATTCGGAATGCAGGATGTCCAGGTCCAGCTTGTGGCCGCCCGACAGGTTCAAGCTCGCGCGGCCGCTGACGTTGATGATTTCGCTGCCGTCCGTCACCGCATTCCAGAACAGCGGATTGCGCACGCAGCCTGGCGCGTAGACCGGGGTTGCGGCAGTGCTGTTGTTGCCGAGGGTCGGCGTGGCGTATGGCGCCAGGCAGCCGGTGGCGAAAGTCGGGTTGTAGTTCGAATTGGCGTTGCGCGCAAAGCCGAAGTTGGCAACCGGGGTCGGGTTGCGCGCATCGGGCGTAATGCCAAGGCCCAAGGTGCGCAGGACGGCCGGATCATGCTGCTGCGGGCGGTCGCCCTGGAACAGTGCATCCTTCTTCTGGTAATCGATCGCGAGGTAGGCATTCCAGCCGTCGCGCGACAGGTTGCCGGTACCCAGGATTGCGCCGACGCTGGTCGAATCCGCCCCGCCCTTTTGCGTCGGCGCGTACTCGGCCTTGACGGAGACGCCTTCGAAACCGCGCTTGGTCAGGAAGTTCTGCACGCCGCCGATGGCATCCGCACCGTAGATCGAAGCGGCGCCGCCGTTCAGGGTTTCCACCCGGTCCAGCGCCATGCGCGGCATCACGTTGACGGAGACATACTGGTCCTGCAACGGCTCGTTGGCCAGGCGGCGGCCGTTCAACAGGGTCAGTGTCCGCATCGGGCCGAGGCCGCGCAGGTTGATGATCGGACCGGCCGCACCGCTATTGGTGCCCAGCGACAGCGATTGGGGCATCTCCAGTACCAGGTCTTTCAGCTCGGTGTTGCCGCGCGCCTGGAGCTCGCTCGACTTGATGGTGACCAGCGGGGTGGCGCCCTCATTGGCAACCCGGCGGATCAGGGAACCGGTGACTACCACGGCAGTCATCGCTTCCTCCGCCGGGGCTGCGGTTTGTGCGGCTGCCTGGTTCGCCATTTGCAAAACGGCTGCTGCTACAGCTGCGGCCAATACGGCGCGCTTGGTCTGGGGGCCTGCAAGGTAATTCATGAGTCTCCTCCATGTGCGATCAAATTGGTTTGATCGATCTTCAGTTTTGGTATAACCAAAGACTAAAGTGGTTAGGCCAATTTAACAAGAAAAAATTCCAACCTTGTGCAAAAAAGCCACTTTTGGCCAGTCCACATTGTTGTTTTGGCCTGACCAAATTAGAATTGACCAGATGGAGACCAGACTATATAAACAGGTGGCGGACAAGATCCAGGCGATGATCGCCACCGAAGGATTTGCCTGCGGCGATCGCCTGCCGTCGGAACGCGAGCTGGCGGCCAAGCTGGAAGTGAGCCGCGCTTCCCTGCGCGAGGGGCTGATTGCGCTGGAGTTGACCGGCGTGGTCGAGGTACGCAGCAATTCAGGCGTCTATATATGCGACCGCCCCGGCCACGCGCCCCTGCCGGAAGTCGGACCCGGGCCATTCGAGGTACTGTCCGCACGGCGCGTCATCGAGTCCGAGATCGCGGCGATCGCAGCGCAGTTGGCCACCGACCGCGCCATCGACGCCATCCTCGTCGCGGTGGAGGCCATGGAGCGCGACCACGACGACGTAGCCACCAATGAACAGGCGGACCGCAACTTCCACATGGCGATCGCCAATGCCACCGGCAACAGCGCACTGGTGGGCGTAATGAACCACCTGTGGGACCAGCGCGGCCATCTTTGGCATAAGCTCAAGGAACACTTCCAGACCGAAGAGCTGCGCAAGGAAACCCTGGGCGACCACCGCGCCATCCTGCAGGCCATTGCCAGCCACGACCCGGCCGCCGCGCGCAAGGCGATGCGCGTGCATCTGGGCCGCGTTACCCGAACCTTCTCTGCCTAGGAGACTTACCTTGACCGCATCCCGACAACTGCGCCGCCGCAGCCTGCTGCAAGCCGGCGCCGCCGCCCTCCTCGCGTCCCAATGGCCGGCGCTCGGCGCGGCGCGTTCCGGCGGCGCTGCCGCGCGTGCCGCAGCCTGGCGCCGCGCCGACGCCATCGTTGCCGCGCTGCGCGCGCCCGTCAGTTTCCGCAAGGAGGACTTCCCGGTCACGAACTTCGGCGCCCGGCCATGCGCCACCAGGCAAGTCAAGGCCTGGGTCACCCACGACGACCAGCAACTGGTGCCGAGCCAGGCCGACGACGCCCACGACTGCTACGCCGCCTTCAAGGCAGCCATCGACGCCTGCGCTGCGGCAGGCGGTGGCCGCGTCGTGATCCCACAAGGCTATTGGTACTGCGCCGGCCCGCTGGTGCTGCGCTCCAACGTCCACGTCCACCTGCAAGCCGGCGCCCACATCCTGTTCTCGCAAAACCCCGAGCACTACGCCCGCTATGGCGAATTCGATTGCGGCGCCAACGGCATGCTCACGCTCTCGCGCTGGCAAAGCAACGACTGCCTGAACTACTCGCCAATGGTCTACGCGCTCAACGCCAGGAATATCGCGCTGACCGGCGAAGACTGGACCTCGAAACTGGACGGCCAGGGCGGCGTCGCCTTCAAGGAAGCCGGCGACTGCTGGTGGTCCTGGAAAGGCCGCAACCGCACCATGAACGCCGTTTCGCAGACCACCGCGCCCGGCTACAAGGAAGGCCAGCCGACGCAAGTGGTGCCCAATCCGCTCAACAAGCCGCTGTCGGAAATCGCCCCGGGCCTGAACCCCGCGCAGCGCATGCTGATCGAGGGCGACGGCGACAAATGGCGCAGCGACGAGCGCTACCTGCCGGCCCTGTCCGAAGCCGGCGTACCGGTCGAACAGCGCGTGTTCGGCAAAGGCCACTACCTGCGCCCGCCGATGATCCACTTCATCAACTGCACCAACGTGCTGCTTCAGGGCTACCATGTGCAGAACACCCCGTTCTGGCAGCACCACCCGGTCAACTGCCGCAACCTTGTGATCCGCAGAGTCCATGCCGAAAGCCGTGGCCCGAACAGCGACGGCTTCGACCCTGAAGCCTGCGACCACGTACTGGTGGAGGATTGCGTCTTCGATTCCGGCGACGACTGCATCGCCATCAAGGCGGGCAAGAACCGCGACATCCAGTACGGCCCGACGCGCAATATCGTGATCCAGGGCTGCACCATGCACAGCGGCCATGGCGCCGTCACGCTCGGCTCCGAAATGGCCGGCGGCATCGAACATGTCTACGCCCGCGACCTGGTGTTCGAGAACGTGCACTGGGAAACCGACCCGCTGAATATCGCGATCCGCCTCAAGACCAATATGAACCGCGGCGGCTACCTGCGCCAATTCTACGTCAAGAACATCAGGATCCCGAACGGCGTGCAGCTTAGCGCCTCGCATTACGCCTTGCTGCCCGGCTCCCCGATCGACACCAAGGGCCTGGCCACGGCCGCGGGCACCGTGGTCTCTTTCGACTGCGACTACCAGCCATCGGCCGACAGCGTGCGCATACGGCCGCCGGAGGTGTCCGACGTCCACATCGAGAACGTCACCGTCGGCAACGTCAGCAAAGGCGGCACCACCGGCTCCTGCTACCAGGCCGTCGCCATCCTCGGCCCGGTGGCCAGCGACTACAACGGGCCGCAGCCCGCGCCGCCTGTGCTGCCGGTACGCCGCGTCACCATCAGCAACTGCGACTTCGGCAACCCCGTCAACGCCGCCCAGCCGATCTGGCTGTACAACGTGTCCGACCTCACACTGGAAAATGTCACCATCGGCGGCAAGGTCCTTAAGGCTACGCTAAGGTCCTGATTGGACAATCGTAGCGAACGCCAGTATGCTTTCGCGAATGATGATGGACAGCATACTGGCGCGCATCCAGGCTACGGCCCCCTCGCGCGATACGTCCCTGCTGCAGGAACTGATTGGCGCGGTACGTCCCCAGCATGCCAACGACCTGCAACAGGCTACCAACCGCCTGCGCGCCCTCGCGCACCTGCTTGCAACGCGGCCCGATTGGGCCCAAGCCCTGCGCGACTATCTTGCCGAAGTGATCGGACAGCGCAAGCTGGTGCACCTGCTTACCGATACGGGCGTCCTGCAGAACCAAGGCTTCTTCGGCGAGTTATGGCGCCGCCTGAATCACAAGTGGCTGCCGCCGACCGTCAACGACGCCTACCTGAAAGACGTCTTCGGCCAGGTCTTCAATCACCAGGACGATCACGAGTGGGTCAACGGCATCGAACCCGCGGTCTGGCTGGACTTGCTCAATGCCCTCCAACTGCCTCCGCATGGATGGTTGCAAGGCCAGGTGCTGGGTGAGCTGCTGGAAGCCGTACAGGTGCTCTCCTACCGCATCAGCGCCATTGGCCTGGAGCCTGAATTGGTGCGCATCCATCCGGACATCGAACGCTTCGAGTCGCCCTTCCTGCGGCAGAACGCCGAAGTGGTGCAGCTGACCGAAGCCTGGCGCAGCCGCCTGGTCGACGCGCAAGCCGAAGTGCCGGACGCCCGCCACCTCGACGTGCTCCTCAGCCAGTGCGAGGAAATCATCGGCCGCGTGCGCAAGACGGCATCCGTGCAAGGGGTGTCGGTCAGCTTGACCCGCCTGCTGTTGCGCTTGACGCAAGGCATCGACCGCCTGCGCATCCTGCTGGACCTGCTGGAAGCGCCTTCGCTGCAGGAAGCCCTGCCTACCGCGCTCGGCCTGTTCCGGCAACTGGTGGAAGCGGACAACCGCAAACTGAGCCTGGTCGACCTGTTCCAGACCAATACCGAATTGCTGGCATTGCAGGTAACCGAACACGCCGGCCGCTCGGGCGAGCACTACGTGGCAAGCTCGCGCGCCGAATGGCTGTCGATGATGCGTTCCGCCGCCGGCGCCGGGTTCATCGTCGGCTTCATGGCAACGCTCAAAATACTGATGGCCCGCCTGCTGCTTGCCCCGGTCGGCTATGCGGCGCTGTATAGCCTGAACTACTCGCTCGGCTTCATGCTGATCCACGTGCTGCACTTCACCGTGGCCACCAAGCAGCCGGCGATGACGGCGGCGCGCATTGCCGCCGCCATCGACGAAGGCCAGAAGAAGCTGGACGAACTGGCGGAGCTGGTCGTCAAGGTGTTGCGCTCGCAATTCGTGGCCATCGTCGGCAACGTGGCGCTGGCGATGCCGACCGCCTTCGTCATCGCGCTGGCCTGGCAGGCCGCTTTCGGCCAGCATCTTACCGGCGCGGAAAAGGCGCAACACCTGCTGCACGATATCGATCCGCTCCATAGCCTGGCATTGCCGCATGCCGCCATTGCCGGCGTATGCCTGTTCCTCTCCGGCCTGATTTCGGGCTATTACGACAACAAGGCGGCCTATAACGATATAGCCCCGCGCTTGCGGCAACTACGCTGGCTGCGCCGGCTGCTGGGCGAACAGCGGCTGGCACGCGTCACCGACTACATCGGCCGCAATCTTGGCGCGCTGGCAGGCAATTTCTTCTTCGGCATCATGCTGGGCACCATCGGCACCCTTGGTTTCGTCCTGGGCTTGCCGATCGATATCCGCCATGTCACCTTCTCCAGCGCCAACTTCGCCTTCGCGCTGGTCGGGCTGGACTACCAGCTCACCACGGAGCAATGGCTGCTGTCGCTGGCGGGTATCGTGCTGATCGCGCTGACCAACCTGGCGGTAAGCTTCACATTGGCCCTCATGGTCGCGCTGCGCTCGCGCCGCGTCAGCTTCGTTCGCGGCCGCGCCTTGGCTGGCTTGGTATGGCAGCGTTTCCGCCTGTCGCCGCGCAGCTTCTTCCTTCCGCCGCGCGAGGTGGAGCCCGGTTGAGCCCCAGGCGATGCGCGTACGGGCGCACAGACTTTCCTGACAACTGTACAATGCCATGACCGACTTACCACTCGCCCATCTGAAGGAAGATGCGACTTGGCTCGACCCAGGCAACCAAGGCGGCCTACCCTGCGCCGCATGCTGTTCGCACTCGTGCTGGCATGCACTTTGCCAGCGACTGTCGGCTTCGGCCTGCTGATCCAGCACTTCTATACCCGCGAACGCGCCCAGGTTGAGCGAGACTCCCTGTTCGTGGTCCGTTCCATGATGCAGGCGGTCGACCGCGACCTTGATCTCGGCGTCGTCGCGGCGCGGGCACTGGCCATGTCGGCGGAGCTTGACCACGGCGACCTGGCAGGCTTCCATCGCAAGGCGGTTGGCATTGTCAATGCCGGTTTTCCGGGCTCGAATATCGTCCTCAGCACACGCGACTCGGTCCAGCTGCTGAATACCCTGCGCCCGTTCGGCGCACCGATTGCCGATCCCGGCAGCCGCGAGCGCATCCAGCGCGTGTTCGAAACGGGACAGGTGGTGGTGTCCGACGTGTTCATCGGCGGTGTCACCGGCAGGCCGCTGGTCGCGGTGCACGTGCCCGTCATACGGGGCGGCCAGGTCGTCTACTGCCTATCGGTCGGCTACCAGCCGGCCCATCTCGGCCGCGTGCTCGCCTCCGGGACCTTGCCCAAGGACCGCGTGATCGCCATCTTCGACCGCAATGGCACAATCATCGCCCGCACCCATGAATCGGAGCGTTTTGTCGGAAAGCCCGGTTCTGCAAGCCTGGTGAAACGCTTGGCTGAAGTGGATGAAGACGTGTTCGAATCCACCACACTGGAAGGCATTCCCGTCTATACGGTTTTCACCCGCTCCAGCCGCAGCGGTTGGGCGGTTGCCGTTGGCGTGCCGCGCGCGACCATCCTGCAGGAACTGCTGGCATCGGTCACCTGGCTTACCTGGATCGTGCTGGCATTGCTGCTGGCGGGCTTCGGCCTGGCATGGTTCATCAGCGGCAAAATCCGCCAGCTGGAAGGCCTGATCCACGAGCGCACCGACCAGCTCGAGGATGCCAACCTGCGCGTCAGCACCGTGGTCGACAGCGTTGGCGAGGGCATCGTCACCATCAACGAAAAAGGCCAGGTCGAGACCTTCAACCGCGCGGCCAGCCAGATTTTCGGCTATTCGGCGGAAGAGGTCATCGGAGCCGGCATCGAGATGCTGATGCCGGAGTCCATGCGTTCTGCGCACCAGCATGGCATGCAGCGCTTCCTCTCCGGCGGGGCGCCGCACGTGATCGGCAAGGGAGCGGTCGAACTGCCGGCCCTGCGCAAGGATGGCAGCGAGTTCACCGTCGAATTGACCATCAGCGCCATCATCGACGAAGGCCAGTACCGCTTTGTCGGCGTACTGCGCGATGTGACCGAGTTGAAAAAGTCGCAGGCTGCCTTGCGCGAGGCCGTCAAGGAAGCACAGGCGGCCAACGCGGCAAAGAGCTCGTTCCTGGCCAATATGAGCCACGAACTGCGCACGCCGATGAACGCCGTGCTGGGCATGGCGCACCTGATGACCACCACCCCGCTGTCGCTGGAACAGCGGCGCTACCTGACCATGCTGCGCACCTCGGGACAATCGCTGCTGGCATTGTTGAACGACATCCTCGATTTCTCCAAGATCGAAGCGGGCAAGATACAGCTCAACGCCACCCGCTTCGAGCTCGATTCGGTATTGCACTCCGTGTCGACCATCATGAGCGTGAACGCGGGCGAGAAAGAACTGGAACTGGCCATCGGCGTGGAGCCGGACGTTCCGCGCATGCTGGTCGGCGACCCGCTGCGCCTGCAGCAGATACTGGTCAACCTCACCAGCAACGCCATCAAGTTCACGGCACGCGGTGAAGTCAGCCTCAAGGTCGAATGCGCGGAGTGCACCGAAGAGCTCAGCGTCATGCGTTTCATCGTGCGCGATACCGGCATCGGCATTTCGCTGGAACAGAAGGTCAATCTGTTCGCGCCCTTTGTCCAGGCCGACGAATCGGTCACCCGCAAGTACGGCGGCACCGGGCTTGGCCTGGTGATTTGCCAGCGCCTGGTCGAACTGCAAGGCGGCAGCATCGCGCTCGACAGCAGTCCCGGTGAAGGCAGCACGTTTACCGTCACCCTGCCGTTCGGTACCGTGCCGGAGCTACAGCAGCAAGCGCCAACCGGTGCCGGCTCGCGGCCGTTACGCGTGCTGGTGGTCGACGACCATTTCACCAGCCGCGTCTACCTGTCCAAGACGTTGCAAGCCTGGGGCTGGAGCGTCGATGTGGCTTCCTCCGCAGTCGAAGCGGAAAAGATGCTGGCCCTGGCCGGCCAGCGCGCCCTGCCTTATGACGTGATACTCGCCGACTGGAGCATGCCCGACGAGGACCGGCGCTATATCGATTCGCTGCGCCACGCGGAACAGGCGACGGCCCCCGTGATACTCATGGTCAGCGCTTATGAACGCAGCAAGATGCTGGAAGAAGACGCCGACCGCAAAGGGCTGGTCACCAAGCCGATCACCGCTTCCACGCTGTTCGATACGGTGCATGAAGTGCTGGACAGGGCCGACATTCTTGAGGTGCACGCCGACGCGCCGCCGGCTCCGCGCCTCAGCGGCCGCTTGCTGCTGGTGGAAGACAATGCCATGAACCAGCTGGTTGCCGTCGGCATCCTGGAACGTGCCGGCGCAACCATCGAGGTTGCCAACAACGGCGAAGAAGCCGTGCGCATCTTGCGCGGCGCGCCCGATGCCTACCGCCTGGTCCTGATGGACGTGCAGATGCCGGTCATGGATGGCTATACGGCGACCCGCGTCATCCGACGGGAATTGGGCCTGACACTGCCGATCATCGCGATGACCGCCGGCGTGATGGAGTCCGAGCGTGCCGATTGCCTGGCAGCCGGGATGGACGACTTCATCCCCAAGCCGCTCGATATCGACGAGATGATGCAGACTTTGGAACGCTACCTGCCGCCTTAAACCCGCAAGATGCCCCGGAAGCCGCGCGCCGCGTAATACGAATCGGCGCCGTTGTGGTACAGGAAAACGTGGCCATAGCGGCGATCGCAGAACAAGGCGCCGCCCTGCTTGCGGATATCGGCCGGGGTCTGCACCCAGCTCGACGTCTTGCGATCGAACTCGCCCAGCGTCTGAAGGTGGCGGTATTCGGCCTCCGTAAGCAGGCTGACGCCCAAGGTCCGCGCGACTTCCAGTGCGCTGCCGGACGGTTTGTTTTCCTTGCGCCCATCGAGCGCAAACTGATCGAAGCACAGGCTGCGGCGCCCCGCCGGGCTTTCAGGAGAACAATCGCAGAACACCACTTCGCCTGTCGACGGGTCCACGCCGACGACGTCCGGCTCGCCGCCGCTACGCTCCATCTCCGCCAGCACTTCCAGCTTGCCCTCATCGAGCCTTGCCCGTACCGTTTCCCACGCCAGCCCGGCATGGCGCTGCATATTCCGGCTAAACCGTTGTTCAAGGATTGCAAGCATTTTGACACCTCCCCGTTGAATCACCCGCATGGCCCTGCCCATAATTTGCGCACGGATTTTTTTCTCAATCAGATCATGCAGTTAGCTGAGCAATCGAGTCATTGTTAACAGAGTTTTCCACAGAATCCGTTAACAACTTCCGGCAGCAATATTAAATCGTCATGCGCCACGCTCAAATCCACATACCTTCCCGGTCTGGCCCGGCGCTAGCATCGTGTTTTAAGCAATGGACAGAATATATGAAGAAAAAACTTGCTGCGCTGCTGGCGGCGCTTATCGTGTTCGCGGTACCTGCCAGGGCCGGATCTTTCGCCAAAGGCGCCGACATCGGCTGGCTGCAACAGATGGAGGCCAGCGGCTACAAGTTCTACAATGACCACGGAAAGCAGGAAGACGCGCTGCAGATCCTTAAGGACCACGGCATCAACACGGTACGCCTGCGCACCTGGGTGAATCCTTCGGACGACAGGACCAATGGCCACAATAGCAAGGAGCAAACAGTGGCAATGGCGGTCCGCGCGCAAGGCATGGGCATGCGCGTGATGATCAATTTCCACTACAGCGATAGCTGGGCCGACCCGCAGCAGCAGCGCAAGCCCGCGGCCTGGCAAGGACATGACTTCCCCCGCCTGCTGGAGGATGTGTACAGCTATACCTACGACGTGATGAGCGCCCTGAAGGCGGCGGGAGTGACGCCGGAATGGGTCCAGGTGGGGAATGAAACCCCGGGCGGCATGATCTATCCCGAAGGCAGCACCGACAACTGGCCGCAACTGGCGCAGTTGATCAACAAGGGCTATGACGCCATCAAGGCCGTCAGCCCGTCATCCAGGGTAGTACTGCACCTTGACCGCGGCAACGACAGCAAGCGTTTCAGGACCTGGTTCGACAACGCGCAGGCCAACGGCGCACGCTTCGACGTGATCGGCATGTCGTACTACCCATACTGGTTGCCCGGCAAGCCGGACTACAAACAATCGATTGACGCCCTGGCCCGCAATATGAACGACATGGCCACGCGCTACGGCAAGGAAGTCATGGTGGTGGAAGTGGGCGGCGAGGACAGCCGCCCACAGAACACCTACGACATGCTGGTCGCCGTGCAGCGCAAAGTCAGGGCGGTGCCAAACCGGAAGGGCCTGGGCGTCATCTATTGGGAGCCATTAGGCGCGCGGAGCTGGAGCCAATACCCGCTCAGCGCCTGGGGCGATGACGGCAAGCCGACCAAGGCAATGAAAGCCTTCCTCGCCGAGTGATTCAGAACGTCTTCTTGCCCGGCATCAGGTCATGCGGATGGCGCCAGCCGGGCATGTCGCTGATGCGTTCCTTCCACGCCGCGATGTGCGGGAATTCAGCCATGTCGATGCCGGTTTCTTCCGGCATGAAGACATAGCCCGCCAGGGAGAGGTCGGCAATGGTCAGGCGGTCGCCAACCAGGAAGTTGGCGCCGGCCAGGTGTTTGTCGACGATGCGATAGGCTCCAATCGCACGCTCCCGCAGGAACTGGGTGACCGGAGTGTCGCCCGTCTTCTGCAGGCCGTACATGAAGCGCAAGGTGGCGTAATAGCTGGTGAATTTGTGATTGTCGAACAGGATCCAGCGCCAGATGTCGCGCTTTTCTTCGTCGTTGCGCGGTCCGAAGTGGCCGGTTGCCTCGGCCAGGTAGTCGAGGATCACGCCGGACTGGCAGATCTTCAGGCCCTGGTGTTCCAGTACCGGGATCTCGCCCATGTCGTTCAGCTTATCGCGCCAGCTCTCACTGCGTGTCTCGCCGCCGAAATAGTCGACCACCACAGGCTCCCAGTCGGCATTGGCCAAGGCCAGGAACAGGGCAACCTTGTACGAGTTGCCGGAAGCTGCAAAGCAGTGCAATTTGAATTCCGCCATCATGGTCCTTTTGAGTTGGGTGTAGTCAGCTGGAGCATAGTAAAGCAGTTTGACGGCGGCTGCAGGCGCCCTACTTCGCCAGGACCTTGTCGGTACGGCGCAGCCAGGCTTCATGCAGGACGTTCCAGGTCACGCCACCGTCGGTGGTGGAATCCCACACATGGTGCACGCCGTCTGGGACGGGCTTCCATACCGTGCGATGGAACTCCCGCTCGCCCTTGTCGTTGATGAAGTAGCCGGTCATTAGCATGCGGTCGCCCTGCCAGCCGCCGTCGATCGGCGCAAAATTGCCGCGCGCGCTGGCCCAGACGTGGCGCCAAAGCTTGTGTTTGCGGTCATACATGCTGAGGCTTGTGCCGGCGCCGTTTTCCGCGCCGTTCCCGCGCCACCACTCCTGCAATACGCAGCCCTGCTCGATTTTCTCGATCAGCGTATGGCCAAGCAGCTTGCCATTGCGGTCGAAGGCTTCCCAGTTACCGACCCAGAAGTCGAATTGTTTATATTCAGGTGCGCTGCAGGCGGGATGTTCGGCCCCTTGCGCAGAAGCTGCGATGAACATGGCAATGGCTATCAGGAGCTTGCGAATCATTTTCGTTCCTTTGAACAGTGGTTGAATGGCTCCATTCTCGCCACTGGCGCCACTTGGCGACAGGCATCGAATGAACAACGCGCTTTCAAAAATGAACAACGCGATAGAATGCGGCGATGAGCAAATTCCTGACCAGCCGACTCGCCTGGAACGACTACCAGGTGATCCTTGCCGTGGCCCGCCATGGTTCCCTGTCCAAAGCCGCCGAAGCCTTGGGTTCCAGCCATCCAACCTTGTTTCGCCGCATCCGGGATATCGAGGCGGGGCTCGGCACGACCTTGTTCGAGCGCAGCCGCCAGGGATACCAGCCAACGGCGGCCGCGACGGAATTGCTGGCGCTCGCCGAAGAATTCGACCAGCGCCTGCGCGACCTGGAGCGGGACGCCGGGCTGGGAAGCGCCGGCCGCCTGACCCTGGCCACGACCGAAGTGCTGATGCCCCGCATCGTGCCGCCCCTGCTGACGCGCTGCCGGCGCGACTTGCCGGACATCACGATCAACCTGCAAATCGGCGAAAGCCTGGCAAACGTGCGCCAACGCGAAGCCGATATCGCCTTGCGCTCCGGCGGCGAACCGGATGGGGAGTTGATCGGTCGAGTGATATGCAATATCGAGGTGGCCGTCTACGCCCCGGCGGGCTGGCCAAACGTATCTGAAGAAAACCTGCACGAGCAGGCGTGGGTCACCGTCGACGAATCGCTGGGACACCTGGCATCATCGAAATGGCTTGAAGCGGAAGGTTTGATGTGGCGCGCAGTGGTGCGCTGCTCCAGCACCCTTGCTGTATGCCGATTGCTGGAGGAAGGTTTGGGAGTAGGCATTTTGCCTTGCCACCTGGGCGATGCCAATCCGCGTTTGCGCCGCGTTTCGCCGCTGTTGACAGACTTCCGTTCGCAACTCTGGCTGCTGACGCCGCGCCAGCTGCGTGGCGTGCCGAAGGTGTCGGCAACGGTCGAATGCCTGACCGCCGGCCTGCGCGAGATGAAAGACCTGTTCGAAGGCCGACGCGCCTAATTCGGGTAGCTGCTGCGCGCCTTGCGCTCCTTGCGGAACAGCCAGGGTTCAAGCGGGTCGCGCTCCGACCACAAACCGACCCGGGAATGGCGCGCCGCGGCTTCGACAGCCGGCAGCGATGGATCATGGTTGTATTGAGGGTAGACCCAGGCCATTCCTTTGCGAACTTGCGCCACATTGGCGTTGACGTCACCGCAATGGACGACAGCCACCGTGCGGCCGTAGCGGTCCTGCTTCCCCGAAGCGAGCGTCGCGTCGCGGCCAAAGCACAGGTCCGACAGCGACTGCTTCGAGCGCGCACCGTAAGGCTGCTTTTTTTCGGGGGCATCGATGTTCGCGAGGCGAACCTTTACCGGCCGGCCTTTACTCAGCACAGTCAGCGTATCGCCGTCGGCCACGCCGATGACCGGGTCTGCGTAAGATTGATTGCAAATCAGTGCAAAGATCAGTGCAAGCTTCTTAATTTCCCAACTCCACTTGTTCAGAAGGCCGCAATTGTATCGTCACAATGCGACTTCCGCAGCAAGCTTGATCGTGCGCTGCCCACTGCGCGTCGTCTCACGCCAGGCATCGTGGCGGCCGTCCTCGAATAATTGCGTACTGCGCGTTTCCGGCTTCATTGCATTGCTTGCCGTGGCGCGCAAGGTCAGGCCCGGCCGCAACAGCCAGGCGGCGTGCAGATCCAGGCGGCGCTCGGTGCCCCTCCCACTCCATTGCAAGACCGAGGAGCGCACCAGGCTGCCCTGCTGCAGATTCCAGTTGAAGCCTGCCGTCGTTCCCTGGCCCAGGCGGAAATCAATGCCCGCATTGATGGTCAGCGGCACTTGCTCGCCAAGACGGTTGCCCGGCGCCGGCACCGAATCCATATGCGACCAGTTGCGCGCCATTCCCAATCGCGCCGTGGTCCCTCCGCCCAGAGCCAGGCGGGCGTCAAACTCCAGGCCCTGGACAACGGCGCCGCCAATGTTGCCCGGTGTGGCCACCCATTTCCCCTTGTCCTCGAAGAGCACTGACTGGATAACATTGTCGATGCGCCGGTGATAGGCAGCCACGCTGAACATGCTCTCCTTGCTGAAATAGCTTTCGTAAGCGGCATCGATTCCCCACGCCAGTTCCGGATGCAAGGACGGATTGCCTTGCACGTCCGGATTTGCCGGACCGTTGCCATTGTTGACGGTGAAGCGGCGCGGCACCAAGTCGCGCGTATTGGGCGCCTTGTAGCTGCGCGCGAGGCCAAGCCGCAGCTGATCGCGCGAATCGGGCAAGCGCCAAAGCAGATGGGCCACCGGACTCCAGACGCTGGAATTGCTGCTGACGCCGGCCAGGCCACGTCCATTGGTCAAGGTGCGCAAGCCTTCCCAGCGCAGGCCGAGGTATGCATCGACCCCGGGCGATACCGTCCATTCGTCTTGCGCGTACACGGCGAAGCGCCGCACGCGGGCGATGTAGCGCTGGTCAAGCTCGCCAAGCGGTTCGCCGGCCGCACTGGAGTCTTCCTGGCGGCGCCATTCGGCACGTCGCGCCAGCGAGCCGTCCCACCCCGCTGCCAACACGTGCCCGCCGCTGTCGCCAAGGCGTAAGGTCCCGCTGCTGCTGGCGCCATCGTCCGCCGCGCTTGAGATGACGTGCCGCAGCCAGAGCGCATCGCCCGCCGCGTTGCCGCCATTGAAAACATAGTCGCTCTTGCGCCGGTTGCGCGTCATGCCGGCCTTCCAGTCGACGCGGCTTGTCTCCCCCAGGCGATGGCTGGCCTCGATGTCGCTGCGGGCGGTGTCCGTACGGGCATTCGCGCTGTATGCACTCATGGGAAATTCGCTCGAATCGCCTGACAAGGTCGTTTCCTGGGCAGTTCCCCGGTTGCGATTGCGGGCATGATCCAGCAGTCCTTGCCAGGCCAGCTTTGTTCCGCCGTCGAATTTCCAGCTCAAGCGCGGAACCAACCCTATACGCTCAGTGGCCGAAAGATTTTCTTCCGCAGTGAGGCGCCTGGCCGAAAATGAGCTCTCGGCGACACTACCGGCCACGGCACTCTTTCCGCGCGCGACCTGCATTGCCACATTGCCGGAATAATCGTCACCAGGGCGCGACAGGTCGAACGACGCTTCCGGTGACCAGCCGGCGCCCGACTCGTTGCCGGCCAGTGTGGCCAGCGACCTGGCACGTGCCGAGCTTCGGCGCAAAACGATGTTGATGCTGCCGGCAATGCCTTGGGTACTGCTGTCGGCACTTGCGCTGCGCAGGATTTCTATGCGTTCGATAAGCTCCGGCGCCAGGCTGTCGGGCGAAAATCCCGGCGGCGCCGGTTCTCCATTGAGCAGGAATTGGGTACGCCCGCCGCCCAGTCCCCGCAACTGCACCTGCCCGCCGTTCACCGTCACCCCAGGCTGGCGCCGCAAGGTGTCGGCCAAGCTGGAATCGCCGTAGCGCAAAAGTTCTTCGCGTGCAACGATAACCCGGCCGGCGCTATCGTCGCGGCGTTGTTGCAAGGTGCCGGCCGCCTTGACCTCGACGCGCGCCATGTCGTTTTGGGCGCTGGCGCAAAGCGGAATTAAAAACAGGGGAAGCAGGATTCGCATGGTAATGGGCGGTTTGTGAAAGAACGATGCGCATTGTTGGCGAGAGTTCCGGAAAAGCGATGCGGATTGTGATGAACACCCGGCCCGCCGGGACGAATGCCCAAATGCGGCTGATATACTGCCGCGCCATGGACCGACTACTTTCAATGCCGCCCTGGCTGCGCGCCTTGCTGGCCAACTTTGCGCTGTGGACGCTGGTCTGCGCGCTTGCCGGCATCACCACCTACGGCGACCGGATCGACAGCGGCGACACCCGCAGCTATTGGCAAATGACTGCCGGCTGGTGGTTCGGCTACTCGGTGATGATGGTGCAAAGCTATTTGCTGTACATGGCCTACCGCCGTCGCCCCGGATGGCTCGCCAGCCTGCGCCGCGTCGGCCTGGGCTACCTCACCTATCTCGCAGCGTGCTGGCCGACCGCGATGCTTGGATTGGCGTACCGGCGCTGCGTCAAATTCGACATCGAACCGACTTTGGGCAATGCCTGGAACTACGTGGTCACGATGGACAAGCTCGAATGGTTCGTCGAGTATGTGCTGTTGACGATGGCCTTTGGCGTTGTCCTGGCGATCCTGCTGTGGCGCCAGCGTCGGCAGCAAGACCGGCAACTGGCCGACGCCCTGCTGTCTATTGAGCGCCAGCGCCTTGCCGCACTGCGCGGCCAGCTTGAACCACACTTCATCTTCAATACGCTAAGCGCCATCGGCGCCCTGGTGCGCATGGACGACAAGGCGCTCGCGCTGGACGGGCTGTCCCGCCTCGGCGACCTTCTGGAAAATGCCCTGGCAAGCAGCGAGTGCGATTGGGTGGAGGCAGGGAAGGAAGTAAAGTTCGTCAGGAATTACCTGGACTTGCAGCGCCTGCGCTTCGGCGAACGCCTGCAGGTCCGCATCGAAGGCACCCATGTCCTGGATGACGGCATCGATTGCCCGCCGATGCTGCTGCAACCGCTGGTTGAAAATGCCTTGCGCCACGACCTTGAATGCCATGAAGGTGCAAGCGATATCGAAGTGGTCTTTGCGCGGCACGGCGACCGGCTCAACGTACAGGTCTCGAACCCTGCCAGCCTTCACGCAGCGCCTTCCGCCGGCCTGGGAATCGGCCTGCGCGGGATCCGGGCGCGCTTGCAGCTGGCATACGGAAACGCAGCCACTTTGGCGACCACGCGCATCGGCAACCGCTTCGTGGCGGAGCTATCGCTACCCTGGACGGCGCAGCAATGAAAGTACTGATCGTCGACGACGAAGCCCATGCCCGCACCAACCTACGCTTCGCACTGCAGGCATTGGCAGGATGGGACGTGGCGGCGGAATGCGCCAGCGCATCGGCGGCGCGAGCCTACCTTGCAACCGGCATTGCCGATATCGTGCTGCTCGACGTGCAGATGCCCAGGGAATCCGGGCTGGAGTTCGCTCGTGAACTGAGCCGCCGCGAGCTGCCGCCGCCGATCATCTTTGTGACCGCGCACCGCGGCCATGCGCTGGAAGCGTTCAATGTGCACGCGCTGGACTATATCGTCAAGCCGGTGGACGAAGACCGGCTGCGGCAAGCGCTGGAGCGCGCCGGCAAACTGCTCGACCAGCGCGCGGCGTATACCCGGGTCTTGCGCGGATTCGTCGATCCCGATCCCGGCTACTGGACGGAGCTCGCTGTGCGATCGGTCGGCAGGATCGACCGGGTCAGCCTGACGGACGTGCTATGGATTGAATCGGCGGGCAACTATATTGAACTGCACCTGCCACAGCGTACCTTCCTGCACCGCAGCACCTTGACGGAACTTGAGCGCTACCTGGACCCGGCGCAATTCCTGCGCATCCACCGCCGCATCCTGGTGCGCAGCGGCCAGATGTTGGCCATTCGCCAGCTCCAGGAGGGCAGCCACGAATTGACGTTGGCCGGCGGTGTGCAGCTGCCGGTCAGCGAACGTTATGCCGCGTCGGTGAAAGCGCGCCTCGCGCGGCCTACTCTACCCAGCTGAAACCATCGCGCGCCAGCAGGGCGAACGATTCGGACGGTCCCCACGTGCCCGCAGCATAAGGGTTCGGCTTTTCGGCCAGCGCACTCCAGCCGTTGATGATCGGATCTGCCCATTCCCAGGCCGCCTCCAGCTCGTCGCGGCGCATGAAGTGGGTCAGCCGGCCGCGCACCACGTCGATCAGCAAGCGCTCGTAAGCCTCGGCCCGGCGCTGCGAAAATGCCGACTGCAGGTCGAGATTCAGCGCCACCTGCTGCATCTGCATGCCGCTGCCAGGCTGCTTGGCCATCAGCTGCAGCTTGATGGCCTCCTCCGGTTGCAGCTCGATCACCAGCCGGTTGGCCACGCCGCCCGGAGTCTCCGGGAACAATGGGAAAGGTGGGTTTGCGAACTCAATCACGATCTTCGACGAGCGGCGCGCCATGCGCTTGCCGGTACGTAGGTAGAACGGCACCTTGGACCAGCGCCAGGTATCGACATAAGCGCGCATCGCCACGAAGGTCTCGGTGCTGCTACCCTCAGGCACATTACGCTCTTCCAGGTATCCGGGAACTTCCTGGTTGCCGCTCACGCCGCGCACGTACTGCCCGCGAACGGTGTCGCGTGCAATGGAGGCCAGGCTGAATCGGCGCAGCGAGCGCAGGACCTTAAGCTTCTCGTCACGCACAGCATCCGGCGCCAGCGAAGCAGGCGGTTCCATCGCGACGATACACAGCAATTGCAGCAAGTGATTCTGCACCATGTCGCGCATGGCGCCGGCACTGTCGTAGAAGCCCGCGCGGCTGCCCACGCCCACTTCTTCGGCAACGGTGATCTGCACGCTGGTGATGTTCGGCGCGCGCCACAGGGGTTCCAGGATCGAGTTACCAAAGCGCAGCACCATCAGGTTCTGCACGGTCTCCTTGCCCAAGTAGTGGTCGATACGGTAGATCTGGTACTCTTCGAAATGCTTGCCGACCGCCTCATTGATCTCCACCGCCGACGCCAGGTCGCGGCCAAGCGGTTTCTCGAGCACCACGCGCGCGTTGCGGTCAACCAGTCCCGCTTCGGCCAGCTTGTCGCAAATGGTGGTGAACAAGGACGGAGCCGTAGCCAGGTAGAACACGCGCTCCGCGCCGGAACGTGAAGCCTTGGCCAACGGCGTCATGCCATCTTTTTCAATGTCGATGCGCACGAACTCGAGCAGTTGCAGGAAACTGCGCCAGGCCTCTTCCGTGAAGTTTTCGCCGCTGATGAAGGGACGCGAGTGCTCTTCCACGAAGCCCAGGTATGCCGCGCGATCATACTCCTGGCGGCCCGTGGAGATGATGCGGGTGCCCGGTGGCAGGTTGCCGTGCAGGTGAGCCATATAGAGCGCCGGCAGCAGCTTGCGCATGGCGAGGTCGCCCACTCCGCCAAAGATGATCATGTCGAGGGGCAGGCTTGAATCGAATTGTGGCGTAGTGGTCATGTCGAGGCTCAAAATGCGTTGGCGGTAGCGGGTCAGAATGACAATAATACCCAAACTCCCGGTAAATGGCAGGGAGACGATAAAGGAGAAAGTTTGTCCGTGCTTCTACGATCAGCAATTGGGGGCGCTTTGCTCGCCCTGCCCTTCGCTGCCTCGGCAGGCGGTGTGCTCTGCGAACCTCCGTACAATTTCGGCATCAAGAATGGCCCTGATCCGGTGCTCTGCGCAATTCAGGCGACCGCCAAGCGCTTTCTCGACCAGCGCAATGTCGCAGACAAGACCGATTGGCGCCCGCTCGGCCCTGACTACCGCAGTTGGGTTCCTCCTTGCCGGGTTCCGATGAAAGCCGCATGGGCCACTAATGAACCGCGTAAAAGCGTATTGGTAAGCTGCCGCCGAACCATTGCATCGGCCCACGAACGCAATTGGGAAATCGCCGTATCGGTCTACAGCGATAGCGAACAACGCCTCTACGATATTCACCTGGCCGCGGAGGGCTTTGTTCGGAGCGAAAGCCGGACGGGCAAGCTGCATCGGGAGGCAGGATATCCGCGGAATGAGACGCTGGTGCCCAAATGCGCCGTCCCCTTTGCCGTCAACTGGCGGGACGGCACAAAGAACAGCGTCGACGTCGTCTGCGCCAAAACGGTCCAAACCACCTGGGGCAAAGGTAAATGGCGTGTTGCTGTTCCCATCGAGCCGGCGCCAGCTCAAACCAGCATCGATTGCTGGGCGAAGATACCCGCCATCGCGCCCTGCGATGATGCCTGGGTGACCGAAGGCAGGAAGGGCGTGGCGAGGTCTCCGGCGGCGTAGATGCCGGGCACGCTCGTTTGGCGCCGCTCGTCGACCTTGAGGACGATGCCGGTGGGCGTGTCCACGGTGGCGAGGCCCAGTGATTCATGCAGGCTTGCGGACGGCTTGTTGCGCGGATGGGCAAACAGGACGTCGACTGCGATATTGCGGCGGGTATCGAGATTGACAGTGGTGATGTGGCCCTCGTGATGGGCGATCTCGACGATCCGACCTTCGATGACAGGCACGTTGCGGTGCGCCAGATCGGCCTGGATATCGGGCGCAATGTCATGGCCATCGGCGAAGATGGTCAACTTGTCGGTCCAATGTTGGAACAGTTTGACAGACTGGTGCGACTGCGGACTGGACCAGAGGACGCCCCAATGCCGGCCAGCGACTTCGAAGCCGTCGCAATAGGGGCACGGCACGATGGACGTGCCCCAGCTTTCGGCGAAGCCCGGAACATCAGGCATCTGGTCGGCGACGCCATAGCTCAGGATCAGGCGGCGTGCCCCAAGGCTTTCGCCATCGCCAGTGCGGACGGAGAAATGGTCAATGGCGCCGGAGACGCTGTCGGCCCGTGCATTGACCAGCCTGACCGTGGGATAACGCACCAACTGCTGCCGTGCCGCGGCCAAGATGTCCTGCGGTGGCTTGTGATCGTGGCCGAGCAGGCCATGCGAGTGGCCGGCGAAGCGATTGCGCGGCAGGCCGGTATCGAGAACGGTGACCTTGCGGCGGGCACGGCCAAGCTGAAGTGCGGCGGCGAGACCGGCAAAGCTGCCGCCGATGATGATGACGTCATCCATGATGGTGGGCTCCTTGTTGTGGATAAAAGGGGGGGGTTAACGCATTGCCATTACACCGGCGTCGCCAGCTTGCCAGCCGCCACCGAGCGCCCGGAAGGTGGCAACCGCAGCGCGCGCCGATTCGGTTTGCGCCTGCACCCGGGCATCCGAGGCACGCAGCAGGTTCTCGTCCGCTTGCAGGACTTCGACCAGACTGACGACTCCTTTCTGGTATGCGGCAAAGGATGCTTCCCGTGCACGGCCGAGCGAGCTGACGCCTTGTTCCAGAACTGCCGCCTGCTGTTCGCGTTTCACCAATGCCGAGAACGCGTTCTCGACGTCTTCGCTCGCGCGCAGCGCTGCCAGCCTGTAGGCTGCCAGCATTTCCGCCTCCTGTCCCTTGGCTTGCGCGATCTGCGCATCGACCCGGGCGAAATCGAACAGGCGCCAGCGCAAGCCCAGGACGCCGGCGGCCTGGGTGGCGGCATTCGTGAACAGGTTGCCGGCTGATACCGAAGTTGCACTGCCAAGCATCCCGCTCAATGAAAACTTGGGGTAATACTCGGCGATGGCGACACCGATGCGGGCATTGGAAGCGGCCAGACGGCGTTCGGCCACGATCAGGTCAGGCCTGCGCCGCAACAGTTCGCGCGGCGAGCCGCTTGCCGCAATCTGCGGGGCAAGCGGGATGCCGGTCGTTTCCGCCAGCTCGGCGTGATGCGTGCCGGGCGGCGCAGCCAGCATCACGTCCAGCGCATTCAGGGCGGTGTCCAGTCCCGCCTCCAGCACTGGTATCGATGCCTGCACCTGGGCCAGCGCACCCTCGGCCTGCCTTACCTGCAATTCCGCCGCCAGGCCTTTTCCGTATAAGAGATTGATGGTCGCGACCAGGGCTTGCTGCGTCTGTACTTGCGTGCGGGCGACCTCCAGGCGCGCCTGCAAGCCGCGCACGGTAATATAGATGTCGGCGGTTTGTGCCGCCACAGCCAGCCGTGCCGCTGCCGCCCCGGCTTCCGAAGCCTGGTATTCCGCCAGCGCCGCCTCGCGGCCCCGGCGCAAGCCGCCAAACAGGTCGAGCTCCCAGTTCGCGCCGAGGTTGACTTCATAAGCGTTGCCGTAGCGGTCGAAACCCGGAGCGGAATTGAGTACCCGCCCCGACGGCGTTTCGACGGACTGGTAAGCCCTGGCGGCCTGCCCGTTGATATTCCCGGAGGGCAGCAAGGCCGCATTGGCCGCGCCCAGGCCGGCACGCGCCTGCACCACGCGCGCCGCCGCCTGTGCAAGATCGAGATTCTGTTCCAACGCCAGTGCCACGTAGCGGCTCAATTGCGGATCGCCAAAACCAGTCCACCATTGGGCAAGGTCGGCACTGGCGGCGGCCTGGCGCTGTTCAATAGCTGCCAGGCCGTGGAATTGTTTCGCCAGCACCGGCTCCGGCTTGGCGTAATCGGGGCCAACAGCGCAGCCCGTTGACAAGGTGGCAACGACCAGCGCCGCCAGGGTTTGCTTGCTTAGCATCGGACGTCTTTCGCAAAGAAATGATGGTGACCATAATACCAAATGGTCACAAGTTGTCCAATCTTTTCGTTTGGCTTAAACTTGAGTACATGAAAAATCAAAGTTCCTCTCCTGCCCCGGCCAGGGGGCCGGCCGACCATGAAGTGCGCAACCAGATCGTTGCCGTAGCCATTGATCATTTCAGCCACTATGGCTATGAAAAGACCACGGTGTCCGACCTTGCCAAGTCGATCGGCTTCTCCAAGGCATATATCTACAAGTTCTTTGAGTCGAAACAGGCCATCGGCGAAGTGATCTGCGCGAATTGCATGCAACAGATCGAAACCGAAGTCAGCGCGGCAATTGCCGAAGCCAATTCCCCGCCCGAAAAGCTGCGCCGTATGTTCAAGGCCTTTACTGAAGCCAGCCTTCGCCTGCTTTTCAACGAGCGCAAGCTTTACGACATTGCAGCGACAGCCGCATCGAATCGCTGGCAGGTCGTGCTCGACTATGAAGTTCGGATCCAGAAATTGCTGCACGATGTGCTGCAGGAAGGCCGCCAGGCCGGCGACTTCGAACGCAAGACTCCCCTGGACGAGACGGTGACTGCGATCTACCTGGTCATGCGCCCTTACCTCAATCCGCTGCTGCTGCAACATAGCTTCGATTACACAGAAGATGCGCCGTCGCATCTTTCCAGCCTGGTACTTCGGAGCCTGTCTCCATAAATAATAGCTTGTGACCATTGACTAAATTAGTCACCAGAACCATAATGAAAGTCCCGAACACCTTATCCATGGGACTTTCATGCGCCTGCTTCGCTCAACTCCGTCTGCAGTCTTCGCTGCCGTGCTGCCGTTTGCGGTGGTGGCTTGCGGCGAAAAACCTCCAACCGATCCACGTACCGAAGCGCCGCTGGTGCGCGCCGCGGTCGTCCAGGGGGTAGCCCCCCTCTCCCGCTCTTACACCGGCGTTGTCGCCGCACGTGTGCAGAGCGACCTTGGCTTCCGCGTTCCCGGCAAAGTGCTGGAGCGCCTGGTCGATACCGGGCAAACCGTCAAGCGCGGCCAGCCGCTGATGCGGATCGACGCGGTCGACCTGAAACTGGCAGCACATGCACAGCAGGAAGCAGTCGCCGCGGCACGCGCCCGGGCGAAGCAGGCGGCCGACGACGAGGCCCGCTTCCGCGACCTGCGCCCCAGCGGCGCGGTTTCCGCTTCCGCCTATGACCAGGCCAAGGCTGCCGCCGATGCCGCCCGCGCCCAGCTCAGCGCAGCCGAGGCGCAAGCCGGCGTTGCACTGAATGCCAGCCGCTACACCGAGCTGGTGGCGGACGGCGACGGCGTCGTCACCGAAACGCTGGCCGAGCCCGGCCAGGTGGTCAACGCGGGGCAGGTGGTGGTGCGCCTGGCCCATGCCGGCCGCCGCGAAGCTGTGATCCAGCTGCCCGAGACTGTGCGTCCTGCAGTGGGCTCCATCGCCCAGGCGACGCTGTTCGGCAAGGAAGGCCTGCGCGTTCCTGCCAAGCTGCGCCAGCTGTCGGATGCGGCGGACCGTCTCACCCGCACGTTCGAAGCGCGCTATGTGCTGGAGGGCGAACTGGCCAATGCTCCCTTGGGCAGCACGGTAACGATCCTGGTGGCGGACGGCCAACCGGCAAACCAAGGCGGTTTGCAGGTGCCGATCGGCGCACTGTTCGATGCCGGCAAGGGGCCAGGGGTGTGGGTCATCGACGGCAATCCGGCCAAGGTCTCCTGGCGTCCGGTCTCGGTGCAGCGTCTCGATGACGACCGCGCCGGCATCGACGGCCAGCTCAAGCAAGGCGACCGTATCGTCGCACTCGGCGCGCACCTGTTGCGCGATGGCGCCAACGTACGGGTGGATGTCCAGCCCGCCGGCGCAGCAGCCGAAGGAGCACGTCCGTGAAAACCAGCCGCTTCAACTTGTCGGCCCTCGCGGTACGCGAGCGCTCCGTCACCCTGTTCCTGATTTGCCTGATTTCGCTGGCCGGGGTCATTTCGTTCTTCAAACTGGGCCGCGCCGAAGACCCGGCCTTCACGGTCAAGGTGATGACGATCGTCACCGCCTGGCCGGGCGCCACCGCGCAGGAAATGCAGGACCAGGTGGCGGAAAAGATCGAAAAGCGCATGCAGGAACTGCGCTGGTACGACCGCACCGAGACTTACACCCGGCCCGGCCTGGCCTTCACCACCTTGACACTGCTGGACAGCACACCGCCGTCGGAAGTGATAGAGGAGTTTTACCAGGCTCGCAAGAAGGTCGGCGACGAGATCGGTAACCTGCCGCCTGGCGTGATCGGCCCCATGGTCAATGACGAATACGCCGACGTCACCTTCGCCCTCTTTGCGCTGAAGGCCAAGGGTGAGCAACAGCGCTTGCTGGTGCGTGACGCCGAATCACTGCGCCAGCGCCTGCTGCACGTGCCTGGCGTGAAGAAGGTCAACATCGTAGGCGAGCAGCAGGAACGCATCTATATCGAGTTCTCGCACGAGCGCCTGGCGACGCTCGGCATTGGTCCGCAGGAAGTGTTCGCCGCGCTGAACAGCCAGAATGCGCTGGCGGCCGCCGGCTCCGTGGAAACCAAGGGGCCGCAAGTGTTCATCCGCCTGGATGGCGCCTTCGACACGCTGCAGAAAATCCGTGATACCCCGGTGGTGGCCCAGGGCCGCACGCTGAAGCTGTCCGACATTGCCAAGGTCGAACGTGGCTATGAGGATCCTTCCACCTTCATGATCCGCAACGGCGGCGAGCCTGCGCTCCTGCTGGGCATTGTCATGCGCGACGGCTGGAATGGTCTTGACCTGGGCAAGTCGCTGGACAGCGAAGTGGGCGCCATCAACGCCAGCCTGCCCCTGGGCATGAGCCTGGCCAAGGTGACCGACCAGGCAGTCAACATCAGCGCCTCGGTCGACGAATTCATGCTCAAGTTCTTCGCTGCCCTGGTGGTGGTGATGCTGGTGAGCTTTATCAGCATGGGCTGGCGTGTCGGCGTGGTGGTTGCCGCTGCCGTTCCGTTGACGCTGGCCATGGTCTTTGTCGTGATGGCGGCGACCGGCAAGAACTTCGACCGCATTACCTTGGGCTCGCTGATCCTGGCATTGGGCCTGCTGGTGGACGACGCCATTATCGCCATTGAAATGATGGCGGTGAAGATGGAAGAAGGTTTCGACCGCATCGCCGCGTCGGCTTACGCCTGGAGCCATACGGCCGCGCCGATGCTGTCGGGTACCCTGGTGACGGCTGTTGGCTTCATGCCGAACGGTTTCGCCCGCTCGAGCGCCGGCGAATATACCAGCAATATGTTCTGGATTGTCGGCATTGCCCTGATCGCGTCCTGGGTCGTAGCGGTGGTGTTTACACCCTATATGGGCGTCAAGCTGCTGCCCGATTTCAAAAAGGTCGAGGGCGGCCACGAAGCAATCTACGATACCCCGCGCTATAACCGCTTCCGCCACCTGCTGGCACGCGTCATCGCCCGCAAGTGGCTGGTGGCCGGCTCCGTAGTGGGCCTGTTCGTGTTGTCTGTACTGGGTATGGCGGTAGTCAAGAAGCAGTTCTTCCCGATCTCGGACCGCCCCGAAGTGCTGGTCGAGGTGCAAATGCCTTATGGTACGTCGATCAACCAGACCAGTGCCGCCACCGCGAAAGTGGAAGCCTGGCTGGCCGGGCAAAAGGAAGCAAAGATCGTCACGGCCTACATCGGCCAGGGCGCGCCGCGCTTCTACCTGGCCATGGGGCCGGAATTGCCCGATCCATCGTTTGCCAAGATCGTGATCCGCACCGACAGCCAGCAAGAGCGCGATGCGTTGAAGCAGCGCTTGCGTGAAGCAATCGGCGGCGGCCTGGCTTCCGAAGCGCGCGTTCGCGTCACACAGTTGGTGTTCGGCCCTTACTCGCCGTTCCCGGTTGCCTACCGCGTCACCGGCCCGGATCCGGAAAAGCTGCGCAGCATCGCAGCGGACGTGCGCCAGCTCATGGAGACCAGCCCAATGATGCGTACCGTGAATGCCGATTGGGGCACACGCGCACCGACGCTGCATTTCATCTTGCAGCAAGACCGGCTGCAGGCAGTAGGCCTGTCCTCCAACGCCGTGGCGCAGCAATTGCAGTTCCTGCTGAACGGCGTCCCCGTGACGGCCGTCCGCGAAGACATCCGCACCGTGCAGGTGGTGGCGCGCGCTGCCGGCGACATCCGCCTCAACCCGGCCCGGATCGGCGACTTCACGCTGGCCGGCGCCAACGGGCAGCGCATCCCGCTGTCGCAAGTGGGCAAGATTGAAGTGCGGATGGAGGAACCCATTGAGCGCCGCCGCGACCGGATGCCAACCATCACCGTGCGCGGCGATATCGCCGACGGCCTGCAGCCGCCGGACGTTTCGGCAGCCATCACCAAGCAACTTCGACCACTGATCGCCAAGCTGCCGACCGGCTATACCATCGAAGAATCAGGCTCCATCGAGGAATCAGGTAAGGCGACCAAGGCGATGCTGCCGCTGTTCCCGATCATGCTGGCGATCACGCTGCTGATCATCATCTTCCAGGTGCGTTCGATTTCGGCAATGGTGATGGTATTCCTGACCAGTCCCCTGGGCCTGATCGGCGTGGTCCCGACCCTGATCCTGTTCGGGCAACCATTCGGCATCAATGCGCTGGTCGGGCTGATCGCGCTCTCCGGCATCCTGATGCGCAACACGCTGATCCTGATCGGCCAGATCCACCATAACAAGGAAGCCGGCATGGAGCCGTTCAAAGCGGTGGTTGAAGCCACCGTGCAGCGCGCCCGCCCGGTGATCCTGACTGCGCTGGCAGCGATCTTCGCATTCATGCCGCTGACGCATTCGGTGTTCTGGGGCACGCTGGCTTACACCCTGATCGGCGGCACCCTTGCCGGCACCGTCCTGACATTGGTGTTCCTGCCGGCGATGTATTCGATCTGGTTCAAGATCCGGCCAGCCGACGCGCGGCCGGCTGCGCACGAGGGCGACGCGGCAGCGCCGCAACTGATGACCGGCAGCTGAACATACAAGATTCTTAGAAGAGGAGAAGTTGATGTCGAAGCATAAGTATTCGAAGTCCCTGCTGGCTGCGGCAGCCGGCATGCTGCTGGCGAGCCAGAGCCAGGGGGCGGCATTTGAACTCAAGGAGAAAAGCGCCAAGGCACAAGGCCGGGCCACCGCAGGCTCGATCAGCGCGCCAGGGGACGCATCGGCGATCGCCGAAAACCCTGCCGCAATGCGCGGCCTGGGTGGCAACGTTTTCCAGGCCGACCTGACCACGGTCGACTATTCGGTCAAATTCAACGGCGATGGTGAAGACGCGCTCGGTCGGCCTTTAGCGGGCAGTAACGGCGGCGAGGCGGGCGCCACGAAACCGATTCCGGCCATGTACTTTCACACGCCTCTGGGCGAGCGCACCCACCTTGGCTTGTCGCTGACGGCGCCATTCGGCTTCACCACCGACTACGAGGCGCAATGGAAGGGCCGCTACCAGGGCCAGAAGACCGAGCTCAAGGCAGTCAACCTTGGCCTCGCCCTGTCGTATGACTTGAATGAGCAGCTCTCGTTCGGCGGCTCGCTCTTCTTCGAGCGTGCGCAAGCGAAGTTGACGACCGCCCTGGACTTTGGCGCCATCATGGCTGCCGCGCGCGTGCCGGGCTACGCTCCCACCAGCGCCGACGGCCGCATTGCGCTCGACGGCAGCGACAATGCTTTCGGTTTCACGCTCGGCATGCTGTATAGCCCGACCCGGAAAACCCACATCGGCGCAGCCTACCGCTCCGGTGTCAATCATAAGCTGAGCGACGCATCGATCCAGTTCGACGTGCCGCAAGGGCCCAAGGCGATACTCGCGGCAACGCGCCCCGGCTGGTTCACCGACACCAACGCGTCGACCGAACTGCGCATGCCTTCCTCCTGGACGCTCAGTGTGACGCACCAGCTCAACGAACGCTGGTCCGTCATGGCCGACGTGCACCGGACCAAATGGAGCAGGTTCAAGGATGTGATGCTGGACTTCGACTCGCCGCAGGCAGCACAGGCGATCTCCTTCGACTACCGCAACACCCTGTTCGGCGCGCTGGGCGCCGAATACGCGCTCAATCCGGACCTGACCCTGCGAGCCGGCGTGGCTTACGACCAGACGCCGGTTCGCGCCGCTTCCCGCGACGTACGGGTGCCCGACGTGGACCGCAAGTGGCTGTCGTTCGGCGCCACCTGGCGCGCCAGCCAAAGCCTCGAATGGAGCGCAGGCTATACCCACCTGTTCCTCGCAGATGCCGGCGTCTCCATGCATGCGTCGACCGGGAGCACCCTGCGCGGCACGTACAAGCTGGCGAGCGATATTTTCGCCGTTTCGCTGGCTTATCGCTTCTGAACCCTGGAGAAAAAACATGAAGGATTCGCCGATCGTATTGATTACCGGTGTCTCATCCGGCATCGGGCGCAGCGCAGCGGAGAAATTCGCCACGCAGGGATGCCGCGTGTTTGGCACCGTACGCAGCATTGCCAAAACGTCGCCCCTATCCGGTGTCGAATTGATTGAAATGGACATCCGCGATGACGCATCCGTGGAAGTTGGCGTCCAGGCCGTGATCGAGCGCGCCGGCCGCATCGATATCCTGGTCAACAATGCGGGCATGAATATGGTCGGCGCGGTGGAGGAAACGTCGATCACGGAGGCCGCCGCCCTGTTCGACACCAATGTGTTCGGTGTCTTGCGCATGGTACGCGCGGTGCTGCCGCATATGCGCGCGCAGCGCCGCGGCCGGATCGTGAATGTCAGTTCCGTGCTTGGCTTCCTGCCGGCGCCGTATATGGGCCTGTACTCCGCCTCGAAGCACGCGGTAGAGGGCCTGTCCGAAACACTGGACCACGAGGTGCGCCGCCTCGGCATCCGCGTCACGCTGGTCCAGCCGTCGTACACCAAGACCAACCTGGAGGCCAACTCGCCCCAAACCGCCTTACGGATCGGCGACTACGACAACGACCGCGCCACAGCGACCCGCTCTGTCGTCAACAGCATCGACAGCGCTCCCGGCCCGGATGGCGTGGCAAACACGATTGTCGAAGCGGCGCTTGGCACATGGCGCATGCGCCGCACGCCTGCGGGACAGGCCTCGCTGCTGAGCAAATTGCGCCGCTTCATGCCGGCAGGCCCGGTCGACGCCAGCTTGCGAAAATCGCTGGGATTGGTCTGATTTCCCCCCCCGGGTGTTAGTTGTCATTGACAATCACATTGCACAGAAACTAAAATTGGTTGACTAACACAACAAAATTTAACATGGGCACTACCGAAAACACGGCGCAGCTATTTCGCGACGTCGTACGTCTGTTCGTTCGCGATCAACGCGAAAACGCAGGGTGTATGGACAGTGGACTGACAGTACGCTGCCACATACTCAATGAATTGCTGCGCGATGCGCCTCTGCCACAACAAGCATTGGTCGATCGACTCGGTCTGGACAAAGCGTGGATCAGCCGGGCAGTGGACGGCCTTTGCATGGAGGGATGCGTGTCAAAGGAGCCGAACCAGCTCGATAAACGAAGTGTCCTGTTGTCGCTCACACCCGAAGGCAAGACCCGCGCCACTTCCTTGAATCTCCAATTGAATCACCACGTGGGAGAGTTGCTCGCGCATGTCCCACCAGCACAAAGAGCCGCGCTGCACAATGCTTTGCAATCGTTGCACTCCGCCCTGAACGCCCCTAACGAACGATCGAGGATCAAATGCCGGAAATGAAGCTGCGCTCCATGCGCCCTGAGGATTGGCCTGAAGTCCGCCGCATCTATCTCGAAGGTATTGCCAGCGGCAATTCAACTTTTCAGACCGAAGCGCCAACCTGGGAACAATGGGATGCCAACCACTTGCAGGCCTGCCGCCTGGTTGCCGTACAAGGCGATTCAGTCGTCGGCTGGGCAGTCCTTGCAGCGATATCGGCTCGCCCGGTCTACCGCGGCGTGGCTGAAGTCAGCGTCTACGTAACGCCCGCGGTTCATGGACAAGGCATGGGAAAGGCGCTAATGCGGGAGTTGGTATCGGCTTCGGAACAACACGGTTTCTGGACTTTGCAAGCTGGTATTTTCCCCGAGAATGTCGCAAGCCTGGCTGTGCATGCAGGGGCCGGCTTCCGCCAGGTCGGCCGACGGGAAAGAATGGGGCAATTGCACGGAGTCTGGCGCGATGTAGTGCTGGTCGAACGTCGCGTGACCGCCGATGTTCCCTGAGTGGCCGGCATGCCCGTGGCCCTAGCCTGCTGTCACTGGATGACTGGCGCGTTTCCGGATGGCCTGCGTGAATACAAACAGCGAAATAAACGACATCGCGAGCAGGAGGAGCAGCACTTGACGGGCGCCGATCACATCGAACGTGATCGCGAACATTAGCGGCCCGCTGGCTTTGGCCAGCAACGCCGGTGCCGCGAGCGCCCCGGATATCGCCCCGTAATGCCGACGGCCGAACATCGCCGCCGGCAACGTCCCTCGCAGTATTGTAAGCACCCCATTGCTAAGTCCATACAATAGGCAGAAAGCAGCAACACCCCAGGCATGACTGCCAAACGTAGCAATGGCGAACAGCGCCACCGGCAGCCCGGCAAACGTATACAGCCCTACTATCGTCGGCGCCTTTCCGTTACCCCAGGTACGCTCAATGAGCCGTCCTACCACCTGCATTGGCCCAATCAACGCCGCCAGCATCAACGCAAACTCCATCGAATGTCCCAAGGCCCGCACGACACGGATCAGGTGTACGGAAATCGCAGCAAAGATAAATGCGTTGACCGCAAAAGCGGTGGCCAGAAGCCAGAAATGCGGCTGTCGTATGGCGTGCTGGAGCGTGGCGCCGGCGTGATGCGATGCAGCCGCTTTCCTCTGGTGCACGCCGTCAAGATGGAAATGCAATGGCGCACAAAACAGCAATTGGATCAACGCGTAGATAGTCAACGTATCGCGCCAGCCTAATCGAACCGTCAAAGCCTCGGTCAGTGGCCAGAATGCGGTACTGGCAAGGCCGCCGAGCAAGGTTACGGTCGAAATGGCCCTTGCGGCGTCGTGGGAAAGGGAACCATTCAGCGTTGCGAAAGCCGCCTCGTACAATGTCAGCGACATTGCGGTTCCAATCAAGGTCCAGGCGGCCATATAAGTGATGTACGACCCGGCAGCCGCAAGGCACCAAAGCCCCAATGCGGCGACCAAGGATCCCGCCACCATAATCCAGCGACCTCCATGCCTGTCAATCGCAATGCCGGCCGGTGTTGCAGCCAGCCCCGCCACCAGCACGCTCCAGGAGAATGCTCCGAAAGTCTGGCTCGCCGTCAGCGCCAGGTCGGCCTGGATTCGGCTGGCTAGAACGCCGAAGGCGTAATACAACATCCCCCATGAAATCACCTGCGTTATCGCCAACACTGCAACGGGCTTCCGTATTTGCATGTCACCTCCTTCAGAACGCAGCCCGGCAGCAGCCTGGCAAGAACATGGACCACACCTGCCTCGCGAAAGACGCCTTGGCAGGATAGCTTGTCGGCTGGTACAGGCCCACAGCGACAGGGTCGTTGCCTTCTGCACGATAGCGGTAGGTGCCAAACGCCATGTCCCAGAGCACTAAAGCACGGCCAAAATTCCTGTCGCCGTCTTTGGGGTTGTCAGCGTGGTGCCAACGGTGGACTTCATTGGTACTAAACACATAATTCAGCCAGCCACTGCGTAACGGCAGGTTCGCGTGTTGCAACATCAGTACCGGATAAGTCAGGGCCAGGTAGCCAAGCACCACGTCCGGCGGAGTGCCAATCAACAAGAGCGGTGCAAAGCCCAGCACATAATTGATGGCATGGTTCAAAGGGTGAATGCGGAAGTTATTCAGCCAATACAAGCGCTCGCTACCGTGGTGCAGGGCGTGCAGCCACCACAGCGAGGGCAGCCTGTGATGCAGGCGGTGCGACCAATAGCTGGTGAACTCGGCCAACAAGGCGGCAAGCAAGACTTGTAAGGCGAAGGGCAAGCGGTCGGGAAGATCGAAGCCCCAACCTCCATCACCCGCGGGCCGACCAGCGCCAGCACCAGTACCGGCAGCAACCATTTCAACAGCGGATCGACGAAGGCGAACAATAGCCCCGCGCTGGTGATGTCTGTACTTAGGTCGCCCTGCCCTGCTTTCCAATCAGAGCGATAAGCCAAGCGTCGCTCCGCAGACCCTGCCGAGAGAAGAATCAGCACGCTCGGCATCAGGACTGCAAGCTCAAGGTTCCCATCGAACTGCCTCGTGACCAAGAACACGCCGACATTCAACGCCAGCGCCATTGGCAGGAAGAAGCGCACGAACAAAAGCTTCAACATAGCCGCCTCCTGAACTATGCGCAGCATGCGCTTGCTTTCGGGCGCGGCGTGCAAGCGGACAGTGAAGAACATCCCGACTGCCCTTTCGCTTTTTCCGCCTCGTCCAATGCGCAGCATGCCGCGCTGGCATCGACAGCAGGCCCGCCACAGCAACCCTTGTCTTCTTTGGCCTCGCCGTCATACGCCAAGCGCGTGTTGCACACACCGGTCTCCGGCAAGTCCAGTTGAACGGAATCGGCAGCCGCCATGTCGCCGACCAGGCTCGCGACAACGGAACGCACCTGTTCATATCCCGTTGCCATCAAGAAGTTCGGGGCACGGCCATAACTCTTCGCGCCAACCGCGAAGTATCCCGGTTCGGGATGGGCCAGTTCGCGGTGACCATGTGGCCGCACGGTACCGCAGCTATGCTCGTTTGGATCAATCAGCGGCGCCAGCGCATCCGTGCTCTCCAGCCATGGGTCATGGCGGACTCGCATTTCACGGGTCAACTCCAGGTTTGGGCGCGCACCGGTGGCAGCGACGATGCGGTCAACCCCGCTAATCACATCTTGCTGGCCATCCGGGTGCTCGCCGACAACGCGGATACCACTCGCCTCCTGTTGCAACCCGGTCACGCGGAAATTGGTATGCAGCTCCAGTTTGCAGGAATCGCGCAATGCTTTGAGCCGCAGGCCCAGCTGGCCGCGTGCCGGAAGCCCATCGGCTTCGCCGCCACCAAAGACCCGGGCCAACTGATCGCCCCGTGTCGCCCAGACGATGGAAGTGCCTGCCACCGATTCCGCCAGCTCCGCCAGCGCCAGCAAGGTACCGGCTGCCGAATGCCCGGCGCCGACAACCAAGGTCCGCCTGCCTGCATATTGGGCCCGCTGGGTACCAGCCACATCCGGCATGCCATAGACAATGCGATCGCCCAGCTCTCGCTCGCCAAGGGCTGCAACTCCGTAGGCGCCGAGGGGATTCGGGTTCGACCAGGTACCGCTCGCATCAATCACGGCCCGCGCAAGGTAGTCTCGTTCGCCGTCCGGTCCCGCCACGCGGAGAACGAACGGCGCCAATTCGCGTCCCCGGCTTTTGACCTTGTCAAAGCCCTGGCGCGTGATCTGCACGACTGTATGCCGCAGCTTCAATGCACCTTCCAGTTCAGGCAATTTGGACAGTGGAGAAAGGTATGAGTCCAGCAGCTCGCCAGCGGTCGGCAAGCCATCATTCGCCGGCGCCTGCCAGCCATTGCACTCCAGCCGTTGGCGCGCGGCCTTGTCGATGTTGTACTGCCAAGGCGAGAACAATCGCACATGCCTGTAGGTTTCCAGATTGGCACCCACTCCGACGCCGCGCTCAAAAATGATTGGGCGCAGCCCGCGTTGCAGAAGATGTGCAGCTGCAGCCAAACCGACTGGCCCGGCGCCGAGTACGGCAACAGGTAGTTCATTCAATGTCTTCATGGTGCGGTCCTTTCGAAGTGGAGTCATGATTCATTCCTAATTCGTCGAATTACGAATTAGCACGCAAATTTTTTTACAAACTGCCGATCAGCTGCTTGAACTGCTCCAGCCGCTCGGGATTGACGCAATAACAGACTCGCTGCTCATCGGCCGAACCTAGAATCAGCCCCGCCTGCTTGAGGATCGTGACGTGCTGGGAAATGGTCGATGGCGCCAACGGCAACACATCGGTCAAGCTGCCAAAGTAGCAGGCACCATAAGCCGCCAGGTAACGCAGCAACTGCACGCGCGCCGGATGCGCCAACGCCTTGCAGAGCATGGCCACCTCGTCGACATCCAGTTCTGGCAGGTCGGGCTTTGGGTCTGGGGTACAGCAACTAATCATATTCACTATGCAATTCGTCAATCGACGAACGAAGATTAGCGCTCATGTCATCGTGCTGTCAATATATTTCGATATTCTTTGAAACGTCGTATCGTTATGCCATAATCAGGTCCAACAAGGAATTACCCAGGAAAACCCAATGAAAACGAAAGCCGTATTGGCCGCGTTGGCGGCACTGGCACAGGAATCCCGACTCAATACATTCCGGCTGCTGGTCCAAACCGGACCGCAAGGTCTGGCCGCAAGCAAGATCGGCGAGCAGTTGGACATCGCCCCATCCTCCCTGTCGTTTCACCTGAAAGAGCTGACCAATGCCGGCTTGATCGAACCGCGACAGGAAGGCCGCTTCATCATTTACAGCGCCAACTTCGACACTATGAACGGTGTGCTTTCCTTCTTGACCGAGAACTGCTGCGGCGGCCAAAGCTGCGCCCCATCCACCAACATCAACTCCTGCAAACCATGAACGTCCTGATCCTCTGCACTGGTAACTCCTGCCGCTCCATTCTCGGCGAAGCCACCTTCAACCACCTGGCGCCGGCTGGCTGGCATGCGGTCAGCGCCGGCAGCAAGCCTGCCGGTTACGTCCATCCACGTTCGCTGGCATTGCTGGAGCGCGAAGGCATCTCGACCGAGGGCTATCACAGCAAGTCCTGGGACGACCTGCCAGTCACCCCAGACATTGTGATCACCGTCTGCGGCAGCGCCGCCGGCGAAATCTGCCCTGCCTACCTTGGCCCAGTCACGCGCGCCCACTGGGGTGTTGAAGACCCTGCACACGCGACCGGCTCCGACGAAGAAATCGACGCAGCGTTCATGAAGGCATACCGCATCCTCCGCCACCGTATCGAAACCCTCTTCGCGCTGCCGCTGGAAGAATTGAAAAAAGACCCGGCACGCATGAAGGCAGAACTCGAACGCATTGGCGGGGTCCAGCCGTGACCTTATCCCGACGCCTGGTCGCCGAGGCGCTAGGCACCGCTCTCCTGCTGGCTGTAGTGGTCGGCTCCGGAATCATGGCCGAACGGCTTGCGGGCGGCAATGTCGCCATCGCGCTGCTGGCCAACACTATCGCAACTGGTGCGGGACTGGTGGCCTTGATCCTGATGTTCGGCACCATCTCAGGCGCGCACTTCAATCCTGCGGTAACACTGTCGGAAGCCTGGCAGCGCAATATTCCGATGTCGGAAGTCCTGCCTTATATCGCCGTGCAAATGATTGGCGCATTTGCAGGCGTCGCCGCAGCCCACGGCATGTTCGGCGAGGCGCTGTTTTTCGCATCCGAGCATGTGCGCTCAGGTCCTGCGCAATGGTGGAGCGAGTTTATCGCCACGTTCGGCCTGATCGGCGTAATCATCGGCTGCTCCCGCAGCCGCCCCGCCATCACGCCATTTGCGGTGGCCGCATACATCACATCCGCCTACTGGTTCACGTCCTCGACCTCGTTCGCCAATCCCGCCGTAACCCTGGCTCGTGCAGCGAGCAACACCTTCGCCGGCATTCGGCCTGGCGATGCGCCAGGCTTCATCCTGGCGCAGTTGACGGGTATGGGAGCGGCAACGATCTTGTTCTGCTGGCTGTACCCGGCGCCGCCGGCCGACGCGACCGTCTGTGGCACTGTGGCACCTGGCGATTTTGCAGACCCTCTGGAAAAGCACTGAAGCATGAGCATCCCCGATCTTCCGAACATCAAAGCAGAACTTCTCGACCTGCCAAGCTTGGATATGTTGGCGCCGCAAGGCGACATGAACCACCCGCCCCGCATCCTGATGCTGTATGGCTCCTTGCGCGAGCGGTCATTCAGCCGTTTCCTAACCTTTGAGGCGGCCCGGATCCTGGAGCACTTCGGCGCCGAAGTCAAAATCTTCGACCCGATGGAATTGCCGATGGTTGGCAGCGTGCCCGAAACACACCCCAAAGTTGTGGAACTAAGGGAGCTTTGCCTTTGGTCGGAAGGCCAGGTCTGGTGCAGCCCTGAGCGGCATGGCGCGATCACCGCCGTAATGAAAAACCAGATCGACTGGATTCCGCTGGAACAAGGCGCGCTACGCCCAAGCCAGGGGCGCACACTGGCAGTCATGCAGGTGTGCGGAGGCTCGCAGTCATTCAACGTGGTGAACACGTTGCGCCTGCTGGGCCGCTGGATGCGCATGTTCACCATTCCGAACCAATCTTCAGTGCCGATGGCGTACAAGGAATTCGATGATGCGGGCAGGATGCGTCCTTCCGCCTACTATGACCGCGTTGTGGACGTGATGGAAGAATTGTTCAAACTGACCTTGCTGATGCGCGGGCGAAGCGATTACCTGACCAACCGTTACAGCGAAAGGAACGAACGGGCACGGGCCGCTATCGACCGTCAAATCGAAAAGCTTTGAGCTGCGGGGCAATTCAGATGCCCTAAAGCGAAAAAGCCCTCGATTGCTCGAGGGCTTTTTCAGTGTTCTGGCGGAGAGGGTGTCTGTAGCACTAAGAGTGAAAATCCGCTCAACAGTGCTCTATCCACCTTTCTATCTACCTTTTCCAAGCCCCGGAAAAACGCTTATTCTTCCGCCCCTACAACCCACACTGTACTCCGACATCGATTGAAATGTCCTCGATAGGCCATTGTTCCAAAATATCGGTACAAATTGACAATTACCTATATTTAGGAACACAATCATCGATATGGAAAACTTCGGCGAACAAATTCTACAAATGGCCAAGCTGCATGGCCTAATCAGGTCACGCGACTTGGTCGCCAATGGTTTCCCTCGCATAGCGCTAACGCGGCTGGTCCAGCAAGGCAAGCTGCAGCGAGTTGACCGAGGACTCTATGCCCTGCCATCCCGCCATATATCGGAACATGGCACGCTGGCCGAAGTCGCGAAAAAATATCCCCAGTCCGTAATATGCCTTCTATCAGCACTTCAAGTCCATCAGCTGACAACACAAGCACCATTTGAAGTTTGGCTAGGGATTCCGAACAAAGCGCATGCGCCACAACCAAGCTATCCGCCGCTTCGTATCGTCCGCCTATCCGATACAGCCCTGGAACAAGGTATCGAAGTTCGCCAGATAGATGGCATACCAGTGCGCATCACCACAATTGAGCGCACATTGGTCGACTGCTTCAAGTTTCGCAACAAGATTGGCCTGGACGTAGCACTGGAAGCGCTGACAGAGGCCTGGCGCGCTAAACGCATCAATATGGACGACCTCTGGCGCCACGCGTCCAAATTCCGAATGTCGAACGTCATGCGCCCATACATTGAAAGCTTGGTATGAGTGAACGAAACGTTCCTGCGTCCGTGCGGGCGCGCTTACTGAAAATCGCAAAGGAGCGTAACCAGGACTTCAACCTGGTACTGACCCGCTACGCTTTGGAGCGACTGCTTTACCGGATAAGCGTCTCACAACACGCCGCACAATTTCTGCTGAAAGGTGCACTGCTCTTCGACCTGTGGTTCGATCTGCCTCATCGCCCAACCCGCGATGCGGACTTCCTTGGTTTCGGGCCCGCCGATCTACCGCACCTTGAAAGCGCATTCAAGGATATCTGTGAGATCGAGGAACCGGATGGAATTACCTTTGATTCGTCCACAGTGCGAGCAGTCGATATACGCAAGGAAGCAAATTATGCCGGGGTGCGCGTTACATTCAGCGGAAGCATCGACGGCGCCCGTTGCCCGATCCAGCTGGATATCGGGTTTGGCGACGCTGTAACACCGGCGCCGGAAGATGTGTCTTTCCCAGTCATCCTGTCAGGCTTTTCTGCGCCGCAGCTTCGAGCTTATCCGCGATATACGGTAGTTGCCGAGAAATTGGAAGCGCTAGTTTCACTTGGCATGGCAAACACCAGGCTGAAAGACTTCTTCGATCTATGGGTCTTGGCTAAATACACTGCATTCGAAGGCGACACACTGTTACAAGCGATCCACGCGACGTTCTCACGCAGGGGCACAGCCTTTCCCACCTCGACGCCACTGGGACTCACGGAAACGTTTGCGACGGATTCCGCTAAACAGGCGCAATGGTCTGCCTTCCTTAGAAAGAACAAACTTGAAGCACTTCCCCTTGAGGCTGTCGTAAGCATACTGCATGATTTCCTAATGCCGCTCATCGACTCAGCACGACAACAAAAAACAAACTACTCGCAGCAATGGAATGACGGAGGACCGTGGGCTACACAGTGATCTGGCGCAGCTAGTCAGAAATCTCGCGGGCAACCAGCCGATTCAAGGCACTCTTCGGAAACGACAATTTCGAATCGAATGGAGAGACAGCTTATGCGCTTTTCGGCATTGGCCTCATAGAAGTAAAGGGACGAACGTAATTTGACGATGGCCCTAGCCAGCACGGAACGGTTCAACGGCAAACAAATAATTCCATTAGCTCGACAGTCCCGAGTATTCGCCACAGCCATGGCTATTCACCTCGAGGAACGTGGATCGATAGATCCTCGTGCATGAGCCAGAAATACTTTGGCGGAGAATCCGGAATTCGAACTGCACTACACTGCACTGAAAGGTCGATAGGCGCTCGAATCTGGAAGAAGAAAAAAGAAAAAGCCCTTGATCTACAAGGGCTTTTTCAGTGTTCTGGCGGAGAGGGTGGGATTCGAACCCACGGTACGATTTAACGTACGCCTGATTTCGAGTCAGGTACATTCGACCACTCTGCCACCTCTCCAGGTACTGCTAGCAACGGTGGTCGCCGTTGAGAGCCAAGATTATAGCAGCCCTTTTAAAAAAAGGAAGGGCTATTTTCAACTTTATGCTACGAGCTTGGTCAGGCCGCCCATATAAGGCTGCAGCGCTGCTGGAATCTCCACCGAACCGTCAGCCTGCTGGTAGTTTTCCAGCACGGCGACCAGGGTGCGGCCCACGGCCAGGCCGGAGCCGTTCAGTGTGTGCAGCAGTTCTGGCTTGCCCGCGGCATTGCGGAAGCGCGCCTGCATGCGGCGGGCCTGGAAGGCTTCACAATTCGACAGCGAAGAAATTTCGCGGTAGGTGTTCTGCGCCGGCAGCCACACTTCCAGGTCATAGGTCTTGGCAGCGCCAAAGCCCATGTCGCCGGTGCACAGTTGCATCACGCGGTATGGCAGGCCCAGCGCCTGCAGGATGGTTTCGGCGTGGCCGACCATTTCTTCCAGCGCTTCGTACGACTTCTCAGGGTGCACCACCTGGACCAGTTCAACCTTGTCGAACTGGTGCTGGCGAATCATGCCCTTGGTATCGCGGCCGGCAGAACCAGCTTCGGAACGGAAGCATGGGGTGTGCGCGGTAACCTTGATCGGCAGCGTTTCGACAGCCACGATCTCGTCGCGCACCATATTGGTCAACGACACTTCCGAAGTCGGGATCAGGTAGAAGGTCTGTCCTTCGCCTTCCGCGCCGCCCTTCTTCACCGAGAACAGGTCGGCTTCGAACTTCGGCAGCTGGCCGGTGCCCATCAGCGATTCGGCGTTGACCATGTACGGCGTGTAGCACTCGGTGTAGCCGTGCTTGTCGGTGTGGGTGTCCAGCATGAACTGCGCCAGTGCACGGTGCAGGCGTGCGATGCCGCCTTTCATGACGCTGAAGCGGGAACCGGTGAGTTTGGTGGCGGTCTCGAAATCCAGGCCCAGTGCGGCGCCTACGTCCGCATGGTCTTTTACTTCGAAGTCAAAGCTGCGCGGGGTGCCGAATTTTCGGACTTCCACGTTGCCCGTTTCATCGGCGCCTGCTGGCACGGATTCGTGCGGCAGGTTCGGCACTGCCTGCAGGAAGGTATTCATCTTCAACTGCACGTCGGCCAGCTTGATCTCGTTGGCCTTCAATTCATCGCCCAGGCCGCCTACTTCGGCCATCACGGCGGTGGTGTCTTCCCCTTTGCCCTTCATCATGCCGATCTGCTTGGACAGCGAATTGCGCTTGCTTTGCAGTTCTTCGGTACGCATCTGGATGGCTTTGCGCTCGCCTTCCAGGGCATTGAAGCCAGCCACGTCGAGCTGGAACTTGCGGGTCGCCAGTTTGGCGGCGACAGTATCAATGTCTTTACGGAGAAGTTGGATGTCAATCATGTTGTTATTGCTGCCGCTGCGAGGTTTAGTCGAAAGGAGCAATTGTACCAAGATGACAGCACAACAACCGAGTTTTACGCCCTCCGGCGTTGTGCTGTCAGATCAGTGCTGCTTTTTCAGCCGCGGTCAGGCGCTTGGCGGCGACCACCACGGTTGGAATGCTGGTATCCACTTTGGCGACGACCGGGGCGGCGGCTACGTGCAGCACTGGAGGGGTGGCGGTTGCAAAGCTGGTGACGGTGGCCAGGGCTGCTGCGATAACGAAGATCGCTTCCATGTGTTTCAGGGCTTTCATGATGTTCTCCTTCAGGTCAGTGTTGAACTACTTCCGTGCTTCCATGGTTACACTGTACCTAAAGCCTCCCTGCCCTGCCTTGCACTTGCGACGAAGCGCAAAAATCACGGGATGAAATGCAGATTTACCGACCTGCAGCCGCCGTGCGGCCCGCCTTATTCAGCCGGCTTCCGGGCGTCTTCCCCCTTGACGGGCTTGGATGGCGCGCCCTCGTTCAGCCAATCGGCCACGTCCTCGCCCAGTTCCCTGGTCACTTTATGGAACATCTCGCAGGTACCGCGGAACAAGCCGACATTCGTCGTGCGCCGGAATGTGGCGGACGACAGCGTGGCGCCGCTTTGCTTGAGCTCCGCAAGCACCTCCAACGACTTGGGACCCGACCATTTACCGCCTCCAGCGCCCCAGGCGTTGGTGATCGTGATCTTGACCACTTTGTCGTTGCCGACATCGTCGTTGGCGGTAGCCAACTCAACACGGCCGTATTCCTTGGTAATCTTGGCCGAGGCATCCTCGACCAGATGGCTCTCAAGCTCGCATTCGTTGCGCACGGCTTGAGGGACGAACGAACCGGGAGCAATCTGCACCGGTGTCTGAAGATAGAGGCGCTCGGCGGCCGAAGCACTGAAAGATGCTGCCAACGCGGACAGCAGAAGAGTGGTCTTGAAGAGTTTCATGTAAAGGTTTTATTGCGCCAACGCAAAATTGCGAACCCGGCACTATAGGGCCGAACGCGCCGTGGCGCAACCGAACTTCACAGCGGACGGATCTGCTCCAGCCACCCCTTCACGGCACTATTGAAGGCTTCCGGTTCTTCGCGCATCACCCAATGCCCGCTGCGGAAAGCAATCACCCGGCTGTCCGGCTTGGACTGCACGGCCGCCTCGAAACTGCGGGTGTGGAAGGAGAACGGCTTGCGCTTGCCGTAGATGTACAGCATGGGCCAGCGCAGCTTGAACGGCAGCGTCCCCGCGGCGGGCGTGCTGGCGCGCAGCCAGCTGACCGCGTGGGGCAATTGCAGGCGCGCGCAGGCTTCGCGCGCCGCGCGGCTGCTGCCGCTGGACGCTTTCAGGCGGCGGTGGGCAAACGCCAGGCGCAGCCGGGTTTTCCAGTCCAGCGAGGCGCGGTAAGTCATCTGGCTGGAGCCGCCAATCCCGACGCTGATCATCCGGCTCACCAAGTCCGGATAACGCAGCGCGAACTGGTAACCGAAGACGCAGCCCCAATCGCTCAGCATCAGGATAACGGGACGGCCCCCATTCACGGCATGCACGGTATCGGCGTAGAGTTTTGATACTTCGTCAATGGTATGGCTACCCTTGGCGCCTTGATTGGGGAAGCTGAACCGAACGCAGCGATAGCTTGGCGAAAAAGCGGCAACCTGGGCATCCCACAGGCTGCGGTCGTAGGGCCAGCCATGGATCATCATGATGGCTTCTTCCCCCTCGCCATCCACATGGACTGTCACCCCATCGACTGTCAGACGCTGCGCCATTCCGCCCTCCGTTAGAATATTTACAACATCGTAACGGTAGGCAATAAGAATGTAAAGTCCCGTAGGGGTTTGCACTAGTTTGCTTACAAATAATAGGAAAATTCCTACAATTGCAAGCTGATAACGACTTAAGCTTTGCGGGCTTCTTCGTCCAGTTTGCGCAGGAAGGCCAGCTTGTCCGCGATCTTGGATTCCAGGCCGCGCGGTACGGGCTGGTACCAGCCTGGTTCGGCCATGCCGTCGGGCAGATAGGTTTCGCCGGCGGCGTAGGCATCCGGCTCATCGTGGGCGTAGCGGTATTCGTGGCCGTAGCCCAGCTCTTTCATCAACTTGGTGGGGGCGTTGCGCAGGTGGACCGGCACTTCGCGCGACTTGTCGCGGCGGACGAAGGCCATGGCGGCGTTGTAAGCGTTGTAGCCGGCGTTGCTCTTGGCCGCGACCGCGAGATAGATCACGGCCTGGGCCAGCGCCAGCTCCCCTTCCGGCGACCCGAGCCGCTCATAGGTTTCGGCGGCATCGTTCACCATGGTGAGCGCGCGCGGATCGGCCAGGCCGATGTCTTCCCAGGCCATGCGCACGATGCGGCGCGCCAGGTAGCGCGGATCGGCGCCGCCATCGATCATGCGGCAGAACCAGTACAGCGCGCCGTCCGGATTGGAACCACGCACCGATTTGTGCAGTGCCGAAATCTGGTCGTAGAAATTGTCGCCGCCCTTGTCGAAGCGGCGCGCATTCAGGGTCAACGCGTTCTGCACGAATTCGCCGGTGACCTGCTTGGTGCGCGCGGTGGCGGCGGCCGTCTTGGTCTGCTCCAGCAGGTTCAGGAAACGGCGCGCGTCGCCGTCGGCATAGCCGACCAGGGTGTCGATGGCCAGTTCGTCGAAGTCCAGGTCCGGCATGGCGCGCTCCCTGGCGCGGGCCAGCAACTGGCGCATCTCCTCTTCCGTCAGCGCCTTCAGCACATAGACCTGGGCGCGCGACAACAACGCGGAGTTGACTTCGAACGAAGGGTTTTCGGTAGTGGCGCCAATCAACGTCACCAGGCCCGATTCGACGAACGGCAGCAAGGCATCCTGCTGCGCCTTGTTAAAGCGGTGGATCTCGTCGATGAACAGGATGGTCTGCTTGCCGTTGGCGACAAACTGCTCCGCCTGTTCAATCGCGGCGCGGATATCCTTCACCCCGCCCAGCACGGCCGAAATGGCAATGAACTCGCAGTCGAAGGCGCGCGCCGACAGGCGGGCCAGCGTGGTCTTGCCGACGCCCGGCGGCCCCCACAGGATCATCGAATGCGGCTTGCCGGACTTGAACAGCAGGTTCAGCGGCTTGCCTTCGCCCAGCAGGTGACTCTGGCCGATCACGTCCGCCACGCTGTGCGGGCGCATCGCTTCGGCCAGCGGCGGGGTGGGCTCGGGGGCGAACAGGTCTTGCGTCATCATGCCCTAATTGTTGATGACGTCCGCGCCCTTGGGCATGACAAATTTAAAGGACGTTGCATTCAGCGCTGGATTTTTTTCAAACTTCTTAAACGACAGGATGGAGGTCTGGCCAAAGCTGTCTTTCAGCTCCATCGCTTCCGGCACACCGTTTTTCAGGCCGATCTGGATCTGCTCGAAGCTGGCGTCCTTGGCTTTTGGTGTGGCTTTCAGCCATTCCAGGCCGTCGCGGCTACCGGCTTCGGACAGGGCAAAGTTCTTTTCCAGGTCGTTGGAGCCGAACAGGATGGCCGCCGGGGATGACCCCAGCGCGTCGCCCAGCTTGCGCACGGTAACCTGGTTCAGGTCCTTGTCGAAGATATAGAGCTGCTCGCCATCGGCCTGCAGCACCTGGTCATAGGGCTTGGTGTAAGTCCAGATGAACTTGCCCGGGCGGGCGAAGCTGAAGCTGCCGGACGACAGTTTGTCCTTGCTGCCCTGCGCCACCACCTTCTGCGTGAACTCGCCCTTGGCAGCCTTGGTGCTGCCCACGAAAGCCTTGAACTGGTCCAGCGCCGTGGCGCTGGCGGAACCTGCAAACAGCAGGCCGGCGGCCAGGGCCGCCATCAACTTGTTGTACTTCATAGAATTCCTTATTCCGCCGACGCGGTAGGTGCGATGATTTCGCGGTTGCCGTTCGACTGCATGGCCGATACCACGCCGCTGTTTTCCATCTGTTCCAGCAGGCGCGCAGCCCGGTTGTAGCCAATGCGCAGGTGGCGCTGCACCAGCGAGATCGAAGCCTTGCGATGCTTCAACACGACCTGCACGGCCTGGTCATACATCGGGTCGGACTCGCTGTCCCCGCCGCCGCCGGCGCCGGCCAGCGCATCGCCGCCGCCCTCTTCCAGCGTGCCGCCTTCCAGGATGCCCTCGATGTAATTCGGCTCACCCTGGGCCTTCAAATGTTTCACCACACGGTGCACTTCATCATCCGATACGAAGGCGCCGTGCACGCGGACCGGCAAGCCGGTGCCGGGCGGCATGTACAACATGTCGCCCATGCCAAGCAGCGCCTCCGCCCCCATCTGGTCAAGAATGGTGCGCGAGTCGATCTTGGACGATACCTGGAACGCAATACGCGTCGGGATATTGGCCTTGATCAGGCCAGTGATCACGTCTACAGATGGGCGCTGGGTCGCCAGGATCAAGTGCAGGCCGGCCGCACGGGCTTTCTGCGCGATACGGGCGATCAGTTCTTCCACCTTTTTGCCGACCACCATCATCAGGTCGGCCAGCTCGTCGATGATGATGACGATGGTTGGCAGTTTTTCCAGCGGTTCCGGCGCGTCCGGGGTAATCGAGAACGGGTTCGGAATCTTCTCTTCGCGCTTCTCCGCCTCGGCAATCTTGGCGTTGTAGCCGGCCAGGTTACGCACGCCCAGCTTGGACATCAGCTTGTAGCGGCGCTCCATCTCGTTCACCGCCCAGTTCAGGGCGTGGCCGGCCTGGCGCATATCGGTCACCACCGGCGCCAGCAGGTGCGGAATGCCTTCGTACACCGACATCTCCAGCATCTTCGGGTCGATCAGGATCATGCGCACATCGTGCGGGTCGGCCTTGTACAGCAGCGACAGGATGGTGGCGTTGATACCCACCGACTTGCCGGAGCCGGTGGTACCGGCCACCAGCAAGTGCGGCATCTTGGCCAGGTCGGCCACCACCGGCTTGCCGGCAATGTCCTTGCCCAGCGCCACGGTCAGCGGCGAGTGATTGTCGTTATAGACCTTGGAACCGAGGATCTCCGTCAGGCGCACGATCTGGCGCTTGGGATTCGGCAGCTCCAGCGCCATGTAGTTCTTGCCAGGGATGGTTTCCACCACGCGGATCGAGGTCAGCGACAGCGAACGCGCCAGGTCGCGCGCCAGGTTGACGATCTGGCTGCCCTTTACGCCGGTGGCAGGCTCGATTTCGTAGCGGGTGACGACCGGGCCCGGGTAGGCGGCCACCACCTTGGCCTCCACGCCAAAGTCGGACAGTTTCTTCTCGATCAGGCGGCTGGTGAATTCCAGCGTTTCCACGGCCACGGTTTCCTGCTGCGGCGGAGCATCGTCCAGCAGCGACAGCGGCGGCAGCGTGGTGTTCTCGATTTCCTGGAACAGGGTGCCCTGCTTTTCCTTGATCACGCGCTCGGACTGCACCACCTGGGTGATCTGCGGCTCGATCTTGACGATAGGCGCCGGCGGCGCATCCGGCGGCAGGTCGGCCGGCTTCGGATGCTTCTCTTCGTGCTTGACGCGTTCCTTGACCACCTTCTCTTCGCGCTTGACCACCGCCACGTCGCCCTGGCGACGGTCTTCGCGGTCTTCCATGCGGGCGCGGACCCAGTCGATGCCCATCTCGATGACTTCACCGATGCGTTCGGCCACCGACATCCACGACACGTGGAAGAACAGGCTGAAGCCGGTGCCGAACAACAGCAGCAACAGCAGCGTGGCACCGGTAAAGCCCAGGCCCACATGGGCGCCATGGCCGATCAATTCACCCAGCACGCCGCCCGGCACGCGCGGCAACTGCACCTTCATGCTGTACAGGCGCAGGAACTCCAGGCCCATCGAACCAACCAGCATCAGGCCGAAGCCGATCACGCGGATGATACCTTCCTGCTTATGTTCCGGGTCTTCTTCCTTCTCCAGCACGAACTTGCGGGTCAGGCGGCGATAGCCCTGCCACACCACGCGCAGCATGTAGACGCACCACCACCAGGCCGAAAAACCGAAGATGAACAGCATCAGGTCGGACAGCCAGGCGCCGCCGCGCCCGCCCAGGTTGAACACCTTGGGCACCACGTTATTGTGCGACCAGCCCGGGTCCAGTCGGTTGTAGCTGGCCAGGATCAGGATGAAATAGACGCAGACGACAAACAGCGCGAAAAAGCGCGCCTCCGACAGCAGTCGCACCAGCCGATTGGGTAAAGGCTGGCGTTCGGTGACATTGCGAGTGTAACCAGAAGTTGTCGATTGACTCTTTTGACTCTTCTTACTCATTGCTTGGAGGCAAAAATTCCATAATTGCGCTTATTCTAAGGCATATCAAGGTAAAGCGGCCCCACGGTACATGTGAAATGCACGCTTCGCATATAATTTCGGTTTGCTTGGGGCCGGACTTGTAGCATTCCTGTCCGCACCCATATTCAAGACATATTAACTAGGTAAAGAATCCGCCATGACTACTACCAAACACGCCAAAGTCCTGATTCTTGGCTCCGGTCCTGCAGGCTACAGCGCCGCGATTTACGCCGCACGCGCCAACCTGAACCCAATGCTGGTGACCGGCGTCGAGCAAGGCGGCCAATTGATGACCACCACCGACGTGGAAAACTGGCCGGCCGACCCGATGGGCGTCCAGGGTCCGGACCTGATGCAGCGCTTCCTGCAGCACGCCGAACGCTTCAAGACCGAGATCGTGTTTGACCACATCCACACCACGCACCTGAACGAAAAGCCGATCCGCCTGGTCGGCGACAGCAGCACCTACACCTGCGACACCCTGATCATCGCCACCGGCGCCTCGGCCCAGTACCTGGGCCTGCCGACCGAGCAGGAATTCATGGGCCGCGGCGTCTCCGCCTGCGCCACCTGCGACGGTTTCTTCTACCGTGGCCAGGAAGTGGCCGTGGTCGGCGGCGGCAATACCGCTGTCGAAGAAGCCCTGTACCTGTCGAACATCGCCACCAAGGTCACCCTGGTGCACCGCCGCGAGAAGTTCCGCGCCGAGCCTATCCTGGTGGACCGCCTGATGGCCAAGGTCGCCGAAGGCAAGATCGAGCTGAAACTGAACGCGACCCTGCACGAAGTGAAGGGCGACCAGTCCGGCGTCAACGCCATCACCGTCAAACACAATAACGGCGAATTGACCGACGTGGCCGTGCACGGCCTGTTCATCGCCATCGGCCACAAGCCGAACACCGGCATCTTCGAAGGCCAGCTGGAAATGAAGGACGGCTATATCAAGACCCGCACCGGCACCGAAGGCATGGCGACCGCCACCTCCGTGCCAGGAGTGTTCGCCGCCGGCGACGTGCAAGACCACATCTACCGCCAGGCCATCACCTCGGCCGGCACCGGCTGCATGGCCGCCCTGGACGCGCAACGCTACCTGGAAGCGCAAGAGTGAAAAGCTTCGCCGACCTGAAGGGACTGGGCAAGCAGCTCAAGGAGCAGGAAGAGCAGCGCGCGGCCGAGCAGAAGGAGCGCGCCAAACAGGCGACGGCCGCTGCCGCCGCTGCCAATGTGTTCCAGTCCTCCATGGCCGGCGTACAGAAGATGAAACCGTCCGACCGCTACCTGCCGCCGCCTTCCAAGGGCGCTGCAGTCACGGGCCGCCCTGCCCCGTCCGGCGCGCGCAAGCCGCAAACGGCCGAGGAGCAGGCGGCGGACGACGCGGCCGTGCTGCGCGAGTCGATGCTGTCGGATATGTTCGACGTCGACCATTACATGGAAGAAGACCCTGCGCTGAACTACAGCGCGCCCGGCATCGGCCCGGACGTGATGAAGAAAATGCGCAAGGGCCACTGGCCGGTACAGGATGAACTGGACCTGCACGGCAAGCGCCGCGACGAGGCGCGCCAGGCGGTGGACGACTTCCTGCTCAAGGCCAGGCAGCGCAACTACCGCTGCGTGTGCGTGATCTACGGCCGCGGCTTCGGTTCGCGCGGCGGCGAGCCGGTACTGAAATCCATGGTCCATTCCTGGCTGGTGCAGACCGACGGCGTGATTGCCTTCTGCCAGGCCCGCGCCGAAGAGGGCGGCGAAGGCGCCATCATGGTGCTGCTACGCTCCGCCCTGGCGCCGCAGCGCTGATCCACGCCACGGCCCCGACGCCGGCGCGACACGCCCGGCTTGCAGGTTCGGTAATCAGGATGCTAATCTGCGGCTCATGAAAATCGTCCCCGCCGTCTCCCTAATTACCATCATTGAGGTCGTCGCAATCCTGGTCGGGGCCTTCTCCGGGTTCATCGAGGCGCGCCGCAAACGGATGGACATTGTCGGCGTGTTCATCGTCGCCTTCATCACCGCATTCGGCGGCGGCACCGTGCGCGACATCCTGCTCGACAAACGCCCCCTGTTCTGGGTGGCGCACCAGGAATATACCATCCTGCTGTTCGTGGTCGCCCTGGTGGCGGCGCCCTTCGTCAGGCATATCCGCCACATCGTATCCGAGCGCCTGATCGTGATCGCCGACGCCGTCGGCCTTGGCCTGTTCGCCGTCGCCAGCGTGGCGCAAGCGTTGGCGGCCGACATGCCGATCTTCGTGGCAGTGATGATGGGGGTGGTCACCGGTATTTTCGGCGGCGTGCTGCGCGACATTATCTGCAACGAGGTGCCGATGGTGTTCCGCGACGGCAAACCGTATGCGATCTGCGCCTTCTTCGGTTGCTGGTTCTACATCGCGCTGCAATACACCCAGGTGTCGGACGACGTGGCGCTGTGGTCCAGCGCGGGGCTGATCACCGTGCTGCGCCTGCTGGCCTGGCGTTTCGACCTGAAGATCAGCCGGCCATAGGCTATCGCCAATTAACTTTCAATTGGAAAGTTAAAACTTAACATCTAGTAACAAATGATACAATGGTGCAACTTTCATGATGCGCCTGCCTGTCCGTGTTTACCTTTGATGTCGCTACTGCCACTAGCCTGGTCGGCTTCCTGTCGATCCTGATTGCCTGCGCCTTCAGGGGCTTGCGTGGCCGCGCACTGGCCGGCACACCGGGCGGGCAATGGGCCATGTCGGCCTTGACCGGCGGCGTGGCAGCCCTGCTGGTTGCCAATTCAGCCACCCTTCCTGGCTATATCGGCACCGTCGCCGACAATGCGCTTTCCGTCGTCAGCCTGGTGTTCATCCACCGCGGCACGGCAATGCTGGTCGGGGCACGCTACAGCGATCGCTATTACCTCTTGTGCATCGTTGCGGCGGTCGCGGGCTTTGCCTGGTTCAGTTACGGCCAAGCCAGCCTGCAGGCACGTATCGCCCTGGTGTCCGCCTACCGCGCCGCCTTTTACTGCGCCACCTTGTTGATGCTGGTCAAGCGCCCCGGCCTGCCCGCCGGCACCCGCTACCTGGTCGACATCCTGGCGCTGGCCGCCATCTGGAGCGTGCTGCGCCTGGGCGCCGCCGTGTTTTCCGGCGACCACGTCGACAGCTTCCTGGCCGGCGGCTCCTCCTTTGCCGTCATGGTCTCGGTGGGCGGCATCCTGCATGTGCTGGTCAACGCCTTCCAGTTCCGGCTGGAGAGCGAAAAGATTCGCGACGAACTGGCAGCCCACGCCGGCCGCCTGCAGCAAAAGCGCGACATGCTGAAGTCCGTGGTAGTCGAACGCACGGCGGAACTGACCAGGCAAGCCAGCACCGACAGCATGACGGGCATCGCCAACCGCCGCCACTTCATGGAACGCGGCAACGACGAAATCGAGCGTGCCCGCCGCTATCACCTGCCGTTGACGCTCCTGCTGCTGGACATCGACCACTTCAAGCAGATCAACGACCGCTTCGGTCATCCTGCGGGAGACAAGCTGCTGCAGGTGATCGCGCAAGCCTGCCAGTCCAATGCACGCAACGTCGACCTGCCCGGCCGGCTGGGCGGCGAAGAATTTGCCTTGCTGATGCCTGAAACCAGCGCGATTGCAGCCCGCCTGGCGGCCGAGCGCCTGCGGCGCGCCATCACCGCCATCCCGCCAGCGCTATCAGGCGTGCCGCACCAGGTCACCGCCAGCTTCGGCGTCGCCACGCTCAAATCCTACGATACCTCGATGGACAGTCTGGTTGCACGCGCCGACACGGCGCTGTATCGCGCCAAAAACGGTGGCCGCAACCGCGTGGAGGCAGCTTGACTCCCCTGCACCTCGGCACCTGCCACCTGACCCTCGGCATTGCATGCCTCGCGATCGGCATCGCCTTCATCGGCCTGCACGCGGTACGCGATGGACGTTCGGCCGGTTCGAACTGGAGCCTGGCGGCCATTTGCCAGGGCGTGGCCTGGATACTGGCTGGCATGCGCGGCAACTTGCCGGCGGCGCTTTCGATCATGCTGCCACACGTGCTGATGGCGGCAAACGCCGTACTGTTGCTGCGCGGCGCGGCGTGCTACATGCCGGCCCCGCCGCCATGCCTGCACAAGTCCCAGCCGTGGATGGGGCTGCTGCTGGCGGCGGCCCTGCTCTCCCTCATCCTCGGTGCTGCGGTTCGCGTTCCATTGCTGCTGGCCGCCGGCGTACTGCTTTTCCTCCATGCGCCGCGCAATGGCCGCGCCATCTTGTGCGCATTGTTCGGCATCGACGCCGCCTGGCATTTGCTGCCCGCCATCGCAGGCACGTCCGCCATGTCCCCGGCCGGCGAACTGCTGCGCGGCGCCCTCCCCATCCTCGTGATCGCCGCCCAATTCCGCATCGAGAGCGACAATGCGCGCGCCGCGCTCCATGCGTTGGCCGATGCGCTTGAACTGGAAAGCCTGCAGCTGGAACAAACCATCGACGACCGCAACCGCGCGCTGCACGAGATCGCGACCACCGATTTCCTGACCGGCATCGCCAACCGCCGCCAGTTCATGGCACGCACCGAAATGGAAATTGAACGCTCGCGGCGCTATGGGCACGAGCTCTCGCTGCTGATGATCGACATCGACCATTTCAAGGCGATCAACGACAGCTTTGGCCACCCCACCGGCGACCAGGCGATCGCCGCCATCGGACGCCACTGCGCCACCGCCTGCAGGCGCAGCGACCTGGCGGCACGCCTCGGCGGCGAGGAGTTTGCGGTCGTGCTGCCATCTACAGGCATCAAGGAAGCCCAGGTGGTTGCGGAGCGCCTGCGCGCCGGCACCCTGGCGCTGCAAATCAGGCATGAAGGCCGGGCCGTGCCGCTCAGCTTGAGCATCGGCATTGCCTGCCTGGGGGCGGAAGATACCGGGCCGGACACGCTGCTGGCGCGTGCCGATCGGGCGTTGTATGCGGCCAAGAATGCAGGCCGCGACTGTGTACGCGTCGCTGAAACTGCGGCCTGATCAGACCGCCTCGGCACCGGTTTCGCCGGTGCGGATGCGGATCACCTGCTCGATGTTCTGCACGAAGATCTTGCCGTCGCCGATCTTGCCGGTACGGGCCGCCTTGATGATCGCATCGACAGCGCTATCGACCACGCCGTCGTCCACCACCACTTCCACCTTCACCTTCGGCAGGAAGTCGACCACGTATTCCGCGCCGCGATACAGCTCGGTGTGGCCTTTCTGGCGGCCGAAGCCTTTCACCTCGGTCACGGTCAGGCCGGTCACGTTCACTTCGGCCAGCGATTCGCGCACTTCGTCCAGCTTGAATGGCTTGATGATGGCGGTAATTTGCTTCATTGCGTTCTCCTTATAGTGGTTTAAGCGTCAGGCACGGTCTTCAGGTTTTCCAGCCAGGCAGCTGCTTCCGAATCGCTCGGCGCGCGCCAGTCGCCGCGCGGCGACAACGAGCCGCCGGAACCGACTTTCGGCGCGTTCGGCACACAGGTGCGCTTGAACTGGGAAGTCTGGAAGAAGCGCTTCAGGAAGATGCCCAGGTTGTGTTTGATGTCTTTCAATTCGTACTGGTTGCGTGCCACGTGCTCGTCTTCCGGCCACTGGCCGACGTCGCGGTCGCGCCAGGCGTGGTGCGCCAGGAAGGCCACCTTGGCCGGCGAAAAGCCGAAGCGCAGCGTGTAGTACAGGTTGAAATCCTGCAGTTCGTACGGGCCGATGAAGTCCTGCGTCACCTGCGCCGGCGCCGTGTCGCCCGACTTGCCGGGCACCAGCTCGGGGCTGATTTCAGTATTCACCACGGCCAGCAGCACGCTCGAATTGACATCGCCGAACTGCTTGCTCTCGGCCACCCAGCGCACCAGGTGGGTGATCAGGGTCTTCGGCACGCTGGCGTTCACGTTGTAGTGCGACATATGGTCGCCCACGCCGTAGGTGCACCAGCCCAGCGCCAGTTCGCTCAGGTCGCCGGTGCCGATCACGATGCCGTTGTGGTGGTTCGCCATCCGGAACAGATGGTTGGTGCGCTCGCCTGCTTGCACGTTTTCGAACGTGATGTCGTATTGTTCCTTGCCCTCGCTGTACGGGTGGCCAAGGTCCTTCAACATCTGGATGCAGCTTGGCCGGATATCCACTTCCATCGCAGTGCAGCCGACGAACTGCATCAATGCGCGCGCCTGGTCCAGCGTGCGGGTGCTGGTGGCAAAGCCCGGCATGGTGGCCGCGATGATATTGGTGCGCGGCAGGCCGAGATGATCCATGGCCTTGGCGCAGACCAGCAGCGCATGGGTCGAATCCAGCCCGCCCGAGACCCCGATCACCACTTTCCTGATGCCGGACGAAGACAGGCGCTGCACCAGCGCGCTGACCTGGATCTGATAGACCTCGTTGCAGCGCTTGTCGCGCAGTTGCGGGTTGGACGGCACGTAAGGGAAGCGCGCCACATGGCGTTCCAGCGGCAATACCCGATGCGACGGCAGCTCGACCGGGAAACGCGCGGTCCGGAACTGCGCCACTTCGGCTTTGTGACGACGGGTGGAGTGGCCGAAGGTGGTGGTACGCATGCGTTCGCGCGACAGGCGCTCGAGGTCCACGTCGGCGAAGATGATGTGCGATTCTTCGGCGAAGCGCTCCGACTCCGCCAGCATTTCGCCGTTCTCGCAAATCAGTGCCTGGCCATCCCAGGCCAGGTCGGTGGTCGACTCGCCGCGGCCGGCCGAGGAATACAGATACGCCGCGAGGCAGCGCGCCGACTGCTGGCCGACCAGTTGGCGGCGGTAATCGGCCTTGCCGACCAGGATATTCGATGCCGACAGGTTGACCAGCACGGTCGCCCCGGCCAGCGCGGCAAAGGACGACGGCGGGATCGGCACCCAGACATCTTCGCAAATCTCGATGTGGAACTTGAACAGCGGCAGGTTCTCCAGCTCGAACAACTGGTTGGCGCCGAACGGCACCTGCTGGCCCAATAGTGAAATCTCGCTGGAAATCGCCTCATCGGCCGCGCTGAACTGGCGCGCCTCGTAGAACTCGCCGTAATTCGGCAGGTAAGACTTCGGCACCACGCCGCGAATCACGCCGCCCGACACCACGATCGCGCAATTGAACAACTGATGATCGACCCGCAGCGGCGCCCCCACCACCAGCGCCGTCGGGATACGGCTCGAAGCCTCCACCACGGACTGCAAGGCCTGCAGCACCCCGTCCAGCAACGCGCGCTGGTGGAACAGATCATCGCAGGAATACGCCGACAGCCCCAGTTCGGGGAACGCCACCAGCAGCGCGCCCTTGGCTGCCGCCTCCTCCGCCAATGCGATCGTCTGCGCCGCGTTAAACAACGGATCAGCCACCCGGCAGCGCGGCACGCCAACCGCCACGCGGGCGAAATCATGGTGGTACAAATTATGGAAGGAATGCGACATAACTCAGCGAGGCCAAAGGTGATGGCGAAGATTTTAACATTGCCCCCGCCCCTGCGTACGGCCCAGCCCGTGTCCCATTTGGGGTGTGACCCCAAGGTGGGACACGGGCTGGGCCGTAATTGGCTAGAATGGCCGGATGACATACCGTACCAGCGTCCTTTCTTCTCTCGCCGACGTCGCCTCTGCCGAATGGGACCGGCTGGCGGCGGGCAATCCCTTCCTGTCGCACGCCTTCCTGCATGCCCTGCACGAATCGGGGAGCGCGTGCGCCGATACGGGGTGGCAGCCGCAATTCCTGGCTGTATGGGAAGGCGACAGCCTGGCCGCCGCCATGCCGCTGTACGTCAAATCCCATTCCTACGGCGAATATGTGTTCGACTGGGCCTGGGCCGACGCCTATCACCGCAACGGCATCGAGTACTACCCCAAGCTGCTGTCGGCCATTCCCTTCACGCCAGTCACCGGCCCGCGCCTGCTGGCGCGCGATGCGGCGGCGCGCCGCGCCCTGCTGGCGTTCCTGCAGGAGCAGCAAGGCGTGGCCGGCATGTCCTCCACCCACATTCTCTACCCACCGGAAGACGAAGCGGAACAGTTGCGCGCGGCGGGCTTCATGCTGCGGACCGGCGTGCAATTCCACTGGCTGAACCAGGGCTACCAGAATTTCGACCAGTTCCTGGACACGCTGGAACACAGGAAGCGCAAGAACATCCGCGCCGAGCGCCGCAAGGTCAGGCAAGCCGGCATCACCATGCGCCAATTGCGCGGTCAGGAAACGGTCGAGCAAGACTGGCGCTTTTTCCACCGTTGCTACAGCAACACCTACGCCGAGCACCGCTCGTCGCCCTACCTGAACCTGGATTTCTGGCTGCGCCTGGCCCGTACCATGCCGCACAACCTGCTGCTGGTAGTGGCCGAGCGCGATGGCCAGCCGCTTGCCTCTTCACTGCTGATCCACACCGCAGACACCCTGTATGGCCGCTACTGGGGCGCGATGGAACACATCCCCTGCCTGCATTTCGAGGCCGCCTACTACCAGCCGCTCGAGTTCTGCATCGCCAACGGCATCAAGACCTTCGAGGGCGGCGCACAGGGCGAGCACAAGATGGCGCGCGGCTTCCTGCCGCAGAAAACCTGGTCCGCCCACTGGCTGGCCCACGCCGCTTTCAGCGACGCGGTGGAACGCTTCCTGGAGCGCGAGGCAGGCGGCATCGATGCCTACCTCGATGAACTGAACGAGCACACGCCCTTCCGCTAGCGCGGCGCGCGGTGGCTGCTGCCAGGCTGGCCCGGCACCGGCTGGATGCCCGCCTCGTCATCGTCCAGTTCTTCCGCCGCCAGCGCCGTATTGGCGGGGCCATGCAGCACCGCGCCTTCGGCGGAGAAGCGCGAACCATGGCACGGGCAGTCCCAGGACCGTTCGGCCGGATTCCAGTTAACCGCGCAGCCAAGGTGGGTGCAGGCAGCCGACATGGCATGCAGTCCGCCGTCGTCGTCGCGGTAGACCGCCAGCTTCCTGGCGCCGCGGTTCAGGATAGCGCCCTGCCCCGGCGCGATCTCCACTGCCGACTCCACTTCCCCGCCGCGCAGCCAATCGCCGTACTGCGCCAGGGTATTGGCCTGCTCCTGCATGAAATCGCGCATGCCCTGGATCGGCTTGCGCGCCGGGTCGTACAACTCGGCCCAGGGATTTTCCCGTCCCATCACCAAGTCGCGCACGATCATCGCGCCAAGCGTGCAGTGCGTCATGCCGGTGCCCGAATCGCCGCTGATGACGTACACCTGGCCGTTGTCCATCGGATTGCGGCCGAGGAAAGGCAGGCCGTCCGCCGGCTCCATCACTTCGCCGGACCAGCGCAAGGTCACCGCTCCGGCCATCGGGAAGCGCTGGCGCACCCAGGCTTCAAGCTGGTCATGGCGGTGGCGCGGGTCATGGTCCTGCCCGACCTTGTGGTCGCATCCGCCGACGATCAGCATTTCGTGGCCCGGGCTGGCCCCGCCCGATTCCAGCCGCACGTAGTAATAAGGGTCGCCGGTATCCCACAGCAGCATGTGCGGCAAGGAGCCGGTGGGCACTTCGACGCCGATCACATAGCTGCGGTAGCCGTTTTGCTTGGTATGCAGGACGACGCGGTTGTTGAACGGCGTATTGGTCGCGACCACCACGGCGTTCGCCAGCACGCGGCCGCTGGCCGTGTTCACATGCAGCTGGTCGCCCACCCGGTCGATGCCGATGGCGCGGCTGTTGCAGAAAATGCGGCCGTCGCGCCGGCGGATGCAGTGCGCCAGTCCGTCGAGGTATTGCAGCGGGTGGAACTGCCCCAACTGGGCGTAGCGCACGCATGAGCCGCTTTCAAACGGCAGTCCCGGCACCTGCGGCAGCAGCTCGACTTCCAGCCCGGCGCGCGTGGCCGCCTCGCTTTCGCGCCGGATCTCATTCGGGTCGCCGCTGGCGGAATACAGGTAGCCATCGAGCCGTTCGAACCCGCAGTCCAGGCCTTCGCTACCGACGATGGTCGCCACCTGGTCGATCGCCGCCATCTGGCCGGCGGCCACCAGCCTTGCGTTGACTGAGCCGAAGTCCTGCTCGATACAGTGGTACCACTCATCCGGCGGCATCAGGTGGGCCGTGGTGCGGCCGGTTTCGCCGCTGCCCAGCTCACGCGCTTCCAGCAAGATCACGCGTTGCCCTTCCAGCGACAGCAGGTAGGCGGTAGTCAGGCCGGCGATGCCGCCGCCGATGATGCAGGTATCTGCCTGCAGTTCGCCGCTCAGATGAGGCGTGGCGGCGACGGGGGCGGTTTTCGCCCAGACCGACAATGATCCTTCCATCTTGCGTCCTCCCTGTCAGGGTTCACGCAAGGACTATACAAAAAAAGCGCCCCGCGGGGCGCTTTCTTCAAACAGGCCGACAATCAGCCTTCTTGTTTGGCGGCTTGTGCTACGCCGTGCATGATTTCTTTCTTGGCTTCTTCCGGGCCGTGCCAGCCATCAACCTTGACCCATTTGCCTGGCTCCAGGTCCTTGTAGTGCTCGAAGAAGTGCTGGATCTGTTGCAGGCGCAGGTCCTGCAGGTCTTCCGGCTTCTGCCAGTGCTTATAGATCGGCAGGATCTTATCGACCGGCACCGCCAGCACTTTGGCGTCCTGGCCGGCTTCGTCGGTCATTTTCAGCACGCCGATGGCGCGGCAACGCACCACCACGCCAGGGATCAGCGGGAACGGGGTGATCACCAGCACGTCGACCGGGTCGCCGTCGTCGGACAGGGTGTTGGGGATGTAGCCGTAGTTGCACGGGTAGTGCATGGCGGTGCCCATGAAACGGTCCACGAAGATGGCGCCGGATTCCTTGTCCACTTCGTACTTGATCGGATCCGCGTTCATCGGGATCTCGATAATCACGTTGAAATCGTTCGGCAGGTCTTTGCCGGCCGGTACTTTATTCAGGCTCATGTTTTTCCTCGGGTTAATGCTTTTTTGAACAGTCTAACCTTGCAATTATAGCGAAGTGGGCGCCGCTTGTGCGGCGCAGCACCGTCACAAGATAGTTGCCAAGGCGCACTGGCGATAGTGGTTCGCCGCTTCTTCGGGCTGGGACAGCGCTTCGTGCAACTGCGCCAGCTTGAGGTGGGATTCGCGCACCATGCGCGATTCGGAGGCATCGGACAGTGCTTGCTCCAGGTAGCGCTGGGCCTTGCCCCACAGTTTTTGCTTCAGGCACAGGGAACCCAGGGTTAGCGCCAGTTCCGCGTCGTTCGGGCGCTCGCGCACCCAGCCTTCGCAATGCTCGATCTGCACCAGCAGCGCGGCGGAACCGACCGGCGCGGCCGCGTCGCGGTAAGCGCGCAGCACGCGTTCATCCCAGTTTGCCGCCAGCGATTCCTCGCACACCACGCGCGCTTCGTCGTGCAGGCCGCGTGCATTCAGGGCGGTGGCGGCGCGGCAGGCGACGTATGGCTTCAGGCGGTCGGCGGCCGGGATGGTACTCCACACGCGTTGCAGCGATTCGGCGTCGTGCGCGTTATCGGACATCAGGTCGTCGTAAGCCAGCTCGCGCAGGCGCGCCGACAGGGCCGGATGCAGGGCCTTGTGCTTGTCCAGCAGGCGCACCAGGCGCAGCACTTCAGGCCAGTTCTTGGCTTGCTGTTCGGCCTTCAACGACCATTGCAGGGCGTGGATATGGCGGGTGCCGCTGGCATTCAGTTCGCGCACGGCTTCCAGCGCAGCCTCCGGTTGATGGTCGTCGACCAGCAGTTCGGTCATGGTCATCAGGCGCGCCGTTTTCATGCCGTTGTCGCTGGCGATGCGGGCCAGCCACTGGTCGCGGCGGGCTTGCTGGCGCATGCGGTGCGCGGCGCGGGCGCCGATCAGGGCGGCGACGCCGGCATTCTCCGGCAATTCGGCAGCACGCAGCGCGGCCTTCTCGGCATGGCCGAAGCGGCCTTCGAACAGGGCTTTCAGCGCATCGCGCAGGCCCTTATTGCCATCGCGTTCACGCTTGTTCTGGCGGTAGGCCGCCACTTTGCGCGGCATGTTGACAGTGGCGTTGAAGGCGCGCACCAGGAAATGCACCAGCAGGAAGGCCGCAACCAGCAGCACCATGAAGAAGTTGAGCGACAGGTCAACGCGGTAAGGCGGATAGAACAGCACCACATTGCCCGGATTGAAGCGTGCCGTCACGGCAATACCGATGGCCGCAGCCATCATCACAACGAGCCAGATAAAGAGACGCATTATGGCTTCGCCTTGTAGTTGCGCACCGCGTTCAGGCTATCGGCCAGCGTCGGCATTTCGATCTGCAGGTTGCTGCCTTGCAGTTGGCGCAGCAGCTGCTGCGCGGTCTTGGTCTGGATGGTCTTGGTGTCGAAGTAGCGCGCCAGCGACTCCTGCGCGGCCAGCAGGTCGGCGCGGAAGGCGGCTTCGTTACGGGACAACAGGGCCATGCGCGCGTTCAGCAGGCGCAGTTTCAGGTTCTCGCGCAGGAAGTAGGCTTCTTCCGGCGCCAGCATGATGGCGTCCGGCGTTTCGACGCGGCGCACGCGGATCAGGGTCGACACTTCCGACCACATATCGCTGCTCCAGTCCTGCCATACGTTTTTCAGGCGGTCGCCCCAGCCTTCTTCGGCTTCCGCCGGCGCGGAAGCCGCGTCCTTGGCTGCCGCGCCCTTGCCTTTTGCCTTGGCCGGTGCATAGGCTTTGCGCTCGGCCGGCGCCGGCGGCGCTGGCTTGGCGTCGGACAGCATCGGCAAGCCATCGACCTGGGCGATCACGTTATCCAGGCGCACGGCCAGGCCGACGTTGTCGACGTTCGGCAGCGCCTTCAGGCGTTCGATGTCCTTGGCGATGGCGCGGCGGATGGTGATGAATTGCGGCTTGTCGGAACGGGACAGGCTGCGGTCGGCGTTTTGCAGCGCGATCAGCGCGCCTGGCACGTTGCCGGCCAGTTGCAGCTGCTGGCTGGCGGTGGACAGCACTTGTTCGATCTCGGCCAGCGCCCATTCGTCGCGGTTCTTCGACATGTCCTGGTACAGCTGCTCCAACGCGAGCTGCTGCGCCTGGGCTTCCTGCTGGCGGTTTTCCAGCACGCCTACCTTGAGCTGGATTTCCTTGGTCGTCTCCTGGACAGTTTTTGCCAACTGGCTGGTCTGCCCGTTCAGCGAATCGCCCTGCTGCAGGCGGCGCGCCATCTCTTCACGCAGGCGGAACACCTGGTTTTTCGAGTAGAAGGCTTGTGCGGCCAGCAGAATGCCAAGCACCACCACCGCGATGGTAAGCGGCTGGCGCAACGCGTCGCGCTCCTGTACCGGCGGGCTCGCTGGCGCAGTCTGGGCGGCATTTGGAGTCTCGACGGCCGGCGCAGTCTGCGGATTTGGCGGGGCGTCTTTGTTGTCTGTTTGGTTAGGCAAATCGTTCATGGACGTGATTGTAACGCGGCGAGGACCCGTTCGTCGCCTGATCCTGTGAGAGTGACATGCAGGAAACCCAAATCCCTTGCCGTTTCAGCAATGCGGGAATGCGGGACAATCAGGTGATGATGTTGCAACAATGCAACGATTGTCGACGTGTTTAATGCATTTAACAGCCCGACCAGGCCGCGCAAGGCTTCGGAACTGGTGACGATCCAGTCCGCTGGCGCGGCGGCCAGCGCGGTCAATCGCTCGGCCAGCGCCGGCGTCAGTTGCGGCACGGCGCGGCGGTAGGCTGGCAGCACCGTGACTTCGGCGCCGGCCGCGCGGAAGGCGTCGGCCATCAGTTCGCGGCCGGACTCGCCGCGCACGATCAGGACCCTGGCGCCGCGCAGGGCCGGCAGGTCGAGGGCTTGCAGCAGGTGTTCGGTGTCGCTGTGGGCGGGGTCGGCGGGGCTGGCGATATGGCTGGCAGGGATGCCTTGGGCCAGCAGGGCCTGGCGGCTGGCCTCGCCCACCACCGCGGCTTGCAGTCCTGGCGGCCATGCCGGGATGTGGCCGAAGGCTGCCTCGATCGCGTTTGGAGAAACGAAGGCGACCAGTTGGTAGCTTGTCAGGCCAGCCAGGGCATCGCGCAACGGCGCCTGGTCGGGCAAGGGGCTGATTTCCAGCAGCGGCAACACCTCGACTTCGCGGCCGAGTGCGCGGATGCGGCCGGCCAGGGGCTCGGCCTGCGCGATGGGGCGGGTGAGGATGACGCGGCGCGGCATTGGAAAACCGGTAAATAGTGTCAGACCCAAGGGCCTGACACTGGTGTGCGGAGGACGTCGGGCATGGCGGGCATGGCAGGCATCCGGGCGGCGCTTATACCGACGGTGCGGCGTTGGGGTTCATGGCGTCGGCCTGCTCCGCGGCGCAGGCGGCGAGGATGGCTTCGGCATCCTGGGCACGCAGTTGCTCGGCGACTTGGGCGCCCAGGGCTTCCGCGTCGGCGGCAAGACCTGTCACTTCGGCGCGGGCGACGCGGGTGCCATCCGGCGTAGCGACCATCGCGCGCAAGTGCATCCGGCCGCCGTCGACGGTGGCGAAGGCCGCCAGCGGCACCTGGCAGGAGCCGCCGAACACCTTGGACACCTTGCGTTCCGCCGTCACGGCTTGCGCGGTCGCCAGGTGGTTCAGGGGGGCCAGGATGGCTTTCATGTCCAGTCCATCGCCACGCTCGGCGATTTCGATCGCCATCGCGCCCTGCCCCGCGGCCGGCAGCGAATCGTCCGGCGCCAGCAGCGATTTGATGCGCTGCGGCAGGCCGAGGCGTTTCAGGCCGGCGGCGGCCAGGATGATGGCCGCATAGTCGCCGCGATCCAGCTTGCCCAGCCGGGTATCCAGGTTGCCGCGCAAAGGCTTGATCACCAGGTGCGGGTAGCGCGCCGAGATCAGCGCCTGGCGGCGCAGGCTGCTGGTGCCGACAATGGCGCCGGCCGGCAGGTCGGCCAGCGAGGAGTAGTCGTTCGAAACGAAGGCATCGCGCGGATCTTCGCGCTCCAGCACGGCCGCCAGCGCGAATCCCGCCGGCAGTTCCATCGGCACATCCTTCAGCGAATGGACCGCCAGGTCAGCGCGGCCCTCTTCCATCGCCACCTCCAGCTCCTTCACGAACAGCCCCTTGCCGCCCACCTTCGACAGCGCGCGATCGAGGATCTGGTCGCCGCGGGTGGTCATGCCCAGGATCTCGATGCTGCACTGCGGATATAATTGAGACAAGCGAGCCTGGACGTGTTCGGCCTGCCACATGGCGAGCCGGCTTTCGCGCGAAGCGATCACCAATTTGGAAGGGAGCTGTTGGGCCATTTCAGGAGTATTCAAGACCAGTTCTTTCGCTGTTGCTAGCGCCAAACCGGCGTTCACCAGTTTATTGCGCATGATTGGGACCACAAATTCTAGCATGCGCGCCCCCATGCAGAGAGCGGGCCACAAGCCTATTGCACGACCATTCTTATCTTTTGACTGATTAACTATGGCAAATCAAGTAAGTGCAACAGACGAACAAAACCAGAGCGCCGATAAAGACGCGCCGTTGAAGGAAGATATTCGCCTGCTGGGCCGCCTGTTGGGCGACGTCCTGCGCGAACAGGAAGGCGAAGAAGTCTTTGCCGTCGTCGAGACGATCCGCCAGACCGCTGTCCGCTTCCGCCGCGAAGCCGACGCCGGCGCCGCCAAGGAACTGGACGGCATGCTGAAGATCCTGACACGCGAGCAGACCATTACGGTGGTGCGCGCCTTCTCCTACTTCTCCCACCTGGCCAATATTGCGGAAGACCAGCACCACATCCGCCGCCGCCGCGCCCACCTGCTGGCCGGTTCGGCACCGCAGAAAGGCAGTATCAGCTTTGCGCTCGACAAGCTGAAAGAATCCGGCGTCGAACTGGACACCGTGACCAGCTTCTTCAAGGAAGCCCTGATCAGCCCCGTCCTGACCGCCCACCCGACCGAGGTGCAGCGCAAGTCCATCCTCGACGCGGAACACGATATCGCCCGCCTGCTGGCCCAGCGCGACCTGCCGTTGACGCCGAAGGAACGCAGCAGCAACCTGCACATGCTGCGCGCCCGCATCGCGACACTGTGGCAGACCCGCATGCTGCGCTACTCCAAGCTGACCGTGGCGGACGAAATCGACAACGCCCTGTCCTATTACCGCATCACCTTCCTGCGCGAACTGCCGGCCCTGTACGACGATATCGAAACCGAGATCGCCGAGCATTTCGGCACCGGTGCGCCTGCCATCGACGCCTCCTATGTGCAAATGGGCAGCTGGATCGGCGGTGACCGCGACGGCAACCCGAACGTCAACGCCGGCACCATGCAGCACGCGCTGGAGCGCCAGGCCACCACCATCCTCGACTTCTACCTCGACGAAACCCACGCCCTGGGCGCCGAGCTGTCAGTGTCGACCCTGATGATCGGCTGCTCGCCTGCGTTGCAAGCCCTGTCCGACGCCTCCACCGACACCTCCGACCACCGCAGCGACGAGCCTTACCGCCGCGCCCTGATCGGCATGTACGCCCGCCTGGCCAGCACCGCGCGCGCCCTGGGCGCCACCAATATCCTGCGCAAGGAAGTGGGCCACGCCGAGCCTTACCCGTGCCCGGCCGACTTCTCGGCCGACCTGCAGGTGTTGATCGCGTCGCTGGACGCCAACCACGGCTCCGTGCTGGCCCGCCCGCGCCTGACCACCCTGAAGCGCGCCGCCGACATCTTCGGCTTCCACCTGGCGTCGCTCGACATGCGCCAGTCGTCCGATATCCATGAACGCGTGCTGGCGGAGCTGTTCGCCAAGGCCGGCGTGCAGTCCGGCTACGGATCGCTCGACGAAGATGCCAAGGTCAAACTGCTGCTGGCGGAGTTAGCGCAACCACGCCTGCTGTATTCGCCGTACATCGCGTACTCGGACGAGACCACCTCCGAGCTGGCCATCCTGCGCACCGCGCACGATATCCGCCAGCGCTACGGCAAGCGCGCCATCCGCAATTACATCATCTCGCACACCGAGACCGTGTCCGACCTGCTGGAAGTGTTCGTTCTGCAGCAGGAAACCGGCCTGCTGCGCCAGGGCGCCGACGGCGAACACACCTCCGACCTGATGGTGATCCCGCTGTTCGAAACCATCCCCGACCTGCAGCGTGCCGCCGGTATCATGGAATCGCTGATGGCGGTGCCGATGGTGCAGAAGCTGATCGCCAAACAGGGCCAGACCCAGGAGGTCATGCTGGGCTACTCGGACTCCAACAAGGACGGCGGCTTCATGACCTCCAATTGGGAGCTGTACAAGGCGGAACTGGCCCTGGTGGAAATCTTCGCCAAGGCCGGCGTCAAGTTGCGCCTGTTCCATGGCCGCGGCGGCACCGTCGGCCGTGGCGGCGGCCCAAGCTACGAAGCGATCCTGGCGCAGCCGAAAGGCACCGTCAACGGCCAACTGCGCTTGACCGAACAGGGCGAGATCATCGCCTCCAAGTTCTCCAACGCCGAAATCGGCCGCCGCAACCTGGAACTGCTGGTCTGCTCGACCCTGGAAGCGAGCCTGATGCCGCCGCCGGCCGATGCCTGCCACGGTCCGCGCCTGGCCGGTTTCGAAGCGGTGATGGCCGAGATCTCCGAGCTGGCCTACAAGGCGTACCGCAACCTGGTGTATGAAACCCCGGGCTTCACCGACTACTTCTTCGCGGCCACCCCGATTGCGGAAATTGCGGAACTGAACCTCGGCTCGCGCCCGGCTTCCCGCAAATCGACGCGCCGCATCGAAGACCTGCGCGCGATTCCATGGGGCTTCAGCTGGGGCCAGTGCCGCCTGCTGCTGCCGGGCTGGTACGGTTTCGGCTCCGCCATCGGCGCCTGGATCAATGCCGGCAGCAAGGAAGAACAGGATGGACGCGTGGCGCAGCTGCGCGACATGTTCCGGCACTGGCCGTTCTTCGCCACCCTGTTGTCGAACATGGACATGGTGCTGGCCAAGACCGACCTGGCGATCGCCTCGCGCTACGCTGAACTGGTGACGGACAAGGAACTGCGTGAGCGCATCTTCAAACGCATCACCGAGGAGTACCACCAGACCCTCGATTGCCTTGAATCGATCACCGGCACCCGCGACCGCCTGGCGGGCAATCCGCTGCTGGCGCGCTCCATCACCAACCGCTTCCCTTACCTTGATCCGCTGAACCACTTGCAGGTGGAACTGATCAAGCGCCGCCGCGCGCTGGGTAATGAGGAAGAACGGGCCGATCCGCGCGTCAACCGCGGCATCCACCTGTCCATCAACGGTGTCGCCGCCGGCCTGCGCAACACCGGCTAAACGCCACTGGCGAACGGGCCCGGGGAAATCCGGGCCCGCTTAGCAAAAAAGCCATAACTACGTCATAATCATGCGCTCTGATATGAGGAGAACGTATGTTCCGTTTGACGCTGTTAGCTGCACTGCTTTTGCCCTCCCTCGCCCTGGCTGACGACCAGGTCCGCAAGTTCGACGCCTTCTACGGCATCAATGTCAAAGGCCCGATCAGCGTCTATGTCGACGTTGGCAAGGAGCAGTCCGTCAAGATCAGTGGACGCAAGGAGTACATCGACAAGGTCAGCACCGTTGTCGAAGGCGGTGTGCTGCGCGTGGTCTACGAAAACACCAACAAAGCCCCGGTGAACGTGAAGGAAGGCGACAAGATCACGGTCACCGTTCCGGCGTTGACCAGCTTCCGCGTGCTGGGCGCCGGCGAGTCGCGCGTCACCAACATCAACGGCGAGCGCATCGACATCAGCTTCGAAGGCGCCGGCGCACTGTACGCCAGCGGCAAGGTCAAGCTGCTGCGCATGAAAGGGCAAGGCGTTGGCCAGGCCGACCTCAAGGACCTGCATGCAGAACGCGCCGACGTCAATTTCACCGGCATGGGCGACATCAGCATCTACGCCAGCGACACCTTGAACCTGATCGTCGAAGGCATGGGCAACTTCACCTATTACGGCGACCCGAAGCACATCAACAAATCGGCCAAGGGAATCGGCAACGTCAGCCGGGGCAAATAAGCCGCGCATGCGGCAGCTCTCGGGTTGCCGCAAATCCCATTGAGCGGTACAAGGCCTGCGCGCGGGCATTGGCCGCTCCCACGTGGAGCATGGGGCGCACGCCTTGTTGCTGCATGCCGTGCATGATGAACTCCACCAGCTGGCGTGCATAGCCGCGCCCCGTGAAGTCGGGATGCGTGCAAACCGCGCTCACCTCGCGCAGATGGCCAAGGTCCATGCGTTCCCCGCTCAGCGCCACCAGCCGGCCCCCATCGTCGTGGATGCCGGCGTACCGGCCCATCTCCCCGGTGCGCGGCCGGAAGTAACCGGGAAAGGCGATATCGGTCAGCGCCACCATCGCCGGATCGTCGGCGGCCAGCACGCGGATCGCCTCGGCATCCGGCGCCACGAGCAGGCCACCTTCATACACCATCTGCAGCACGCCGGATAGCGGCTGCAGCGACCAGCCTTGCGGCAGCGCCGGCATGGCGCCGAGGAAGTAATAGCCTTCGCCAACGCCGTCCAGATCGGCCGCGGACAGTGCCACGCCCTGTTCCGCGACTGCGATGAACGGTGCTACGGCGGCCGGATAGCGGCGGGCAGCACCGGTCGGAATGCTAAAATGTTGCTGCGCGGAGGTCAGCGCAGCCCAGATCGGGTTTTCCAATTCCTGCATACGAGTTCCAATGTCCAATTTCCCAGCCTGCCCAACATGCCAGTCCGAGTATACCTATGAAGACGGCGATAATTACGTTTGTCCTGATTGCGCCCACGAGTGGCCCAGGCAGGCTGCCGAAGCAGCCGGCGAATCCGTACGCGTCTACAAGGATGCCGCCGGCAATATCCTGCAAGATGGCGATACCGTCACCGTGATCAAGGACCTTAAACCAAAAGGTTCGGGCGGCGTGATCAAACAAGGCACCAAGGTAAAAAACATCCGCCTGGTCGACAGCGACCATGACATCGACTGCAAGATCGACGGCTTTGGCGCCATGAGCCTGAAGTCGGAGTTCGTCCGCAAGGTGTGACAATTTGCGAATATTTATTCGCAATTTTCCCGTATAGTCTCCCGGAATAATTCTTATTTACCGGAGACTGCCTATGAAGCCTGCTTCGCTTGCCCTGACCATTGCACTGGCCCTGCCCTTCGCCACCACCCAGGCCGCCGGCCCGATGGGCGAACGAAAAACAGAGTCCAGCAGCATGACCGGCATCAACGCGGCAGGCGAATGGGTGGGCGAGATCAAGGATGAAGATGGCAAGCGCCGCGCCATCCTGATGTCTCAGGGCCGCCGCATCGAGATCGGCACCTTGGGCGGCAGCGACAGCACCGCCAACGCCATCAACAACCAGGGCATGGTCACCGGCGGCGCCCTTACCTCCGGTAACGCGTGGCATGCCTTCCGCTACGACGAATCCCAAGGCATGCGCGACCTGGGCACCCTGGGCGGCAGCAGCAGTGTGGGCACCGCCCTCAATGAAGCCGGCCACATCGTCGGCTACGCCGACACCGCAGACGGCAACTATCACGCCTTCGTCGACACCGGCATCGCCATGCTCGACCTGGGCACTTTCGGCGGCAAGAACAGTTATGCCACCGGCGTCAACGCCAATGGCTACGTGGTGGGCGCTGCGCAGCTGCCGAACGGCTACCGCCGCGCCTTCCTCTACAAGCCGGGCAGCGGCATGATCGAGCTGCCAACGCTGGGCGGCCGCGTCAGCGTCGCAACCGGCGTCAATGACCATGGCGTGGTGGTCGGCGCCTCCGAGATGGAGGACCATAGCTGGCACGCCTTCATGTACCAGAACGGTCGCATGATCGACCTGGGCGCCATGATCGCCCATGGCTCCAGCTTCGCCAACGGCATCAACAACAACGGCGACATCGTCGGCACCGTGCGCATGAAGGACCACGACGCGCCGCACACCTTCATCTACAAAAACGGCCGGATGCAGGTGCGCTCCGGCTACGAAAGCCTGTACCTGACGCGCGACATTACCGAAGACGGCAAGGTGATCGGCTCCAGCTACACAGGCCACGTCTTGAAATCGGGCGCCGTTGATTCGGTCAGGCCGGACCACGGCCTCAAGCCGGTCGACTGGTTGACCATCGGCTTCCTCGCCATCATTGCTGTCGCGGCAGGATTCAAGGCGCGCGAGCATGTCCGCAAAGGTTTCGATTTCAGCAAGCGCCTGATGCTCTCTATCGCATAGCAGCAATGTAACGGCTTGTTTCCCGTGGGCCGCCCGCTGTGGCGGCTTACTTTTTCTATGCAATACTCGCCGGATGAAAACACACATCCGAATCGTCCCAGCCCTGTTGCTGGCGGCAAGCTGCGTGCACGCGCAGGAAAAGCCGGCGGTCGAAGGCGCCGCCAAGGCGCCTGCTGCCGCCGAACGCCCGGCCGAGACCAAGGCTTTCGACCGCACGCTCAAGGCCGAGTCCTCCGTCAGCAAGAACAGCACTGTCACCATCCGGGGCAAGTCCGTACCGTACAAGGTCACGGCCGGCACCCAGCCCGTGTGGGACAAGGACGGCAAGGTGGTGGCTTCGCTGTTCTACACCTACTACCAGCGCAGCGATGTCGGCGACAAATCGCGCCGCCCGCTGGTGCTGTCCTTTAATGGCGGGCCCGGCTCGGCCTCGGTATGGATGCACATCGCCTACACCGGCCCCAAGGTGCTGAACATCGATTCCGAAGGCTACCCGGTCCAACCCTACGGAGTGAAGGACAACCCGAATTCCATTCTCGATGTGGCAGACATCATCTACATCGACCCTGTCAACACCGGCTTCTCGCGCATCCTCGACCCGAAAGCCGACCGCGCGGCATTCTTCGGCGTCAACGCCGACATCAAATACCTGGCCGACTGGCTGCAGGCGTTCGTATCGCGCGAAGGCCGCTGGACATCGCCAAAATTCCTGATCGGCGAAAGCTACGGCACCGCGCGGGTTTCCGGTCTGGCGCTGGAGCTGCAGAACTCGCACTGGATGTACCTGAACGGCGTGGTGCTGGTATCGCCGACTGGCTTGGGCCTGAAGCGTGACGGCCCGGTGGGGCAGGCGCTGTCCCTGCCCTACTACACCGCCGCCGCGTGGTACCAGAAAGCACTGCCGGCCGAACTGCAGAAAAAGGACCTGAAAGAGGTGCTGCCGGAAGCGGAATCGTTCGCGGTGAACGAGTTGATCCCGGCACTGGCCAACGGCGGTTTCCTCGACGCGCAAAGGCGCAATGCCGTCGCGGCAAAAGTGGCGCATTATTCAGGCCTGCCGGAAAAGGTGGTCGTGCAGAACAACCTGAGCGTGCCGGTCGGCACCTTCTGGAAGGAACTGCTGCGCGACAAAGGCTACACGATTGGACGCCTCGATTCGCGCTACCTCGGCATCGACAAGAAGGATGCCGGCGACAAGGTCGATTACAACGCCGAGCTGACCTCGTGGCTGCACTCCTTCACGCCAGCCATCAACTACTACCTGCGCGACGTGCTGGGCTACAAGACCGACCTTACCTATAATATGTTCGGCCCGGTGCACCCCTGGGACAACAAGGACGACAACACCGGCGAGAACCTGCGCCAGGCCATGGCGGCCAATCCCTACCTGAAGCTGCTGGTGCAATCCGGATACTTCGACGGCGCCACCACCTACTTCGACGCCAAGTACACCATGTGGCAGCTCGACCCGAGCGGCCGCATGAAGGACCGCATGCGCTTTGAAGGCTACCGCAGCGGGCACATGATGTACCTGCGCGCGGAAGACCTGGTGAAGTCGAACGACGACCTGCGCGACTTCATCCAGAAGGCGCTGCCCGGCGCAGGCGTGCCCGCCAAGTACTAAAAAAAAGGAGGCCGAGGCCTCCTTTCTTCCTTGCTGACGAGCGATTACTTCTCGGTCAGGAATGTCTTCAGCTTGTCCGAACGCGAAGGCTGGCGCAGCTTGCTCATTGCCTTGGCTTCGATCTGGCGGATACGTTCGCGGGTCACGTCGAACTGCTTGCCCACTTCTTCCAGGGTGTGGTCGTTCGACATTTCGACGCCATAGCGCATGCGCAGCACCTTGGCTTCGCGCGGGGTCAGGGAGTCCAGCACTTCCTTGATCACGTTGCGCATCGAAGCGTGCAGCGCGGCGTCCAGCGGCGCCAGCGTGGTGTTGTCTTCGATGAAATCGCCCAGCTGGGAATCGCCATCCTCGCCCATCGGGGTTTCCATGGAAATCGGCTCCTTGGCAATCTTCATGATCTCGCGCACCTTGGACTCCGGCATTTCCATCTTCTGCGCCAGGGTTGCCATATCCGGCTCGGAGCCGGTTTCCTGCATGATCTGGCGCGAAATGCGGTTCATCTTGTTGATGGTCTCGATCATGTGCACCGGCACGCGGATGGTACGGGCCATGTCCGCGATGGAACGGGTGATCGCCTGGCGGATCCACCAGGTCGCGTAGGTAGAGAACTTGTAGCCGCGGCGGTACTCGAACTTGTCGACCGCTTTCAGCAGGCCGATATTGCCTTCCTGGATCAGGTCCAGGAACTGCAGGCCGCGGTTGATGTACTTCTTCGCGATGGAAATCACCAGGCGCAGGTTGGCCACGGTCATTTCACGCTTTGCGGTACGCGCGCGCTTTTCGCCGGCAGCCATCTGCTTGTTGATCTTGCGCAGGTCGGCCAGCGGCAGCGCCACGCGCTCCTGCAGGTCGATCATCTTGTTCTGCAGTTCCTTGATGGCAGGCACGTTACGGCCCAGCACCGCGCTGTACGGATAGCCGGCTGCCACTTCGCCGTCCACCCAATCCAGATCGGTTTCATTGCCCGGGAAGACCTTGATGAAGTGCGCGCGCGGCATGCCGCAACGGTTCACGCACAGTTCCAGCACGGCGCGCTCGATCGAACGCACCTGCTCCATTTGGCCGCGCAGGGTGTCGCACAGCTTTTCCACCACTTTCGCGGTGAAGCGGATGCCCAGCAGCTCGTTGGAGATGATGTCCTGCGCCTTCACATATGCGGCATTGCCGTAAGCAGCCTTGCGCATCTTGTCGAACTGGCTCGAGATCAGGGAGAACTTGGCCAGCGCATCTTCCTTCAGTTGCGCCAGTTGCTCGGTCGAATAGCCGGCAGCGCCGCCATTGACGTCGCCGTCTTCCTCCTCCTCGTCCAGCTCTTCGTCTTCCTCGTCTTCGTCGGCAGTAGCGGCGGCGACTTTGGAAGGCGCCGGAGTCGGCGCGTCTTCGTTCAGGTCGACAAAACCGTCCACCACGTCATCCACCTTCATCTCGTCCTTTTCGATCTTCTCGGCCAGGGCCAGGATCTCGGAGATGGTGGTCGGGCAGGCGGAAATCGCCTGGATCATGTCGCGCAGGCCGCCTTCGATACGCTTGGCGATCTCGATCTCCCCTTCGCGGGTCAGCAGCGCCACGGCGCCCATTTCACGCATGTACATGCGGACCGGGTCGGTGGTGCGGCCGAAGTCGGAATCGACGGTCGACAGCGCGGTGGCGGCGGCAGCTTCCACCTCATCGTCGCTGGCGGCGGTCGGCACGTTATCGGACAGCAGCAACGCTTCCGCATCCGGCGCGCGTTCGTAGACGGCGATGCCCATGTCGTTGAAGGTCGCGATGATGCCTTCGATCGCTTCCGGATCGACGATGTTTTCCGGCAGGTGGTCGTTGATCTCGGCGTAAGTCAGGTAGCCGCGGTCCTTGCCCAGGTTGATCAGGTTCTTGAACTGGGTGCGGCGCTTTTCCAGTTCCTCCGCATTGGCGCCGTCGGTCATGCCGAAAGCGTCGATACCCTTGGCCTTGCGCTCGCGCGCCTTGGACGCTGCCTTCAGTTCGGCGCGTTCCACGGCGTTCAGTGCCGCCACTTCATCGTTTTCCGGCGTGAATTCGCTTGGTTTGCGGCCGCGACGGCCTGGTACCTTCACTTGCGGCAGCAGGTAGCCCGAGGTGTCGATCGATGCCAGCACGGCGGCGTCGCGCACTTCAGTCACGGCGGCCGGGCCGGCAGTCACGGTCACCGGCGCAGGTTCGGCAGCCTTGGGCTTGCGGCCGCGCTTTGCAGGCGCCGCGGCTGGCGCTTCCTCGGCGACGACTGCCAGCGACACCGGCTTGGCGGCAGCGGTCTTGCGCGCACGGGTCTTCACCACCGCCTCGTCGGCCACGGCTTCCAGCGGCGCTTCCTCGACCGGCACGGCGGCCAGGCGGCGGGATTTCTTTACTACGGTGACTTTGCCTGCTTCCTCTTGAGCGTTGTCGATCACATACGAAAGGCTGGTCTTTGGCACGGCCAACGAGGCGCTGGTAGTGGAGGAGCCAGTGGACTTCTTGGCGGACAACGTCAGGGTCTTAGGTTTGGTCATTCAATATCTCTCTCAGCGCACCCAAAAGTACACTTATCGAAGGCTCGCGATGGCCCGGGTTCAGGGATAATCGGGAAAAGAAAAAGCCCGCTTGACCGGGCTCGATTCCGATGATTCAGTGATTAGAGAGGGCACATGCCCTGGAACTGGACTTCACAGGGCGGCGCGGCCCCGGCCGAAAACTCTTTACCAAACTGAATTCGCACCGTACTGCATTTGGCGCGTCTGCCATTATACAAGGTTTCGGACCGGACTGCACCCATTAATTCGATATCAAAACCACATCATGAGCGAAAACACAATGCGCCCTGGACCTGCGTCGTGGTATGCTGGCGGCTCTTGAGTAACCTATGAAGTCGATGAACACTAGCACTACCCCACAGCAGCCGGCCGAAGGCCAAGCCGCCGCACCTGCCGCTCCCAATTCCGCACGCGCGCTGCTCAAGCAATTGCAGCAACAGTACGCCCCGTTCCGCGACAGCCTGCCGCTGTCGATCGGCATCGACAAACAGCTCATCGCCGCAATGCCGGAGCTGAACCGCAAGCTGATGCGCGCGGCCCTGGGCATCCACACTTCGTCGCAGCGCTACCTGCGCGTGATGGAGAAAGCCACTGTCCGCTACAACCTGGATGGCAGCTCGGGCGCCGAAGTCACCGACGAACATCGCAAGCACGCCAAGGAAACCCTGGCGGAACGCTACAAGAAAGAAGTGGATCGCCGCAAGGCCGAACGTGCCGCCGAACGCGAAGCTGCCGCCGCCGAAGAGGCCGATCGCCGCCGCACGGAGAAGCTGCAGGCGCTGACCGCCAAATTCTCCAAGAAGTAATGAGCGACGCGCCAGAAGCCATCACCGGGCTGCCTCCCTATGAAGGCATCCGGCTGGCTGACGTCAGGCTCGTGAAAACCGCCGCCGATGCGGAGGCTGCGAAAGCGGCCTTGCTGGCGGCGGACGCTATCGGATTCGACACCGAATCCAAGCCCACTTTCGTCAAGGGCGAGAGCTCGGATGGCCCGCACCTGATCCAGTTTGCCGACGACCGGAAGGCCTGGCTGTTCCAGGTAGGCGATGCATTCCCCCACCTCGCGGCGGTCAAGGCCATTCTGGAATCCGACCTGACGCTGAAAATCGGCTTCGGCCTGTCCGACGACGTCAAGCGCGTGCGCGCCAAGCTAGGGATCGAGCCGTTGAAAGTGGTTGACCTGGGCGTGGTACTGCGCGTGCCGGGACAGAAGAACGACTTGGGCGCCAAGAGCGCTGTTGCCAAGTATTTCGGGCAGGCGTTGACCAAGTCGAAGAAGATCTCGACCACCAACTGGGCCACGCCGCGGCTGAACGAAAAACAGATTCTCTACGCAGCCGACGATGCGCAAGTAGCGCTGCGCGTGTACCGCCACTGGATCGGCATCGGCAACGTGCTGCCCCCGATCAAGCCGCCCAAACGCCCTAGGATCGGCAAGCCAGCATCCCCAGCGTAGCAAGCGCGCTCGCCTGCCGCTCATCCCAGGCGTGCCCGTAATTGAGCCGGATACAATTGCGAAACGCCCGCTTCGCACTGAACATCGGCCCCGGCGCAATGCTGATCCCCAGCGCCAACGCCTGCCGGTGCAACTCCAGCGCATCAACCGACTCCGGCAACACCACCCAGAGGAAATAACCGCCCTGCGGCTGCGTCACCCGCGTCCCGTGCGGGAAGTGCGCCGCAATCGCCGCCAGCATCTGTTGCTGCTGCCCCGCCAACGCACTGCGCAGCTGCCGCAAATGCCGCTCGTATCCGCCCTGCCCCAGGTACGCCGCCAGCGCCAGCTGTGATGGCATTGCCGCCGCCAGGCTGGTGGTCAATTTGAGCCGCTCCACCTGCCGCGCAAAACGCCCCGCCGCCGCCCAACCGACACGGAATCCCGGCGCCAGGCACTTTGAAAACGAGCTGCAATGCATGACAATGCCCTTGCTGTCGAAACGCTTGGCCAGCGCCGGCCGCTGCGCACCGAAATACAGCTCGCCATACACATCGTCCTCGATCAACGGCACTTCGTGCGCCGCCAACAACTCGACCAAGGCCTGCTTTTTCTCTGGCGGCATCAGGCTGCCCAGCGGATTCTGGAAGCTCGTCATCAGCCAGCACGCAGCAGGCTTGTGCTGCGCAATCGCCATCGACAATGCGCCCAGGTCGATCCCCTCGCGCGGATGCGTCGCCACCTCGACCGCTTTCAAACCGATGCGCTCCAGCGCCTGCAAGGCCGCGTAAAAGCTCGGCGACTCCACCAGTACCGTGTCGCCCGGCCGCACCACCGCCTGCAGGCACAGGTTCAAGGCTTCCAGCGCACCATTGGTGATGACGATATCGTCCGGCGACACCTGCAGGCCATCCAGTTGGTAGCGCAAGGCGATCTGTCGCCGCAGCTCCGCATTCCCCGGCGGCAGGTCGGCAATCGTGCTCCATGGGTCGATATGGCGCATGCTGGCCGTGACCGCGCGGCCCAGCTTATCGAGCGGGAACAAGAAAGGGCTGGGGAAGGCTGATCCGAGCGGCACATTGCCCGGCGCCCGGCTGGCCTCCAGCACCTGGAACACCAGTTCACTGACGTCGACCAGCGTGGAGGCCGCATCCGGACGCGACACCTCCGGTTCCGGCGTGGCGGCAAAGCGCCGCGCGGCCACGTAATAGCCCGAGCGCGGACGCGACTCGATCAAGCCGCGCGCCTCGAGCTGGTAATACGCCTGGAACACCGTGGACGGGCTGACGCCACGGCGCTCCTGCTGCTGCCGCACCGAAGGCAGTTTCTCGCCCGGCCGCAACACGCCGGACGCCATCAACTCCGCCAATTCGTCGGCTAGCGCCTCGTAAAGCTTCAAACTGATACCCTCTTTCCGCGGCCATTCTGAGCCTGTTATTCTCTGCCTCGCAGGCGTATCCTTGACCCATCACAAGAAAAACGGATTCATCATGCGACTCTTCCTCCGCATTCTCTCATCTAGCGCGGCGCTTGTGGCCACCACCGCCCTGGCCGCGCCAGCCAGCTTGCCGGACACCGTCGAGCAGCGCGTCGCGGCCTGCATCACCTGCCACAAGGCCAATGAGCAAGGCGACGCCTTCTTCCCGCGCATCGCCGGCAAGCCCGCAGCTTACCTGTACAACCAGCTCCTGAACTTCAAGGAAGGCCGCCGCCAATACCCGATGATGACTTATATGGTCGAACAACTGCCGGACGCCTACCTGCGCGAGATCGCGCAGTACTTCTCCGAACAGCACGCCCCCTATCCGCCGCCGGCCGCCACCAGCGCCACGGCGCCAATGATCGAGCGAGGCCGCGTGCTGGCGCACCAGGGCGATCCGGCGCGCAAAGTGCCGGCCTGCGTAGCCTGCCATGGCGACGCGATGACCGGCGTCGCACCCGCCATCCCCGGCCTGATTGGCCTGCCGCGCGACTACATCAACGCGCAGTTCGGCGCCTGGCGCAACCAGAAGCGCAAGGCACACGCGCCCGACTGCATGGCCGACGTGGCCAACCGCCTGAGCGAATCCGATGTCGCAGCCGTCTCCGGTTGGCTGGCCACACAACCGGCCGACCAGAGCGCACGTCCCGCGACTTCCCTGCCCAAGCCGCTGCCGATGGAATGCGGCGGCGTCCCGAAATAACCAGAGCGGATCATGAACCGTAATACGAAAATCGCCGTCGCCGTGCCGCTTCTGCTGGTCATTGCAGTGGTAGCCTTCATCTGGCCCAAACACGATACCGGCCCGGCACCAAGCGCCGCCTCGAAAGCCATGCCGATCGCCGAGAAGGTCGCGCGTGGCGCCTACCTTGCCAGGGCGGCCGACTGCATGGCCTGCCACACTACGCGCGGCGGCGCCGCTTTTGCCGGCGGGCGCGCCCTGCAAACACCGTTCGGCAATGTGATCTCGCCCAACATCACCGCCGACCAGGAAACCGGCATCGGCAACTGGAGCGCCGACGATTTCTGGAACGCCTTGCATAACGGTAAAGCCAAGGACGGGCGCCTGCTCTACCCCGCTTTCCCGTACACCAACTACACGGCGATGACGCGCGACGACTCGGACGCGATGTACGCCTATTTCCAGACCATCGCACCGGTCAAGCAGGCCAGCGCGCCGCACACGCTGCGCTTCCCGTACAACCAGCAAGCCATGCTGGCGGTGTGGCGCGCCCTGTACTTCAAGCCCGCCGTGTACGCGCCGGATGCCGGCAAATCGGCCGAATGGAACCGCGGCGCCTACCTGGTGCAAGGCCCCGGCCATTGCATCGCTTGCCACAGCGAACGCAATGCGCTTGGCGCCAGCGACAAAGGCTTGTCAGGCGGCCTGATTCCCGTGCTGGGCTGGTACGCCCCCTCGCTCACATCCGACCGCGAGGCAGGCCTGGGTGACTGGGACGTGAAAGACATCACCGACCTGCTGAAGACCGGCATCTCGCAGCGCGCGACCGTGTTCGGCCCGATGGCGGAAGTGGTGCGCGAGAGCCTGCAGCACCTGAGCGATGAGGATGCACGCGCCATGGCCGTGTACCTGAAATCGCTGCCGAACGAAAGCGGCAAGCGCGAGCCGTATGAACGCTCGAAAGAACCCGAAGCCGCAGCCTGGCTGGCTGCCGGCGCGAAGATCTACAACAAGCAATGCCTGGACTGCCACGGCAAAAATGGGGAAGGCATCGCCCCGCATTACCCGCCCCTGGCCGGCAACCGCGCGCTGACGATGGATGAAGCGGTGAATCCGATCCGCCTTGTGCTGAATGGCGGCTTCGCCCCCGGAACGGCAGGCAACCCGCGCCCATACGGCATGCCACCGTTCAGCCATTCATTGAATGATGTGGAAGTAGCACAAGTAGTGTCCTACCTGCGCGCCGCATGGGGCAACAACGCCCCACCGGTAGAAAGCACGACGGTGAACCGCTACCGCAATGTGCCCCTGGAATAATTCCGGTTCAGCTCAGTTCGTGTCCCACCTTGGGGTCACACCCCAATCGGGACACGAGCTCATGCATGCTGCAGTCGAGGCCGTGTCTCGTTTCGGGTGTGACCCCAAGGTGGGACACGGGCTCGGCTATTCTTAAGCCATGTCGGCGAAGCCGAGGCGGTCGGTGGTGGCGTGGCGGGCGTCTTCGATGCTGACCTTTTTCTCGGCCAGCAGCTTGCGCAGGCATTCGTTCATCGTGTAGCAGCCTGGTGCGGTTTTGTGCTCCATGACATTGCGCAGGTCGGCCACGTTGCCGTTTTCGATCACGGCCGCCACTTCCGGATTGACGGTCAGGCTTTCGGTGCCCAGGTAGTAGCGGTCGCCGTCCATCGCCGGCATCAGCGCCTGGCAAAGCACGCCGCGCAGCGCGTGGGCCAGGGCCTGGCGTTGCGGTTCGGTGTTGCCCAGCAGGCGGATCATCTTTTGCAGGCCCAGTTCGGTCGAGCGTGCATGCAAGGAGGCCAGCACCAGCGGACCCGATTCGGCCAGCGCCAGCGCTTCGTGCGCGGTCTCGGCATCGCGGATCTCGCCGATCACGATCACGTCAGGACGTTCGCGCAGCGCATCTTTGGCGCCCAGGTCGAAGGTTTCGACGTCGCCGTCAAAGCCCACTTCACGCTGGGTGATCACGCATTTGCGTTGCGGGATCAGGGTCTCGACCGGGTCTTCAATGGTGATGATGTGGCCCGAACGGTTCTTATTGATATCGTCCAGCATCGATGCGATGGTGGTCGACTTGCCCTGGCAGGTATCGCCTATGATCAGCACCAGGCCGCTCGACAGCTGGGCGAACTTCTCTTCGGACGGGCGCAGGCCCAGGCCGGACAGCAGCAACGGTTCCTTCGGGAAGCGGCGAATCACGCAACCGAGGCGCTTCTTGCCCTGGAAGCTGAAGCAGTTGGCACGGATGCGTGCGGTATGCAGGTCGATGGCGCGGTCGAACGCGCGGTCCTGGATGCGTTCGCGCCAGTTCGGCTCCACCACTTCAAAGAACTCTTCCAGCTCTTCACGCGTGATGGGCGAATCCGACACGGCCACCAGACCTTTTGGCTGGCGCAGCAGCAAAGGACTGTTCTGGTGGATCAGGATGTCCGAAAAGACCAGTTTGGAATTCAGCAGGTGCAGGATTTGCTCGACGAGTGTGCCAAAGACCGGGTGGTCTTCGTTCTCGATATACGTCAGGGTGCGAATTTGCGAGTATTCCATAATGCCTGTGTTCTCCAGTTGGTACGCATGATTCTATTGCATTTGTTCCACGGAATGTAAGTGGCTGGTGAACAACATTTATTTCGGATACTCAAATCCAGTGCGAATATCGCAAGGAAAACTGCGGCCACGTTCGGTGACCATCAGCCGTTGCGGCGGTTCGTCGCCAGCCAGTGCGCGCGATTTCACGTGCAAGCCCTCGCCTTCGCGGATCAGCTTGTCAGCACGCTCGTAAACATTTTGACAACCAGTTTCCGCGATCAGGGCCTGCACGATGCCGATTTTCCAGGCCTCTACCGCAGCCGACTGGAATTGGCACACCAGGTAACCATCCTTGCCGCCATAACTCTGTACCAGCAGGCCGGACAGGCCGTCTTCATCGCCGAGCACGATTGGCACCAATTCATCGGACCGGGCCGATTGCAGGGAATGGATGCGGCGCGCGATGGCGGCGCGTACCCGGCGCTTCACCAGGGCGTGGTCGACTGGCTCGTCTTCGCGCAGGGTCCAGACGCGGGCGGCGATCTGCGATTTGGCGTTATAGGCGGCGCGGGCCAGGAATTTGCGGGAGGACGTCAGCACCGTGGCGGTAACGCCAGGCTTGTTCTTCTCAGCGGGGCGCCCATCGACGCGCTCGATGGCGGACAGGTAGATATACGGGTCGCCGGCCAGGATGGACTTTTCCTTGCCCTGTTTGATGATGATTGTAAGCATGGGCGAAATGATACAGGAGCGACGCCCTGTCCCTGACATTTGCATTCTGTTCCTGCGAGGAAGCGTCCTGTCGCAACGAGCGGGCGCAGTAGCGCCGCCTTCGATACGATGCATCTCATTCAAATTGAGGAGAAACACGATGAAAATGTCTGCTGCAGTGCGCAACGCCCTGATCGCCGCTTCCGTATTTGCTGTTGCAGCCCCAGTCGCCGTGGTATCGGCCGCTCCGCTGGGCTGGTTTGCCGGCGAACGTGTCCAGGGCAATGGCAAGATCTCCAAGCAGGCACGCGAAGCGGCCAACTTCACCGGCCTCGGCCTGGGCCTGCCAGGCAGCGTGGAAGTGCGCATCGGCAGCGCGGAAAGCGTGAGCATTGAGACGGATGACAACATCCTGCCATTGATCGAAACCGTGGTCGAAGACGGCACCCTGCAAGTTCGCCCTATCCGCCCTAACCTGCAGTTCGATACGCGCAACCTGAAGGTGGTGATCACCGCTAAGAAGCTGGAGCGCATTTCGGTCGGCGGTTCCGGCTCGGTTGATGCGGAAGGCCTGCGTGGCGGCAAGCTGTCCTTCAATGTCGGCGGCTCGGGTTCCATGAACCTGCGCAATATCGAAGGCGAATCAGTCACCGTGTCCCTGGGCGGCAGTGGCAACCTGAAGGCAACCGGCTCGACCGACAAGCTGAAAGTGTCGATTGGCGGCTCCGGCAAGGTCAGTACCGGACAACTGGCGACACGCGAAGCCGCAGTCAGCATCGGCGGCTCGGGCCAGGCGGTGGTGTGGGCCAAGCAATCGCTGTCCGTCAGCGTGGCCGGCTCGGGCGATGTCAGCTACTACGGCGAGCCGCAACTGACCAAGAGCGTCATGGGTTCCGGCAGCGTGAAACGCCTGGCTGGCGGCCCGAACTGATCAGAGTTTTGTCCCGGCCCGTGTCGCCACAAGCTTCACGGGCCACCCTCCACCAACACCTGCTCCAGCTTTTCACCCGCCATGACGCGCTGCACCCAGCGCTGCAGTTGACACGTCTCTGCATTTGCAATCATTCCCACCTGAATTGGCCGTAAGTAGCCATCTGCTTCGCACGCGCTGCCCAGCAATTCCCTCAGTACGTCGCCCCGTCCTTCTTGCCGTCCTTCTTGCCGTCCTTCTTGCCGTCCTTCTTGCCGTCCCTCTTGCCGCCCTTCTTGCCGCCCTTCTTGCCATCCTTCTTGCCGCCCTGCCTCCGCACCTTCACGCCGCGCCTCGGTCCGAGCTGCCATCAAGCGCTTGACCTCCGGTGCATCTTTCATGACGTCGATAATCATATCGGCCAACTCGGACAATTGCCTCGTTTCCTCAAGCGTCGGCACACGCACACTTTTCGCTTTCGCCCTGTCATCCATAACGCCCTCCCAGTTAGTCCTAAAAACTTCCACACGTTCGTTCGCGATCCTGCAAACTTCCTGCCGCAGCCCCTCACTCGCCATAGGCCAGGCTAGTAATGCATGAGCGGAGCGCACTACTTGTGCCACCGAATCCGCCCGCACCAGGCGAATCAGGTCTCCGATGATTAAATCGCCAGCCGTTTCCTCGTCAATGAGGAAGAAGGCCTTGCCTTCTTGAAATGGCTTAAGCCAAGAAGGGATACCAGTGCGCTGGTTGGGCCATTTCCGGCGACCTGAGTAGACTACGACAGGCAAGATATCCAAAAGTTCCCGCGTTTTATGCTGGGCGCAGAAGTCTTGAGCGAGCAATCCGGCATAAACTTTCATCCGCTGCACCATTTGCCGGTCGACTGAAGATTGAAATTCAATCAAGACATGAAACTCGGCATGCGCGCTCTTCACGCGCCACACCATGTCAGCGTAGCGCTGCCGCTCAGTGCTGCTGGTAAAGCTGCAGTTCACACGGTCGAAGCGGGTTTCAGCTGCCACTGGGCAACCAGGTACAAGTGTTAGCAGCGCGTGCACCACTTCTGGATAAGCGAACAGACGTTTGAATGCCGGATCATGAGAAAGGTGCATGCCTCGATTGTAGAAATCTGGCAGGCCAACGCTTTGGCGCAACGCAAAGGAAAACGCCCCGACGGGCGGGGCGTGGGACGCAGGGGCACGTCAGAGGTCGAATTTGAGGTCGGCGCTGACGGTACGCTGGGCGTACGGGTGGAAGGCCCAGTACTTTTCGCCGTTCAAGTTGTCGATGCCGACCGACGCCGTCCACTGGCGGTTGAAACGATAACGCAAGCGCACGTCGGCAACCAGGTAGTCGGACACGCCCATGTACGTCGAGCCATTCGGATCGCTATTATCGAGCGTGCCGTATTGCTTGCCGCTGTAGCGCACGCCGAACGTCCCGGTCCAATGCTGGCCAACATGGTAGGACGCCAGCATATTTGCGCGCCATTTGGGCACTCGCGGCTGCCGCTTGCCGACACTGGACGGCATGGCGTCGTTCGACACAATCTCCGAATCCGCGTAGGTAAGGCTGCCTTGCAGCGCTAGCCCGTGCGTAAAGACATCATCCGCCTGTTGCGAAAATTCCAGCCCGCGCGTGCGGATCTTGCCAACGTTCTGCACCGTATTGACCGTAGAAGTCAGCGGCTGCGAGTACAGCGCGTCGCGCGTGCCTTCGCTGAACAGTGTGACACGCCTGCTGCCCTTCGCCGTCATATGCTCCGCCGTCAGCTCACTGGTCCACGACTTCTCCGCGTGCAGGTTCGGATCGGTGTTGACGATCTTGTCGTCCACAATCGAGCCCTGGAACAGCTCCGCCGCAGTTGGATTGCGCACCGCGCGACCCGCCGATGCCTTAAGCGTCCAGGCTTCGTCCGCTCGCCACGCCAAAGCGGCCTTGGGTGACCACGCCTGTTCGCGGCGATCGCTGAATGGCAGCAGCTTGCCGGCCGCGCCCGAAATCTCACCGCCATACGCACGCCAGGTTTCATGCCGCAGGCCCAACGTCGCCTTCCATTCAGGCGACAGGCGCCAGGTATCCTGCGCATACAGGCTTTCGAGGCGGGTATTGCCGTTGAAGGTCGACACATGCTTGCCGCCCTCGCCTGCAACCCAATCCGCCAGGCTGGTCACATGTGTGCGCAGCTTGGCGCTCTCACGCTGCGCGCCAAACTCCACCTGATGCGCGATCCCGGCACGCCAGTTGCCGCGCAACGCCAGCGTATTCCAGCCGCTACCGCCCATATCGGTCAAGTTGCCCCGCCCGCCTCCGGTCGGCACGCGCGCCAAGTCGCGCGAGTAGTCGTAGGCACTGCCGGCGATCTCCCAATTGAAACTGCCGCGCCCATGCGTCTTCAGCGACAGCCCGTGCATTACATGCTCAAGGTCGGCGCGCGCGCCGGCAAAATCGGAAGGCAGCAGCGTGAATCGCTTGCCGCCGATATTGATCGCGCCGCTGGACACCTCATTGCCGGCGCTGTCACGCAAGTACGATTCCACGCTGCGCACGACATCGTTCTGCCACCAGCCCATCGTATAGCTGGCACGCAGCGTTGGCGAGACATCGTAAGCCAGCTTCACCTTGGCATGATCCTGCACCGTGTTCACCTGGCCTGTGCTGCCAAGGATGTACCAGTCCTTGCCGGATGGATTGCGGTCCGCGATAGCGCCAGTCACCGGCACGCCGGCCGGCTCACCCGCCTTCGGCGTGACGCCGGACGACAGCAGCTTGTTGGCGAAGCCAATCGGCTGGCCATCGCTATCGAGTCGGGACAGGTTCACCCACCATGACAGCGCTCCCGCGCGGTTGCCCAGCGAGGCGCTGTACTGGCGGCCGGTATGCCGCGAATCGGTCCCATACTGCTCGAAATCCTGGCCGGCCCACGACAGCTTGGCATGCGCCTCCAGCTTGCTCGGCATGCGCGTCTGGAAGTCCACCACGGCGCCCACCGAGTTGCCTGCATACGCCGCCGAAAACGGGCCATACAGCACATCGACGCGTTCAATCTCCTCGGGCGTTACCAGTCCCCAGCGCGGCGTATAGGTCGCGCCGTTCCCCAGCAGGTTGGACAACAGGATGCCATCGGCATACACCAGCGAACGCGCGCTATTCCCAGTGCCGGAAGCGCGGCTGGCCAGCACGGCATGGTCATAGTCGCCAATGAAGCGCTTGCGCACGTTCAGGCTTGGCAGGTATTTCAGCGCGTCCTCGCTGTCGAAGGCATTGATGCGATCTTCAACCTGCGCGCCGGTGATGCCCTCGATCGTGGTCGGGATTTGGGTAGGCAACGATGTCGGGCGGCCGCCGTTGACCGTCACCACGTGGTCCGCTAGCGCCGGGCAAGCGAAGCCCATCGCCGCCAGCATTGCTGCCAGCGGTTTGTATTGGAGTGTCATGACCGGTCCTTAACGCGTTTCGAGAATGACTTCCCAGTTCGCGCTGTCGAACTGGCAGGACTGGACGATCTTGAAGGTATGACGACCCGCTGCCGGCAACTTGCCGAACATGACGAATTCATCGTAGAAGTCGTCAAGCAATGGGCCGCCACGCCAGGTCAGGCTGTCGGGCGTGCGCTCAATGCTCCAGCCGCTCTTCAGCATTGGCCGCATCGGTGCAAATCCTTCCGGCAGGCGGATGCTGACCGCCACTGTCGGACTGCCGTTACAGCCATGGCCGACCCGGAACACCAGCTTCTGGTAGCTTCCCGCCGCGAATTCGCGCTGTTCCAGCGAAATATGGGCGTGCGCGGACGTCGCCGCAAGCAATGCCGCGGCCATCAGGTATTTTTTCATGGTTGGCTCCTTAGTGCTTGGGAGCGGTATAGGACAGGGGCTTGACCGGCACCTGCACTTCCACCGTCTCCTGCTTCTTGCCTTTACCCTGGAAGACCAGCGTCATGGGGACGGTTTCGCCCGCCTTCATCTGCCGCTTCAGGTCCATCATCATGATGTGGTAGCCGCCGGATGCCAGCGCCACGGTTTTGCCCGCTGGCAGGTCGATGCCTTCGACAGCCGACATCATCATGCGGTCGCCCTGCATCGACATCTGGTGGATTTCAATAATACCGGCGGCTGGCGAGCGCACCTCGACCAGGCGCGCGTCCTGTTTGGCGACCAGCTCCATGAAGGCACCGGTCGCCTGTGCGGCCGGCACGGTCGCGCGAATCCATGGCTCGCGCACGGTAACTTGTGCCGCGGCGGATGCGGCGAAGGCGATCGTCATTGCGAACGCGAAGACCTGCTTTTTCATTTTTCACTCCTTGATTCGTTAAATGGGGGACGAGATCAGGCGTGCGCAGGCGGTCCTCGCGGATTGGACGCCGACCACACCGGTAATGGTAGTGGCGACTGGTAGAACAGGGTTGGGCGCAGGGCCGCGCTATCGAGCGGCAGCGGCAAGACAAGGCCGGACGGCGGCAAGCCAAACCAGCCTGCATGCGGCAGGCAGTAGGAACAGTCTTCCATGTCCATCTGCGCCATCGGTTGCGCCGGGGATTGTGCCTTGGCGCGGTCGGTCACGGCGACGAAGGTCGCGTAATCGAGCTCGCCGACGCCGCTCACGCGGGTGCCGTCGTTCAGGCAGATTTCCCAGGTGTGAGGCTTGCCGTTCACTGCATGCGAAATTGCCGGCGCAAGCGCGTTCATCAGGATGGCGAAGCACGCGATCCAGATCCAACGCAGGCGGGTTGACGATTTCATACGCATGGCGGGCATTATAGCTTAGCGCGACGCGTCCATTTGCTTGGCCAGTTCCCGCGCCGCGCGCCAGCGGCTGGCGGGTGAAGGATGGTCGAAGCGATCAAAATTGGGATAGTGGCTTTGCTTTGCGAGCTTGCGGAAATAGGCCGCCAGCGCCTGCGGCGACCAGCCTGCGCGCATCGCAAACAGCAGCCCTTCGCGATCGGCTTCCATTTCCTGCCGCTGGTTGAAAGTCGCCAGCTTGCGCATCAGCGCATGATCGTGGTCGATGTCGTGCTCGAACTCCGGATATGGTTGCGTCGCCCGCGCCGGTTCGAGCCTTAAAGCTTCCTCGAATTCCTTCAGGTTGTGGCGCAACACGGCGTGCATGATTTCATGCGCCAGCAGCATTGCCAGTTCGGCATCGGTCAGCGCCAGCTCGTCGACATGGGCGCGGCTGAGCAGGATTTTGCCGCCTGCCATGGCGAAGGCGTTGGCATCACCGTCGGTCGTGGTATGCAACTCCCAGTCCCATGCGGCAGACTCGGGGAATTCACGCTTGGCCTGCTCGATCAGCGGATGCGCCAGCGCCGCCACCCGGGCGCCAAAGCGCTGGTCGTCGTCAAGGCGGTAGCCCTTGCGCAGTTCATCGATCTGCTCGCGGTATAGCTTGGCCGAGCCAGCCATGACTTCGGCCTGCGTCACCGCCTGGGCCGCGGCGCCATGGACGGTGAATAACAGTGCAATAAGGTAGCGCAGCATGATGAGCACATTCTGCCACCGGTTCGCCGGCTCAGGCCTTCCAGACCTCGCGCAGGACTTCGACGGTGGTGGCGCCGTCGGTCAGCCAGATCTGGCCGTCCTGGATCGTGCACTGCAGCTGCATGGAACGCTGCGCCATTTTCTCCAGCGCGGCGCTGGCCTCGGCATCGATGTTCACCACGCTGACGTTCCTGGCGCGGTCGACCTTGTTGGCGAGCTGCTTCCACCATACGTGCGAAGCGGAGCTGTAGGAATACACCATCACCTTGTCGGAACGGCCGGCCGCCTTCAGGATGCGACGCTCGTCCGGCTGGCCGACTTCGATCCACAGCTGGATCGCGCCGGTCAGGTCCATCTGCCACAGGTCCGGCTCTTCGGTATCGGAGATGCCCTTGGCGTTCACCAGCGCTTCATCGGCGTGGATGGCGAAGGCGACGATGCGTACCATCAGGCGTTCATCCGTTTCGGACGGATGGCGCGCCAGGGTCAGCATATGGGTGGCGTAATAATTGCGGTCCATGTCCGCGATGGACAGTTCCGCCTTGTAGATCGTAGATTTCAGTGCCATTTACTTGGTATGACTGGTTATTTGAAGATGACAGTTCGGTCGCCGTTCAGCAGGATGCGGTGCTCGACGAACCATTTCACAGCGCGCGCCAGCACCACGCACTCGACGTCGCGGCCGATCGCGGTCAGCGCATCCGAATCCATGGCGTGATCGACGCGCTCCACGTCCTGCTCGATGATCGGGCCTTCATCCAGGTCGCCGGTCACGAAGTGGGCGGTGGCGCCGATCAGCTTCACCCCGCGCTTGTGCGCCTGCGCATACGGCTTGGCGCCTTTAAAGCTGGGCAGGAAGGAATGGTGGATATTGATCGCCTTCCCTTTCAGGCGCTCGCACATCGACGGCGACAGGATTTGCATGTAGCGCGCCAGCACCACCAGGTCCACCTTGTGGTTTTCCATCAGTTCAGCGATGCGCGCTTCCTGCGCCAGCTTGGCTTGTTCCGGCGCGCCGCTTGCCAGCGGCAGGTGATGGAAAGGGATGTTGTAGCTGGCCGCCAACTGGTAAAAGTCCATGTGGTTGGACACGATGGCTGGAATCTCGACCGGCAGCAGTCCGCTCTTGTAACGGAACAGCAGGTCGTTCAGGCAGTGTCCGATCTTGGACACCATCAGCATCACCCGCGGCTTGGCGTGCGCATCATGCAGCGCCCATTCCATGCCCATCGACTGTGCGATGTTGGCGAAATCCTGGCGCAACACGGCGTCGCTGACGGCCGCATCCTCGCGCGCAAAGTGCACGCGCATGAAGAAACGTTGCGTTTCCGCGTCACCAAACTGGGCGGAATCGATGATGTTGCAGCCATGTTCAGCCAGGAATCCCGATACACGATGGACGATGCCGCGTTGGTCGTGGCAAGAGAGCGTGAGGATGTATTCTGGGTGATTCATGGCACTTTCAGGTCATGGGCGGGACGGTATTGTCGCATGAACATTGCCACGGCTGGCAAATTCCAGAATAGAATGACCGTACTATTTCTAAAAAAGGAGCAACTATGGAGAACACCCAGTTTCGCCTCGCCGCCCGCCCGGTCGGCTTGCCCAAGGACAGCGACTGGCAAATGACCAAGGAGCCGGTGCGCGAGCTGGCCGACGGTGAAGTGCTGGTCAAGACGCGCTACCTGTCGCTCGACCCCGCCATGCGCGGCTGGATGAACGACGCCAAGTCCTATATCCGCCCGGTCGGTATCGGCGAAGTGATGCGCGCCGGTGGCCTGGGTGAGGTGGTCGCCTCCAGGTCGCCGCGCTTTGCCGTGGGCGACCAGCTTGGCGGCGGCTTCGGCGTGCAGCAATACTGGATCGGCGCCGCCGACGACCGCCATGCCGGCCTGCACAAGATCGACACCCGCCTGGCCCCGCCCACCACCTGGCTCAACACGCTCGGCATGCCCGGCATGACGGCCTACTTCGGCCTGCTGGAAGTGGGCCAGCCGAAAGCCGGCGAAACCGTGGTGGTGTCCGGCGCGGCCGGTGCGGTCGGCCAGACCGTCGGCCAGCTTGCCAAGCAGCTCGGTTGCCGCGTGATCGGCATTGCCGGCGGCAAGGAAAAATGCGACTTCGTGGTCGATGAACTCGGCTTCGACGCCTGCATCGACTACAAGGGCGGCGACGTGCGTGCCGGCCTGAAGGAACACTGTCCAAATGGCGTTGACGTATACTTTGACAACGTTGGTGGCGACATCCTCGACCTCGTTCTCACGCGCATCAACCTGAAGGCCCGCATCGTGGTCTGCGGCGCAATTTCGCAGTACAACAACACGACGGCGGTCAAAGGTCCGGCCAATTACCTGTCCCTGCTGGTGAACCGCGCGCGCATGGAAGGCATGGTCGTGTTCGATTACGCAGACCGTTACCACGTAGCCGTTGCCGCGCTCGGCAAATGGCTGCAGGAAGGCAAGATCAAGAGCCGGGAAGATGTCGTGCAAGGCATCGAAAAATTCCCGCAGGCGCTGACGATGCTGTTCGAAGGCAAGAACTTCGGCAAGCTGGTGCTGCAAGTCGCCTGACGCCCTTCCTGTGGCTCCTTTGGCGCGGCCCAACCGACGCAGCGAAGGAGCCAGCATGAGCCAGCAAAACCAGAACGCCACGGCGAAAGACGCCGTGGCACTCCTCACCTCCGACCACGACAAGGTCAAGAAGCTATTTCGCGAATTTGAAAAATGCGATGCCGCGCACCAGGGCTTGAAGCATGACCTGGCGCAGCAAATTTGCATGGACCTGACCATCCACGCAACGATAGAAGAGGAAATCTTCTATCCTGCCGTGCGCGCCGAAACCGGCGAGCAACAACAAGTCGATGAAGCGCTGGAAGAACACGGCAGCATCAAGGAACTGGTCGAGCACATCCGCGGCATGGCTGCCGGCGACGGCGCGCTCGATGGCGCAGTGCAACAGCTGCGCGCATGCGTGGAACACCACGTTAGCGAAGAAGAACAGGAAATGTTCCCCCAGGTCCGCCAAAGCGATGCCGACCTGGCGGACCTGTGCGCACAGCTGCAAGAGCGCAAGGAAGAACTGGAGCATGACTTCGGCGCTACCCCCGTGCGCGGCAACGACACTGCCGAAGCCGAAGGCGAGCGTTCGGCCACTGGCCAGGCCGGCTCCTGATCGCGCAAAATAGTTTGAACTTTTACCGCAGACCTCCCCTCCAAGCCCAAGAAGCAGCCGCGACGCTGCTTCCGGCCCGGGCCCGCGCCCGGATTCCAAGGCACTGAGGGGAGGTGGATCATGGCGACACAGGACGAGCAGGTCAGGGTCGGCAATGGCAAGCGCGGCTTCGCGGCGATGGATAAGGAAACCCAGCGCATGATTGCCAGCAAGGGTGGCCAGGCCGCGCACCAGAAAGGCACGGCGCATGAATTCACCTCGGAAGAAGCGCGCCGCGCCGGCCAAAAAGGCGGCGAAGTGGTGAGCCGCAACCGCGAGCACATGGCGGAAATCGGGCGCAAAGGCGGCGAGAGCCGGCAGACCGCCCGCCACGGCAACCGGCAAGGGGGGAAAGACGAGCCTGGCTAAGCGCGGAACGCTCAGCGGCCGGGGCCGGGCTGGGCCTCCTGCAGAATGCGCGCCAGCGCTTGCTGGAACAGTTCCGGCTCTTCGATCTGCGGGATATGCCCGGCGCGCGGAATGCGCACGATCTGCGCGCCGGGGATCAGGCGTTGCAGGTTTTCCGCCTGCGACAGGGGTGTGATCGTATCGGTCTCGCCCCACAACAAGGTCACCGGCCAGGTGATCCGGCCATACGCGTCGTGGAAGTCACTGGCGGCATGGCCGCGCCGCGCCAGCAATTCCGGCAGCCAGGCCGCGACGTGCCGGTAGTTGCCTTCCAGCGCCAACGGTTGCCGGTACACCTGCTGCCAGGCAGGCGTGGCTTTCTCTTTTTCGCTGATGAAGTTTTTCAGCAGGGTCTCGGTGTATTCGGGCTTGGTCAGGAATCCGGCCGCCAGCGGCTGGCTGACCCAGCGCCAGCGCAGGATGGACTGCAGCATGCTGTCGCCCTGCTCCTGGGCCTTGTCCAGGCCCAGCGCGGCATCCACCAGCACCAGGGCTTGCACCCTGCCCTCGTCCGGCGTGGACAGCAAGGCTTCCATCAAAGGCGCGGCGCCGAAGGAATGCGCCACGAACACGGCGCGGCGGATGCCGGCATTATCCAGCGCCCTGCGCAATCGTGCCGCCTGCTGCTGCTTGTCATACTCGCCCGATTCCGGCGGAATCGAATAGCCGAACGGCGGCATGTCGAGTGCGACCGCCTGGTAGCCCAGGCTGCTGGCGGTTGCCATCGACGCCCGCCAGGTTTCGCTCCAGGAGCCCGTGCCATGCAGGAAAACCACGGCCGGCGCGTCACGGCTGCCGGAACGCTGCATGAAGATCCGCGCATCGCCGGCATCGACAAACTCGCCGCCTTTCGGAGCCAGCGCTTCGCGATTGCCGGTCTGGCGTGCCTTTGCCTGCCACACGACCAGCGTGCCCCACGCGGCCGAGCCGCCGGCCAGCGCCAGCAGCGCATAGGCCAGCAGGCGCTTAATAGTCATACACGTGTTCGACTTCCACGCCTTGGCGCGGTGCGTCGACCAGGTAGCGTGACAGTGCCGCCACGCGCATCACCAGCGCCACCCGCTTGCGCCCCGGCTCGGTCAGGATCGGCTGTTCGAACAGCACCCGGGTATCCGGCGGCGCCGCGGTGCCCTGCCCCCGCGTCAGCACCGTCACCAGGATCACATCGCTGTTGCCGGCGATATCCTGCAACTGCACGTCCTGCAAACCAAGACGCGTCGCAGCCAGGCGGAAGTCGTAGTAGCGCGGCAGCTCCAGCACCGCACGGCCATCGTCCAGCATGCGCAGCAGCTTGATGTTGGGCTGCTCCGCCAGGTCGTACGGTTCGTGGTCGGCCACCACCTGCGTCGTCATCAAGGCCGGCTCGTAAGCCGCGCGCGTGCCCAGCTTGATCAATTGGCCGTAGACGGCCTTGACCAGGTACTCGGTGGTGAGCGCATAGCGCCGTTCCAGCTTGCGCAGCATGTCGGTGCCGAACAACGGCGTATCCACCCACAGGCCTTTCAGCTTGGCGCCGAAATCGAACAGGTACCACGGTTCCTTGCGGATGAAATCGACGTAGTCCTGCGCCACCCGCGCGCCGTATTCGTCTTCCGGCGTCAGCGCCGAAGCGGTGGCCCAACTGATGCGGCCCAGCGTGTTTTCGTACAGCGAGCGCAGGCTGTACTCCACCGTGGTGCTGCCGCCGATCACGCCGATCATCACGTGATAGCCGGCGTTGCTCGGGTACTTGGCGCGCACCTGTTCCTCGGTCACGGCTGCGTAGCTGGTCCAGATCTGGCCCGCATGCCCGAGGAAGGGGAAATTATGGGCCGGATGTTTCTTCACGTAGCGGGCGTATTCGGCCGGGCTGTGCACCAGGAACCATTCCGGGAACGTCAGGAACGTCTGTTCCACGCTGCGCCGCTGTTCCGGCGCGATCGGGCTCTCGGCCGAACTGGTCAGGCAAGCGGCCAGCAGGCTCAATGCCAGCAAGAGTTTGCGCATATCAGATCCGTTTGAAGGCCATCAGGACGTTCGCCGACGGATCGCCATCCTGCACGATACGTTCACCCGTGTGCTCGAAGCCGGCGGCTTCCACCCGCTTGATCCACTCGTCGACCGATGCGAAGAAGCGCAGCTCCGTCGAATTGACGGCCCATGGCTCGCCCAGGCCGGCGTTGAACACGCAGTGCGCCAGGCTGACGAAATCGTCCATCGTGCGGTCTTTCACGTCGTGGTCGCGCACCACGAAGTAACCGCCGGGGCGCACAATGTTTGCCACCGACGCCAGGAACGGTTCCAGCTTCTGCGGTTCCATATGGTGCAGGCCGACGAAGCAGCTCACCAGGTCGGCGCTTTGTTCCGGCAGTTCGATCGGCGCATAGTCTTTCATGTGCACGAACTTGCCGACCTGCATCAGGCCGCCGCGTTCCACGATGTCCACCGGCGAATAGCCAGGCGCCTTGTCGTGCACCAGCGTCACCTTGCCCCGCAACTTGAGGTGCTTGCGCAGCGCGTTGACGTAACGGCCGGTGGTGCCGATTTCGACGTAATCCCTCAACGGCTGGTCGCCCAGCAGGCGCTTGGCCTGGGTCCCCATCTCTTCCTTCTGCACCACCAGCGAGGGCAGCGCATAGCGCAGCAGCGACAGCGGCGGCGTAATGCCCGGCAGGCCGGCCTGCAAGGCGCGGTAGATCGCTTCCTCGTCGTGGTTTTCGGTGGTCGCCTTGCGGATCAGGGTATGGAATCGGTCTTCCGGGAACAGGTTGAAGATGTTCTGCAGGAAGGCGTAGAACTTGTCCGCCTCGCGCTCGCAGCCATACACGGAATGGAACAGCGAACGGCGCGCGGCTTCGCCGCTCGGGTTCAGGTCCAGCGTCGGCGCATAGTATTTATCCCACAGGGCACCGCGCAGCCGGTAGTCGGGGTCGAGCTCGCGCTTCATTGCAAACAATTCCTTGGCGCGCGGGTAGGCACGGTGGAATTGTTCATGCGTGCCGTGCAGCTGGTATGGCAGGTAGTAGGTGCCGCCGCATTCCAGCACCGCGTCGATCAGTTCGCGCGTCCATACGCCGACACGTTCGCGCGCATTGTCGCGCGTGCGCTGCTTGTGGTACAGCACGAAGGCGAAGGTTTCACCGCGCGCCCACGACAGCAAAGTGCCTGGATCGGACAGCGCATGCCGGATCGAGATATTGATCGTATTGACGCGATGCTTGGCAAGGATGGCCGACATCTTCGGCACGAATTCGTCCATGCGCGTGCAAGGCACGAAATACTCCTGCAGCACATAAGTGCGCTCGGTGCGGCCCAAGGGTTCCAGTTCCGCCGTGTCGTAGCCAGCCTCGTAATTGCGCCAATGGACTTTCTTCTTCCGGTACAGCAGCGGGTCAAGCAGGTATTCGCGGCGCCATTTGCCGAACGGGGATTCGGATACCGACCACAGGAAATACAGTTCCGCCAGGTAGGCGCGGTTCAACGGCTGCAGGCGCGGCTTGTCGGCCGGCAGGTCGGTCACGGTCCAGGTCACGGCGCGCGCACGGTTGTACTGCGGCGGGTACAGGTCCGCATTGTGGAAAGTGATCTCTTTGCGCCCGCGCACATTGACATCGAACCAGGCCGGATAATCCTTGGTCGCCAGCTTCACGCTGCCGCGCTGCACGCGCGTATTCGGCACCAGTTCCAGCTCCGCTTCGGCGATGATGCCGATCGCGCCGTAGCCGCCGATGGCCGCGTAAAACAGTTCGCTGTTCTGCTGCGGGCTCGCTTCGCGCACTTCACCGCTGGCCAGCACCAGCGTGATCGAACGCACCGACAGCACCACCGGGCCCAGCCCCATATAGCGACCGTGGGCATTGACCGACAGCGCGCCGCCAACGGTGAAGTTGGCATAGGTTTGCATGATCTTCACCGACAGCCCGTGCGGGTCGATGAAACTCTGGATATCGCACCAGCGGATGCCGGCCTGCACGCGGATCAGGCGGTCCGCCGGCGAAAACTCGAGCACGCGGTTCATGCCGCGCAGGTCGAGGTGCAGGCTGCCCGGGCTGGCCGTATGGCCGCCCATGCTGAAGTGGCCGCCGCCGATCGAGATCGGCAGGCTGGTCTTGCGCAGTGCGTCCTGCAAATCCGCCGTGGTGCCAGGAGTCGCTACGGCGTAGACATTGATCGGATTGAGCTGGGTAACGTCGTTTACGGTTGGCATAGTCTTACTTTGCGATGTTCACTTGCAGGTAATCGTGGCGCGACAGCGGATCGTCGCCATAACGGTTCTTGCCTTCTCCGCCGCGGCGGCAAAGCAGGAGCAGCACCCAGAGCGGGCCCAGGACAGGGATCAACAGCAAAAGAAGACTCGGGCCGGAGCGGCCGATATCGTGCAGGCGCTGGGTGGAGATGGCCAGCGCGCCCCACGTGAATGCCAGCGCAAACACTGCGGCGCCGGGATCGCCCAGCATCTCGTTGGCGAGCATGCCGAAGGCCAGGCAGACCAGGCCAAGGGCGACGATGCGTGTCAGCCAGGTGCGGCGATTGATGCGCCCCTGGCATCTGAAATATTTTGCTAGCAGTTCCATTTCTTTTCCTACAAAGGACGGGGCGGGCCCGAAAATGGGCTAGCTTAGCAAATCCTCAGAAAGTTGCACAACGGAATTCATATCGGAACACCTATGATCACGCTGGACGCCTTGAACAGGGCGGTCGCCTCGATGCCGGCTTCAAGCTCCATCGACAGTTCGCTGTCGCGCGTGACGGTGGCCGCGATCGTACCGCCGCCGGGCAAGGCCAGCGTCACCTCGGAATTGACGGCCCCAGGCTGCACGCGGCATACGGTGCCGCGCAGTTGATTTCGCGCCGACAGTTTGCCGGTTGCGCCGGTTGCCAGGATGATCGAAGAAGCCTTAACTAAAGCGAAAGCTTCAGTTCCTTCTTGCAAACACAGGCTTTCTGCGCTCTCGTGTGTGATGATTGCAACAATCTCCTGCCCGCCAACAATGCGCAAGACGATTTCGTCGTTGACCGCGCCCGGTTTGATGTTCGCCACGGTTCCCGAGAACTGATTGCGTGCGCTGGTTTTCATTTTCATTGATTGCAACAGGAGGTAATCATCTGCCAACCCTTGCGATTGGCGGCTCAGGTGCTTCATGAACACATTGTGTTCGTATTCGATGCGGCGGAAATTCGCCACCAGTTGCGCGCCGCGCTGCGTGAGCCGCGTGCCGCCACCGCCTTTGCCGCCGGCCGAGCGATCCAGCAGCGGCTCGCCGGCCAGGTTGTTCATCGCATCGATCGCATCCCAGGCAGCCTTGTAGCTCATGCCGATTGCCTTTGCGCCTTGCGTAATCGAGCCATGCTCCGCAATGCTGGCCAGCAGCTCGACACGCTGGTGCCCGCCGAAGTCCTGGCCATCGAGCGTAATCCACACCTCGCCTTGCAGCGCCACCTGCTTTGTCACGGGTTTATTCACTGCTGCCCTCCCCGGCCACGCGGCCATCCGCCATCGTCAATACGTGGCCGCCGAAAGTGGCGGCGTCGTCAGGATCATGCGTAATCAGCAGCATCGGGATATCGAGCCGCCGTTGCAGGCTATCGAGTTCGGCGCGCATGCGTACGCGCAGTGCCGGGTCCAGCGCGGCGAACGGTTCGTCAAGCAGCAGCGCGCCCGGTTCCGCCACCAGTGCGCGCGCCAGCGCCACGCGCTGCCGCTGGCCACCGGACAATTCCGCCGGACGCTGGTGCGCCACTTCGGCCAGGCCGAAAGCTTCCAGCCAATAGCGCACGGCTTCGGACTCCCCGCGCGGGGCCGGATTGAACCAGCCGCGCCGCAGGCCGAAGCCGATGTTCTGCCGCACATTCAGGTGCGGGAACAGCGCATAGTCCTGGAACAAATAGCCGACGCGCCGCTTGCGCGCCGGTACATCGATGCCCGCGCTGCTGTCGAACAGCTTCTGCCCATCCAGTTCAATCACCCCGCTGTCCGGCTTCGACAAGCCGGCAATCGCTTTCAGCAGCTGGCTCTTGCCGGCGCCCGAAGCGCCATAGATCACCACGCGCTTGCTGGCCGACGCGAACTGTACATCAAGCTGGAAGCTGCGCGGACCTGCGTGCAGGGTCTTGCGGATATTCACACTGATCGTCATGCGGCCCCCTGCGCCCGGTTCGGCACCAGCCGGTTCGCCGCCACCAGCACGATCACGCACGTCAGTGAAGTGATGACCACCAGCAGGTTGGCGGTATCGTCCTGCCCTGCCTGCACCGCTTCATACACTGCAATCGACAGCGTCTGCGTCTTGCCCGGAATACTGCCCGCCACCATCAGCGTGGCGCCGAATTCGCCCATCGAGCGGGCGAAGGCCAGCAAGGTGCCGGCCAGTACGCCGCGCCACGCCAGCGGCAGGCTGACGCGCAGGAACACGCCGAGCGGCGGCACGCCAAGCACGCGCGCAGCCTGCTCCAATTGCACGTCAACGGCTTCAAAGGCCGACCGTGCGCCTTTCAGCACCAGCGGGAAAGCCACCACACCCGCCGCAATCACCGCGCCCTGCCAGGTGAAAATCAGGTTGATGCCGAAGTGCTGCTGCAGCCAGTGCCCGATCGGACCATTGCGGCCGATCAGCACCAGCAGGTAATAGCCCAATACCGTCGGCGGCATCACCATCGGCAGGGTGAGCAAGGCATCGAGCAGGTCACGGCCGGGAAAGCGGCCACGCGCCAACAGGTAGCCGAAGCCGACACCCAGCACCAGGTCGATCAAGGTGGCCCACAACGCCACCTTCAGTGACAGGCCAAGGGCAATCAGCGCAGCATCCATCGCTTTATGGTTTTCCGAATCCGAAGCGCGCCAGGATGGCCTGGCCGCCCGGCGACAAGATGAACTCCGCAAAGGCGCGAGCGCCGGCCGCATTCGGTGCATCCTTGATCACTGCCAGCGGATAGGTAATGGGCGTCGTGGTCGGCACCACCATCGCCGCGCGCACCTTTTCCGCCTGCGAGGCGACGTCGGTCTGGTACACCAACCCTGCTTCGACTTCGCCGCGCGCGATGTAATCGAGGCTCTGGCGCACATTGGTGCCGAACACGAACTTCGGCTCCAGCTCACCCCACAGCCCCACTTTTTCCAGTGCCGCCTTGGTGTAGCGGCCTACCGGCACGCTGGCCGGATTGCCTGTGGTCAGGCGCTGGACGGCCGGCTGGCGCAGGTCGGACAGCGTGCGCAAGTCGAGCTTGCTGCCGAATGGCACGGCCACCACCAGGCGATTGCTGGCAAAGTCGCGGCGGCTGCCCGGCGCCACGTGCGGCTGCGCCTTGTCCATCGCCTCCTGGTCGGCGGAGGCGAACACGTCGACCGGTGCGCCTTTGGCAATCTGGGCCACCAGCGCGTCGGAAGCAGCGAAGTTCAGCAGCACCTTGTCGCCCGGATGGGCAGCTTCGAAGGCTGCGGCGGCCTCACGGAAAGCGTTGTTGAGACTGGCTGCGGCGGAGACAGTGATATCAGCGGCAGCGGCGGCGCCAGCGGCGCACAACAGCACGACAGCGGTGATACGTTTCATCAGCATTCCTTTCCAAAAGCGCAATATACACGATTATACAGCGCAAGGTTTTTTGAATAGTCCTATAATTTCAGGAAATACTGAAAATTCAAAAACTCAAGGAAGTAGATCAAGCAATGGTAAACCTGAGCCCTCTCGCGCAAAAATTCATCCTCCACTTTGGCGAAATGGGCAGCCGCTGGGGGATCAACCGCACTGTCGGGCAGATCTATGCCCTGCTCTACGTCAGCAACCGCCCGTTGAACGCCGACGAAATTGCCGAACACCTGGAGTTCTCGCGTTCCAACGTTTCCATGGGACTGAAGGAGCTGCAATCCTGGCGCCTGGTCAAGCTGCTGCACCAGCCGAACGACCGCCGCGAATATTTCGAACCGCCGAAAGACGTATGGGACATCTTCAAGGCCTTGCTGGAAGAGCGCCGCCGCCGCGAAGTGGAACCGACCTTGTCGATGCTGCGCGACGCCATGCTGGAATCCGCCGCCACCGCGGAAGACCGCTATGCCCAGGAACGCATGCGTGAAATGTATGAACTGATCGAGCTTTCCAGCTCCTGGTTCGACGATGTGCAGCGCCTGTCGCCGGACACCCTGGCCTCGCTCATGAAAATGGGCTCCACCGTCAAGAAGCTGCTCGACGTCGGCGACGCCGTGCGCGGCAAGTTCCGCTCCAGCCGCGACGAGGCTGGACAGGATAGCAAGTGAAGCCCCCCGGCCGCCGCAGCCTGGCGTTGGCGCTCACGATCGCGCTGGCAGTGAAGGCCGTGCTGCTGTACGGCCTGTGGTACGCCTTTTTCTCGCATCCCCAAACCAAGAAAATGCGGTTGCCGACCGGGCAGGTGGAGCAGCATCTGCTCGCCGCGCCCGCGCCAACCCTTAACGAAAAGGTGAATGATGGCACCCATCGATGAAGTTGTTGCCCTGTCCCGGCTGCAGTTCGGGCTCACGGCCCTATACCATTTCCTGTTTGTCCCGCTGACGCTGGGACTGTCCTGGATCCTGGTCATCATGGAATCGGTCTATGTGATGACCGGCCGCGAAATCTATCGCGACATGACCAAGTTCTGGGGCAAGCTGTTCGGCATTAACTTTGCCATGGGTGTCACCACCGGCATCACGCTGGAATTCCAGTTCGGCACCAACTGGGCCTACTACTCCCACTACGTGGGCGATATCTTCGGTACGCCGTTGGCGATCGAAGGCATGATGGCCTTCTTCCTCGAATCGACCTTTGTCGGCCTGTTCTTCTTCGGATGGGACAAGCTGTCCAGGCGCCAGCACTTGTTCGTCACCTTCCTGGTGGCGCTAGGCTCCAGCCTGTCCGCGCTGTGGATCCTGATCGCCAACGGCTGGATGAACCACCCGGTCGGCGCGCAATTCAACTACGAGACCATGCGCATGGAGCTGACCAGCATCAGCGAAGTGATCTTCAACCCGGTGGCCCAGGTAAAGTTCGTGCACACCGTGGCGGCGGGCTACGTGACGGCCTCGATGTTCGTGCTTGGCGTCTCGGCCTGGTATTTGCTGAAGGCGCGCGACGTGGCCTTTGCCCTGCGCTCGTTCGCCATTGCCGCCGGCTTTGGCCTGGCCTCGACCCTGTCCGTCATCGTGCTGGGCGACGAATCCGGCTACACGGCGGGTGAAGTGAACAAGGTCAAGCTGGCGGCGATTGAAGCCGAATGGCATACGGAGGCGGCGCCTGCCGGCATCACGGTCTTCGGCCTGCCGAACGACAAGGAGCAGCGCACCGACTATGCCGTGAAAATTCCTTACGTGCTGGGCCTGATCGCAACGCGCTCGGTCGACAAGCAAGTTACCGGCATCAAGGAATTGAAGGACGAGCACGAAATCCGCATCCGCAACGGCATGAAGGCCTACGCCGCGTTGACCCGCCTCAAATCGGGCGACAAGTCGCCGCAAGCGGTGGCAGCCTTCAAGGCCCTGCAGGACGACCTGGGCTACGGCCTGCTGCTGAAGAAATACACGCCGAATGTGATAGACGCCACCGATGCGCAGATCAGGATGGCGGTGGACGATACCATTCCCAAGGTGGCCCCGTTATTCTGGGCTTTCCGCGGCATGGTGGGCTTGGGCATCGCCTTCCTGTTCATCTTCGGCGCCGCGTTCTACTTCCTGGTCCGCCAGCGCCTGGCCCCGCAACGCTGGCTGCTCAAGCTGGCCGTGTTCGCGATTCCACTGCCGTGGATAGCGGCGGAGCTGGGCTGGATAGTGGCGGAATACGGCCGCCAGCCATGGACGATTGCCGGCATCTTGCCGACGCACCTGTCGGCCTCCAACATCCAGCCATCGAACCTGTATTTCAGCCTGGCCGGCTTCGCCCTGTTCTACACGGTGCTGCTTGTCATTGAAATGAAGCTGATGTTCAAGTACGCCCGTCTCGGCCCGAGCGCCCTGCACACCGGCAAATACCACTGGGAGCAGCAATCATGATCTTCGATTACGAAACCTATAAGGTGATCTGGTGGTGCTTCGTCGCCGTGCTGCTGCTCGGCTTTGCGTTGACCGACGGCTTCGACTTCGGCGTCGGCATGTCGCTGCCTTTCCTCGGCAAGGACGACACCGAACGCCGCGTCATCATCAACACCATCGGCCCAACCTGGGAAGGTAACCAGACCTGGTTCATCGCCGCCGGCGGCACGCTGTTTGCGGCCTGGCCGCTGGTCTATGCCGCCGCATTCTCCAGCTTGTACATTGCCCTAATCGTCGCCTTGTTCGCCCTGTTCTTCCGCCCGGTGGGCTTCGATTACCGCAGCAAGATCGCGGACCCACGCTGGCGCAACACCTGGGACTGGGGCCTGTTCATTGGCGGCTTCGTGCCGCCGCTGATCTTCGGTATCGGCATGGGCAATGTGCTGCAAGGCATACCGTTCCGCTATGACGACCTGCTGCGCCTTGAATATACCGGCAACTTCTTCCAGTTGCTGAATCCGTTCGGCCTGCTTTCCGGCGCACTGGCCGTCGCCATGCTGGCCATGCATGGCGCCACCTTCCTGCACCAGAAAACGGAAGGCGTGATCGCCGGCCGCGCGCGCCGCATGGCGATGGCCGCCGCAGCGCTGACCATCGTCTTGTTCGCCGCCGCCGGCGTATGGGCCGCCACCTCCCTGCCCGGCTACCGCATCACCGCCATGCCCGATGCCGGTACTGCCTTCATGCCGCCGGCGAAAACGGTCATCGTTGCCGCCGGCGCCTGGATGGACAATTACTCGCGCTGGCCCCTGACGCTGGCCTTCCCCGCCGCAGCCGTCCTCGGCGCCGCGCTGGCGATCGTGCTCAGTGCCGCGCGCCGCACGATTGCAGCTTTCCTTGCCAGCGGCATAAGCGTGGCCGGCATCCTGCTCACTGCCGGAAGCGCCATGTTCCCCTTTGTGCTGCCATCCTCGCTGATGCCTTCGCACAGCCTGACCGCGTGGGACGCCGTTTCCAGTCACAAGACGCTGGCCGTGATGTTCTGGGTGGTAGTGGTCATGCTGCCGATTATCGTGATGTACACAAGCTGGGTCTACCGGGTGGTGCGCGGCAAAGTGACCGCGGAGCACATCCAGGAAAACCAACACACCGCTTATTGAAAGGAATCAGCCATGTGGTACTTCACCTGGATCCTCGGCATCTGCGTTGCCGTCTTCGCCGCCATCATCAACGTGATGTGGCTGGAAGCCAACTACGCTTTCGGCGAACGCAATGAAGACCTGACCCGCTCGCGCTTCGAGTCCGCCCGCGATGCCGAGAAATAGCCGAGCTCAGGCCAGCCTGAGCACTTCCGGATAAGCCGGCCGCGCCTCTTCGTGGAAAAGATCGCCTAGATAAAGCGCCAGGTCGGCCTCCTCGACATCATGGGGGATGACGAAATCGGCCGGGCGGCGCTTGCCGTCCGAACCTGGATGGAAGGCAGCCCACTGGCCGCCCAGGCGCTCGATATGGATGCGCGTCCCGAATACATTGAACTTCAACGACATTCAAAGCTCCTCGATGTGTAAGGTGCCCGACTGGAGCGGGCGCACGAGGATATTGTACACATCGATGTCGAAACTTACTGCCGCGGCGCGCGGCTTGTCGACGCCGAGATAGCACCAGCGATCGACAATGGCACGCTGGCACAGGCCTGCCGATTCTTCGACGATTGCCAGCGCCCCTGCGAACGGCCAGCGTGTCACGCGCAACGGCTCCAACGCCAGTCTCACTCGCGCCGCGTGGTCGGCTGCCGACTCTTCGCCGGTACAGGCGCCCTTGCAGCGTGCCACTTGCCGCGCAAAACATGGCCGCCCCGGCATGCCCTTCTCCAGCCCCGTCGCCACCGCGCACAGCTCCCGTACGTGCACCACGTCGCGCAGCGCTTCGATGGCAGCCTTCTTGCTGCCGAACAGGCCATAAAGCTGCTCGGCCAGCGCAAAGTCCACCTCGCGCGCGAAGACAATCTCGGGCTGGTCGCCAGCCATGCTGATCGAGCACATCTCCCGCAAGCGTCGCAACTTGGAATTGAAGACCGGCTGATGTTGCTTGACCAGTTCCGATTCGCGCAGCAAGGCGCCAATCTCGCCGCCTGTGCGCTCGAAATCGATGGTGGCGGCGCGCGCCAGCATCTGCATCTCCTCCGCCGTGCGCATATGCGACAGCACCCGCGTGCGGATGTTGACGCTCTTGCCAATGTAGACCGGCTTGCCGGAGGCGTCGCGGAAAATGTATACGCCCGGCAGCGACGGCAAGGCATCGATGCATTCTCTTGGGATGTGGGCGGGATAGCTGAAGTTCAAAACGGGGTCGCTGACCACCAGCAGTCCCACCGAATTGACGTGGGTGCGCATGCGGGCATGATACCATTCGGCCCGCCATGAAATACCTCAGCGCTTACTCAGAACAGACACTCTCCCAAGTCCGCCAGGTGATGGACCAGGGCCGCCTCGGCGACGTGCTGCTGCAACGTTATCCGAAAGCCCACGAAATCCGCAATGACCGCGCGCTGTACGACTACGTCCAGGATTTGCGCAACGAGTTCCTGCGCAATGCAGCGCCGATCGACAAGGTGGCCTTCGACAGCAAGATCCACGTGATCAACCACGCGCTTGGCCTGCACACCTCCGTGTCACGCGTCCAGGGCGGCAAGCTGAAAGCCAAGCACGAGATCCGCGTCGCGACGATGTTCAGGGACGTGCCGCTGGAATTCCTGCGGATGATCGCGGTGCACGAACTGGCCCACGTAAAAGAAAAACAACACGACAAGGCATTCTACAAACTGTGTACCTATATGGAGCCGAACTACCACCAGTACGAGTTCGACACCCGCCTCTACCTGACGCACCTCGACGCGTCGGGAAAAAAGCTCTGGCCCTAGCCGCGCAGGCTTTGTACCAGCGCCACTGGAGAAGCGTTCACGCGCACCAGGGCCGCATGCTGAGGCTTGATGAAGCCTTCGTCACGGGCGTGTTCGATGAATCCCACCAGCTTGTCGTAGAAACCGTCCACGTTCAACAGGCCTACCGGCTTGCTGTGGATGCCGAGCTGCGACCAGGTCAGCATCTCGAACAGTTCTTCCAGCGTGCCCATGCCGCCCGGCATGGCGATAAAGCCATCCGACAACTGCGCCATCATGGCTTTGCGCTCGTGCATATCCTTGACGATGAACTGGCGGGTCAGGCCGGTGTGGCCGACTTCGCGCTCGACCAGCGCGGTCGGGATCACGCCCGTTACCTCGCCGCCCAGGCGCAGCACCTCGTCGGCGATCACGCCCATCAGGCCCACATTGCCGCCGCCGTACACCAGCGCCAGGTTCTGCTCCACCAGCGCCGCTGCCAGCGCGCGCGCCTGTTCGGCGTAACGAGGGGAAGCGCCGGCATTGGCGCCGCAATACACGCAAATCGATTTCATTTGAGCTTCTTCAGGTATTCTTCGGACAGTTTCTGGAACAGCAGATGGGTCTCGCCGCGCAGGTATGGACCGATCTGGGACAGCACCTGGTAGCAGCCACGCGCCAGCGCATCGGCCATCGATTGCTGCTCGGAGTACTTGCGCGGGTTGCGCACGTATTCGTAGGACAGCCAATACGTCGCCACCACCACCATATTCACCGACATCGCATCGATCGCCATGTCGCTGGCTTCCAGCGAGCCTTCGCTGCGCAGGTCCAGGCACAGGTTGCGCGCCACCTTGATCTTGTGCGCCAGCAGTTCCTTGAATTCCAGTTCCAGCTTGCGGTTGCGCGACAGCAGGTCGTTCAGGTCGCGGTAAAAGAAGCGGTAGCGCCAGATCAATTCAAACATCAGGTGCAGGTACAGCCACACGTCCTCGACGTTCGAACGGCGCCCGCTCGGCACCTGCAGCATGCGCTCCGCTTCGGCCTTGAACTGGACGAAGATGGAATTGACGATGTCGTCCTTGTTCCTGAAATGGTAATAGAGGTTCCCCGGGGAGATATTCATCTCCTCGGCGATAACGGTGGTCGTGATATTTGGCTCGCCGAACTCGTTAAACAAGCGCAGCGAGAGTTCCAGGATGCGTTCGCGGGTTCGTCTTGGCGCTTTTTGTAGCATAACAGGGGGGCTCTATTGTTTCCCCTGCAAGGATATCACTATTAGAAGTTTTCCAGAAGTTACGCTTTTTTCGTTGTGGCCTTTTTGACTGGCTTTTTCACCAACGCTTTCAATTCTTCGACCTGGCGGCTCAGTTCCTCCATCCGTTCGATCAGGGCGTTGATGTCCTGCCGCATCGGCACGCCGATCGAATCCAGTGCACGGGTTACCCGCTCTTCGAACACTTTTTCCAGTGAATTGACTGTTTCGCGCACATGGACGGCACGGTCGCCTTCGACGGCGCGGGCGCGTTTTTGCAGGTCCGTGAAGGCCCCCAGGCCGGCTTTCCAGATTTCCTGCGCCGATTCGCGTACTGCCTTGGTCAGCCGTTCTTCGCTTTCCTCAAACGATTTCGTCTTTTTGCCCATGGCGGCGGCTCCTCTATTTGTTCTCCGGTCATTGTACGGCGCGCACTCTAGAACTGGGCTTCTAATGCGGTCTACAATGCCCGCATGGGCCCGAAAATCCTGTGGGTGCTGCTGCCGTTGGCGGCGTATGCCGCGCTGCTCGCGCTGGCCTGGCGCGGGAAGGCGCCATCGCGCCTGGCCGTCAATATCCACAGCAGCTTGCTGCTGATGGCCTACCTTCTCGCGACCGCCGGACTCGGGCTGTTCTGGGTCGCCAACCAGCAGTTGCCGGTGTTCGATTGGCACTACCTGTTTGGATATGCGACGCTGCTGCTGGTGTCGCTGCACTTGTTTTTCAACTTGCCGACGGCCTGGCGCTGGCTGCGGCAGCGGCGTGTTGCGGCAGCGCCTGCGCCCAAGCCCGCCCCCGCCGGCAGCGGCGTCGCATGGCGCGGCGTGGCGCGCTTAGCCGGCGCGGCAGGAGCCTTGGTGCTGGCATTCGCGCTTGGGGCGCATTGGGGCAGCCGCGGCATACAGTCAGCACCGGACGCATCGCACGCATCGCACGCATCGGCCAGTGCCGGCGGCGCGGCGTCAGCGGCGATAGCAACCGTGCTGCGCTATCACGCAGCGTCATCGTCCTCGCGCAGCGGCGTATTGCTTCGCGCTCCGGCAGTGGACTGGGGTTCGCAACCCGGCCCTTTCAAGGTCTACCCAACGGCGCCGCATATCGCACTCCCACGTGCGGTAGCGGACCATGCCGGTGTGCGCAGCCTTGCTGCAATGCTGCGCGGCTCGGCGCCTGCAGTCCCGATGCGGGCCCTTGATCTTGCGGCCGTGGGTCAGTTGTTGCACCTGACCGCGGGCGTCACCGCACGGCGCGGCGGCGTGGCACTGCGCGCTGCGCCCTCTTCCGGCGCCCTCTTTCCCGCCGAACTCTACCTGCTGGTCCGGCGGGTCGACGGCGTTCAGCCGGGGCTGTACCACTTCGACCCCGACCGGCACCGGCTGGCATGGCTCGGCGCGCTGCCGGCCGGGCTGCCTGCGATCGATGCGGACCTGTTGATGGTGGTATCGGCGGTGTTCCAGCGGACGGGCTACAAGTACCGTGACCGCGCCTACCGTTATGTCGCGGCCGATCTTGGCCACCTGCTTGAGAACGCACGGTTGGCGGGACATTATGTCCACGCACGCGTCGCCCTGCTCGAACAGTTTGATGAAGCGGCGCTGGAGGCGCTGTTCGACCTGGATGGCTCGCAGGAAGGCGTGATCGCTGCGGCGGCTTTCAGCGCCGGCCCGGCGCCCCCACCCGCCGTGCCGATAATCCGCCCAAGGAGCGCGGAAAGCGCTGCTTCAGCGCGTGTCGCCGCCCTCGGCATTACCGGCCAGGTCCACACCGCCACTTCTCTCGCCGGACTCCAGGCGAGCGGCAGCGGCGGCACAACCTTGGACAGCGCCGGGCGCAGCGAGGAAGGCCTGGTTTCCTTGCCGGCCGGTGATGCGGCCGAAGCTGACCTGGCACGTACGATCTTGCAGCGCCGCAGCCAGCGGCGCTTCTCGGACCAGCCGGTCGAACTCCAGCAACTGGCCTCGATCCTGGCGGACATGGCACAGGCACCGCTCCTGTCAGGCGCCCTGCATGCGGACCTGGTGGTCAATCGCGTCACCGGGCTGAAACCCGGCGTGTACCGCTACCGGCCTGCCCGGCACGCGCTGCAGCCAGTGCAACTCGGCGACTTCGCCGCGCAAGCCCGCAGTGCGGCGCTGGACCAGGATGTGATCGGCGACGCCGCCGTAGTCCTCATCCTCTCCACCGACAGCGCGAAAGCGTTGGGCAGCGGCGCCCGCGGCTACCGCATGGCCTTCCTGGAAGCCGGTTTGATGGGCGAACGCTGGCTGCTTGCGGCCGTCGCCAGGGGGCTCGGTGCCTGCCCCGTTGGCGCGTTCTACGATGAAGAGGCGGCAGCCCTGGTCAATGCGCAAAAGGGCCGATGGGTCCTGCACTTCGCGGCGCTCGGCCGCGCGCAAGACTAATTGAGATATTGCGGCGCCCTGATCTGCGAGTGCAGCCGGAATCCTTCGCGGATATTCTCCCGCAGTACCGCCCCTTTCCAGGGCTTGGTATAAAAGCGGTCGATCGCGCCATGGTTGATGGCCGCCATGATCGGCGTCAGGTCGGCATACGCCGACAGCATGATCCGGAAGGTATCGGGCGCCAGGTTCTTGACGCGCTCCATGAATTCGGTCCCGGTCATCATCGGCATGCACTGGTCGCACAGGATCACCTGCACGCGGTGCCGCGCCAGCACGTCAAAGCCTTCCGCCGCCGTCTGCGCGGTCAGGATCCGGTAGCCGTCCTGCGCCAGGAAGTCGCTCAGCACATCAAGCATGAAAGCGTCATCGTCGACAATTAGCAGGGTCTGCTGGTCGACGATGCTTTCGTCGGACGGCGTTTGCAGGTGCCGTCCTTCGCGCAGCATCTGCACGAAGTCGGGCTCCGGCAAGGGACGGCTGAAATAATAGCCCTGCATCTCATCGCAATCATGGCGCCGCAGGTACGATAGTTGCGCGTCCTTTTCCACGCCTTCCGCAATCACCTTCAGCTTCAGGCTGTGCGCCATATTGATAATGGCCAGCACAATCGCCGCATCGTCCGGATTGCTGGTCACTTCGCGCACGAAGGCAATGTCGATCTTCAGCTTATCGATCGGGAACCGTTTCAAGTAGGCCAGCGACGAGTAGCCGGTGCCGAAATCATCGATCGAGATCTTCACCCCGAGCGCCTTCAGGTTCTGCAGCACGGTGATGGTCTCTTCGGCATTGGACATCAGCGAGCTTTCGGTCAGTTCCAGCTCCAGCAACTCCGGCGAGATATCGTTCTCCTTGATGGCCCGCATCACCTCTTCTTCCAGCCCGCCGACAAAGAACTGGATGCCCGACACGTTGACCGACAAGTGCACCGGTCCAACGTCCCCCTTGGCCCACTCCGCAATCTTGCGGCAGGATTCGTGGATCACCCAGCTCCCGACCCGCACGATCAGCCCGGTTTCTTCCAGCAGCGGGATGAACAGCGCCGGCGACACCATGCCATGGCCCGGCCGCTCCCAGCGCAGCAGCACCTCGGCCCCGCTGATGCGGCCCGAAGCGATATGCACCTTGGGCTGGTAGAACAGCCGGAATTCATTGTTGTCGATGGCGCGGCGCAGCGCGTTCTCCATGTCCAGCCGCGCCAGCGATTGCGCATTCATCTCCGCCGTGAAGAAGCGGAAGGCATCGCGCCCCGCTTCCTTGGCCCGGTACATGGCCGTATCGGCATACTGGATCAGGGTATCGGGATCGCTGCCATCGTCCGGGAACACGGAAATGCCGATACTGGCCGTGACCGTCACCTCATGCCCCTTCAAATCGAAGGGCTGGCGCATCGCCTCGCGGATTTTATCGACCACCGCGATGGCATTCTGCGCGCCTTCGGGCAGCATCAGGATCGCCGCGAATTCGTCGCCGCCGAAGCGCCCGATGGTATCGCGCACGCGCAGGCATTCCACCAGGCGGCTCGAGAACTGCCGCAGCAGCTCGTCGCCGATGGTATGGCCGAGCGTGTCGTTGATGTTCTTGAAGCGGTCCATATCGAGGAACAGCACCGCCAGCGCCCAGTTATGCTCGGCCGCCTGCTTCAGCGACAGCATCAGCGAATCGTAGAACTGGCTGCGGTTCGGCAAGCCGGTCAGGGTATCGAAATGGGCCAGCTTGAGCAGGCGGCGCTCGGCCTCCTTGCGCTCCGTGATATCGCGCGCAACGGCCACCAGGATCCAGTTCTGGCCCGAACGCAGCGTGCGGCGCTGCACTTCCACCGACAGCGGCGAGCCGTCCTTACATTCAAGCAGCAGTTCGGCCATCGCCCCGCTCTGGTCGCCCGCCAGCAGCTTGTCGTACAGGTCCTGCAGCGGTTGCAGGCCCGGTTCGGGCTCGCGTTCCGGGCCCACTTTCAGGAATTCCTCGCGCGCGAAGCCCAGCATGCGGCAGGCCGTCACGTTGACGTCGATGAAGCAGGAATTGGCGCGGTCGACCAGGAAGATCGCGTCGGCCGTCGCATCCATCGCCAGGCGGAAGCGGCGCAGGTCTTCGTCCAGGCGGATGCGCGCGTTCATGTCCAGTTGCAGCTGGGCGTGGTGGCGGCTGATTTCCTCGTACAGCAGCAAGTTCTCATAGGCGACCGAAATCTGGGCTGCCACGGTCACCGCCACACGTTCATCCACCTCATTGAATTCGTCGGCGCCGAGTTTATCCACCAGGTACAGCCAGCCATGCACGCGCTCGCGCGATGCGATCGGCACGCCCAGGAAGGAATGCACGGGCGGGTGCCCGTTCGGCAGGCCGATCTCGCGCGGGTCGCCGCTCAGGCGGCTCATGCGCACCGGCTGGCGTTGCTGCAGCAGGCTGTCGAGGATGCCGGCGCGCGCCTGGCTCGCCACCACCTTGGCGTGCTCGCCCAGGCCGCAAGTGGCGAAATAGCTGGTCTCCTTAGCGTCCTGCTCCAGCACACCGATGCAGGCGAAGCGCGACACGCAGATATTCTGCGCCACGCGCACGCCGATTTCGATCAGGCCCTGCGCATCGCGTTCGGCGCCAAGTTCGATCCCCAGCTCGATCAGGGCCGTCAGGCGCAGGCTGACAGCCTGCAGGCTGGAAAGGGAGCGCGACAGCCGCTCGGTCATCTGGCTCAGGTGCTCCGGCTCTTCATGCGAATCGCCATTGTTGGCCATGCGCGTAATGTGCTGGCTGCTCGACTCCAGTTCGTCGATATATTCGGCGACCTTGTGCTCGATATCGAACAAGCGCCCCTGGCTGGGCGGCTCCGGCGCAAACGCCGGCAATACCTCGCCCTGCTCCGCCATGCCCAACGCCTGGTGCACCGTCTTCAGGATCACGTCCGGGTCGGACGGCTTGGGCAGCACCCAACGCACGCCGCAAGCCTCGGCGACCGCCATCGCCTCGCGTTCGCGGTAGGTGGCGGTATAGAAAATGATCGGCACGTCCGCCAGCTCCGGCTTGCTGCGGATGCGGTTGACGAACTCATAGCCGTCCATGTTCGGCATCAGGATGTCGGAAATAACCAGGTCCGGCCGCTCCGACTCCATCACCTTCAAGCCTTCCATGCCGCTGGACGCCTCCAGCAGCCGGTGGCCGCTGTAGCCCAGGAGCGTCATCAGAAACTCGCGGTTCAGCACATGGTCGTCGACGATCAGGATCGTCGCGATGTCGTTTTCATCCCGGGGCGACATCTCCCCCGGCAAAAAAGACTCGATTTGCGTGACGAAAGTATCGGGTTCGATCGGCTTGCCGATGTAGCCGTCAAAGCCGGCCGCCAGCAGCTTTTCGCGGTCGCCGACCATGGCCAGCGCGGTCACCGCCAGCGCCGGGATATCTTTCAGCTTGGGGTCCTGCTTCAGTTGCGCCACCACGCCGTAGCCATCGAGCTTGGGCAGGTGCACATCGCAGATGATCAGGTCGGGCACTTCGCGGCGCGCCACCTCCACGCCTTCCTCGCCGTTGTGGGCCAGGAGCGGCTGGTAGCCGAAGGCGCGGAGCAGGTACACCATCAGCTCCATATTCGTCGGGTTATCTTCGATAATCAGGATGCGTGCTGACATTGGTACTCCTGTCAATGTATCGCCTCTAGTATCCGCTATTCCAAGGGCAATGTGAGCACAAATATGCTGCCGTTGCCCGGCTTGTCGAAATGCCGGATCGAACCGTTCAACAATGCCGCCAATTTCTGGCTCAGGCGAATACCAAGTTGCTGCATGATGTCCTCCGTGACGCCGGTCCCGGTATCGCTGACACTGACTTGCACAACGGCTTTGCCATCTGCCATGCTGCGTTCCAGAGCGATACTGACCTCGCCCCGTTCGGTAAATTTGATCGCATTGTTCAACAGGTTGCCCAGGATTTGCTGCAGGGCGCGGCGGTCGGTGCGCAGCATCACGGCTTGCGCCGGCGCACGCAAACGCAGCACCAGGCCTTTCTGCCTGGCTTGCGGCCGGCATACCAGCGCCAGCTCTTCGACAACGGCGCGGCAGTTCAGCGGCTCGGGATGCAGCTCCACCTTGCCGGAACCGATCTTGGCAAAGTCCAGCAGGTCGTTGATCAGGGACAGCAGATGGCGTGCGCTGGCTTGCACTGTGCGCAGTTGCTTGTCCTGGTCCGCGTTCAAGGGGCCGGGCAACTGCATCAGCAAGGTGCCGGTAAAGCCGATGATGGCATTCAGCGGCGTGCGCAACTCATGCGACATGCTGCCCAGGAAGCGCTCCTTGGCCTGGCTGGCCTTGGCCAGCTCGCTGATATCGCGTACCGCATGAACTTGCAGCTGCTTGTCGCCGTCACGCAGCTGGCTGCTGCGCACATCGGCCGGGAACTTGTCGCCCCCCTTGCGCACCGCGCAGGCTTCCGGTCCTTTGGGCAGCAGCGCTTCGAGGGCCAGGCCGGACAGCTCTCCCGGCAGGTAGTCGAACAAGTCTTCCGCCAGGCAGTTGGCCAGCACGATGCGGCCAGCTTGGTTGGCCACCACCATGGCATCCGGCATGGATTCAAGCAGGCTGCCGAAGCGCTCTTCGGCCTCCAGGGTGTCCGCATGTTCGGTCTTGCCGAAGTCTGTCGCCATCGTCCCGCTTTCTGATTGAAACCAACTCGGATCAAAAATTGCAGCGTTTCTTGCTTGGCCTCAAGACAGTCTAAGTGATCCCCATAATCTCCGCAAGAATGTGGCTGGCGATTTCGGGGTGGCGGCCCATCCCGACGTGGCCGATGCCGGGCAACCCGATATTGCGGGCGCCAGGCAGGTGGCAGGAATCCTGCGGCGCGATGATGTTGTCGTGCCAGGAGTAGATGGAAGTGAACAGGCCGCGCTGGCCGCGGTCGGCCGCATCGAGTTGCGCCAGCCATTCGGCGTCGCGCCGCATCTGGCGCGCGTTGTGCCCCGGCCCCATATGCGCCAGGTCGGTGCCGTGGTGCGGCGTGGCCAGCGTGATGATGCGCGCCGCACGGGAAGCGCCAAACCGGCGCAGCCAGGCGCGTGCCACCAGGCCGCCCATGCTGTGGGCCACGATGACGACTTTTTCGCTGCGGCTGGCGGCCAGCAGCGCTTGTACGCCCTGCTCCAGCTGCACCGCAAAGTCTTCGATGTCGCCGAACACCGGCTCCAGGTCGACGGTGGCATGGCTATAGCCGCGCTGTTCCAGTTGCGCGGCAAGATGCACCCAGAAGCCGCCATTGGCGCCGTAACCGTGCACCAGCAGCACCGGCACGCCGCGCGGCACCCTTGCAATATGCATGCGCGGCTGGTGGCGCAGCATATGCCAGGACGTCACCGCCATGGTGGACGCATACTCGTGAAAGAATAGCCGCACGCGTTGCGACAGCCCGATCTGCGCGCCTTCCGGCACCGGCCGCAGCGTCATGCGGAAATTGTTGGCCGTGATCGCCAGGCGTACCAACAGCACAACGAGCACCGCCAGCAGCAGCGCCACATCGGCCGGAACCAGGCGCGACAGGCCCCATGCGATGCCGATCGCAACGGCCACCTGCAGGGCCATGATCATCAGCAGCATGCGTTTTACCACGGGTCAGCCCTTTCGCGACAGCCGTTCGGCCAGGCCGCTTGCCAGGCGGGCCGTGACGCCATAAATCGACAATTGCGGGTTGGCGCCCAGCGAAGTCGGGAACAGCGAGCCGTCATGCACCGACAGGTTGCCGATGCCGCGATACAGGCCGTCCGGCGCCACCACGCCGCTGGCGGCATCGCCCGTCATGGCGCAGCCGCCCATCACGTGGGCCGACACCACCCGCGTCAACAGCTTTTGCATCGGCAGCGCGGCGATCGCCTGGCGCGCTTCATCCCAGTTCTTGTACGGCTGCACCACCAGTTCATGCACCGGGCTCACGCCATCGGCGCCGGCGGCGAACTGGATTTCCGCCATCGTCAGCAGGGCACGGCGCGCGCCTTCCCAGAAATACGGAGTCAGCGGGTAATCCAGCTGCGGCGAGCCGTCGCTGCGCAGCGTGACGCGGCCGCCGGCGGCCTCCGGGTGGAAGCCGTCGCGCAGCAGCGCCAGCATGCCTTGCACCTGCGCGAAGCGCTTCATCAGGTTGGCGTGGGCCGCGCCATAGGCCGACAAGGTGGTGGCGCCGAGCACCGGGTGCAGCGGAGCGACTTCCAGCTTGTAGCCCATCGGCCCATCGACCGCTTGCGTATGCAGGAAATGGTCGGAGTACACGGTCTGCGGCGCGCCGCTGAACGCTTCCACCGCCTGCGGGTACAGACCCATGGAAATCACGACCGGGTGCAGGAAGGTGCGCTGGCCAAGCAGTTGCTGCGGATCGGGCGCGCCGGAGCGCAGCAGCAGCGCCGGCGAGTTGATGGCGCCGCCGGCCACCACGAAGTGGCGCGCCTTGAGCGTCAGGCGGCGGCCGGTCGGCTCCATGCCGTCGGCGCTCAGCGCCACGCACTCCAGCGCCGTGGCCTGGCCGCCCGCCAGCGTGAAGCGCTCGGCGCGGGCGCGCGTCAGCAGCACGGCGCCCTTTTCCAGCGCCGCAGGAATGGTGGTGACCAGCATCGACTGCTTGGCATTGGTCGGGCAGCCCATGCCGCAGTAACCGAGGTTCCAGCAACCGTTGACGTTGCGGCGGATCAGCGCGGTCTTGATGCCGAGTTTTTCGGCGCCGCTTCGCAGCAGGTCGTTGTTGGCGTTCGGCGGGGTCGGCCAGTCGTTGATGTGCAGCCGCTCTTCCATCTTCTGGAACCAGGGCGCCATGTCTGCCACGCTGTAGTCGCGCAGGCCGTATTTCGACTGCCACCAGCCCAGGGTGTCGGCCGGGGTGCGGAAGCTGGAAGTCCAGTTGACCACCGTGGTGCCGCCCACGGTGCGGCCCTGCAGGATGTTGATCGCCTTGTCGGCCGTCTTGCGGGCAGCGGAATCCTGGTACAGCGAAGGATAGGCGTCGGCCTCGCGCATCTTGAAATCCTTCGACGATTTCAGCGCGCCCTCTTCCACCATCAGCACGGTCAGGCCGGCCTGGGCCAGGATTTCCGCCGTGACGCCGCCGCCGGCGCCGGTGCCGACCACCACCACATCGGCGTCGAAATGGCGGTCCTGCTGCAGGGTGGAAGCGTCGATGACTTGCCAGCCGGCGGCGATGCCGGCCTGGATCGGGTCCGGGATCGGGCTGCTCATGCGCCCAACTCCTTCATCGGGCCGGCATAGCCGATGGCGGCCCAGGCCGACGGCTCGGCGTACCAGCCGCCAAGCACCAGGTCATGTAGGCCGTGGTAAGCCGTTTGCAGCATGTCCGTGCGGTGCGTGCGCCAGCTTTGCAGGAAGGCCGCCACTTCGGCCGGGGTCGCCTCCGGCCAGGCCGGTACCCCGGCCAGCAGGCGCCGCGTGGGCGCCATATTGAGCAAGCCGAACAGGTCGCTGATTTCCTTCTGCACCCGCAATGGCAGGCCGCCGATCGCCGCGCTGACGCGGTCGATGGCCGCCGCCAGCGCCGGCGCATCGGGCGTGACGCCGGTCATGGCGGGTATCAGCGCGGCCAGCATGGCGCGGCCCTGGTCATCGAGCGCAAAACGCTGCGCGGTGGCCGGGCGCAGTTGCCGGTACACGGCCCCGCCCGCGACAAGCGCCAGGCCGCCCAGCAGCCCGGCTTTCAAAAACGATCTGCGTTGCATCAAGTCCCCTCTTAATAGTTATACGGGGATTCTAAGGACGCCATCGCGCCCCGACTAGAGAAAGGCCTCTAATCCTTGCGGCTGCGGGCCTGCATCTGGCGCGCAATGCCGCGCAGGATATTGACTTCTTCCGTTTCCAGCCCGGCGCGCGCGAACAGGCGCTTCAGGCGCGGCATCAGCTTGCGCGGGTTATGCGCATCGAGAAAGCCGACCTCCACCAGCGCCTGTTCCAGGTGCTGGTACATGCCCTCGATCTGCGCCGCGCTGGCCGCCTCGCCGTGGAAGCCGACCGGACTGGCCGCGCGCTGGCCATCCAGGGCCGCCATGCGGCATTCATACACCAGGACCTGGGCCGCTTGCGCCAGGTTGAGGGAAGAATAGTCGGGATTGGCGGGAATATTCACCAGTACATTGCAAGGCTCGACAATCTCGTTGGGCAGGCCGAAGCGCTCATTGCCGAAGATCAGGGCCGCGCGCAGTTCGGCAGCGGCAGCCAGTTGCCCGGCAAAGTCGCGCGGCGTCACCACCGGCGGCGAAAACTCGCGCAAGCGCGCCGACACGGCCGCCGTGAAATTGATGCCTTCCAGTGCCTCGGCCATGCTGCCCACCACCCGCGCCGAGGACAGGATGTCTTGCGCGCCGGAGGCAAAGGCCGCCGCCTCCTCGTGTTCGCACGCCCCGTCAAAGCGCGGATTGACCAGCACCAGGTCGGAAAAACCCATGGTTTTCATGGCGCGCGCCACCGATCCGATATTGCCAGGACGGCTGGTTTGCACCAGGATCACCCTAAGTCGGTGGAAGGCGGAGGATGCGGTTTCGGTCTGCTTCATTTACAATAGCGGGATTCTGCGTTGGGCCGCATTTTACCTTGCCCGCACAACGCGCCGCTCTTTTTCAATCTTGTCATCATTTCCGCTGCCGGATGCGCGAAGCGTTTCCGTGGGCGGCAATGGCTATTTTACGGAAGCTAGTATGCACCCAATGCTGAATACGGCCATCAAGGCCGCGCGCCGTGGCGCCGCTGTGATCAACCGCGCATCGTTCGACCTGGACCGCGTGAACGTAACTGAAAAACAACACAATGACTTCGTCACTGATGTTGACCAAGCCGCCGAACAGGCCATCATCGAGGTGCTGCTGAAAGCCTACCCTGAGCATGCCATCTTCGCCGAAGAATCCGGCATCACCGGCACCGTAAATGACGAGAGTGAATACGTGTGGATCATCGATCCACTGGACGGCACCACCAACTTCATGCACGGCTTCCCCCAGTACTGCATCTCCATCGCCCTGCAGCAAAAAGGCGTGGTGACCCAGGCCGTGGTCTACGACCCGGTGCACAACGACCTGTTCACCGCCACCAAGGGCGCCGGCGCCTACCTCAACGAAAAGCGCATCCGCGTCAACAAGCTCGACCGCATTAGCGGCGCCCTGCTCGCTTCCGGCTACAAGCCAGGCAGCCCGGCCGCCATCGCAGAATTTGCCAAGATGTTCACCATCATGGCCGAGCGCTCGCACGGCATCCGCCGCGCCGGCTCCGCCGCCCTCGACCTGGCCTACGTGGCGTGCGGCCGCCTGGACGGCTACTACGAGAAAAACCTGAAACCTTGGGATATCGCAGCCGGCGCCCTGCTGGTCACCGAAGCGGGCGGCATCGCCGGCGAGTTCAACGGCGAATCCAACCATATGAATACCGGCCACATCATCGCCGCCTCGCCAAAAGTGTTCGGCCAGATGGTTGGCCTCTTGGCAGAGTTTGCATAAAGATCAGCGCAAAATCGCCACAAAAGAGGCCCTGCGGGGCCTCTTTTGTTATTGCCGTGCGTCAACGATTCTGACTTACTGTTATACTTCGCTCAGGGCCGACGTTTCCGTATGGCAATAATTTCCACATAATTTATATAATAACCACACTTATGTCATTCTCCGATCTCGGCTTGTCTGATGCCATCGTGCGCGCGGTCGCCGAAACCGGCTACACAGCCCCCACCCCGATCCAGAGCCAGGCGATTCCAGCCGTGCTGAACGGCGGCGACCTGCTGGCAGGCGCCCAGACCGGCACCGGCAAGACCGCCGGTTTCACCTTGCCGATCCTGCATCGCCTGTCCACCGACGCCTTCGGCAGCAAGCTGGCGAACAATACGTCGCCGCGCCCGATCCGCGCGCTGATCCTGACCCCGACCCGCGAACTGGCGGCCCAGGTGGAAGAAAGCGTCAAGACCTATGGCAAATACACCAAGCTGAACTCGGCCGTGATCTTTGGCGGCGTCAGCATCAACCCGCAGATCAAGCTGCTCAAGCACGGGGTCGACATCCTGGTCGCCACCCCGGGCCGCCTGCTGGACCACATGGGCCAGGGCACCGTCAACCTGGACAAGATCGAAATCCTGATCCTGGACGAAGCCGACCGCATGCTGGACATGGGCTTCATCCGCGACATCCGCAAAGTGCTGGCCGCGCTGCCGCCGAAGCGCCAGAACCTGCTGTTCTCGGCCACCTTCTCCGACGAGATCAAGGCGCTGGCCGACGGCCTGCTGGACAACCCGAAGACCATCGAAGTGGCGCGCCGCAATTCGACGGTGGAAATCATTTCGCAGAAAATCCACCCGGTCGACCGCGACAAGAAGCACCCGATGCTGTCGCACCTGATCCGCACCCACGCCTGGACCCAGGTGCTGGTGTTCACCCGCACCAAGCACGGCGCCAACAAGCTGGTCGAACAGCTGGGCCGCGACGGCGTGAAAGCCATGGCGATCCACGGCAACAAGAGCCAGACCGCGCGCACCCGCGCCCTGGCCGAGTTCAAGGACGGCACCTTGCAATGCCTGGTCGCCACCGATATCGCCGCGCGCGGCATCGACATCGACCAGCTGCCGCACGTGGTCAACTACGACCTGCCGAACGTGCCGGAAGACTATGTGCACCGGATCGGCCGTACCGGCCGCGCCGGCGCCAAGGGCGAAGCGGTGTCGCTGGTATGCGTCGACGAGCACGCCATGCTGCGCGACATCGAGCGCCTGATCAAGCAAACCCTGCCGCGCGAAGTGATCGCAGGTTTCGAGCCGGACCCGAATGCCAAGGCACAGCCGATCCAGCTGCGCAGCGGCGTCGGCCGCCACACCAACCGACCACCACGCCAAGGCGGCAACGGCAATGGCGGTAACGGCGGCGGCAACCGCAACCAGAACGGCCAAGGCAAGCCGCGCGTCGCCGCCACCGGCAACGCCAGCGCGCCACGCGGCGCCGCTCCGGCCGGCATCCGCCGCGACGCCCGCCCGGGCGCCAGCCCCAGCGGCTCCCGCCCCGCCAACGCCCCGCGCAACCGCCCACCCCGTTAAGCAACAAATGTCCACTTGGGGTCAGGAACAAAGTGGACATTCTTTTCGACAGCGCAAAAACTGTCTTCCCCGTTCCTGACCCCGGGCGGACATTTATTTATAATCTGCAGCATGCCGAAATTTGCTGCCAACTTGTCCATGCTGTTCACCGAAGCGCCGTTCATCGAGCGCTTCGGGCTGGCGCATGCGGCTGGTTTCACGGGCGTGGAATTCCTGTTCCCTTACGCCTTCGATGCCGACGATATCAAGGACCGCCTGCTGCGCCACCAGCTGCAACTGGTGCTGCATAACCTGCCGCCGGGCGACTGGCAGGCGGGCGAGCGCGGCATGGCCTGCGATCCGCGCCGCTTCGCCGAATTCCAGGATGGCGTCGGCCTCGCGCTGGAATACGCCAGGGAACTGGGCACGCCGCGCGTGCACTGCATGGCCGGTATCCTGCCCGGCGGCCTGGCGCCGGAACGCGCGCGCGAAGCGTATATCCACGCCGTGCAGTACGCCGCCGACCAGTTTGCACCGCATGGCATTGAAGTCTTGATCGAGCCGATCAACCACTTCGACCTGCCCGGCTACTTCCTGAACCATAGCCGGCAGGCGCTCGAGATCATCGCCGACGCGGCCCGCGCCAACCTGTTCCTGCAGTACGACATCTACCATATGCAGCGCATGGAAGGCGAGCTGGCCAACACCATCCGCGCCTGCCTGCCCCAGATTCGCCACATGCAGCTGGCCGACACGCCGGGCCGCCACGAACCGGGCAGCGGCGAGATCAACTACCCTTTCCTGTTCCGCCTGCTCGACGAACTGGCCTACCAGGGCTGGATCGGCTGCGAATACCTGCCGCGCGCGCGCACCGAAGACAGCCTGGCCTGGGCCGAGCCTTACCTTCGCGCCTGACCTTTGCGCTGGCGCAAACGCGCCGCCTGCGCCCAGGTGCAAGATGGTTGTGCCGCCCCAGGAGACCCATCATGAAACGCTACCTGTGCATTCTGTTGTGCCTGCTTCTGGCCGCCTGCGCCAGCAACCCGCGCATGAAGCAAGTACGCGCCCTCGCCGACGACGCTCCCAAACTGGCCGGCTTCAACGACCTCAGCCAGCGCTTTCGCGACACTTACCAGCGCGAACAACCCTACCTCAGTGCCGCGGCAGTCCAGCGCGAAGAAGCGATCGACCGCAAGCGCCGCGACGCCTATCCCGACTTCATCGCCCTGCAAAACGCCGCCACCACCTACCTGCGCGCGCTGGGCGCCCTGGCCGGCGGCGACACCTTCAACTATGGCGACCAGGTCAAGCAGATGGCGCAAGGCATCAAGGCCTGGCCCGATACCGGCTTGACCGACCGCCACGTCAACGCCTACGCCGGCCTGGTGCGCCTGCTGCTGCGCACGGCCACTGCGCGCGCACAGGACAAGGCGGTGCAAGCCATGCTGCGCGAAGGCTACGAGCCGCTGCAAGGTACGCTCGATGCGATGGTCACCTTGCTGCGCTACTTCAATAAGCACCACGACAACGAACAGCGCATGGTGCTTGGCATGCTGGAAGTGGAAATCCCGTATGCCGATACGCCGCGCGATCGCCTGCTGGCCGCCCTGGCCCGGGCGCACCAGCAGGAAAAGCTGCGCGAGTACCGCTTGCTCGGCCTGCGCCACACGCTGGCGGCGCAGCACGTCGACGCCCTCCGTGAACGCCATGCCGCGCTGTACCGCAGCCTCGACCCGCTGCCGGCTGTCGACGCCGGCGGCGCCGCTGCGCCCGCCTTGCCCTTCATTGTGCCAACCGCCATTGCCAAAGGAGCCCAGCCATGAGCCTGACCGCCGCCCTGCCGCACGACCTGGAGCAACTGGCCGACAGCCTGTCCGCCAGCGCCGACGAACTGCACCAGCGCATCATGCGCGGCATCCGCCAGCAACAGCGGCTGGAGGGCGGCAACGGCAAAGCCGATGCCGCGCCCCTGACCCACGGCGCCGCCCAGGCCCTGTTCGAAAACGAAGTCGCGTTGCGCCAGCAAGCCAACAGCCTGTACGTCGATGCTGCCAGCCATTCGCTGGAAGCCATGGGCGTCACCCTGCCCGAGCTGCTGCACCTGGCCGCCGAAGCACGCGCCACCATCGGCCGCATCGAGCGCGTCAAGGAACTGGCCGGCATCAGCGCCGACTTGCTGGCGGTGGCCGCAGCGATCGCGGCCGCCAAGCCGGAACACTTGCTGGCGCCGCTGGAAAGCCTGAAAAAACAGCTCGCCGCACGCCATGCACGCGAGAGTGCGTAAATAGCGCAGCAGGCATACAATGGTCTTCCGAACAACGAATTCGTGGAGACCGCCATGGGCCTGTCGCCGGATCAGCTTGCATCGCTGCAAGCCGCGCTGGAGCAACGCAAGCTGGCTCTGTTGCAGCAGCTTGCCGGCCGCATGGACGGCGAGCTGGCGCGTGTTCCGGCAGTCGAGGAAATCGAAACCTCGCCGGCCGACAGCGCCAGCAATCGCACCCTGAACCAGCTCGAACTGGAAGCCGACGAGCACAAGCAGGCTCAGCTCAGCAGTATTCGCCATGCCCTGGCCAAGATCGATGAAGGCAGCTACGGCCTGTGCGACAACTGCGGCAACGAGATCCCCTTCTCGCGCCTGAACGCACGGCCCGAAGCGCCGCTGTGCATCGCCTGCCAGACGCGGCTGGAGAAAGCGACGGCGGCCCTGCGCTGAGACCCTAGCCATGGCCTATAAAACTATCCTGGTGCATGTGGATGAAGCCCCCCATAGCGCAGCGCGCATCCTGCTGGCGGGCGAACTGGCGCTGCAGGAAGGCGCCCACGTGGTGGGTGTCGCCACCACCGGCATTTCGCGCTTCCTGTACCAGAACGAAACGGTGGACGACAACGATCCCAACCTGGCGCGCCACCTCGACATCTTGCGCGAGCGCGCCGGCCATGCGCTGGCCGACTTCGCACCGCGCCTGCAGGCACTGGGCGTGCAATCGTTCGAACAGCGCATCCTCGACGATGAACCGGCCGCCGGCCTGAGCCTGATGGCGCGCCATGCCGACCTGCTCATTGTCGGCCAGCTCGATCCGCGCGGACGCGGCCCCGACGTGCCGGCCGAAGTGCTGGCCGGCAGCGGCAAACCGGTACTGGTGATGCCGTTCGCGGCGCGCACCTGGTCGGCCATTGCCGTCGGCAGCGATGGCGTGGCCAGCCCGGGTGGCCCGGCGCCGGCGCGCCACATCCTGGTCGGCTGGAATGCCAGCCGTGAAGCCGGCCGGGCGCTGCAGGATGCCCTGCCGCTGCTGCGCCGCGCCGACAGCGTGACCGTGGCCATCTATGACGCCGAGGCCCGCCCCGGCGTATTCGGCGAGCCGCCCGGCACCGACGTGCTGGCCTGGCTGGAGCGGCATGGCGTGATGGCGCAACTGGTACTGGGGCAAAGCGAGCGCCAGGGCATCCTGAAGCGCCCCGGCGATGTGGGCGGACAATTGCTGGCCCTGGCCGGTGAGCGCGCTTGCGATTTACTGGTGATGGGGGCCTACGGCCATTCGCGCTTCCGCGAAACGCTGCTGGGCGGCGTCACGCGCAGCGTGCTCGATGCGGCCACCCTGCCGCTGCTGATGTCGCACTAGGCGCGGCTTCACTCGCCAGCCAGCCACGCCTGGTTGCGGATCTTGGACACCTGGCGCATGGCCAGCCACTTCCAGATCTGCAGCGCATCTTCCTGCTTGCAGCTCATCTGGCGCGGCGTGGCAAGGGCAATCTCGCAATCGCGGTCCGACCACTCCTCGTAGCGCACCGCGCCGTCCTGGCCGACTTCGACCTGGTACATCAGGCCGTCGTCATAGCCGAACTTCAGGGTGGCGCTGCCGGGAATGCCGTCGGGGCCGTGGATCTTGCCGCCGTACACGTCCGACAGTGCCGCCACCAGTTGGGCTTCGGTCGGTGCCGAAACATCGCGGCGGTCCGGCCGCGAAAGGACTACCCATGCCTGTGTCATTGGCCCTCTCCCCCTCAGAACAAAGCGAAAGCTCTTGTGGCAGATGATGTACTGGACGGCACGCCGTGGTCATGATCCACGTCTAGTTCGCTGCTTTTATTGTAGCAACTATCATTCCGAAAATTACTTTTCGCACAGGGGGCGTTTGCTTTCCGCAACAAGCCGGTCAGACAAATTGCGGGGACGATAAGGGATTGAAATCTTTCCAGTCACCGTTCTCGATGATGCCTTCCGCCCGCTCGACTTGTTCGGCGCCCTGCTGGCGCATCAGCGTGAGGGCGCGCGCTTCTTCCGCACCGTCCACCGCCACGGCGACCATCATGCCGGAATGGCGCGGCGGCGGTCCCGACTCATCTTTTTCCTTCATCTCTGAAAAACTGTACAGCGAGCCCACATGCGCCCCGACCAGGCCGCCCAGCACCGGTCCCAGCGGTCCGGTCAGCGGGATGGCCGCCGCCCCGGCGGCCGCGCCGATGGCGGCACCGGTCACCTCGCCCTTGGCCACCGCCGCCGGCGTTTGCTTGGCCCCGGGCGACTCGGCGCGGTCGCCGCCGGTCGGGATCACATTGTGCTGCCCGGGCGGGTTGTTGAAGAAGGTGGTGACGCGACCGGCGTCGAAACCGGCCGCCTTGAACGCTTCGCAAACATCGAGCGCGGTTTCCTGCAATTGGAAATGTCCTGCAATGATCGTGGCCATGGTGTCCTCCCAAAAGCTCCAGCGTGCCGAAGCCTGGCGCTTATGACAGTTAGCTATCGCACGCGCACCTTTTCTATTTCCCGCCGTATAATCACTTCGTCCACACCAGATGCCACTTTGACATGAGTAGCTTCTACAACGAAAGGACTGTCGAGCGCACGGCCATAGCACTGTCCGAACTGCTGGACGGTCACCCCGTTGCGACCTTTGTCATCGACGTCGACCATGTCATCACGCACTGGAACAAGGCTTGCGAACATCTGCTGGGCTGGGGTACGCATGAAATGGTCGGCACGCGCCAGCACTGGCAAGCCTTCTACACCAAGCCGCGCCCGCTGCTGGCCGACTTGATCGTCGACAACATCGACCCCGCCACCGACCGCAATTTCCGCGACAAGTACAAGCCCTCCTCGCTGATCGACGGCGCTTACGAGGAGGAAGACTTCTTCCCCAACCTGGGCGCGGCCGGGCACTGGCTGCAATCGACGGCGGCGCCGTTGCGCGGCAACGACGGCAAGCTGGTCGGCGCGATCCAGAGCCTGCGCGACGTGACCGAGCGGCGCGTGGCGGAAAACGCCCTGCGCCGCGCACACGACAACCTGGAGCAGACCGTGCGCCAGCGCACCGCCCAATTGGCGGAAGACATCCGCCAGCGCCAGAGCGCCGAAGAGGAACTGCGGCGGCGCAATATCGAACTGACCGAGCTCAATGAAACCCTGAGCCGCACCCAGCAGCAACTGGTGCAGTCCGACAAGCTGGCCTCGATCGGCCAGCTGGCGGCCGGCGTGGCGCACGAAATCAATAATCCGATCGGCTATATCTTCTCCAATTTCGGCACCCTGCAAAGCTACCTGGACAGCCTGTTCTGCATGCTGGACGCTTACCAGGAAGCCGAGGCGGCGATCGTCGACCCGGTGGTGGCGGCCCGCCTGCGCGCCATGCGCGACCAGGTCGAACTGGGTTTCCTGCGCACCGATATCCCGACCCTGATGCAGGAGTCAAAGGAAGGCATCGTGCGCGTACGCCACATCGTGCAAGACCTGAAGGACTTCTCGCGCGTCGACAGCCAGCAGGAATGGGTCTGGGCCGACCTGCGCCATGGCATCGACTCCACCCTCAACATCGTCAGCAACGAGATCAAGTACAAGGCCGACGTGGTGCGCGAGTATGGCGAGATCCCGGACATCGAGTGCCTGCCGCTGCAAATCAACCAGGTGGCGATGAACCTGCTGGTCAACGCCGCGCACGCCATCGGCTCGATGCGCGGCCGCATCGAGATCCGCACCGGCTGCGACGGCGAACAGGTCTGGTTCAGCGTTTCCGACAACGGCAGCGGCATCGCGCCGGACAACCTGGGCCGCATCTTCGATCCCTTCTTCACCACCAAGGAAGTCGGCAAGGGTACCGGCCTCGGACTGTCCCTGTCGTATGGCATCGTGCAAAAGCACCATGGCCGGATCGAGGTCGAATCGGTGCTCGGCCAGGGCACCACATTCCGCGTCACCCTCCCCAAGAAGCGTCCTCCCAACGAGCAGAAGGAAGCCACCTCATGATGACCATCCTGTGTGTCGACGACGAGCCGAACATCCTCTCATCGCTGCGCCGCCTGTTCCGCGGCAAAGGCTACGAGGTGCTGACAGCCATCAGCGGCGCACAGGGGCTGGATTTGCTGGAGCAGCAGCCGGTCGACCTGGTGATCTCCGACATGCGCATGCCCGAGATGGATGGCGCCCGCTTCCTGGCCCAGGTGCGCGAACGCTGGCCGAATACCGTGCGCCTGCTGCTGACCGGCTATTCCGACGTGCAGTCGATCCAGGATGCCATCAATTGCGGCGAGATTTACCGCTACATCACCAAGCCCTGGGATGACAACGACATCCTGCTGATCGTGCGCCACGCGCTGGAACGGCACCAGCTCGAACTGGAAAAGCAGCGCCTGGAAGCGCTGACCTTGCAGCAGAACGAGGAGCTGAAGTCGCTCAATACCGGCCTGGAACAGAAGGTCGAAGAGCGCACGCGCCAGCTGAAGGCCAACTTCCTCACCACCATCAAGATCCTGTCCAGCATCGCCGAATCGCGCGGCACCGGCCAGACCGGCCAGACGCGCCAGGTGGCCGACCTGGCGCGCAAAATGGCGACCCAGCTCAAGCTCGACATGAACGAGGTGCAGGACATTTTCATTGCGGCCCTGCTGCACGACCTGGGCCGCATCGGTTTTTCCGATGAAATGCTGCGCACGCCGATGACCATGCTGCAAGGCGCCGACCTGGCGCTGTTCCGCAAGCACCCGGTGTCCGGCGCGCAGCTGCTGATGCCGCTGACCGACATGGCCGGCGTCGCCGCCATCGTGCGCCACCAGATGGAGCGCTTTGACGGCCAGGGCTATCCGGACCGGATGGCCGGCTTTGCGATTCCGATCGGCTCGCGCATCCTGACCCTGGCGATCGACTACTACAACCTGCAGCAAGGCGCCCTGGTGCAGCGCCACCTGCGCCCGGAAGAAGCCAAGTCACTGGTGATGGACGGCAGCGGCAAGCGCTACGACCCGGCGGTGGTGCAAGCCTTCCGCCAGGTGGTCGACGGCGGCGTGCGCGGCGCGGCCGAGAGCAGCGACGTCGAACTGCTGTCCGGCGAACTGGTGCCCGGCATGGTGCTGTCGCGCGACGTGGTCAGCCGCGACGGCCTGATGCTGCTGGCCTCCGACCACGTGCTGAATGACCGCATGATCCAGCAGCTGCAGGATTTCGAAAAGAAGAGCGGCCACCGCCTGCCTATCTGGGTTCAGCGGAGCGCAGCGGCAGCACCACGGTAAACGCCGAACCCTTGCCGGGCCCGGAAATCACATTGATACGGCCGCCGTGCTTGCTGACGGTGCCATACGCCAGGTACAGACCCAGTCCGGTGCCGCTGCCCACCGGCTTGGTGGTGAAGAAGGGGTCGAAGATGCGGCCCAGGTTGTCCGGCGCGATGCCGACGCCATTGTCCTGGATGCGTACCTGTACGGCCTCGCGGTCGGAGCTGGTGACGATGCGGATGATGCCCTGGCCCGGAATGGCCTGGACCGCGTTCAGCAGGAGGTTGCGGAACACCTGGTTCAACTGGCCCGGCAGGACGCGCATCGGCGGCAGCTTGCCGTAATGCTTGTCCACCTTGACCTTGAAGCGCAGTTCGCTGGCCAGCGCGTGCAGCGCGCCGTCCAGGATTTCATGCAGGTCGGCCTGCTGCCATTGGCTGTCGCCCGCTTCGGAAAAGTCTTTCAGCGCCTGCACGATATCGCGCACGCGGCGCAAGCCATCCATCGATTCGCGCAGCAAGGCTGCGGTATCTACCTTCATGAAGTCGAAATCGGCCTGGCTGCGCTGCTCCGCCGTGGCGCTGTGTTCGACCAGTTCGAACAGGGTGTCGGCATAGCTTTTCAGGGTGCCGATATTCGAGGTGACAAAGCCCACCGGGTTGTTGATTTCGTGCGCCACCCCGGCGGCGAGCTGGCCGATCGACGCCATGTTTTGCGCCTGCAGCAGGGTATCTTCCATCTGCTTGCGGTCGGTGATATCGGTCAGTGAACCAATCACCTCCACCGGCGCGCCCTGCTCGTCGCGGATCAGGCGCAGCTGGTCGTGCATCCACAGATAGCGGCCGTCGGCAGTGCGGAAGCGGTATTCATAGGCCTTCTCGCCTTCGGTGAAGATCTGCGCCAGGCTGGAAAAGATGTTCGGCGCGTCGTCGGGATGGATATGGTCGAACCAGAAGTTGGGGTCGGCCACCATGTCTGCCGGCCGGTAGCCCAGCACGTTCAAGGCGTTGGCGCTGACGAAGGTCATCTTGAAGTCGCCGCTCGGCACGGTGCTGTAGATGATGGCCGGGGTGTTGTCGACCAGGTATTTGAGGCGCTGCAGTGGATCGGCCGGTTCGCTGACGCGGGCCGGCGCTTCGCTGGTGATGAAATCGAAGTCTTCGAATTCCATGGCGCTGGGTGGTCCCCCTTACCAATCGGCCCGCGCGAAGGCGCGTACCGGCAAGGACATCGACAGGAAGGCCGGTTCGGGCTCGGGCGGCGGCGGTGCCGGCAGCCAGGCGCGCGGATCGACCCGGTAGTATTTCTGCAGTTCGCCATACAGGGCCGCATGGCGTTCGGCCAGTTGCCAGGGCCGGGTGAAGAAGGTTTCCGTCACCACCGCAAAGAACTCGGCCGGACTGGTCGCGCCGTAGTGGTCCAGCACCCCGTCCTGGCGGCCCAGCCAGGCGGCGTGGCGCAGGTTGGCGTAGTCGCGCGACAGCACTTCCGACCAGCTGCGGTAGCTGTCCGGGCTGCCCAGGTAGGGGGCGCCGTTGGTGCTGCCCGACTCGCTGTCGAGCTGATGGGCAAATTCATGCAGCACGACGTTGTTGGCGCCCTGCCAGTCCAGCGTGCCGCGCTCGACATCGTCCCAGGACAGCACGATGCGGCCGTCGCTCCACGATTCGCCCAGCATCTGCTGGCGCGCCGGCGTGATGACGCCGCCCGCCCCCATTTCGTCGCGCTGGGCGATGAAGGCGCCGGGATAGACCAGGATGGTGTGCAGCGCGCGGTACACCTTGCTCGGCTTGTTCAGCAACAGCAGGCAGGCCTGGGCGGCGATGGTGACGCGCATCTCGTCGCTCACCTCGAGGCCGGCGCAACCGACGAATTTTTTCTGGTGCAGGAATTGCACCACCATGCGCTGTAACTGGCGCTGCAAGTCCGGCGCCAGCTTGCGATAAAACGGAATACCGCGTTCAAGCGCAGCCTGCCCGGCGGCGGCGAGCGGCTTGGCAAGCGCCCGTCGCAAGGCCCAGCGCGGATACACGATCGGCGCCGCGATACCCAGCGCCGTCAAGATAAGCAAAACCCAAGCGTCCATGATGCCGTCCATAACAGAACTCGTTCCGCCACAGATGGGGCTGGTTAATGGCATTTCAACATGCCATCAATGCAAGCTTATCACTGATACGGCTTAGGGCATTGCCTTTTGCATGGAGCCGGGGGCGCCGAACAGGGCCGCTACCAGCGGGTCGCGCTGCACCGGGCCGCGGTTGACGCGGATGGCGTAATGGGTGTCGTCTGCCAGGATATGGAAATGACGGCCATTGCCGGCCATGCTCTGCTCGCGCAGGCTGGGGCGTTCCTTGCGCGGCGGCGCGCCTTCACGCTTGGGCTGGGCGATCGCGGCCAGGAAGGCTTGCACGCGTTCGGCGTCCGGGGTCAGCTGGTAGACAGCCTTGCCCAGGTAAGTCGCCGTGCCTTCTATATAGCGCGCCAGTTCGATCACGCCGGCCTCGCGCAGGTCGCGGATGTATTTACGGGCGCCGGAGGGCGAAAATTTGAGGAACCAGGCGATCTCGTCGGCCAGCATTTCATGGTTTTGCAGTTCCGCCACCAGTTTCTGCATATTTTCGATGCGGCGCAGGGTCGCCGAGGTGGATCGGACGCGCTCGATCGGCGCTAGCGACAGGGCTTTGCGCTCCGTCATAGGACCGGGGCGCTCGACCAGCGCCAGGCGTGGACGGGACGGTACCGCCGGCAATGGTGCCGGCAGCTCTGCGGTAGCTTCGATTTCGAGGCCATGGGACGATTCTCTGATAGCGTGCATTTGAACACTCCTTGTAGATGCCAGGGTGGATTCGCAGGCTCCAGAGTGCCCGCCTGCGACTCATCGGTCTGTGCGGCAACGAACATACAAACGCACAAATATTGGCAGACTGCCAATTTTCATTGCGTCACAGGCTTAGACCAGGGTTTCCTGTGTGTGTTCCCGAACAGAGCGCACACCCGACAGCGACCTATGCTGGAGCCGGCATCAACCAACCAGAGAGGAACGACCATGAAATATCCAGTCCTGCTTGCAGCCCTGGCCCTGGTGGGCCTGACCGCCTGCGAAAAGACCGTCACCAACAACCCGCCGCCGGCCGTCGAGCCGGCACCGCCACCCGCCGTCGTGCCAGGGCCTCCGGGGCCGGCCGGCCCAGCGGGTGAACCGGGTACGCCCGGCGCCCCCGGCCCGCAAGGCGAGCCCGGCAAGGCCGGCGACACCGTGATCGTGCAGCCGCAGACCCCGCCACCCGAGCCTGAAAAGAAATAGTCAGCTTGTCAACCAAGCGCCGCCTATGCCCGTTTAGGTGGCGCTTGAGCAAAATTTCAATAGTGAATTAAGCTTCATGTTGCAGAAATGCCACATACTTGCTACACTTCCAAGCAAAATGTGCGCTAGCGCACTGATACTGGCGAGTAACACCGCCTAAACTGAACCCACAGCAATGCATCACCGCTGGGAAAGAGAGTCGCGCAACTTTTTTTTTGCGACTTGCTACTCAAACAACGGGAGTTTTCTAGTGAATAAGATTAAGAATATCGCCATCGCCGCTGCGATGTTGTCGGCTTCGTTCGCCGCTTCGGCGCAGGACACCCTGCTCAACCAAAACTGGTACGTCGGCGCTGGCGCTGGCGTGATCCGCCCTGACAGCGCTTGGGGCATCGACAAGGACGACGCCGCCTACGGCCTGAAATTGGGCAAGGCCCTGAACGACAAGTGGGACCTGCAATTCAACGCCACCCAGGGCTCGGTCAAGGAAAACGGCGCGCGCTACGGGCAGAAAACCCTGGGCGTTGACGGCCTGTACCTGTTCTCCCGCAAATCCGTGCGTCCATTCCTGCTGGTCGGTACCGGCGTGGAACGCGACGTGTTCACCGCAGCCAACAGCGTAGCCGAGCCGAAGCGCAATTCGCCATTCGTCTCCGTCGGCCTGGGCGTGCAAGCGAACATCACCGAGCGCCTGTTCCTGCAAGCTGACCTGCGCAATGTGCACGGCTTCATCCGCGGCAACGAGTTCAACAACTCGAAAGCGGACAACAAGTACCTGATGTTCTCGTTGAACTACCTGCTGGGCGCCGCGCCTCAGCCGGCACCAGCGCCGGTGGTCGCGCCAGTGGTCGCACCTGAGCCAGCGCCAGTCGCGCCGGTGGTCGCGCCAGTGGCTCCGCCGCCACCAGCACCGAAGTTCGAAAAAGTGACCATGGCCGCCAACGAACTGTTCGCCTTCGACAGCGCCAACCTGGCACCGGATCAGCCTAAGCTGGACGACATGGCCAAGCTGCTCAACGAAGACAAATCGGTCAACAACGTGGTCATCACCGGCCACACCGACCGCCTGGGTTCCGACAAGTACAACCAGAAGCTGTCCGAGCGCCGTGCCGAAGCCGTCAAGGCTTACCTGGTCAGCAAAGGTGTGGACGGTTCCCGCCTGAGCGCACAAGGCAAGGGCAAGTCCCAGCCAGTGGTCCAGTGCAACGACAAGAAGATGAAGCGTCCAGACCTGATCAAGTGCCTGGAACCAAATCGTCGCGTCGATATCGACCAGGTGACCGCGGAACGCCGCGTCAAGTAATCCCTGCCAGCGCAGTCTGAAAAGGAGCCTTCGGGCTCCTTTTGTATTTGTGGCCCGGCGCACGGTCAGCCTGGCGGCACTGGCGTAAGCTGAACCCATGAGTTGGAGACGTTTTCCCCACATCGCCAAAAAGCTGCCCGCCGTTGGCTGGTGCGCCATCACCGAATGGCTCGAGCACCGCGCCAGCAGCAAGGGCGCGGCCCTCGCCTTCTACACCCTGTTTTCGCTGGCGCCGATCCTGGTGCTGGTGATCGCCATTGCCGGCCTGTTCTACGGCAAAGAGGCGGCGCAGGGCGAATTGTTCTTCCAGTTGCGCGGCCTGGTCGGCAGCCAGGGCGCGCAAGCGATCCAGTTGATCCTGTCCGGCGCCACCAATGAAACGCAGGGCGTGATCGCCACCATCATCGCCGGCGCCCTGCTGTTGTTCGGCGCCACCAGCGTGTTTACCGAACTGAAAGGCAGCCTCGACGAAATCTGGCAACTGCCGCCCTCGGCCAGCAGCGGCATCTGGGATACCGTGCGCACGCGCCTGCTGTCGTTCGGCATGGTGCTGGTGCTGGGCTTCCTGCTGCTGGTATCGCTGGTGGTCAGCGCCGCCCTCGCTTTCGTCGAGAAACGAATGGGCGCCTATTGGCAGGATGCCGCGTTGCTGCTGACCATCCTCAACCAGGTGATCAGCTTCTGCGTGATTTCCGCCCTGTTTGGGGTGATCTACAAGATGCTGCCGCGCGTCAAACTGTCCTGGCGCGACGTGGTGATCGGCGCCTTGGGCACCGCCGCCCTGTTCACGCTCGGTAAGTACGCGATCGGCGTCTACATCGGCAACAGCGGCGTGACCGACAGCTTCGGTGCCGCCGGTTCCCTGATCGCCGTGCTGCTGTGGGTTTACTACTCGGCCCAGGTATTCTTCCTCGGCGCCGAATTCGCGCGCCAATATGCGCTGCAGCTGGGCAGCCTGCGGCACCGGCACTAGTCTCACTCGCCAAGCAGTTCGGCGACCACCTCCATGCCTTCCACTTTTTCGGCGACGACCTTGACGATCACCACCACCGGCACGCCCAGCAGCAAGCCCCACACGCCCCACAGCCAGCCCCAGAACAGCAGGCTGACGAACACGGCGGCGGCATTCATGCGCGCGATGCGGCCAGTCATCCAGGTGGCGATGACGGTGCCGACCAGGGTGGCAATGGCGATCGAGGCGAGCGACACCAGCGCCACCATCTGCAGCGATTCCGATTGCAGGTAAGAGGCGACGCTGAGCGCGCACACGATCAGCAGCGGCCCGAAATACGGCATCAGGTGCAGCAGGCCGGCCACGATGGCCCAGGCCCCCGCGTTTTCCAGGCCGATGAAATGCAGGGCCAGCCACATCAGCAGCGCCAGCAGCACATTGGTCACCAGCAGCATGAACATATAGCCCTGGATCGAGCTGTTGATCTCGTCGAGGATTTGCAGCGTGACCTTCTTGCGCGTGAGCGAGGGGCCGGCCAGCTTGACCAGCTTGCGTTTGAAGGTGTCGCCGGAGAGCAACAGGAAAAACACCAGGAACACCACCATGGTGGCCTGGCTCAGGAAGGACAGCAGGCCGCGCGAGCCGGCCCAGACCCAGTCGATCACCTTGATGTGGCCGCCCTCCTGCGTCACCACCGCCACCGATTTGCGCGGCGGCGTGGCCGGCCGGCCGGCGGTGGCTTGCTCGATCTGGGTGGCGACGTCCTGGATGCGCTTCAGCGTGCTGTCCTTGCCGCCGGTGGTGCTGGCCACCAGGCGCGACAGCTTGCGGCCGGCATCCGGCAGTTCTTCGATGATGTTGGAAAATTCGAGATGCACCTGTTCCGCCGTCACCGCACCGCCCAGCAGGATGGCGAAGGTGACCAGCGCGGTGCCCAGCGCACGCCGTATACGCACGCGCTCCAGCCAGGCCACCAGCGGATTGAGCGTGTAGGCCAGCAGGATGCCGAGCAGCAGGGGCACGAGGAAGCCCCGGCCCCACTGCAAGGCGTACAGGAAGGCGACGGTGGCAATGATGGTCTGCGCCAGGCGCATGAACCTTGCCAGCCGCGTTTATTTGACGCGGATGTCGTTCTTGACTTCTTTGACACCTTTCACGCCGCGCGCGATTTCACCGGCGCGGGTGATGTCGGCAGGCTGGGCGACGAAGCCGCTCAGCTGCACGGTGCCTTTGAAGGTTTCGACATTGATTTCAGTCGACTTCAGCGTTGGCTCGTTGAAGATGCTGGCCTTGACCTTGGTGGTCAGCGCGGCATCGTCGATGTACTCGCCGGCACTTTCCTTGGTGGGAGTCGAGGCGCAGCCAGCCAGGCTGAGGGTGGATGCAACGAACACGGCAGTAGCGAATTGTTGTGCGAATTTCATGGCGCTTCTCCTATGTGTGGTGGGTGTTCCGGGCACTAGTGTCCAGCTAACAAGCCCGGCGTTCTGTTCGCTGGCGAACATTGTGCGGGATCGCACAGACGAGCACGGGGGGCCAGCCCTAAGCTGCGCCTAATCCCACCCACAGGAGGATCTGTTATGAAACCGACTGTATCCCTTGCAGCGATGATGGTGGCAGTGGCCGCTCTGACGGCCGGCTGCGCCAGCAATTCATCCTATCCCCAGTCCACCGATTATTCCTCGCAGGCTGATATCTCGACGTATGGCACGGTGGACTCGATCCGCGTGGTGCGCGTCGACCCGGCCACCAGCGGGGCCGGCGCGGTCGCCGGCGGCTTGCTGGGCGCCCTGGCCGGCAGCCAGATCGGCTCCGGTTCCGGCCGTACCGCGGCGACCGCCGCCGGTGCGATTGGCGGTGCCGTGATCGGCAACCGCGTCGAAGACAGCCGCAACATGCCACGCGACGTGTACCAGGTCAGCGTGCGCCTGGATAACGGCGACTACCGTACCGTCAACCAGGACAGCGCGTACGACCTGCGGGTCGGCACGCGCGTGCGCGTGGTCGATGGCCGGGTCTATCGTTATTAACGGGAGGCTGCCATGTCCACCATCCTGCTGATCGTGCTGGTGCTGCTGGTGATTGGCGCCCTGCCGACCTGGCCGCATAGCCGCAACTGGGGCTACGCCCCGAGCGGCGTGGCCGGCCTGATTGTTGTCGTTCTGCTCATCCTGCTGCTGACCGGCAGGCTGTAGCGAAGGAGCCCATCATGAAAATGTTGATTGGTGCTGCCGCGCTGGCCCTGTGCGGGCTGGCCGCTGCCCAGGTCACGCCGCCTGAAGTGGCACGGCAGCAACAGCAAGAACTGCGGCGCGGCGATCCGCCGCGCTGGACCAGGCCGGACCGCACCGAAGCGGCCCAGCTAGCCACGCTGCGCAAGGAAATCAATGCAGCCCTGCGGGAAGCCCTGGAAGCCTGCAAGCAGCAAGGGGCTGGCGCAACCAGCGACTGCGCGCAGGACGCGCACAGCATCGCCCGCGCGGACCTGGCCAACGCCCGCCAGATCCACCTGGCCACGCGCGACATGTCGCGTACCTACGAAACCAGTGGCAAATAGGCAAGCGGCCTGCCCTCGCATCATAAAAAATCATCCTGACCTGTGCAGGTCAGGTATGATGCGAGCATGCCACATGCATACCAATTACAAAGAGAGCAACACCGGGCCAGCACCGTCCAACGGTTGGGCATCGGCCTTGAGCTCTACGACCGCTATACCGCACTGAGCGCCCCGCACGTGACCCCGGTCCACGTGCGCAAGGGCACGATGCTGCAGGAGGCCGGCACGCGCGCCACCCACTACTACTGGATTGCCAGCGGCGTGGCGCGGCGCGGCCATATTTCCTTGGCCGGCGAAGACTTGACGCTGGGCTTCATCACCGAAGGCGAAAACACCGGTTCGCACAGCGATATGATGGGCGGCCTGCAGGGTGAACCCGCGCTGGAATTCTTTGTGGCGGAAACCGCGGTCGCGGCCTGGCGCATCGACTGGATGGCCATGCAGCGCCACAAGGCCGAGCATGGCTTCGTGCACGAGTATTACCTGAAGATTATCGAGTGCAGCATCCGCCGCTATGCGGCCAACCTGCAGATCCGCAGCCACACTACGGCGGAAGCGCGGCTGGAAGCGTTCCGCGGCCAGTTCCCCGGCCTGGAGCAACGCATTACCCAGCGCGCGCTGGCTTCTTACCTCGGCATTACCACGCAGTACATGTCGCGCCTGCGCAAGACGCCCTAAGCTTCCGGCTTGCGGCGCATCAGCCACCAGGCGCCGAGCGCTGCCAGCACCCCGGCCGCCGCGGCCGGCTTCCATAGGCGCTTGCGGGCAAGCCACGAACCCAGCGTCACCGCATACGGCAGCACCGTCTTGAAGTTGATGCCGGACAAGCCGCCGCCCTGGCCGATGAAAGCGCCCAGGCGCGACTGCAGCGTACCGATCGCCTGGTCCACGGCGCCATGCAGCAAGGCTTGCGGCTGCAGGGCGTGGATCACTTCATGCTTGGCGCGCAGCGCGCTGAGGCGGTACAACTCCCCTTCCCGCACCAGCCTTTCCTTGGCCACGGCGAGCGCCTGTAATTCCTGTCTGGACGCCATGTTCTCCCTTTCAAAGCAGCATGTCGCGGTCGGACTTGAGTTCCGCCATGGTCGCCGACAAGCCGAGTTTGCCTTGCCGCACCAGGCTGCGGCCCCACAGCACCAGGCCGATCGCCACCACCGCAAAGGCAATCGCCAGCACCAGCAGGATTTTCCAGCCCATCGCTTCCCAACAAAGATAAATCAGGGTGGCCGTGCCGAACGCGATAGCGAACCAGGCAGCCAGCAAGGCCACGGCAAACACGATGGACAATTGCAGCACGGTGTCGCGCACCTCGGTCAGCTCGAGGGCTGCCAATTCCAGGCGCGACAGTAAAAGGTGCAGGCAGTTTTTGGCAAGCCCGGCCACTGAGGCGATCAGGCCGGGCGGTGGTGGTACCTGGTTCTCGGCCGACATCGCTTATTTGCGGCCGAGGATCACGCCGACCAGCAAGCCCACGCCGGCGGCCACGGCAATCGAACGCCATGGATTTTCCTTGACGTAGGCATCGGTCGACGCGGCGGCCTGCTTGGCGCCGGCGATCGCGCTGGCCTGGGCTTCATGGGCCTTGGCCAGCGCGGAGTCGAGCGCCTTCATGCCGCGGCCACGCAACTCGTCCGCTTTTTCGCCGGTCAGCGCAGTGGCGGCAGTGAACAAAGCCTGCGCATCCTTGACCAGCGTTTTTACATCGTTGTTGACGGTACTGATATTCTGTTCCAGCATGATAGGACTCCTCTTTCGTAAGGGGTTTACGCCAATAGGTCTCGCATATCGTCGGCGTGTTCTTCTTCCACCGCCATGATTTGCGTCAAGAGTTGCTTGGTCGTCGGGTCGCTGTCACCAATCAGTTCGATCATCTGGCGATAGCTCTCGATTGCCACCCGTTCTGCCACCAGGTTGGCCCGCACCATCGCTTGCACCTCCCTTGAGTCATCATACTCGGCATGGCTCCTGTCGAGCAACGTTGCTGGATTGAAATCGGGCTCGCCATTGAGCTGGACGATGCGTTCGGCCAGCCAGTCGGCATGCTCCTGCTCTTGCGTCGCATGTTCCAGGAACTCGGCCTTGATCGAGGCATTCGACAGGCCGGTCACCATGTAGTAGTGGCGCTTGTAGCGGTTGATGCAGACCAGTTCGGTGGCCAGCGCTTCGTTCAGCATTTGCAGCACCATCGCGCGGTTGCCCTTATAGCCTTCGGTCACCGGACCGTCGGCCATATTGCGGGCCGCCGCGCGGATCGCATTTTTATCGATCATGAAAACTCCTCGTTAGCGGCGATAGGTGACCGGGCGGCCCGCTTCGGACAGCACGATTTCCACCCGCCGGTTCATCTGGCGCTCGCCAGCCGTGGCATTGCCGGCCACTGGGTATGCTTCGCCATAGCCGCGCGTTTCGATGCGCGAGCGCTCCACCCCCATCTGGCCCAGGGCGCTGCGGATGGCTTCGGCGCGCCGCTGCGACAGTTGCAGGTTGTAGGCATCGCTGCCGGTGCTGTCGGTGAAGCCTTCGACCAGCACGGTACGGTCAGGATTGTCGCGCAACACGTCGGCCAGGCGCTGCGCCGTCGCCATGCCTTGCGACGTCAGCACCGCCTGGTCGACGTTGAACAGCACGTCGCCAAAGGTGATCACGATGCCGCGCTCGGTCTGCTTGGCTTGCAGTTCGGACAGCGCAGCGGCCAAGGCGGCGGCGCGCGCTTGGGCATCGCGCGTCGCCGCTTCGGCGCTGGCGGCCTGGTTCTGCGCGTTCTCGGCCTCCATGCGGGCCTGGTCGGCGCGCTGCTTGGCCGCCTCGGCTTCCGCCGTGCGGGCTTGCAGGCGCACCTGGTCACGTTGCGAAGCCGCATCTTTCAACTGGTCCTCGGCCGACTTGGCGCGCGCGATTTCTTCCGCGCTGGCGGTCTTCTGCCTGGCGATATAGGCCAGCTTGTCGATCGTTTGCAGGCTCTCGTTGCGCGCTGCGGCGGTATTCGCCTGGTCCAGCGCGCGGGTGGCGGCGGCCAGTTCGGCGCTGGCGTACTTGGCGACCATCGGATTGCCCTGGGCTTGCGCATAATTGGCGCGCGCGGTTTCCAGCTCGCCGGTGGTGGTCGGGGTGGTGCTGCAGGCTGCCAGGGCCAGGGCCGCTGCCAGGGCAACAGGTGTCAGGAATGGCTTGAACATGATGGCTCCTTTCTCAGCGCGTCATGGTGCTGTTGGCGCGATCGAGTTCTTCGCGCAGCACCCGGATGTCTTCTTGCAGTTGATTGGCGGCAGCGGTGGCTTTCGCGCTGCTGGCCTTGCTTTGCGCCAGCTTGGCGTCGGCCTGGGCCTGTTGTGCCAGGTCCTGCGCCGTGCGGTAATCCTTGGCTGCCAGCGCCTGGTTGGCGCGCAGCATCTTGTCACGCGCTGCCGCCATCTCGGCCGGAGCCAGTTCCGGTGCGCCGGTCGAGGCCGCGGCTTCCACCGCGGTGCGGGACGATGCCACTTCGGCCGTGGCCGGGGTCTTCATGCTGCTGCAACCCGCCAAGGCGATCACGCAGGCAGCGCAGGCGGTCCGCAACAGCGGTAGGCGATTCAGCGAATCCATTGTTGTTCTCCTCAAAGCGATTGGGGTATGGCAGTTATATAAGTTGTCCCCGCTGGGTTCAGTACGGTGCCGCACATTGCAGTCGGGCTGCCGGGTGTAACCTGTCGCCATGGCATATACAATTTCTCGCCGCGCAAAGATTAGCCTGGCTGTGCTGGGCTTCGTGCTGGCCATTCCGGCGGTGGCCCTGATCATCCTGTTGAACTATGACTGGAACCGCGCCCGCCCCTGGCTCGGTGCGCGCGCCACGGAAGCGCTGCAAAGGCCGGTGGAGTTGCGCGGCAATTTGTCGCTGACCTGGCAACAGCAGCCGCTGCCGCCGCAGGCGCGCAGTTGGCGCGATCACATTCCCTGGCCCCACCTGGTGGCGCAGGATGTGCACGTCGGCAACCCGGCCGGCCTGCCTGCCGGCGACACCGCTGCGGCGCAACAGCTGGCATTCTCGCTGAGCCCGTTTGCCCTGCTGGGCCGCAAGATCGCCATCCCGGAACTGCGTTTCGACCAGCCGCAGCTTGCCCTGCTGCGCCAGGCCGACGGCAAGAACAACTGGACCTTGCCCAAGCGCCCGCCCTCGGCCTGGCGCATGGAGCTGGACCGGGTAGTGTTCACGCGCGGCACCATCAAGCTTGACGATGCGCAGCAGAAGATCGCCGCCACCGCCCACGTCGATACGCTCGACAACGATGCGCGCTATGGCGTGCAATGGACGCTGGCCGGCAAGTGGAACCAGCAGGACATCCGCGGCAAGGGCAAGACTGGCGCCGTGCTGGCCTTGCGCGACACCGGCCTGCCCTTCCCGATCCAGGCCGACGCCAAGGTCGGCCTGGTCAGCGTGGCAGCGGAAGGCACGCTGACCAACCCGGCCCAGCTGGCCGCCATCGATTTGCAGCTCAAGGTGGCCGGCGCCTCGGCTGCGCGGCTGTATGCATTGACCGGGCTGCTGTTGCCGGAAACCCCGCCCTTCACCACCACCGGCCGCCTGCGCGGCCACCTGGCCGAAGGCGCCAGCCAGTGGACCTATGAGAAATTCACCGGCCGCGTCGGCGACAGCGACATTGCCGGCACCCTGTCGTTCCAGCAGCGCCAGCCGCGCGGCGTGCTGAGCGGCGCGGTGCATTCGCGCCTGCTGCAATTTGCCGACCTGGGCCCGCTGATCGGCGCCGACTCCAACGCCAAAAAAGAAGCACGCGGCGTGGCCGCGGTGCAGCCGGCCGGCAAGCTGTTGCCAGTGGAAACCTTCAAGACCGAACGCTGGACCGCCATCGATGCCAACGTCAGCTTCCGCGCCGAGCGCATCGTGCGCACCAAGGAGCTGCCGCTCAGCAAGCTGCAAACGGAATTCCACCTGAAGGATGGCGTGCTGCGCCTGACCCCGCTCAATTTCGAATTTGCCGGCGGCCAGGTCGCCTCCAAGGCCACGCTGGACGGCAGCAGTGGCGATGCCGTGGCCGCCACGCTCGATGCCAGCGCGCGCCATATCAAGCTGCGGCAACTGCTGCCCAAGCTGCCCGAACTCAAGCAGGCCACCATCGGTGAAATCAATGCCAATGCCAAGCTGACCGCCAAAGGCAACTCGATTGCCACCCTGCTGGCCCATTCGAATGGCGAACTGAAAACCCTGGTCAACGACGGCACCGTCAGCAAGCTGCTGCTGGAGCAGATGGGCCTGAACATCGGCAATATCGTGCTGACCAAGCTGTTCGGCGACAAGCCGGTGCACCTGAATTGCCTGGCCGGCGATTTCGGCGTGCGCGACGGCCTGGCGCAGACGCGTTATTTCATTGCCGACACGGAAGACGCGACGGTGCGCATCACCGGCACGGTCAACCTGGGCAGCGAAAAAATCGACATGACCCTGAAGCCGGAAAGCAAGGGCTTGCGCATCATCTCGCTGCGCGCGCCGATCTACGTGCGCGGCTCGCTCAAGGAGCCCGACGTCGACATCGACAAGGGGGTGATTGCCATGCGGGCCGGCGGCGCCCTGGCCCTGGGCGCGATTGCGGCCCCGGTGGCCGCACTGGCGCCGCTGATCAGCGCCGGCGGCGAAGGCGACAACCAGTGCGCCGCCCTGCTGGCAGCCGCCCGCGAAAAGCCGAAGGCGCCGCCGCCCGGCAAGACGCAAAGGTAACAAGGCGTTACACCGTGAAATGGCGAACAGAGCACTTTCGCCCCTCCCCGTAAGCTAGGGACTGTATTCCAAGAAACGGAGGAAACATCATGAATACCAAACAGATCGCAGCCCGCCTTGCTATCGCTACTGCCATGCTGGGCCTGGGTGCATGCTCCTCGATGTCGCAGCAGGATAAGAACACGGCCATTGGTGCCGGGGTCGGCGCGGTTGCCGGTTCCGTGCTGACCGGCGGCTCGACCACCGGTGCGGTGGGCGGTGCCGTGGTGGGCGGCGTGATCGGTAACCAGGTCGACAAACCACGCCGCTAAGCCGGCATGCGGACCTGCTGGTAGCAATGGCAGGACACCGCTTCCAAACCAGCCGGGTCCAATATTTCGATATTGCCCCGGCTATAGCTGATCAACCCCTGCCCCTGCAGCGCACTGGCCGCCTTGGTGACACCGACGCGGCGTACGCCCAGCGCATGGGCCAGGAACTCGTGGGTCATGTGGAAGCGGTCCGATTGCAGGCGGTCGCGCGTCACCAGCAGCGAGCGCGCCAGGCGCGCCTCCAGCACATGGAAGCGGCTGCACACGGCGATCTGGATGGCTTGTGCCAGCAGGCTGTCGGTATACCGGTGCAGCAAGTGCTGCAGTGATGCCATTTCCGCGAACTCGGCGATGAAGTCTTCCGCTTCCATGCGCAGCGCATGGCCGCTGCGCTGGACCACGGCACGTACCTGGGCGCAGCGCTGGCCCAGCGCCACCGAGGCGCCGACCATGCCTTCGCGCCCGGCCGAGCCGACCTCCAGCGTCATCCGGCCTTCGGCCACGGCCAGCAGCGATACCAGCGTATCGAAGGGGAAGTAGATGTAGTCGATGGGTTGGCCGGCTTCGAACAGGATGTCGCCGGCCTCGAGGTCCACCAGCTCGCACAAACCCTCGAGGTGCTCGATGTCGTCTTCCGGCAAGCTTGCCAGCAAGCGGTTGCCGATGCGGGGTGGTGGCGATTCACTGCTTGGAACGGTATGAAGATTCAGGGTCATTGCCGTTGGCCTGGTGGAGTTTAGGCGGAGCGTATCGGCAATTAAAAAGACTGTATGTACGCTGACGCACGGAACCAGGCCGGCGCGGCCGCGACAATGCATCTATCCAAAAGGAAAGGAATTTCAGCATGGAACGAGAACCCAACATCATGCGCTATACCACCCATCCGCTGCTGCTGATCGCCGCCATCGCCGTGGTGCTGTTTTGCGGTGTCGGCATTGCCGCGGTGATGGGCTGGCTGCCGCAATCGGGCGCGAAGATGGGGCCGCCGGTTGCCGAAGCACCGCTGCCGGTGGCTGCCCACGAGATGGGGCCGCCACCGGCACCGGCCGGCTATGCGCCGCTCAACCGCGTGGCCGATACTTCCGGCTACTCCGGCGGCGGCGCCAACGCCGGCAGCTACGGCGGCGGCGCGGCGCCATCCGAACGCAACGCGCCGGAAGCGCGCTACGCGGAAGCGCAGGCGCCGGCGCCTGCGCCTGCACCGGCCGCCTGCCATAGCTGCGGCGTGGTGGAAGCGGTGAAAGCCGTCACCCAGCGCGGCCAGGGCAGCGGCCTGGGCGCGGCAGGCGGCGCGCTGGTCGGCGGCCTGCTGGGCAACCAGGTCGGCGGCGGCAACGGCCGCAAGCTGGCCACCGTCGCCGGCGCCGTGGGCGGCGCCGTGGTTGGCAACCAGGTGGAAGGCAATATGAAGTCGACCACCACCTACCAGGTACGCGTACGCATGGACGATGGCAAGGTGCGCACCGTCAGCAGCAGCTCGGCCAATTGGCAAGCCGGGGACCACGTAAAAGTCGTAAAGGGACGTTTGCAACGGCGCTGATGTTCGACAACGTACAGATGGCGCGCTCGGACGCAGCAATAATGCATCCAGGATTACGGACTATGAGAGGAAAACATCATGCTCTATACGATCGCTGTTGTACTCATCATCTTGTGGCTGCTCGGCCTGGTGACCTCCTACACGGTGGGCGGTTTCATCCATATCTTGCTGGTCGTGGCCGTCATCATGATCCTGCTGCGCCTGATCAGTGGGCGCGGCATTTAGTTAAGCCGGCCAAGCCGGCGTACACTAGCGGGGCGGGGACTGCGGCGCAGGACCCGTCCCGCTTTTTTTCGCGCATTTTTTAATGAAGGAGAAGCTCATGCCCAATAAAACCCTTGCTGCCCTGCTGATTGCCGTGCTTGTCACGACCGGCTGTGCGGATATGAACGCGACCCAGCGCGGTACTGCCACCGGCGCCGGTGTCGGGGCCGGCATTGGCGCCGTGCTCGGCGCCGCCACCGGTCCAGGCGGCGGCAAACGGGCTGCCGGTGGTGCCGTGCTGGGCGCGGCGGTAGGCGCGGTGGTCGGCAACGTCTGGTCCAAGCGCATGGAAGCGCAGAAGCAGCAGATGGAACAGGCCACCCAGGGCACCGGCGTGCAAGTCTCGCAGACCGGCGACAACCGCCTGAAGCTGGAAATCCCGAGCGACATTTCGTTCGATACCGGCCGCTCCGACATCAAGCCGGACTTCCGCCCGATCCTGGACCGCTTCGCCAGCACCCTGAATGAGAACCCGGCCACCAGCGTGAGCATCGTCGGCCACACCGACAGCACCGGCAGCACCAGCGTCAACCAGCCGCTGTCGGTCGACCGCGCCGCCCATACCCGCGATTACCTGGCAACGCGCGGCGTCTCGCCAACCCGTATCGTGATCGAAGGCCGCGGCGAGCAGGAACCGGTCGCGTCGAACGACGACGCCGCCGGCCGCGCGCGCAACCGCCGCGTGGAAATCTACGTGGCCGAGCCGCGCCCGCCACAAGGCTAAGCCAGCCTGAACGGCCCGCGGCATGGTGCGGCGGGCCGTCTTACCCATTCCAGGAGCCCCCATGAAAATCCGATCCTTCCTCCTGCTTTGCCTGGCCGCCGCGCCGGCCATGGCGCAGACCTTGAAACCAGGACTGTGGGAGCTGGATAACCGCATTGCCTCCGCCAGCCCCGAGATGATGGCCATGATGGCGGCAGCCCAGCAACAGATGGCGAATATGGCGCCGGAACAGCGCAAGGCGATGGAACAGATGATGGCGCGCCACGGCGTCAACCTGGGCCTGGGTGACAACGGCGGCGTCAAACTCAGCTATTGCCTGACCAAGGAGATGGCCGAGAAGCAAGACCTGCCGGCCGGCCAGCCCGGCCAGTGCACCACCACCCGCACCCCGGTGCCGGGCGGCCTGAACGTGACCTTCCATTGCACCCGCCCGCCGTCCAGCGGCAATGGCCAGGTGATCTTCAACGGCAATACGGCCTACAGCATGCGCATGAACGTGAACAGTTCAGCGCAGGGCAAGCCGCAAAACATGGTGGTGGAAGGCAGCGGCCGCTGGCTTGGCGCCGACTGCGGGAGCGTGGCGGCGCCGGCACCCGCCGCCCCGCCCAGCAAGCCGGGGCCGGAGGTGCAGCCCCCTACTCGCCGCGCTCAATAAAGGCCCAGTACAGCTCACGGGCCTTGGCCGCGACAGGACCGGCCGGCAGATCGCGGCCGTTATAGCGCACGCACGGCGTGACCTTGCCGAAGTTGCCGGTGTTGAAGATCTCGCTGGCGCGCTCGAGTTCTTCCGGCTGGACGGTGCGCTGCTCGACGTCAATGCCGGCTTCGGCCAGCAGCTTGATCACGCGGGCGCGGGTAATCCCGGCCAGGAAGGTGCCGTTCAGCGCCGGCGTGACGACTTTGCCCTCGGGGGTCACGAAGAACAGGTTGGCGGTGGCGAACTCCGCCACGTTGCCCTGGCTGTCGCACATCACGGCATTGTCATAGCCGCGCGCTTTCGCTTCACGCAGCACGCGGGTGGAATTGGCGTACAGCGCGGAAGCCTTGGCATCGGTCGGGGCCATGTCGGCGTCGGGACGGCGCATGGCCGACAGGCAGGCCGAGAAGCCGGTGAATGGCGGCACCGGCGCATCGAACAGGGTCAGCGCAAAGGCCGACTTGTCGGAAACCGGAATCAGCAAGCCATCGGTGGCGAAGACCAGCGGGCGGATATACAGCTCGGCGTCGGCCGGGAAACGGGACACGCCCTGTTTCACCAGCTGTTCCATTTCATCCACGCTGAGCGGGCATTCCAGGCCCAGGCTGCGCGCCGAGCGGATCACGCGCTCCAGGTGCGGCCGCAGGTCCGGCAGCTTGCCGCGCATGGCGCGCGCGCCGTCGAATACGGACGAGCCGAGCCAGACGCTGTGGTCCATCGCACCGAACAGCGGCGCATTGCCTTCCGCCCAGTTTCCATTGAAGTAAGTCAGATACATAAGTGTTCCCCGCTGAAAGTTCCAGCCTGGGAATGTAGCACATCAGAAAGCGTGGCGCAGGCCGAAGGTGATGGCGCGGTTGCCCTTGCCGTTTTCGGTCGCGGTGCCGGCGGCATACGGCGCGCCGTTGCGGTTGCGGATGTGGGCGAAGGAGGCATGCAGCGCGCTGCGCTTGGACAGCGAGTACACCATGCCGATGGCCGCCTGGTCGGCATCCTGGTTGGGCGGGCTGCGGTCATCCTTGTGGATGAAGGACACCATGTAGGTCGCGCGCCCGCTGGTATAGGACAGGCCGGCCAGCGTATCGTGGCTGTACAGCGAAGGCGTGGTCAGGGCCAGGGCGCCATACGGATTCGACGGGTCCCATGGCGAACTGCCGAGGCCGCGGTTAATGCCATACGCGGCAAACACGGTGGCGGCGCCAAAGTTGAGGTTGGCCGCCACCAGCGTGTTGCGCGCGGACAGGTCCACCGGCTGTGTGGTGCCGACCGCCTCGATCGGATTGCGCTTGCGCTGGTGGGCAATGCGGATATCGAACATGCCATTGGCAAAGCCCAACGTCGCACCATATGCCCGGTTGCGGGAAGTGCTGAAGGTCGATTCGCCGAAGCTGTAGATGGCGCCGGCGCTCCATTGATGCCCGGAGGGCGTGCGGTATTTGACGGCATTGTCATAGCGCTTGGTGGTAAAGCCCATGAGGTTGGTGGCGGTACCCGCCAGCCCGCCATGGAAGGGATCGGCCACCTCGGCCAGCGTCTCGTATTGCAGGTTGTACTGGCGGCCCAGGGTCAGCATGCCCCACGGCCCATCGAGCCCGACCCAGGCCTGGCGCCCCAGCAAGCGCCCTTCTTCGGAGCGCCCGGTATCGTTCTCGACGCCGCCTTCCAGCGTGAAGACAGCCGAGCTGCCATGACTGCCCAACGGTTCGCGCCCTGTGATGCCGATGCGTGAACCTTCCGATATACCCGGAGAAACCTTGCTGCGCGCACAGTCCTGCTTGCAGCCGCGTTCCAGCACCACGCCGGCATCGACGACGCCATACGGTTGGACGCCCTGTCCCGCCGGCGGTTCCCTGGTCTGCGCCAGCGCCAGTGCGGGCAAAGTAAGCAGGATGGCAAGAGCTTTCATGCCTGTCAGCTTAGGGTAAGCAGTGTCATGCAATCTGTGCGCACACCCACAAAACGATTCGGAGACCCCGTATGTCCAGCAAGCGCTGCAGCGCCGCCGACGCCATCCGCCTGGTGCGCGATGGCGACATGATCATCGTTCCCACCGGCGCCGGCGAGCCGCCTGTCCTGTTGCGGGAACTGTCGGCGCAGCGCCGGAATTTCACCGGCGTGCAGGTGGCGCAAATCCTGGCCATGCGCAAGTACGATTACTTCGATCCGGAGACGGCACATCATGTGCGGCATTGCGCGCTATTCTTTGGCGGGGCCTCGCGGCCTGCGGGACAGGCGGGCTGGGCCGATTTCATTCCAGCGTATTTTTCGGAAATCCCATCCTTGATCGAACAGGGGCAGATGCCGGCCGAGGTGGTGTTTGCGCTGGCCTCGGCAATGGACGCGCACGGCAACTTCTCGCTCAGCCTGGGAGCCGACTACACCATGGCGGCATTGAAGAAAGCACGCGTGATCGTGCTGGAAACCAATCCCAACGTACCGTTCGCGCATGGCCAATGCCACATCCATATTTCGCAGGTAACGGCGGTGGTCGAGAGCGATGAGCCGGTGATCGAAGTCGGGCTGCCGAAGATCGGCCCGGTGCAGGAAGCGATTGCCGCCCATGTGGCACCGATGATTGACGATGGTTCGACCTTGCAGATCGGCTATGGCGGCATTCCCGATGCCGTGGTGATGCAGCTCACCGGCAAGCAAGACCTGGGCATCCATACGGAAATGATTGGCGACGGCATCCTCAAGCTGGTGGAGTGCGGCGCCGTGACCAACCGCCGCAAATCCTTCATGCCGGGACGCATGGTGGCAACTTTCGCGCTGGGCTCGCGCAAGCTGTACGACTTCATGCACCACAACCCACTGCTGGAAATGCATCCGGTCAGCTTTACCAACGACCCGTATATCGCCGGCCAGAACGACAAGCTGGTATCGATCAATGCCAGCCTGCAGATCGACTTGCTGGGGCAATGCGGCTCGGAAAGCCTGGCCCACCTGCCCTACTCCGGCACCGGCGGCCAGGCGGATTTTGTGCGGGCGGCGAATCGTTCGCGCGGGGGCAAGTCGTTTATCGTGCTGCCATCCACCGCCAGGGAAGGCAGCATTTCGCGCATCGTGCCGACGCTGTGCGCCGGGACACATGTGACGACCAGCAAGAACGACATCAATTATGTGGTGACCGAATATGGCGTGGCCCAACTGCGCGGCAAATCGGCCAAGCAGCGGGCCGACGCATTAATTTCCATTGCGCATCCAGACTTCCGGGGCGAATTGCGGCGCGAGGCAGCCCGGCTGAACTACAGCTAGCTATGTTCGGCAGCGAACATTCAAGCGTTCGCCGCTGTCATAGACTGGCCTCCGGAGGTCACTCATGAAGGCTTGGCTGGTGGTTTTCCTTGCGGGTTGGACATTGCTGGCCTGCGCATCGTTGCCGGAGGTCGACGCCGACCAGGCCAAGGCGCGCGCCAAAGCGGTGCCCGCAGTCGTTACCGCCAAAGGCAAGCTGCCGCGCCAGACTACCGAACAGTTGCTGAAGAAGCGCTGGGCCAAGTCCACCCTGGATTTGAAGGGCCAGGCGGCACTGGAGGAAGCGGCGACCGGCGTGCCGCTGATCGCCGGCAACAAGGTGCAATTGCTGTTCGACGGCCCGCAAACCATGGCGGAGATGATGAAGGCCATCGCGGCGGCCAAGGACCATATCAATTTCGAAACGTATATCTTCGACCAGGATGAGCTGGGCATGCAGTTCGCCGACCTGCTGATCCAGAAGCAGAAGGAAGGCGTGGTCGTCAATGTGATCTATGACAGCGTCGGCACGATCGGCGTGCCGCAGGAATTCTTCGACCACATGAAGGAAGGCGGCGTGAAGCTGCTGGCCTTTAATCCGGTGAATCCGGCCAAGGCACGCGGCAATGGATGGAAGCTGAATGCGCGCGACCACCGCAAGATGCTGATCGTGGATGGCAAGGTCGGCTTTACAGGCGGGATCAATATCAGCGATACCTATTCGAAGAGCTCGCCATTTCGCGGCGGCTCCGGCGGCTCTGGCGGCATTGGGTCGGGATCGGGCGGCGGCTCCAGCCCGGCCCGTGAAAAAGGCGAGAATGACGTCGGCTGGCGCGACACCCATGTCCGCATCGAAGGGCCGGCGGTACAGGCCATGCAATGGCTGTTCGTGCAGACCTGGATCGAGCAGGATGCGGATGATTTGCGCGACGCCAAGTACTTCACGCAGGTGGGGCCGGCGGGCGACAAGGTGATGCGGGTACTGGGCTCACGGCCCGAGGGGCACTTCGAGATCTACAAGGCGCTGCTGCTGGCGATGCAGGAAGCGAAGAAGTCGATCCACATCACCTGCGCCTATTTCGTGCCGGATGACCAGACCATGGAAGCGTTGACCAATGCGGCGCGGCGCGGTGTCGAGGTGCAACTGGTGCTGCCCAGCGTGTCGGACAGCGGACTGGTGTTTCATGCGGGGCGGGCGTTCTACCAGCCTTTGCTGGAGGCCGGCGTGAAGATCTACGAGCTCAAGCTGTCGGTGCTGCATGCCAAGACGGTGGTGATCGATGGCGTGTGGTCCACCGTCGGTTCCACCAACCTCGACCGGCGCAGCTTCCTCCACAACAGCGAAGTCAACGTGATCGTGATGGGCGATGTGTTCGGGCTCGAAATGGAAAACGCGTTCAAGGAAGACCTGCACAATTCCAAAGAGGTCACGCTGGTGGAGTGGAACAAGCGGCCCATTTCCAACCGCCTCAAAGAATGGCTTGCCCGGGTGTGGGACTACTGGCTCTGAGCTTTGATACCGCTGTTTTTTAGCTTGCCGGACGCCAGATGTCGCCTTGGCGGCGGAAGACGTCGGTACAGGCGAGCATGAACCCGTTGCCTTCAGTCCAGCTGTAACGCTCGACCTGGATTTCGTCGTGCTGTACGCGCAGGACATTGAAAGAGTTCGTTTCGCCCCGGCTGCGGGTGGAGGTGGCCGTGCCGGCCTGCACCACCAGTGCGGCGAAGCCGTCTATCTCGTAGCGTTCGGAGGTGTTGTGAGAGTGACTGGTGTGCAGGTGCCCTGCCAGCAACAGATCCACACCGCAGCGCGAGAACACTTCCATAGCCATCGGCGCCCGGTCGACGATATCGTCGTGGTCCTTGTGCGGCGGCAGGTCGAACGGGTGGTGGGTCACCACAATCCGCGTGATGCTGCGCGGCAGGTGCGAGAAGCGTTGCCGCAGGTATTCGACCTGGCGGCGATTGACACGGCCGTCCTTGAAGGTCAAGGAGCGCGCCGTGTTCAGGCCCAGCACGGCAATTTCATCGTCCACGAATTCCGGCGCCAGGTCGCGCGTGATATAGCGGCGGTACTTGACCAGCGGCTGGAAGAAACGCGCAGCCACGTTGTAGAGCGGGATGTCGTGATTGCCCGGTACCACGATCTGCGGCTTGGGCAAGCTGTCAAGGTAATGGCGCGCCTGGCGGAACTGCGCGCTGCGGGCGCGCTGCGTCAGGTCGCCCGAGGCCACCACCACATCCGGGCGCAGATCCCCGATCAACTCCCGCAAGGGCGCCAGCAGCGTATTGTCGACACGGCCGAAGTGCAGATCGGAGATATGGACCAGGGTTCGCATTATTCCTCCTGAGGGCGCGGCACAATCACCGGCAAGGCGGCCGGGCGGATCCGGTAACGCAACGGCGGCGTCATGACCGAAACCTCGCCATCGGTCGCCACGCGCAGGCGACGGTGGTGCGTCTCGATCGCCATCTCGCCGGCCTGGAACACATGAAACTCGCGCGATTGGCGCAATCGTCCAAACAAGGCCCGCAAGGCCAGCTTCAGCAAGCCAAATCGTGTCGGCCGCTGCGCCACGTAGACGCTGAGGGCGCCGCCATCGATGCGCGCCCTTTCGCCGATATTGAACCCTTGCATCTGGTATTCATTATTGCCGACGAAAACGAAAGGCGTACGGCGCGCATGGCCTTGCTCGCCAACGGTCAGGCGGACGCTGAGGAAAGGATAGCGCCGAAGCGCAGCCAGTGTCGCCCAGCCAAACGCCGTCCACTTTCCGCGCCCGAGGCGGCGCTGCTGCCGCTGGCGGTCGCGCACGATATCCGGATACAGCCCGAGGCTGGAGTTATTCAGGAAAATGCGGCCATTCACCTCCCCGACGTCGATCTGCGCCACGTGGCCGGCGGCCAGGGTGGCAATCGCCGCATCGAGCTGGGACGGAATGCGCAGGTCGCGCGCAAAGTGGTTGAGCGTCCCCATCGGCAGCACACCGAACACGGCGCCGCTGTCCAGCACCACCGAGGCCACGGCATTGATGGTGCCGTCGCCGCCGCCGGCCACCACGATGCGCGCCCCGGCGGCCAGCGCCGCGCGCGCCGCCTCCATCAGATGGTTGACGTCGGAAGCCAGCGTAATCTCCGCATCGAGGCCGTGGCCGGCAAAGCGCGCCGCCAGCGATTCGCGCCACGGCTCGCCATACCCCAGGCCTGCGCCGGCATTGACGATGACGGCCATGCGGCTCATAGCCGCTCCCGGTGCCGGCGCAGGCTGGATACGGCGGTCACGCAGATCGCCAGCCAGGCCATGCCTTCCGCCACGGCAGCCAGCACATCGGTCAGGTAATGCACGCCCAGGTAGACGCGGCTGAATGCCACCAGCGCCACCATCAGCAGCGCGGCCACGACAAGCGCCGCCCGTTGGGCAGCGCTGCGGGCTCGCGTCCAGAGATAGCAAGCCAGCACGCCGTAGAACACCGTCGCCGCCAGCGTATGGCCACTGGGAAAACTAAAGGTCGGCAAAGTCAGCAATGGCACTTCAAAGCTGGGCCGCGCCCGCTGGTAACTGTGCTTGAGCAAAACGTTCAGCACCATGCCCGGCGGCACGGACAACAGCAAGGTCAGCAGCCAGTAATGCGCTTGCCTGCGCCAGAGATGCCAGGCAAGCAGCAGCGTCATGAAGGCGATGCCGGCCACGCTGTGCCAATGGCTGACCGCCAGCATCAGCGTGGTCCACGGGTCGCCGGCACGGGCATGCAGCCATTGCGACACATGGATATCCAGCGCCGCCAGGCGAGCGCCCGGCCCCACCGCGGCGCCGGCAATGGCTTGGAAAACAGCCGCGGCCACGATCAGCAACGCCAAGCCGGCCACAAGATGCAAAGGAAGTCGGATCGTATCTCTCATACAACGCTTAATAAAAATACCTGATTTTTCATCCAGTACTGTTGATTCATACAGTATTTGTGTTATTCTAATCACTCGTTAAACACACAACACAGCAAAAGGAATTCGTCATGAACACTATGCACAGCACCTTCGGCTCCCGCTTTGGCCTGGAATATGCCCCTACGTCTTTCCTGGTTCGCTTCGGCAAACGCGAAGTGCTGGTGTGCCGCGACTTCCGCAAGCGCTTCTACGCTGTGAACCCGATCATCGAATGCGACACCGGCGTTCAGCCTGGCCATCTGGAAGTACTGCTGTTCAGCCGCTGGCTGCTGATCTTCTCCAAGGCCCACTAAGCTTCAGTCTCGCATAGCTGTTCATACTGAGCGCGCAAATAGTCGCGCAAACGAATCACGACGGGCGTGACCTGCGAGCGATGCATGCAAACCAGCTGTAATGGCACCTCTTCACCCATTACATCTGGTAGCAGCAAACGCAAGCGACCGGCCTTCAGGTCGGCGGTCACGTCCAACCGTGATTTGTAGGCAACCCCCAATCCCGCTACCGCCCAGCGGCGCACCAGGTCGGCATCATCGCTGCTGCGATTGCCCCTGACCTGCACCACTTTGCCCTGGGCGGGGAAGGCCCAGCGGTCATACAGCATGTCATCCAATGCAAAGCGCAGGCAATTGTGCCGTGCCAGCTCGTCCAGGTTGGCCGGGGCACCGTGCCGGCGCAGGTAATCCGGCGAGGCCACCAGTGCGCGCCGGTTGTTGGGCGCAATGGGCATGGCCACCAGGCTGGAATCATCCAGCTTGCCATAGCGCAGGGCCAGGTCGACCGGCTGGCGGTACATATCGGCGACCCGGTCGCTGACAAACAGCTGCAGGCTGATGGCCGGGTATTCGGCCTGGAATCCGTCCAGCCATGGCAGCAGCACGTTGCGTCCCACGTCCGATGGCATCGAAATCTTCAGCAGCCCAGCCAATTCCTGCTGGCCCTGCCTGATCGCCTCATGCCCTTCGCGTAATTGGCGCACCGCCTCGCGCGCGTGTTGCAGGTAGTGCTCGCCCTCCGCCGTCAGGCGCAGTGAACGCGTGGTACGGGCAAACAAGCGCAATTGCAATGCCTCTTCCAGCCGCTTCAGGGCCGCACTGGCCAGGGCCGGCGAAATATCCAGGGAGCGCGCCGCCGCCGACAAGCTGCCACGATCGGCGGTGTTGACGAAGACTTCCAGGTCGTCCAGGCGCAGCATTTTCAGCATTCCTTTGAAAGTGTTTCCATGATTTTAATCTTTTTCTTGAAGCCGCAATGTTCGAAGATAGCGACATCGCCACTTTTTACGAAAGAATGAATCATGAAAGCTGTTGCTTACCGCGCCTCCCTGCCGATCGACCACGCCGATGCGCTGATCGATGTTGAACTGCCTGCCCCGGTTGCCACCGGCCGCGACCTGCTGGTCGAAATCAAGGCGGTTTCGGTCAACCCGGTCGATAGCAAGATCCGTCTCAACGTCGCGCCTGCCGAAGGAGAAAGCAAGGTGCTGGGCTGGGACGCCACCGGCATCGTGCGTGCGGTCGGGCCCGACGCAAGCCTGTTCAAGCCGGGTGATGAGGTCTGGTACGCCGGCGCCCTTGGCCGCTCCGGCACCAACGCCGAACTGCACCTGGTTGACGAGCGCATCGTCGGCCACAAGCCTTCCAAGCTCAGCTTTGCCGAAGCGGCCGCCCTGCCCTTGACTGCCATTACGGCCTGGGAATTACTGTTCGACCGCTTGGGCGCAAGCCGCGACCAAATGGGCGAAGCCGGCAAGTCCCTGCTGGTGACGGGCGCCGCCGGTGGCGTCGGTTCCATCCTGGTCCAACTGGCACGCCAGTTAACGGGACTGACCGTGATCGGCACGGCCTCGCGTCCCGAGACCGCGGAATGGGTCAAGTCGCTGGGCGCCCACCACGTGATCGACCACAGCAAGCCATTGGATGAAGAAATCCGCCGTCTCGGCCTGCCGCCCGTCAATTACATCGCCAGCCTGAACGAGAGCGAACAGCACTTTGCCGCGCTGGCAGAACTGGTGGCTCCGCAAGGCAAGCTGGCCCTGATCGACGACCCGGCCCAAATCGATGTGCGCCTGCTGAAACGCAAGAGCGTATCGCTGCACTGGGAATTCATGTTCACGCGTTCCATGTTCGAGACCGCGGACATGGCGCAACAGCATGCACTGTTGAACGAGGTGTCGCGCCTGGTGGACAATGGCGTGCTGAAGACCACGCTGGGTGAACGCTTCGGCGCCATCAACGCGGCCAACCTGAAACGCGCGCACGCCCTGCTGGAAAGCAACCGGGCACGCGGCAAGATCGTGCTGGAAGGGTTCTAAACGCCGGCGGCGGAAGCGGTGCGCGCGGCATGCGCTGCCGCGCTCGCCTCGCCGGCCTGCGCCATCGCATGCTGCTGCTGGCGGATTGCCAACGCCCGCCGGTCATGCGCATCGACCAGGTCGATCAATGATTGCGAAAGACGGCATGCCTCCTTGACCGTTGCATCAAAGCGGTCACGGCCACGCTTCAACATGGGCGATTCGTAGCCGACTGCGCTGAACATCTCGCAGATTTCAGCGCACAGGTCGTGCAGGCTGCGCATCGAATCACAGGCGCCCTCGATGTCGGTGCGCATCTTGCGGTCAAGGTCGATGAACTCGGTACGGGCACAGTCATGGGCCGTCAATTCCGACACGGTGACTTTCCAGCCCTGGATGCGGCCGCAGATACGTCGGATGTTGGCATTTTTCTCGCGAAGGATCAGCGCATACTGCCAGGCCAGCAGCGCCATCGGCAGGCAGGCCAGGAAGGCCGGCATGCCGGCACGCCGCAATGAGGTTTCCATTTTTTTGCAGCGGCGCAGGACTGCGCCGATATTGCTGCCCAGGGATTGATTGCGCATGGCCGTCCTCCCGACGATCCGCCGTGCAAAGGCATGGCGCGACAAGCCAAGTATAGGCAGCGCAGGACCGGCGCGAACGTGCCCAAGGTTGATGCAGATTAAAGGTGGGACGATTAGGCGCCGTTGAGCCAGGTTTGTTCGTGGGCGCGTTCGCGCCGACGGCGTTCGGCTGGAGAATCGAAGTCGCGCAGAAACTGGATGTGCTTGCGCTCCAGCGCCAGCATCTCGCGCTCGAGCGCGTCGATCTCGGCACGGTCGGCCGAGTGGTTCATGTAGGCGGCGCGTTCGCGTTGCATACGCTCCTGCTCGTCCTGGATGGTTTGCAAGCGGCCCTCGCAACGCTGCACGGTCCGGCGCAGCTTTTCAGGCGTCAGCCCCTGGTCACGCAGGTCGGTCTGCACGGCCAGGTCGCCACGCACGGCATTGGTACGCTTTTGCAGTTCGGCGACCTCCGCGTTGACCTCATCGATGGCCCTGGTGTCCTTGGCTGCATAGGCGTTGCGGCGACGTTCGCCCAGCAGGGCCATTTCCGCTTCCAGTTCTTCGTACTCGTCGCGGAAGGGGCGTTCGAAATTGCCCAACTGGGTACGGCAGGACTCGAGCTGCTTCTCCAGCGCCACCACTTCAAGCTGCAGTTTGGCGACCGGTATGTCGAAGCGGCGCTGGGCGCGCTCCTCCATCGCCTTGTTGGCGGCCAGCAGGCGCGCCTCGTAGCGCACGGTCGAAAACTTCCTGCGCGCCTCTTCCTCATGGACGGCACGCAGCCTGCGCTCATACGCGCGGTAGGCCGCGGGCATGCGCAGCTTGCGATACCAATTACGAATCCAATTCCACATAGGCAGGAATATAGCCTAGGCTGCGCCGCGTGTCATGTCTGCCAGGGCCGGGGCCAGCAAGGATGCGACAGGAATGGCATTGCTGCTGTGCGGCACGGTGTCGCAGCTCGCGGTACGGGCAACGCCAGCGCCTTGCAAGTCTTCGAAGGCGCTGCCGGCAAACAGGGGATGGATCGCAACGCATACGGGCGGCGGCAGGCCGGCCCGGCGCACATGGCCGACGGCGGCGATCATGGTGCGGGCGGTGGATGCGATATCGTCAACGATAACGGGGGTGTGGTGCAGCCAACGTTCCGTGTCGGGCACCGAGACTTCCACATCGTGGTCGCCGCGGCGCACTTTTTCCAGGACGATGCAGGGGCAATCGGCGCCGCGCGCCACTTCAGAGGACCATTGTTCGCTTTCGGCATCCGGCCCGATCACCAGCGGCCGCTCCACATTGGCTGCGATCCATTGCGATATGGCGGGCGCGGCGCGCACAACGCGGGTCGGGATGGTATAGATTTCGGCCAGGTCGTGGTGGCGGTGCAAATGGGGATCGATCGTCACCATCCAGTGGAATACACCCGACACCAGCCGCGCAAAGTGGGCGGAGGTGATGCCTTCACCCGGGTTGAAGACGGCATCATGGCGCATATACGCCAGGTAAGGCGTGACCAGGCCGACGCTGGCTGCCCCCAGATCGCGTGCGATGCCGGCGGCGAAATACAGCGGCATGAAACGGTCGTCCGGCCGGTCCATGGTGCAGACCAGGACCACCTGGCGCCCTTTCACTTCCGAGTGATAGCGCACGTAGGATTCACCGTCCGGAAAGCGCCGCACCTGCAAACTCCCATGCTCCCAGCCTGTCAATGCCGACAGCTGCGCTGTCATTGCTTCATTGCCGGGCAGTGCGAACAGGATTGGCGCCATGACGATTCCCCCTCGATGTAGTGACTTTTATTCTAGCCCCCAGGCCGGGATTTATGCAATTCATGCATCATTTTTGACAACTCGTCGCAAACGCCAGATGGCCAACAGTTGCAGCGACCAGAATCGCTCCTGTTATCAAACTGGAGACATTCATGCCCTTGACCCGTTTCACCTTGCCCTTCCTGGCATTGGCGCTGGCAAGTACCCACGCGCATGCGGAAACCATGCTGAAGGATATTGCAGGCCATAAGATAGAAGTCCTGAAACTCGCCAAGCCCGGCACCCCCGCCACCGTGGTATTCGAGAACGGTTCGCGCAACACCCTCGATAAATGGGACAAGGTGATCCCTGAAGTGGCCAAGGAAGCGACCGTGTTCGCCTATAACCGCCCGGGCTACGGCAAGAGCGACAAGCCGTCCACGCCACGCGACGGCAAAACCGTGGTGGAAGAATTGCGCCAACTATTGCGCGAACAAGGCTTGCAGCCGCCTTATACCCTGGTTGGCCATTCCCTCGGCGGCCTGTATATGCAGCTGTACGCGCGCGCCTACCCGCAGGAAGTCCAGGGCGTGGTGCTGGTCGATTCGCTCTACCCCGGCATCATCAAGAAGCCGCAGGACTTCCCCCTCATGACGCGCATGGCCAAGTACGTTTTCCTGAATGCGGCGATGGAAGCGGAAGTCGACCAGATCAACAGTACCGGCCAGGCCACGCTCGCGCTGCCCTGGAATGACGATATTCCGGTCGTGCGCCTGTTCAATGTGCCCAAGTCGGCCGGCGCGGTGGCGGTCGACCTGGGCACCGTGAACGACGACGAGCAGACCCGCAACATGGTCAAGAACATGTATCCGAAAGCCTGCAAGGTGATCGTGGATTCCGATCACCAGATGCAGCAGGCCAATCCCGAAGTGGTGGTCAACGCCATCCGCGACGTGATTGGCGCGCGTGACGGCAAGCGTCAGCCGGCCTTGCACTGCATCTGATCGGGCTCCTCCACGGGACGCGCTTCTTCATGATGGAAAGGCGCGTACCAGGTGACGATGAAGGATGGCACGGTCGCCGCCATCACCAGCCAGAAGTAAGTGACATAGCCCATAGCCTCCTGCAGGTGGCCGCTGACCATGCCGGTCAACATGCCGCACATTCCCATCAAGCCGGTGCCGAAGGCGTAGTGGGTGGTGGTGTATTTGCCGGGCGCCAGTTGCTGCATCAGGTAGATCATGAAGCCGACCGAGCCGAAACCGAAGGAAAACTTCTCGATCACGACACCGGTGCTGATCACCCATAGGTTGGACGGCTGGTAAATCGCCATCAGCAGGAAGGTGGCGATCGGGATGTTCAGCACGCAGCACAGCGTGAACAGCACCGGCTTCAGGCCGCGCTTCGCCACGTACCAGCCTCCGATCAGCGAGCCGGCCAGCACGGCCAGCAAACCGTATGTGCCGTAGACAATGCCCAGCAACTCGTTGGACATGCCCAGGCCACCCTTTTCGATCGGATCGACCATGAAGAAAGGACCGATCTTTTCCAGCAGGCCGATCGACACGCGATACAGCAACGCGAAGGCCACCATGGTCCACACGCCGCGCTTTTCAAAGAAAGTCTTGAAGGCGTCGCGCAGGATAAAGCCAGCCTGTGCCACGCTTTCGGGCGTATCGGCAGCACGCGCGCCATCCGGCATCACGCGCCAATGCCAGGCGGTAATCACCAGCAGCAGGATCGCCACGGCGACGAAGACGATGCGCCAGGCGCCCAGCCAGTCCATGCCATAGTCCGAATGCAGGCGGCCACTCAGGTAGACCAGCACGCCGGAAGCCACCACCGGGCCGATATTCCAGCTCAGGCTTTGCACGCCGCAGTACAGCGACTGGCTGCGCGAGCTAAGCGATGTGACATACACGCCGTCGCTGGCGATGTCCATGGTGGCGCCGATGAAGGACATGATCCAGAACAGCACCATCATCAGGGCCATTGAGCCCGGCATGCCCATGACCATGGCCACCGCGCCGAAGCCCAGGCCAAGCAGCAACTGGGTGACCAGCACGAAGAACTTCTTGGTGCGGTACATTTCCACCACCGGCGCAAACAGCGGCTTGATGGTGTAGGCCAGGATCAGCATGCTCGAATACTGCGCGGCGCGCCCATTGTCCATGCCCAGGTTCTTGAACATGATGGAGGTGACGCTGGTCAGCATCATATAGCCCATCGCCATCGCGAAATAGCCGGTGGGCACCCACTGCAGCGGCGAGCGGTTCATGAGCGCTGAACCTTGATGAACTCGCGGTACCAGTGCGCGCTGTCTTTCAGCGTGCGCTTTTGCGTGGTGTAGTCGACGTGGACGATGCCGAAGCGTTTGGCGTAGCCGGAATCCCATTCGAAGTTATCCAGCAGGCTCCACATGAAATAGCCCTGCACGTCGACACCCTGCTCCATGGCGGCGGCCAGCGCATCGAGATGGCGCGAGACGAAGGAGATGCGCTCTTCGTCATGCTCCGGCGTGCTGCTGGCCATGCCGTTCTCGGTGATGTAAATCGGCGGCAATTCGTACTCGCCTTTCAGCTTGAGCAGCAATTCGGTCAATCCTTGCGGATAGATTTCCCAACCCATGTCGGTACGCCCGTTTTCCAGCGGCGGCGTGCGCGGCGGGTCTTCGGCGCTGCAGAAGGCGCGGAAATAATAGTTCACGCCGAGGAAGTCGATCGGCTGGTGGATCGCGGCCATGTCGCCCGCCTCCACGTGCGGGGCGTTGGCGGCGTGGTGGCGCAATGCCAATTCGGGATAGCGGCCTTTGAAAATTGGGTCCATGAACCATTGTACCGAACGCGCGTACTCCACTTCGGCCAGGGCGCGGTCGACATCGCTGTCGGTGGCCGGGTCGGCGGTCCACTGGTTCAATACGATGCCCAGCTTCGCTTTAGAGCCGACGGCGCGCATGGCGTTCATGGCCAGCCCGTGCGACAGCAGCAGGTGATGCGAAACCTGGACGGCGGCCTTGGCGTCGCGCACACCCGGTGCGAACTGGCCGTTGCCGTAGCCGAGGTTGGCCGTGCACCAAGGCTCGTTATGGGTGGCGATGCTGGCCACCCGGTGGCCGAAGCGGCGCGCCACTTCCGCTGCATAGGCGGCAAAGTGGTAGCAGGTATCGCGATTCAGCCAGCCGCCCTCCTCTTGCAAGGCTTGCGGCAAATCCCAGTGGTAGAGCGTGACGTAAGCCTGTTTGCCTTTCGCGTGCAAGGCATCGATCAGGCGTTCATAAAAAGCGAAGCCGGCTTCATTCCAGGCGCCTTTGCCGTCCGGCTGCACGCGCGACCAGGCGATGGAGAAGCGATAGGCATCGACGCCGAGGGAGTCGATGATGTCGACGTCCTCGCGGTAGCGATGATAGTGATCGCAGGCGACGCTACCGTCGCTGCCATCCTTGATCTTGCCGGGCGTGTTGCAGAAAACGTCCCAGATAGAGAGGCCTTTGCCGTCCTCCTGGTTGGCACCCTCGATCTGGAAGGCGCTGGTGGCTACGCCCCAGAGAAAATCGGGCGGCAGGCGTGTGTCTTTCATTCTTGATTTCGCAGGTAAAAGCTTAGGGATGGCCTGCCCCGGGGGACGAGGCAGGCCGCGTTGCGACGGGCTTAGAAGTCGATGCCCGCGTTAACACCGATGGTGCGTGGAGGCAGGTACTGCGCCACCCACACATTGGCACCGTTCATGGCGCTGGTCTTGATGCGCTTGTCGCCTGCATTACGCACGAAGACGTCCACCCAGAACTGCTTCGGTCCCTGGTAACGCAGGCCGAGGTCGAACTTGGTGTAGGCGGCTTGCTGGTCTTCCGCACCCAGGTTGAAGATCGACAGTTCGGACTTGGTTTCGTAATGTGCCGAAATGCGCGGGACCAGCGTGTCGCCATTCGCCAAGCGGAAGGTGTGCTGGTAGTTCAGGTGGGCCGAGAACTTTGGAGCGTGCGGCATGATGTTGCCGGTGACGTTCAGGCAGTTCGAGTTCAAGTCCGGGCAGAACGGCAGCGCGTAGTCGTTGGAGCCGGCAACCAGGAAGCCCAGCTTGGTATGCGTATAGGCCAGGGCCAGCGCCAGCTTGTCGTCCGGCGACAGCTTGGCCTGGATCTCCGATTCAACGCCCCACACCTTGGCGCCATCCACGTTGCTGGTGACAAAGGTATGCGAACCGTCCGGATTGGTGACCGGAGAGCTGAACTGGAAGTCCTTGAAGTCTTCGTAGTACACCGCGTTATTGATGCGCAGTGCGCCGCCGAGGAAGGAGCTCTTGCTGCCGAACTCGTAGTTGGTCAGGGTCTCCGGGTCGTAAGTACGGCCGCCGTCCTGCAGGCCGCCGGCCTTGTAGCCGGTGGCGACGCTGGCGTACAGCATGTGGTTCTTGTCGATATCGTAGCTCAGGCGCAGCAGGCCGGTGGTCTTGCTGCCTTTGTAGCGGCCATCATTGGATGGCACGCTCGGGTTATAGCCTTGGCCAGGCTTGGTCGGGTCGATGCTCGGGCTCAGTGGAACTTGCGGCACGGTCGCATCGTAGTTCCAGGTGTAGCCGTTACCGCCTTCATTGGTGCGCTTGTCCGAGGTGTAGCGCAGGCCGCCGGTCAGGTGCAGGTTGCCTACGTTCCAGGTAGCCTGTCCGAAGACAGCGCGCGAATCCACCGTTTCTTTCGGCTGGATGAAGGAGCCCTGCCACGCCACACTGCCCTGCTGGGTACCGTGCATGATCGGGATATCGAAACGGATGCCGTTGTCTTCCGCCGCATAGTAAGCGCCCAGTTGCCAGTCCACCTCCTTCTGGCCGACCGATTGCAGTTGCAGCTCGTGGCTATTGCTGCTGTACTTGGACCAGACGGTGTTGTTGGCTTGGAAATCGCCACCGGTGGTGAAGCTGGTTGGCAGCACGCGGCCGCCGTCCTGGTCGTATGTGGACGAACCGGAGAACTTGGAATGGCCGGCGATGTAAGTCAGCGACATATCCGGGTTCACCGCATATTCGAGTCGGCTGCGGAAGGTGTTCACATTCCGGTGCAGGAACGGCGCGGTGTCGATCAGTGCCGACCACTCGTCCTGGCCGGCGCGCGGGGTCTGCATCAGGTTCATGTTCGGGGTGCCGCGGTCCTGGAAGCGCTCATACGAAATATTCCACTTCAGGCGATCGGTCGGCTGGTACAGCCAGCTCACGCGCACGCCGCTCTGGTTCTGCGCGTTGTAGCGTGGACCGTTGACGACGTACTGGTTCGGGTTGATCGGCTGGAACAGCGCCGGGTCGCCCCCGCCTGCCAGGAAGGCCGCTCGCTGGTCAGCCAGCGAAATGTTCGGCAACGTCTGGTACTTCACGTAGCCGTCGTGCTCCTCGTGGATCACGGCCACGCGCAGGGCGGAGTTGTCGCCGGTCGGCACGTTCAGGGCAGCACGGGCGCCAAGGCGGGCGTAATCGCCGATGCCGCCGGAAACGCTGCCCGAGAATTCTTTCAGCTTGGGTTTGACAGTCTGCATATTGACCGCGCCGACAGTGGAGTTGCGGCCCCACAGCGTGCCTTGCGGACCGCGCAGGACTTCAATCGCTTCCACATCGAACAGCAGCGCGGTGGCGCCTTCCGGACGCGGCGAGTAGATACCGTCCACGAAGAAGGCCACTTCCGGATCGGCGTATTCGGTCTTGGCGGAGTCATTACCGATACCGCGCATGGTCATGGTGATGACGCCGTGGTCGCCCTGGCCGGTGGCCTGGAAGCTTGGCACCAGGTTGGTCACGTCCTGGATGGTTTGCACGTGTGCGTCTTCCAGCGCCGCTGCATCCAGTGCGGTGACGGCCACCGGGGTCTTTTGCAGGGAAGTGGTGCGCTTGGTCGCCGTGATCAGCACTTCCGGCACGACGGTGGATTCGGTGGCGGCAGGCGCGGCAGGGGCTTGCTGCGCGGTAGCGCTGTTCGCGGACGCGACCAGGGCCAGCACCCCGATCTGGATTGCAGAAAACTTCATGTTGTCTCCGGGTTGTTGTTGTGAAAACGATTTCTTATTGCTTGAAAACGTTTTCATGGTACATTTTTGAAAAATAAAAAGTCAACAAATTTTTAAAGGAGACGACAAAAATGGTAGCGATTCCAACACGGCGCATACTCATCGTTGGCGGCGGCAGCGCGGGCTGGCTGTGCGCTGCTTACCTGGCCAAGATGTTCGGCGGCAGCAAGGAAATCACCTTGGTGGAAGCGCCCGAAATCGGCGCTATCGGCGTCGGCGAGGGCAGCTTCCCTTCCCTGCGCGCGACCCTCGCGGCGCTGGGCATTCCGGAAACGGAATTCGTGCGCGAATCCAGCGCCACCTTCAAGCAAGGCATCACCTTCCAGAACTGGCTATATGGCGGCGACCACTACTTCCACCCGTTCTCCATGCCGAGCCAGCGCCCCGGCGCTCCGGAACTGCTGCCTTACTGGCTGCAAGGCATGGCCGGCGACACACCGTTCGCCGAAGCCGTCACCATGCAACAGCGCGTGGTCGATGCACAACGTGCGCCGAAACGCGCCGGCGACAGCGACTACAACGGGCCGATGAACTACGCCTACCATTTCGACGCGGCGCGCTTCGCCGGACTGCTGGCCAAGCACGCCCGCAAGCTCGGCGTGCGCCACTTGCAGGACCACGTCGAAGGCGTACAACTCGCCCTCGATGGCGCGATCGCCAGCGTCGAGACCCGTGAGCACGGCGCACTCACCGCCGACCTTTACATCGACTGCTCCGGCTTTCGCGCCCTGTTGATCGGCGCCGCGCTTGGCGCGCCGTTCCGCAGCGTGAGCGACATCCTGTTTTGCGATATCGCACTGGCCGTGCAAGTGCCCCACCCCGCGCCGGACGCGCCGATCGCCTCCGCCACCATCTCCACCGCGCACGAAGCCGGGTGGACCTGGGACATCGGACTGCAGGAACGGCGCGGCATCGGCTACGTTTATTCGAGCCGCCACACCAGCGATGAACGCGCCGAACAAGTGCTGCGCGCCTACGCCGGCCCGGCCGCGGATGGCCTGAACGTACGCAAGATTCCCATGCGCGTCGGCTATCGCGAACAGCACTGGATCAAGAATTGCGTCGCGATCGGCCTGGCGGGCGGCTTCCTCGAACCGCTGGAAGCATCCGGCATCGGCCTGGTCGAAACGGCGGTGCACATGCTGGGCGCCCTGTTCCCGCACAACGGCGACATGGCGCCGCTGGCGCGCCACTTCAACCAGTTCATGAGCGAGCGCTATGCCCGCATTGTCGACTTCATCAAGCTGCACTACTGCCTGAGCCAGCGCCACGAGCAATTCTGGATCGACAATTGCGACCCTGCCACCTGGACCGACAGCCTGCGCGACAAGCTCGCCATGTGGCGCTGCCGACCGCCGCAGCGCATGGATTTCCTGACCGATGTCGAAATGTACCCGCCGACCAGCTGGCAGTACGTCTTGTATGGAATGGGCTTCCCCAAGGTGATGCCCCCTTTGCCCAGCCTGGAACCGATGGCCGATGCAGCGCGCCAGGAATTCGCCAATATCGCCGCCGTTGCAGCGCGTGCAGTGGCGGACTTGCCCGACCACCGCGCCTTCGTAACCCAGCTATGCCAACATGAAAACGCTTTCAGAAACGACTTTCATGCCATTCGCGCAACAGTGAGCCGCTGAGCGCTTGCTGCTGTCGGGTTCTATGGTAATCTCCGCTTGAAAAGCATTTCATAATGAGAAACCTCTTGAACGACCACGCCAATCCCCCCTCGCCAGCCACGCTGACCGACGTCGCCCGCCGCGCAGGCGTTTCACCCAGCACCGTATCGCGCATATTGAACGGCACCGCCAAGGTGGCTGACGATAAACGACAGGCCGTGCAAGCAGCGATCAGCGAATTGAATTTCGCCCCCAACCAGATGGCGCAAAGCCTGAAGCATGGGCGCACGATGACGATAGGGATCGTGGTGCAGGATATCGCCTCGCCCTTCTTCGACGAGATCCTGCACGGCGTGGACGACGGGCTGAAAGGCACCGGCTACGCCTCCGTGATCGTCAGCGGCCACTGGAACGCCGACGAAGAAGCAGAGCGCATCCGCCTGCTGCTGGCACGCAAAGTGGACGGCATCATCCTGCTGACCGGCCGAATGACCGATGCCACGGTGCTGGGCTTCGCAGCGCAGCGCCCCGTCGTATCGCTGGGCCGCGTGCTGCGCACCAACCGCGCCATCGGCTTCGCGCTCGATAATGAACATGGTGCCTGGCTGGCCGTGCGCCACCTGATCGAAATGGGGCACCGCAGTATCGCCCACCTGGCTGGGCCAGTCGAAAACCGCGACTCGGTGGAGCGCCTGGCAGGCTACAAACGCGCATTGAAGGAAGCCGACATCGCCTTCGATCCCGCCTTGGTCGTTGAAGGCAACCTGCAGGAAGCCGGCGGCCTGATGGCAATGAACCGCCTGTACGACAGCCAGCATCCCTTCACCGCGGTATTCGCGGTCAATGACCAGACGGCATACGGTGCACGGCTCTTCCTGTACCGCAAAGGCATCCGCGTGCCGGACGATGTTTCGCTGGTCGGCTTCGATGACCTGCCCGGCTCCTCCTACACCACCCCGCCGCTGACCACCATCCGCCAGCCGCTGTACGTGATCGGCCAGACAGCCGTGCAATCCATGCTCGGCCTGATCAACGGCGACGAAGTGGAAGGCACCATCCCGCCCGTAGAGCTGGTGGTGCGAGAGACCACACGGCGCATCCGCTAGTACTTACGGAAGGCGACGTACCACGTCGCCGCTATCGACTTGGCCTTGACTGACCTTGAGCCAGCTCTTGCCAGTCAGGCGCTCGAAATTATTGAATGGAGATGGCAGCGCGTCGGCGTCAAAGCCTGGCGCATTCTTCAAGTCATAGTGCAGGTGCACCAGGAAGGCGTCGCCGGAAAAGCCCATTTCACCGACCTTCTGGCCTGCCTTCACCATATCGCCCACTTTAACCGGCACACTACCCTGCTTCATATGGGCCAACAGGCTGATTTCGCCGTTGCCATGGTCGATTTCCACATGATTGCCCCACATGATGCTCGGATCGGCAATGAACTGCTCCTTGCCAAACGACGGCCCCTTTCCTTTGGAATTGTCCGGGATCGTGGAAACCGCGCGAATCACTTTGCCACCGGCCGGCGCCAGGATCGGTTTGCCCCAGCCATACCAATCCTCATTGCGCGAACCGTCGCCTTTGAACATACGGCCCTGGTCGTCGGTGGCGACGAAATCATAACTGTAGCGCATGAAGTTGCGCTTCCATTTCAAGGCCTGCGCCATCGGGTCAAGCAATGGCAAGCGTCGGTGATGGCCATAGAAGTCGTGACCATCATGCACCAATACAGGTCCCGCCACGGGTAGCTTCAACTGTGCTTTCGGCTTGTAAGGGCTTGGCTCCACAGGGATTTCGACGGTGTATTTGGTGTCATCGCCCACGTCGAACTTAAAATTATAGCGCAGGCGAGATAAATCCAGCTCCTGAGGGAATGCAAACAGGGGATTGAAAACCAGCTCCGACTTACCCGCCTCGATAAACCGGTTCGGCACCACCAGCACACTGCGGCCATTGGCCCCTACGCGGTATTGCGCCACCAGCTTGCCGGCGTCGCCCAGCACGGAAACTTCAACTTCGCTCAATTCGACCTTGTCCTGACTATCGTTCTTGATCAGAAAGTCGATGTTCAGCAGTTGCTGACCCTTGCCCTGCTCAATCAGCGGTTTGACAGGCGACACGCTCACGTTGATCGGGTCAGCCCATGCCATGCCGGACGCCAGGGCCAGTGCAGCGAAGGCGATGTTATGCAATTTCATTGAGTCCCCCACAGGTTTTAATAGTGGGGCGACTTTACCCGGCACCGGGACGCAAATGCGGGAATTTGCGACGAACTGCACGATTCTTGGCGTGATCCGCGCCAGGAATGTATAATCCAGCCCTCCGGAAGCGTGGCCGAGTGGTTGAAGGCAGCAGTCTTGAAAACTGCCGACGGTTAATCCCGTTCGTGAGTTCGAATCTCACCGCTTCCGCCAAACACGTCAATAAAACCCTTGTACATCAAGGGTTTTTCTTTATCTGCAATGAGCAACTCGGACAGGCGGTACTAACTTCGGCACATGCTGATCCGCTAGTTGCGGAAATTGTTTCCGCAACTAGCGTCAGAACTGACAGTAATTGATATCTCGATTTGTTTCCAATCATTAACTTGCTTATAATTAACACATCGAAACCAGCCCGGACAAGTCGATGAGCTCTCGCAAGGTGCCAAATGAAATCGAAGCACGCATAAATCGGAGACGCTCCGAATACGCAGTGTCTCGCAGGCGAGAGTTTCTCGCAGCCAAGCGCCGAACAGCGCAAGCGGGGGCGGTGAAAGGAGACTACAGTTGGCGCATAAACCGCATGATCATCAAGGTGCCTGAAGTTTTAGACCTAGTTGATCATCGGGCCAACACGCTTGAAGTCGCCGCTGCATGTCGCTCAAACTGCATGATTCACAAAAAGCGAACTCTCCTCGACTTCTCAGCGACGAAGACCATTTCTTCTGCGGCGGTCTTATTTCTGGTGGCTGAGATTGACCGATGCCGGAAAGTGAGCGGCATCGCGATGCTGACCGGCACATTCCCTCGCGACAAACGCTTAAACCGGCAAATGCGTGATAGCGGCTTCTATGACGCTTTGGGCGTAAAGTGTGACATTCCGCAACGTGAGCGCATCTATCCGGTGGAGTATATTAAAGTACGTAGCGGAACGGCAGCTGACGGGCGTCTGGCGGTCGAGTTGCGCCAAGCATTACTTGGCCCACATGAGGAACAGCTAGCCAAGGACAAGAGGGGGTCTTTCTTTCGCGGCATAACAGAGGCCATGACCAATGTGGCACAGCATGCCTATCCCGACGATTGGGACAATGGTCCGATCAAGGTCATAAAGAAGGGTTGGTGGATGCTGGGGCACATCAACAAGCTTTCAAAGCAATTGAAGATCATGATTGTGGATCAGGGCATTGGCATTCCTCGTAGCCTCCCCCGTACGCACAAAGATGTGATCCCGGCGCTTCTTGCAATGCTTAAATTGGAGAACAGCGACGGGGCGATGATCCACGCAGCCATGGAGCTTGGTCGTTCAAGATTAGAGCAAAGTCACCGTGGCAAGGGGTTGAATGATTTAAAACAGATCATAGATTTATGTCAGGAAGGCACATTACGCATCCTGAGCAAGAAGGGTGAATATCTCTACCGAGTTCGGGGTGGCCAATGCCTGCCAACCATCGTAAGCGGTCACCAAGATTCACTCAATGGTACACTCGTAGAGTGGAGTATTCCGCTAGATGCAATTTTGCCGTTCTTGTTGATTAACGAGGTCGGAAACGAGGAAAAATGAAAGTGATTAATATTGCCAAGGAGTTTTCTGCCTATCCAGTTGGGCGCTTTTACACCGACGGACCGGACAGCGGAGAACGTTTCAGAGAAGAATTCTTGGCGCCTGCAATGAAAGACGGCGGTCTGGTACGTGTTGAACTTGGCGGTACGGAAGGCTACGGTTCCTCTTTTTTGGAAGAGGCATTTGGCGGTGTCGTGCGCAAGTTTAATCTAAGTGAAGCCGACGTCGCTACGAGGTTAGAGCTAGTGGCGGACGATGATCCCGTCGACCAAAGCTATTTAACGGAAACCCTTGAATATATTGCCAATGCCTGCCGAGACAACAAACGCAAATAACCTATTTGAGTTCGCAAAAATCGGGATTCAGTTAGTTGGTTATGGAGTAACTTGGGGTATTGTTTTTCGCGGCTGGAAAGTCAGCAACGAGCAAAACGCTAAGCGCGACGATAGGAAGGAGTTACGGGACCTGGTGAACGACATTGCTGATTCCATCCGCAATGTCGAGGCCGATGTCGTCTCTTACCTCACATCGACTGAAGGCAAGTCGGCAAGCTATTGGACTGTTCATTTTGGCGTCCGTCAGGTGAACGCCTCCATTGTTGGTAGCAAAATTTTCAATACCAAGCCTATCAATGATCTCTTGATCGCCTATCGTCAAGCCGTAACTGATAAAGCATTGCAGGGTCCCGACTCCCCTGCACTCACGGGGCATCAATTAAGTTCAGCTCTCCGGGGCGTTAGTAGTGCTGGTACCAGTCTGATACGTGGGATCGAAACACGATACCGTGAAATTTACCCGCTCGCAGCGTGACATCGGGCTCATGCCGTAGTTGGACTTACCTATGCCTCCTGAAGAAATTCAACTTCTCGCCGATACCGTAAAAATCGGATTCCCCGTCATAGGTACTATCGTAGGTACATTGATTGGCGGCGTATCGACGTACTTACTTACAAGGCTCAATCATCGACACGACGCCTCCAAAGAGCTCACCAAGCGCCGCTTCGAATTGCTGATTCAAACCGCCAATGATGTAACCGAATTTGAGCACCTCGTCGGCAGCTATGCCACGGAGGTAAGTAACAAAATTCAGGGGCTCACAGGAGCGCTTAACTTTGAAGAAGCCAGAACAAATATCTACACGAAGAACCAGCCACTACGTCGCGCAAGGATGTCGCTAAAAGTTCTCGGTCTAAAAGAGGCTGAGGCAAACTTAGAAAAGTACGTCGAAGTTACGCGTGAGCTCATTCGGTATGGTCCAAATTTATCGAAGGAGCGGGCCTCAGAGCTAGCGAAGCAAATCGTCATTGGACCGGTAGAGTTTTATGAGTCCCTTGCCAAAGAAGTATCCCCTACCTAAGCTAAGCTGTAGTGGTCGCGATCTGATCGGGAAGTGACCCCGGTTTGGACATCGGCGCTGTCAGATCAGATGTACTGGCTCAGACTTGACCAGACACATGATGTCTGGTGACCGGCAGCAACCGCCCCATTGCTGAAGTTCACGAATCTAAAAGCGAATTTTCAGCGTTGATTTAAACGATACGCCAGCGGATCCGCTGCGAGTAAGAGTTAGACATCGAATGGTGGAGCGAACCATCCTCATATGGAGATTCGCCAACGAACAGCCAATATGCCAGATCATGCAACCTTTCATAAGCATCTTCGTAGTATTGACGCTCATACGGCCTGGAGAACGAAGCGTGGGAGGACCATTCTTTGACAAAGTGATCCAGAAACCAAAACCCTTCTGCTACCCAGCGTTCAAGGCTTTCCGACTTTGGCCTTCTCTCGATGTAGTCCTGCATAGCCCTGATGAGACGGATGAAAGCCTTCTTGTTCCATTTCAGATTGCATCTTAACTCTATTAGAAATGAACCATCTTCGCCTTGAAGCTCTTCCTTGAGGACAAGAATGTGGTCAGGTGTGGTCATAAATGTTTATTTGCCGAGCGATCGCTTGATTGCACGCTCTTGGGTGGCCGATGTTGGCCGAAGTCAGTCAATTTGTGGCTAGTTCGATTGGCGCGGCCTCGGGCCACGTCTGGCCCGGAATCGGCCCAAACGAACTCTAGCCCATCTTACACTCTGTGTCAGATCAAGTCGAAGCTACTACAGATCAGATCGCGACCACTACAGATCAAATTCCGTCGTTCAGTGCGACGATTTTATCGCGCCACGCCTCCTTTCCGTCAATTAGAGTTTGCATCGGTGTCCGGCCACGGCACATCTTCCCTTGATGCGTTCGCTCGTTGTTGTAGTAGCGAAGCCATTCAGCGACGTCCGCCCGCAGTTCATCAATGCTCCGATGGATCCTGCGTCGAAACGCCACCTGGTAAAACTCCTGCAGGATGGTCTTGTGGAAGCGCTCGCAGATTCCATTGGTCTGCGGATGCCGAACTTTCGTTTTTGTGTGCTCGATCTCATTCAACGCTAGGTACAGCTGGTAATCATGCTTTTCCGGCCTTCCGCAGTATTCGGTTCCCCGGTCGGTGAGGATCCTGATGACGCCCATGCCTTGCTCCTCCATGAATGGCAAGACGCGGTCGTTAAGAAGATCTGCTGCTGTATTCGGGGTCTTCGTGCTGTACAACTGGCATTATGCGAAGCCCTCCTCCTGTGCTAACATCCCAAGTCCAAAATATTAGGCCCCACCATGACCGCATCCCGCCGCTATAACAAACGTCAACTCAAGAAAAAGCACCTCGGTGAATTCCAGGAACTCGGTTTCCTCGTCGAGGCAGAACTGGTTGGCACCCTGACCCTGGCCGAGCACAACACCCTGATCCACCAGTTCCTCGAAGAAGCCATCGAAGCCAATGGCCTCGCGTTCGGCGGTGGCTACAGCGACGACTTCGGAGGCATCGTGGTGTCGAACAAGCCTTATGGCAAAGTCGAAGAACGCCATCGCACCCTGGTACAGGATTGGCTGTCCAAACACAGCAAACTGACCAACGTCAAAGTCGGCGAACTGCGCGACGCTTGGTACGGCTGGGGCTAAACGGAAAGCTTCGCGCCAGTGAAGGGCAGCCTTAGAGCTGCCCTTTTTCATTTCTCGGTCTATCCAAGACTAAGCTTTGATCTCTGAATGGGAGACCAGGCACTGAGGCAGCAAGCACCAACGACCTCGCCGTACACGCCACCAATCAGGGCGCCGTCATCACTTCCAATGGAGCGAGTTGAGCAAGGAGCACTAAATGCTCGACGGCATTGACCTTCTGCAGATGCGACAATTCAGACGGGCCGCCCAACGCCAGTGCAGGGACAAAACCGTACATCTCATCATGCTTTAGCGGCCCGAGCTTCTTTGAAGCTGAAGAAAACAGGTCCGCATAGTCGCTCTCTTCACGATCCCGTTTGCTGAAGAATGCGCGCACACCCCGGTCCAAATCACCGTTCTGGAATGTTGACTCACGAGGAAAACAATACGAGCCAGGTGCAAAGACTTTCAATGAATCGCATGTGTGTTCGCCCCAAAAGTACAATTCACCGAAGGCCCCACGTGCAATGATGTGGTAGGCGTCTCTGTTCATGAATGGCGTTTCGCCTATCCATGCTTCTAATACGGGTTCGTATTCTTGCGGATCGACCGTCCAGAACAAGCCGTCAGCATAGCCACACCAGCCATGCTCGGCCCAATACGTCAACAATTGATCGGGGAGTTTTCCTCGAAAACGTTCGATACTCGGCGCTGGGACGCAACGCTTGTCCATGGCCGGCCCCATCTTTTCAAGAAAAAACTCGAAGTGTTCGTCCATCATTTTACAGATCAGTCAGCGTAGGGGGCGTCATCACGTCCAATGGGGCGAGTTGCGCGAGAAGCACCAAATGCTCGACAGCTTTGACCTTCTCGAGGTATGTCACGGTCGCAGGGCCGCCGAGCGCCAAAGCCGGAACGAATCCATACATTTCATCGTGCTTCAACTGACCAAGCTTTTTTCGGGCGCTGGAGAACGTACCGTCAAAATTATTCTCGTCGCGATCTCGCGCGCTGAAGAACGTGCGAACGCCACGATTCATATCCCCATTCTGGAAAATCGATTCGCGAGGGAAGCAGTATGCGCCAGGGGCGAAAACAGTTAGCGAGTCGCAGGTACGCTCGCCCCAGAAGTACAACTCACCGAAGGCGCTTCGCGCAATGATGTGATAAGCATCCTTCTCCATGAACGGAGTACTGCCAATCCATGCGTCCAGCACAGGCCCGTACTCTTGAGGATCGACGGTCCAGAAGAGCCCGTCTGCGTAACCGCACCAACCATGCTCTTCCCAGTAGGCCAACAACTGCTTGGGGAGCTTGCCGCGGAAGCGTTCAATGCTTGAGGGCGGAACGTACCGCTTATCAATTGCGGGCCCCATCTCTTCTAGGAATAGTTCGAAATGCTCGTCCATATTATTAGCAGGCGCGTATGCTGTTTCAGGCTGGAGGAGGTGTCATCACCTCCAATGGAGCGAGCTGCGCAAGGAAAACCAAGTGCTCGACAGCTTTGACTTTCTGAAGGTGTTCCGAAGTCGAAGGGCCTCCCAGGGCGAGGGCGGGAACAAAGCCGTACATTTCCTCGTGATTTAACCGACCCATTTTTTTCAAAGCCGGAGAGAACATCTCTGCGAAGTCGTTCTCCTTTCGTTTCCGGACGCTGAAGAAGATTCGCATACCCGACTCTAGCTCGTGCTCCTTAAATGCTGGTTCTGTAGGAAAGCAATATGCGCCTGGCGCGAACAACGTCAGCGTGTCTCCTGTTCGTTCACCCCAAAAGTACAGCTCCCCGAACGCACTCCGCGCGATGATGTGATAAGCATCCCTCTTCATGAGTGGCGTATCGCCGATCCATGCATCCAGAACGGGCTCATATTCTTGCGGATCGACAGTCCAGAACAAGCCGTCCGCATAGGCACACCAACCATGCTCTTTCCAGTAGGCCAGCAACTGCTCTGGAAGCTTTCCGCGGAAACGATCAAGGCTCGATGAAGGAACATGGCGCTTCTGAGTGGCTGGCCCCATCATTTTCAGAAAGAATTCGAAATCCTCGTCCACTGCATCAGCCTTTACGTAGGGGGAGTCGTCATCACTTCCAAAGGAGCGAGCTGTGAAAGGATTACCAAGTGCTCCACTGCCTTCACCTTCGTTAAGTTTTTCAATGTTGAAGGTCCACCTAACGCCAACGCCGGCGCGAATCCATACATTTCGTCATGCTTCAAATGTCCCAATTTCTCTAATGCGGGAACGAACATTTCAGCGAAGTCGTTTTCCTCACGATCTCGAATGCTGAAAAACGCCCTCACTCCAAGCTCCAGTTCATCCTCTTCAAAGACCGATTCGATAGGAAGGCAGTAAGAGCCCGGCGCAAACAACCGGAGTGATTCGCCAGTACGTTCTCCCCAAAAGTAAAGCTCTCCAAATGCACTTCGTGCGATGAGGTGATAGGCATCGTTTTCAACGAAAGGCGTCTCTCCGATCCAGGCTTCTAATACAGGCTCATATTCTTGGGGATCAACTGTCCAGAAAAGTCCATCCGCGTACCCGCACCAACCATGCTCTTCCCAGTAAGCCAGCAGTTGATCGGGAAGCTTACCTCGGAAACGCTTGACGCTTGACGGTGGCACGTGGCGCTTTTGAATTGGTGGGCCCATCTTTTCAAGAAAGTACCCGAAGTATTCATCCATAGCTCTTCTTTCTATTTGCATCGTTCAAGTTTCGCATTAATCTTCATCGATGCGCGGTATGACAACGGTACCTTAGTTGCGGCATCATCGAGCGCCCCCACACGGCTTCGCCATTGCGCACCAATGCGAGAGTTGATGTTCCGGTCGCCAAAATCGCCAATGGCGTCCTTCCCGGCCACGATCATGTCTGGATTATGTAACGCCGCCAATGTTTTCATTCTGATTGCAGCTTCCTCCAGAGCCTTTGCCGCCGCGACTTGTGGCGGGAGTCCTTTCCGAATGAACTCTCTCTCAAACTTCTTTGTAAGTTGCGCCTCGTGAGCAGCGCGAGCATGCTTAGCCACGCTCGGATCGCGAGTTACATCCTTCGCTTTAAAGGCCTCACGTCCTTCTAGATACTCCTCGACGGTCATGGCATTCAGGCCGGCTTCTTGCCCCGCCAGTTGGCGGTCAAACTCGGGAATGCTCCCTTGCGGCAAATCATTCGGTTTAAAGCACGGCACCTTCTTTTGCGGCATGCCGGCGGGGCGTGGCTGCTCCGGTTCCTCGACCGGGCGTTTGCGCTTCGGTGGCACGGGTGCAGGCTCGTCCAGCGCGCTAGTTGCATTTTTTCGGCGTGATTGTAAGGCAGGATGCCGGCTTAGCCGCTCTTCGTTTTCCTCGATCCAGCGTGCGATTTTTGGTCCCAGGCGCGGGCTCTCGCGGACTTCCTTTAGCGCCAGGGCTCTATTACCCTTGCCGCGTGAGAAATAGGCCATCAGCGCCATGAGGACCGCCATGATCATGATCACGTGGCCGTTGGCGAATTCAAAGGCAGCGTGGCGCACATTCCCTTGTTCCGGGCCAGCCAATGCGTAGCTGCAGGTCCGTCCGTCGCGCGGCGCTGGCCCCCAGGCTTCGCGGAAGCCCCGTTCATAGTGTTCCATCGCTTCGGGAATTGCCGTGGCCATGCCTTCGATCAGCGACTTCAGGCCCAGGAGCGCCATCACCCATGCTCCGAGCTGAGAGCCCACGGCTGCGCCGGCAGCGGCGCCTGGCAAGGCGCCGACACCGCCAAAGAACGCACCGCCGACTGCGCCGACCGTGGCGCCTGCAACCACCGAACCACCGTAGTAGAGCGCTATGTCCTTGCAGACTTCGACGAGAATGTGCCAGATGGTCGATAGGTCAATGCCGGACAGTTGATGGGCAATGATCCTGCGGGCCATATCGCCCGACTGCTCCAGAGCTCTCTGTACGCGCTCAACACGCTTACCCTGGGCGGGGAAATTGCCGATGCCGAAATGCGTGGGACTTATGCCCCGCCCCATGCTATCGAATACCGGGCCTTCGCCAGGGCCCCTGCTGACCTGGCGCTCCCGTTTTTCAAGCTCGGACCATATACGCGACGATTGGTTTAGCAAATTGCTACCCTCTGGCGTTGCTCAGGTGAAAAAACCGGTAGGATAGCAAATAATTAAATTTTCGATAAGTTCTACAGTGCGGCATGACCGCGGGACGGATTAATGAAAACTTTGCTTCTCATCGCTGCCGGCGTGGTGCTTTCGCCAGCCCAGGCTTCTCAACAGTTCAATATCCCCTCCGCGCCGGGAATCTCGCTGGCGGTGACGGAGGTTGGCCAGCACCGCGGCAAGCGCCCGATCCTCTTGGTGCATGGCGCGCGGGTCAGTTCGAAGGCTTCATTCGACCTGCCGGTGGCGGGCGGCTCGTTGGCGTCCGACTTGGCGGCGCGTGGTTTCGATGTCTACACGCTTGATGTGCGCGGTTATGGCGCTTCGACGCGGCCTGCCGGGATGGAGGTAGCTCCCGCAGCCAGTGCGGCGCTCGTACGCACCAACGATGCAGTGGAGGACATCGATGCGGCAGTGGATTTCGTGCGCCAGCGCAGCGGTGGTTCGAAAGTGGCCCTGCTTGGCTGGGCAACCGGTGGCCAGTGGGCGGGGCATTATGCGACCCTGCATTCGCCCAAGCTCAGTGCGGTTGTCATGCTGAATAGCCTCTATCGCGGCACGTCGCCACATCCGCTGATCGGGCGCGGCACAGGGATGGAAGACAAGGAGCGTCCCAGCGCATTCAACCGCGCGGCTTGCGGTACCTATCGCGTTGCCGACGCGGCCTCCACGCTTGGTCCGTGGGACCGCACGCTGGGCGACGAGAAGGATACCGCGCGCGATCCGGCCGTCGCGCAAGCTTACGTCGAGGCTGCACTGGATAGCGACAGCACCAGCCGCCAGCGAGAACCACGAAGCTTCCGCTCACCTTGCGGTGCAATGGAAGACAGCTTTTACCTGGCTACCGGACGCCAATTGTGGGATGCCTCTCTGATTACGGCGCCAGTGCTGGCCATCGCCGGCGAAAAGGACTTCTGGTCTCGCCCTGAGGATATGCGAAACCTGCAAGCCGATTTGGTACATGCCGCCAAGGTGCGAATGGTGCTCATTCCGAACGGGACGCACTTCCTGCACCTTGAACGTCCGCCCCGTGGCCGCGCACAGCTGATCGATGAAGTGGACAGCTTCGTGCCAAGATAGACTTTGGGCAGCGCCACACTGATACTTGGAGGCCGTCATGCGTATATTTTTCTGCCAGTTTGTAGCAATGCTGCTTGTTGCTGGCGCCGCCATGGCGCAACCCGCACCGCAGGCGGTGGGCATCGTCGTCATGCATGGCAAAGGCGGCTCGCCGACGAAATTTGTGGCGGAGCTGGCATCCGGACTGGAAGCCAAAGGCTACCAGGTCGCGAATATCGAGATGCCGTGGTCGGGCAGCAGGAATTACGACGTCAGCACGGCTGCGGCGGAGGCGGAAATCAATGCAGCACTGGTCCGCTTACGGGCGAAGGGAGCCACGCGCCTATTCCTGGCAGGGCACAGCCAGGGTGGCACATTCGCCTTTTATTTCGGCAGCAGGAACCCGGTGGACGGCTTGATCGCTATCGCGCCGGGTGCGAGCAGCGCCAGCCAGGTGGTTCGCGAAAAACTGGGAGGTACGCTGGAGGAAGCGCGCCAACTGGCTGCTGCGGGAAAGGGCGGCGTGGCAGCGCGGCTGCAGGATTTCGAGGGTGCCAAGGGTACGTACACGGTCGTCTGCAAGCCGGACGACTACCTGACCTGGTTCGATCCCGAGGGCGCGATGAATCTCATGAAGTCGATCCGCGGCATGAAGCCTGAAACTCCGGTGCTCCTGGTTGTGCCGAAGAACGACTACCCCGGCCTGCTCAAGGCCAGGCAGGCCAACTTCAATGCCCTGCCCCGCAATCCAATGACGCAGCTTTACGAGCCCGACGCGAGCCATACGGGTGCGCCCTCCGCTTCGCTCGAGGAGGTAGCACGCTGGATCATGGAAGTGGTGAAAGCGCCGCGCTAGCAGTCTTTCGGCTTGACGCTGGCGAAGCGGCAGTCCAATGGGCGGAAAAATTCGCGCGAGGTGCCGTAGGCTTTGTTGTAGCGCGCGAAGATGCGGTCGATGTCGCCGGATTTGTACAGCGCCGCAATGCCCCGCTCGAAGCTGTCGCGCATTTCGGCCGTGCGGAAGGCGAACCAATATTCGTTCGGCTTGCCAAGAATGTCGTGGTAGACCAGGTCGAAATCGCCTTCGCGCAGATAGGATTGGCGGTCAAGATAATAGTTGAAGATGTCCCTTTGCGAGATCACCACGTCCACCTGCTTCAGCACCAGCAGTGGCGATTGCAGCGTCAAAGGTTCGGAGTAGCGTGCGTTCCCCTGCACCGCATCGCGGTAGTCCTGCCCCAGCATCCGGCTGGCGCCGTTGAATGCGGTAACGCGGTAGCGCGCCAGGTCGGCGACCGAATCCAGCCGCGGCAAGTTGGCGCGGCGGGTGATCGCCAGGTTGTGGAAACTGGTGATGGGCCAGCGGCTCATCACGCCGGGCAGCATCATGACAGGCTTGGCGCCGGTTGTGACGTCGACCACGCCCTTGCGCAAGGCCTCTTCGGTGCGCTTTTGCGGCAGGTAAAGGAAGTCGGCGGTGATGCCTTGCGTCGCCATTGCGTCGCGCAGCACATCGACCATCAGGCCGCTGTGGCGGTCGGGCATGACAAAGGGGGCGATGTCGTCTTGCAGCCCGAACCTGATGCGCGCCGGCTCGGCTGCCTGCGCGGTGCAGGACAACAGCATAGCCAGGGCGGCGGCGCGGAACATGGTCAGCCTGCGGCGGCGACGGGTTCTGGCGGCGCCCAGTTCTGCAGCAGCGCGTTCTCGAATTCGAGCGCGGGCAAGGGGCGTGAGAAAAGGTAGCCTTGCACTTCGTCGCAGCCGGAATCCTTCAGGAAGGCCAGTTGTTCGGGGGTTTCCACACCTTCGGCGATCACCTTATGGTTCAGTTGCTGGGCGATGCTGATGATGGTGCTGGCAATGGCACAGTCGTTGGTGTCGACCGGAATGCCGGTGGTGAAGGAGCGGTCAATCTTCAGCGTGTCGATCGGGAAGCGCTTGAGGTAGGACAGGCTGGAATAACCGGTGCCGAAATCGTCCAGCGACAGCGTGATGCCGGCCGCTGTCAACCGGTCCATGATGCCGATCACACGTTCGATATTGTGCATCAGGGTGGATTCGGTAATTTCCAGTTCCAGCCACGATGGTTCAAGGCCGTAACGGTGCAGCGTTTCCATCACGCGGCCCGGCAGCGCGGAGGTGAACTCACGCGCCGATACGTTGACCGCCAGCCGAATCGGCGGCAAGCCTTTTTCCTTCCAGGCCTGCGCCTGCGCGCAGGCCGCTTCCAGCACCCATTCGCCGACCTGCACCACCAGGCCGGTTGCTTCCGCCAGCGGAATGAATTCCGCCGGGGGCACCAGGCCGCGTTCCGGATGCTTCCAGCGCACCAGCGCTTCGGCGCCGATGATTCTGCCGGTGCTGATTTCAAACTTGGGCTGGTAGTGCAGCAGCAGTTGTCCGTTGCCCAGCGCCTGGCGCAGGCCCGATTCGATGCGCATACGCTCCTGCATGCCCTTGTTCATGTCCTGGCTGTAGAAGGCGATATGCTCGCCGTCCGATGAGGCGTTCTGCTTGGCGCGGTACATGGCGATATCGGCCAGGCGCAGCAGGGTCTCGGCGTCGTTGCCGTCCTGCGGGTAGACGCTGATGCCGATCGAGGCGCTGACGCGCAGGTCGTGGCCATCGATCAGGAACGGTTCGTTCAGCGCCGACAGCAGCTTGTTGGCCACCATGCTGGCTTCGTAATGCTGGTGGATGTCGAACAGGCCGACCGCGAATTCGTCACCGGACAGGCGCGCCACCACATCCTGGTCGCGCAAGGCGAGTCGGAAGCGCTGCGACACTTCACGCAGCAGCGCGTCGCCGACCGCGCGGCCCAGCGTGTCGTTAATCAGCTTGAAGCGGTTCAGGTCGATGAACATCACGCAGCCGTCTGCCTTGCTGCGCTGGGCCACCGTCATGGCCTGGTCGACCAGTTTGGTCAGCAGCGAACGGTTCGGCAGGCTGGTCAGGGCGTCGTAGTAAGCCAGGTGGTGGATGCGCTCCTCCGCCTCCTTGCGCTCCGTGATGTCGGTCAAATAGGCGACCAGGCCGATCGAGCGGTCTTCCATATCGCATAACTGCGACAGCGACAGGCTGGCCCAGAATACATCGCCGTTCTTCTTCCTGCGGCGCACTTCCATCAGGCGGCCGCCCTGCTCCAGGAATTCGTCGCCCAGGTCTTCGTCTTCGTCGTCGTAGAGGAAGATGATGTTGCGGCCGACCGCCTCCACCGCCGAATAGCCGAACAGGCGCTCGGCGCCCTTGTTCCAGCTTGTGATGAAGCCGTTCAGGTCCATGGTCAGCACCGATTCGTGGATCTGGTCCAGTATTTGCGTCTGATGCTGCAAGCGCGCTTCCACTTGCACATAGGCGTGGGTGGTGCGCTGCGCTATCGAGTGCACCTGCAGCACGCTGGCGGCGAGACTGGCCAGGCTGGCCAGGTTCTGCCGGCTGGTTTCAGTGTAGCTGTCGAGGCCGGAAACTTCAAAGCGGCCGAAATACTGGTGATCGTACTGGATCAGTTGCGACAGGCCGCTTTCCCATCCCGGCAAACCGGTGGCCGGCGTCATCTCGCGCGGCACGTAGCGGCCATGCGGGCTGCCGGTGACCTCGCGCGCGATGCGGCCCAGCTCTTCGACGAGCGCACGGCCACGCAGGCGCAGCACCGCATCGCACACGGCGGCGCTGCTGGCGAGGTAGTTGGCAACCGGTTGCTCGTGCATGTTTATACGTTCCTGCTGACCTGCAGCGCCCAATGGTAGGCCTGCAATAGACTTCGCCAATAGGTTTCGTTGTCGATGCCGACATCGCGCAGTGCGCTTGCCTGCGGTTCGTGCATTTCCACCAGCGCCAGCATTTCACCCAGTGGACCACTGCGGTCCAGCAGGGCCGCGACCACGTCCAGGTCGAGGTTCAGGGCCGAGACGATGTCGGTCATCGGCATCGCCAGCAGCACGTCGAGCAAGGAGAACACGCCCACCAGGAAGGCCTGGTCCTGTGCGTCGCGCTCACCTTCGCGCAGCTTGCACAGGGCTTCCATCTGCGCCGCGCGCAGGGCAGCCAGCGGCAGCAAGGCATTGGCCGGGCCGTCGGCCTGCTGGCGCGCATACAGCAATAGCTGCAGCCAGCGTTGCAGTTGGCGGCGGCCCAGCAGGTTGATGGCCTGGCCGAAGTTGTGGATCGGGTTGCTGTTCGGGGCGAAGGCCGCTGAATTCACCAGCTTGAGCAACTGGAAGGATAGCGCCGGGTCTTGCTTCAGCAGGGTTTCCAGTTCGCGCGAATCGGCGTCTTGCGCCAACAGGCCAAGCAGGGCAAGCAGGCGTTTGCGGCTGGTGCCATCGCCCTGCCCCCCATCACGCTCATATTCATGTTCATGTTCATGTTCTTGCGCGCGCGGCAGTTCGCCGCGCAACAGGGTGAAGCCGGCTTTGCGGCATGCATCGGCGCGGGTGGCGTCGGCATTGCGGGCCAGGTGCGGGCCGGGCAGCGACATCATCGCCAGCGTGCCGGGCAGCGCTTCGGTGCAATCGACATCAAGGCCGCGGATGCCGGCTTGGACGGCGGCGATGCCGGCGTCGCCGTCCGCCAACAAGCGCAGGCCGCGGTCGGCCAGCCGCTTGCAGTGCTTCTGCATCGCCTCGTCGGCCAGCAATGCGGCGGGAACAGTGAATACGATGCGATCAAGCGGCAGGCCATCGAGCTGGCTGGCGTCGAGCGCGAATGGATCGGCGAGGGGGATGAAGTAATCGAGCGAACCCAGTGCGTCGGATTCAGGGCAGCCCAGGAGCGATTGCAGCGTCGGCAGCGAAACCGCTTCCGGCAGCTGAAAAGCCAGTCCTACCCAGTGGTTTTGGGTATCCAGGACAGGCTTGATTCCCACCAGCGGTAACGATTTCGGGTCTGACGCAAACATCGGAATCTCGGTGTGGTAACACTAACAATGGTAAATGGTCTGTTGATGTAAAGCAACCATTGAGCGCACGCGGACACCCTGTGTTACAAGACTCGGGGAGTCTAACAGAAATTGCCCAAAAGTCAGCTTTTGCGTGGTAGAGGAGACAATCGAATTGCCAGTTTTGTATCACTAACGATACATTGCTGATTATTTTACTAATTTTTTATTTATCGAATTGTGCGTGTTGGACAGCAAACTTGATCAGTTCTGCCTGCCCTTCGATGCCAAGCTTGCGTTTTATGTTCAGGCGGTGGGTTTCCACCGTGCGCACGCTGAGGTCCAGCTCGCGCGCAATATGCTTGTTGGATTCACCATTGGCGAGGTGGCGCAGCACCTCGGCTTCGCGCGTGGTGAGCTGGTTATCCTGGGCCATCGGCTTGGCCAGCTGCTGCGCCAGGTTGGCGCTGTAGTAGATGCCGCCTGCCATCACGGTCTCGATGGCGACCACGATATCCTTGCCCGGCGCGTCTTTCAGCACATAGCCGCGCGCGCCGGCCTGGATGGCCTGGGTCACGTATTCCAACTTGTCGTGCATCGACAGGATCAGCACGGCAATCGCCGGGAATTGGCGCTTGAACAAGGCGGTGGCTTCAATGCCGTTGGTGCCGCGCATATTGATGTCCATCAGGACCAGGTCTGGATTGTGCAGGCGCGCGGCCTCCAGCGCTTCGGCAGCGCTGCCTGCCTCGCCGACCACTTCGAACTGCGCCATGGCTTCCAGCCGCGCGCGCAGGCCGTCGCGCACGAGGGGGTGGTCGTCTACCAGCAGGATACTTGTGCGCAGCTCACTCATTTTTGTCCTTTATTGTCTACTCGCGCCAGCACCGTGGTGCCGGCGGGCGAGGATTCGATGCGGAACTGGCCGCCGATCGCATCCATGCGCTCCATCATATTCCGTAAGCCGATGCCCCGCTTAGGATGGCCGGCGATGCCCTCGGCATCGAAGCCGCTGCCGTTATCGGCAATGCGCAGCGTGACGCCCTCGGCATCGCCCTCCAGATCGATATTCACGCTGGCGGCTGCGGCGTGACGCTCGATATTGGTCAGCGCTTCCTGCGCAATGCGGAACAGCACCGTGTTGGCCACGTCCGGCAGGCCGTCGGTGCAGCCGGTGGCGCTGAAGGCCACGTCGACGCCGATGTGCACGCGGAATTCGGCCGCCAGGTGGTCGAGCGCGGCGGCCAGGCCCAGGTCGTCCAGGATGGCGGGACGCAGGTTGTGCGAGATGCGGCGCACCTCGCCCAGCACATTGTTCAACTGTTCCGCCGTGTGCTCGAAGGCGGCCTTGGCCTTGTCCTGCTGCGCGGGATTGCCAAGGCGGATGATGCCCGCTTCGATTTGCAGCTTGATCGACACCAGCCACTGGCTGATGCCGTCGTGCAGGTCACGCGACAGCCGCGCCCTCTCCTCCTCCTGCGATTCGACCACGCGCTGTGCCAGCACTTTGAGCTTGGCATCGGCCACGCGGTATTCACGGATATTCAAGGCCAGGCCGGAGACGCCGACCGCCACCAGCGCCATGGCGGCAATCGCCGCCATCCACAGCAAGGTGTTGCGGATATTGCCGCGCTGCTGGGCGTCGACCTTGGCCAGCGCCGCGTCGACGTCGTCGAGGTAGATGCCGGTGCCCAGCATCCAGCCCCATTCCGGCAGCGGGATCACGTAGCCCAGCTTGGGCGCCGATTTATGGGTGGACGGCTTGACCCAGTTGTAGCGCTCCAGCCCTCCGCCTTCACGGGCGCGGGCCAGCAGGCGCTGGATGGTCGGATTGCCTTCCTGGTCTTTCAACATGAACAGGTTCTGGCCGACCAGTTCCGGCTGGCGCGGGTGCATCAGCGAATTGCCCTGCATGTCGTAGACGAAAAAATAGCCGTCATCGCCGAAACTCAGGGTGGACAGGATGCGCTTCGCCTCGTCCAGCGTGGCCGGGTCTTTGCGGCCGGATTTGACCAGGTGGGCAATCGAGTGATTGGCCAGCGTCACGTAGTGCTTGAGTTCCGCTTCCTTGCTGGCCAGGTAGGCCTGCTGGATGGTATCGCGCTGCTGGCGGGCGAGCGTGGTCGCCTGGTAGCGCACCGCGATGGAGATCGCGCACAGGGCCAGGATCAGTGGCGCAATGGCCAGGAACAGGAACTTTTGCCGCAGCTTCATGCGGCGATTGTAAGCCCGCCGCGGCATGCCTGTCCTACGTAGTTATACCGACGGCGTTTGCGTAGTGGTGCGCTTGTGACAGATATTCAATTCCTGAATACTGGCCATTCATCCTTGGAGGAGACACCGATGAATCCCGTTATGAAGAAACTTGGCTGGGCAGCGATGTCCGTGCTGGGTGCCAGCGCCCTGGGCGTGATTGCACTCAAGCGCGGCGAACCTGTCAGCGCCATCTGGCTGGTGATTGCGGCCGTTTGCGTGTACCTGATCGCGTACCGCTTCTACAGCCTGTTTATTGCAAAGAACGTCATGGGCCTGGAGGCCGGTCGCCTGACCCCGGCCTACAAGTACAACGATGGCCTGGACTACGTGCCGACCAATAAGAACGTCCTGTTCGGCCACCACTTCGCAGCCATCGCCGGCGCCGGCCCGCTGGTCGGCCCCGTGCTGGCGGCGCAAATGGGCTACCTGCCCGGCATGCTGTGGATCCTGGCCGGCGTGGTATTCGCCGGCGCCGTGCAGGACTTCATGGTGCTGTTCATTTCCACCCGCCGCGACGGCCGTTCGCTCGGTGACCTGATCAAGTCCGAACTGGGCCCGGTCCCTGGCAATATCGCGCTGCTGGGCACCTTCATGATCATGGTGATCATCCTGGCGGTGCTGGCGCTGATCGTGGTGAAGGCACTGGCGCACTCGCCTTGGGGCTCGTTCACCGTGATGGCCACCATCCCGATCGCCTTGTTCATGGGCGTCTACTCGCGCTACATCCGCGTCGGCCGCGTCGGCGAAGTGTCGCTGATCGGCTTCGTGCTGCTGATGCTGGCGATCTTCGGCGGCCAGTGGGTGCAGGAAAACCCTGCCCTGGCCCCCATGTTCACCTTCTCCGGCACCGAACTGACTTGGATGCTGATCGGCTACGGCTTTATCGCGTCCGTGCTGCCGGTCTGGCTGCTGCTGGCGCCGCGCGACTACCTGTCCACCTTCCTGAAGATCGGCACCATCGTCGGCCTGGCGCTGGGCATCGTGATCGTGTCGCCGATGCTGCAAATGCCATCGCTGACCAAGTTCATCGACGGCACCGGCCCTGTATGGTCCGGCAACCTGTTCCCCTTCCTGTTCATCACCATCGCTTGCGGCGCCGTCTCCGGCTTCCACGCGCTGATTTCCTCCGGCACCACGCCGAAGATGATCGAGAATGAAACCCACGCCCGCTTCATCGGCTACGGCGCGATGCTGATGGAATCCTTCGTCGCCATCATGGCGCTGATCGCCGCTTCGACCATCGAACCAGGCGTGTACTTCGCGATGAACAGCCCGGCGGCACTGCTCGGCACCACTGCGGAATCGGCGGCACAGGCGATCTCGCAGTGGGGTTTCTACGTCACGCCGGAAATGCTGACGCAAACCGCCAAGGACGTGGGCGAATCGACCATCATCTCCCGCGCCGGCGGCGCACCGACGCTGGCGGTGGGCATGGCGCACATCCTGTCCAATGTGGTGGGCGGCAAGGCCATGATGGCGTTCTGGTACCACTTCGCCATCCTGTTCGAAGCATTGTTCATCCTGACCGCTGTCGATGCCGGTACCCGTGCCGGCCGCTTCATGCTGCAGGACTTGCTGGGCTCCTTCGCACCATCGCTGAAGCGCACCGATTCCGTGTTCGCCAGCCTGCTCGCCACCGGCCTGTGCGTGGCGGCCTGGGGTTACTTCCTGTACCAGGGCGTGGTCGATCCACTGGGCGGCATCAACACCCTGTGGCCGCTGTTCGGCATCGCCAACCAGATGCTGGCTGCGATTGCGCTGATCCTGGCGACCTGCGTGCTGTTCAAGATGAAACGTGCCAAATACGCCTGGGTCACCATCCTGCCGACCATCTGGCTGCTGCTGTGCACCCTCACCGCCGGCTGGCAAAAGATCTTCGACGCCAATCCGAAGATCGGCTTCATGGCCCACGCCGCGAAATACCAGGCCGCACTGGCCGATGGCAAAGTGCTGGCGCCGGCCAAGTCGATCGAACAGATGCGGCAGGTGATCTTCAACGACTACCTGGATGCGGGCCTGGCAGCCTTCTTCATGATCGTGGTTGTCAGCGTGCTGGCATTCGGCGTACGCACCGCGCTGGCAGCCTGGAACGCCAGCCGCCCAACCCACAACGAAGCCCCGGCCCAATACGCCGCCGCGGCCAAATAAAGCCATGCTGGGCGACATCGTCAAGGCAGGCCGCTACCTCGGACAGAGCATGCGGCTGATGTGCGGCCTGCCGGAATACGACACCTACGTCGCCCATCGCGAGAACACCCACCCGGGTGAGCCCGTGATGAGCTACAAGGAATTCTTCCGCGAACGGCAGGAAGCGCGCTACGGCGGCGCCGGCAAGCGCGGCGGCTGCTGCTAGCCGCGCTGTCCACCTGGGGTCAGGAACGAATTGGACATTTTTTTCCTTGGCGGAAGAATTGTCCATTTTGTTCCTGACCCCAGGTGGACATTTTATTGCAAGCAACTGAACCTTAGAGCCAGATCAAGGTGTCGAAATTCTTAGCATTTATTCTTTGCCCGATGGAATCGTCCTTCGGCGGCGAATATGCTCAACTTCGAACGGTCCGGCTTAAGCCAGAAACTGACCATCATTTCGGTGCTCACCACCGGCAGCGCCCTGCTGCTGGTGTTCGTGGCGTTCGCCGTTGCGTCCATCCTTTCCCATACCAGCGAGGAGCGCAAGCAGCTTACGTCCCTGGCTGATGTCATCGGCGCCAGTAGCGTTGCTTCCCTGCTCTATGCCGACCGGCCCACGGCCGAACAAGCCCTGGCCGCGCTGGCGGTCAAGGGCGACATCACGCGCGCCGCGCTGTTTGACCGGGATGGCAAGCTGTTCGCCGCCTACCCTGCCCTGCGTGAATTGGCGCCCGATGCGCTGGACGCGCAGCGCCTTCAACAACTGGCTTCCGGCGAAATGGCCGAGCGCGATGGTCCGCCCTGGGCGCCGCTGCTGCGGCTTTACCGGCCGGTGCGGGTGCGCCAGCATGTGATCGGGGCGGTCATGATCGAGGCCGGCCAAGCCTCGCTGTGGCTTGGCATCCTGCGCAACCTTGGCATTACCGCGGCAGCCACGGCGTCCTCGTTCGGACTGGCGCTGGTGCTGTCGGCCCGCTTCCGCGAAGGCATTGCCACGCCCATCGCGCAGTTGATCGCGGCGGCGGACCGGGTCAGCAGCAGCCAGACCTACGCCCAGGTCCAGCACCAGCGCAGCGATGAACTGGGCACGCTGATCGACAGCTTCAACGGCATGCTGGCGCAGATCGAGAGCCGCGACACCAAGTTGGCGCAATACCGTGGAGAGCTGGAACGGCAGGTCAGCATCCGCACGGCGCAACTGGAAAAGGCCAAGGATTCGGCGGAAGCGGCCAGCCAGGCCAAGAGCGCCTTCCTGGCCAATATGTCGCATGAAATCCGCACGCCGATGAATGGCGTGCTGGGCATGGCGGAACTGCTGGCGGCCACTGAACTGACGGAAACCCAGCGTCATTACACCAGCATGGTGCGGCGCTCGGGCGAACATCTGCTGGTAATCATCAACGACATCCTTGACTTTTCCAAGGTCGAAGCGGGCAAACTGACCGTTGAATACATCAACTTCAACCTGCGCGAGCTGCTGGACGATATCGAAAACGTGTTCGCGCCGCAGGCCCAGGCCAAGGGCATCGAAATCGAGTTCGCGGTGGCGAACAATATTCCGCTGGCGATCTGCGGCGATCCGAACCGGCTGCGGCAGGTGATCGTCAACTTGCTGGGCAACGCGGTCAAGTTCACCGACCAGGGCCTGATCAAGGTGGCGGTGCGCGTGGCGGAAGAGGATGCGCAGTCGGCGCGGCTGAGGATAGAAGTGCACGATACCGGCATCGGCGTGTCGCGCGAGGCGCGCGCGCATATCTTCGATTCGTTCTCGCAGGGCGATGGATCGACCACCCGCAAGCATGGCGGCACCGGACTCGGGCTGGCGATTTCCAAGCAATTGGTGGAGCTGATGGGGGGCTCGATCGGCGTCGACAATGCGCTGGGGCGCGGTTCGGTGTTCTGGTTCACCGTGCAGTTTGACAAGCGGCGCGTGGATGCGGACGACGCGGGCTTCCAGCAAAAGCCGACCAAGGGCTTGCGCGCGCTGGTGGTCGATCGGCATGCGGAAAGCGCGCTGGCGCTGCACCGGCTGCTGGCACGCTGGCACCTGCAGGGCAGTTGCGCGCCCAGTGCCGCCGACGCCTTGCGCGAACTGCACGCAGCCGCGGCGCGGGGTGCGCCTTACGATGTGGCGCTGCTCGACGTGGGGCTGGACGATATCGGCGGGCTGGCACTGGCGGCTGAAATCAAATCCGATCCGGATATTTCGCCGGTGCGGCTGATCCTGCTCGCTTCCGAGCGCAACGCGGCGGACCAGGTGCAGCGCCGTGCGGCGGGTGTGGCGTTCCAGCTCATCAAACCCGTGCGCGAGCCCGACCTGTACGACTGCATCGTGACGCCGCTGCGCGCCAATGAAGGCGTGGGTGTGGCGGCCCTGGCCGGCGTGCCGCCGTCGCAATCGTCGCCGCGGCCGCGGCATGGCCAGCGGCCGCGCGCCTTGCTGGCGGAGGATAATCCGGTGAACGTAGAGGTGGCATCGGCCATGCTGCGCGGCCTGGGCATGGAAGTGGCCTGCGCCGCCAATGGCGAAGAGGCACTGGCCGCGGTGCGCGCCGGCGACTATGACCTGGTGCTGATGGACTGCATGATGCCGGTCATGGACGGCATGGCCGCCACTGCCGAAATCCGCCGGCTGGAGCAGCAGCGCGGCCGCACACGGACCACGCCGATCGTCGCCATCACCGCCAATGCCCTGCAGGGCGACCGCGAACGCTGCCTGGCGGCCGGCATGGACGATTACATCAGCAAGCCTTTCTCGCAACAGGCCCTGGCCGACACGCTTGGGCGCTGGATCGCCCTGCGCGTACCCGACTCGCCGGCCGTCCCCGCCGCCGCGCCGGCAGCTGCCATCAATCCGCTGGCGCTTGACGCTATCCGCGCCCTCAGCGCAGAGCAGGGAGAACTATTGCTGCACCGCGTGCTGGCCACCTTCCTGCAGGACACTCCCCGCCAGCTCGCAGCATTGCACGAAGCGGTCGCAGAAAGCGACCCAAACACCATCCGCAAGACCGCCCACAGCCTGAAATCGAGCAGCGCCAACGTCGGGGCCGACATCCTGGCAAAGCTGTTCAAGGACCTGGAACAAATGGCGCGCGCCGGCAAAACAGACGGCGCGCCAGCCCTGATAGCGCAACTGGAGCGCGAATTCCAGTCAGTCCGGCATTCGCTCAGTCTCATCCTGCCGAAGGGAGCATGAAATCATGGCAGCGCTCTATTCCCCCAAACGCGGCACCGTGCTGGTGGCGGATGACGATCCTGTCATGCGCCTGTTAATGCTTGAAATGCTGGCCCAGGTCGGGCTCGATGCGGTGGAAGCAAGCGACGGCCGCGCCGCCGTGGCCAGCTTCCGCGACAACGCGCCCGACCTGGTGCTGCTCGACGTCGACATGCCGCTGCTCGACGGCTTCTCGGTCTGCCGCGCCATCCGCAAACTGGAGAGCTCGTCCCACGTCCCGGTCATCATGGTCACCGGCAGCGACGACCTGGAAGCTGTCACCCAGGCGTATGAAGCCGGCGCCACCGATTTCGTCTCCAAGCCGATCAACTGGCCCATCCTCGGCCACCGCGTGCTGTACGTGCTGCGTGCCAGCGACGCCATCGCCCGCCTGCGCATTGCCGACGCCCATAACCGCGCCGTGCTGGCAGCCATTCCCGACACCTTCTTCCGCCTCAGCGCCGACGGCTATTACCTCGATTACGAAGAAGGCCACGAGCCCGGCGCCGACTTCGCCAGCCGCGAATGCGTGGGCCGCCACATCCGCGACGTGCTGCCCGGCCCCATCGCAAGCCGCATGCTGGACCAGCTATCGGCCGTGCTGCATTCCAGCTCCGTGCATTCCGTCGATTACGAATTGACGCGCGACACCATCAGTCACCACTTCGAAGCGCGGCTGGTCGGCACCGCATCGGGCGAAGTCCTCGGCCTGGTGCGCGACATCAGCGAACGCAAACGCACCGAGGAACAGATCCGCAAGCTGGCCTATTGCGACAGCCTGACCGGCATCCCCAACCGCCAGGCCTTCCTGGAGACGCTGGAGCGCGAACTGGAGCGCTCGCGGCGCGAACAACGCAAGTTCGCGATCCTGTTCATGGATCTCGACTCGTTCAAGCGCATCAACGACACGCTGGGCCACAACGTCGGCGACCTCCTGCTGCAGATCGTCACCGAGCGCTTGCGCGAGACCATTCGCCCCAGCGACCACCTGTGCAGCCTGGCGCGCCTGGGCGGCGATGAGTTCACCATCCTGCTGCCCGACATCGAACGGGTGGACGATGCGCTCACCGTGGCGCATCGGGTGAAGGATGCCATGCGCCGCCCCTTCAACCTGGACGGCCACGAGATCTTCGTCACCGCCAGCATCGGCATCTCGCTTTACCCGGAGGACGGCGAAGACTGCACCTCGCTGCTCAAGTTCGCCGACACCGCCATGTACCACGCCAAGAACTGTGGCAAGAACAACGCCAAGCTGTACAGCTCGTCCCTGACGATGCAGATCATGAGCCACGTCAAGCTGGAAGTGGGTTTGCGCAAGGCCCTGCAGAACAACGAGCTATACCTGCTGTACCAGCCGCAGGTGGACGTGCCCACCACCCGGATTGTCGGCGTGGAAGCGCTGATACGCTGGCGCCACCCCGAACACGGCATCATCCCGCCAACGGAATTCATCCCGTTGGCCGAGGAAACCGGCTTGATTGTGCCGATCGGAGAATGGGTGCTGCGCACCGCTTGCAACCAGGCGCGCGACTGGCAGCGCGAATGCGAGCGGCCGGTCCGCATGGCCGTCAACCTCTCCGCGCGCCAGTTCAAGGATGAAAACCTGGCGTCGATCGTCCTGTCCGTACTGCAGGACAGCGGCCTCGATCCCAACCTGCTGGAGCTGGAGCTGACCGAAGGCACCTTGATGGACAACGCCCTCGCCACGCTGGCCACGCTGGAGCAGTTGCGCGGCATCGGCGTGTTCCTGTCGATCGATGATTTCGGCACCGGCTATTCGTCGATGAGCTACCTGAAACGCTTCGACGTGCGCGCGCTGAAGATCGACAAAAGCTTTATCAGTGGGCTGCCGCAAGACAGCGAAAACGCCGCCATCACACGCGCCATCATCGCCATGGCGCATGGCTTGAAGATGATCGTGGTGGCGGAAGGCGTCGAGACGCCCGAACAATTGGAGCTGTTGAAGCATTACGGCTGCGACATGGCGCAAGGCTACCACCTCGGCCGTCCCGCTACGCAGGAGGCTATCGGCCAGATGCTGGCGTGTGCGGGATCAGGTGCTGCGGCGGTCTAGCATGGCGCGGGCGATGGTGCCGGCGTCGACGTATTCGAGCTCACCACCCACCGGCACGCCGCGCGCCAGGCGGGTTACCGCCAGGCCGCGCGCTTTCAGCATCTCGCTGATGTAGTGTGCGGTCGCTTCGCCTTCGTTGGTGAAGTTCGTTGCCAGCACCACTTCCTCCACCACGCCATCGGCTGCGCGTGCCAGCAGTTTTTCGAGGTGGATGTCTTTCGGGCCGATGCCGTCCAGCGGCGACAGGCGTCCCATCAGCACGAAGTACAGGCCCTTGTAGGTCAGGGTCGACTCGATCATCGCCTGGTCGGCCGGGGTTTCGACCACGCATAGCTGGCACTTGTCGCGCGATTCGTCGGCGCACGTGTCGCAGATCTCGGTTTCGGTGAAGGTGTTGCACAGCGCGCAGTGGTGCACCTGCTCCACCGCCTGGTACAAGGCGCGCGACAGCATGGCGGCGCCTTCGCGGTCGTGCTGCAGGAGGTGGAACGCCATGCGCTGAGCCGACTTGGGACCGACACCAGGCAGGCGACGCAGCGCCTCCGTCAGGAATTCAAAGGACTTCGCCATGAGGTCAGGCTTGCTTGAAGGCGCTCAGGAAATCGGCCGTCTTGGTGGGCACGAATTCGGTGATCGCGTAGCTGGCGGCACCCGCTTCGTTGAAAGGGTCCAGCTCAATCACCGCTTCGATATCGGCCCGGCTGTCGGCCGTGGCAAGGATGACGCCGCCCGTGCGCGGCACCAGGCGTCCAGACATCAGGAACATGCCGTTGGCATATTGCTCGCGCAGGTACTCGCTGTGGGCGGCGAGGAGCTTGTCGATCTCCTCGGCCGGCTTCAGGTACGTGAGCGTGATGATGAACATGATGTCAGCTTAGAACGGCATCTTGAAGCCGGGTGGCAGCGGCAGGCCGGCGGTCAGGCCGCTCATTTTTTCGGAAGCGGTGGTTTCGGCCTTGCGCACGGCGTCGTTGAAGGCGGCAGCTACCAGGTCTTCCAGCATGTCCTTGTCGTCGCCCAGCAGCGATGGGTCGATCGATACGCGCTTCACGTCGTTCTTGCAGGTCATCACGACCTTCACCATGCCGGCGCCGGCCTGGCCTTCAACTTCGATCAGGGCCAGCGCGTCCTGCGCCTTCTTCATGTTGTCCTGCATGGCTTGCGCTTGTTTCATCAGGCCTGCCAGTTGGTTCTTCATCATGGTGTGGTTCTCCGTATTTCGGTGTTGAGTATTTGAGTATCGGGTTTAGTGCGCAGGCGTCATCGGCGCCACGATCGAGCCGGGCACGATGAAGGCACCGAAGTCGCGCATCATTGCTTTGATAAATGGATCGGCGGCTACCGTTTCTTCGGCGGCGCGCTGGCAATTGTCGCGGTGGACCTGGGCTTCGACGCTGGTGGTGTACCAGGCCTTGCCGATTTCGGTTTCAACGCGTGCCGCACGGCCGAAGCGTTCAGCCAGCGCGGAGGTCAGCTTTTCCACATTGGCCGGCGTGGCCCAGGTTTCGATCGGGCAGCGGATGCGGAACACGGCCATATTGCCGTCGAAGACACAGCTTACCAGTTCGGCCTGGGTGGCCAGTTGCTGCGCCACGCCGCGCAGCGGCAGGTGGGCGGCCAGCGCCGGCCAGTTGCCGTCCCAGCCCAGTTCAGGCACTGGAGTGATGACGTATTCATAGGGTGCCTTGGCCGGCGCGGCGCCACGCTGCTGCGGCGCGGACGGCGACATGCCGGAAATGTGGTCGGCGCCGGCCGGCAATGCGGAGTCTTCGGAGAAGTCGGTCACCCAAGGCGGCAGGTCGTCTTCTTCCGCGTGCTGCTGCGCGGGGGCGGTGCGACGCTGCTGCACTTGCGGCGGGGCTTCCATCACGCTGGCGGCGCTGCCCTGCTCATCCCAAGGCGCGCTGGAAGGCGCGGATGACGCCGATGACGCGCTCGGGGCTGGGTCGTCTTCCCACGGCGCCGGTGCGCGCGGCGCGGATGGCACGGCAGGAGCGGTGTATTGAGCTTGGGCTTGGGCCGGCGCGTGCGACATCGCGCTGCGCGGTGCGGCAGCCGGAGCGGCGTGCGCGGCGGAAGCCGGCGGCGCCGATGCCGGGGCGTCGGCCTGCGGTGCGGCCGGACGTGCCGGTGCCGGAGCACGCTGACCGGTACGGGCGGCGGCGGCCGCGCGGGCCGCTTCCAATGCAGCGGTGATGGCCATCTTGGCGGGGCTCATCGGGCGGCTGTCGGCGGCAGGCGCGGGCTGCGGTGCCGGTGCGATCGCGGCTGGCGCGGAAACGTACGAGGCGGCGACTGGCGCGACAGGCTGCGGCGTGCTTACGGCCAGCGAAGGGGCTTGCGGCTCAGCAGCGGACCCGCTGGCGGCTGGCGCTGGCGGAGCGGCGGCGGAACCGTTCGGAACGCTGGTCAGGTGCGCGGCGCTGGCGGCGTTGGCTGCCGGCGCGGCGGCCGCTGCGACTTGCTGGACCGGCGGCGCCGGCGACACGGCCGGTGGCACTGGCGTTGCCGAAACAGCGGCGGCCGGCGCAGGCTGGCCAACCGGAACACTCATGCGATCCGCCGTTGCAGCGCTGGCCGCCATGGCGGCGGCGGCTGCCGCACGGGCGGGATTCGCGCCGGCTGGACGAGCCGCTACCGGGGCGCTGGCCGCTTGGCCATCTGCCCCACCGATGCCGGGCCGAAAGGCAAGCATGCGTAACAGTGTCATGGAAAAGCCGGCATATTCATCCGGCGCCAGCCCCAGCTCATTGCGGCCATGCACCGCGATCTGGTAATACAACTGCACTTCCTCCGCATCGAACAGGGAGGCCAGCCGCACAACATCATTATATTCAGGCAGGTCCACAGGCACCGCGGAAGGCACGGTCTGCGCCAGCGCAATCCGATGCAGCAAAGTACCCAGGTCCTGCAAGGCGCCGTTGTAAGACAGGGAGCGCGTCGCCATCTCATCGGCCACCGCCATCAGGTCCGCGCCATCCTTGTTGGCCAGCGCGTCCAGCAGCCGCACCAGGTAAGACTGGTCCAGCGCCCCCAGCATGCCCTGCACCGCATCCAGGGTGACGGCACCTGCGGCGTAGGCAATCGCCTGGTCGGTCAGCGACAAGGCATCGCGCATCGAACCGTGCGCGCCCTGCGCCAGCAGGCGCAAGGCCGGCTGCTCGAACACCACGTTTTCCTGGCCCAGGATATTTTCCAGGTGGCCGACGATATGACCCGGCGGCATCTGCTTCAGGTTGAACTGCAGGCAGCGCGACAGCACGGTGACGGGAATCTTCTGCGGATCGGTGGTCGCCAGGATGAACTTCACGTGCTCCGGCGGCTCCTCCAGCGTCTTCAGCATCGCATTGAAGGCGTGATTGGTCAGCATGTGCACCTCGTCGATCATATAGACCTTGAAGCGCGCATTCGACGGTGCGTACACCGCCTGCTCCAGCAACTGTGCCATTTCATCGACGCCGCGGTTGGACGCCGCGTCCATTTCGACGTAGTCGACAAAGCGGCCGCCATCGATCGCGGTACAAGCCTCGCATACGCCGCACGGGGTCGCCGTGATGCCGCCATTGCCGTCCGGGCCGACGCAATTGAGCGACTTGGCCAGGATACGGGACAGCGTCGTCTTGCCGACACCGCGCGTCCCGGTAAACAGGTAGGCGTGGTGCAGGCGACCGGTATGCAACGCGTGGGTCAGCGCACGAACTACGTGCTCCTGGCCGACGAGCGTTTCAAAGTTCCGGGGACGGTATTTGCGAGCGAGGACTTGATAGGACATGATCGGAATTTTACCGTAGATAGCAGGCACTGCGGACAACATTAGACGTTTGGCCAGGCTTCGTCTAGACTTTGCCTTTTTTGCAACCTGCTCACCATGAAAAAGCTGCTCCTGATTGCCTTGCTGGCCAGCGCTGGCGCCGCCCATGCGGAAGAGCGCGAATGGACGACCTATAAGAAGTTCGTCGAGTCGATACGCCTGGATCGCTTCTACGCCCTTCCCGCCTCCGAACGCGACAAGCTCGACTTCTACCTGACAGTGGAGCCGTCCAACAAGAAACTCAAGGTCGCCGACATGAATTTGACGGTGGTCCATGCGGGCATGCGCAGCGCGCTGCCGCTGGACAATAAAGCCCACCTGCGCATGGTGCCCAACCCGCAATGGCTGGCCGAAGACGCCAAGATCATGACCACCCAGGCCAAGGGTGAAAAAATCAGCGTGATCTATAACCTGGATGCGGTGGTCCCGGAAGGCACGCAATGGCCATATAAGCAACTGATGGGCAGCGTGGCCCAAGGCAATGCGGCCATTGGCAAGGTGGCCGGCGCCTTCAGCTGGTTCGCGCCAACGATGAAGTCGGTCCTGCTGACCTTCGACAAGCCATCCCAGTTGACCATCCAGTCGAGAAACGGCACCAAACGCTTCCTCAGCGATGCAAAGCACAAGATCCGCCTGCCGGCCGACGCGGAGCTGCTGAAGGAAAATCCACTGGTAGAGATCTCGACCCGCCCACTGCAGGCCGAGCTGGATTCCGAGTGAGAAAATAAAAAAGCTGCCAATGGCAGCTTTTTTTTGAATTCAAAGAGGCGAGCCTGATCTGCGGCACTTGCGGTGAACAGCTTTGGCTGCTTCGTTCCCGACCTGACCAGGTTAACCGTGCCACAATGCGCAGGGGCCCGCCCGGGCGCAATTATAGGCTATAAACCCAGTTGCTGCCAAATATCGTCGACCCGGGCTTTCACCTCGGGCGTCATGGCGATTGTCGTACCCCATTCCCGGCTGGTTTCACCCGGCCACTTATTGGTGGCGTCGATGCCCATCTTGCTGCCGAGGCCGCTGACCGGCGAAGCGAAATCCAGGTAGTCGATCGGCGTATGGTCGACCAGCGTGGTATCGCGGGTCGGGTCGACGCGGGTTGTTATCGCCCAGATCACTTCCTTCCAGTCGCGGATGTTCACGTCCTCGTCCACCACGATAATGAACTTGGTATACATGAACTGGCGTAGGAAACTCCACACGCCGAACATCACGCGCTTGGCATGGCCCGCGTACTGTTTGCGGATCTGCACCACCGCCATGCGGTAGCTGCAGCCTTCCGGCGGCAAGTAAAAGTCGGTGATCTCACTGAACTGCTTCTGCAGCAGCGGCACAAAGACCTCGTTCAGCGCCACGCCCAGCACCGCCGGTTCATCCGGCGGTTTGCCTGTATAAGTGGAGTGATAGATCGGGTCGCGCCGCATGGTGATGCGGTCGATGGTAAACACCGGGAACCAGTCCTGCTCATTGTAATAGCCGGTGTGGTCGCCATAAGGACCTTCCAGGCCATGCTCGTAGCCGGACGGATGATTTTCATCCGGGTAGATATGCCCTTCCAGCACGATCTCCGCCGATGCCGGCACGCGCAGCTCGCTGCCGATCGCCTTTACCAGCTCGGTGCGGCTGCCGCGCAGCAGGCCGGCGAACTGGTATTCCGACAGGCTGTCCGGCACCGGCGTCACCGCGCCGAGGATGGTCGCCGGGTCGGCGCCCAGCGCCACGCAGACCGGATAAGGCTGGCCAGGATTCCTGATGCAGTGCTCGCGGAAATCCAGCGCGCCGCCGCGGTGCGCCAGCCAGCGCATGATCACCTTGTTACGGCCCAGTACCTGCTGGCGGTAGATGCCCAGGTTCTGGCGCTTCTTGTTGGGGCCTTTGGTAATCACCAGGCCCCATGTAATAAGGGGCGCCACGTCGCCAGGCCAGCAATGCTGGATCGGCAAGCGGCCCAGGTCCACGTCGCTACCTTCCCAGACAATCTCCTGGCATGGCGCACCGCGCATCTCTTTAGGCGACATATCCCACACTGCTTTTACCAGGGAGCCCAGGCCCATCAAGTCCTTGAAGCCTTTCGGCGGCTCAGGCTCCTTCAACTGCGCCAGCACGTGGCCGATCTTGCGCAGCTCGCCGACATCGTCAGCGCCCATGCCCAGCGCCACGCGACGCGGCGTGCCGAACAGGTTGCCCAGCACCGGCATGTCGAAACCGGCCGGCTTCTCGAACAGGATGGCCGGTCCACCGACGCGCAGGGTGCGGTCGCAGACTTCCGTCATCTCGAGGTGTGGTGAAACGGGCAAGCTTGTGCGCTTAAGTTCGCCAATGCCTTGCAGTTGAGAAATAAAATCTCGGAGATCGCGATATTTCATACTTTTTTACGATTATTTTGCTCCCGACGGGCCGTCTGAGCACTTTTAGTCAAGCCGTTGATTTTATTGGTTTTTGTCAATGTGTTCACGAGAAAGTCATACTCAAAAGTAATAAAGAACGCGAGTGTTAGTATTGACGGGATATAATACGCCTCCTACAATTTGACCTACCTGATGAGGACATGGCCTTTATGCCAACTAAGTTGTCCCTCATTACATTCACGGAGCATCCGGGCTCCACAGACATTTTAAGGAGTGTTTTTCACGAGGCGTCTGCCTCTCACCCGGAAAAAGTTGTGTTGCAACTGGCCCTACAGAATCGCCAGCTTTAGCAAACAATGATGGCGTCCAATCCCGTGCAACCTGTGCGGCGGTGGACGAAGATAACTACTGATGTAACGACTATGGCACGTCGAATTGACCGCGTTTCAACGCGGCGGGGACGCGTTTTGACTCTTACATTTCAGGGGAGTTCTGAATGAACAATCGATTCAATGGGTTGCTTGATAGCGCCCGCCTGTGGGCTTGCCAGCCCGCCGCGTGGATTTCCACGCAGAGCATTTCGGCACGCGGCCTGATGACCGCAGCTCAGTCCATGCTGAGCCTCCTTGGTATCGCTGCATTGGTCATGGCTTGCGCCATGGTTGCCCGTCCTGAACTGGCGACCGACCTGGCACACGCCCTGCGCGGCGAGCAGCCGGTGCCGAAGCAAGTTGTGGTTGCACCTCCGCTGTCCGAACTGATGGAAGCGCCTGCGGTGCGTCCGGCCGGCCTGGTCATCGCCACCGCCGAAGCGCAACTCACTGCCGAGGAGAAGGACCTGGTCGGTTCCAAGAAGCAACAGGACGCGGTCACCAACTGGCTGTCCAAGCGTTACCGTGTAGCAGGCGATGCGACCAATATGCTGGTCTCTACCGCCTACCTGACCGCTCAGGAAATCAAGCTGGATCCGCTGCTGATCCTGGCCGTGATGGCGATCGAGTCGGGCTTGAACCCGTTTGCGGAAAGCCCGATGGGCGCGCAAGGCCTGATGCAGGTGATGTCCAAGGTCCACACCGACAAATTCCAGGACCTGGGCGGCGTGCAAGCTGCGCTGAACCCGGTCGCCAACATCCGAGTTGGCGCCCTGATCCTGCGGGATTATGTGGCCAAAGGCGGCTCCGTTGAAGCCGGCCTGAAATTCTATGTTGGCGCAGCCGCCTTCGAGACCGATGACGGCTATGGCTCGCGCGTACTGGCGGAATACTCCCGCCTGAAGCAAGTCTCCGCCGGCAAGAAGGTGCCTTACATCACCCCGCCGCAACAAGTTGCAGCAGCCCCCGCCCCGGCTCCTGCCAAGGCGAAGGAAGCCCCGACCACCGTGGCCCAGGCTGACAAGCAAATCAGCGCAGACCAGCTGGCCGGCCTGTAATCGTTCGCGGCGCAACAGCAAAGCCACCCCGGGTGGCTTTTTTATTTTCGCGGTGTCAGCGTGGCGACTGTCCCGCCTTGTGCGCCCGGTTCCAACGACAACTCCAGGCCAATGCGCTCGGCCAGCCGCCGCGCAATCGACAGCCCGAGGCCATGCCCGCGACTGTTGCCACCCTTGACGCCAGCCTCGAACAATCGCGTGCGGATCGCGTCCTCCAGGCCGGGTCCTTCATCGCTGACTGTCAGACGCACGCCATCGAATGTGATTCGCACGCAACCTCGCTGTGAATGCTGAAAAGCGTTGCCGACGATATTCGACAGCACGACGGCAAGAGCCGGCTGCGGCACACAGAAATGCGCCGCCTGGCCAATGTCCACTTCGACGCTCACCGGTTTTCCATCCAGCAGGTGCGCCATTTGCACCACAGTACTCTCGGCCAGCGGAAGCAGTCTTACCGGTTGTAGCGGCGGATTGGCACTGCCCTCCTGCGCCAAATCCTCGCGCGCAAGTGCCAGCAGGAGATCGACCGTTTGCGCCATATGGGTAGCGGCGCTGCGAATGCGCTGCAGTTGCTCAGACGCGAGCGATGGCATCGGCTGCTCCGCCAGCAGGTAGGCCGCACCTTCAATGACCGCCAACGGGGTGCGCAATTCGTGGCTGGCGTCGCGCGTGAAATGCTGTTCGCGCTCGATGAAGGCGGCCGTGCGCGACATGGCGTCATCAAGCGCCCGCGCCAGCGCGCCGATTTCATTGTGCGGAAAGGCTTCAGCAAAGCCCTGCGGCAGATGCCCCGGGGCGGCACCGCCGACCAGTTGCGCCAATGTATTGAGCGGACGCGTGGCGCGCCATGCCAGCCAATAGCCCAGGCCCACGGTCAGCGCCAGGATCGCCAGCAACGATCCGCCCAACAGGCCGAGCACCTTCGGCAAGCGCGGCCGGACCAGTAGTTCAGTGCCCACCTCCGCCACCAGCAGCATTGGCGGCGCGGCAGGCAATGCAAGCTGGCGCACATGGTAGTGGCGGCCGCCGTCACCGAAGAATTCACCGCCGCGCGCAACGCCTGGCTGGCGCCGCAGATCCGGCGGCAAGCTTGCCTCATCACGATGCACGCTGACAAATGGCCGCAGCGGCGGTGCCAGCGCTGCAGATTCCCGCCAGCTGGCCTGCTGGTGCGCAGTTTCCTGCGCCAGCAAATTGGCGAAGAATTCGTCTTCCAGCGCGTACATGAACACCACCGCGAAACCGGAAAACAGCAGGGCCGTGCACAGGGCGATCAGGGCGAAGGCCGAAGCAAGGCGGCGGCGCAAGCTATGCTGAGCCGTCATGCGCCGGCATCCAGGCGAAAGCCGACGCCATGCACGGTCACCAGCATCGGCAGGGCGAACGGCTTATCCAGCGCCTGCCGCAACTGGTACAAGTGGCTGCGCAATGCGTCCGAGTCCGGCGGGTCGTCATGCCACAGCACTTGCGTCAGTTCGCTGCGCGTCATCACGCGTGGATGCGCCTCGGCCAGCGCCAGCAGCAACTGATAGCCGGCAGGCTGCAGCCGTAGCGGCTGGCCGGCGCGCGTCACCGCCTGCGCCCGGCGGTCTATCTGCAGGCTGCCCACCGCCAGCGCGTAATCCCGGTGCCGCAAGGCCAGCGCCTGGCAGCGCGCCAGCAGTTCCTCCATGGCGAACGGTTTGACGAGGTAATCATCGGCTCCCGCGGCGAAGCCTCCAAGTTTGTCCTGCAGCGTATCGCGCGCAGTCAGCATCAACACCGGCAGGCGGCGCGGCAGGCGGGCGCGCAAATGCCGGCAGACTTCCAGCCCGTCGATACCCGGCAAGGCCAGGTCCAGCACCAGCACGTCGTAAGGATGTTCCAGCGCCAGCGCCAAGCCATGTTCGCCGTTCGCCGCAAAATCCACCGCATGGCCCCGGCCGCCGAAAGCATCGGCAAGATTACGGGCCAGCAGTTGATTGTCTTCGACGACGAGTATATTCAGCGGCATCCTTATCCTTTAGCGAGTCGCTGCAGCTGGAAAGCATCGCGTCCCCTGCCCTGCATGGCCGCCACCATGGCGTGCATCAGCACCAGCATCTTATCAAAGCCCTCGCCTTGGCGAAGCTCCGCGCGCCCCGCCTCCAAGCCGCTGTCGTAATACGCCGCCAGCGCCAGCGCGCTGCGCTCTTCGGCGGTCAGCGGCCGCGCGGCAGGGGTAGCGCCCATGGCAGTCACCATCGCCTCCGCCGTGGCCCAGGTGGACCAGGGATTTTGGCCGGTTACCAGCTTGCCGTCGACCACCACGTGCCCGACGAACTTCGGCGCGACGGCAAATCGGGCACCAAGGGCTCGGGCACGGTCCTCGAGCATGAAGGGCAAGCGCTGGCGGGCATCCTTCATCAGGAACAATTCTTCGTCATTTGAAAAACCCGTCATGCGGCGGCCGGCAACCAGACTGCCGCCGCCGGGGCCGTGCGCGCCGAACAGTGCAACGGGTCCATGGCAGACCGCCCCCACTACCCCGCCTCGCGCTGCAATTGCCGATGCGATGCGCGCCGCGTCGGCATTATTCGGGAAGTCGAACATGGCGCCCTTGCCACCGACAAAAAAGACTGCCGCGTAGCGGCCTGGATCGACGCTGGCCAGCGGCTGGGTAGCGTCCAGCTTTCGTTGCGCTGTGTGGTCGTTGAGGAAGGCGTAGTCGGCATCGCCCATGTCTTCGGCATCGATGCGCTCGGGGGGACGCCCGCCGGCGGGCGAAGCGATGTCCACCTCATACCCACCGGCCTGGAACACGTAGTAAGCGCGCGCCAGCTCGGTCAGTTCGTAGCCAGCCTTCTTGCGTCCGTCCGGGAAGTGCGCGGCGCTTGAAACCACGGCCAATATCCGGCCACGCGGCGCAGCCGGGGCGGCGGCAAGCCAGGCAATCTCGGCCGGACGCACCTGAGGATTCGGGCGCGGTTGCCGGTCAAGTTCAAAGCTGAGGAAATATGCGTAGCCGGCGGCGGCCAGCAGGGCGAGGGTCGCAGCCAGCCAGCCGGCGGCGCGCAAGAATTGCTTGATCATTGATTTCTCCTGGTAAAAACGGAATCGAAAAATGGGGACGTACCCCATTTTTCGGCCCCTTGTTCAGGAGACATGCTGCGCCCGAAGGCGTGAAGCGGATGTGAAGAATCAGCGCTTCTTGTCGGCAGCGACTTCGTCGCCGCGCAGTTGGGCGGCCAACTTGTCCAGCACGCCGTTCACGTACTTGTGGCCGTCGATACCGCCGAAGGACTTGGTCAGTTCCACCGCTTCGTTGATCACGACACGGTATGGAATTTCGACATGGTTCTTCAGCTCATAGGCGCCGATCAGCAGCACCGCGTGCTCGATCGGGGACAGCTCGCCAATGCCACGATCGACCAGCGGCGTGAACTCTTCACGCAGTTCAACCGATTGCTTGATGGTGCCGCGCAGCAGGTCGGCAAAGTACTCGCCGTCCGCCTTGTCGAAGCCGTGCGCGCCGCGGATGTTGTTGACGACCTTGGTCGCTTCTTCATTGTTCAGCAGCCACTGGTACAGTCCCTGCAGCGCGAACTCGCGGGCACGGTGGCGCGGCGTGCGGTTCTTGCTCGGGTTAGCGTGAGTCATATTGTCAGTCATGTTCTTACCTTCTTGTTGAATTACTCGTCGTCGCCCAGGTCCTGGTGCAGCTCTTCCAGGGCGATCGACAGGTTGGCCATTTCGACGGCGCAGCGGGCAGCTTCGGCGCCTTTGACGGCCATGCGGACTTCCGCCTGCTCGTCGTTCTCGGTGGTCAGGATGGCGTTGGCGATAGGGATGCTGTAGTCCAGGCCCACGCGGGTGATGCCCGCGCCGGATTCATTGGACACCAGCTCGAAGTGATAGGTTTCGCCGCGGATCACGGCGCCCAGTGCGATCAGCGCGTCGAACTGGTTGGACTCAGCCATCTTTTGCAGCACCAGCGGCACTTCCAGCGCGCCTGGAACGGTCACGTGCAGGATGTCTTCATCTTCCACGCCCAGGTTCTTCAGCTCCTGCAGGCAAGCGGACAGCAGGCCATGGCAAACGTCTTCATTGAAGCGCGCTTGCACGACGCCGATGCGCAGGTTTTCGCCGGACAGGTTGGTTTCGTAGGTTGCTACGGTCATGGTGGTCCTCTTTTCTGGATTCGGGTTAAGCCGCGCTTCAGGCGGCAGGTTTGGCCATGTAGCCGGTGACTTCAAGGTTAAAGCCGGTCATCGAAGGCATCTTGCGCGGGCTGGCCAGCAACTGCATCTTGTGGACACCCACATCGCGCAGGATTTGCGCGCCAATGCCGTAGCTGCGCAGGTCCATGCTGGCGGCGCGGCCGGTTGGGCGCACGTTCTTGTCCAGCGCGGCCAGTTGGCCGAACAGTTGCTCCGCAGTCTCGCCGCAGTTCAGCAGCACCATCACGCCCTGCTCCGCTTCCTTGATCGCCTTCATCGAGGACGACACGTTCCAGGAGTGGGTGGTGGCTTCGGTTTCCAGCAGGTCCAGGATGGAGACCGGCTGGTGCACGCGCACCAGCGATTCCTTGCCGGGAGCCATGTCGCCATGCACTAGCGCCAGGTGGGCCGCCCCGCTTGGCTTGTCGCGGAAAGCGATCATACGGAAGTCGCCGTGCGCAGTGCGCAGCGGACGCTCGCCAATGCGTTCCACCATGCATTCATTCTGGCTGCGGTAGTGGATCAGGTCGGCGATGGTGCCGATCTTCAGGCCGTGCTCCTGCGCGAACTCCAGCAATTCCGGCAGGCGCGCCATGGTGCCGTCGTCCTTGATGATCTCGCAGATCACCGAAGCCGGCATCAGGCCAGCCATCGCGGTCAGGTCGCAGCCCGCTTCGGTATGGCCGGCGCGCATCAGCACACCGCCCGGCACCGCGCGCAGCGGGAAGATGTGGCCCGGCTGCACGATATCGCTTGGCTTGGCGCCCTTGGCCACGGCCACCTGGATGGTCTTGGCGCGGTCGGCTGCCGAAATACCGGTGGTCACGCCTTCCGCCGCTTCGATCGACACGGTGAAGTTGGTGCCGAACGAAGTGCCGTTCTTGGCCGTCATCATGGTCAGGTCGAGCTGGTTGCAATGCTCTTCGGTCAGGGTCAGGCACACCAGGCCGCGCGCGTGCTTGATCATGAAATTGATCGCTTCCGGCGTGACGTGTTCGGCGGCCAGCACCAGGTCGCCTTCGTTTTCACGGTCTTCTTCATCGACCAGGATCACCATGCGACCGGCGCGCAGTTCGGCGACGATTTCTTCGGTGCTGGAAATGGACATATTTTTTCCTTTGATGTGAGGCACAGAGCGTTTCTTTGTTAACCCGCTATTTTAAAGGATTTGCCGCACTTCCGCCCCCTCGGGCGCCGCCATTAGGGGTTTTGGCCTAGACTAAATTGCTTTTTCAACCCTCAAGGAGGCAGCAATGAAGACTAGCGGTTCGGCCGTCTGGACTGGCGGCATCAAGGATGGACGTGGAGCGATCAGTACTGCAAGCGGCGCGCTACAGGCGGCGCCCTATGGATTTTCCAGCCGATTCGAGGGCAAACCGGGCACCAATCCGGAAGAATTGATTGGCGCGGCGCACGCCGGCTGCTTCACCATGGCCCTGTCGCTGATCCTCGGCGAGGCGGGACTCACTGCTGAAAAAATGGAAACCAAAGCCGAAGTGACGCTGGATAAAGTGGCCGACGGCTTCTCGATTTCCGCCATCCACCTTGACCTGCAGGCGAAGATCCCCGGCGCAGACAAAGCCAAATTTGAAGAACTTGCCAATAAAGCAAAGCAAGGCTGTCCAGTCTCCAAGCTCTTCAAAGCCAACATCACGCTCACCACCACCCTCCTTTAACCGAGAGCCGTCGCTCAGCAAGGGTCAGGCCATGTGGGTCTGACCCTGGTTTACCGGTTTCCGAAAATTTCCCTTGAACTTTTTAATTGCGATCACTATTATTAAGTCATTCGATGACGACCGTCATCATTAACCCTCGAAGGAAACCACCATGAACCTCAAAGATTCCGTCGTCTTCATCACTGGCGCAAACCGCGGCCTCGGCCTGCAACTAGCAAAAGCAGCGCTGGCCGTCGGCGCGAAAAAAGTCTACGGCGCCGCCCGCGACCCGAAATCGGTCACGCTCCCCGGCGTGACTCCGGTCCAGCTGGACGTGACCAAGCACGACGAAATCGCCGCCGTCACCCGTGAATACAAAGACGTCACCGTATTGATCAACAACGCCGGAATCGTCCGCACCGGCGGCATCCTGGCCGACGACTCGCTGGAACAGGCGCGCGCCGAACTGGAAACCAACGTGATCGGCCCAATGTTACTGAGCAAAGGCTTCGCCCCAACATTGAAAACCAACGGCGGCGGCGCCATCGTCAACATCCTGTCCGTGCTGGCCTGGTACAGCCAGGGCCCGACCAATACCTACAGCATGTCAAAGTCCGCCGCCTGGGCGCTGACCAACGGCCTGCGGATCGAACTGGCCGCGCAAGGCACGCAAGTGGTGGGCGCCCATATGGGCTACATGGAAACCGATATGACCGCCGGCTACGACATGCCAAAAATTAAACCGGAAGACGTGGCAGCGCAGATCTTCGCCGCGCTGGCAGAAGGGAAGGAAGAAGTGCTGGCAGACGACCTGACCCGCCAAGTCAAGTTGGGCATCAACGCTGAAATCCCGGCCTACATCGCTGCCGCCCGAGCTGCGGCTTGAATGTGCCCACGGTGTAGCACTAGGTGCCCCACTTAACCATGGACAGTAAGAGAGTCTTCAAAACGAAGACTTTCGACCACTGGGCCAGGAAAGTAATTGGCGATGACTTGATTTGCATCGCAGCGCTCGAAATCGGGGCCGGCCTTTTCGAGGCCGACCTCGGCCACGGTTTATGCAAGAAGCGCATCGCAACTCCCGACCATGGCAAACGCGGCGCGGTTAGCACGTTAGTTGCAAAGCAGGACAGCTCGGCAATCATATTTCTCGTCGGTCGCGAGAAAAGTCAGCCGGGGCATGACTTCCCCGCCACGGTTGTATCCCCAGCAAAAAAATGCTCGCGGAAAGCTTCCATCGCCAAAGCCTGGCCGAATTGGAGCAATTGGCATTGATCGGGGAAATGAGGGAGATGCGCAGTGAGCAGAAGATTAGTGAAGAGGCTCGAATGCTCGACGAGTTGATTGAGACCTCTGAAAGCCTGAGTGCCTACGGCATTGTTTCCAAGTCCGACCTGGCACACTTACACGTTCCCTATGTCAGGAACCGCCGAGCCTGTCAGAATTTTAGTGTGAATCCGGGGTCATGAAATAATACCGAAAGGGATTGTCCATGACCGACGTAATGACCACTAAAAAGCCAAAAA
>NZ_FOOF01000018.1 GCF_900113115.1 Duganella sp. CF458 | reverse complement strand
CGCCAATCAATTTGCCATTCTGTTTGGGGAACGCTTTACCAACGCGATCAATTAATCAAACCGCGACCCCGGCACACAAAATTCCTGACAGGTCCGAACCGCCCGAATACACGCGAGCCCGTGTAATAGAAATACGAACCAATAAAGCTATTATTATCGGCATAATGCTCGAAGAAGAATAGTAGATTGGTTCAGCCTGGAGATGTTTTGAAATCGGGCTTCAACGAGCTAACTTCCCCATCAATAGGGCGGAAGGCACATAGCCCCACATTCGGCTATCGTTACTATTGTTACGGTGGTCGCCCAAAACAAAAAACTGGTCCTCAGGAACCACGCAATCGATCCTCTCGTCCTTATACGCATACTCGCACCGGTTTGCGCGCCCCTCATGCATTCGCGACACAGCCAAACCGTAATTTTTCCCTACTAGCTGCACCTTATACTTGACTTCGCCTAGCTCCTCCTCAAAGGTTTCGCTATTTCCATCAACTGGCCTGCGTGGGACCACTGTTCCATTAATAAGTATACGTTCGCCTCGCATCTGCACGTGATCTCCGGGCAGCCCGATGACACGCATCAAAAATGGAGTCGTCAAGTCAACTGGCCATCGAAACAAGACGATGTCGCCACGCTGCACCGATGACTTGATCGTTTGAATGAAGACCATTGAGCCCTTCGGCACGGTTGGCTCCATCGCGACCGACGGAACTTTGTAAAGTTCGTCTGCCTGAGTTATGCCTGGTATGAGCAAGGCAAAAAGGATTGTGAAGTACCGAAACAAATTCATAATCAACAATTCATTTTTTTTACGCTGTGGCTATTGCTTGTTCGTTGCTTCGGGTCGGACGCGGGGTGACTTGGACCAGGCGGGCAAGTACTACCTCATCGCCCACAGGAATTTGTCAAGTCACTCGGTATTACTGTGGCGCGTTCGTCAAACTGCCTGTGCGATGAAGGCAGTTGTGGCTTCTCTCTGCGAGTGACGTCGATAAAGCCCTTTAAGATTTCAACGACAGCATGCGTTCAACGTAGCGGGCAATCAGGTCGATCTCGAGGTTGACCTTGGAGCCCGCTTTCAGGTGCTTCAACGTGGTGACCTGGATTGTGTGTGGGATCAGATTGATTGAGAACGAGCAGCCGGAGGCGCTGTCTTCAACACGGTTGACAGTCAGCGACACGCCGTTCACTACTACCGAGCCTTTGTAAGCCAGGTATTTCGCCAGGTCGCGCGGCGCCTCGATCACCAGTTCGTGCGATTCGCCGACCGGTTCGAATTTGCGCACTACACCCAGGCCATCAACGTGGCCGGAGACCAGGTGACCGCCCAGGCGCTCGGCCAGGGTCAGGGCTTTTTCCAGGTTTACTTCCGTGGTCGTGTCCAGGCCAACGGTCTTGTTCAAGCTTTCGCGCGAAACGTCGACGGTGAAGCCGGTCGCAGTTTTCTCAACGACGGTCATGCAGGCGCCGTTCAGGGCGATGGAGTCGCCCAGGCCAACGTCGGCCATTGGCAGGCCGCCGGCATCGACGTCCAAGCGCACGCCTGCGTCAGCGCCGCCTTCCAGCGGGGTTACGGTGTTGATTTTGCCGACAGCGGCTACGATTCCAGTAAACATAGTGTTCTTTAATGAGGGTTGAATCTGGCAAGGATACGCAAATCGGCGCCGACTTGCTTAACCTCGTGGAATTTCAGGCTGTGCTTGCCGCTGAGCTCAGTCAGCGCAGGCAGGGCGAACATGCCTTGCGCGTCGCCCAGCAGGGTTGGGGCCAGGTAGACCAGCAATTCGTCCACACAGCCTTCGCGGATCATGGAGCCATTCAGCTTGCCGCCAGCTTCGACATGCAGCTCGTTGATCTGGCGGCGGCCAAGCTCGCGCATCAGCTCCGGCAAATCGACTTTGGCGTGCGCGTTCGGCAGGACGATAATTTCGGCTCCCTGATTGCGCAGGATTGCTTCCTTTTCAGGATGGTGGGCGGCGGTGATGATCCAGGTTCCACCGCCTTCCAGCACGCGTGCTTGCGGGCTGATTTCCAGCTTGCTGTCGACCACGATGCGGCGCGGCTGGCGCGGCGTTTCGACGGCACGCACATTCAATTGCGGGTCGTCAGCTTTGACGGTGCCGATGCCCGTCAGGATCGCGCAGGCGCGCGCGCGCCATGCGTGGCCGTCGGCACGCGCTTCGGGGCCGGTAATCCACTGGCTCTGGCCATTGTGCAAGGCAGTCATGCCATCCAGGCTGGCAGCGGTCTTCATGCGGACCCAGGGCAAGCCATGGCGCATACGGTGGAAGAAGCCAATGTTCATTTCATAGGCCTGGTCTGCCAGCAGGCCGCTGGCGACCTCGATCCCGGCGGCGGAAAGGCGCGCCATGCCATTGCCGGCGACCAGCGGGTTAGGATCTTCCATTGCCGCGACCACGCGTCCAAGACCTTCCCGCACCAGCGCATCGGCGCAGGGCGGCGTGCGGCCATGGTGGCTGCATGGCTCCAGCGTGACGTAGGCAGTGGCGCCGCGCACATCGTGGCCACGCCGTTTGGCGTCTTTCAGGGCTTGGACTTCGGCGTGGTCCTGACCGGCTGCTTGCGTCACGCCTTCGCCGATCACCACGCCGTCACGCACAATGACACAGCCAATGCGGGGATTCGGGGAAGTCGTGAACAGCCCTTTTTCCGCCCATTGCAGGGCGAGCCGCATTCCTTCGAGATCACTGTTGATATTCATATGCTTACGCAAGTAGCCGGTTCCAGGACCGGGTCGCATAAGCGCGCCCTGCCCTGCATATTGATCTTGATATTGCGCTGCGCGCCGGCCAGTTCAAGGGTGATGGTGCCAAAGTTGGCGGCATTCGGGTGGGCGGCGCGGCAGCTTCTTCCTGCTGCATTATATGAAATATAGGCCGGGGCTGTGTTGTCGGTGAACTTGGCCCTTACCCGCAAGCGCTCCGGCGCTGCCCTGTGACGGAACAGGATTGCTTCTCCCTCATCGAGGCTGCGGTTGGCGTTGGCGTCGATAATTATCACCCAACCTTGCTGCCAATCGCCCCCTTCTGCCAACAGGGTTACCACCCGGCGCCGGGCGATCGCCTGGGCACGGGTGTCGTTGATCGCCGCCAGAAGCTCGGCGGAAGCGGTGCGCAATTGGCGTCCGGCCAGCATATTGCCCAGTTCCGGTAGCGCGGAGGCGAACAGGATGGACAGGATGGCGAGGACGATCATCAGCTCCAGCAAGGTGAAGCCGGGGCGTTTCTCTGCCGGCTGGCGCGCCGAGTATTTTAGCGCCAGCAGTTGCGCGAGGGGCCGGTGGCGAGGTGCAGCCCGCTGCTGGTGAGTATGAGGCGCTCGCATTGCGGATCCCTGAAACGGTTATCGACGTTGGACGTACCGGGCGTGGCAACCAATTGGATGCAGTCGCGGATTTGCTGGCCGTCGCAAGCCTTGCCTTCCAGCTCGTAGGCACTGGAAACGGCAGTGCGGCCCGACCACCAGCGGTACTCGCCGGCAGTATTGGCCGAGAACGCTGCGTAGCTGTTGAAGCGCGTGAAGTGGCGTTCCTGCTGCTGCATCACCTCCTGCAGCGCGGCTTGCGCTTCGCTGCGGCGCATGCGGATGACGGCTTCGCTCCAGACAGGCATCGCCACAGCGGCGAGTATGCTGATGATGACGAGGGCGGTCAGCATGCCAAGCAAGCTGCCGCCCGCGGATGCGCGCGTGGTCATTGGCCGCCCTCGCGGCTTGCGGCGTCGTGCAGCGCCTGCCAATCCATGATTTCGCGCCAGCTGTGGCGATGTACCGGTAACGGGGGCGTGTAGCTGGCCTGCAGCACGGTCTCGGAGCCGGGACGCGTGCCGAAGCCGATGACTGTCACCCGGTAGTAATAGGCCGGCGGCGCACCGGTTGGCGTGTACGCAATGCGTTCCACAATGTAGCGCGGGCGGCGGAATGGCAACCCGCCCTGCCCGGCTTCCATCTGGGCCCCAGTCAGCGCGCCATACTCGGTGCCGCCGTTGCCCGCCAGGTCAACGGCCTGCCAAGCGGGTGCTGGCCCGGGATTGGACGCTGGGTCGAGCGGCTGGCCCAGGCCAGCGTTGATATCGCGTTCCGCATCCATCAGTGCATCCTCCGCAGATTGGAAGGCGATCAGGCGGTCCCGTTCGGCGCGGGCGGCCTTCTCGCCCAGCATGGCCATTTGTGCCGCCGAAGCACCGATGGTCAGTGCGGTGAGCATCAGCAGCATCGTTACAGGAAGAGTGACGCCACGCTGGTAGTAGTGCATAGCCGCCTCCGTTACGGGTTGCGCAAGGCGACGGTCGCCGTGAACATGCGGCGAGCGCGATGCTGCATCGGCGCTGGCAAGCCGGCTTCATCGATGCGTGCTCCCGGGTCGGCTCCCGGCAGCAATTCGTAGCTGCTTAGCCGGTTGCCGCTGCGCGAGCCGCGTTCCCCGTGCAGCAGCAAGGCAATGCGAACGCTGGTAATTCGGCGCCAATGAGGCCGTAACATGCGATCCGCCGCGGGCAGCATGGCATCGAGCGCATCGATACCGCTGGCGGTCAGGTAAAGGTTGGGGATGTTGTCGCGCGGACTATCCATATCGATCCCATATAGAACGTGGAATGCATCCACTCCGCGCACCACGGCATCCGAGCCCCAACCATTCTCGCCCTTGTATTTGCAGCGAAGCTCGCCGACGCCGTCGCTGGCCCGAGCGATGTAGAAGATGCTCCAGGCCCATTCGCCCGGATCGGCAGGGAAACCGGCGCAGTTGAGCATGGCCCCGCCGGCCGTCGCGCCGACGATTTCTGTGGCCGCGTAGCGAATGGCCAGTGCATCGCTGCCGTTGACAGAAGCCTGTGCATCGCCGAGGCCTTCCGCATTTGTCGCCAGGCTGGCGGCATCGCGGCCGTCAATGGCCAGAGGCGATGATGGTCCGGCAGCAGCAGCGCCAGGCTCGCCCGGATAGCCAGCCTGGCGCAGGGACTGGCCGATGATCGACAGCGCGAAGCGGCCACTGTCGTCAATACGCGCATTGGCGCCGTTATGCAGGAAGTCGCCATTGGCGGCATGCAGCAGTGAAGCGGCAGCCAGTGCGACGAGCAGGCTGAGGGCCATGGCGATGAGGACTTCCGTCATGGCCAGGCCATGTTGTTGCGCGCTCATTGCGTCCCTCCCGAACCTGATGGCTGGTTGGGCGGCGGCCCTGGCGAATCGGATGGCGTAGCAGGCGGCGGCACCGGCGGCCCGGCAAGCGCGACGGGCAAAGCGATACCTGGCGCGGCGGCGAAACTGGCGCTGGCGCCATCCGGTCGCCGGCTACGCCAACCTATCTTGATGACGACAGGAGCATCGGCAGCGCCGGAGCATGGCCATTGCAGCTGCCCGCCAGGCGCCGCGCTGGCGTCGCGGCAAATGACAGCGCGGGCGAGTGGCAGCGCGGCCACGAGATGCCGGCGAAATTCACTCAACTCCAGCCGCGCGATGGTGGCCGCGTTGCAAGGGGCAACCGCACAATCGGCCGGCGCATCGGGCGCGCCAGCCGCTGCCGCATCGAACTCAAATCCCAGGTAAGAGGAGGACTGTGCCGCATTGGCACGAATGCGATCGGCAAGCGTGGCGGCAGCCTGCAGGGCTTCGGTCTGCAGGGCCGACTCCTGTCGCGTGCGCATGGCATGAGCCTGCATCGCCAGCGCGCCGACCAGGCCAACAGCCAGCAACAGCACGGCAACCAGCACTTCCACCATCGTGAACCCAGCAATTGGACGACGCATGGCGCAGCCCTCCCCTGCTGATCAAATTAGTCAGCAGAGGACTTGCGGGTTTGAGAAATATCAAGCCTTGGGAGAGAGCTCTTGACCGTCACCAACTTCTTCGATCGCGTCCTGGAATTCGGCCAGGTCTTCGAAGTTCTTGTAGACGGAAGCGAAGCGGATATACGCCACCTTGTCGAGCCGTTTGAGTTCAGCCATGACGAGTTCGCCAACGAAGACGGAATCGACTTCACGCTGGCCGCTTGTCAGCAGCTTTTCTTCGATGGAGGACACCGCCTTGTCGACGGACTCGGCCGCAACAGGCCGCTTGCGCAAGGCCAGCATCAGGCTGGCGCGTAGCTTGTCGGCGGAATACTCGGTACGGCTACCGTTCTTCTTGACCACGTAAGGCATGGTCAATTCGATCCGCTCCCACGTGGTGAAGCGCTTGTCGCAATTCACGCAGCGCCGGCGCCGCTTGATGGCGTCCCCTTCCTCCGACACGCGGGTGTCAAGGACCTGGATATCATCGTGCTGGCAGAACGGGCATTTCATGGATGTGGCGTCTCTTATTATTGAATGAAAAAGCGCCGGACCTTTCGATCCGGCGCCTCGATAGTACCAACCGTCTGCTTAGGCGTAAACAGGGAATTTATCAGCCAGCACCTTCACCGCAGCTTTCACGCGCTCGATGGTTGCTGCGTCGTGCGGGTTATCCAGCACGTCGGCAATCAGGTTGCCCACTTGTTCCGCTTCGGCTTCCTTGAAACCGCGGGTGGTGAAGGCTGGCGAACCCAGGCGAATACCGGAAGTCACGAATGGCTTTTGCGGGTCGTTAGGGATGCCGTTCTTGTTGCAGGTCATGTGCGCCTGGCCCAGGATCGCTTCGGCTTCCTTGCCGGTCAGGTTCTTGGCGCGCAGGTCGACCAGGAACACGTGCGACTCGGTGCCGCCGGACACGATACGCAGGCCGCGCTTGATCAGGGTCTTGGCCAGCACGTCGGCGTTCTTCACCACTTGCTGCTGGTAGGCCTTGAATTCCGGAGTCAGCGCTTCTTTGAAGGCCACTGCCTTGCCGGCGATCACGTGCATCAGCGGGCCGCCCTGGATGCCAGGGAAGATCGAGGAGTTGATGATCTTTTCGTGTTCGGCTTTCATCAGGATGATGCCGCCACGTGGGCCACGCAGGGATTTGTGGGTGGTCGAAGTGACGAAGTCAGCGTGTGGAACCGGGTTCGGGTACAGGCCAGCGGCGATCAGGCCAGCGTAGTGGGCCATATCGACCATGAAGTACGCGCCAACGGCCTTGGCTACTTTAGCGAAGCGTTCGAAGTCGATCTTCTTGGAGAATGCCGAAGCGCCAGCGATGATCAGCTTAGGCTTGTGTTCTTTAGCCAGGGCTTCCATTGCATCGTAGTCGATGTCTTCTTCTGCGGTCAGGCCGTAGGAAACAACGTTGAACCATTTGCCGGACATGTTCAGCGCCATGCCGTGGGTCAGGTGGCCACCTTCCGCCAGCGACATGCCCATGATGGTGTCGCCTGGTTTCAGGACAGCGAAGAACACGCCTTGGTTAGCCTGGGAGCCGGAGTTAGGCTGCACGTTGGCCGCTTCGGCGCCGAACAGCTGCTTCACGCGGTCGATTGCCAGTTGCTCGACGACGTCCACGTACTCGCAGCCACCGTAGTAGCGCTTGCCTGGATAGCCTTCGGCGTATTTATTGGTGAGCTGGGAGCCCTGGGCTTCCATTACGGCCGGCGAAGTGTAGTTCTCAGAAGCGATCAGCTCGATGTGGTCGTGCTGGCGCTTGTTCTCGTTCTGGATAGCGGCAAACAGCTCCGCGTCAACGTTGGCGAGGGTGTGATCTTTTGCGAACATGAAATTACTCCAGTTTTTAAGGCAGATTGGATCGAATCGGGAGCCAAAAGTGACAGGGCAGCCGAAACGCACGTTTCCATCGTGGCTGCCCAGGCGAACGGCTGATTGATGTATCTCACGTTCCCCGGTGGTTGCCCACCTCTCACCAGCAGCGCAAGCGCCAGCTGGTTTTTCGCCAGTTACGTGAGACCGTAATGGAATCAGGATTGTATGTTATGCGGCAAATAACGGCAACGGTTGTGCTGGTTTCGCCGAAATTCGGTGGCAGGTCTGTCATTGGGACATGGGCGCATACCCTTTGACGTTGCTCAATATGCGAATTTGCCCGCTTTTCCGTATTGAGGAACCTCAAACGTTAGCGCTAGCTGTCCGAATGACAGACCTGGCACCGAATTTCGGCATACAATCGCCAAAGTTAATAATGGGAGTTCGACCATGATCGTGTTAGTTACCGGCGCAACCGCTGGTTTTGGTGCCGCAATGGCGCGTGTTTTCGTCAAGAACGGGCACAAGGTGATCGCGGCCGGCCGTCGTGCCGAGCGCCTGGAAGCGTTGGCCGCCGAACTTGGTCTAAACTTGTTGCCGCTTAAGTTGGACGTCACCGACAAAGGCGCAATCCAAGCCGCCCTGGCCTCGCTGCCCGCCGACTGGAAAGAAATCGACGTCTTGATTAATAACGCAGGCCTGGCTCTCGGCATCAAAGGCGCTCACGAAGCCGATCTGGAAGATTGGGAAACCATGATCGCCACTAACTGCACTGGCCTGGTTACCATCACCCGCGCCCTGCTTCCAGGGATGGTCGAACGCGGCCGCGGCACCATCATCAACCTTGGCTCCGTCGCCGGCGCTTATCCTTACCCGGGCGGCAATGTCTACGGCGCTACCAAAGCCTTTGTCGAACAATTCACCCTGAACCTGCGTGCCGACCTGATCGGCACCGGTGTACGCGCTACCAATATCGCGCCAGGCCTGTGCGGCGGCACCGAATTTTCCAACGTCCGCCTCAAAGATGACGCGGCTGCGGCCAAGGTCTACGAGGGCACCACCCCGCTGACCGCCGACGATATCGCCAACACTGCTTTCTGGATTGCAACATTGCCGCAACACATTAATGTAAACTCCATCGAATTGATGCCAACCTGCCAAGGATTCTCGCCATTCGCGATCAAGCGAGGCTAAAATCCCGCCGCATATAAGGGAAAACCGTAAGAAATTGTTACGAGATTGTGCAAAATACCGTGACGCTGATTCATTTGGCGTAAAATGTTGCCGATTCTCACTTAGTAGCTATTCTATCTATGTCGTCTGAGTTCACCTGGGAGGTCCGCGTCTATTACGAAGACACGGACGCCGGCGGAATTGTCTATTACGCGAACTATTTGAAGTTCTTCGAGCGCGCGCGCACCGAGTGGTTGCGCTCCCTCGATGTTAACCAGGACAGTCTCCTGCGGGAACACGACGCCATGTTTGTTGTCAAAAATGTCAGCGCGGACTACCACGCGCCGGCGCGACTAGACGATGTAATAAAATTGACGCTTCGTATTGATAAACTGGGCCGCGCTTCGATCCAGTTTGTGCAGGAGGCGTGGTGCGGCGACCGCCTCTTAAATACTGCCCACGTTAAAGTGGGTTGTGTCGACTCGGCCCTGCGCCCACGCGCCGTGCCGGATGCCGTTGCGGCCCGCATGCGCGCATAATAATTAGATTGAGAAACAATGAACGTCACCCAAGACCTTTCCTTCATCGCCCTCATCACCAACGCACACCTGATCGTTCAGTTGATCATGGCGCTGCTGCTTGCGGTTTCCGTTATCAGCTGGACCTATATTTTCAAGAAGCTGTTTGATGTGCGCGGTGCGCGCAAGCAGACCGTAGAATTCGAAAAAACCTTCTGGGCCGGCGGCAACCTGCACGCCTTGCACGCCAGCGCGGGCAGCAACCGCGCCAACAGCGGCGCCCTGGCCCGCATCTTCGAAGCAGGCATGGGCGAGTACATCAAGGGCAAGCAAGCCGCTGCCAGCAGCCGCGACATGAATATGGGCGATGTGCTGGATGGCGCCCGCCGTGCCATGCGCGCTGCCTTCCAGCGCGAGATGGATGCGCTGGAAGCGCACCTGGCTTTCCTGGCTTCGGTCGGTTCGGTCTCCCCTTACATCGGCCTGCTCGGTACCGTGTGGGGCATCATGAACGCCTTCCGCGGCCTGGCCAACGTGCAGCAGGCGACGCTGTCGGCTGTGGCGCCCGGCATTGCCGAAGCGCTGATCGCGACCGCTATCGGCCTGTTTGCAGCCATTCCGGCCGTGGTGGCGTACAACCGCTTCTCGCACGACATTGACCGCCTGGCGATCCGCTTCGAGAGCTTCGTTGAAGAATTCTCGAACATCCTGCAGCGCCAGTCCCGTTAAAAGGCGAAACTGAAGATGGCCTCTTCCTTCTCCAGCAGCATGCGCGGTAGCCGCGGCGGCCGCAAGCTGAAGTCCGAGATCAACGTCGTCCCTTATATCGACGTGATGCTCTGCCTGCTGATCATCTTCATGGTGATGCCGACCTCGAACAATCCGCAGTCGATTGACCTGCCGCATGCTGAAAAAGCGTCGCGCCCGCCGGATGCCTACATCCAGGTGCAGGTGAAACCGAATGGTTCGCTGATGATCGGCGTCGCCGGCAAATCGGCCGAAGCGCCGGAGACCGAGCCGAATCGCGAAGCCCTGGTGCGCAAGCTGCGCACCTTGCACGAAAAATATCCTGAGTACCCGGTGCTGATCGCCGGCGACAAGGAAAGCAAGTACGACGATGTGATCCAATTGATTTCCGAAGCGAAGAAGATGGGGATTAACCGCGTTGGCTTGGCAACGAAGTAAGGCATGGCAATGACGATGGCAGATGCAGGCGGACCGTACCGTGTGCCGAAGCGGCACGGCGGCACGCGCGCGTTTGCGCTCGCGGCGGTGATGCATGGCGTGTTGTTTGCATTCCTGTGGGTTGGCATTCGCTGGAACAATGACCCGGTTGGCGTAGATGCCGAGATCTGGGACATGACCACGCAGATGGCCGCGCCAAGAGCGCCTGAACCGGAGCCGCAACCTGAACCAGAACCACCGGCCCGCGAGCCCGAGCCGACGCCTGCGCCACCGGAAGTGGTGAAGCCGGCGCAGCCCGATCCTGACATCGCGCTGCAGAAGAAAAAAGAAAAAGAAAAGAAAGAAGCTGAAGAGAAGAAGCTGGCCGATCTGAAGAAGAAGCTCGACGAAGAGAAGAAGCGCCTGGCAGACCTCGATAAGCAGGACAAACTGGATAAGCTGGAAAAAGAAAAAGCCAAACGACAGGCGGAACTGAAAGAGAAGGAAAAGCTTGCCAAAACCCGTGCTGCGGAAATGCAGCGCATCATGGGCTCGGCGGCTGCAGGCTCCACCGGAACGGCGGCACGTTCGACCGCGCCTAACCTGGACAAAGGCTATGTCGCAAAGCTGCGCACCAAGATCATGGGCCGCATCGATTATCCTGGCGCCAAGCAGGATATTGAAGCCAAGTTCATGGTCAGCCAGCTTCCCAGCGGCGAAGTCATGTCGGTTAAGAAAACAAAGAGCAGCGGCGTAGCTGCGTATGACACTGCGGTGGAGAATGCGATTTATAAGGCCTCGCCCCTGCCGAAACGCGATGACGGCACGGTGGCGCGCGAGCTTGAACTCGTGTTCAATTTGAAGGACGTACCTTGATGAACAAAGCTAAATTTATGTTCGTAGTGGCCGGCGCAGCGTTTGCGCTGTCGGCCCAGGCACAACTGCGCGTCGAGATTTCCGGCGTCGGCAGCAACCAGATCCCGGTCGCCATCGGCCCCTGCGCAGGCGAAGCCACGGCCCCGGCCCAGATCTCGGAGATCATCAAAGCCGACCTGACCCGCAGCGGCATGTTCAAGATCATTGACGCCACGCCGACCACCAACCTGATGCAGACTGAAGCGACCAGCTGGAAGGCGCGCGGCGCCGACGCTCTGGTGGCCTGCTCCGTGCAGACCCTCGGCAACGGCCAGTTCGAAGTACAGTACCGCCTGATGTCGACGGTACAGGGCAACGACCTGTCCGGCTTCCGCGCCCCGATGCCGAACCAGTACGGCCGCCTGGCCGCACACAAGATCGCCGACGACGTATACGAAAAGCTGACCGGCATCAAAGGCGTGTTCTCGACCCGTATCGCCTACGTGGTCCAGCAAGGCCGCCAGTACCGCCTGGAAGTGGCAGATGCCGACGGCGAGAACGTGATCCCGGCCCTGACTTCGACCGAACCAATCATTTCGCCATCGTGGTCGCCGGACGGCACCAAGGTCGCCTACGTCTCGTTCGAGCAGCGCAAACCGGTGGTCTACGTACAGAACCTGGTCACCCGCCAGCGCACCGTCGTGGCCAACGAAAAGGGCAATAACTCCGCGCCATCCTGGTCGCCGGACGGCAAGCGCCTGGCCGTGGCCCTGTCCAAGACCGGCAATACCCAGATCTTTATCGTCAATGCGGACGGCAGCGGCATCCGCCGCCTGAGCAATGGCAGCACCATCGACACCGAACCGCAATTCAGTGCCGACGGCCAGTACGTCTATTTCACCAGCGACCGCAGCGGCGGCCCGCAGATTTACCGCATGAGCGTCAACGGCGGCGAAGCGCAGCGCGTGACGTTCGGCAGCTCGTACAATATCAGCCCGCGCATTTCCGCTGACGGCAAGACGCTGGCTTATATTTCGCGGCGCGATGGCGGCGCCTTCCAGTTGTTCGTACTGGACCTGGAATCCCGCCAAGAGCAACGCCTGTCCGATACCACCAGCGACGATTCGCCAAGCTTCGCTCCGAATGGCAAGTACATCCTGTACGCCACTCAGAACGGCGGCCGCCGCTCGCTGGCGGTGGCGTCGACAGACGGCCGGGTTAAGCAGCGCCTGAGTATTCAGGCGGGCAATATCAAGGAACCCACTTGGGGCCCTTTCATGAAGTGAAGAAGTAAAAGAAGTAAACGAGAAGTAGCACCTTTAACGACCAGGAGAAATAAAAATGCGTAACGTAAAACACGTAGCCTTCATCCTCAGCACCGCCGCCCTGCTGGCAGCTTGCTCGACCCCACAACCAGAAACCAAAGCACCGGAAGTGATTGAGAAGCCAGCCGAGCCAGTCAAGCAAGCCGACACCCGCGCTGTTGAACCAGTGAAAGCAGAAGTTGACGAACTGGACATCCCAGGCGGCAAGCTGGCCAACCGTTCCGTGTACTTCGACTTCGACAGCTACGTTGTGCGTGAAGACGGCAAAGAAGTGGTGTCGAACCACGCTGCATACCTGGGCAAAAACCAGCGCGCTATCCTGATCCAAGGTAACACCGACGAACGCGGCGGCTCCGAGTACAACCTGGCCCTGGGCCAGAAGCGTGCTGAAGCTGTGCGCAAGTCGATGGCAGCCCTGGGTGTGCCAGAAGGCCGCATGGAAGCCGTGTCCCTGGGCGAAGAAAAGCCTAAGGCTGAAGGCCACAACGAAGAAGCATGGTCGCAGAACCGCCGTGCCGACATCGTTTACAAAGCTAAGTAATTCGCTAGCTTAACAATGCCGCACAAGGGGCAGCGCGCAGTTTATACTGCGCCCTGCCCCATTTCTTTTTTTGTGCAAGGAAGAAAAATGAAATTCACTAAGTCTGCCCTGATGGCAGCCCTGTTCGCTGCCACCCTGCCCCTGACCGCATCCGCCGGCATCTTCGACGACGACGAAGCGCGCAAGGCCATCATGGACCTGAAATCCAAGGTCGCCAAGCTGGAAGCGGACCTGAAGAACCTGATCGACACCAAGACCGACAAGAACACCACGCTGGACATGATCTCGCAACAGGACCAGTTGCGCGAAGAAGTTGCGCGCCTGCGCGGCCAGACCGAAATCCTGTTGAACGAAATCCAGGTCGCGCAAAAGCGCCAGAAGGACTTCTACACCGACCTCGACGCCCGCATGAAGAAGCTCGAGCCGCGCCAGGTGACCATCGACGGCCAGACCTCCTCGGTCAATATGGACGAACAGAACGCCTACGACAACGCGATGGCGCAGTTCAAGAGCGGCGACTACAAAGGCGCAGCCAGCGCGCTGGGCGACTTCGTGAAGCGCTTTGGCGCTTCGGCCTACGCCTCCAACGCCCAATACTGGCTGGGTAACGCCTATTACGCCCAAGGCGACTGCAAGAACGCCATCACCGCCCAGCAAGTGGTGGTGAAGACCTGGCCGGACAGCCAGAAGGCCGCCGACGCCATGCTGAACATTGCCAGCTGCCAGACCGAGCTGAAGGCAATCAACAATGCTAAAAAGACATTGCAAGAGCTGATCAAGAATTATCCAGGCACGCCAGCGGCCGCTACTGCCAAGGATCGCCTGAAATCCATCAAGTAAAAAGTGCAGGCGAGCATTTGACAGCTGGGATAGTCCAGCCTATAATCTCGCTTCTTCTTTCGACGGGTCGTTAGCTCAGTTGGTAGAGCAGCGGACTTTTAATCCGTTGGTCGCAGGTTCGAGCCCCGCACGGCCTACCATTCGAAATGAGAACCTTGGGTCGTTAGCTCAGTTGGTAGAGCAGCGGACTTTTAATCCGTTGGTCGCAGGTTCGAGCCCCGCACGGCCTACCAAGATACGCAAGGAAGCCCACGAATTTCGGTTCGTGGGCTTTTTTGTTTCTAGCGCAGGCCAAATGCATGAAGTCGTGGAAATGTACGCATTTTCCCATATCAGAAATAAGGTAGATTATTCAACTACCATCGCATCTGATTTTTATGCATACGCAAACTCCGGCAACTTCAGCTCCGGCCGCAGCCCAGACTCGGGGCCCTGTTGAAAGCAAGGACGGCAAAGACTCGAGTAAGATTCCGGCAATATCGTTGTCGATGGTCGGTGTGGCGGCGCTATTCAGCTACTTCTTTCATATCGATTATTTCCCCCTCTTCGATCTGCAGGCAGCAACCAGCTACCTTCTTGCCGTTACCTGGGTGCTGGTCGGGTTGCTAATACTCCTGGCGCTCAATTTACTCATGCCTTACCTCGCCATCGGCATGACGTTCAAAACCCGTAAAACGGAAAAAGGGGAACGCAGGCTGACCAGCACCATCATCGTCTGGACGGCGTTTGGCATGCTGTCGCTCATCGCCTCCTCTGCCGGCGTCCTGCTAAGCATTTGGATGGCTTGGCATATCCTTTGGGGCTTGCTAGCTAGCCTAACGTTCAGCTTGCTTCTGTGTGCATGGCGCACCCGTACTTATACAGCGAAATACAAGAGCAAGTATGGGCTGACTTTCGCCGACCTTAGGAAAAAGACGAAGGTCCGAAACTTGTTTCTTGCACAGCTAAGCAGTGCAGTACTGAGCTGCATCCTGCAGCTGGCACCCTTGTCGATGCTGTTATTGATATTCAGCCACGCGTCAGGCTTGGCCGAAGATGATTACCTCGCTTTTTTCTGGGCGTCCGTAATGAGCGCCCTGTTCATCGCCGCTGTCGGAGGGGTAGCCCTGCATGTCGCCTTTATGCCGCGATACAGGAAGCGCTGGTGGGTAGTACTTTGCCTGATGCTCGTCTTGCCATGGATAGTAAGCGGGCTACCCAAAGCGACCGGGATGCTTCCGATGAACATGGCGCAAATAACCAAGATTGGGAACTTCCGCGCACAAAAGCTCGTTTTATCGCCAAAGGCTTGCGGAAGCGTCGCACCAATTCTAGGGATGGCCTGCGACGAGAAAACATCGCCGCCAATACAACTGTGTAATGTTCACGTAATGTCGCGCGTTGGTCCCGAAACTTACCTGCGTATCGCCGACAGGAATGCCGGAGAAGACGGGAAATTCCCGATCCATCGGGTCTTTATCCCATCGACGGAAATCACGTCGATGCAGGTTAGCTTCGAAATAAAAAACCTGCGTCCAGACCTCATTGATGCAGACCTTAGTGGACGCAGTTCCTCCTGCGATACCACCCTAACGATTTTGCATGCCGATTCGGCGTTCGACTTCAATGACTTCACATTGACAGATAGCGGCAAGACGCAATTGCTGACGTTTGTCGAAGAAATCAAGAATGGTGTCGCTGGCGTAGAAGAAATCAAGGTGACAGGCCATGCTGACCAGATCGGCCGGGCTCAACGCAATAATTGGTTGTCTGCACGGAGGGCGCAGGAGGTAAAGCTGTTCATGGAAAAGCATCTGAAGAATCTTACCCCCGAAATCAAGATCGACGCCATTTCCCAAGGAAGTACGCAACCGCTCACCACTGCCTGCGGCGTCTTGACCACACATAAGGAACGCATCAAATGTGAAGCTCCCAACCGCCGTGTCGAACTTGAAATCATTCGGAAGGCACCGGCAAGACCGGCATAGCAAATTCCTGGTCGAAGAATCATACGAACACCAAAGACCGGCAATCGGAGCCGGTTCTTTTCACTTAGTGAGGAATCCGGGCAACGACCTTGATCTCGAAGTTGAACCCTGCTAACCAGTTGACGCCTACGGCGGTCCAGTTCGGATAGGGCGCGGCCGGAAAGATCTCGTCCTTGATCGCCAAGACCGTATCGAACTGCTTTTCCGGGTCCGTGTGAAACGTCGTTACGTCAATGATGTCGTCCAGCCCGCACCCGCCTGCTTTCAGCGTCGCCTTAAGGTTCTCAAACGCCAAGCGTACCTGAGCTTCGAATTCAGGTTCAGGCGTGCCGTCCGCGCGGCTGCCGACTTGGCCGGATACGAACAACAAGTCTCCCGAACGGATCGCTGCCGAGTATTTATGGACTGCGTAGAGTTCGTGCCGCCCGGCTGGAAAAATGGTTTCGCGCTTTGTCATGATGCCTGCTCCTTGTGTTGATGAATGCGGTCACTATAGCTTCGCGAATCGTCCGGATAAACCGCAAAACGGCTGCTACACTGTTTGGCAATACCAAACTATCAAAGACATGGCGATGGACAAGCTGGAAGGCATGCGCGCATTCGTTCGCGTTGTTGAAGCCGGCAGCTTCACCAAGGCTGCGGAAACGCTGGGTGTCAGCAAAACTACGGTTACCCAGCTGGTGCAGCAGCTGGAAGCCGACTTACGCATCAAACTGCTCAACAGGACGACCCGTAAAGTGAACGTAACAACGGCCGGCTCCGCATATTACGAACGCGTGATTCGACTATTGGCCGAGCTTGAAGACATCGAAGAAAACATCCTCGGCGATTCGAGCACGCCGCGCGGCTTGCTGCGGGTGGACGTTCCCAGTCCGTTTGCGAACATCATCCTGGTGCCTGCGCTGCCTGAATTCCACGCCCGCTTCCCGGAGATCCAACTGGATATCGGCGCCAGCGACCGCAAGGTCGACCTGATTGGCGACAATGTCGATTGCGTGGTGCGCGGCGGCGAAATCGACGATGCAGCCCTTGTCGCGCGACGCGTCGCCGACCTGCAATTGGGCGTCTATGCCGCGCCGTCATACTTTGCCCAGTCGGGAACGCCAGCGTCTCCTCACGATTTGCACGGTGCAGGCCACCGCGTCGTCCACTACCGTTGGACCAACGGTTTGCCCTACGCGATGGAGAAATCCGGCGAGCGCGTCAAGATCGGTGGCCGCTACTTCCTGGCGATCGACGACGGCAATGCTTACCTGACAGCCGGACTGGCCGGGCTTGGGGTGTTATGGCTGCCGCAGTACATGGCCAGGGAACATGTTGCCAGCGGCGCGCTCGTGCAGCTGTTCGCCGACTGGCGTATCGAGCCTATGCCGCTTCACGTGGCATATCCGCCTAATCGATATGTGCGCAAACAGCTTCGCGTGTTCATTGACTGGATCGTCGAACTGATGGCGCGGCATGAATTACAACGGCTTTAGCCATCCGCTGGCCTTCAAGATCGCGGCAGGGTCTTCGAGTTCAAGCAGTTTGCGGATTGCTGCGCGCTTGTCCTGGGAGCGCTCCACATAGGCTTCGGCGATCCGCATCCCGATCCAGTAGCCCGCTTCGCATGGCCAGCCTTCCGGGGCGTCGCCGCAATTGACGAACCATCGCTTGAAGCGCGGGCTGGCCATCGGGTTGCGCTGGCTTTCGCTGTCGCCCTGCATGAAGCTGCGGTCACGCTTGAACTCCTCCCATAGCCACGACTCGCGTTGGCGCGCCCAGGCATCACGTTCAGGCGTCGGCATTTCGCCAGTGGCCAGGTGTGCGAGATAGTCGGCAACACCCTCCCTCAAGGCCTGGTTCAATAAAGGGTCCGCAAGCGCCTGCGGCGTTTCATCGCCCTGCCAGGTGTGGACCGTTTCGTGCGCAAAGAAACCGCGCATCGTCGTGCGGAATTGCGTGAAGGTCGCGCCTGGTGGGCAGGTTACTTCAAGGCCGATCACCTGCATTGCGGAATTGGCAGTGCCACCCGAATTGTTCGCACCGAATACGATTTCGATGGCGGGCAAAGGACGTTCCGGCAGCAAGCCGGCATAAGCCAGGTAGATTGCTTTCAGGTCGCTGCGCAATTCGGGCAAGCGAGGCAGGCATTCACGGACCGCGTAGCGATACGCTTCGGGCTTGGCGGCAACGGCTCGCGCCAGGCGATTCGCGTCGACGATGCGCATCGGCGTAAATACCTTCACCCCTAGCCCTGCGCGATCAAGATACTCATGCTGCAGGACTTCTGGCGTCGGCACCGCGCCATCTTTCATAATGCTGGCGAAGCGGCGAGCATCGTCAAGCCCGATCTGGACTGTGAGCGGGTCAACACCGGCGGCCGCAAGCGCGGCACTGTTCCACAGGGCGGCAACTGCCAAAAGCAAAGCTCTGATTTTCATCTCCGGGGGATATGGCAATGGGGCAGGCAGGATATCATTATCACCATGCTTTCTCAACGTTGGCACCTGCGCCCCGCCGCTCAACTGCGCCCCTACATTGACCGTTACTGGGGTTGGGAGGGCAAGCAGACTCTGCCCCCGCACCTACCGCCTGGAACCGGCTCGGAATGCATCTTTCATTACGGCTCGCCCTTTCTTTTGGATGGCAAACAGTCGCCGCGGGCTGTCCTGCTTTGCCTGCGCACGCGCGCCATCGCTATCGAAGGAAATGGATTAAACGGATTCGTCGCCGTGCGCTTTCGCGGTGGCAGCCTGCGGCATTTCTGCGGCAAGTCGCTATCCCACTTGCATGACCAGCACTGGCCGGCCCACGTAGTCTGGGGTGATAGTGCCGAACGCTTATCCGACCAACTGGCGCTGGCGGACGGCCCAGCCATTTGCGCCGCTGCACTCGACCGATTCTTCCTGGCGTGCTTGGGCCAGCATGAAGACCGTGGCGGACGCGGGCTGGATACCCTGCTCGAAAAGCTGTATTACGCGCCTGCCACCAGCATTGACGCGTTAGCCGCACAATCGGGTTGGACACGCCGCCACCTGCAGCGCAGGTTTACCGATACCTACGGCCTCGGCCCCAAACAATTCGCCCGCATCGCCCGGCTTAGCCATACACTGCGCATGCTGGCACTCGCTCCCGAAATGCCTGCGCTCGACGCCGCCATGCACATGGGCTATTACGACCAGCCGCACTTTATTCACGAAACGCGCGCACTGACCGGCCATTCGCCGCAAACAATCGTTACCGGCATGCGCCAAAAGTCCCATTTCTACAATCCACCTTCGCGGCCGGTTTCGTAAGCTGTGGACTTCTTTCCACTCACGGAGCTTCCATGTACCTGCTTGCCATGCTCGACGTCCATCCTCAATTCCGCCGTGAACTGCTGGCCGGCCTGGATCAACTGGTAGCACATTCACGCACCGAGCCTGGAACGTTGCAATATGAGGTGCTTGCCGATCTTGAAAACGAAAACCGTATTATCGTTTTCGAGCGCTATACCGACGCTGCAGCCATGCAGGCACACCTGGAAAGCGCTCCGTTGCAGGCACTGGCTGCCAAGTTCGCGACTTACCTCGCTTCGCCGCCAGCCTTGGTGCGCATGACACGACATGATGGTTTCCTGCGCGAAGGATTGGCGCACACTGCCTAGCTGTCCGGTAGCCAGCTCATTCCAGCACGTCTTTTCGCCATCGGTGTACATTTCATTCGCGCGACATCGCTGCCGGCCACAGCTGCACATCCCGTCACTTCAGCGAGCGAAGACATGAGACGATCCCTGCACCAATTGACCTTGTTGTTCGCCATTGCCAGTGGGAATGCGCTGGCGGCTGAAACCACTGGAGTGCCGGGAGCACCAGGCACTCCAGGCACAGCGCCTGGAGCGCCGGGCAGCGCCGGCGGGGCGGGCCGGGGTCTGTCGGTCATCGCCAACGCGGCCAGCGACAAGACGCATTCGATCACCGGTGGCGCAGGCGGCGCTGGCGGCAATGGCGCCGCAGGTGGTGCCGGCCAAAACGGCGGTGCGGCCGGTGCGGGTGGCGCTGGCGGCGACGCACGCCTTCAAGTGTATGGCACGCCGAATGTTCCCGGTATTTTCGGCCCCTATCTGTATGCGATTGCAAAAGGCGGTAATGGCGGCGACGCGGGCCTTCCCGGTATTGGCGGGGCAGGAGCTTCGGACGGAGCCTCCGCCATCGGTGGCGCCGGCGGTAATGCGAGCGTCACCAGCGTGCTGTGGCCAGGGGCGAGGAAAGCCGAGGGCGTGACTATCCGGGTCACGGGCGGCAATGGCGGCAAGGGAGCCGGCCGCGCCGGGTCGGCACAGGCCGCGCTGGCCTTGATTGGCTACGACTCGGAGCCGTCCGCCGCAACGGTCGAAGTCACCGCGGGACAAGGCGGCGATGCCCTTTTCCCTGGCAACGGCGCCGATGGCGGCGCCGCGTCAAGCTCGGTATCGGGCAAGACTAACGGGCCGGGGCTCACCCTCTCGAGCAGCACGCAAGGCGGCCATGGCGGGGCCGGACGTGGCGCCGGCCATCGTGGCGGCGCAGGCGCCGCCGCCCAGGCCACGATGGCGGCCAGTGTCAGCGCCGGCAACGGCAATATCAAGACGAATATCTGGCTAGGCGGCGGTATTGGTGGCGCGGGCTTCAGCGGCGCGGATGGCGGTGACGGCGCGGCAATGCGTTACGCGGCGACGCCAACGTTTTCAACCAGCGGCAAGGTGCACCATACCGTCAGCGTATTTGGCGGCTCCGCTGGCTACAGCAGCGGCGGGATGGCGGGCAAGGCTGGGGCCAGCGAGACGACGCTTGAACTGAACGACTCGCGAGCATCTGACATCCAGGTGTTCGTGATCAGCTATGGCGGACGAGGCGGCTTTGCGGATGACGGCGGCACCTCCAGCGCCGGCGCGACCGGGCTCGCACGTTCAAGCATCAACGGCCAAGGCACAATTCACTCCAATACTTACGGCTACGGCGGTGAAGGAGGATGGCAGAACGATGGCGGCCACGGCGCGGCCGGGGGCGATGCCTTCTCCTTCAGCGATGCGATAGGCCAATCCAATGTGAATAGCGCCGCCGGGGCCTATGGTGGGACCGGGGGCGGAGCACGCGGCGCCGGGGGGCGCGGCGGCGATGGCGGGAAGGGCACGGCCCGCGCCAGCGGACAAGGCGACGCAGGAGATGTTTTGGCTGGCGCCAGCGTGCACGGCGGATCCGGCGGCATGGGCGTGGGCGGGGCTGACGGCGGCGATGGCGCGTCCGCGCATATTGCCGACAGCGTCACGGGCAGCAGCAATGGGAGCCTGACGCTGGGGAACGGCGCGGTTGGCGGCAAGGGCGGCAACAGCGAAGGCGGCGTAGCCGGAAACGGCGGCAATGCCAGTTCACGCCTTAGCTGGACGGAAAGCAAAGCCGCAAAAATCAGCTTGAGCACCTCCGCCGAAGGCGGCGACAGCGGCACTGGAAGCAATGGCGCCTTTGCCGGGCGGAGCGGCTCCGCCAGCGCTACCTCGGCGCTCTTGTCCACGGCCGCCGGGGCGAAGGCAGAGGCAAACAGCTACGCGCAGGGCGGCTTTGTGATGTCTGGCACTCTGCCCGGCGAAGTCCGGGCCGGCAGTGCCAGCGCCCGCACCACCGTTGTATCGGCGGGCGATGGCTCGGCGTATGCGTCCGCCCATGGCGGTCGGAGCATCAACTCGCTCCGTCCCGTGCGCGATGGCAGCGCCACATCGCACGCGTTTGTCATTGCCGCCGGCGCCGCACGCGCCGAGGCAACCGGTATTGCCGGCAGCGACAGCACATCGGATACAACGGCCATCGTGTATGCGGAGGCGAACGGCGGCGGCGCCACCTATGCCCGCGCGCACGGCTGGGGCGAGTATGTTGATGCGCAAGCAAAGTCACGCGCCCTGGGTGCCGCCGACAATGCCGCCCGAACGACCGGCTATGGTTTGCACGGTACGCTGAAGGCTGAAAGCATCTCCGCGGGATGGAACCGGTCGGAAGCTGGCGCCAGCGCAATCGCCACTATCCAGGGCACCGCCTTCGCCGTGGAGAGTTCGGCCAACATTGGCGGTGCGGCCCCTACCCTGCGATTCGACCCCGAACGGCATTCGGCCTTTTCACATACATCGATTGCGCCCGGCGAAGCCTCCGGCCTTGATGGGGATTTCGCGGACGGCCAGCCGGCGGGGACCGGAACCATGGGGGTGCTGGTGCGGCCCGAACTGCCCGGCGGCCCGCTCTCCAGCACATTGACGGCGCACTTCCAGTTCGACCTCTCAACGCCTGGCCAACTGGCATTCGCCATGCTGGATACCCTGGCCGAACAAAGCGGCTTCGTTTCAATGGCACTCTCGATCAGCAACCACGGTACCGAACTGTTTGCACGTTCGTTCGACTCGCTGACGGCAGTCGAGCTGTTCTTCGATCACCGACTTTTGCTGTTGGGCGCGGCCCATGCCGGCCTGCAGGATCTGCTGGTCACCGCTGCCTTTACGCTGGACCAGCCAGGCGGGTTTGGTTTCGAGTACGCGCTTGGTATCGCAGCCGTACCCGAACCGCACAACTGCTTGATGATGGTGCTTGGACTGGCCGCCTTGCTGGCATGGACAAGGCTGCGCCAAATGGCCTGACAGGCCCTTCGTCTTAAGCGCGCTGGGTTGCGCTGGCTGCGGCCGAAGAAGACTGCAGCAGGCGTCCCAACGGCACTTCGATCCAGCGATGGAAGGCGGCGCCGGCGGCCAGACTGGCACCCCAGGCAACTAGCATGCCGACGCCTTGCAGCACCGGGTCGGCAGGCGCGAAGCGGGTGAAGGCGGCGTTCACCAGCAGGCAGACCGGGAAGTGGATCAGGAACACCGAATACGACGTGCGGGCCAGGGAGTTGACGATGGCAAGCAGGCGGCCTTCGCCACTGAACTGCATGCGGCCGAAGATCACCAGCGTGCACGCCACCATCATCGCCAGCGCCAGGCGGCTGCGGAAGTTCACGGCCAGGGCCACCAGGGCGGGCAGGAAAATCGCCGCCTGCACCAGCACCGCACCGCGCGTCTTGCGGCGCGGATCGCCGGCCCACCATGCGGCCAGGCCCAGGCTGTAGCTGCCGAAGAAGTACGGTGCCCAGTTATCCCAATCGGCGTCCAGGTTGAAGTGCAGCAGCGACAACGCGCTGCCGATCGCGATCATGCCGGGCACCAGCCAGGCGCGGCGCACCGGGCCGCTGATGCGGGCTGCCAGCCACAGGACTGCGACGACCATGACATACAACTGGAAATCGATAGCGACGTACCATGCGCCAGCCGACAGCGATGGGTAACCAAGTACACCATGCGCCAGCACAGCATGCGCCGCGAGTTGGCCCACCGTCGCCGGTGCAGAAATGGAATCGTGCTCCATCCACTGGCTGGCCAGCACGGAAGCCACCGCGGCGATCACGGTCGCCGCGATAAAGGGCGGCGCCAGCTTGGCATAGCGGCGCCAGACAGCAGCCAGCGGGTCGACCATGACCGGCTGCGCGCTTGGCGCCAGCGATTTGGCGGCCAGGAAGCCGCCCACCACCAGGAACACTTGCACGGCAATGCGCGCGCTCCCCGCCAGCCAGTCGATCAGGTCGGGCAGGATAAGCCGCACGTGGTCGGCCATCGGGCCGTAAAACGCCAGGTGATGCAGCACAATTAACTGCGCTGCAACAGCCTTTAATAAATTGATCACGCCATACTTCATTACATCTGCTGCCGTCAATCCGAAAGGTCGACATGATAACCGAGCTCAGCAGATTAGAGGCGCCCGCCTAGCACCACGTAAGTAACCAGTTGTTACGCGGCCTTGCCTTCGACCTTCTTGAACGGGCTGCGATCGGGGGCGTCGTCGTGGTCAATATTCAGCAGCAGGTGCTTGATCACCTTGTTCATGAAAGGCTGGCGGTGGCGGATCAGCACACCATAGGTTTCCGGACGCGCGCCCAGCGCCGCTTTCGGCTCCAGTGCCGTGCGGCCGAAGGACACACGCTTGCAGCCCAGGCCGATGGCGTCGGCGATACCGGCATGCAGCAGGCGCAGGTAGATCGGCAGGTCGGCCGCGGCGGCGCGGTCAAAGCCGATGTGGAAGGCGATGGCGGTCTCGCCGTCGGCGATGGTGACCAGGAAGCCAAGCATTTTGCCTTCACGTTTGACCACGCTGCAGCGGAAGCGCTCCCCCGCCGCTTCCTGCAAGGCCGGGAAGTATTCCGGCAGCAGTTCGAACGGACGGAAGCCGGCGTTCGCCTGCACGGCCTTGTACAGGGCATGGACTTCATCCTGCATGGCGGCCATGTCGCTGAAATGCTCCACCGTGCACTGCGCCGCCTCGATCGGCTTCAGGATGCCGTTGCGGACGTTGGCGCGGTATTTCGAGGCCAGGCTGGCCAGGTAATCGTCGTAGCTTTTCCAGTCTTCGCCCAGGGCCAGCACCATGTTCGGCTCTGTTTCCACGAAACGGTAGCTGAGGTTCTTGAGGAAGGCGGCATCGTCCACCTGCGGGCCGTGCAAATCCTTGATCATGACGAAGTTGGCCGAGCCGGCCAGCTTTTCGGCCTGCCGCACGCGGTACAGCACTTCGGCCACGCCATGCCACGCCAGTTCAGGATCGACGCCGGGGGCGATGGCGATGCCGTGCTGGCCGAAGGTCAGCAGGTTGCCGCAGGTGAGCACGCGCTGCCCAAGGCTCTCGCCCAGGGATCCGAAGGAGGTCTTGCTGGCCTGGGCCAGCTTGATGTCGGCCAGCTGCATATACAGCGCCGCAACCGGCTGGTCGCCTTCGTACACCAGGGCGTAGCGCGGATCCAGATTGGTCGGCAGCACGGTCTCCAGCGACCGCAGGTAATTGTAGGACAGGAAGAAGCCTGCTTGGGCCGTGAGCCCTTGCCATGCCTGCGCGTCAAGCATGCCGATCGAATCGGCGATGGCGTAACGCAGTTGGGCGGGGCCGCGCAGGCGCTTGCGCACCTCGCGGCGTTCGGACAGGGCGGTTTTGACTGAGCGCAGTGTTTGCTGGATCTTCATCGTTAGAAAATTGGCAATTGGACGGCGCAGTCTAACACGAGCCGCATTGTGCCGATTAAGTTGCGAGAAGCCTCGATATGCATCCAATCGACAAAATGGCAACACCGATACCATTTTGAACATGTTAAAAATGCCAATCGACCCGAAAGGCAATGCAATGACTGCTCCAAATCCGAACTGGTACCTGCGTGCGCGGCTCAAGACCCGCCAGCTCCTGCTGTTGATCGCCATCGACGACGCGGGCAATATCCTGCGCGCCGCCGAGGCGCTGTGCATGACGCAACCGGCGGCGTCCAAGCAACTCAAGGAACTGGAGGACATGCTCGGCATCGCCCTGTTCGAACGCCATCCGCGCGGCATGCTGCCCACCATTTACGGCGCAAGCATGATCCGCCATGCGCGCATGGCTTTGAGCAGCCTGGCCCGCGCGCACGAGGATATCGTCGCGCTCAAGGCAGGCCTGGCGGGCCAGGTCGACGTGGGCAGCATCATGACGCCGGCATTGAGCCTGCTGCCGCGCGCCATCACGCGTGTCAAGCAGCAGGTGCCGCAACTGCGCATCGGCGTGCAGATCGAGTCCAGCAACGAGCTGCTGGAGCGCCTGCAGCGCGGCACGCTCGATTTCCTGCTGGCGCGTCTTACCGGCTTCCACGATTGTGCGGAGCTGATCTACGAGGAGCTGGCGCCGGAGCCGGTCGTGGTGGTGGCGCGCGCCGGCCATCCGCTCGCAGGGCGCAGCCGGCTGACCTTGCATGACCTGGTGGCGGCACCCTGGATTACGCCGCCGCCGGGCAGCATCCTGCGCCAGCGCTTTGACCAGTTGTTCCACAATGCCGGCCTGGAGCCGCCCGGCGATATCGTCGACACCAGCGAGATTGTGCTGATCACCAGCATACTGCAAATGAGCGATGCGCTGAATGTCATGTCGGAGGACGTGGCGCGGCGCTACCAGGAACTGGGCCTGCTGGCGATCCTGCCGCTGGAACTGGACTGCCGCATGGACCCTTTCGGCATCATCCGCAGGCGCGACAGCGTGCTCGCTCCGGGAGCCGAATTGCTGTTGCAGGCGATTCGGCGCGAGGCCTCGGCGCCTCAGCCGAAGCCGGAGCCGGAACCGGAGCCGGAACCGATCCCCCAGGCATATAACCTCTACGACATAGCTCTCGCGTAAAAAGTCATTGGATCGGTCCCGCGCATGCCCATAGCATGGAGCGGCACACCTATATCCGGAGACCTGCCTTGAATCATACGTCCCTTGCGCGCCGCCTGGCCGGCGCGCTGCTGCTGATCGCGCCGCTGGCCGGCCACGCCGCACGCCAGCTCGAACTCAGTTCCCCCGACCGCCAGTTGCGCGTTACGATCGACACCAGGGAGCGCCTGTCTTTCGCCGTCAGCCATCGCGGCACCGACCTGGTACTGCCCACGCCGATCGGCATGACCCTGGCCGGCATCGGCACGCTCGGCGAGAAGCCTCGGCTGACCGGCCAGCAACGCCGCAGCGTCGACCACACCGTGCGGCCGGTGGTGGCGCAGAAGTCCCGCGAGGTACGCGACCATTACAACGTCCTGCAGCTGGACTTCGCCGGCGGCTATGCACTGGAAGTGCGTGCCTATGATGAAGGCGTTGCCTACCGCTTCCGCACTACCCTGCCCGGCCAGGTAACGGTGGAGAACGAACAGGCCGGCATCAACCTGCGGCCGCAGGACACCCTGTACTGGCCGCAGGAGAAGTCGATGCAGTCGCATAACGAGCATTACTACCAGGCGCTGGCCGTAAGCGATGCCGCCGGCAAGCTGGTCGGCGTACCGGCCCTGGTGCAGAACGGCGGCGTGCACCTGGTGTTCACCGAATCCGGCCTGCGCGATTATCCCGGCCTTTACCTGCACGGCGAAACGGCCGGCCTGCGCGCCGTCTTCCCGAAAGTAGCGCTGGCCGATACCGCGCGCGACGACCGCAACGTGCCGGTCACGCAGGAGGCGGGCTACATCGCGCGCACCGACGGCAAGCGCGCCTTCCCATGGCGCATCCTGGGCATCTCCGCCAACGCCGGCGGCCTGCTGCTGAACCAGATGCCTTACCTGCTGGCCGAACCGCAGGAGCTGAAGGAAACCAGCTGGATCAAGCCGGGCAAGGTCGCGTGGGACTGGTACAACGGCAACAAGCTGTATGGCGTGCCGTTCAAGTCCGGCCTCGACACCCGCACCTATCGCCACTACATCGACTTCGCAGCCGATAACAGACTCGAATACATCATCATGGATGAAGGCTGGTACAAGCTGGGCGACCTGCTGGCTGTCAAGCCGGAAATCGATATGCCGGAGCTGATGGCGTACGCCAGGCAGCGTGGCGTCGGCATCATCCTGTGGGTGTCGTGGAAAACGCTGGACACCCAGATGACAGCGGCGCTCGACCAGTTCGCGCGCTGGGGCGCGGCAGGCATCAAGGTCGACTTCATGCAGCGTTCCGACCAGTGGATGGTGAACTACTACGAGCGCGTTGCGCGCGAGGCTGCCGCGCGGCGCCTGCTGGTGGACTTCCACGGCAGTTTCAAGCCCAGCGGTCTGCAACGCACCTGGCCCAACGTGCTGACTTTCGAAGGCGTGAAAGGGTTGGAAAACAACAAGTGGAGCGACAAGCAGACGCCCGAGCACGACGTCACCCTGCCCTTCATCCGCATGTTCGCCGGGCCGATCGATTACACGCCCGGCGCCATGAGCAATGCCCATCGCAAGGACTTCGTCGCCAGCTTCGATCGCCCCATGAGCCAGGGTACGCGTGCGCACCAACTGGCGATGTACATGATCTACGAAAGCCCGCTGCAAATGCTGGCCGACAGCCCTTCGCAATACCGCGCCAACCCATCCTCCCTGGATTTCATCCGCCAGGTGCCGGTGGAGTGGGACGAAAGCCGCGTGCTGCACGCCCAGCTTGGCCGCTACGTGGCGATGGCCCGCCGCCGCGGCGACACCTGGTATGTGGGCGCCATGACCGGCGCCGACGGCCGCGACCTGGAGCTGGACCTGTCCTTCCTGGGCGATGGCACCTACCAGTTGGAGAGCATGGAAGACGGTCCGAATGCCGGCGTCTTCGCCACCGACGTACAAAAAAGCAGCGCGGGCGTCACGCGCGGCAGCCGGCTGACGATGCGGCTGGCGCCGGGCGGCGGCTGGGCGGCGATCATCCGCAAGACAAAATAAGGAGATACAGATGCAACGCATATTACGCCCTGGTGCGGCCATCCTGGCAGCGGCATTGATCGCCGCCGGGCTGGCGCACGCAGCGCCGCCGGCTTTCACTCAGCGCTGGCAGCTTGACGGCGATGCCATTCGCTGGCAGGTGAAAGACGTCCACCGCGACCAGCTTGAAATGAGCGGCCGCCAGGTTTCGGCCGTGATCGACTACGGCAGCCAGGCCGACGGCTCGCTGCTGCTGGCGCGTACCGTGGTTTGGCCCATGCTGCGCACCATTCCCGACGACACGCACGCCAGCCTGATCCGCAAATTCGGTGCGGAAGCGTCGCCGGCCATCGCGCTCGACGGCCAGCCCGCCGGCGCCGAGCGCCTGCAACAAGTACGTTTCGACGGCCGCCTCGCGTTACGCTCGCAACTGGCGCCTGGCCTGGTGTTGACGCGCACCCTGACGCCGTCGCCCAGCGAGCCGGCGCTGGTGGAGCGGCTGGAGCTGGTCAACACGGGCCAGGCCACGCGGCGCTACAGCTTCAGCGCATTGGAACGCAGCGAGACCACGCCGGCCGAACGCGGCACCCACGGCGCCTATGTGCTTGAGGTGCGCTCCCCTGCCCGCGAGGGCGAGCTGGCGCCCGGCGCCAGCATGCACGTGGACGTGATCATCAGCGGCCGCCTGCAAAACGAGATGGTGTACGTGGACGGCGGTGAAGCCTTGCAGGAACGCGCCCGCAAGGTCGCGCAATGGCGCGCCAACTTGGTGCTGGAAACGCCGGAGCCGGTGATCGACGCGATGTTCGCCTTCTCGAAAGTGCGCGCGGCGGAAAGCATCTTCGCCACGCGCGGCGGCTTGCTGCACGGGCCCGGCGGCACGCGCTACTACGCTGCCGTCTGGGCCAACGACCAGGCGGAATACGTCAACCCGTTCTTCCCCTACCTGGGCGACAGCGCCGGCGTGCAAAGCGCGCTCACCAGCTTTGGCATGTTCGCGCGCCACATGAACGCGGACTACAAACCGATTCCCTCCTCCATCATCGCCGAAGGACGCAGCTACTGGAACGGCGCCGGCGACCGCGGCGACTGCGCCATGATCTCTTACGGCGCCAGCCAGTTCGCTCTGGCGCAAGGCGACAGCGGAACCGCACGCCAGTTGCTGCCGCTGATCGACTGGTGCCTGGAATTCACCCGCCGCAAGCGCGATGAACAAGGCATCGTGCATTCGGACAGCGACGAACTGGAAGGCCGCTTCCCGGCCGGCAAAGCCAACCTGTCGACCAATGTGCTGGCCTATGGCGGCCTGCAAGGCGCGGCAAGGCTGGCGGCTTCGCTGGGCGATGCGCAGCGCGCCACGGCGCTGCGGCAGGAAGCGGAATCGCAGCGCAGCGCCATCGAGCGCTACTTCGGCGCGCGCATGGGCGGCTTTGACACCTATCGCTACTACGACGGCAACGAAAAGCTGCGCGCCTGGATCGCGCTGCCGCTGGCGCTGGGCATCAATGAACGCCAGCGCGGCACAGTCGATGCGCTGCTGTCGCCGCAACTCTGGAGCGAGAACGGCGTGCTGACCGAAGCCGGCGACAAGACCTTCTGGGATCGCGCCACGCTGTACGCGCTGCGCGGCCTGCTGAAAGCCGGCGAACTGGAACGCACCATGCCCTACCTGCGCTACTATTCCGGCCGCCGCCTGCTGGGCGACCACGTGCCGTATGCCGTGGAAGCGTGGCCGGAAGGCCAGCAGCGCCACCTCTCCGCGGAAAGCGGGCTATATGCGCGAGTGGTGACGGAAGGCTTGTTCGGCATTGAAGCGGCCAGCCTGCGCAGCTTCACCATCGCGCCTCGCCTGCCGAAAGGCTGGCCGCGCATGGCGCTGCGCCATATGCGCGCGTTCGGCGCAAGCACAGAAGGCGACGGCATCGATATCGTCACCACGCGCACGCCGCGCGGCCAGCGCGTGCTGGTGCGCCTTGATGGCAAGACCTTGCTCGACCAGGCCTGGGACGGCAAGGCGCCCCTGCTCGTCACGCTTCCCGACTAGATATACCGTTTTGGGCATAGATGGCGCGTAAACATTCAATTGTTCGCCATCGTCATCCTACCTAGCATGTCTCCATCGGCCGCGCTTGCGCGGCCGAATCATAACCACAACAGGAGACGCAATGAAGAACACTTCCCGCCGTGTGCGGATGACGCTTGTCGCACACGCCCTTGCAATGGCTTTCGCTGGGCCAGTCCTTGCACAATCGAATGCCACCGGCAGCATTTTCGGCCAGGTCGCCAACGCAAGCGGCACCGCGGTGGTCGTGGTGGTGCTGGAGAACGTCGCCACCGGCGCGCGCCGCACCATCACCGTCGATGCCAACGGCCGCTATAACGCCAGCTCCATGCCGCCCGGCGTCTACAAGGTGATGCTGGTGCGGGATGGCGTCGTCGAACGCGTGCTGGAAGTGGAAGCGCTGATCGGCCAGGGTGTGGAAGCGTCCTTCGAAACCATCCAGGCCGTAACGGTCAGCAGCCGCCGGCCGACCATCGACGTCAGCAACACCAACAACGGCGCGGTATTCACCGCACGCCAACTGACCGCGCTGCCGATCTCGCAAAGCCTGTCCGGCATCATCCAGCTTGCCCCGGGCACCGCGCGCGGCAACACGCGCATCGGCGGCGACAGCTTCGGCGGTGCCGGCGTGACCGAGAACGCCTACTTCATCAACGGCTTCCCGGTCACCAATGTCTATCGCCAGATCGGCTCCACCACCCTGCCCTTCTTCGCCATCGCCCAGGCCCAGATCCTGCAAGGCGGCTACAGCGCGGAGTTCGGGCGTTCCACCGGCGGCGTGGTGAACATCACCACCAAGAGCGGTACCAACAAATGGGAAGCCGGCGCGGTGCTGCAGTACACGCCGGACTGGCTGCGCGCCAAACCGGAAAACACCTACTACCCGAACACCGGCCAGAACCCGAAGACCGATGGCAAGCTGCTCACCTACCGCCGCAGCAACGACGCCACCGACGTCTTCGGCAGCGCCTACGTCGGCGGCCCGCTGGTCAAGGACAAGCTGTTCATGTTCGCCAATATCGAGCAGGACCGCTTCAGCACCGGCTACATCAGCAAGGATTCCGACTCGCTCAACAAGACCAACGGCTGGACCGAGCGCGAACAGCGCACGCCGCGCTACCTGCTTAAACTCGACTACAACATCAGCGACGATCATCGCCTTGAGTTCACCCAGATCCACGACGAGAACAAGAAGACGCAACAGAACTATGGCTTCGACTACGCCACCTTGCAGCGCAACGAGGTGCGCGCCGGCGGCACCACCGGCGACGGCGCCAAGACCAACGACTCGATCCTGAAGTACACCGGCTTCCTGACCGACAACCTGACGGTCACCGCGCTGGCGGGCCGCTTCAAGTCGACCTACCCGCAATCGCGTGAAGGCTATATGCCCGGCGTGTACCAGATCAACGCACCGATCAACGCGCAGGTGCCGGGGCTGGTGTACACCAACCCGCAGACCATCGGCGGCACCATCCAGGTGCCGAATGCCGAAGACAAGCAGTCCACGCTGCGGCTGGATGTCGAGTACAGGCTGGGCACCCACGCCCTGCGCGCAGGTATCGACCGCAATAACGTTTCGTCGATCAATGGCTCGGAGATGGCCGGCGGCGGTAGCTGGACCTACTTCCGCGGCGATCCGAACAAGGAGGTTCCGGGCGGCAGGTCCCCTGCCTCGGGCGGCGGCTACGGCCTGCAAGGCTACTATGTGAACGAGTACCATCAAAGCGACTCGGCCTCGCCGAAGACCGACCAGTCGGCGCAATACATCCAGGATCGCTGGCAGGTCACAGACACGGTGCTGCTCGACCTGGGCTTGCGCAATGAACAGTTCACCAACAAGAACAGCCTGGGCCAGGCCTACGCGGCGCAACGCCACATGCTGGCCCCGCGTATTGGCGCGTCCTGGGACGTGCGCGGCGACAGCACGTTGAAGGCCTTTGCCAATCTTGGCCGCTACCACCTGCAAATCCCGACCAGCGTGGCGCTGCGCCTGGCCGGCAACCCGGTTCACATCGACCACTACTACACCTATACCGGGGTCGATCCGAAAACCGGCGTGCCGACCGGGCTGACCGAAATTTCCCCCCAGGTTTCCACCGGCAACGAATGGGGCACGCCCAAGGATCCGCGCCAGGTCGCCTCCAGCAAGCTGGGCGCCACCTACCAGGACGAACTCGCGCTAGGCTTCGAGGCGGCACTGACATCGGAGTACACAGTCGGCAGCAAAGTCACCTACCGCACGCTGCGCAATACCATCGAAGACTGGTGCGATTCGCGCCCGCTGCGCGCCTGGGGCAAGCGCAATAACGTCGACACCAGCAAATACGACATGCCATGCCTGCTGATCAACCCGGGCCGCGACAACACCTTGACGCTCGACCTGGCCGGCGATGGCAAGCTGGTTTCGATTCCATTGACGGCCGAGGACATCGGCCTGCCGAAAGTACGCCGCGTGTACACCGCGCTGGACTTCTTCATCGAGCACCCGATGCGCAACGGCTGGTACGGCAAGCTGAATTACACGTTGTCGCGCACCCGGGGCAATATGGAGGGCCAGGTGATGTCCGATATCGGCCAGGCCGACATCGCCGCCACCACTTCCTTCGACTTCCCCGAGCTGATGGACTACGCCAGCGGGCCGCTGCCGAATGACCATACCCATGTGCTGAAAGCCTTCGGCTACTACCAGCTCGACCAGGAATGGACGGTGGGCGGCAACGTCAACATCGTCACCGGCGCGCCGAAATCCTGTATCGGCAACCTGCCCGCTGCACTCAATCCGACCGGCACCAACCCGGCCGCCGGTTACGGCGCCGCCGTGTTCTACTGCGGCGACAAACCGGCCCCACGCGGCTCGGCGGGCAGGATGCCGACCGACGTCCGCATCGCACTGAATGCCACCTATATGCCGCGCATGTTCAAGGGCCTGGCGTTGAAAGCGGACGTGTTCAACCTGCTGAACCGCCAGACCACGCTGGCGACCCAGCCGGTCTACAACGCGGGCGCCAACACCGTCAGTCCTTACTATGGACAGGTACTGGGCCGCGCACCTGAACGCCAGGTGCGCTTCGCCGCGGAGTACCACCACAAGTTCTGAGTCAGCGCTTGACTTCCTTCAGGTATTCCGCGCGCGCCGCCAGCGCCGTGTCGGCGAAGTCGGTGAATACACCGTCGACGCCGAGGGCGAAGAACTGCTTGTACTCCAGCGCAGGATCGCCCTTGTAATTGCTGGCCAGGCGGCGCTTCTCGTTGCGGAAGGTGTACGGATGCACGAACAGGCCGGCCTTGTGTGCGTCCGCCACCAGCGAGCTCGGTTCCATGGTGGCGGTATCGGCGTCGTTCACCTTGCCGTCGCCGTTGATGTCCACCGCACCTTTCACGCTGACGATGTAGCGCTTCCATGGCCCGATGCCGTCGGCATATGTCTTGATCTCGGCCAGTCCGGCCGGGGTCACCATATTGCTGAACAGGCGCTTGTCGCCGGCCTGGGTCCAGTCGAATGGCTTGTCGTACGGTGCGGCGTAAGTCAGCGCGCCGGTCTTCAGGTCCACGTCATTGGCATCGATCAGTTGCACCATCTTCAGCTTGGAACCTTTGCTGCGCATGTATTTCAGGCTGCCCGGTTCGAAGGACTGGATGAAGACCGGCGATTCGCGCTCTGCCCAGCCGGCGGCGGCCAGCATTGCCAGCAGCTTGTCTTCCAGCGGCACGCCTTGCTGGCGATGGAAAGTCGGGTTCTTCGTTTCAGGGTAGATGGCGATATTGCGGCCACTCTTCTTGATCATGTCGATCACTTCCTGGATGGTCGCGATCTTGTATTGGCCGTTGTATTGCTGCGGGCGTTCCGCGTCGGTCGAAATGCCGCCCAGTGTCTTGATCTCCGCCAGCGTGAAGTCGCTGGCGAACCAGCCGTCCTGCAGTTCGCCGTCCACGCTCAGTTTGCGTTTGCGGGATGCGAATTCGGGGTGCTGCGCCACGTCGGTGCTGAAGGCCAGGTTTGGGTCATGGCGGGCAATCAGCACGCCGTCCTTGGTCGAGATCACGTCCGGCTCGATGGCATCGGCGCCCATCTCGATGGCCTTGGCATAGGCCTCCACCGTTTCTTCCGGCAGGTAGCCGCTGGCGCCGCGGTGTGCGACCACCAGGGTTGGCTTGCCATCCAAGGTGGGGAGCGGCGCCTGCCCGCTCCCGCCACATGCCGCCAATACCGCTGCCGCTATCGCTCCGCCTACTGCTTTTTTCATCGTTGCTCCGCTATGTAAGTTAAAAACGTGGCGGATTGTAGGTAGCGAAAATGACATGCTTGTGAATCGCGCAAGCGTGCGCGGGAAACTTGACAATCATTGCCTAGGCAACGTATAGTTCATTTGTGAATAAACATGCCGACCCTCGCCGCGTTGCCCGCCTGATCAGCCGGACCCAGAAGGCAATGGAAGAAGAGCTGGACACCAGGCTCGCGCCTTTCGACATCACGGCGGCGCAGTACGTGGTGCTGTCCACCCTGCACAGCGGCCGCGCCACGATCGCGGCGCAGATCTGCAAGGAGCTGTCGTACAGCCCCGGCGCGATGACGCGCATGCTGAACCGCCTGGAGCAGAAAGGCATGATCCAGAAAGCGCCGGCCATCGACAACCGCCGCATCGTGCATCTGGAACTGAGCGATGAAGGCCGCCGCATTTTCCCGAGTTTGCTGGACGCGTCGGGCATCGTGATCGACCAATACTTCGGCAACTTCAGTGCGCAGGAACTTCAAGCCTTCGAGTCCCTGCTCCTGAAGATGTCGGCCGGGAAGTAGCTCTTTGTTTGCCCGAATTATTGCCTAGGCAATCTTACATTAAGGAATAAATGTGGAACCTTCGATCAATGTGCTGGGAGCCTATTTCCCCGACTGGCTATTCTGCATTGCCGGCGCCACGGTGCTGTGCTTCCTGTCCCACGCCGTGATGACCGCGCGCGGCTGGCTGGCCGGCGCGCCGGCGCATCTGCTGGCACTTGGCTACCCCGCCCTCGCCACCGTGCTCCCCCTGTCGGCCTGGCTCGCATTTTTCCAACATTAAGGTGACGTCATGAAGAAAACCAAAAGCTCCCGCCGCTGGACCGCCATCGTGCTGGCGCTGACACTGGCAGCCATCGGCCTCGCCATGTATGTCGTGCGCTCCATCGACCAGGCGCCGCGCACCGACGACGCCTACGTATACGCCGACACGATCAACGTAGCGCCGGAAGTGAACGGACGGATCGTGGAACTGCCGGTGGCGGACAACCAGCGCGTCAAGAAAGGCGACCTGCTGTTCCGCATCGATCCCCAGCCGTTTGAAGAAACCCTGGCCAAGGCCGAAGCCAGCCTGAAAGCTCTCGACAGTGAGATCAAGCTGACCCAACGCACGGTCGACGCCCAGAAATTTGCCGCAGCGGCGGCCCAGGCGAACGTCGAACATGCCAAGGCCGCCTCCGAACAGGCGGGCGACTCGCTGGCGCGGCTGGAACCCCTGCTCACCAAAGGCTTTGTTTCGGCCGAGCGCATCGAGCAAGCCCGTACCGCCAAGCGCAGCGCACAATCCCAGCTCAGCGCAGCCCTGCTCGATGCGCGCCGCGCCGAGGCATCCATCAGCGGTGTCGACGCCCTGGTCGCCAAGCGCGAAGTGGTGAAGTCGGAGATCGCACTGGCGCGCCTGAACCTGTCCTATACCGAGGTGCGCGCGCCCGGCGATGGCATTGTGCTGAACCTGAAAACCTCGGCAGGCCAGTTTGCCGCCGCCGGGCATCCGGTGTTTACGCTGGCCAGCTCCAGCCGCTGGTATGTAGTGGCCAATTTCCGCGAGACCGACCTGGCCAACATCAAGGCCGGCCGCCACGCCCAGGTCTACCTGCTTGGCGACACCTCCAGGCGTTACAACGGCACCGTCGAATCCATCGGCTACGGCGTGTTTCCCGACGATGGCGGCAGCGAAGTGGCCGGCCTGCCGCGCGTACCGCGTTCCCTCAACTGGGTGCGGGTGGCGCAGCGTTTCCCGGTGCGCATCCTGATCGAACAACCCGACGCCGCTTTCCGCATCGGGGCCTCCGCCGTGGCCATGCTGAACGCCAAGTGAACGTCATGGAATCCCTGACAGCGCGTATTCGCAATGAGCTGGCGCCCTTCCCAGGCCGCATGGATGCCGTGTGGCGCCTGCTCGCCAGCTGCACGGTGGTGATCGTCTGCTCGATGGCTTTGCAGGTTCCTTCGCTCTCGCTGTCGCTGATCATGGTGTTCTTCACGGCGCAGGAGAATACGGTGCTGACCCGCATGAGCGGCATGGTGCTGATCATCGGCAGCATCCTTTCGGTGCTTGCATCCATCCTGCTGCTCAAGTTCTTCATTGACGCGCCGATGCTGCGCATTCTCGGGGCCGCCCTGGTCGCATTCTGCGGCATGTACTTCATGAGGGCCAGCAGGTTTGGCGGCATCGGTTTCCTGGTGGCGCTGATCGTGGTGTACGGCCAAAGCATGGCCGACATCTACAACGATCCGGAAGTGATGACGCGCGCGCTGCTGTGGGTGGGCGTGGCGACCACCTACCCCATCGTGGTGACGATGATCATCCAACGCCTGTTCCGGCCGGCGCTGCCGGTCAAACTGCTGGTGGAGGAATATGGCCGCCAGCTCGACGAGGTCGAGCACCAGCTCGATGCGCGGATTGCCGGCGTTGCCGCGCCGGCCTTTCACAGCGGGCGGGTCGGCCGCGGCGTGCTCGCCCTGCAGCGGCAACTGGCGTTTGCCTCCCTGGGCGGCAAGGAACGCACCGCGGCGCGCGCTGCGGCCGTGAGCCGCCTGCACGCAGCGGCTGCACAGTTGGCCCGCCTGGCGCCGTTCGAGTTGTCGAAAGAGGAGCGCCGGCAGATGATGGCGATTCGCGAAGCGTGCAAATCGCTGAGAGTGTGCCTTGGGCACGACACGGCGTTCAAGCTTGCGGACGTTGTGCCGCAATGCCCGGCGCCGCTAGCGCATGGCGCAATCTTGCGTGAGATGGCGCGGGCTCTTTGCGCCGCGGCCGAGGTGGATGCCGACGCTGCCGCCACGAGCGACGTCGCAACTGCCGCACAGCCGCTTGCGCCTGCCGCCGCCACAGGCAATCCACTGCGCATCGTCCACCTGAAGTTCGCCTTCAAAGCGGTGCTGGCTGCGATCTCCACCTACATCATTTACACAGGCCTGCAGTGGCCAGGCATCCATACCGCAATGCAGACCTGCATCATCCTCGCCTTGCCAAGCCTGGGTGCGACCACCCACAAAGGCATCACCCGCCTGCTGGGCTGCTGCCTGGGCAGCCTGGCAGCGCTGGTGGCAACCGTTTTCATCGTGCCGCACCTCGACAGCATCGTCGGCCTGTTGGCCATGTCCCTGCCCATCATCGCGCTTGGCGCATGGATCGCCGTGGGATCGCCGCGTTTCAATTACATCGGGGTGCAGATGATGTTTGCCTTCGCCCTGGCGCAATTGGGCAGTTTCGGCCCGGTCACCGACGTGACGGAAATCCGCGACCGCCTGGTCGGGATCCTGCTTGGCCTGGCGGTTTCGATCACCGTCTACACGCTGCTGTGGCCCGAACGTGGAGGCCAGGCACTCAAGAGTGCCTTGTCGCAGTTGCGCAAGGCGGTTGCCGCCTGCGCGCATGCCGACCACCGGCACATTGGCGCCGCGCGGCTGCAAGCATGGGCCCTGCTGAACCAATGCCGCGAGCTGCAAGCGCGGGTGGCACTGGAACCGGGCTGGCGCGACCGCAATGCACGGCGCATTGCGAACGTACTGGCGCAGGCAGAGGAAAAGCTGGCCATGCAACAGGCCCGCCATTAAAGGAATCAGGCGACGAGAAGTCCCATTTCACCCAGGATTGCCGCGGCCTGGGCATGGGAAATCACGGCACCTTTGAAGGCGCGCACATCGGTCAGCTTGAGGCCGCCGAGGTCAGCCCCGCGCAGGTCGGCGGCCTCAAAGCGTGTCAGCTTGAGCACCGCATCGCGCAAGCTGCAGCCTTCCAGCACAGCCTCGCGGAAATCGCAGCCGGACAGGTCGGCGTCCGAGAAGTCGAGCTGGTTCAAGGTCGCCTTGCGGAACGAGAAACCGCGCATGTCCGCGCCAACCAGCAGGCACTCGTCAAAAACGGCGCCGAGATGCGACACCTCTTCGAAGGCCGCGCCGGTCAATTTGCAACTGCGGAAACTGGCCGATGCCAGCTTGGTCCGGCGCCACTTGCTGTTATTCAGGTCGCAACCCTGGAAATGCGCGTCGACCAGGTCGGCCGATTCGAAGTCCGCCGACATGCCGCGGCAACGCTGCCAACTGCTGCGCGCCAGTTTGCAGGCATACAGGATCGTTTCGTTGAAAGTGCAGCGCTCGAACACGCAGTCCTGCAGGTCAAGGCGGGACAAGTCGGCGTCGTCAAAACTGCATTGCACAAAATGACGGATGCCGGCCGCCAGCTGCTGCGCCAGCAAATCGCGGTCCATTTCCATCTTAACGGCGCTGGCTCTTAGCCGCGTGGGCCGCGTGGGCCTCGTAAATCGTCTTGGCGTCTTTGTGGGCCTGGTCGACGTTGCGCAGCTTCTTGTCATCGTCATGGCGCACGAAGAACTCCGCGTCCTGTGCGTCCATGACCAGTTTGACGGCGAGGCTGTCTTTCAGGTTGTATTTTTCGAAGATGAGCGTAGTCACTTCGTCGAGGTATTGTTCGTAAGTCATGATCGTTTCCTTCCGGTGGCGATTATACGCTTGGCCCGGGCACTTGCCGAAACGATCGGAGGTCTATATAATTCGGGCCCTTCGGGTCGTTAGCTCAGTTGGTAGAGCAGCGGACTTTTAATCCGTTGGTCGCAGGTTCGAGCCCCGCACGGCCTACCAGAAAAAGATAGAATAGCCAGCCTTCGGGCTGGCTATTTTATTTTGCGCACTATGAAGCATTCCCTGTTCCTGTTCGACCTCGACGACACCCTGCTCGACTTCCGCGCCTCCGAGAAGCTCTCTTTCGAACGCGTGTTGCGCGAACTGGGCTACAAGGACAGTGTCGACGACCTGTTCCAGCAATATCAAGTCATCAACATCGCATTGTGGCGGGCCTTTGAAGCCGGCACGGTCGCCAAGGAATTCCTGAAAGTAGAACGGTTCCGCAAGACCTTCGCGGCGAACGGGCTGGAGATCGACCCGCAGCAGGCGAGCCACCGCTATCTCGAATCGCTGTCCGCAACCGTGGTGCTGGTCGATGGCGCCAAGCGCCTGTGCGAAACGCTCGCCGCGGCGGGCGAAGTCGGCATCATCACCAACGGCGTGGCCCATATCCAGGACCGCCGCATTGCCAGCTCCGGCCTGGGCGACTATATCTCCTTTACCGCCACCTCCGAAGCATGCGGTTTCGCCAAGCCTGACAGCCGCTTCTTTGAGTACGCCGCAAAGATGGCGCGCTCCTTCAACAAGGACGACACCGTTATCGTGGGCGACCGGCTGGACGCCGACATCCTTGGCGCCAACCGGTTCGGCATCGAAAGCTGCTGGTTCAATCCCGGCCGATTAGCCAACGACACGGAAGCACTGCCCACTTTCGAAGCCGCCCACCTTGACGATATCGCTCCCCTGCTGGCTTAGAAGGCGAAACGCAAGCCGGCATTGACCCGGCGCCCCACGTCTTCCAGCGTCAGGAACTGGCTTTCGTTGTTGGCATATTCGTGCATGCGCGCATTGTTCAAATTGATGCCATCCAGGTACAGCGCGATCTTCGGCGTGAGGTTGTAGCGCAGGCTCAGGTCGTACTGGCCGTACGCCGCGCGGGTGCGTGGCTGGGTGCTGCCGCCGCCGCAATCGACGGCGAACTTGTTGCGCCAGTTGTAGCTTACGCGCGCCGAGAAGGTCTCGTTCTCATAGAACAGCGAGGCGTTGTACGACTGCTTCGACAAACCCGGGTATCCGCAATCCAGCGCCGCCGCGTCGTCGCGGCTGGCGGTAGCGTCGACGAAGGTGTAGTTGGCAGCGACGCCAAAGCCGCGCAACCAGGCGATGCCGTTGTCGAAGGCGTACTGGCCGGCCAGCTCGATGCCCTTGATCTTGCCCTTCTGGCCGTTGCGGATACGCGTGTCGTGCACCACTTCCGAATACTGCGGAATGGTAATGTCTTCCAGCCGCTTTTCCAGGAAATTCGACACCTTCTTCTGGAAGACGGCCGCGCCCAGGAAGTTGGTCTTGGACAGATACCACTCATACGACAGATCCAGGTTTTTCGACTCCATCGGCTTCAGGTAAGGATTGCCGCCGCCGGTCTGCACGTCGCCGAAGCGTCCGCCGTACCAATTGTCCACGCCCATCTGGTTCAGGGTTGGCCGGGTCTCGGTCTTGGAGGCCGCCAGGCGCAGCACCATATCGTCGCTCAGGTCGAACTTCAGGTTACCGGATGGCAGCACGCTGTTATAGCTGTTCGAGACCGCAGTTTCGACCGCCGGGCCGTAATTCAGGATGTAGGTGGTGTCGTTCGGACTCTTGGTAGCCGACAGCAGCACGCGGCTGATGCCGGTGGAGGTCGAATTCACGTGCACCACACGCACACCGGCATTGGCCGACCAGCGTTCGCCTTCCCACTTCGAGTCGAGGAAGATGCTCGAGACCTTTTCCTTGACGCTCCAGAAGTTCGGTTTGGTGTAATCGATCGCCATCGGGCCGTTCGGGAACCTGGTCTTGTCCAGGTACAGCGCCGGATCGTTCGACAGGGCCAGCACGGATGGCTGGTTCAGGTAGTTCATGTACGCATACGGATCGAAGCTCAGGTAGCTCGCCGGCGCACCGGGAAAAGCGTTGTCCAGCGATTTCACCGTGAACAGCGACGACGGCAGCGCGACATGGTAGCCGCTGAACGCGTTCCATGAATCGCTTTCCCATTGGTTGCGTCCGACCTTGCGCTGGGAATGCGAGACACCGGTGTCGAGGCCCTTGAAGGCGCCGATCTCATGCGCCCACGACGCATTCATGCGGGCCTCGCTCAATTCATCGGCAAAGCGCACGTCCTTGTTGGACACCGCGTGCGCCCGCACCGCATTCGGGTCGGTGATGCCATCGCCAAAGGACAGGCTCGGAATGCTGCCGAAGGTCAGCGTATCGCCGTTGTTCGGCACCATGCCCGCCACGATCCACTGGTCCGGGGTTTTGGTGGTGGTGCGCGAATTCGAGACATCGCCCTCCAGCTTCCACTCCGGCGATGCGTTCCATTTCGCGTTCAGGCCGAAAGCCTTGGTGATCGACAGGCGGTCGCCGCCCTTCACGATCATGTCGTTCGAGTTGGCGTCGGTCAGGATGCCGGTGCCGTCGCCGACCAGGGCCGGATTATTGGCGAAAAAATTTGCGCCGGGACGCATGAAGCTGGTGACCTGGTTGTTCGAATCATATTTCACGCCCAGTTGCACCGGATTGTTCCAGTCGCTGATCGCAATCACGTCATTGCGCTGGTTAAGGCGCGAATACAGCGCATCGGCGGTCAACTTCCAATCCGCCGAAGGGTTGTACTGCACGGTGAGGTTGCTGACCAGGCGCTTGCGGGTTTCGTTCTCCTGCTGGTAGCCGAAGCTTTGCGGCATCAGCAGCTTCTTGCTGCTGACATTGGCCATGGTCAGGCCCTGGGAATTCAGGTCGCCATCGATCATGTAGACGTCGCGCAGGTTCCAGGCGTCGTTGATGGCCTTGTTCTGCTTCGATGCGCGGTCGGTGTAGGACAGGGAGCCAGTCACGCCGAAGGTCTTGTTCTCATTGGCGAAGGAGTACATGCCGCTGACGTTGGGCGTATTCTTCTTCGAGTTCGAATCATAGGAGTCGAACACATTGACCACGCCCGAGTGGCCGGCCTTGCCGGACAGCGGGCGGGCAGTCTGGATATCGACAGTCGAACCGATGCCGCCTTCCGGCAGGAAGGGCATGGAAGTCTTGTAGACGATGGCTTTCGAAATCAGGTCGGACGACAGCAGGTCGAACGAGAAATCGCGGCCGCCGGTATCGCTGGTCATGGTGCGGCCGTTGACCAGCACATTATTGAATTCGGGGCCCAGGCCACGCACGGAAATGTAACGCCCTTCCCCGTTGTTGCGCTGGATCTGCACGCCGGTGACGCGTTGCAGCGATTCCGCGATATTCGTATCCGGGAATTTGCCGGCGTCTTCGGCTGATACGGCATCTACTACACCTTCCTGCAAACGCTTGGTCGCAAGCGAGGAAGCGAGGGAAGCGCGGACGCCGCTCACCACCACCTTGGCCGAAGGATCGATCGCCTCGTCGGCCGTTTGAGCATAGGCACCCAGCGGCAGCAGCATTTCTGCGATCAGCGCCGCCAATACAGTCTTACGCATATTGTCTCCGTTATTTTGGTTTGGTGAGCCAATGTTACGCAGGGCCTGCAATATCAAAGTATTGCGTCTTTCAGTATTGATATTCCGAAAACGTATGAGTCATACTGGCTTCCCTGTCCCCTTGCGCGAGATCGCCATGCACTACATCCTCATGTACGAATATGCCGCAGACTACCTTGAACGCCGCGCCGAGTTCCGCGACGCGCACCTGAAACTGGCTTGGGCCTCGCACGAACGTGACGAATTCCAGCTGGGCGGCGTGCTGGCCGACCCGGTCGACAGCGCACTGCTGTGGTTCAAGACCGACTCGCCCGCCGTGGTCGAGGAATTCGTCAAGGCCGACCCGTATGTGAGGAGTGGCCTGGTGTTGAATTGGCGCATCCGGCCGTGGATGACCGTGGCCGGAGAACAGGCCGACGCGCCGATCTATCCAGGTTGATGTCGGATTTATGCAACTCGTGAAGGTGTGAGAACCCTGAAACAGGTCCAGATAGAGTCAATGCCGTGCGGCAACGGCAACGCTTCGTTCACGGGGGCCAATATCGCCTGGTGCATTGCGGGCGCCGTTTACTGGACGCTGGCAATTCTCGGCACCTTCTATGCGGATTGATCGGTCTTGTGGCCTGCCAGCGGGATCTCCGGCAGGAACAGCAGCACGATCAGGCCTAGCAGCACCAGCACTGCGCCTGCGCCGAAGATGCCTGCGATCGCGTGGCGGTATACAGCCACCGTCGATGGCAGCACGCTGACGCCAGGCCCCACTGCCGCCACGGCTTTCACGCCGTGGATGTGCAGCGAACGCGCCAGCAGCGCGCCCGATCCAGTCACGCCCAGCAAGCCCCCCAGCGAGCGGAAGAAAGTCAGCATCGCCGTTCCCACGCCACGGCGTGGCAGCGGCAAGGCGTTCTGCACCGCGATGGTCATGTTCGGCATGACCAGTCCCAAGCCGGCGCCAAGCAGGAAGATCGCCGGTTCAATGATCCAGTAGCCCCACCCGGCTTCCATGCCAAGCGCCAGCGTCGTGAAGGCCACCAACGCGGCAACCAGCCCGCCCAATTGCACGCCCTTGTACTTGCCGGTGCGCGCCAGCCTGCGGCCGCTCAGCATCGAGGAGCCTACCAGGCCGATCATCATTGCCACCGTGAGCAGGCCCGAGCTGGCAGGACTACTGCCCATCACCACCTGGAAAAACAGCGGGAAGAACACGGTGGCGCCCATCAGGCCCATGAACGTCAGCGCCATCACCACGCTGGCGATATTGAATACGCGGTTGCCGAACAAATCCGGTGGCAGCACCGGTTCCGGCACTTTGCGCACGTGAATGGCCAGCCAAGTACCCGATACCACGGCCAGCACGCTGCATGCCTGCACCTGCAGCGAATCCCAGGCCCATTCGGTGCCGCCCAGCGCCAGCACCAGCAGTGCCGAGGTGATCGAACCGGTCATCAGCACTGAGCCGAGGTAATCCACGCGGTGCGCGTGGTGCACCGTCTCCTTGCGCAGTGCCCGCGCGATGGCGTAGAAGGCCACGGCGCCGACCGGCAAGTTGACGTAGAAGGTCCAGTGCCAGGACAGCGCATCGGTAATCAGGCCGCCCAGCACGGGGCCGAGCAGGCTGGTGGCGGCATACACCACCGGCACCATGCCCATGCGCTTGCCGCGCTCCGCCGGAGGAATGATGTCGGCGATGATAATCTGCGCCAGCGGCAGGAAGCCGCCCGCGCCCACGCCTTGCAGCGCGCGGAACACGATCAGCTGCGTCATGTCCTGCGCCATGCCGCACAACACGGAGCCAAGCAGGAAGGCGCCCATGGCGGCGAAGATCATCGGCCGGCGGCCGTACTGGTCGGCCAGCTTGCCGTACAGCGGCATGGTCGCGGTGGAAGCCAGTACATAGGCCGTGACCACCCACGACAAGTGGGCCATGCCGCCCAGGTCCGCCACGATGCGCGGCAAGGCGGTAGCGACAATGCTCTGGTCCAGCGCACTGAGGCCCAGCACGGCCATCATGGCCAGGTAGACGGCGCGGATTTCGCGCTCGGTGACAGGAGTTTCCCTCATGGCGTTCCGATGAGATTCAAGGGTTCGATGGCAGCTTCCAGTGCCGACAATTGGGCGGGAGTCAGGCGCGCGATGCGTTGCGCCATCCAGTCGCGGCGCTTGTCGCGCAGGGCTTCGATGCGTTCGGCGCCGAGCGTCGTGGCCTGCAGGCCGGAGCGGCGCCGGTCTTGCGGATCGGGCGCGCTGCGCTCCACCAGCCCCGCCTCCTCCATCGCCTTGACATGGCCGCTCATAGTGGCGGCGCGCACGTTTTCCATGCGCGCCAGTTCGGCCACCCCGATGCCCGGCTGCTCCTGGATGATGGACAGCAGCATGTACTGCACCAGTGGGATATCGCCGCCGTTTTCGCTGGCGTCGCGGCGCATTTCGCGCACCAGCTTTTTCAGCGTCAGGCGCAACTCCTCGCTGGCGGCGAGCACGCGCGGCGACAGGCTTGGTTCATGTTTTTTTGGCATCGACCCAGGTAATTAGGTAGGCTACCTACCTATATTAACGGATTTCTCCTGGCCGCGCAAAAGCGCCAGCAGATGGTCGCGCGCTGTAACCAGCGTCATGCCCTTCTCCTGCAGGTGCGGCAGCAGCTTTTCGAACAGTTCACGGCGCCGCGCGCCGGCTTCGGAAATATCACGCCGGTCGCTGAAGAAGTCCATCAGCGTGGAGCCGCACAGGCAATTGCGGTAGGCTTCCACGATCGCCACGCTGTCGTCATCGAAGCTTTGCTTGAGGCCAGTGATGTTTTTGCGTACCGAATCGGTTTGCTGCATGAAGTCTTGCGCCGTGGCGAAAACCCGCCCGCAATTGCTGCAATGCTTCGGGAAAGCGGCAGCGGCCAAGGCTTGCAAGCCCTCAAAGAACAGACGTTCCTCCATTTTCGCAACCTCTTTCTTCCAGTGCGCTGCAATTTATGAGACAGTAAATCTTTCGCGCCGCGGAGCACAAGATGACCCTGCAGGAGCATTGCCGACTCGAGCCGCTGGATCGCGCGCATACGCTGCACGCCAGCTTCTACACCGACCAGCAATGGCTGGAATTCGAACAGCGGGAAGTCTTCGGCTCGACCTGGCAACTGGCGGCGCACACCGGGGAGCTGGGTGCAACGGGCGACCATGTGGTGGTCAACATTGCCGGAAAACCGATAGTCATCATACGCCAGCCTGACGGCAGCCTGCAGGCTTTCTTCAACGTCTGCCGCCACCGCGCCGGGCCGCTTGCGACCTGCAATGGCAAGGGTGCGCGGGCGCTGCACTGCAAATACCACGGCTGGACTTACGAGCTTGATGGCAGCTTGCGTGCGGCCACCGAAATGCAAGGCGCAGCCGGTTTCGACAAGTCGCAGATCCGCCTTCCCCGCGTCCAGGTGCGCGAGTGGCAAGGCCTGGTGTTCGTGGCCCTGGGTACAGCCGCGCCGCCGTTCGAGCAGGTTTTCGCCGGCATCAGCGAGCGCATTGCACCCACCGACTTGTCGCACATGCGCTTTGCCAAGCGCGATACCTACAAGCTCGAATGCAATTGGAAGGTTTATATAGACAACTTCCTCGAGGGCTATCACCTGCCCTTCGTTCATCCCGGCCTGTCGAAGGTGCTGGATTACCGTGTGTACGACACCGAACTGGCGCAATGGCATTCGCTGCAGCATTCACCGCTGCGCAACAACGACGGCATCTACGGCGACGGCAATGCCTGGTATTACTTCGTCTACCCCAACATCATGCTGAACATCACGCCGGGCCGGCTGCAGACCAACCGCATCCTGCCTGCCGGCCACCGGCAATGCATCGTGGAGTTCGACTATTACTACACCGACGACCCGCAAGTCCAGGCGCGCGTGCAGGCCGAGCAAGCCTTCAGCGACGAGATCCAGGCGGAAGACATCAGCATCTGCGAGCACGTCCAGCAAGGGCTGGCGTCCGGCTCGTACAGCGCCGGGCGCTTGAACCCGCAGCGCGAAAGCGGCGTGTGGCATTTCCAGAACCTGCTGCGAGCCGCCTATGCACGCTACCAGTAAAGGCAAGCCGCTCGGCTTCTGGATGTGCACCTCCCTGATCGTGGGGAACATGATCGGCATGGGCATCTTCATGCTGCCCGCCGCATTGGCGCCATTCGGCAAGAACGCTTTTGCGGGTTGGGCCATCACCGTGATTGGCTGCCTGTTCATTGCCCACGTCTTTGCCCGGCTGGCTCGCGCCATGCCCGATGAAGACGGGCCTTATGGCTACTGCCGGCGCGCCTTCGGCAATGGCGTCGCCTTCTTCACCATGTGGTGCTATTGGGTGTCGATCTGGGTCACCAATGCGGCGCTGGCGATCGGCATCGTCGGCTACCTGACGACGCTGGTGCCGGCGCTGTCCTCCCATCCCGCCCTGCCGCCGCTGACGGCCATGGGCATCATCTGGTTCTTCGTGCTGGTCAGCCTGCGCGGGGCGCTGGCCTCGGGCCGGGTGCAACTGGTATCGGCGGCACTCAAGCTGCTGCCGATGGGCGCCATCGTACTGCTCGGCGCCTGGATTTTCGGCAGCGACAGCGCGGCTTACACGGCGCACCTGCCACCCACTCCGTTCACGCTGGATGGCACGGCCGCCGCAGGCACGATCGCCCTGTTCGCGATGCTGGGCGTGGAATGCGCCTCGCTGCCGGCCACCAAGGTGGACCAGCCTGAGCGCACCATTCCGCGTGCCACGATTGCCGGCACCCTGGTGGCGGCAATCGTGTATGTGCTGGTCTGCACGATTCCGATGCTGCTCCTGCCGCCGGCGCAGCTGGCCGCGTCCAACGCCCCCTTCGTCGACCTGTTCCGCCGCTACTGGGATGCCGGCAGCGGTCATTGGCTGGCGATGGCCGTCATCTTCAGCGGCCTGGGCGCGCTGAATGGCTGGACCATGCTGGCAGGCGAAGTGACGGCCTCCATGGCCCGCCACGGCATTTTCCCCGCCACGCTGAAATCGGCCAACCGCCACGGTGCACCGGCCTGGTCGCTGCTGCTGGTGGGCATGCTGGCCAGCGTGATGATCGCGATGAACTACAGCCGCTCGATGGCCGAAGCCTTCACCTTCCTGACGCTGGTGGTGACCGCCGCCAGCATGCCGCTCTACCTGGTCGGCGGTGCTGCCGTGTTCAAGCTGCGCCAGCGCGGCGCCATGCTGGCGTTCAGCGCGGTGATGACCTGCATCTTTTCGCTCTGGGCCTTTTACGGCATGGGCAAGGAGGCATTCTGGTGGGGCGTCGCGCTGGGCGCGGTCAGCCTGCCGGTGTTCTGGCTGGTGCGCTGGCGGCACAAGGAGCGGCTGGCTGAAGGCAGTACGCCACCAGCAACAGCGCCGCAGTAACGGCAGCGACCAGCGCCAGCCTGGCCGGCAGCGACAGCAGGGCAGCATGGGCGATCAGCTGGTTCTGCATCACCACGGCGGCAACAAACGCCAGCAGCGCGGCGGTGGTCCAGCGCGTGCCGCCGGCCGTCGCGCGGGTAGCGCTGTACAGGCGGCCCGCAGGCAGCGTGAAAGCCGGCCACGGGTCGGCGGCGGCAACGTCAGCGGGACGCCAACCTGTGTGGCGGAACCACAAGGAAAGCTTGTCGCGCCAACGTGCCGTGCGCACGGCGTCGTGCCACATGACCGCCGGCCACGCGAATTGCGCCCACACCGCGTTCCAGCCCGGCCCGCCCTTGCGCACGCCGTACACGCACTCCTCGCCTTCTTCGATGTAGGTACCGAACAAACGGTCCCAGATCATCAGCGTGCCGGCGTAGTTTCGGTCCAGGTAGACATCGTTGACGGCGTGGTGCACCCGGTGCGCACTCGGCGTATTCAGGATCCCTTCGATCAACGGCACGCGGCCTATCAGGCGGGTATGAATCCAGAACTGATAGAACTTGCTCAGGGTGAGCTGGATGATGAACACGCCCGGCGGGCAGCCGAGCAGCGCCAGCACCATGAACAACGGCGCATGGAACGCATCCTGGAAAGCGCCCTGCCGCAACGCGGTGGTGAGATTGAATTCCTCGCTCTGGTGGTGCGGCGAATGCACCGCCCACAGGAGGTTGATTTCGTGCGACCAGCGGTGCGCCCAATAATAGACAAAATCAAAGGCCACGAACGACCAGGCCCAGGTCCACACCGCCCCGGGCGCGGATTCCCACCACGACAAGTGGCTGAACACCCAGCCATAGGCCAGCAGCATGGCGGATTTGGTGAAGACTTCCAACGTCACGGTCCAGATGCCGCAAGCCATGCTGGTCATGCTGTCCGCCAGTGAATAGGCCTTGATCCTGCGGCGGTGCGCCAGCCAGGCTTCGGCCGCGATCATGACGAGGAGCACGGGAGTGGCCGCAGCCACCAGGGCATTGTTATCGAGCATGCGCAGGCTTGGCGCCGGCCTTGCGGCCAAGAGCGGTGCGCAGTACCTCGCCGACAGGACGGTTCAGCACCGCAGCGACGGTCTGCATGCGCTTGGAGTCCAGCACGGGACGGCTGTTCTGCGCAGCCAGGGCGGCTTGCGCAGCCTGGGCCGCGGCCAAGGCCTTGGCTTTTGCTTCGCGCCGCGCGGCGGCGGCGATATCGGCCAGTTGCGCCAGCTGCACCTCGTTCGGGAAGCCCTCTACGTAATAGCGCGGCGGGTAATCGTCGGTACGCTGCATCAGCGCGCCCACGATCGGCATCGCCGCTTCCCAGGTCACGGTAATCGGCGGTTCGATGCTGGCGGGATCGGCGAAATACAGCAGGTCGGTCTTCGGCAGCAGGCTTGGCATGTCGCGCGTCCAGGTGCAGGCGCTGGTACGGACCTGTTCCGGACCAAGCTTGCCGACCAGGTAGGTGACCACGCAGCGATTGCGGCCGCTGGCCCATTCGTGCGCTTTCAGCAGTTCCTTCTGCAGGCGGTAGTCATTGCCTTCCACATACTTGGCCAGGCTGTTCAGGCGCCGCGTCAGGCTTGGCGGCACGAAGATCTGCCAGCGGCCGTCCACCAGGCGCAGCAAGCGCGGCATGACCATCTTTTCTTCGCGCATGGCGGAAATCGCCGCCTTCAGCATCGCGTCCATCGCCACTTCGTTCTTGTCGCTGCACACCATCAGCATGCCCCGCGTCGGCACCATGGCCACCGGGCGGCCTTCCGGGACGGCAGCCTCGATCAGTTCCGGCAACAGCATGCGCGACGAATCGTAGCCATCGTCCCAACCGCCGCCGAATACGCCCTGGGGCGATGGCAGCAGCGGCGCGGTGGAGCGCGCGCGCAGGTTGGCGAAGGCGGCCTCGAAGGCAGCATCTTCCGTCATGTCCCAGGCTTCCAGGTGGGCGCGCGCCACACGGTGCACAACGGTGCCGCGATGGAAGGCCAAGCCCATTTCCAGCCCTTCGCAGATCGGCCGATACAGCAGCGGCGAGTAGCCACGGGCCGCTGCCAGCATGGCTTGCCCGCGCTCCGCGCTGTTGCGCACGATCGGCAGCAGGTGGCGCACGGCCTCCTCCACCATGCCCGGCGTATTGCCCATCAGGACCATGCCGGCGGTGTGGCGCAGCAGGTCTTCGCTGGCGGCCAGCGATGCGCCAAGCCAGTCCTGGTACATGCTTTCCAGCGGCACCAGCAGTTCCAAGGGATATGGTGATTCCGGGCCGGGCACGCCAAACAGTTCGCCCTCATCCGCCAGGAAAGTCCAGCGCCGGCCCGGGTCCAGCAGCTCCAGGTGCCCCTGCAGTTGCACCGCATATTCAGCCAGGGAAGCGCGCGCGGCCGGCGCCTTCTCCTCTTCGACTTCGCAGCGGATGCCGCAGGTGATCAAGGCATCGCGGAAGCGCTCGGCCATATCCCAGTCGACGCCTTTCTTAACGATCGCGCCATTGCCGAGGATGATGGGGCGTACCGCTTCCAGCGGGCGGCGGAACAAAAGCATCAGGCGTGCCTCGACCCGCTCCTGCAGGAAGCCGCTCTGTACGCCAAGGGTTTTGATCCGATAAGTCGCCACGAAGTTCGCCACGAACACCTAGTTGAAGAAATTGCAACAGCATTGTAAGGGAAGCCGGACGTTAACAGTCAGCAAACCTGTATCATGTTGGCCCCATGCCACAAACCATTATATCTCTCGCGACTAGCGATTTAGTTGTAAAGAAAAGCCGTTTCCTCGGCTTTGTCCAGCCGGTGGCCGACCGTGCCGCGGCGCAAGCCATCGTGGCCCGGCTACGCGCCGAGCATCCCGACGCGGCCCACGTCTGCTGGGCCCTGCTGGCTGGCGGCCAGTCGGCGGCGGTCGATGACGGTGAGCCGGGCGGCACCGCCGGCCGCCCGATGCTTGACGTGCTGCGCCACCAGGACCTGGAAGGCGTGCTGGCGGCCGTGGTGCGTTATTACGGTGGCATCAAGCTGGGTGCCGGGGGCTTGGTGCGAGCTTACACCGATGCCGTGGCGCAAGCCTTGCTGAATGTCGAAAAAGTCGCCATCGTACGCTACACGGAGCTGCGTTGCAGCCTGCCCTATGCGTTCGAAGGCTTGCTGCGCCGCGAACTGGCTGCTGCCGGCGCCACGCTGCTGGACGTCGGCCACGACCAATGCGTCACGCTGGCCTTTCGCGTCCCGCAAAGTGCCGCGCCAGCCTTGGTCGCCCAACTGAACGAGGCAGCCAGCGGCCAACTCACGTGGGCAACATCGTTACACGAATAAATAAAAAGTTACAAAGAAATAATTACCTATTAACAATTTTTGCGTTATTGCCCGGCTCTCGCTACTGTCGTGAACATGCGCGATGAAACACTATTTTCCGGCAATCAACTGTCGGCACTGTTGAATGCCCTGCCCGACCCTGCGTTCATCCTGACGCGCAGCGGCCGTTACATTGCCATTTTCGGCGGCATCGACGTGCGCTACTACCACGACGGCTCGCACCTGATCGGCAAAACGGTGCATGACGTGCTGACACCGGACAAGGCGAGCTGGTTCCTGAAAGAGATCGAAACCGCCCTGGCCTGGCGCGCCCTGCATATCGTCGAATACAGCCTGGTGCCCGGCGACATCAAAGACCTGCCAAGTTGCGGCCCCAGCTACCGCCTCTGGTTCGAAGGCCGCATCCAGGCGCTGGACTTCCAGGTCGACGGTGAAGACGCGGCACTGTGGGTCGCCAGCAACATCACCGCGCGCAAGGAGATGGAAGTCCAGCTGCGCATGCTGAGTGAGGTGGACTCCCTGTCCGGCCTGCTGAACCGTCGCAAGCTCATGAGCGTGCTGGCCGAGCATTTCGATACCTTCGAGCGCTACGGCACGCCGATGGCCGCGCTGATCTTCGATATCGACCACTTCAAGCGCGTCAACGACGAACATGGGCACCTGGCCGGCGATGAGGTGATCAAGACCACCGCCGACGTGTGCCGGCGCGAATTGCGCACCACCGATGCGCCGGCTCGCCTGGGCGGCGACGAATTCGTGGTCCTGATGCCACACACCACCCGCGAACAGGCAGCCCCGATCGCCGAGCGCCTGCGCCAGCGCATCGCGGAAACCCTGCAAGCCTTGGGCAGTATTGGCGACGCCGTCACCATCAGCGGAGGGCTGGCCGGCTTCCGCGCGGGGGATGGCTCCTGTGAAGACGTGCTGAAACGCGGTGACGATGCCCTGTACCAGGCCAAGCGCGCCGGGCGCAACCGCATTGTCGGCGCCGACTGATGCTTGCGAGGTCTTGATAAAAGGTTCAGAATTCCTTCAAAGCCCGAGGGAGGTTGCGATGGACTCATTACTACAGTTCAAACCTGGCGACGCCTGGCTGCTGCGCAGCCGCGGCACACGCGCCATGAACCACCTGCTGGCACCGGCATCCGCGCCGCGTGCCGCCGCCCCGCCGGTCATCGGCCGATGGCGCGGCCGGGAATCCCTCCCCATACACCTGCTGGATAAGCTGCGCGAATCGCGCGCCAACAACGCCTACGCGCGCCGGCTGGAAGACCTGCAAGTGTGCGTGGCACGCGCCGAAGTGCAGATGCGCCAGTTGGCGGCGCCCCAGGCCTGGCAAGTACCCGGCGCCGGCCCGGTGCTGGGCGGAGACGCCATGCTGGCAAGCTGGCGCAAGATGGCCGAAGGCGGTCCGCTGGCGCGTGAATTCGCCACCTATGCCTGCCACGTTTCGGCCTGCACCCGCCAGTTGCAGGAGGCCTTGGCCAGCTTCGAGCAGCTAGCGCAGCAAGCCAAGTCACCGGAGCGCCATGCCCCGCTATATGAGCTGGCCGGACGCCTGGTCGCCTGGGGCGACGCCCTGGTGGACGACGAAGTGGCGGACGAAGTCATGCTGCGCATCCAGGCCTACCCCGAGCTGTACGAGGAAATGCAGGACGAAGGGGATGGCGGCAGCGACGAGGCGGTGGCCAGCCTGGAGTCGCTGGGCGACGCCGACCTGCTGCGCCTGGATTGGGCCGGCGGCCGGCGCAACAAGCTCCTCAAGGCACTGAGCCGGCTGCGGGCCAACTGATACGGTCGTTTCCGGGCGCTTCTGCGCCTGTTTTTCGGGGCGGGGCCGGAGCACAATAGGCCCAACCTCGAAAGGAAACGACATGGACGACACCAAACCCCGCAGCTTCGGCGAAACCATGCTGGCCGTCGCCTGGTCCTTCATCGGACTGCGCCGGCGCAGCGACTTTGAACGCGACGTCGGCGCCCTGCGCCCCGGCTACGTGATCGCAGGCGGACTGATTGCAGCGAGCTGCTTCGTCGGTATCCTGTTGTTCGCGGTACGCCTGGCCACATCGTGATGCAGCTTGAACACGCCCACCAAGGTGTCCAGGTGGGCGGCCTGCTGCTTCAGCGCATCCGCCGCTGATGCCGCTTCCTCCACCAGCGCGGCGTTCTGCTGCGTCACCGTATCCATCTCCGTCACCGCCCGGTTGATCTGCTCGATGCCGGCGCTTTGTTCGTCGCCGGCAGCCGTGATTTGCTGCATGATCTGCGACACCCGCTGCACGGAGGCCACCACTTCATCCATGGTATTGCCGGCGCGGGTCACCAGGGCGCTGCCCTGGTCCACCTGTTGCACCGAATTGACGATCAAGTCCTTGATTTCCTTGGCGGCAGCCGCCGAACGCTGGGCGAGCTGGCGCACTTCGGTGGCGACAACGGCAAAGCCGCGCCCCTGCTCACCGGCGCGCGCAGCCTCCACCGCCGCGTTCAGGGCCAGGATATTGGTCTGGAAAGCGATACCGTCGATGACACCGATGATGTCCGAGATCTTGCGCGAAGAATCGCTGATCGAGCCCATCGTCTGCACCACCTGCCCCACCACAGCACCGCCCTGCTGCGCCACCGCGCTAGCCGCCGCGGCCAGCTCGTTGGCCTGGCGCGCGTTGCTGCCGTTTTCACGCACGGCGCTGGTCAGCTCCTCCATCGAAGAAGCGGTTTCCTCCAGCGCGCTGGCTTGCTGCTCGGTGCGCGAGGACAAGTCAAGATTGCCGGCTGCGATCTGGGTGGCGGCGGTATTGATGGTCTCCGTCCCCTGCCGCACTTCGGACACGATGCGCAGCAGGCTGTCGCGCATCACGCTCATGGCCTTCATCATGCTCGCCTCGTCGTCGTGGCGGGTTTCCACCTGCACGGTCAGGTCCCCGGCAGCGATGCGGCCGGCGATTTCGGCTGCCACATCGGGCTCGCCGCCCAACTGCCCAAGCAGGCGGCGCGCAATCAGCGTAGCGGCAACCACGCCTGCCACCAGCGCCACGACGCTCATTGCCAGCATCATGGTGCGGGCAGCGGCATAGGCTTCGGCCGCCGCCGCTGCATCCCTGGCATTGTGTTGGCGCTGAAGCTGCACGTCTTCGTCCATCACGTCCTGCCAGCGCTGGGTGGCGGGACCGGCCTTCTGCATCAGCAGGGCCATCGCTTCCTCGTCCTTGTGCTGCAGGGACAGTTCCAGCAACTGGTCGGTCAGCGGGCGGGCTTCCTGCTGCAATGCGCGGATGCGGGCGCGGATCGCTTTCCCTTCCTCCGAGCCTGGCAGGGCTTCCAGTGCCGCCTGGGCCTTGTCGTACTGCGCCCGCGCCGCCTGGATCTTAGGCAGCTCGCGCCGCATGGCCGTATCGTCCGACAACAGCGCCAAGGTGCGCGTTACGCGGGCGACGATGTGCACCGCTTCCGACATATCCTGCACATAGGTCAGTTTCGCTACATTGAGCTGCACGATCTTCTCGAGCTGTCCGTGGATGCGATGCATGTTGTAGATGCCGAGCCCCGACACACCGGCCATCAGCGCCAGCACCAAGCCAAAGCCCAGCGCCAGCCGGGTGCCAACCTTCATCGATTGCTTCGACATAGCTATTCCTTTCGTAGCGACCTTGCAACCACGGTCCTGCAAATAGGCAAGACTACACCAATTCAATTAGAATCTGTCGATTCCAAAATTTAAGCCGCCGCCCCTCCATGAACCTGCAAGTGATCCTCAACCTGGCCGTCGCGGCCATCGTGCTGGCCTTCCTCGTCGTGCAGCAGAAACGCCATGCCAGCTTTACCGTGCGGGTGTTCAGCGCCTTGGGGCTGGGCGTGCTGCTCGGCGCCGGACTTCAGGTGTTGTATGGCGCCGGCAGCGAAGTAGTCAAAGTGACCGGCCAGTACCTCGATATCGTCGGCAGCGGCTACGTCAAGCTGCTGCAAATGATCGTGATGCCGCTGATTATGGTGTCCATCGTTTCAGCCATCCTCAAGCTGCGCAATGCCAGCTCGCTGGGCAAGATCAGCGCCCTCACCATCGGCACCCTGATGCTGACGACCACCGTGGCGGCGGCGATCGGCATCCTGATGGCCAAGCTGTTCGGATTGAGCGCGGCGGGCCTGGCTTCGAATGCGGCGGAACTGGCGCGCGGCGCCTATCTGGAAGGCAAGCTGGCCGACGCGCAATCGATTTCGCTGCCGAATATGCTGCTGTCCTTCATTCCGAGCAATCCATTCCTCGACATGACGGGCGCACGCAAGACTTCGACCATTGCGGTGGTGGTGTTCGCAGTGTTCGTCGGCGTTGCCGCCATCGGCATCGCGGAAAAGAAACCGGAACACTTCACCTCTTTCGATCACGCCGTGCACGTGGCCCACACCATCGTGATGCGCATGGTGACGCTGGTGCTGCGCCTGACGCCCTACGGCGTATTCGCGCTGATGGCGCAAGTGGTGTCCAGCTCCAGCTACGCCGACATCCTGAACCTGATCGGCTTTGTGGTGGCCTCCTACTGCGCCCTGCTGCTGATGTTCGGCGTGCACCTGGCCATGGTCAGCGCCAGCGGCCTGAATCCGCTGCGCTACACCAAGAAGATCCTGCCGGTGCTGACTTTCGCCTTCACTTCCCGTACCAGCGCAGGCTCTATTCCAATGAGCGTGCAAACCCAGACCCAGCACCTGGGCACGCCGGAAGGCATCGCCAACTTCGCCGCCTCGTTCGGCGCCACCATCGGCCAGAACGGCTGCGCGGGCATTTACCCGGCCATGCTGGCAGTGATGATTGCACCGACAGTCGGCATCGATCCGTTCACCGCATCGTTCCTGGTGCCGCTACTGGCCATCATCACCATCGGCTCCGTCGGCGTGGCTGGCGTGGGCGGCGGCGCGACGTTCGCTGCGCTGATCGTACTGTCTTCCATGAACCTGCCGGTGGCATTGGCGGGCCTGCTGATTTCGATCGAACCGCTGATCGACATGGGCCGTACCGCGCTGAACGTCAGCGGCTCGATCGCCGCCGGCACCGTCACCAGCCGCGTGATGGGCGAGACCAATATGGCGGCATTCGCCAGCGACCAGGAATTGCAGGTCGATTCCCAAGGCGCCGCATAGAATATGCTGATCCGCTATGAGTTCGACAGGTGCTATTCTCGTACGACATCACCACCAAGCCGCGCTGGCTATCGTGGTTAGTGACTCCCTTGGTGGTGTTCTTTTTCAAACGCGAGACACGCAAGCGGATCGCCGCACTCCAACAGTATGCACACGATAACTATCGGCGCTTTTGAACTCAGCTTCGAACCGGCGCTGGTATCCGTTCCCCGCGACGGTTCCGACTACGACTGGCTATGCAATGACTGGATCGGTGTGCGTCATTTGATCAAGATTGAACAGGCTGATGGATGGGCAACGGTCACAGGCCTGAATGGTGGACCGACCGAAAAAAGACGGCATGTAATCCGTCCTCTGCTGCCGACGGCACTGACAGATTCCGAGATTGTCGACCATTTCGTTCAGTCCGCACTGACCGAATATCGCACACGGGAAGACATCGAAAAGCAGATTGCAATCACCAACTACCCTTGGGGCAATCTAGTATCCCTTAACTGGACATCCCATGGGTACGCCCCGGGCGGGACGGAGTATTGCATGCTACTAAATGAGGGTATCGCGATCTCACTTGGTCTTTTGGCCCTTGATTGGTCAACTATAAAGATCTCTTCAGCTAAATCCGACGGATCGAATCAATAGCCATGGCAAAGATAGGGTGCACCTGCGGACATACGATCCGCGACCAGACAGACTCACTTCCCTACAAAGCGTCTCTTCTGCGCGACGTCGACCGTGATCCGTTCTTCGATTGGTTGATCGAAGAAACACAAAGCTTTGTCGAAGCAGCGCAGCGTGAAGCCGTCGGCGCCTGGTTAATAAAAAGGGATATGGTCCAGACTACGTTTCGCTGAACCTACCCCACGGCCATATTCTGCATGATCACATTCATTCCAAATACATCGACTACCAACGCGACGTGTATGAATGCGCAAAGTGTGGCCGCGTACTCATCGAAACTTCGCAGCCCAACAAATTCGCGAGCTTTTCGCCCGACGTTCAAACGTCGATAAATCTGTTGAGTGATTAGTTTTAGCATTCGTTTCGTGGGCAGCTACTTGCTTAGACGCCGGTAGTTTTGCTCACTTCTCTACCTAGGCACTCCTAGTGCATTCCCACAGGCAATGTGGCCTGACCGCATCATATTTGGTCTGATTAATTGAAATATTGGTCAGACCAATATAAGATTGACGGGCCGATCAGGCACGCCTATTCAGCCCCACCGGAGCGCACAATGAAAAAAACCATAATGGAGACATTGGTGGCTGCCGTACTCGCCACCGGAATTGCACACGCAGCACCGCTACCCTTGCAGGATGCCGTCATCACCGCCACCTACAACGGTTCGGCCGACGCCATCGTCGGCCTTGACCACCTGTTCCAGCTTGAACCGGGTTCGAACACTACCGCCCTCGATCCATCCGGGACCGGTGTCGAATTCCTCAGCGCCGATGCGATGTTCGGCTTCGACTTCGATGCCAGCGGCTTATTGACCGTAATCGCAAACAGCGCCATCGCACCCGGCACCTACCAGTTCCACTTCGATTTCGGCGATACCCTGGCCGCACCGCTGACAGCCTTCAAGCTGCTCGATGGCAGCGGCATCGGCGGGCTGCCGGTGCTGTCGCTGGGCGCCAACGGCAAGTCGATCGACATCGACCTGACTGGCACCAGCTGGGCCGAATTTGCCAGCTTGACCGCCCAACTGGATGCTGCCGCCGTACCGGAACCAGGCAGCGCGGCACTGATGCTGGGCGGTTTTGCAGCACTGGCGGCAGGCCGCCGCCGTACACGCCGCAGCTAAGGCAGCTCCCCCTTCCCTTCAAGGAGAATCATATGGAACTCAAAGGTTTCAGGATTGCGCTCGCCCTGCTTGCGGCGCTATGCCTGCCCGCGCGGGCAGCCGACGACCCGGCGCGCCTTGCCGCCCCGGCCGATGGCTGGGCAAGCCAGGCAGGTGGTACTTCTGGCGGTTCCGCCGCCGTTGTTTCCCAAATCTACAGCGTTGCCAATCGCTTCCAGTTGCTCAACGCGATCAATAACGGCGGCAGCAATCCCAAGATCATCAAGGTCAACGGCACTATCGACATGACCGAAGGCGTACCTTATGCGAACACGGGCGACCAGGCCATTCGCGGTGCCATTCGTCTGAAAAGCAATACGACGCTGATCGGCGCGGCAGCCGGCGCCGGCATCGTCAACGGTCATATCCAGTTGGTCGGCGTTTCGCAAATCATCATCCGTAACCTGAAGATCGTTGCGCCGTGCGACGTAGGACCGGTGTGGGATCCGACCGATGGCGCCAACGGTGCGTGGAATTCTGCCTACGATGCGATCGGCGTATCCGGCTCCGACCATATCTGGATCGACCACAACACCTTCACCGATACGCCGATGACGGACAACTTGCTGCCGACCGAAAACGGCCAGCTCAAACAGTGCCACGACGGTGCAGTCGACATCACCAATGCATCCGACTACGTGACCGTTTCGTATAACGTGTTCGGCGAGCACCACAAGAACAATCTTATCGGATCGGGCGATGGTGCCACGGGCGACGAAGGCAAACTGCGCGTCACCTTCAGCAACAACGTATTCCGCAATGTGTCGAGCCGCGCACCGCGCGTGCGCTATGGCCAGGTCCACCTGTTCAACAACTACTTCACCGGTAGCCGCGACGCCGCCGTGTACGCGAACCTGTACAGCATAGGCGCCGGCTACAACTCGAAAATCCTGTCGCATTCAAATGTTTTCGAGATCACAGGCGCACAGGGTTGCAGCAACGTCGTGATCAATCCGGGCGGGGCAGCCACCGGTACGTTCAAGGACAGCGGTTCGCTGTTGAATGGAACCTTGCTGGGCGCCTGCACCATCAACAACAACGTGACGTGGACGCCGCCCTACGCATACAGCGTGCGCCCTACCTCCCTGGTGAAAGCCAACGCCCTGGCCCAGGCCGGCGCAGGCAAGCTGTCCACCAGCATCAGCGGCACGGGCGACACCAGCGGCACGCCGATCCTTACCCTGACCTGCCCGCCTAGCGGCCTGTATTTCTGCGACGACTTCCAGTCCGGCACCTCGGCCAACTGGGACCTGCTGCCGGTGGCCGGCCCGAACGGCAGCTTCAGCGTCAAGGCCGAAGCGGTCGGCGCAACGAACATGCTGATGCAGTACACAGCAGCCACAACCGGCGGCGTGCTGGCCCTATTGAAGCCTGCCGCCATGGCCAATGTACCCAGCGGAGATTACTTCGTCGAAGCGCGCATCAAGCCGCAGACCAACAGTACCACCGGCAACAAGCAGCTCTACCTGATTACGCGCTACATCAACGCCGCCAACTGGTACGGCGCTGGCCTGAACGTGCAGAACGCAAACACCAGCACCCAGGTCGAAATCGCCAAGATGCTGAACGGCGCACTATCCCGGCCGAAGCAGGTGCGCAAGCCAATCAACATGGATTCGGTGTTCTACACCGTGCGCTTTGAGATGATCGGCAGCACGCTGACGGTCTACCTCGATGGTGAATCGCTTGGCTCCGTTACCGACAGCGCTTTCAGCGCACGTGGGCTGGTTGGCCTCTACACCGCCAACAAGTCGTTCCAGATCGACGACGTGCGGATTGGCGACCCAAACTTGAAGCCTTCGCAGCTGACGCTGAATCCCGCCACCACGAACTACACCGCCGAAGCGGGCGATGCACCGTTGCAGTTGGCTGTCACTGCCGTCAAGCCGGATGGCACGGCAGATGGTTTTACCGCCAGCTCCAGCAATCCCGCGGTGCTGGCGGTTGGCGTCAGTGGCAATACGCTCGTGCTGACGCCTGTCGGTGCAGGCAACGCCACGGTACGCGTGACCAGCGAGAGCGATCCAACGCTGATGCGCTTGATCAGCGCCACCATCGGCGCGCAATTCGTGCAACCTACCCAGACCTATACGCTCACCGACCGGGCATCGCCCTCTGCAGCGCAAGGCGAGACACATATCGATGCCGGACTGCGGCTGGTGTTCGACAGCACCCCGACATTGGGCAACAGCGGCACTATCCGCATCTTCCGCAAGATGGACGACGCGCTGGTAGATGTGATCAGGCTTTCGGGCGAGAGCGATGAACTGGGCTATCCAGGCCAAGCTGCAGTGCGCAAGGTGAATACCAACCCGATCACCATCAACGGCAATGTCGTGACAATCAAGCCGCACAACGGCAAGCTGGCCTACGGCACCGAATACTATGTCGCGATGGCGAACGGCGTGTTCAACGGCACGACGCTGGGCGGAACGCCATTCGTCGGCATCGGCAAGCTCGGTAACTGGTCCTTCACGACCAAGGCCGCCGCACCGTCCGGGCCGGATCTCGTGGTCGGTGCAGATGCCGGTAGCGACTTCGCCACCGTTCAAGGCGCGCTGAACTTCCTGATGCAAAACGTGGACAGGGCCGCGCCAGCCACTGTCACCATCCGCAATGGCAGTTACAACGAACTGCTCTACCTGCGCGGCAAGGACAATGTGACCCTGCGCGGTGAAAGCCGTGACGGCACGGTAATCCAATACACCAACTACGACACCCTCAACCCCGGCACCGGCGCCAGCCAGGCTCCTGCCACCAGCGCCACTGCGGCCGGCGGACGCTCCGTCATGCTGGTGGAAGCCTCCGATATGCTGGTGCTCGACACCCTCACCCTGCGCAACACCACCCTGCGCGCCGCCAACATCTCGGCGCAAGCGGAAACGCTCTACTTCAACAACGACAACGGCCGCCTGATTGCGCGCGACGCCGCCTTCTACAGCGAGCAGGACACCTTGAACCTGAAAGGCTGGTCCTGGTTCTACCGCACGCTGGTGGCCGGAAATGTCGACTTCATCTGGGGCGGCAGCCGTGCCGCACTGTTTGAAGAGAGCGAAATCCGCTCGGTCGGCGACACGACCAGCGCCAGCAGCGGAGGCTACATCCTGCAGGCCCGCGTACCGAATGCCGGCGACAAAGGCTACGTCTTCCTCAACAGCCGCCTGACGCACGGCCCAGGCCCTGGCCCCGCACACGGAGAGATACCGGCCGGCGCCACTTACCTGGCCCGCAGTTCCGGCAACGCAAGCGTATGGGACAACATCGCCTTCATCAACTGCCAGATGGATAGCCACATTGCCTCCATCGGCTGGGCCAGCGCCGGCGTCAACGGCCAACCCGCGCCCAACCCGGCCATGCCCAACGCCTCCAACGGCTGGCGCGAATTCGGCAGCACGGACCTGCTCGGCAATCCACTCAACCTGGGCACGCGCGTCGGCGGCTACCAGCTCAGTGCCGCCGACGTCGCCGCCGGATTCGCCAACCGCACCCTGGTCTTCGCCGCCTACAACAACGGCGCCGGCTGGAACCCATAGCAAGCCGCACCAGCCGAGCCCGTGTCCCACCGTGGGGTCTGACCCCACGGTGGGACACGGGCTCGGCCATTGAACTTGCTGGAGGGGATTGTGTGCCGCCCCGCCATCGCTTTCGCTTACCATAAGCTTTTGGCTATCCACCGAAAGGTATGCGATGGAGCAAAAATGGCCGCAAAAGATCTGGCTCGTGCGGCACGGCCAGAGCGCCGGCAACGTGGCGCGCGACGCCGCCACGGCTGCCAATGAGTTGCTAATCGACATTGCCGAGCGCGATGTCGATGTCCCCCTTTCCGAACTTGGCTTGCGCCAGGCCGACGCGCTGGCACAGTGGTTCGCGGCCCTGCCAGCCGGACAGCAGCCCAATGTCGTGCTGTACTCGCCTTACCTGCGCGCGCAGGCCACAGCGCAAGCCGTGCTGCAGTGCCTCGGCCCTGAAGACATGCTGGCGGTGGTCTCCGACGAACGCCTGCGCGAAAAAGAATTCGGCATCACCGACCGCCTCACGCCGCTGGGCATCGCGGATAAATACCCCGACCTGGCGGCGCAGCGCAAACACGTCGGCAAGTTCTACTTCCGCCCACCGGGCGGCGAAAGCTGGTGCGACGTGATCCTGCGCCTGCGCAGCGTACTCGACACCATCACCCGCGAGTACCGCCGAGAGCGCGTGCTGATCATCGGCCACCAGGTCATCGTGAACTGCTTCCGCTACCTGGTCGAGCGGATGGACGAAGAAACCATCCTCGCCATCGACCGCGCCGCCGATGTGCCCAACTGCGGCGTCACCTCCTACCAGTTCGACCCGCAAGCGGGCAAACGCGGCAAGCTGGTCCTGGAACTGGAAAACTTCGTCGCGCCGCTGAAAGAAAGCGGTACTCCCGTCACCGACAAGCCGGACATCCCGGCCGCGCCAAAACCATGAGCCACGCCCCGATCGAACTGAATCCCGCCCTGCTACGCGACTGGCCATTGCCGCAACCCGGCTTCGACGGCGACAAGGAAGCGCGCGGCCACGTGCTGGTGGTGGCCGGGTCGGCGGAAATGCCGGGCGCCGCCATCCTGGCCGCCGAAGCAGCCTTGCGCGCCGGCGCTGGCAAACTGACTATCGCCACCGCGGCCAGCGTAGCGCCGCATGTCGGCGCAGCCATCCCCGAAGCACGGGTCATCAGCCTCGGCGAAACGCCGGGCCACGGATTCCAGGCCGACAGCACGCGCCGCCTCGCCGAGCTGGCAGGCAAGGCCGATGCCTTGCTGGTCGGCCCCGGCATGGAGGATGAAAGCAGTTGCGTGGAACTGGTACAACAGCTGCTGCAGCGCTTCAGCGAGATCCCCATCGTGCTCGATGCCACCGCCATGTGTACGGTCCACCCGCGTGGCGAACCGCATTTGCTGGACGAAGCAGTCGATTGGGAGCACTTCCGTTTTTCCACGCCTGTGCTGCTGACACCCCATGCCGGCGAACTGGCGCGCCTGACAGGCGGCGTGCGCAGCAATATCGAACAGGAACCGCAGGGCGCGGCACAAGCCGCCGCCGAGCGCTGGAATGCGGTGGTTGCACTGAAAGGCGCGACTACGGTGCTGGCGACGCCGGACGGCAAGCTGTGGCAACACCAGGGCGGCAATGCCGGCCTGGCCATCTCCGGATCAGGGGACACCCTGGCCGGCATCATCGCCGGACTGTTGGCGCGCGGCGCTTCGCTGGAACAGGCTGCGGCCTGGGGCGTAGTGCTGCATGCGGCGGCCGGCGAACAACTTGCGCTGCGTTGCGGCCCGCTGGGCTATCTGGCGCGTGAAATTGCAGCTGAAGTACCGGCATTGTTGCGAGTGCTGGCTGCCCAATGAAAGGATTTCAAAATGAACACCATGAGCAAAGCAGGCGCCCTGTTGCTGGGCGCAGCCCTTGCCGCCGGCATCGCCGGCTGTAAAAACCGCGCGGAGGACACTGTGCCGGCGCCGGTAACAGCACCGGAAACCACGGCCCCTACGCCGCCACCGGCCACTCCCGAACCCGCACCTGTCGCGCCAACCACGCCGCCCTCCGACACGGTGATGCCGCCGCCAGACACCACGACACCGCCAGCCACCGGCACCACGCCAGGCACCAGCGGCAACAGCGGTACGCAAGGCACTACCGGCGCCGGCCAGCTGCCCGCCAACGTGCCTGACAAGACCGACCAGAAGGATATGCAGCGCGACCGCCGCCCAACTTATTGACGCGGAGGCCAAGCCATGCCGATCCTTCACCGCGCGGGCGCCCTGATGCTGGGCGCCCTGCTTGCAGCCGCACTGCCGGCCTGCAGCAAACATAACGCCGAAAGCCCTGCCAATCCGCCGACGGGCCTCGGAACCAAGACCACGCCGGATACCGGCGGCACCGGCACGGCGCCAGCACCGGAGTCTGCGCTTCCAAGCCCGCCTGCCACCGGTGCCGGCAATTCCACCAGTGGCGCCAGTGGCGGCAGCGCCGCCACGCAGGGCTCCCAGCCGACAGCCCCGACCAGCGGCGCGACTCCCGCCGATAGCCCGGCCAACGTCCCCGGCACCTCCACCCCGCCCACCGGCCAGCAGCCCGGCCGCTAAGAAAATGTCCACCTGGTTCCTGACCCCGAGGTGGACATTTGATTCTATTTCGCAATCAGCAGCAGCAAGCCGCGGCCGCAGACTCCGTAGGCGTAGTTCTCGCCGCCGATGAAGTCTTCCGCGCCCGGCGTGCGAACCTGGCCGGCGCCTTCGGCCCAGGTGCAGGTGTCGGTCACGCGGTACCAGCTCTTGCCTGCACCCGGCCACGGCAGCGTGAAGTTCACGTTGCCACTCCAGCCGTTGTAGGCGACGTAGATGGCGGCGGCACTGTCGCCAAATTCGCTACCGTCGATGCGCCACGCGATCGCGTGGTTATTGCTGTCGTTGAAGTAGGCCGCATCGGCTACCGCACCATCCGGCTTGAACCAGCGCAGTTGCTCCATCACGTTGCCGTTGCCGTCCGTCGATGAATAGAAGTTGGCCGGCCGTAGCGCAGGATGGGCCTTGCGGAAAGCGGTCAGGCCTTTGGTGAAGGACTGGAAGTTGGACTGGTCGGAAGTCCAGCTCCAGTTCTGCCAGGTGGCGATGGAGTCCAGGTTATAGGGATTGTTGTTGCAGTTGATGCTGCGCAGCGATTCGTCGCCTCCAACCATCATCGGCACGCCGCCCGACAACAGCATCAGGGCAATGCCGTTGCGCGCTGCCTTGCGCTGGTCGCTCGCTACGCCGCCCTGGTCCCAGCTATTGTTGTTGTCTTCGCCGCCGTCGCTTGGACCGTAGGGCCAGGCTTGGCTGTTGTTCTTCGCATTGCAGCTATACAGGTCCTTGAGTGTGAAGCCATCGTGCGCGGTGACGAAGTTCACCGAATGCCATGGCTTGCGCCCATCGTCGCCATACAGATCGCTGGAGCCCGAGAAGCGCGTAGCCAGGGTGCCCGGCGTGACCGCCACCTGCCCCATCTTGTTCTGGTCCTGGCGGATCGCGTCGCGGTAGATGCCGTTCCACTCCATCCAGCCGGCCGGGAAGCCGCCGACCTGGTAGGAGTTGCCGCCGATCGCCCACGGTTCGGCGATATGGTCAACGCCGCTGCCGCCGGTCGCCGCGCGTGGCGCCAATTCCGCCACAATGCGGTTCAGCGCATTGCCGCTGTCCGTCTTGTCGAAGTTGAAGCAGCCATGCTGGCAGCTGTTGCCCAGCACCGAGGCCAGGTCGTAGCGGAAACCGTCCACGCCCAGCTTGTCGCGCCAATACGCCAGCGAATCGACGATCAGGTTCTGCGCCACCGTGTTGCGGGTGTTGTAGTTGCCGCCCACGCCGGTGTTGTCCCAGGAATTCTGGAGATCGCTGGTCAGCGAGTAGTAGGTCGGGTTATCCAACCCGCGCATGCCATAAATGTTGTAGGTGGTCTTGTCGCTGGCGGTCCACTGACCGCCCTCGCCCGTGTGGTTGTAGACCACGTCGATATACACCTTGATGCCGTTGTCGTGGAAGGCTTTCACCATTTCCTTGAACTCGCGCGTCGGACCGCCGGCCGTTTTGTCGTAGCTGTAGCGGCGATCGGGCGCGAAGTAGTTCAGGGTCATGTAGCCCCAGTAGTTGTCGCCTGTGTTGGAGTTCGGATCGGCATCGTTGGTGTCGTTCTGGGTCTCCTGCACCGGCAGGAATTCGACAGCGGTCACGCCTAGGCTGGCCAGGTATGGTGCTTTCAGGCCGGCGCCTTTGTAGGTACCGCGGTAGGCGGCCGTGATGCTGCTGTCATTCCTGGTCAGTCCGCGCACATGGGCTTCGTACACGATGTCGTCCTTGAAGGCGCGGGTCGGCCTGGTGCCGACCGACTGGGTATCGCCCTGTAGCACGATGCCTTTCGGTGCACTGCTTCCGCTATCGATACTGCGGTACAGGGCGCCGCTGGCGTAGATCGTGCCATTGCTCATGGTGGCGGTGGTCGGATCGTGGCTGATTTCCAGCGCATACGGGTCGGTCAGCAATTTATTGGGGTTGAAGCGGTTGCCGCTGGCGTCGACGTCGGTAATGAAGCCCGTCGACGAGCCCTTGGTCCAGGTAGCGTTGTACGGCCAGTTTGCCCCCCAGGCACGATAGCCGTAGTAGACCGTGCCGGTGATGCCGTAGCTGGCCAATTGGCTGCTCGTGACGTTCCGGCTCCAGATGCCGCCGGTGCCGAGGGTCAACGGCAAGCTGACTTTTTCCTGCTGGCCTGTGGCGGCGCTGTACAGATACAGGTCGATACGAGTGGCACGGCTGGAGTAAATCTTGAAGTTGATGCTGGACTTGGTGGCGTCGTAGGCGGCGCCAAGGTTGCTGGCATTGATGGCGGCGTCGACGACCGGACTACCCGACAAAGCGCAGCCCAGCATCGCCACCCGAAGGGCACGGCGAAGGTTCATGAATGTCTCCCTATTCTTGATTTATGTATTTTTGCTACTTGGTAGCGAGTCGATTCTGCGCCTTAGCTATGGTTAACTCAACTACATTGCGCAATCAACGATGTAACTACACTACAAATGCAAGACCTTTCTACCCCTGTTACACTCGAGTGCAACATTGAGCGAGGACAGAGAGCGCGGATTGAAGACTGTAGATAATGCATTGATCGAGCGCTGGCTCACTGGCTGGAGTTTGTCGCGGGGAGCTCCCTTGCCGCACCCCCTGGATGGCGGCCTGGTGGTTGAAGTAGGAAAGCCGGAACAGTTGCGGCGCCACGTATTTCTCGATGCAGGACACGCGCTACAAGCCTGCGCCGACGGCATACGCGATCCCTTCATTTTCCTCAAAGCAGCCGTTGAGCCTGAAGTCTTGCGGCAAGCGCTGCCAGCGCGCTGGAACGTTGAAAGTCCCGGCTACCTCATGATGGGACCTGCAGCAGCACCGGGCAATCTGCCTATGCCCCAAGGCTATCAGACCTCTTTCGAAAACCAGCACGGCGCGCACGTCGTTAAAGTGATTCACGAAAACGGAGAACTCGCCGCTTCCGGGCGCATTGTGCTGCACGGCCAGACCGCCATATTCGACCAGATCGAAACAGCAGAATCCCATCGGCGCCGCGGCCTTGGCAGCGTCGTCATGCAGTCCCTGGACTCCCTCGCCGTCAGTGCCGGCATCAATGAGCGCCTCCTCGTGGCAACCGAGGATGGACGTGCGCTCTATACCCGCCTCGGCTGGAGCGTCATCTCGCCGTGGTCGACCGCGGTACTTCCTGTTTCCCCCTAAATCACCGTGCTCGTAAAAATAAAGTCGTTCAGATTCTGGTCGCTGGCATTCGCCGCCACGTCCGTAATGCCATTTGCCTACTTTTTTTACCAGAATTGGCTGTTTTCACAGTGGGCGCAAGAGCAAGCCGGTAACGGCGGCTTTGTTTGCGGGACTGGAATAGTCTTGCTGCTCTCTTTTTGCGCCGCCGTTACCGCTGCATTTTCGGGCACCGCCGTACTGCTTGGGCTCATTGGGTATCGCAGGATGGCAAAGCCACGGCCTGGAAAACGACTACTGGAAATCGCCGCGATCGCGTGTGCCACGCCGCTGGCATTCGTGGCTGGCATCATCCTTATCTGAGAAACATGTGCCACCCGCACAAAATGTCGACGCTTGGCCGGTCATTCAAATGACCTGTTGCCGAGCTCAAAAAATTCCGCTATATTGAACACATGTTCTGTATAACGAAATTCGTTTAACGAGTTTGTTATCAACTATTCAGCATCAAGAGTCGGTTTAACCGACGCCAACCTGCCTCTCCCGGGCAAGGTGGAAGCCATCACGGCGATGCGGCCTATTAACGGCAACGAAGCGGGCGCGACATGGTTTGCTCCGAATCGGGCCAAGCTCTCAGGAGAAACCATGACAACTCATACCTCCCACGCCCCGTCCCTCGACATCAGCGCATGGCGCAACCAATTCCGCATGACCCATACGTTCCATCTCTCGCTTGGGACGAATGAACCCGTTGCCGGCCAACTGGAATCAACCCTGAAAAACTCCAACGCCCAAATCGAAAAATGGGTGATCTCGCGTCGCGCTGGCTGCTACGAGCACTGTATTACCGTCAAAGGCATCGGTGACGAATCAGCGCGCGAGTTGCGTTCAGAGCTCGCCAGCCTGAATGGTGAGATCAAGGTGCATGTCGAGCACATGCTCCATTTCGATAGCGATGCAACGCAGCGCTAATGTGCACTGGCTCAGCCTCGACCAGGCAGATCGTGCCCGATGACCGGCAGCAGTCGCCCCATTGCGGACATCAGGTCTGGGCTGTAGGTTCCCTAACGGACGGCAAAGAGTCAACTGCGCTAGTCCAGTCGATGCCAGCAGCCCATTCAGAAAAGATTCCTGATATGTCAGGAACTAATTGGTCTTGATACCACATTACGGAGCAATATCGATATTGGCACTCCCCAAGTAGCACGGACACGTCCGATAGGTATGATGTCACTGTCGCAACCTGACTCGATCAGGCCAACACATGCTAGACCAACCGATAATCAATCGTTTGAAGATTTGGACGAAATTCCGTTTCGTATAGATTTTTCTCATGTTCCCAAACCTGCTCTGACAGCATGAGTACTTTAATAAACTCGACGCCATCGGGATGGTGCAGCGTGTAGGTTCCCCTTGGCAGGCTAACGAACTGCCCAGATTCTAGAACATAGGTCGTTGGGCCATCCTGAACCGTCATTCGACCAGCGACAACGTAGTAAGTTCTGGCTACACCGCTTTCTGGGTATGGCGTGTGTGGATTGTACTTAGCCTGCTGCACACGGAAGCGATAGTAAGGCTGGTACAGTGCTCGCACTGTTTCTATATCGAGCTTGCCCAGTGTTTGTTCATTCCAAACCTGCACATTAATCACCATCTTATCCTCTACGCTCCCAGCTTATTCTTGTATTTTTCCTGGCTTTGCCAACGTCCGTTCGTGGCCGAATGCGGCCAAAACACTGCCCCCCCCCATCTGGCACTCCGTGTCAGATCAAGCTCGAGCTATTACAGCTAATGCGTCGTCGCCGGCAAAGGCGCGATCTCGCGGCGGTGATACCTGGTCGGAATAAAAAAGCCGGCGCTAGCGCCGGCTTCTCGGTTCATCCTGGGAGGATTAGAACTTGTAGTTGTACGCCACGCCGATCAGCGACATGTGGGTACGCCAGGTGCCGATGGTGGTTTCGCCGTTGCCGGTGCAGGTGCCTGGACCAGCCAGGGTGCTGCACTGGTTTTGGTAGGTGGACGACGCGTCGTCGAACTTCAGGTAGCTGTATGCCAAGTCGATCGACGAGTTGGCGGTTACCTTCCAGTTTGCACCGAAGGAGATCTGCTTGCGGTCCGAATCAGGCAGCGCCGGGTGGCGCAGGGATGCCTTGTCCACTGGGGACTCGTCAATCGCCACGCCGGCGCGCAGCAGCCATGCGTCGTTCAGCTTGTAGTTCATACCCAGCGATGCGCGCATGGTGTTTTTCCACTGCTGGCGGATCACTTCGTCGCCTTCGCCGGTGCCGACGAACTGGATGTGCAGGTCTTCCATGCGGGAATGACGGGACCAGGTCAGGTCAGCCATCACAGCCAGCTTGTCGTCAACTTGGGAGAAGATGCTGGCCGACAGGGTTTCCGGGGTCTTGATGTCAACCAGCGCTGGCGAGTTGGACTTGCGCGAGGAAGCTTGCAGTACGGCGTTCACCTTTGCATCGGTGGTGACGGTGGAGAAGTCCCATACCGCGTCGCCTTTCAGCTTGTGGTGGATCGACGAACGGTAGGACAGGCCGAAGCGGGTGTCCTTGCTCAGGTTGAACATGTAGCCCAGGTTGAAGCCTACGCCCCAATCCTTGCCGTCCATGGTGGCATGGCCGTCTTTGGCGGCTGCCAGGGCAGCTGGGTTGCCACCGTTGGCAACGATCGCTTGCAGCAGTGCGGCACGGCGCGCAGCGATTGCTGGGTTGGCGGCATTGGCGCTCAGGAACATGATGGAGCCCGGCACGTCAACGCCCTGGCCCAGCTTGGCTTTCATGAACTCGGCATCGATACCGAAGCCGAAGGAGTGTTGCTCGTTCAGCTTGAAGGACATGGATGGGTTCAGGGTGACCGACTTCAGGTCGATGCTGGTCAGCGCGTAGCGGCCGGCCCAGTTGTTGTCATAGTCCAGCTTCGCGCCGTAAGGCACGAAGGTGCCGAAACCGACGGCCCACTGGTCGTTCAACTTATGGGAAACGTACAGGGAAGGAGCGGCCACCGCGCTTGGGGCATAGTCGTCCTGGTGCGCTGCACCACCGGTAGCGCCGATGTTGGCGTAACGGCGGGAGCCTTGGTCGTCGTAGGTCGAGTGCGGTACCACGGCGGTGACGCCGCCGGAAATCTGGGTGCCTTCCAGACGGGACAGGCCGGCTGGATTGGCGAAAATGGTGGAAGCGTCGGCGGCTTCAGCGGTGTTGGAGTCCGCAGTGCCCTGGCCGGACACGGACTGGGAACCGAAGCGGTAACCGGATGCGTTAGCGTTCATTGCAGCAGCCGACAGGGCTGCAGCAACCATCAGGGAGAGGTATTTTGGGTTCAAGGTAGGTCTCGGCTGTTCGTTATTGATATATGTTTAACCTTGCGTCGCTAGAAACGTGCAAGGGCACCGCAGTCTACACCAAAACCGTACGACGGTGCTTTTTAATTGAAAATAGTGTAATAAAGTAGGGCCCGAAGGCCCTTTTCCCAGGGAAAAGCTTGAATCAGGCAGCGACCGATTGTCGCTTTCCGGTTACAAGCCAGACCAGCTTCATGACCAGGCGGAATGCCAAGCGGACGAAGACCAGGGCCAGGATTGCCTCGAGGAACGTCAAGATGAAGGCCAGTGCGGCGCCCCAGCGTTCATCGCGGCGGTGGAACTTGGCGATCATGCGGTCCTTGGCGATCTCGATACTGTCGTAGAAGGTCGGCACGACCAGCAAGGTCAGCAAGGTCGACGTGATGGTGCCGCCAATAATCGCCACCGCCATCGGTGCATAGAACTGGCCGCCGTCGCCCCAGCCAATGGCCACCGGCATCATGCCGGCGATCAGGGCGAAGGTCGTCATCAGGATCGGGCGCAGGCGCATGCGGCCGGCGTTCATCAGCGCTTCCTCGCGGCCGACGCCCTCTTCTTCCTGTTTGCGGGCCGCATCGAGCAGCAGGATGGCATTCTTGGCGACCAGGCCCATCAGCATGATCACCCCGATCAGCGACATCAGGTTCAAGGTGCTGCCGGTGACCAGCAAGCCGACCACCACGCCGATCAGGGACAGCGGCAAGGACAGCATCACCGCGCCCGGCGCGGTAAACGAGCCGAACTGCATCACCAGCACCAGGTACATCAGGCCGATGCCCGACAACAGGGCAATGCCCATCGCGCCGAACACTTCGTTCTGGTCTTTGCCGGCGCCGCCGACGTCCATGCCGAAGCCTGGCGGATAACTCATTTCCTTGGCGATCTTCTGGGCATCCTTATTCACTTCGCCGGCCGAGCGGCCTTCCACGTTGGCGCTCACCGAGATGGTGCGCATGCCGTTCAGGTGGCGGATGGCGGCCGGGCCCTTGCCCATGGTAATGCGGGCGATCTGGTCCAGCGGCACCATCTGGCCGGTGCCCGGCACGCTGATCGGCAGGCGCTCGATGTTTTCCAGGCTGAGACGGTCCAGCGGATGCAGGCGCACGGCCACGTCGCGGGTTTCGCCGGTCGGGTCGACCCAGTCGCCCACCTCGATACCGGCGAACGCCACGCGCAGCGATTGCGCCGCGTCACCGGCGGAAATGCCCATCGAGTTGGCCAGGCCGCGGTTCAGCTCAATCTGCAACTCCGCTTTCGGATCCTGTTCCGACAGGCCCACGTCCACCGCACCCGGCACCTGGCGCAGCTTTTCCATGAACTGGTTGGTGATCTCCATCAGCTTGCGCGAGTCCGGACCGATGAAGTCGATCTGCACCGGCTTGCGGCCGTTGTTGGAGAAGTCGTCGATCACGGTGAATTCACCGCCCACCATGCCGGCCAGCTTCTGGCGCAACTCGCTGCCGATATCCTGCGCATTGCGCTTACGCTCGCTGCGCTTGCCGATGTCGACATAGACCGAGCCGCCGGACAGGTTGACGTATACATTGGTGGCCTTCACGTCTTTCACGCCCAGTGCGAGCTCGGACACCTTGGACATCTTGCTGCGGGTGTAAGCCAGGCTCGATGAAGACGGGGTGCGCACTTCGACCTTGATCATGCCGATGTCCTGCTTCGGCAGGAAGCTGGTGCCGCCCATCGTCGCCTGCAGCGCGATGGCGCCGACCAGGGAGGCAAAGGCGATGACGCCCATCCAGCGGCGGTGGTGCAACGCCCAGGCGATCACCTTGCCGTAACGGTCGGCCTGGTGGTCGAACCAGTGGTTGAACCTGTCCAGCACCTTGCCGATGCCCTGCTTCGGCGCGTTGTGGTGGTCCGGCGGGTCGCCCCAGAAGGCCGACAGCATCGGGTCCAGCGTGAAGGAAATGAACAGCGACACAGCCACCGAGCAGGTCACGGTCAGCGCAAATGGGCGGAACCACTGGCCGGCCATGCCCGACATGAAGGCGACCGGGATGAACACCGCCATGATCGAGAAGGTGGTGGCCGCCACGGCCAGGCCGATTTCCGCCGTGCCGTTCAAGGCCGCGCTGCGACGATCGGAGCCGTTCTGCATATGGCGCACGATGTTTTCACGCACCACGATCGCATCGTCGATCAGCACGCCGATCGCCAGCGACAGGCCGAGCAGGGTCATGAAGTTCAGCGTGAAGCCGCACAGCCAGACCGCGATGAAGGCCGCGATCACGGAGGTCGGCAGCGACAGCGCGGTGATCAGGGTGGAGCGCCAGGAGTTCAGGAAGGCGTACACCACGAAGATGGTCAGCACGGCGCCGAACACCAGCGCTTCGATCACATTGTTCAGGGAGCGCTGCGCCTGTTCGCCGCCGTCGCGCGTCACCTCCAGCTTGGTGCCCAGCCCTTCGGCATCCAGCTCCTTGTTGATTTCTTCGGTCAGCTCGCGGATCTTCTTGGCCACCGAAACGGCCGAAGCGTCGCGCGCGCGGACGATGCTCAGGCCGACGTTATCCTTGTTGGAGCGCAGGCTCACGTTATTGATTTCGGCAAAACCGTCTTCAATGGTGGCCAACTGGCCCAGGCGCACCAGTTGGTCGCCGCTGCGCTTGACCACCACGTCCTTGAATTCTTCCGGACGCTCGATGCGGCCCACCAGGCGGATCGCCTTCTCTTCCAGGTCGCCGCGCACCTTGCCGACCGGCGCATTGGTGTTCTGCATGCGCAGCGCCTGGGCCACTTCGGCCACCGAGACATTGAATTCGCGCAGCTTGTCGGCGCGCAGCAGCACCGACAGCTCGCGCCGCAGCGCGCCGTTGACGTTGACCACCGCCACGCCATCCAGTCCGCGATAGCGGTCGGCCAGCTTGTCTTCGGCCACGCGCGAAATCATGGCGTGCGACTGGGTCTTGGAAGACAGCGACAGCTGCATCACCGGTTCCTGGCTGGTGTCGATACGCTGGATCATCGGTTCGCGCATCTCGGTAGGCAGCTTGTAGCGCACCGAGGCGATGGCATTGCGCACCTCGTCCGAGGCTTCGATCAGGTTCTTGTCGAACGAGAACTCGATCTCGAAGGTGGCAACGCCCTCACGGGAATCGGACTCGATCTGGGTCACGCCGGCAATCGACTGTAGCGATTTTTCCAGGCGATTGACCACTTCGCGCTCCACCGTTTCCGGCGACGCGCCGGGATACGGGATGTTAATGAACAGCATCGGGATTTCGACATCCGGATTCTGGTTCACGCGCAATTTGGACAGGGCCAGCAAGCCCATCGCCATCATCGCGACGATCAGCACGATCATCGCGACCGGGCGCTTGACACTAAAGTTAGATAAAAACATTGATTAACTTTTTGTTAATTTGTGAAGTATCAAAAAAGGGCCCGCAGGCCCTTCCTTGCACCTGCCAAACAGGCATCAGGCAATGTTTGGCTGGCGGCCGCGGCCGGTGGCCAGGCCGAACAGTTTTTTGAGCACGCGGTACACCAGGCGCACGAAGACCAGCGCCAGGACCGCTTCCACAAAGGTCAGCGCAAAGGCCACCGCGGTGTTCCAGCGTGCTTCGCGCAGCTTGAACTTGGCCACCATGCTGTCGCGGGTGATCTCGATGCTGTCGTAGAAAGTCGGCACCACCAGCAGGGTCAGCAGGGTCGAGGTGATGGTGCCGCCGATGATGGCCACGGCCATCGGACGGTAGAACTCACCACCCTCGCCCATGCCGATCGCCACCGGCATCATGCCCGCGATCAGCGCGAAGGTCGTCATCAGGATCGGACGCAAACGCATGCGGCCGGCATACATCAGCGCGTCTTCGCGGCCGTAGCCCTCTTCCTCACGCTTGCGCGCGGCGTCGAGCAGCAGGATGGCGTTCTTGGCGACCAGGCCCATCAGCATGATGACCCCGATGAAGCTCATCAGGTTCAGCGTGCCGCCGGTCAGCAGCAGGCCCACCACCACGCCGATCAGCGACAGCGGCAGGGACAGCATCACCGCGCCCGGCGCCGTGAAGGAGCCGAACTGCATCACCAGCACCAGGTACATCAGGCCGATGCCCGACACCAGGGCAATGCCCATCGCGCCGAACACTTCCGCCTGGTCCTTGCCGGAGCCGCCCACGTCCATGCCGAAGCCTGGCGGATAGTCCATCTGCGCCGCCAGCTTGCGGGCTTCCTCGATCACTTCACCGTTCGAGCGGCCTTCCACGTTGGCCGAGACCGACACCATGCGCTTGCCGTTTTTGTGGCGGATGGTGGCCGGGCCCTTGCCCATGGTGATCTTGGCGATCTGGTCGAGCGGCACCATCTGGTTGGTGCCGGTGACGGCGATCGGCAGGCGCTCGATATTGTCGGGGCTGACCCGGTCTTCCGGATGCAGGCGCACGGCCACGTCGCGGGTTTCGCCGGTCGGGTCGACCCAGTCGCCCACTTCGATACCGGCAAAGGCCACGCGCAGCGACTGCGCCGCGTCGCCGGCGGAAATGCCCATCGAGTTGGCCAGGCCGCGGTTCAGTTCAATCTGCAGCTCGTCCTTCGGATCCTGCTCGGACAGGCCAACGTCGACCGCGCCCTTCACCTGGCGCAGCTTTTCCATGTACTGGTTGGTGATCTCCATCAGCTTGCGCGAGTCCGGGCCGACGAAGTCGATCTGCACCGGCTTGCGGGCGCCGTTGTTGATGTCTTCCAGTACCACGAACTCACCGCCTACCAGGCCGGCCAGCTTCTGGCGCAGCTCGATGGCGATTTCGGTCGCGTCGCGCTTACGCTCGCTGCGCTTGCCGATGTCGACCCAGATACGCCCGCCCGACAGGTTGACGTAGGTGCTGGTGGCCTTGACTTCCTTGATGGTGTGGGCGATCTGGGCTGCCTTGTCCATCTTGGTCCTGGTGTATTCCAGGCTGGACGAGGAAGGCGTACGCACTTCGATCGCGATGGTGCCGAAGTCCACCTTCGGCAGGAAGCTTGAGCCGCCCAGCGTGCCCTGCAGGGCCAACGCGCCAACGAAGGTTGCCACGGCAATCACGGCCATCCAGCGGCGGTGGTGCAGCGCCCAGGCGATCACCTTGCCGTAACGGTCGGCCTGGTGGTCGAACCAGTGGTTGAACTTGTCCAGCACCTTGCCGATACCCTTCTTCGGCGCGTTGTGGTGGTCCGGCGGGTCGCCCCAGTAGGCCGACAGCATCGGGTCCAGCGTGAAGGAGATGAACAGCGACACGGCCACCGAGCAGGTCACGGTCAGCGCGAATGGACGGAACCATTCACCCGGCATGCCGCCCATGAAGGCGACCGGGATGAACACCGCCATGATGGAGAAGGTGGTCGCTGCCACGGCCAGGCCGATTTCGGCCGTGCCTTCCAGCGCTGCCTTGCGGCGGTCGGAGCCGTTCTGCATATGGCGCACGATGTTTTCGCGCACCACGATCGCATCGTCGATCAGCACGCCGATCGCCAGCGACAGGCCGAGCAGGGTCATGAAGTTCAGCGTGAAGCCGCACAGCCACACCGCGATGAAGGCCGCGATCACGGAGGTCGGCAGCGACAGCGCGGTGATCAGGGTGGAGCGCCAGGAGTTCAGGAAGGCGTACACCACGAAGATGGTCAGCACGGCGCCAAACACCAGCGCCTCGATCACGTTGTTCAGGGAATCCTGCGCGTCTTCGCCGCCGTCGCGGGTCACTTCCAGCGAGGTGCCCTGGCCTTCATCCTTGAATTCCTTGTTGATATCGTCGGTCAGCTGGCGCACCGCCTTGGCCACCGACACGGTGGAAGCGTCGCGGGCGCGGATCACGGCCAGGCCGACGTTCGGCTTGCCGGAGCGCAGGCTGACGTTATTGATCTCGGCAAAGCCGTCTTCGATGGTCGCCACCTGGCCCAGGCGGATCAGCTGGTCGCCATTGCGCTTGACCACGATGTCCTTGAATTCTTCCGGACGCTCGATACGGCCCACCAGGCGGATCGCCTTCTCTTCCAGGTCGCCGCGCACCTTGCCCACCGGGGCATTGGTGTTCTGCATGCGCACCGCGTTGGCCACCTCGGCCACCGAGACGTTGAACTCGCGCAGCTTGTCGGCACGCAGCAGCACCGACAGTTCGCGCCGCAGCGAGCCGTTGACGTTCACCACGGCCACGCCATCGAGCGCGCGGTAGCGGTCAGCCAGCTTGTCTTCCGCAAGACGCGACAGCACGGCGTGCGACTGGGTCTTGGACGACAGCGACATCTGCATGATCGGGTCGGCCGAGGTGTCGATACGCTGGATCATCGGCTCGCGCATCTCGGTCGGCAGCTTGTAGCGCACCGCGGCAATGGCGTTGCGCACCTCGTCCGACGCTTCGATCAGGTTCTTCTGGAACGTGAAGCGCATTTCGATGGTGGCGCTGCCCTCGCGCGAGGTCGAGTACAGGTCGGTCACGCCGGCGATCGACTGCAGCGATTTTTCAAGGCGGTTGACCACCTCGCGTTCCACCGTTTCCGGCGAAGCACCCGGATACGGGATGTTGACGATCAACAGCGGAATCTCGACGTCCGGATTCTGGTTGACGCGCAGCTTGGACAGGGCCAGCAGGCCCATCGCCATCATCGCCACGATCAGCACGATCATGGCGACGGGGCGCTTGATACTGAAATTGGAAAGGAACATGGTTTAGTTTCCCCGGTTTCCCAGCATTACCTTAGTTACCCTTGACGGCATCGGCCGGCACCGAGGCGGATGCAACCGCCTTGTTCATCTGCAGGTCGACCTTCTGGCCGTCGCGGAAGCCGGAGGCCGGGGTGCGCATCACGATGTCGCCTTTCGACAGGCCGGTCTGCACCTGCCAGTTGCCGCTGCGCGCGTCGCGTGCGCCCATCTGCAGCTGCGCTTTGGCCAGGGCCTTGTCCTTGATCTTCCAGACGTAGGTGGTGTCGCCTTGCTTGACCAGGGCCGATTCCGGCACCATCAGGGCCGAGCTGGTTTCCGCTTCGATGCGGCCTTCGGCGAACAGTCCGGCAACGCGCGGCAGGTTCTTGTCGGCGAAATCGACCAGCACTTCCACTTGACGGGTCACCGGGTTGGCGGCCGGGTCGACGCGCTTGACCTTGCCCAGGAAGTTCTGGCCCGGGTAGCCGTTGATGGCGAACACCACGCCCTGCCCTGCCTTGACCACGCCCACCGAGTCGGCGGAAACGCGGCCTTCGAAGCGCATCGAAGCCGGGTCGACCACTTTCACCAGTTCCTTGCCGATCTGGGCGGTGTCGCCGGCCGAGACTTTACGCTCGGAGACGATGCCGTCGAACGGCGCGCGCACCAGGGTGCGGGTCAGCTGCTGGTTGGCGGCAACCAGGCGGGCTTTGGCGGCCGACAGGTCGGACTGGGCATTGTTGCGGCGCACTTCGGCGTCTTCCAGCACCTGCGAAGACACCATGCCGGACGCTTTCAGGGTTTTCTGGCGCACCAGCACCCGTTCGGCCTGGTCCATCGACTGGGTCGAGGCGCGCACCGCTTCCTGGGCCGAGTTCAGCGCGTCGCGCAGCGAGGTATCGTCCAGGCGCACCAGCAAGTCGCCTTTCTTGACCACTTCGCCATTCTCTTTCAGCACTTGCATGACGACGGCGCCCACTTCGGCGCGCAGGTCGGCCTTGCGCTCAGGCTGGATCGAGCCGGTAACCACCGGGCCGGACGACAGGGCATTGCTTTCCACCGTCACCAGATCTTCAGATGCAACCTGCAGCGTTGCCAGCTTCTTGTCATCGCCCTTGCCTTTCGCGTCGGCAGTCGCCGACGCGCTGGCCTTGCCGGCTTCAGGCGCTTTGTCGGACTTGCCGCAAGCGACCAGCGCGGATGCAACGGCGAGAGCTAATAGGGTTTTACGCAACATGTGAATCTCCAGTTTGGTGGACGGCTTATTTGAATATTGAATGCATACTTCTGCAGCGTGCAAAAGTATCCTTTTACCGGGGGAGAGTGTCAATTCACCGGGGGCCAGACTGCGGGTTTTTAGGGCTGGACTGCAGGATTCGCGGATGAACCGCAAAAAAGGTGACTGAACGGCAGAGCTGGATTGCTACACTAATGTAGCAATCCAGTGGTATTCGAGGGCTGTTAGACGCGCGGGAACAGGGCGAACACAAGGTGGCCCATGGCGATGCCGGTGGCCAGGCCGCCGGTGATTTCGATCACGGTATGGCCCATCCGTTCGCGCAGCCATTTATGGTCCGTGGCATCCTTGGCCAGTTGGTTGATGGCCGCTGCCTGGCGGCCGACGTGCTGGCGCAGGCTGTTGGCGTCGATGATCACGATGAAGCACAGCGCCACCGCGACGCCGAAGGCCGGGTGGCCGAAGCCTTCGCGCAAGGCGATCAGGGTGGCCATGCTGGAGACCACGGCGCTGTGGTTGGATGGGAAACCGCCGTTCCCGACCAGGTTGAAGGCCCATTTGCGGGCTTTGATACTGTTAATCAGGAATTTGATCGGACCGACAGTAATCCAGGTCAAAACAGGCGTCAGCAGGTAAGCGAGATCCATTTATAGCGTCCTAAGGGGCAATCCCCCATTATAATCGGCGCACTAACAATATTAATAGCAAGCAAAAATGAAGCATTTCAGAATATCGATTATTGTCACCATCGTCCTGATGGGGCTGGCCGGCTGGTGGGGCTACAACCATGGCGGCTGGGGGGCGGCGCTGACTGCCCTGTGGATCACCGGCGTGCTGGGCGTGATGGAAGTCTCGCTTTCCTTCGATAATGCGGTGGTCAACGCCTCCGTACTGAAGGATTGGAACGACTTCTGGCAGAAACTGTTCCTGACGGTCGGCATCCTGGTGGCCGTGTTCGGCATGCGCCTGGTGTTCCCGCTGGCTATCGTGGCGGTGGCGACCGGGCTCGACATGTTCGCGGTGTGGAATATGGCGACCACGACGCCGCAGGAGTACTCGCGCCACCTGATGAGCGTGCACGAAGAAGTGGCTGCCTTTGGCGGCGCCTTCCTGCTGCTGGTGTTCCTGAACTTCCTGTTCGATGAAGAAAAGGATGTGCACTGGATCCACTGGTTTGAGGAAAAAGTCGGCAAGTACGGCACCGAAAGCCTGGCCGTGCTGTTGACGCTGGTGGCCGTGGTGCTGTGCGTGCAGCTGGTGCCTGAAGCGAAGCGTTTTTCCGTGCTGTATGCCGGCGTGATCGGCACGGCCATCTACGTCGGCGTAGGTTGGCTCAGCAGCATCCTGGAAAAAGAAGGTCACGACGAAACCGGCAAGGTTGTCGCTGGCGGCAGCCTGGGCGGCTTCCTTTACCTGGAAGTGCTGGATGCCTCGTTCTCCTTCGACGGCGTGATCGGTGCCTTTGCCATCACCAGCGACGTCGTGATCATCATGCTGGGCCTGGCCATTGGCGCCATGTACGTCCGTTCGCTGACGGTTTACCTGGTGCACAAGGGCACGCTGGACGAGTTCATTTACCTCGAACACGGCGCGCACTACGCGATCGGCATCCTGGCCCTGATCATGTTCGCCAGCGTGAAGTATCACATTCCGGAGTGGTTCACCGGCCTGTCCGGGGTGGCGTTTATCGGCGTGTCGCTGTGGTCTTCCCTCAAATATAAAAAACTGCATCCCCAGGAGTCTGAATGAGCCGTGTGTTGGTGATTGTTGGCGGCCTGCTGGCCGCCGTGGCGCTGCTGTTTGCGGCGTATGTGTGGCTGGCGTTGAGCTATTCGTATTCGGAAGGGGAACGCGCCGGGTATTTGCAGAAGTTTTCCAAGCGCGGCTGGATCTGCAAGACCTGGGAGGGCGAGATTCTGTTGACCTCGATGCCGGGGGCGATTCCGGAGAAGTTTGAATTTACTGTGCAGGATGATGTGATCGCGTCGCAGATCGCGGCGGCAGCCGGCAAGCGGGTGGTGCTGCATTATGCGCAGCATAAGGGAATTCCGACTTCCTGCTTTGGCGATACGCAGTATTTTGTTGAGTCGGTGAGCGTTCAGCCTTGAACCGGTAAGCCAGTATCTGACCCGCAGGGTCAGATACCGATGACGCGGCGGATGCTGGCTTAACGGCCGCGCCAGACGGCGCCGGCGGTTTCCTTCAGGCGCCCGATCACGTCGCGGGCCATCGTTTCCGAATGCTCGTCGGCCGGATGCGCCGCCTTATCCTCCATCGCATTCAGCATATTCTGCGCCGCGTGCTGGCGGCGGGACTCCTGTTCCAGCAGCTTCTTCTTCGATTCCACCATCGCCGCAGTGGTCGCGGTTACACGGCGCTGCAGCTCGGCATGGGCATGCACGGTATCGACCAGGGTCTTCTGCTCCGCCAGCTTGGCCCACTCCGCCTCGTTGGCGGCCACCTCCGCCGCCTCGCGCTGGCGCGCAACTTCCGCCAGCTGCTCCCCGACGTCCGCACGCGCCTTGGCTGCAGCGGCAGCTTTCTTCTCCAGCTCCACGCGCACCTCGATCGCCTTTGCCGCACGCGCCTCGGCCGCATTGGCCGCACGCTGCTGCACCAGTTTCTGGTCGATCAGCGCCAGGGTTTCACGCTCCTTGGCCACAAATTCAAGTTCGGACTTGAGCAGCGACTCTTCGGCCGCCACGCGAGCCTGCTCGGCCTTGGTACGCTCGGCCTGTGCCTTGACCAGTTCACCGGCCAGGCGCGCCTGAGCGGCAGCAGCTTCGGCGGCGGCAGCCTTGTTGGCCGCATCATATTCAACCTGCTCGGCCATTGCGCGCACGGCAGCGACTTCCTGTTCCGCCGCCACCTGCAGGCGGGCATCGGCGGCAGCCTTGCGGCGGGCTTCGACAGCGCCGGCGCGCTCGGCATCGACACGCGCCTTGGCAGCGGCAGTCGCCACCTCTTCGGCGGCGATGCGCTCGCTCATGGCGGCCTGCGCGGCCTGTTCGGCCTCGGCGCGGCCACGCTCGGCTTCCGCCAGGCGGGCATGGATGGCATCCAGCGCCGCCTGCTCCGCTTCTGCACGGGCACGCTCGGCATCGGCCAGGCGCACGGCGGCGGCGGCTTTTTCCTGGGCCAGGGCATTGGCTTCTTCGGCGGCGGCCAGTTGCAGCGCCACGGCATCGCGTTCGATCTTTTCGGCCGACGCCTGTTCCGCGGCCACGGTGACGGAGCGCGCTGACAGTTGCTGGCGCTCGGCGGCGATGGCGGCAGCGCGCTGGTGTTCTTCGGCCTCGATGCGGGCCTGCTCGGCGGCGGCCTGCTCGGCCTGTTCGCGCAGCTTGGCATGCTCCAGGGCCACGGCTTCCACCTCCAGGCGGGCACGGGTTTCGAAATCGGCCTGCTGCTCGGCTTCCACGCGCGCCATGGCGATGGCGTGCAATTGACGGTCGGTTTCCACGCGGCGCTCGGTGGCGGCGATGATCTGCAGGTCGGCATCGCGGCGCGCCTGGGCGGCGTTGGCGGCCATGGCTTCGACCCGCTCGCGATGCAGGGCGGCGTCGCGGATTTCTTTTTCGGTCTGCAGGCGCAGGTGCAGCGACTGCGCGGCGCTGCGGTCGGATTCGGCCTTGGCCAGGGCGATCTGTTCGCGTTCCTGCTCCAGGTGGGCCAGGGCGCGGGCTTCTTCCAGCGCGCGCACTTCGGCGGCGGCACGCTTGAAGGCCGCTTCCAGCGCTACCTGGTCGGCGCGCTCGCGCTGGCGGGTCGCCTCCAGCGCTTCGGCTTCGGTGTTGGCCAGTTGTTCGGCGGTCAGGCGCGCGGCATGGGCCTGGCGTTCGCGTTCGCGCGCAATCGTGGTCATGCGGGCGTCGGCGGAGGCAACGCCCACCACTTCATCGTGGGCTGCCTGCACGGCGGCAGCGCGCTCGACGGCTTGCAGGCGGGCTTGTTCAGCCTGGGCGGCCAGTTCTTCGGCGGCCTTGCTCGCCATCTCGGTCAACTTGGCTTCTTCCACCACCTGTTCGGCGGCGCGGCGGCGGCCTTCTTCTTCGGCTTTCGCGCGCTGCTCGGCGGCCAGGCGCACCTGGATGTCGGCATCGACGCGCGCGCGCAGTTCGGCGGTCTCCTGCTTCACGGCTTCCAGGCGGGCCACGCTGGCGGAGGCGGCGGCGCGCAGGGTTTCCAGGCGCTCCTTGTTGACTTTGATGGCTTCTTCGGCGGCTTCGGCGTTCTGCACCGCGGCCGCGGCGGCAGCCGATTCCAGCGCGGCGCGGTCCTCCGCCAGGGCGCGGGCGCGCGCTTCGGCCACGGCGCGCGATTCAGCCGCGCACTGGGCCTTGGCCTCGGCTTCGACGCGAGCGATGGCTTCGGTGATCGCCTTCATCTCGGCCTTCTCATGCGCAGCACGGTCGTTGGCGACGGTGTCGGTATTTGGCGGCAATTGTGCTTGCATGAAGAACTCGCTTGGCTTGGAGGGTGATGTTGCCATTATCGATGAGACCGGGAGGGGCGAAGCTCACGAGGAAGCCGGGAAAATCCCGCCAATTCTCGCCTTGTGCAATCCGAGCATACGCCAGGTGGGATGAACGCCGCAACGTGGTTGGGGGTGCCGGCTTCAGGAGTAGACTAAAAAGAGTGCCCCTTGCAACAACTCACCCGGGGCACCAAAACATTTCACTTTAGATAATATTTGTACTTTGTCCGGAGGATGCGATGGGAATATTGGATCAACTGGTGGGACAGGTAACGGGCGCACTCGGCGCACAGAAACAGGACGCTGTTCCCCAGGGCGCCTTGCTGGGCGGCCTGCTGCAAATGATAGAAGCGAATGGCGGCCTTCCCGCGATTCTCGAAAAAATGCAATCCGGCGGCCTTGCCGACCAGGTTGCCTCCTGGATCGGGACCGGCGAAAACCAGCCGGTATCCGGCGACCAGATCGCCAACGCCCTGGGCCAGGACCAGGTGCAGGCCATTGCCGCCCAGGCTGGCCTGGCGCCGGAACATGCATCGACCGGCCTGGCGCAGCTTCTGCCGCAAATCGTCGATCACCTTACCCCGGACGGCAACGTGCCTCAGAACGCGCTGCTGGAGCAAGGCATCAAGCTGTTGCAGAACAGGTTTTTCAACTAGCCGGTAATCAAGCTGGCGCGCATCCGCCGCTCCCCGGTCATCGCATCACACCGGCCACAGCGGCGGTTCGTCCATCAGCGCGATCTGCTCCCGCAGTTCGAGGATGCGGTCCTGCCAATAGCGCTGGGTATTAAACCAGGGAAATGCCACCGGGAAGGCGGGGTCGTCCCAGCGGCGTGCCAGCCAGGCGGAATAATGAATCAGCCGCAAGGTACGCAGCGCTTCCACCAGGTACAGCTCGCGCGGGTCGAACTCGCGCATATCCTCGTATCCCGCCAGGATATCGCCCATCTGGCGCACCATGTCGCTGCGTTCGCCGGACAGCATCATCCACAGGTCTTGCACGGCCGGGCCCATGCGGGCATCGTCGAAGTCGACGAAATGCGGGCCGGCGTCGGTCCATAAAACATTGCCACCATGACAATCCCCGTGCAGGCGGATCAGTTTCACCCGCCCTGCCCGCTCGTAGCAGCGCCTTACGCCATCCAGCGCCTGGTCGACCACCGAACGCCAGGGGGTGACCAGTTCCGGCGGCAGGAAATCGTTGGCCAGCAGCCAGTCACGCGGCTCCTCGCCGAAGGAGGCCAGGTCCAGCGTGGGGCGGGTCGCGAACGGGCGCGCGGCGCCGGCGGCGTGGATGCGGCCGATGAAGCGGCCGGTCCATTCAAGCACTTTGGGGTCATCCATCTCCGGCGCCCGCCCGCCATGGCGCGCGAAGACGGCAAAACGGAAACCCTCGAATGCATGCAGGGGGCGGCCATCGTGTTGCTGGGCCGGCACGGCCGGCACCTCGCGCTCCTGCAACTCCTGTACGAAGGCGTGCTCCTCCAGGATTTGCCCGTCGGTCCAGCGCCCGGGGCGGTAAAACTTGGCCACCACCGGCGGCCCCTCCTCCATGCCCACCTGGTAGACACGGTTTTCGTAGGAATTCAACGCCAGCAGGCGGCCATCGCCATACAGGCCAATGCTGGCCAGGGCGTCGAGTACCCGGTCCGGGCTCAGATCTATGAAAGGATGCGTCATTCTCGCTATTGTAAGGGCCAGGGCGTATACTGTCGCCCTTCGACCCAATATATAGAGCGCCAAGCCATGCAACTCGACCAGCCATTGACCGACAAAGAATTCGACGAACTCGACAACTTCCTGCTGGGCGACCAGAGCCCGGAGGATTCCATGACGATGGACCACCTGCATGGCTACCTGACCGCTATCGCCATCGGCCCGGAGCCGATCACCCCGGCCGAATGGCTGCCGAGCATCTGGGGCGAAGACCGCAAGGATGGCCCGAAGTTCAAGAATCCCAAGCAGGAAGAGCGCATCTACAACCTGATCACCCGCTTCATGAACGAAGTGCTGGTGACCTTTGAAGTGGCGCCGAAAGAGTTCGAGCCGCTGTTCGTCGAGCACGAACATGAAGGCAAGGTCCTGCTGAACGCCGAAGCCTGGTGCTGGGGCTTCTGGGAAGGCATGGAACTGCGCGAAGGGTCATGGGACGAGATCTGGGATTCCGAAGCAGCCCCGCTGATGCGCCCGATCTACCTGCTTGGCGCCGACGAGATCAAGCCGGAAGAACTGGCGGAAGTGGAAGACCCGGTGAAAGCGCACCAGCTGGCGCTCGATATCGAAGCCAACCTGCCGGCCGTCCACAAATGGTGGGTACCGCGCCGCAAAACCGGCGTGACCACCGTCAAGCACGAAGAGCCGAAGGTCGGCCGCAATGACGACTGCCCATGCGGCAGCGGCAAGAAGTACAAGAAGTGCCACGGCGCTGACCAATAAGCGCGGAGAGCCCCATGAGCATTCCAGTGCTGGAAACGGTCACCATCAGCGTAGAGGCCCACATCGCCACCGTGCGGCTGAACCGGCCGGAGAAGATGAACGCCATGAACCTGCAGATGTGGCACGACATCCGCAGCGCGTTCCGCTACGTGGACGATACGCCCGGGATCCGCGTCGCAGTGCTGGAAGGCGAAGGCAAGGCATTCACGGCGGGCATCGACCTGCAGATGATGATGGGCCTGGGCCAGCAGATCCAGAACGACTGCGATGGCCGCATGCGCGAGTCGCTGCGCCGCATCATCCTCGATCTGCAGGACACCCTGACCAGCCTGGAGCGCTGCCGCAAGCCGGTGCTGGCAGCAGTGCACGGCGCCTGCGTGGGCGGCGGCATCGACCTGGTCACCTGCGCCGACATGCGCTACTGCTCGGCGGACGCCTGGTTCTCGATCAAGGAAATCGATATCGGCATGACGGCCGACGTAGGCACCTTGCAGCGCTTGCCGCGCCTGATCGGCGAAGGCATGGCGCGTGAACTGGCTTACACCGCACGCAAGGTCGGCGCGGCCGAAGCCAGGGAAATCCGTTTGGTGAACCGTGTGTTCGAAACGCCGCAAGCACTGCGCGAAGGCGTGCGTGCGATTGCCGCCGATATCGCATCCAAGGCTCCGCTGGCGGTGCGCGGCGTCAAGGAAATGATCACCTACGCGCGCGACCACTCGATCGCCGACGGCCTCCATTACAACGCCACCTGGAATGCGGCCATGCTGATGTCGGCCGACCTGCAGGAAGCCATGATGTCCAGCATGGCCAAACGTCCGCCGGCATTCAAGGACTAGGCATGGCGGCCGCACGGGCGGCAAAAGCGATGCTATACTCGCTGCCCATGCAAACTCCCTTCACGCAGCAGCTCCGCACACCGCGCCAAGGCAAACGCCTGTGGCGCTGGATGCTTGCGCTGTGCGCGATCGTGTTTGCCCTTCAACTGCTGGCCGCGTCCACCCACAGCCACGACCTGGCCGACAAGCTCGATGACTGCGTGGCCTGCCAGATGGCAAGTCACTTCCCGGCCGACCTGCCCGGCACTCCGCCGGCCCTGCTGGCGATCTTCCTCGCTGTGGCCTACCTGCTGGCGCGCCTGCCATCCGCGCCCGGCTGGTTCGCCTCTCCCCGCTACCTGACCCCCCCGCGGCAAGCGCCGCCCTGCATCGCTTCGTGACCTGACGCCCCTGCCCTTTTGCGCGCAGGGTTCCTAGCCACGACTGCGGCCCCGTGCCGCCTTCCGCTATGCAAATGACCCGACGCACCGGTGTGCCGTCGCGGCCCGCTGCCCGCACTGCGCTGATCGCTATGTTGACGATGGCGCTGCTGCTGGCAGCGGCCGCCGGACTGCGGCACCGCATACTCCACGCCTGGCCCGATGCAGCCCGCGATGCCGCGCCTGCGCATACCTGCCTGGCTTACGACGCAGCCACGCTGGCCGAACGCCTGCCCGCAGTCGCCAGCGCGCTGGCGCCGGCAACCCCTTTGGTCCGGCCGCAGCCCTGCGCCATGGCGCTGCCGCTCGGCCGCCGCATCGCCATAGCCCGCTTGCCGCGCGGGCCGCCCAAGCCCGCCTTGCCCTGACCAAGCCCTGCACCGCCTGCCACGGCGGCGCTTTGTTCAAGCAAGACGAGATTGAAAAATGAAGAAGAATTTCCAATTGCGCGCCGTTCCGGGCGCGCTGGCCCTGCTCGCCCTTACGGCAGGCGCCGAAGACCTGCAATCGGTCGAAGTCGTGGGCCGCCGCGACTCCGGCAGCTACCTCGCCGACGATGCGCAAGGCAGCAAGACAGAGCTGGCGCTGCGCGAACTGCCGCAAGCAGTACGCATCATGCCGCGCCAGGTGCTGGACGACCTGGGTGCCCTGCGCATTGACGATGCGCTTGATTATGCCGGCGGCGTATCGCGCCAGAACAGCTTCGGCGGACTGTGGGACAACATCGCCATCCGCGGCCTGGCGGGCGATCCGAACAACGGCATGGCCCTGCTGCTGAACGGCTTCGCCGCCAACCGGGGCGGCATCAACGCGCCGCGCGATACGGCGGCGGTCGAGCGCATCGAATTCCTGAAAGGCCCGGTGGCCGCGCTATACGGCGCCAGTGAGCCGGGCGGCACGCTGAACATCGTGAGCAAGCGGCCCTTGTGGCGCCCTGCTTATGCGCTGGACGCCGTGATCGGCAGCTTTGGCCTGCGCCGCGCAGCGCTCGACGCCACCGGCCCGCTGGGCCACGTGCTGGCCTGGCGCCTGAATGCCGCCAGCGAAAAGCGCGACAGTTTCCGCGATCATGTGCAATCACGCCGCACGTTGCTGGCGCCGGCGCTGACCATCAAGGCCGGACCGGACACCCGCCTCGAGTACCGCGGCGAGCTGCTGCGCCATACCGGCACGCTGGACCGCGGCGTCGCCGCAGTCAACGGCGTGCTGGGGGCGGTGCCGCGCGAACGCTTTCTCGGCGAGCCGGCTGACGGCGATATCCGCATTTTCAACAGCACACAGCAGTTGATGCTGGAGCATACGTTGTCCGTCCAGTGGCAGCTGCGCGCCGGCTTGCTGTGGAAGCGCGGCACGCTCGACGGCTACGCAACGGAACCGGCAGCCGCGCTGGATGCCAACCAGCGTACCCTGCGCCGCCAGCGCCGCTTGCGCGACTATGCCTCGGACGATCTGGGGGCGCATGCCGAGCTGGCGGGCCGCGTCGCGCCCGGCCACGAACTGCTGCTTGGTGTGGAAGCCTTCCGCTTCGACTATGACCTGCGCATGTCGCGCGCCAGCCCGAGCGCGGCGGCGCCGTACGCCATCGACGTGCTGGCCCCGGTGTACGGCCAGCCGCAGCCGATGCCATCGCCATTCACCGACACGCTGGAAAAGCAGCGCAATGTGGCGCTATACGCCCAGGACACGATGCACCTCGGCGAACGATGGCGCGCGGTGGCCGGCATGCGCCACGACCGGCATGGGCAAACCTTAAGCAACCGGCGCAACGGCAGCATCGCAGAGCAGCAGCCGCACGCCAGTTCGCCCCGCGTCGGCGCCAGCTACCTCGCCACGCCCGAGTGGACGTTGTTCGCCAACTGGGGCAGTTCGTTCCGCCCCAACACCGGCAGCGATGCGCGCGGCAACGCCTTCGCACCGGAACGCGGCAGAGCCAGTGAAGCGGGCCTGAAGTGGGAACAGGCTGGCGGACGACTGGGCGCCACGCTGGCCGTGTTCGATATACGCAAGCGCAATGCCCTGACCACCGATCCGGTGCAGCCTTCCTACTCCGTGGCGGCAGGCGAGGTGCGCAGCCGGGGCCTGGACTTCGACCTGGCCGGCCAGCTTGGCCGCAGTTGGCGCGCCAATGCCAGCCTGTCCTTGCTCGATGCCGAAGTCCTGCGCGACAACACGCTGGAACAAGGGGGACGGCTGCTGAACGTGCCGCGTGTGAACGGCAGCCTGATGCTGGTGTATGAAGGCATCCTGGCGGGCCAACGTTTCGCGCTTGGAGGCGGCGCCACCCATACCGGCCGCCGCCTGGGCGAATCCCGCACGCAGGCACAGGCCAACGCCGGTGCCGCGCCTTTCGAACTGCCTGCCTACACCGTGGCCCGCCTGGTCGCGCACTGGCATATCGCCCGCGGCCTGCGCCTGTCGCTCGACATCGACAACGTTTTCGACAAGACCTACTACACCAGTTCCTACCAGCGCACCTGGGTGGCGCCCGGATCGGCGCGTGCGGTATCGCTCGGACTGCAGGCTTCCTACTGACCTTAAGGAGAACACGCATGAACAACATCGCACTTGAAACTGTGGGCCTGACCGTCCGCTATGGCACGGCCACGGTACTCGACTGCCTCGACCTGCAGGTGAGGCGCGGCGAAATCTACGCCCTGTTGGGCGGCAATGGCGCCGGCAAATCCACCACCCTGAACGCCTTCCTGGGCTTCGCACGCCCGCTGGACGGCTATGCGCGCGTGTGCGGCATCGATCCTGCGTTCGAGCCGCTGGCCGCACGCGCCAGCCTGGCCTATGTGCCGGAGAACGTGGCGCTGTACGAGCACCTGTCGGCACGCGAGAACCTTGAGTACCTGCTGCGCATGGGCGGGGCCGACGCCGCGCCGGCCATCATCGAAGCCGCCCTTGACGATGTCGGGTTGGCGCAGGCGGACTGGGAGCGCCGCCTGGGCGGCTATTCCAAAGGCATGCGCCAGAAAGTCGCGATCGCGCTGGCGGTGGCACGCCTGGTGCCGGTGCTGCTGCTGGACGAACCGACGACCGGCCTGGACCCGCACGCCACCAGCGAATTCAATGCCCTGCTGCTCAAGCTGCGCGAACACGGCGTCACCGTATTCATGGTGACGCACGACCTGCTGGGCGCGGCCGAAGTGGCGGACCGCATCGGTTTCCTGGACCGCGGCCGCATCGCGCATGAACTGTCCGCGCAAGGGCCGCAGCGCTTCGACGTGCAGCAGCTGTTCCAGCGCTATGCCGACGCGCGGAGGGCGGCATGAGGCCGGCTTTTTCGGCCACCGCCTGGCGCGTCGCATGCGAAGAATGGCGCGCCCTGCGGCGCAGCAAGGTCGCTGTCGCGGCGGCAGGCCTGCTGCTGGTCTTGACGCTGGCCGCCATCATGGTCAGCCTGGAACGCGCCCACAGCGTGGAAGCGCAGCGCCAACGGCTGCAACACCATGCCGATGAACAGTGGGACAGCCAGCCGGACCGCCATCCGCACCGTGTGGTGCATTACGGGCACTACGTGTTCCGGCCCCTGACCGCCCTTGCCTTTTTCGATTTCGGCGTGGCGCCCTTCACCGGCAGCACGCTGTACCTGGAGGGGCATCGGCAGAACAGCGCCAACTTCAGCGATGCGGGCCAATCCTCCCTGCTGCTGCGCTTCGGCCAGTTGACGCCGGCCTTCGTGTTGCAGGTGCTGGCACCCTTGCTGCTGGTGTTCCTTGCCTTCGGCTCGCTGGCACGTGAGCGCGAACGAGGACAGCTGCGCCTGATGCTGGCGCATGGGGTCAGCGGCGGCGCGCTGATGACCGGCAAGCTGGCGGCGCACGGCATCCTGGCCGTGCTGCTGGCGGCACCGGCGCTGGCTGCGCTGGCGGCGATTGCCGCGGTGGATCCGCTGCTGGCCGAGCCGGCCGCCTGGCTGGTACTGGGCTACGCCGCCTACCTCCTGCTATGGTCGGCCGCTGCAGTCCTGCTGTCGGCGCTGGCGCGTCGGGCCCGCGATGCCCTGCTGTTGCTGGTCGGCGCCTGGGCCCTGATGGCCGTACTGCTGCCGCGCGTGCTGCCCGACGTGGCAGCCGGCATGGTGCCGCGCCCGACCCGCATCGAAATGGAGGCTGCCGTCCACGCGGAACTGGCCCGCATCGGCGACAGCCATAACCCGGACGATCCCTATTTCAGGAATTTCCGCGACAGCGTGTTGAAACGCTATGGCGTCAGCCAGGTCGAAGACCTGCCGGTCAACTACAAGGGGCTGGTGATCGAAGAAGGCGAGCGGCTGACCAGCGAGCTGTTCCTGTCCAGCATGCAGCGCGACTTCGCGCGCCAGGCCATGCAGGGCAGCCTGCTGGATACGGCGGCAATGGCGGTGCCGCTGCTGGCCCTGCGCAGCATGTCGGCAGCCTTGGCCGATACCGATCGCGGCGCGCATGAACGCTTCCTGCTGGCCGGCGAGGACTATCGCTATCGCCTGATCCAGGCCCTGAACCGCCTGCATGCCGAAAAAGTGAAATACCACGACGACCGCGCCCAGCGCATTTCGGCCGATTACTGGCGCGCCCTGCCGCGCTACCGGCACCCGCCCTCCCCGCTGGAACGCAACGTCGCGCAGCGCGTCTGGCCCGCACTGGCCATTCTCGCCGGCTGGCTGGCCGCGGCAGCACTGGCCGCCTTGTATGTAGCGCGCCGTTTGGAAAGGAAAATCTGATGAAGAACTGGAAGTTTGAAATCCTGCTGCTGTTACGCGCGCGGCCTGCAATCGCGGCGCTTGCGGTGCTGGCACTGTTGTCCGCACTGGCGGTCTGGAACGGCATGCGGACGGTGGCTGCGCAGCGGGTAGCGCTGGAGCGGATTGCAGCGGTCCACGCCGCCGACCTTGCCGAGCGGGCGGGGCGCCAGCCCGCCGACGGCGATGCCGGGCTCACGGCCTACTACACGCCGCACCTGACCTTCTCCCCCGCGGCGCCGTTGGCTTTCGCCGCCATCGGCCAGCGCGACGTCCAGCCTTTCGCGCTGCAGGTGCGCGCCTTGGGCTTGCAGGCGCAGCTCTACGAATCGGAGGCCTTCAACCCGGAGCTGGCGGCGCCGGGGCGCTTCGATTTTGCTTTCGTGCTGGTCTACCTCGCGCCCCTGTTCATCATCGCGCTGATGCACGACCTGGTCAGCGGGGAACGCGAAGCGGGACGATTGCGGCTGCTGTCATCCCTTCCCGGCGAGTCCGGTGCGCTGTGGCGGCGGCGGATTGTGCTGCGCCTTGCGCTGGTTGCCGCCGCCTTGCTGCTGCCGCTGGCCCTGGGTGCGCTTCTGTCCCGGGCTGCTGCCGGCGAAACCGCCATGTTGGCCGTGGCCGCCCTGCTGTACGTCGCCTTCTGGTGCGGTCTGGCTGCCTGGGGCGCAGCCGTGGCGCGCAACGCGGCCGCCGGCGCCGCACTGCTGCTGGCCGCCTTCGTGCTGCTTGCGCTGGTGCTGCCGACGGCAGTCAACGCCGCGCTGGAGCGCGCACTTCCGGTCGCACAAGGCGCTGAATTGGCGCTGGCACAGCGCCAGGCCGTGCATACGGCATGGGATACGCCGCGGGACGAAACGATGCAGCGCTTCTTCGGTACGCATCCGGAATGGAAGGACACTGCGCCCCTGCCGGAAGGCTTTCACTGGAAATGGTATTACGCGATGCACCAGGCTGGAGATGACATGGTGTCGGCCCAGGCGGCGCAGTACCGCCGTGCGCTATGGTCGCGTGAAGAATGGACGCGACATGCAGGCCTGCTGCTGGCGGGTGTGAACGTGCAGGTACTAATGCACCGGCTGGCCGGCAGCGACATGGAGGCGCGGCTGGCCTACCTGGATCGCGTGGCGGCCTACCACGAGCGGGTACGGCGCCACTTCTATCCTTACGTCTTCAACGGGAAGCCGTTTGGCCCGGCCGACTTCGCACGCCTGCCGGTGTACTCGCCTGCGGGCGGGGACGGGGTTCCGCCCTGGCCACTGGTCGCCGCACTGGCGGCGCTCTCCGCGGCAGCCCTGTTCCTGGGCCTGCGCCGCACTGCCCGTGTAGTGGGCTAACCCGCAAGGCGAAATGTCCACTTGGTTCCTGACCCCGGGTGGACATTTGTTGCGGCAATTACAGCTTGATGAAGTTTTCGCGGTAGTACTTCAGTTCTTCGATCGATTCGACGATGTCGGCCAGGGCGGTGTGTTTTTGCGCTTTCTTGAAGCCGGCGACCATGTCGGGCTTCCAGCGGCGGCCCAGTTCTTTCAGGGTCGAGACGTCGATATTGCGATAGTGGAAGAACGCTTCCAGCTTCGGCATGTACTTGACCATGAAGCGGCGGTCCTGGCCGATGGTGTTGCCGCACATTGGCGATTTGCCGTTCGGGACCCATTGGCGCATGAAGGCGATCAGTTCGGCTTCGGCTTGCGCCTCGCTCACGGTCGACGCTTTCACGCGCTCGATCAGGCCGGAGCGGCCGTGGGTGCCCTTGTTCCAGGCGTCCATCTTGTCCAGCGTTTCGTCCGACTGGTGGATTGCCAACACCGGGCCTTCGGCCAGCACGTTCAGGTGCATGTCGGTGACCACCATTGCCACTTCGATAATGCGGTCGGTCTCAGGCTCCAGGCCGGTCATCTCCATGTCGACCCACACCAGGTTCATTTCATTCGGGCGCTGCGGGGTGGCCGGGGTTGCCGGGGTGTCGTTCGCTTGTGACATAATTCTCTCTAAGACAATATAAGGCAGGATTAATCCGCCATTTTCTCACAGGCACAGAATGTATTCACACGCGTTTTCGTTTTTGTTCGTTGCATTTTTAACATTGACCGTGGCGGTGCGCTTCTGGCTCGCCTCGCGCCACATCCGCCATGTGCTGCAGAACCGCGCCGCCGTGCCGGCTGAATTCGCGGAAAAGATCCCCCTTGCCGCCCACCAGAAAGCCGCCGACTACACCATCGCGCGCACCAAGCTGGGCCTGGTGAATATGCTCATTTCGAGCAGTGCGCTGATCGGATTTACCTTCCTGGGCGGCCTGCAATGGCTGTCGGCGACTTTGTTCAACCTGACTGGGGGCGGCATGGCTTACCAGCTCGGGCTGATTGTCGCCTTTGGCATGGTGTCGGGCCTGATCGACCTGCCGCTCGATTACTATCGCCAGTTCACCTTGGAAGAGCGCTTCGGCTTCAACAAGATGAGCAAGCGCCTGTTCTTCCTGGACCTGGTCAAAGGCGTCGGCATCGCCACCGTGATCGGCCTGCCGCTGGTGTGGGTGATCCTGGTGCTGATGCAAAAAGCCGGCAGCCTGTGGTGGCTGTACGCCTGGTTCGTGTGGTGCGGCTTCCAGCTGCTGGTGATGGCGCTCTACCCCAACCTGATCGCTCCGCTGTTCAACAAATTCACGCCGTTGGCCGACGAATCGCTGAAACAGCGCATCGAAGGCTTGATGGCGCGCGTGGGCTTTGCTTCCAAAGGCCTGTTCGTGATGGACGGTTCCAAGCGCAGCGCGCACGGCAACGCCTACTTCTCCGGCTTCGGCGCGGCCAAGCGCATCGTGTTCTACGACACCCTGGTGTCGAGCCTGTCGCCGCAGGAAGTGGAAGCGGTACTGGCGCACGAACTGGGCCACTTCAAGCTGAAACACATCGTCAAGCGCATCGTGGTGATGTTCGGCCTGTCGCTTGGCTTCCTGGCCTTGCTGGGCTACCTGAAAGGCCAGCTCTGGTTCTACACCGGCCTGGGCGTGAACCCGATCATCGTGCCCGGCCAGGCCAACGACGCACTGGCGCTGCTGCTGTTCATGCTGGTGCTGCCGGTCTTTACCTTCCTGTTTGGCCCGCTGACATCGCTCACCTCGCGCAAGCACGAATTCGAGGCCGATGCCTTCGCCGCCAAGCATACCGACGCGCGCGACCTGGTGTCGGCGCTGGTCAAGATGTACGAGGATAATGCGTCGACCCTGACGCCTGACCCGCTGCATTCGGCCTTTTACGATTCGCACCCGCCCGCCAGCGTGCGGATCCGTCAACTCAACCTGGCGGTTTCCCAATGAATGCGCCAATGACAGCGAATATCCACACCGCGGCCGACCTGCGCACCCTGCGCTGCAGCCACCAGACGCAAGCCCTGGATGCAGCCGAAGCGCTGCGCCTGTGCCAGTTGCTGGATGGCTGGAGCATGGCCAGCGGCAAGCTGGTGAACACTTTCGGCTTCAACAACTACCACGAGACCATGGCCTTCGTGAATGCACTGGCCTACATCTCCCACCGCGAAGACCACCACCCCGAGCTGGTAGTGGGCTACAAGACTTGCCAGGTGCGCTATGACACGCACTCGGTCAACGGCTTGTCGATCAACGATTTCATCTGCGCCGCCAAGGCCGATGCACTGGGCCAGGCATGAGCAAGGGGACCAAACGAACCGGCACCATCATCGCAGCCCACGGCCGCCACTACCTGGCGGAAGCGGAAGGCCAGCGCCTGCAATGCGTCACGCGCGGCAAGAAGACCAATGTGGCGGTCGGCGATTTCGTCGACCTGACCCTGACCTCGCCCGACCAGGCGGTGATCGACAATATCCAGGAGCGCAAGACGCTGCTGTACCGTTCCGACCAGTACAAGTCCAAGCTGTTGGCGGCCAATGTGGACCAATTGTTCATCGTGGTCGCCACGGAGCCGAGCTTCTCGGACGACCTGGTATCGCGCGCCCTGGTGGCGGCGGAAGCGGCCGGCATCCACGTGCGCCTGCTGCTGAACAAGGTTGACGTGACTGAGATGCTGGAGCACGCCCGCAAGCGCCTGCAGGTGTATTCGGCCATGGGCTATGAAGTGATCGAAGTGTCGGCCACCGGCCAGCCGGAGCAGACCGGCGCCACCCTGGCGCCGCTGCTGCAGGGGCATTCCTCGATCCTGATCGGGCAATCGGGCATGGGCAAGTCTTCGCTGATCAACATCCTGGTGCCGGACGCCGATATCGCCACGCGCGAGATCAGCGAGGCGCTCGACACCGGCAAGCACACCACCACCTTCACCCGCCTGTACCACGTGGGCCCCGAATCAAGCGTGATCGATTCGCCGGGTTTCCAGGAGTTCGGCCTGTACCACCTGAGCGAAGGCATGCTGGAGCGGGCCTTCCGCGATTTCCAGCCCTACCTGGGCGGCTGCCGGTTCTACAATTGCCGGCATTTGAGCGAGCCCCAATGCGCGGTGCTGGAGGCCGTCAACGAAGGCAAGATCGCGAAAATGCGGCATACGCTTTACGGCCAGTTATTGCACGAGTCCTCGCAAACGCTCTATTGACCGGGACGCCGATGCAGCTTCTGTTTGCCGATGACGATGCCGTGGCGCAGTGGGAGCTTGAGCTCCTGCCATTGCGTGGCGTCATGCGGCTTCCAGTGCTGCTGCCCCTGGCCTGGCATCTCCGGCAGCGTGACGGCAAGCGCGCGCAGGAATTGGCGCGCGAAGCGGCCGCCCTGGCATCCGCGGCACAACTGCCGGACCTTGGACGCGCCTGCCTGGAAGCGCGCCTGCTGCTGATCGACGGCGAAATCCGCTGGCTGCAGGGAGAGCTCGACGCCGCCTGGGCCCTGGCGGCGCGCGCCATGGAGGCATTCGAAACCCATGACGACTGCATCGGCCGCGCCGACACCCATTGGCTGAGAGCCTGGATCTCGGTCGACCGCGGCAACCATGGCCAGCGCGATGCGGAACTGGAAGCCTGTTCCCTGTGGGCGCATAAGGCCGGCGACCGGCAGCGCGCCGCCATCGCCGATGCAGTCCAGGCACGCTGGGCGGCATTGGGCGACCTGCACGCCGCGACTGAGCGCTGGGGCTCGCGCTTCGACCTTGCCGAAGATGTGCCGCCGAGCGTCGATTGCTGGATCAACGATTTCTTCGCCATCGCCGCCAGCCAGAGTGGCGACATCGGCAATTCCGCCGGCTTCTACATCCGCAGCTACGAGGCGGCACTGGAAACGGGCCAGATCCGCGCTGCCGCCACCGCCGCCATCAATATCGCGGAAAAATTCTCGCAGCTGAACGACCACCATTCCGGGCTGGAATGGATGCAGCGCGCCATGGAGCTGGCCAAGCCCACCGGCTGGCCGCGCAGCATCGCCTCCTGCCTGGTGCACACGGCGGACATCGTGCGCCGCCTGGGCCGCCTGGATGCGGCGGAGGAATTGCTGCGCGAAGCGCTGGTGATCCTGGCGCCGCAAGCCAATGGCCGCACCTACGCCATCGCCCTGCAGCACCTGGGGGAACTGTGCCTGGACAAGAAAGACTACGGCGAAGCGCTGGACGCCTTCCAGCGCCTGTCGGACCGTGCCGAAGCGCTGCAGCAGGGCGACTTCAAGATCGTCGCGCTGCGCGGCCAGGCACATGCCCTGAGCTACCTCAATCGTTCGCTGGAAGCGCTGGACATGGCGCTGCTGGCGGTGGAGCGCGCGGCGCGCCACCACAATGCCTTCCACCATATCGCCGCGTTGCGCGTCCTGGCATTGATCCACGGCCAACTCCAGTTGTCGGCGCCGCCCGGCATGGGAGCGCCGAACGCGCGCCTGCATTACCTGCACAAGGCGCTGGAAGCGGCGCAGACCATCAAGGGTTATACGGTGCCGGGCGACCTGTACGACGCCCTGGGCGCCGAATATGCACGCCTGGGCGATTTTGCCCGCGCCTATGAAATGGCGACTGCCGCCAGCGCCGCGCGCGAGAAGACCCACACCCTGGAAGCCACCAGCCGCGCCATCGCCATGCAGGTGCACCACCAGACGGAGCAGGCGCGCGCGGAAGGCTTGCATCACCGCGAACTGGCCATGTCCGAGGCGCGTCGCGCCGAAGTGCTGCAGCAGACCAGCAAACTGCTGGAGCGCCTGTCCGCCATCGGCCAGGAGATCACCACCCACCTCGACGCCGGCGCCGTATTCCAGGCCCTGGACCGCCATACCCACGCCCTGCTGTCGGCCAATACCTTCGCGGTCTACCTGGTCGATCCCTCCGGCAGCCAGCTGGAGCGCGCCTTCGGCGTGGAGGCCGGCCAGGCCCTGCCCCGCAACGCGATCGCGCTCGACCACCCCACGGCATATACCGCGCAATGCCTGCGCGAACGGCGCGAGGTGTACATGGACCAGATCCCGGCCGAGCGCGACAGCACCGTCACGCCCGGTACCGCGGCCAGCCGCAGCGCCCTGTACGTGCCGCTGCTGGTAGGCGAACGGGTATTGGGCGTGATGACGGTGCAGGCCATGCACGCCAACGCCTACGGTGAACGCGAGCGCCTGATTTTCCGCACACTGTGCGCCTACGGCGCGATCGCCCTCGACAACGCCCTGGCCTACCGGCAGCTCCAGGAAGCCCAGTCGCAACTGGTGTCGCAGCAAAAGCTGGCGGCCTTGGGCGCGCTGATGGCGGGCGTGGCGCACGAACTGAATACACCGATCGGCAACAGCCTGCTGATCGCCAGCACGCTGGAACAGAAAACCACCGCGCTGGAAGACGCCGTCAATGGCCGCGGGCTGCGCAAGTCGGAACTGCTGTCCTACATCGACGACGCGCGCAAGGCGTCCACCCTGGTGATGCGCGGCCTGCACAGCGCGGCGGACCTGGTATCGAGCTTCAAGCAGGTGGCGGTCGACCGCACCACCGAGCAGCGCCGCATCTTCAACCTGCACCAGGTGACGCACGAAGTGGTGGCCACGGTGATGAACCGCATCCGCAAGGACGCCCACAAGATCGAATTCGCGGTGCCGGAACTGATCATGCTGGACAGCTATCCCGGGCCCTTCGGCCAGGTCATCACGAACCTGATCAACAACGCCCTGCTGCATGCCTTCGACGGCCGCGAAGGCGGCCAACTGCGCCTGCTGGCGACCACGCCGGCCGAAGGCCGCGTGCTGATATCATTCAGCGACGACGGCGGCGGCATCGCGCCGGAAAACCTGACGCGCATCTTCGACCCGTTTTTCACCACCAAGCTGGGGCAAGGCGGCTCGGGACTGGGACTGTCGATCAGTTATAACATCGTCACTTCCCTGCTGGGCGGCCAGATCGCCGTCGACAGCAGCGCCGCAGGCACCACCTTCACGCTGGACCTGCCGTTATCGGCGCCGCGGCATGATCCCGAACGCCCAGCCACGATTTATTGAAATGCCCGTATAATCTTTAGTCCACCGCAGCAAAACTTTGCAAAGATGTCTATACCACCTAAAAGCATCAAGCACTACCTCCAGTTCAACGACCTGACCCTGGAGGAGTACGAATATGTGATCGCCCGCGCAGCGGAAATCAAGCGCAAGTTCAAAGCCTACGAGATTTACCATCCCCTGATCGACCGCACCCTGGTCATGGTGTTCGACAAGAACTCGACCCGTACCCGCCTGTCCTTCGAGGCCGGCATGCACCAGCTGGGCGGTGCCGCGATCTACCTGAATACCCGCGATTCCCAACTGGGCCGCGGCGAACCGGTGGAAGACGCGGGACAGGTGATGTCGCGCATGTGCGACATCATCATGGTGCGCACCTTCGGCCAGGACATCATCGAGCGTTTCGCTGCGCATTCGCGCGTGCCGGTGATTAACGGCCTGACCAACGAACACCATCCTTGCCAGGTGTTTGCCGACATCTTCACCTTTATCGAGCATCGCGGCTCGATCAAGGGCAAGGTGGTGGCCTGGGTGGGCGACGCCAACAATATGCTGTACTCCTGGCTGCAAGCGGCCGAAGTCTTCGGCTTCCATGTCAATGTCTCCACGCCGCATGGCTACGACATGGACATGTCGCTGGTATCGACCGACCGCTACACCTTCTTCGCCAACCCGTCGGACGCCTGCGAAGGCGCGGACCTGGTCAACACCGACGTGTGGACCTCGATGGGCTACGAAGAAGAGAACGCCGCCCGCCTGAAAGCCTTCGACGGCTGGATCGTCGACTCCGCCAAGATGGCGCGCGCCAAGCCGGACGCCCTGTTCATGCACTGCCTGCCGGCCCACCGCGGCGAGGAAGTCGCAGCCGAAGTCATCGACGGCCCGCAATCGGTGGTCTGGGACGAAGCCGAGAACCGACTGCACGTGCAAAAGGCCCTGATCGAATATCTGCTGCTGGGCAAGATTGCCTGAAAAATGGGGACGTACCCCATTTTTCAGGCAACACCAACCAATACCAACTGACTGAGAAAATCATGAGCGACGTAAAGAAAGTAGTCCTCGCCTACTCCGGCGGCCTGGACACCTCCGTGATCCTGAAATGGCTGCAGGATAACTACCAGTGCGAAATCGTCACCTTCACCGCCGACCTGGGCCAGGGTGAAGAGCTGGAACCGGCACGCGCCAAGGCGCTGAAGTTCGGCATCAAGCCTGAGAACATCTTCATCGACGACGTGCGCGAAGAGTTCGTGCGCGATTTCGTGTTCCCGATGTTCCGCGCAAACACCGTGTACGAAGGCGAGTACCTGCTGGGCACCTCGATCGCACGTCCGCTGATCGCCAAGCGCCTGATCGAAATCGCCAACCAGACCGGCGCGGACGCCATCTCGCACGGCGCCACCGGCAAGGGTAACGACCAGGTGCGCTTCGAACTGGGTGCCTATGCACTGAAGCCAGGCGTGCGCGTGATCGCTCCATGGCGCGAGTGGGACCTGCTGTCGCGCGAAAAGCTGCTGAAATACGCGGAAGACGCCGGCATCGCCGTCGACATGAAGCACAAGAACGGCGGCGCGCCGTACTCGATGGATGCCAACCTGCTGCACATCTCCTTCGAAGGCCGCCACCTGGAAAATCCGAGCGCCGAAGCCGAGGAATCGATGTGGCGCTGGACCGTCAGCCCCGAGGCTGCACCGGACCAGCCTGAATACCTGGACATCGAATTCGAAAAGGGCGACATCGTCTCCCTGAACGGCAGCCGCATGTCCCCCGCCACCGTCCTGACCGAACTGAACCGCCTGGGCGGCAAGCACGGCATCGGCCGCCTGGACCTGGTGGAGAACCGCTACGTCGGCATGAAGTCGCGCGGCTGCTATGAAACCCCTGGCGGCACCATCATGCTGAAGGCGCACCGCGCCATCGAGTCGATCACCCTGGACCGCGAAGTGGCCCACCTGAAGGACGACCTGATGCCACGCTACGCTTCGCTGATTTACAACGGCTACTGGTGGGCACCTGAGCGCGTTGCGCTGCAAACCCTGATCGACCACACCCAGGCAACCGTGAACGGTTGGGTACGCGTCAAGCTGTACAAAGGCAATGTGATCGTGGTGGCCCGCGATTCGAAGACCGATTCGCTGTTCGACCAGACCATCGCCACCTTCGACGAAGACGGCGGCGCCTACAACCAGGCCGACGCCGGCGGCTTCATCAAGCTGAACGCGCTGCGCATGCGCATCGCTGCCAACGCAAGGAATAAGCGCGGACAGTAAGCCCTGCCCCCGCTCCCCAAGACGGGCCGCTTTGCGCGGCCCGTTTTTTTTGCTACATTGCCTTGGAAGAAAGCCCCTCGTTCCCGGAGACCAGCGCATGAATAATCTAAGTATCAAAAATAAACTGTACATCGGCTTCGGCAGCATAGTGGCAATCATCTTGCTACTGTTAGTCCTGGCTTATAACAACTTCGGCAGCCTGACCGAAGCCAATAAATGGGACAAGCACACGATGGAAGTATTGATCGAGATTGAGCGCGTCAACAACGCGTCGCTGCAAATCCAGGTCGATGCGCGCGGCTATATCCTGACCGGCAACGAAAGCTTTATCGCCAGCGAAAAGGAAAATGCAGAACTGCTACGCCAGCACATGGCTAAAGCGATACAGCTTACCGCCGACAACCCCCAGCAAAACGAACGCCTGAAACGGGTGCAGGCTTTACTGGCAACTTGGGCCGATGTGAATATCCGGCGCCAAATCGACAAGCGCCGGGCGCTGGCAGACAGCAAGGGGGCAGCAGAAACTCTGGGGCAATCGGCGGAGCTGAAAGAGGCCAGCGCCATTGTCGGCAGCGCACGTGAGGTGCTGGAGCTGGCAGCCAATGAAGAGCGGCGCCTGTTGGCGGAGCGCAGCACAAAGGCCGTCGATTTGCATGCGAGCCAGAACAACTTGCTGCTCGGCGGCGGCCTGGCGGTGGTCGTGCTGTCGTTACTGATCGCCTACACGCTGGGGCGGGCAATTCTCGGCCCGCTGTCCAACCTGACCACGGCATTGGCGCGCCTGGGCAACGGGGAGCAAGCGGCCCGCGTCGCCGTTTCTTCGCGCGATGAGCTGGGCAAAGTGAGTGAAGACTTCAATAAAATGGCACAGTTGCTGCAAGAAGGAAGCCAACGCGAGCAGGCGCTGACCAACGAGCTGCGGTCCAAGGTCGACGCCCTCCTCGGCGTAGTATCGCGCGCCACCAGCGGCGACCTTACCGGCAAGATACCGGTGGCCGGCGACGATGCCATCGGCCAGTTGGGCGAAGGCCTGCAGCGCATGTTCGACAACCTGCGCCAGTTGCTGACCAATGTGCAGAAGGCCGGCATCCAGGTCACCACCTCGGCTACCGAGATCGCAGCATCGGCCAAGCAGCAGGAAGCGACCGGCGTCGAGCAGGCGCAGACTTCCGTGGAAGTGCTCAGCACCACCAAGGAGATTTCTTCGAATACTTCGCAGCTGCTGAAAACCATGGAAGACGCGACTGCCGTGGCCGACTACACGACCAGCGCAACGTCCGAGGCGCAAGGCAACCTGCGCCGCATGGACCAGACCATGCAAAACATGGTCAACGCGACCGATTCGATCAATGCCAAGCTGGCGGCCCTGTCAGAGAAGGCTTCCAATATCAACTCCGTGTTAACCACCATCACCAAGGTGGCCGACCAGACCAATATCCTGTCGCTGAATGCCGCCATCGAGGCCGAGAAGGCGGGCGAAGCGGGCCGCGGCTTCTCGGTGGTGGCAACGGAGATCCGCCGCCTTGCCGACCAGACCTCGGTGTCGACCTGGGATATCGAACAGATGCTGAAGGAAATGCAGTCGGCGGTGTCGGCCAGCGTGATGGGCATGGACAAGTTCTCGGAAGAGATCCGCCGCAGCGTGGGCGAAGTGCGCCAGGTGACCGACCAGTTGTCGGCTGTGATGGACCAGGTGCAAAAGCTGGCGCCGCAGTTCGACGCCGTGTTGCAAGGCATGCAGGCGCAGGCGGTCGGCGCGCAACAGATCACCGAAACCATGATGCAGCTGAACGATGCCACCCAGCAGACCGTCGAATCGCTGAAGGCCACCAGCGAAGCCGTGCACCAGTTGCAGTACGCGGCAGGCGACCTGCAATCGAGCGTCTCCACTTTCGCCGTGAACGCATGAAGGTATTAGTCTTCCACATCGGCGCCGACCGCTACGGCCTGCCGTTGCGGCAGGTGCGGCGCGTGCTGCCCTTGCTGGAACTGAAGGGCATTCCCCTGGCGCCGGACAGTGTGGCGGGCTTATTGAACCTGCACGGCGATCCGATGCCGGTGATCGACCTGTCGCGCATTAGCGGCGGTGCGCCGTCGCGGCAGCATTTCGACACGCGCATCGTAGTGGCCGATTACGCGGCGCCCGATGGCACGACACATGCGCTGGGCTTGATGGCTGAGCGCGTGCAGGGGGTTCAGGAGGTATCGGCGCAAGACCTGGCGCCGAGCGGCGTGCAAGCCGCTCCTTTCCTGGGCCAGGTGGCCGGCGACGCCAAAGGCATGGTGCAACTGGTCGAGGTCAATGACTTGCTGCCTGCCGAGTTGCGGGCGCGCCTGTTCCCCGCGGAGGCCGCCGCGGGATGAACGTACTCTCCACATTGCGCCGCCTGACCGGCCTGAACCTGGCCCGCAACACGGTCGAACAGGCCGTGAAGCGGCGCATGGAGGCGACCGGCGCAACGACCCGCAAGGCGTACGCCGACAAACTCGACGAGGCGGAATTGCGCGAGCTGGTGGAGCTGGTGGTGGTGCCGGAGTCCTGGCTGTTCCGCGATCCCCAAGCCTTTGCCGCGGCAGTCGGGTTCGTGCGCCAGCGGCTGGCCGGGGGGGCGCGGATCGTGCGCATCCTCTCCGTGCCTTGCGCCGGCGGCGAAGAGCCTTATTCCATGGCGATGGCCTTGTGCGATGCAGGCGTAAGGCCGCAGTCGTTCGTGATCGACGCCATCGATATCAGCGCCGCCTGCATTGCGCGCGCCGAAGCGGGCGTGTTCGGCCGCAACGCGTTTCGCGGGCAGGACCTGTCCTTCCGCGACCGCTATTTCACCTGGCTTGGCGAGGACGAGCAATACCGCATCAACGAGGCCCTGCGCGCGCGCATCCGTTTCAGCCAGGGCAGCCTGCTGGAGGGCGAACTTGGCACGGCGCGGCAATACGACGTGATCTTCTGCCGCAACCTGCTGATCTATTTCGACGAACCGACAACCGCCGCCGCCATCGAACGCCTGGCGGCGCACCTTGCCAACGACGGCATGCTCCTGGCGGGCTACGCGGAAGTGCCGTCTTTCGTCCGGCATGGCTTTGCGCCGCTACCGCACCGCCAGGCTTTCGCCCTGCGCAAGGACATCAAGCGATCCGGCGCCCCAGCCGGCGCTGCCCTGCCCTTCAGCGCCGCGCTGCCCCCTGGCGCCGCCCGCCCGCGTCCAAGCGGCGCGCCCGGCTTCCCAAACGCCCAGGGCGCCAGCGTACATCCCATCGGGAAGTCGCCCACTACGGCAGCAGTCACGCCACGCATTCCCCATGCCAGCCGCGCCGGCGCATCCGCAACGCCGCCCATGATAGCGGCCGGCGACCGATCGCTGCTGGCGCACGCGCGCCAGCTGGCCGACGCCGGCAAGTTGCTGGAAGCCGAATCCGCCTGCCGCGAATTCCTCGCCCAGCAACCCGAGTCGGCCGAAGCCTGGTTCATCCTCGGCATGCTGGCCGCGACTGCCGGCAAGCCGGCCGATGCCGAAGCGCACCTGAAACGTTGCATCTACCTGCAGCCCGACCATTACGAAGCCCTGTGCCACCTGGCCCTGCTGCAAGAGCAAGGCGGCAACAGCAGCGCCGCCGCCACGTTGAAGGCACGCGCGGCGCGCGCATTCCAGCGCCAGCAGCCACAGTGATAGCCGACGAAAACAATGACTGATCAAATCCAAGACATGGACGCCTGCTGGAACCGAATCGGCGTCGCCGGCGACCATAGTTGCGAGGTGCTCGACCAGGCTGTCCATTGCCGCAATTGCGAGGTATATGCCGACGCCGCCGTGCGCAACCTGCAACGTCCCGTCAATCCCGGCTACCTGCGCGAATGGGCCGAACACTTCCGCGCCCCGCAGGACCAGGGCGCGCGCCAGGACAGCTCCTGCGTCGCCTTCCGCATTGGCCGCGAGTGGCTCGCCCTGCCGACCAGCATGTTCCAGCAGATCGCGCCGAAAGCCATCCCGCACCGCCTGCCGCACCGCGATGCACGCGGGCTGCGCGGCGTGGTGAATGCCGGCGGCAAGCTGTATCCCTGCATTTCGCTGGCCGAGCTGCTGGGGATCGACGAATCGGGCGGCGAGGCGATCAGCGGCCGCCATACCTTCGCCCGCCTGCTGCTGGTGCAATGGGAAGCCCAGGCCTACGCCTTGCCTGTGGCGGAACTGCACGGCATCATCCGCTACGCCGCCAGCGCACTGAAACCGCCTGCCGCCACCATCAACAAGGGCATCGAGCGTTACCTGGCCGGCGTGCTGCCGCACCAGGACCTGCAGGTCGGCTGCCTGGACGACAGCCTGCTCGGCTACCAACTCGCGAGGACCTTGCGATGAGCGACAAGAAGGATGACCTGAGCCAGTTCTCCATGCTGGACCTGTTCCGCATGGAGGCCGACAGCCAGACCCAGCTCCTGACCGACGGCCTGCTGGCCTTCGAGCGCCGCAACGATCCGGCCGCCGTGGAATCCATGATGCGGGCCGCGCACTCGATCAAGGGCGCCGCCTCCATCGTCGGGCTGGAAATGATCGTGCAGCTGGCGCACGGCATGGAGGACGCATTCATCGCCGCCCAGGCGGGCAAGCTGAAACTGACGCCGAACCGTGTCGATGCCCTGTTGGCGGCGGTCGACCTGATCGTGCAGTGCTCGCGCGTCAACGACGACCTGGATGGCTGGCTGGCGGCCAATGGCGCTCAAGTCAGCAAGACCATGAACGATGTGCAGGGTATTGCCTTCCTGCCGGAGCCGGTGATGCTGCAGTCCGCAATGCCCGCAATGCCCGCAGTACCCGCAGCACCACCTGCTGCGGCATCCGCGCCTGCACCGGCGCCAGTACCGGAAGCGCCGGCCGACGGCGCTGGGGAGCCGGCCATCCCCGGCCGCAGCCTGCCGCCGATGAAGAACGCGCAAAACTTCGACCGCCTGCTCGCGCTGGCCAGCGAAGCGCGCATCAACGCCCACCAGCTGCATCCCCTGATCCAGGGCATGCAGCGCTACAAGCGCAACCAGGCCACCCTGTTCGCCGTGCTGGAAGACGTGATGGAAGCCGCCTCCCACACCAGCGATCCGACGCTGAAGGAAAAGGCCCTGCTGGCGATCCAGAAAAGCCAGCCGCTCAAGCAGTTCATGCTCGAGCACATCACCGACATGGAAAACTACGAACGCCGCCTGCTGATGGGTTCCGAGAACATGGTCGATGAAGTGCTGTCCCTGCGCATGCGTCCCTTCCGCGACGGCATCCAGCATTTCCCGCGCATGGTGCGCGACCTGGCCCGCAACCTGGGCAAGGACGTGGTGCTGCTGGTCGAAGGCGAAGACACCCTGGTCGACCGCGACATCCTGCTGCGCATAGAAAGTCCGCTGAACCACATGCTGCGCAACGCCGTCGACCACGGCATGGAAACCGCGCAGGAAAGGCTCGCCGCCGGCAAGCCTGCCACCGGCACCATTGTGATGGAAGCCCGCCATCGCGCCGGCATGCTGAACATCGAGATCAGCGACGATGGCCGCGGTGTCGATCCGGACAAGATCCGCCGCACCGTCATCGAGCGCAAGATGGCCACCGAGCAGATGGTGGCCGCCATGTCGCATGCCGAGCTGATGGAATTCCTGTTCCTGCCGGCCTTCAGCCTGAAAGGCGGCATCACCGAAATTTCCGGCCGCGGCGTCGGGCTGGACATCGTGCACGACACCATCCGCCAGCAGAACGGCACGGTGCGCATCGAGTCCGAGCTGGGCAAGGGTTTCCGCACCTCGATCACCCTGCCGCTCACGCAGTCGATCGTGCGCGCCCTGGTGGTGGACGTCAAAGGCGAAGCCTATGCCGTCCCCATCGTCAAGGTCGAACGCGTCATCATGGTGCCGCAGGGTGCCGTGCACACGCTGGAAAACAAGCAGTTCTTCGACCACGACGGCGAGCATCTTGGCCTGGTGGCGGCCGCCCAGGTGCTGGAACTGGGCGATATGCAGCATGCCGAGGAAATGCCGGTGATGGTGATCGGCAGCGCCACGCGCCGCTATGCCCTGGTGGTGGACAAGATCCGCGGCGAACAAAGCCTGGCAGTACAGGCCATCGATCCGATCTTCGGCAAGATGCGCGATATTTCCGCAGCCGCCCTGCTGGACGACGGCGAGCCGGTGCTGATCCTGGACGTGCCGGACCTGTTGCTATCGGTTGAAAAGCTGCTGGAAGAAGGCGGCCTGCATCAACTGACGCGCGCAGATCACGCGGGACGGCGTAGAATGAAACGCATCCTTGTCGTGGACGATTCGCTTACGGTGCGCGAAATGGAGCGCAAACTGCTGGTGGGGCGCGGTTTTGAAGTGGACATCGCGATCGACGGCATCGATGGCTGGAACGTGGTGCGCAGCGGCGATTACGACCTGGTCATCACCGACGTCGACATGCCCCGCATGGATGGCATTGAACTGGTCACCCTGATCAAAAAGGACCTGCACTTGCATAAGCTGCCCGTCATGATCGTTTCCTACAAAGACCGGCCCGAAGACCGCGCGCGCGGCCTGGCTGCGGGGGCGGACTACTACCTGACCAAGGGCAGCTTCCACGACGAGACACTGCTGGATGCGGTGTCCGACCTGATAGGCGAAGCTTACCAATGAGGATCGCCATCGCCAATGATGTTCCGATGGCGGCTGAAGCGCTGCGGCGCGTGGTCGCCAGCACGCAGGAACACCAGGTGGCATGGATCGCCCGCACCGGCCTGGAAGCGGTGCATAAGTGCTCCGTCGACCGGCCCGACCTGGTCCTGATGGACCTCAATATGCCGGAGCTGGACGGGGTCGAAGCGACGCGCCGCATCATGGAAGAATGCCCCTGCGCCATCCTGGTGGTGACCGGGCGCCCACAGGACAACGTCAACCAGGTGTTCCGCGCCCTGGGCGCCGGGGCGCTCGACGTGACGGCCACCCCGGTGCTGCAGGGGAAGCAAGGCGGCGACGCCGAACTGCTGCACAAGATCAAGACCATGGACCGGTTGATCCGCCACAGCGGCGGCAACCAGTCCATGCCGCCACGCCGCAATGCGGTTTTGCCGCAGCCGCGCGAAGCGGCACTCGATACCCTGGTGGCCATCGGCGCCTCGACCGGCGGCCCGATGGCCATCTCGCGCATCCTCGCCGGCTGGACGCCGCCGGCCAATTGCGCCGTCGTCGTGGTACAACACATCGACGAAAACTTTGCCGACCATTTCGCCAAGTGGCTGTCGGAACAACTGGCCGTGCCCGTGCGCGCGATCGAACATCGCACAGCGCTGCAGGGGGGCATTGTGATGGTCGCCAAAAGCAACGACCATCTTGTGCTGGATGAAAAGCACCAACTGGGTTACGATGCCAACCCGAAGGAGTACGCCTACCGGCCTTCAGTCGACGTGTTTTTCAACTGCGTGGCACAGCACTGGAAAGGCGACGCGTTCGGCGTGCTACTGACCGGCATGGGGCGCGATGGCGGCGAAGGCATGCTGGCACTGCGCCGCGCGGGCAAGAACACCATCGCCCAGGACCAGGCCAGTTGCGCGGTATATGGCATGCCGCGCGCCGCGATAGAACTGGATGCGGCGCAAACCATCCTGCCTCTCGATAAGATCGGCCCATTCCTGCGAAGCTCGATCGGAGGCAAACTGATTTGAAGGAAAGCGATGCCTGACGTACTCACCTTGAACCTGGAAACCGAGCCAAGCCTGACCCATTTCAAGGTACGCGTGCTGCTGGTCGACGACCAGTTGATCATTGCGGAAGCGGTGCGGCGCATGCTGGCCGACCAGGACGATATCGAATTCCACTTCACCACCGACGCGCGTGAAGCCATTGCCAGCGCCAATTCGCTGCAGCCAACCGTGATCCTGCAGGACCTGGTGATGCCGGAGGTGGACGGTTTTGAGCTGATCCGCCGCTTTCGCGCCGAGGAGACGCTGGCGCAAGTGCCGATCATCGTGCTGTCGGCACGCGAAGACCCCAAACTGAAAGCGCACGGCTTTGCGGTCGGCGCCAACGACTATCTGGTCAAGCTGCCGGACAAGCTGGAATTACTGGCGCGCGTACGCCACCACTCGAACGCCCACATCCACCGCCTGCAGCGCGACCAGGCTTTCCGCTTCCTGCGCGAGAGCCAACAGAAACTGGCTGCTGCCAACGTGGAGCTGCAAAAGCTGGCCGCACTCGACCCGCTGACCGGCATTTCCAACCGCCGCCGTTTCGATGAAACCCTGGTGCTGGAATGGCAGCGCGGCCAGCGCGACAAGACGCCCCTGTCGCTGCTGATGGTGGACGTCGACTTCTTCAAGCAATACAACGACAACTACGGCCATCCGGCCGGCGACCTGGCGCTGAAGAAGGTGGCGGCGGTGATGACCGAGAACCTGAAGCGCCCGGCCGACCTGGTCACGCGCTACGGCGGCGAGGAATTCGCCATCATCCTGCCCGAGACCGACAATGCCGGCGCCATGAATGTCGCCAACGCCTGCCTGCGCCAACTGGAGAAGCTGGAGATCGAGAACGCCAACGTCCTGCCCCACGGCGTGCTGACCATGTCGGTTGGCGTACGGACGATCGTACCGAGCAAGCAATCGTCGTGGAGTGAACTGGTCGCGGCAGCCGACCGCGCCCTCTACGCCGCCAAATCCGGCGGCCGCAACCGCGTCGTCAACGCAGAATGAAAGTCGGGGTCAGCTCTGGCAACAGGACATTTTGCGCAGCAAAATGTCCTGTTGCCAGAGCTGACCCCGACTTTCAAATGAAGACTGGCTCGGGTTCGAGGGCTACGCCGTAGCGCGCGGCGACGTCGGCCTGGATGGCGGCGGCCAGGGCCTGGACTTCGGCACCGGTGGCACCGCCGTTATTCACCAGCACCAGGGCCTGTTTCGGGTACACGCCGGCTGCGCCCAGCGACTTTCCTTTCCAGCCGCATTGGTCGATCAGCCAGCCCGCTGCCAGCTTTTCGCTGCCGTCCGCCTGGCGGTGGTGCACCAGGGCCGGGAACTGCTCCAGCAACCGGGCGCAATGTTCGGCGCTGACCACGGGATTCTTGAAGAAACTGCCGGCATTGCCGATGTGCGCCGGATCCGGCAGCTTGCGGCGGCGGATGGCGATCACGGTGTCGGCTACTTGCTGCGGGGTTGGCGCGGCCAGGCCTTGCTCCGCCACTGCGTTGGCCAGTTCGGCATAACGCAGGTTGGGCTGCCAGGCGCGCGGCAGCGCAAAGCTCACGTCCAGGATGATCAGCTCGCGGCCTTCGTGCTTGAAGATGCTGTCGCGGTAGGCGAAGCGGCATGCGGCGCCGTCCATTTCCCGCACTTCGCCGCTGGCCGGATCAAACGCCTCCAGCGACAGGAAATAATCCTTGGTTTCCGCCCCGTACGCCCCAATATTCTGGATCGGAGCAGCGCCCACCGTACCCGGGATCAGCGACAGGTTTTCCAGCCCGCCAACGCCTTGCGCCAGCGTCCATTGCACGAAGTTGTGCCAGGTTTCGCCGGCTGCAGCGCGGACGTGGTGGTGCGTCGGCGTGCCGGCCAGGATCTCGCGGCCTTCCAGCGCAATGTGCAGCACCAGGCCGGGGAAATCGCGCGTCAGCAGCAGGTTGCTGCCGCCGCCCAGCACCAGGCGCGGCATGGCGGCCAGTTGCGGATCGGCTAACGCGCTGCGCAACAGCTCCACCGATGTCACGCGCAGGTAATGTTTGGCGCGTACATCAATACTGAACGTATTTAAATGCTTCAGTGGGTAGTCGTGCTGGAGAAAATCGGGGAAAGGCATGGGCAGATCAAGTTTTTGCTCGATTATAGTGCAATTGTGACAAAAACGACCGAGCGTTCGCTTGTTTGTCCGTTAAAATGTCGCTTCTTTTGAATCCGCCCTATGGGCGGTTGCTTCATTGTAAAGGAAAGAATATGCCATCGTTTGACGTAGTATCCGAAGCGGACATGATCGAAGTGCGCAACGCCGTCGATCAAAGCAACAAGGAAATCTCGACCCGCTTCGACTTCAAAGGCAGCGATGCGCGCGTAGAACAAAAAGAAAACGACCTGACGGCATTCGCCGATTCGGAGTTCCAGCTGAGCCAGGTACGCGATGTGCTGACCAACAAGCTGGCCAAACGCAAGGTCGACGTGCGCTTCCTCGACGAAGGCAAGGTAGAGAAGATTGGTGGGGACAAAGTCAAGCAGGTCATCAAGGTGAAGAATGGTCTCGATACCGAGACCGCCAAGAAAATCACCAAGGTAATCAAGGAAAGCAAGATGAAGGTCCAGGCCAGCATCCAGGGCGAGTCGGTACGTGTGAGCGGTGCCAAGCGCGACGACCTGCAGGCTGCGATGCAGCTGCTGCGCAAGGACGTGCCGGACACGCCACTGGAATTCAACAATTTCCGCGATTGATCGAAGGACTGTAATGAAACGTGTTGACGATTTCCGCCTCAAGTTTGGCGACGAAGAGTATGTGCCAATCATGATCGGCGGGATGGGCGTGGATATTTCCACGACCGAACTGGCGCTGGAAGCAGCGCGCCTTGGCGGCATCGGCCATATTTCCGATGCGATGGTGGAGGATGTTTCGGACCGCAAGTTCGACACCACCTTCGTCAAGGACAAGACCCGCCTGTACAAGCACAACATCAATAATATGGACAAGTCCGAGGTGCAGTTCGACCTGGGACGCCTGGCCGAAGCACAGCGCCGCCATATCGGCGACACCATGCAGCGCAAGGAAGGCCCCGGCCTGATCTTCGTGAACTGCATGGAAAAGCTGACCATGAACGGCCCCAAGGAAACCTTGCGCACCCGCCTGAACGCGGCGCTGGACGCGGGCATCGACGGCATCACCCTGTCGGCCGGCCTGCACTTCGGTTCCTTCGCCTTGATGGCAGACCACCCGCGCTTCCGCGAAGCGAAGCTGGGCATCATCGTGTCCTCCGTGCGTGCGCTGCAGATCTTCCTGCGCAAGAACCAGAAGCTGAACCGCCTGCCCGACTACGTGATCGTGGAAGGTCCGCTGGCCGGCGGCCACCTGGGCTTTGGCCTGGAAGACTGGAAGGAATTCGACCTGCACCAGATCGTGCAGGAGATCCTGGACTACATGAAGGCGGAAAACCTGGACGTTCCAGTGATCGCCGCAGGCGGCGTCTTCACCGGCAGCGATGCGGTGTCCTTCCTGGAAATGGGTGCGGCCGGCGTGCAGGTGGCGACCCGCTTTACCGTGACCAAGGAATGCGGCCTGCCGGAAGACGTGAAACAGGAATACTTCAAGGCCAGCGAAGAAGACATCATCGTCAACGGCGTGTCGCCGACCGGCTATCCGATGCGCATGCTGAAGAGCACCCCTGCGATCGGCGCGGGCATCCGTCCCGGCTGCGAATCCTATGGCTACCTGCTCGATGCAACCGGCAACTGCGCCTACATCAATTCGTACAACCGCGAAGTGGTGGCCAACGGCGGCAGCGACAAGGGCATCAAGGTGATGGACAAAACCTGCCTGTGCACCCATATGCGCAACTTCAACTGCTGGACTTGCGGCCACTACACCTACCGCCTGAAGGACACTTCTTTCAAGAAGCCGGATGGCTCCTACCAGATCCTGACTGCGGAACATGTGTTCAAGGACTACCAGTTCTCGACCGATAATTCTATAGCTTTACCTGAACAAGACTTCTAATTCGCTGGAAAAAAATGGGGACGTACCCGCTTTTTTTGGGGTACGTCCCTTTTTTTTCAGCGAATCAGCCTTCCTTGTTGATGCGCACGATCAAGGCGCCCAGCACATCCTCCGCCATTTCGTTCTCGACCTGGCACGTCCCGGCATTCTCATGCCCGCCCCCGCCGTACTCCAGCATCAGCGCCCCGATATTGGTCTTCGAGGTCCGGTTCAAGATCGATTTCCCGGTGGCGAACACCGTATTCTGGTTCTTCAGCCCCCACAGCACGTGGATCGAGATATTCTGCTCAGGATACAGTGCATAAATGACAAAGCGGTTACCCGCAAAAATCGTCTCTTCATTGCGCAGGTCCAGCACCACCAGGTTCTGATGCACGCTTGAGCAGCGGCGGATCTGCTCCTTGCACTTCTCGGCGTGGTCGAAATACAGGTCGCTGCGCTCCTTCACATCCGGCAGCGCCATGATCTCGCCGATCGAATGCGAGCGGCAGTAGTCGATCAGGTCCATCATCAGGTTGTAGTTCGATATGCGGAAATCGCGGAAGCGCCCCAGGCCCGTGCGCGCATCCATCAGGAAGTTCAGCAAGTCCCAGCCTTGCGGGTCCAGGATCTCGTCGCGGTTGAATTGCGCCGAGTCGCCCTTGTCCACCGCCAGCATCATGTCGTTCCAGGCCGACGGGAATTTGTTGCCGCCGCCGTAATAGTCATACACCACGCGCGCTGCCGAAGGTGCACTGGGGTCGATGACGTGGTTCTGCCGGTCGCCCGTATTGCGGATGGTTTCGGACAGGTGGTGGTCGAACGCGAGATGGGCGCCCGATACGTAAGGGAGGTTGGTGGTGATGTCGCGGCTGGTGATCGCGATTTTCCCATCCTGCATATCCTTGGGGTGCACGAACAGGATCTCGTCGATCAGGTCCAGGTGCTTGAGCAGCACCGCGCACACCAGGCCATCAAAATCACTGCGGGTAACAAGGCGGAACTTCATGGAAGGCACCCCTATCGCTGATGAATTGGAAGCCAATATTACCGTGATCTTTCAAAGCCTGTCGAGCCGCCCCGCAAAGTCGTCCGCGCGCATTTGACCAATCACATACTCGACGAAAGCGCGCGTCTTGGCCGGCAACAGTTTCTTGCTGGAGTAGTAGATGGAGAGCGCGCCCACCTCCGCATGCCAGTCGGGCAGCAGCCGCACCAGTTGGCCCGACTCCAGCAGCGGCGCCGCATGGGGGCCGGGCAACAGGGCCACACCCAGGCCCAGGCAGGCCGCCTGCGCCATCGCCTCCGGATCATCGAAGGTGGCAACCGCCCGGAATTCGGCCACCGCCTCCTCGCCGCCGGCATTGCGCAGCAGGTATTCGCGCAGGCGCCCGGTTTCGGCCGAGCGGCGCGCAATGCCCTGCCAGCCCGCCAGCTCGGACGGATGGCGCGGCAGCTTGCGCCCAGCAAGGTAGGACGGCGCCGCCGTGACCAGGATGCGCGGCCGCCCCAGCTCGCGCGCCACCACACCCGGCGCCAGCTCGATGCCGCCGCCGATGGCGACGTCGTAGCCCTCCCCGATCAGGTCCACCGTGCGGTTGTCGAATCGCCAGTCGTGCTGCACGCCCGGATAACGCTGCAGGAAGCCTGTCAACAGCGGCAGGATGTACATGCGTCCCACCCCGTGGGCCACCGCCACCTTGAGGGTGCCGGCCGGCTCGCCTGCATCCTGCGCGGCGCCGGCGATGGCGCCCTGCAGTTCGGCCAGCGGAGCGCGCACCTGCTGCAGCAAACGTTCACCGGCCTCGGTCAGCGCAAGCCGGCGCGTGCTGCGCTGGAACAGGCGCACGCCAAGCCTTGCCTCCAGGCGCGCCACGTTCTTGCTGACCGCCGCCGGGGTCAAGCCCAGGCGGCGCGCGGCCCCGGAAAAGCCGGCGCATTCGGCGCTCTGCAGGAAGGATTCGAGCAGGTTCAGTGGCTCCATTTAATATATTTAGTTGAAAGTGATACTCGATATTACCAGCTAGTCGACATGCAATGTCGCGGCCATACTAGCTCCATCCCAACCCAATCAGGAGCAAATCATGAGCAAGATCGCATTCGTCACCGGTGGTTCCCGCGGCATCGGCGCCGCCATCGTGCGCCGCCTGGCCAACGACGGCGCCACCGTCGCCTTCACCTACCAAAACTCGGGCGCCGCCGCCGACGCGCTGGCCAGCGAAATCGGCGCTGCCGGCGGCAAGGCCCTCGCGCTGAAAGTCGACGCCACCGACGCCGCCGCCACCCGCGCTGCCATCGACGATATCGCCAAGCGCTTCGGCCGCCTCGATATCCTCGTCAACAACGCCGGCGTGCTGCACCTGGGCGACGTGTCCGAACTGACGCTGGACGATTTCGACCACACCATCGCCGTCAATGTGCGCGGCGTGTTCGCAGCGACGCAGGCGGCAGTGGCGCACATGAAGGAAGGCGGACGCGTGATCAATATCGGCAGCACCAACGCTGAACGCATGCCCTTCGCTGGCGGTTCGATTTATGCGATGAGCAAATCGGCGCTGACCGGCCTGGTGCAAGGCCTGGCGCGCGACCTGGGCCCGCGCGGCATCACTGTCAACAACGTGCAGCCTGGCCCGGTCGATACCGACATGAATCCGGCACAGGGTGACTTCGCCAAATCGCTGCACGATTTGATGGCGATCAGGCGCCACGCGCGCGGCGAGGAAATAGCCGCAATGGTGGCCTACCTGGCCAGCGAGGAGGCAGCTTACGTGACCGGTGCCGGCCTCAATATCGACGGCGGATTCGCTGCCTGACCTTCCGGGTAAAGCCGCGCCAGCACGTGCGCCGTGATTGCGGTGAGCACGGCGCTGGCCGGCGCCAGGTCGCGCTCTTCCTGCTCGCGCAGGGTTTGCCACAGCGCCTTCATTTGCGCCTCATGCAGTAGCACCGCCTGCTCCACCTCTTCCTGCCAGAACGGCGGCGCCTCGCTTTCAACGAAGTTGCCGCGCCCGCGGCCAAAGTGCGCCACGGCGAGATAACGCAGCACGCTGGACACCAGCAGGGTGCGTAGGAAATCGTCTGAAAGCGACATGGTCGGCACTTCACGCTCCATGCCGACATTGAAGCCCCAGGCCGCGCCGGCAAAAGTCAGCGCGCCGATCACGCCGCCCAGCAATGCGCCGGTGCCCAGCGTCAGGCCGCCGGCGGCCAGGTCGGCCGAGAAGCCGGTGGCCGCGCCCGAAACGATGGCCCCCAGCAATGCTGCCTGTCCCTTGTCCACCGGCGCCAGCACCACGAAGTTGTTGCTGACACGGGCATTGATCTTGGGCGCCTCGCTCGGGTCGAGCTTGTGCAGTGCCAGCAGGTTGACCGTCGCCTGGCCGATGGCCAGGTTGAGCCGCGCCACCAGCGTGTTCATGGCGCGGTCCTGGCGCTTGCGGTCCTCGCCCTTGCCGATGCCGATGATCTTCAGCGCCGATGCGATCATGCCGCGCTCCACCGTTTCCACGATCTGCTTGTCGTGCGCGGCATCCGCCAACTGGTGCGCCATCACCGCCATCGACTGCTTGAAGCGGCGCGCATTGGTGTCTTCCCAAACCGAGAACAGGCGCTCGTAGCCTTGCTGCTTTTCCGGTCCGACCAGGGCGCCGAGCGCATCGTAAAACACGCGCTCATGCACCCAGCAACGGGCGAAGGCATCCAGCGGCAGCACCTCGCGCACCTGGCCGAATTGCAGCATGACGTCCTTCCAGCGCAGCAGTTCGGCCTGTTCTACGGGCAGCGGGCGTGGCGGTCCCATCTGGTTCAGCAATACCAGTACCGGCTTGCCCAGCCAGTCGAGGATGCGCATTTCAGCCGGAATATAACCGGCATCGCCCGGGTTCTCGGTCGAATTGACCAGGTACAGCACCACATCGGCTTCGTCGCGCGCGGTGCGCACGGCCTGCTGGCTAAGCCAGAACGGGCGGTCACGGTAGCGGTCCACCACTTCGCGCAGGAACCAGCCGATCGGGTTGCCGGTCAGCGCCAGGCGCTTCATCAGGCGCAGGGAATCGCCGAAGCCCGGCGTATCCCACAACATCAGGCGGTCGCCGCCTTGGGTCGTCATCAGCGCATGCGATTCGGCCAACGTGGTGACGTGGGCGGCGTCGCGCACCTGTCCCACATCGGTGCCCAGCAGGGTACGGGCCAGCGTGGTCTTGCCGTTATTGGTGTGGGAAACCAGCGCAAGCTGGATGGTGACCGGTGCGCCCGTCATGCTGCGTTTCCGCTGACTTCCGCAGGGGCCAGCAAATCGACCACCTTGGGTTCGGCGCCATGCAGGATGCAGAACTCACGCCATAATTCGATGCGCTCACTCAAGCGGCTGCCATCCATGCGCGCGGCCAGCGCGGACTGGTCGAGCAGCGCGACCAGCTTGCGTCCCTTGCCCAGTGCAGCCAGGAAGACGCCATGGTTTTCCTGCTCGGGCGTGGCGGCAAGGCCGAACAGGACAGCGTTCGTCACCCCCTCGCCCGCCTCCAGGGCCGGCGCTTCGCTGCCGTAGGCCGCAGGCGGCAGCAGGCGCACGCGGGCTTGCTCTCCCAGCATTTCCTGCGCCACCGTGTCCAGGCCCTTGCTGCGGGCCTCGTCCACGGTCAGGCTGTAAGGCAGCACGCGCAGCAGGCCCGGCTCGCCGCCCGCCGACACGCCAAGCTGGTGGAAGTAAGGCTGGTCCAGGTCGAGCGGGAAGCGGCGCCGCAGCCAGAGCGCGCGTGCGGCAGCCATGGCGCCCAGTACCAGGCGCGGCAGGACCACGTACAGCAGCAGGCTGGCGGCGTACAGGTTCACCCAGCGCGCGCCGTTGCCGTGACGTGCGTCGCCCCAGTTCTGCAAACCCATCACCTCGTCAGCGGTGAAGCCTTCCAGGCCGAATATCCGCTCCGCGGGCGCGAACAGCAGCGACAGCAGGCGATAAACCTGCCATGGGTCGAGGAAGGTGCTTTCCCAGCCTGCTGCATAGCGTTCGACAATGCCGCGGGCATACAGCGACAGTATGGCGCCGATGGCAAACGCCGCGGCCGACCAGTGCAGGATGCGCGCAATGCGGGCCAGGTTCAGGGGTGCGCCCAGGCGGGCCCAGTCCAGCATGAATTGCAGTACCCCGCCCGCCAGCGCATGCGGCAGCCGGCGCGGAACATGCCCGCTGCCCAGCGCCATGCGGTTGGCCAGGCCGCGCCGCAATCCGGCCCGGCGCGCGGGCAGCAGGGCCCACAGCACCAGCAGCAGGTAGGCCAGCATATTCCAGGCGATGATCCCCAGCAGCGGCATGGACAGCAGGTCGACGCGATGCGGGTCGCCAAAGCGCTCGGCCATGCCGCCAGCCAGCAGCGCCGCCAGCGGCAGCAGCAAGCTGGCCCCCCACATGCCGCTATGCCCTCGCGTGACGGAGCCGAACATCTTGTGGCGCGCAGCCAGGCGCTTGAGCAGTTGTTCGGCGCGATGGTAAAGAAAATCCGGCAGCGTGGATGCCGAACGCTGCTCGGCCGCCTGCCAGTGCGCCAGTTCGCGCGCGGTGCGGCTGGCGAACTGGCGGTCATCGCCGGTCAGCACTTCCTTGTGCTGGTCGGCTTCTTCGATCGCCTTGACCAGCATGATGGCGCGGGCAGTCTTCTCGTTCATCATCCCTCCAGGCAGGCGCCCGCCTTGCCGCCCTGTAGCGGGATGGGCTGGCCAGGCCGTTCGACCTGGTAGTACAGGCCGATAATGCGCCAGCCGTCGTCCGCGCGGAACAGCTGGATGCTGTTTACTCCCGTGAAATTCGCTTTCGGTGCACTGCGATCATTGCGCGACTCGACGACGCTGTAGACGGTGGCAAAACGGTCGTACTGGCGCACCTCGCGCGCCACTTCGCACTCATGGAAGCCCTTTTCGTCGACACGCCCGATGCCGGCGGCGAAATCGGCGCCTCGCGCGACCGACAGCGCGGCAGCGCCGTTGCTGTAACGGGCGCCGTAGACCATGGCGTCGGGGTGGAGGATGGCGCGCAGCGCCGCTTCATCGCCGGGCTGGCCGGCGTCGTGACTCAGTGAGCGCCACAGCGCGGCCACCGCCTGCTCCGGCGTGGCGGGAGTGGCCATTAAGGCCGCAGCAAGAATGATTGCATTCATGCATTGAGTGTACCATCAGTCCTCCTTGCGATATACCCGAACGTAGTCAACCAGCATCACTTGCGGGAATAGCGTATCTGCATCGGGATAGCCGGGCCAATAGCCGCCCACGGCCAGGTTAAGCAGCACGAAGAAGGGATGCTCGAATACCCATTCACCGTTCACCATTTGCGGCTGCGCGGTGTGGTAATGCTGGCCATCGCGGTACCAGCGGATTTCGCCCGGCTCCCATTCCACCGCAAACACGTGGAAGCCGTCTGCATAGCGCTGCCCGTGCGGCAGCTGCGATGGCGCGCCGAAGCCCTTCTCGCCGGAGTAGCCCGGGCCATGCAGCGTGCCATGGACGATGCCGGGTTCCTTGCCGATGTTTTCCATGATGTCGATCTCGCCGCTGCGCGGCCAGCCCGCCTTGTCGATATCGCCCCCCAGCATCCAGAACGCCGGCCAGATACCCTGTCCGCGCGGCACTTTGATGCGCGCTTCGAAGCGCCCATATTGGCGCTCCATCAGGCCGGCAGTCTTCAGGCGCGCCGAAGTGTATTGCTTGCCCTGGTATGACTCTTTGCGTGCCTCGATGACCAGCTTGCCTCCCTCCACGCGCAAATTTTCTTTTCTGGCCGTGTAAAACTGCATCTCGTTATTGCCGTAACCATGGCCGGCCAGCTCCGCGACCCACTTGCGCGTATCGAGGGCGTCGCCGTCGAACTCGTCGGCCCAATCGAGCACCCAGCCTGGTTTGGCCCCGCGCTGGTGGCGCACGATGTTCAGGTAAGTGTCGGTCCAGTACTGGTCGCGATGCGCGGCCAGGAAACACAGCAGTTCGTCATGCGCTTCATCGCTGACGGCAAGATAGTCGCCGCCGACGCCATGAAACACCAGGTTCACCACGCCGCCTTGCGCGCCCTGCTCCTTCACCAGTGCGATGAGCTGGGCGCCGGTCAAGCCGACCGGTGCAATGCCTGCCGTGCGCAACGCCACGAATTCATCGCGGATCGCTGGCCAGTAAGACTGGCCCGCCGCTTGCTGTTCGAAGCACGGAGCGTTGAACGTGCGTTCGCGCTTGCCGTCGATTGCCTGCAGCAGCGTATTGGCCAGCCGCACCTGGTCCAGCATCTGCGCGACGCTGGTGGTATCGAGGTTGCGATGCGCTTCGACCCAGGCGTGGCCTGGAGTACTGGCCGAGCACTGGTGGAACAAGGTATGGTTGCCAAGCTCGTGCCCGCGTTGCGCTGCCGCGCGCCACTCGGCCAAGCGCCGGCGCACCGGTGCGTTTGCCAGTGCCAGGTAGAACGTGGCTTTCAGGCCATGGCGCTGCAGTGCCGGCAGCGCATGATCGAGCTGCGAATCGAGCGCATCGTCGTAAGCCAGGCTGACCGCTGCGCGTGCCCCATGTGGCCACGTTTCCACTGCTTGCGCGCTTTGCAGCCCCAGCAAGATGACAAAAATCGTTTTCAACATCGTTTATCCCTGACATGGAAACGTTCCCATTTTCGTTGCGAATATAGCACGGAAAAGCTGTTGACTTCGAAATTTGAACGGTGCTATATTGCGCTGACCAGAATGGAAACGTTTCCAGTTTGATGACGGAAACCCCACACTTCCTGCCGATTCCCGGCGTATTTTATTGACAATCGATTTTGCTGCCCCTAGTATTTTTAAGCATGACATGGAAACGTTTCCATGCTGGTTGGGGGAGGCGGCCAGACTATAAGAACCAAGGAGACCAAATGCACTATCCAAAGGCGAAGCAGACATTGATGAGCCTTGCAGTAGCCACCGCCTGCGCGGCGCTCATCGCACCGGCCCAGGCGCAGGAATCGGACCAGGCAGGCGTGGCGCCCGCCCCGTCCAACAGCGGCGAGGTAACCACCGTGGTGGTTACCGGCCTGCGCGCCAGCCTGGGTTCCTCGATGAACCTGAAACGCAATGCCGACGGCATTGTGGATGGCATCGTGGCTGCCGACATCGGCAAATTCCCCGACACTAACCTCGCCGAGTCGCTGCAGCGCATCAGCGGCGTGTCGATCGACCGCTCCATCGGCGAAGGTTCCAAAATCACCGTGCGCGGCGTCGGCCCCGACTTCAACCTGGTGCTGCTGAATGGCCGCCAGATGCCGACCTCCAACCTGGGCGACCTGAATGGCCGCGCCTTCGACTTCGCCAACCTGGCGTCCGAAGCGATTTCGCAGATCCAGGTCTACAAGACCGGCCGCGCCGAAACCCCGACCGGCGGCATCGGCGCCACCGTCAATGTGATGACGGCGCGTCCGCTGGACCGCCCCGGCATGATGGCCAGCGTCGGCGTCAAGGCGGTGCACGATACATCCCACAACAACCTTCCTGGCGACGTGAAGCAAGGCAGCGCGACCACGCCGGAAGTCTCAGGCATCTACAGCAATACCTTTGACGACAACCGCTTCGGCGTGGCGCTGAGCGCCAGCTACCAGGAGCGCAACCTGGGCTTCAACCAGGCTTCCGTGGCGAACGGCTGGCGCGGTCCATTCCTGGGCAACGCGGGACCGCTTCCGCAAGCCGGCGCCACCAACCGTCCGAAAGACGGCGACATTTATTCGCTGCCGCAGAACCTGAACTACAACATGAACGGCGTGCAGCGCCAGCGCACCAATGGCCAATTGACGTTGCAGTGGGCGCCGGTGAAAGAACTCACCACCACGCTGGACTACACCTACTCCGAGAACAAGATCCAGACCCGCCGCCAGGACCTGTCGGCCTGGTTCAACTTCGGCGCGTCCAATTCGACCTGGAGCAACGGTCCGGTCGCCGCTCCGCTGGTGTACACCGAACTGCTGCCGGCGGCCAACAGCGACATCGCCATGGGCGGCGCCGATTTCGCCACCAAGACCCAGAACCAATCGCTCGGCTTCAACGCCGCCTGGAAAACCGACGGTTTGAAACTGGAACTGGACGTGCATAAATCCAGCGCCGAATCCAAGGCCGACAGCCCATTCGGCTCCAGCAACGTGATCGGCACCGCAAGCTTCAGCCGCGGCGACACCACGGTCGACTTCCGCGACGATTTCCCGGTACTGAGCATCCAGGGCGCGGACTTCACCCGGGCCCCGCAGCAAGTGACCGGCTCCGTGTTCCAGAACGGCTATATGAAGGGCGAGATCGAACAAGCCCAGTTCAAGGGCAGCCTGAAGCTGCTGGAAGCGTCCAACCTGAACTTCGGCGTGGGCGCGATCGAAGTGAAAAACCGCTCCGCCATGTCGACCCAGCAGCGCGATTCCTGGGGCGGCGCGTCGACGGCATCCGACTATCCGGCCAGCCTGTTCCATCGGGAGTCGCTGCGCCAGTACTACGACAAGATCAATGGCAGCGGCAATCCAGCCCTGTTCAACCAGTTCTACACCTTTAACTTCGCCGAGTTGCGCGCCCTGACCGCCAAGGTGACCGGCCTGCCGGATATGTACATGCCGAAGAGTACCTTCGACACCGACCAGCGCACCCAGGAAAAATCCAAGAGCGCCTACGTCCAATTCGGGACCGACTGGGATACTGCGATCCCGATGCATACCAATATCGGCGTGCGTTACGAGAAGACCGACGTCATGTCGACCGCCCTGGTGCCTGCCGCGACAGGGGTCAGCTGGGTATCGGCCAACGAATTCCCGCTCAGCTTCGGGGCGCCGACTTTCACGACGCTCAATGGCAAATACAACCATTGGCTGCCTAGCGTGGATTGGGATGCCGATATCCGCTCGGACATGAAGCTGCGCGCCAGCTACGGCGAAACCATCGGCCGGCCGCGTTATGACCAGATCCAGGGCGGCACCACACTGGACCGCCTGGCGCGCGATTTCGGCGGCACAGGCAGCCAGGGCAACCCGCAATTGAAGCCGGTCAAGTCGAAAAACCTGGACCTGTCGTGGGAATGGTATTACGGCCAGCAAAGCTTCGCCTCGGTCGGCCTGTTCCACAAGGATCTGAGCAACTACGCCGGCCAGTCCAAGATCACCGCGACCCCGTTCAACCTGCACACGCCGGCTGGCGGCGCACTCTGGAACGAGGCTGTCCAGCAGGGCAATTGCGGCGCCGACCGTGTCTGCATCCGCAACTACATCTTCCGCAATCACCCGACCGCTCCGGGCGTGACGCGCGGCCCTGACGATGCGAGCGGCAATGCCACCGGCACCATCGTCGGCCAGCCGAACGATCCGGTGATGTCGTTCGAGATCAACTCTTTCGCCAACCAGAAGAACGAGAAGCTGAAGGGCGCAGAGATCAACGTACAGCATATGTTCGGCAATTCCGGTTTCGGGCTGTCGGCCAACTACACCTGGGTGGATTCGGGCCTGAAGTACGACAACTTCAAGGTCGGCGAACAGTTCGCGCTGGTCGGGCTGAGCAACTCCGCCAATCTGGTGGGTATTTACGAGGACAAGAACTGGTCGATTCGCGCGGCCTACAATTGGCGTGACAAGTTCCTGTCCTCGACCTTCGACGGCGCGGGTCCTAACCCGAACTATACGGAGGCCTACGGCCAACTGGACCTGAGCGTCGGCTATGCATTCAATGAGAAGCTCAGCGTGCAGTTTGAAGCGATCAACGTGACCAACGAAATCCAGCGCGTCCACGGCCGCGCTGAATCGATGGCGCTCTTCGTGACGCAATCCAGGCCGCGCTACATGCTCGGTGCGCGCTACAAGTTCTGATGACTTGCCGCGCCTCGGCCTGCCCACCATACAAGGAGTACCATGGCAAAACCTGTCCTGCTCAATAACATCGACCACAAGGACTTGCACGTGCAGACCGGGCGCGGCGCCCATTTCGGCGACAACGTCATTTCCGCCCTCACCTTCCCGTCCGAATTTCGCGACGTGCAGGCCTGCTATCCGATCGTCTTCCGCAAAGGGGGCGCTGGCGACTTTGAGGCGCATGCCTTGTTCGGTTTCCAGGAGGGCGAAAACCTGTTTCTCGGAATGCACGGCTGGGAGGCGCCCTATATCCCCCTGGCGATCGAGCGCCAGCCTTTCCTGATCGGCGTGAACGGCGACGAATTGACGGTGCACGTGGATCTGGATAATCCGCGCCTCAGTACCGCAAACGGAGAGCGCGTATTCCTGCCGCATGGCGGAACTTCCGATTACCTCGAGCGCGTCAACGCCACCCTGCTTGCCATCCACCAGGGGCTGCAGCAGGCACGCGGCTTCCAGGCGGCCCTGCTCGAGCACCAGTTGCTCGAATCGTTCGTGTTCGACATCGAGCTGGATGACGGCTCGCAGCGCCGGCTGGCCGGTTTCTACACCATCAACGAAGAACGCCTTTCCACCTTGCCGGGCGACGTGCTGGAACGCCTGAACCGCGCCGGCTGCCTGCAAGCGATCTACATGGTGATCGCCTCCATGAGCAACTTCCGTACGCTGATCGAACGCAAGAACCGCGTCCATGCAGGCCAGTGCTGAACCGATCCGCGAGCTACATGGTGTAACGCCATCCGACCTTGGCGGCGAGCTGCTGGGCTCCACGGAGCCGCTGGTGTTGCGCGGCCTGCTTGCGCGCTGGCCGGCGGTACAGGCAGGCTGCAACGGCGTCGACAGCATCGCTCGCGCTGCGAGCGCCGATGCTTACTTGCGCCGATTCTGCCGCGATGCCACGGTGATCGCCATGCTTGGCAGCCCGGACATCGGCGGGCGCGTCTTCTACAACGAAGACCTGAGCGGCTTCAATTTCTCCTCCGTACACACGCGCCTTGACCACGTCCTGATGGAACTCGCCAGGCAGCGCGACAATCCTAACTCTCCCGCCATCTACGTCGGTTCCACCACGGTAGACACGGCGCTGCCGGGCTACAGCGATGAGAACGCGCTCGCCATGGTTCCGCGCGACGCACTCATGAGCATCTGGATCGGCAACCAGGTCCGCATCCCGGCCCACTACGATCTGCCGGACAATCTGGCCTGCGTGACCGCTGGCCGCCGCAGATTCACGCTGTTCCCGCCGGACCAACTGGAAAACCTGTACGTCGGGCCGCTGGACTTCACGCCGGCCGGCCAGCCAATCAGCCTGGTCGACCTGCACCACCCGGATATCGAACGCTTTCCCCGCTTCGGCGAAGCGATGCGCCATGCCCAATCAGCCGAACTGGCACCGGGTGACGCGATATTCATTCCCAGCATGTGGTGGCACCACGTCGAAGCGCTGGAGTGCTTCAACGTGCTGGTCAATTACTGGTGGCGGCAATCGCCCGCTTTTATGGACACGCCGGCCAATGCTCTCATGCTGTCATTGCTCTCGATACGCGACCTTCCGCCCGCGCAGCGCCGCGCATGGCAGGAAATCTTCCGGCATTACGTGTTCGAGGCGGATGAACAGACCGCAGCCCACATCCCAAAGAGCGCAAGGCGCGTGCTGGGTGCCATCGACGACAACTCAGCGCGCATGCTGCGCGCCCAGCTTCTGAAGAAAATCAACCGATAAACGGAGAACGAAGTGAGAGACGAACAGTTCCAGCGCCGCCCCGTGCGGCGCGTTGTCATTGCAGGTGGCGGCACTGCCGGCTGGATGGTTGCCGCGGCGGTTTCGCGCAGCCTCGGCAAAGTCCTCGACATCAAGCTGGTGGAATCGGACGAAATCGGCACCGTCGGCGTAGGCGAGGCGACGATTCCTAGCCTGCTGAATTTCCACCGGCTGCTGGAGATCAATGAACAGGAATTCATGGCCGCGACCAAGGCCACCTTCAAGCTGGGGATCAGCTTCGAGAACTGGCGCAACGTCAACGAAGACTACATCCACTCCTTTGGAATGACCGGCATCGACCATTGGACGGCCGGCTTCAATCACTTCTGGCGCAAGGGCCGCGAACGCAAACTGGCGGGCGACTATGGCGACTACTGCCTGGAGCTGAAAGCTGCGCAGCTGGAGCGCTTTGGCCACCTGCCACGAGAAGGCATCAACTACGCTTACCACCTCGACGCCAGCGCCTACGCACGCTACCTGCGCAGGTATTCGGAAGGCTACGGTGTCCAGCGCATCGAGGGCAAGATCGCCAAGGTCCACACCGACGCCGCGAACGGCCATATCACGGCGCTGCAGCTCGATGGCGGCGCCATGCTCGAAGGCGACCTGTTCATCGATTGCACCGGTTTCCGCGCCCTGCTGGTCGGCGAAACCCTGGGTGAAGGGTTTGAAGACTGGTCGCAATGGCTGCACAACGACAGCGCGATCGCGATACAGACTTCTTCCACCGGACCCGCCGTACCGTACACGCGAGCCATCGCCCATGAATGGGGGTGGCAGTGGCGCATCCCGCTGCAGCATCGCGTCGGCAATGGCATGGTCTTCTCCAGCAAGTTCGTCGACGACGATACCGCGCGCGCCGGGCTGATTTCGAACATCACAGGCGAGCAGCTCGTGCAGCCGCGCGTGATCCGTTTCAAGCCCGGCCAAAGGCGCAAGGTCTGGAACAAGAACTGCGTCGCGATCGGCCTCGCCAGCGGCTTTCTGGAACCGATCGAATCGACCAGCATCCACCTGATCCAGCGTGGCATCATCCGCCTGATGCAGATGTTCCCTTCTGCCGGCATCTTCCAGTCCGAGATCGACGAATACAACCGGCAAGCCTGGACCGAGATCGAACATATCCGCGATTTCATCATCCTGCACTACAAGGTCACCAACCGCCGCGACTCCCCTTTCTGGCGCCACTGCGCCGAGATGGAGGTGCCGAAATCGCTACGGCGCCGGATCGACATGTTCCGCGAAACGGGCCGTGTGTTCCGCTTGTCGAACGAACTGTTCGCCGAAAATTCGTGGGTCCAGGTGATGCTGGGCCAGGGCATCATGCCGCTGCAGCACCATCCCTCTGCGGATTTGATGGGGGATGCGGAGCTGTCCTGCTTGCTTGACGGCATCCGCAACAATGTGGCACGTACCGTGGCGCAGCTTCCGCCGCACCAACAGTACGTGGAGAACTACTGTGCCGCGTACATGGAAGAGTACTTGGCGCCGAAGTAGAGAATGAAGGCATAGCAGGCGGCCGGCAGCATGAAGGACGCCTGCACACCGATCGCGTCAGCCAGCGCGCCCTGTGCAAAAGGAACCAGTGCACCGCCGACGATGGCCATGCAAAGGATCCCCGAGCCTTGGCCCGTGTACTTGCCCAGCCCGTTCAGCGCCATGCTGAAGACGGTCGGGAACATGATTGAGTTGCACAGGCCGACGGCCAGGATTGCCCACATCGCCACGCTACCCTTGCCGAATGCGGCTCCCAGCACCAACGCAATCGCCAGCAGGGAATTGAAGGCCAGCGTCTTGCCCGGACTGACAACGCGCATCACGGCGAAGCCGATAAAACGTCCGACCATGGCACCGCCCCAATAGATACTGACGTAGTGCGCCGCCTCGGCATGCGACAGGCCGGCAATATGCGATTCGCCGAGGAAGTTGATCAGGAAGCTGCCGATACTGACTTCCGCGCCCACATACAGGAAGATGCCAACGGCGCCCAGCACCAGGTGCCGGTGCGCCCATGCGGAGCCTTGGCCCTCGCTCGGCAGCGCCACATCGTCGCTTCCCGAAATCTGCGGCAGCCTGGCCGCGAAGAACAGCACCGCCAGCAGCGCCAGCGCACCAGCCAACCCCAGATAAGGCCCCCGCACCGTTGCCGCATCGGCCGCGGCGCCGGCGGCCGCCCCAACGGTCGACAGGATCAGCAGGCCGCCTACGGCGGGGCCAATGGTGGTGCCAAGGGAGTTGAACGCCTGGGTCAGCGTCAGGCGGCTCGATGCCGTGCGCGCCGCGCCAAGCACGGTCACGTACGGGTTCGCCGCCACCTGCAAAATGGTGATGCCGGACGCCAGCACAAAAAAGGCAAACAGGAACAAGCCGTAGCCGCCGAACGACGCGGGATAGAACAGTGCGCAGCCGCCCGCGGCGATCAGCAGACCGGTGACAGCGCCCTTCTGATAACCGATGCGGCGAATCAAGGCTCCCGCCGGCAGCGATACGATGAAATACGCGCCAAAGAAGCAGAACTGAACCAGCATTGCCTGCACATAGGTCAGCGTATAGATCGCCTTCAGGTGCGGGATCAGGACGTCGTTCAGTGAAGTGATCAAGCCCCACATGAAGAACAGGATGGTGACGATCACCAACGCGCTGGTGTTGGTACCGTCCTGCGCGGTGGCTGCACTATCCTGGCGGGCGGTGGCCGGGGAGCCGGGTGCGATGCTGGCCATTTAGTTCTCCTGTTTCAGTTCTTCGCAACGCACAGCGTCCGCTGCGGCAGCGGCGCCGCCCGCAATTTCGATATTGGCGATAGCTGCTGCAAACGGCGCACTGGCGCTGATGGCGAAGGGCGCATCCATGTGGTCCAATTTCAGGCCGCGCGCTATGAAACAGGCCAGTGGCAGCTTGACGCTCTGCTTGCCCTTTCCCGCGATGCGCGTGAACAGCCTGGTCGCATCGATTTCGGTGTCCTGCATCGCCAGCGTGACTTTGCCCTGCGGAGCTGCGGCTACGATAGCGTCAAACTGCAGGGCTCCATCGCGTATCGCGGCAGCCGGCAGCACGATCGGACTGGTACCGCGCGCAACCAGCGCTGCGCCGGATGGCGCACCAGCCGACCAGGTCACCAGCTTGGCATCCTGCTGTGTATTGACCTGCGCCGTCTGCACCGTGATGCCGGGCAGGCGGAACGTTGCGTTCAGATCCGCCCCGAGCGCCAGTTGCTCGCTGCCGCTGCGGATCGACAAGGGGAAGCTCGCACGGTCAGCCTGTCCATGCACCGGCACGGTATCGCTGGAACCGCAGCCGCCAGGGGCGTAAGACGTATCCAGCTTGCCCAGCTTCGAACGCTGTCCGTTGTGCAAGCCGTAGTTCAATGCGAACAGCGGTGCATAGCCGGTATCGCCTAAGTTCAAAGGCGTTTGGCAAGCCGATTTCGGCCACGAGAAGGACAACTTGCCACGGAAATCATAGCTGCGCGTCCCCGCCACCAGAAGGTCGGAAACACCTTTGCCTTCGGTACCAGGCAGCCAGGCTGCGATGAATGTATCGGACAGATTGAGCAGGTCGTTGACGAACAACGGGCGCCCTGCGAGAAACACGGTAATCACCGGCTTACCCTTGCCTGCCACCGCTTGCAGGACGGCCAGGTCTTCGGGATATCGGCTGCTGTGGCGGAGCGTGCCCGATGGGCCGATATCGCCATCGCCTTCCGCATAGGGGCGCTCGCCGACGACCGCTATCACCGCGTCGAAGCGCGCCAGGTCGACGCCTTTCGCGTCAATGCTGAATTCCACATTGCCCTCGCCCGCCGCGGCACGGATCCCAGTGAGGATGCTGTCGGCATTCGGAAAATCGGCATTGGTATTGTCGGTACCCTGCCAGGTCAGCGACCAGCCTCCGGACTGGTTGGAGATATTGTCGGCGCTCTTGCCGACCACCAGGATCTTCTTGCCGCGTGCCAGCGGCAACGCCGGCCCTTCGTTCTTCAGCAACACCAGCGATTCGCGCACGGCGCGCCGTGCCAGTTCGCGATCCTGCAGCGCCTCATCCTTGCCGGCATATAGGTTTTGGGCAGGGCTCTTGCCGAACAGGCCTGCGCGCAGCTTGACGCGCAGGATACGGGTCACGGCATCGTCGATGCGGGACATAGGGATCTCTCCCGCTTTCACCTGGGCGACGGTGTTGGCGATGAAGGCCTTCCAGTCATCCGGCACCATCACCATGTCGATGCCGGCATTGATCGCTTGCGGGCAGCTATCGTTGCGGCAGCCCGGCACTTCGGCAATGCCGTTCCAATCGCTGACAACAAATCCGTCGAAGCCCATCTTCGTCTTCAGCACGTCGGTCAACAGCTCGCGGCTGCCATGCACTTTCACGCCATTCCAGCTATTGAAAGAAGACATGACTGTCTGCGCACCTTCCGCCAGCGCCGGCACATAGCCGGCACCGTGGATGTTGACCATGTCCGCCAGCGAGGCCTTGTTGTTGCCGCGGTCCTTGCCCTGGTCGGTGCCGCCGTCTCCGACAAAGTGCTTGGCGCTGGCCAGCACGTTGGCATCGGTCTTGAAGCGCCCCTGCAAGCCTTTCACGTATTGCCCGGCATACCGGGCCACCAGCTTGCCATCTTCCGAGAAGCTCTCATAGGTTCGTCCCCAGCGGTCGTCGCGCACCACCGCAATGGTCGGGCCGAAGACCCAGGCTATGCCGGTCGCGCGCACTGCCTTGGCGGTCGCGGCACCGATCTCGTAGGCCAGCTTGGGATTGTGCGCAGCACCGAGTCCGATATTGTGCGGGTACAGGGTGGCGCCGAAAACATTGCTGTTGCCGTGGATGGCGTCGATCCCCCATACCACGGGCACCTTGACCGCCATATCGGTTGCCATCGAAGCGTCGTGGTATTTCTGGGCCAGCGCCAGCCACTCCGCCGCATTGGCGCGCTTGTTCCCGTTGGGCCAGCTACCGCCGCCATTCAGCACCGATCCAAGGTAGTAGCGCCGCGCGTCGTCCGGCGTGGTGGTCTTGATCTCCGGTTGGGTCATTTGCCCGATCTTCTGTTCCAGCGTCATCCCGCCGACGATGCCGGCGATGCGTTTCTCAAGCGCCGGGTCGGCCTTGATTGCGCTGCTTATGTGAGGCCAGTCGGCCAGCGGCGCTGCCGCTGCGGGAAGCGCAAGGGCAAGCGCCGTGGCCAGCAGTGAAACCTGTTTCATCCTGTCTCCTTTTATGGCTGTTGCAGGAAGGCGCTGTACCATTTGCCGCTCTCCTTCAGCCTTCGTTCTTGTGTTGTGTAATCGATGTGGACCAGGCCGAAACGGCGCAGGTAACCTTCCGCCCACTCAAAGTTGTCGACCAGGCTCCAGGCAAAATAGCCCTTCACCGGCACGCCGGCTGCGATCGCATCCTGCATGGCGCCGAGATGGCGCGCCAGGTAACGGCGACGACCAACATCGGGCACGCTACCATCGGCCAGCACTTCATCGTCGAAACAGGAGCCGTTCTCGGTGATGTACAGCTCCTTCGGCGCGTAATCGGCATGGATGCGGCCAAGCAGCTCGCTCATGCCTTCCGGCGCCACTTCCCAGCCCATGGCGGTGGTTTCCGCGCCGGCCGGCGGCGGGAGCACGCGTGCATCCAGCGGCTCGTGGCCGGGCGCGTCCGCAACCGTCTCTGGGAAATAATAGTTCACGCCCATGAAATCGGTCGCCACCGCAATCGCTTCCATGTCGCCTTCGCACACCATCGGCGCCGCTGCGCCTACCCGCTCCAGCGTCGCCGCCGGATAGCCGCGACCGTGCAATGGATCGAGGAACCAGCGGTAGCGCAGGCCGTCGTGGCGCTCGCAGGCCGCGCGGTCCGCTTCGCCGGAGCTGGCGGCGCGCAATGGATGCAGGCTGAGCGAGATGCCGACGCGTGCGCCCGGCACGTTTTCGCGGATCAGCGGCACCGCCTTTCCATGGGAAAGCAGCACGTGATGGCACACCTGCAGCGCCGTGCCGAAATCGGTCAGTCCCGGTGCGTGCAGGCCTTCGAAATTGCCCAGGATGGCGGTGCACCATGGCTCATTGTGCGTGATCCAGTGCTGCACGCGATCGCCCAGACGGCGCGTTACGGCGTCCACGAATTCCAGGTAGCGCTGCACCGTGTCGCGCTCGGCCCAGCCGCCACGGTCCTGCAGGTATTGCGGCAAGTCCCAGTGGTACAGCGTCGCCCACGGCTGGATGCCGCGTTCGAGCATGCCATCGACCAGGCGCGAATAGAAATCCAGGCCCTTCTGGTTGGGCGCGGCGCCGAATTCGGACACGATGCGCGGCCAGGCAATCGAAAAACGGTAGGCGTTCAGGCCCATGTCGCGCGCGATATCCATATCTTCCGGCCAGCGATGGTAGTGGTCGCAGGCCACCAGGCCGCTCGAACCGTCGCGCACCTTGCCCGGCGTAGCGGCAAAGCGGTCCCAGATCGATTCCGCCCGCCCATCTTCCCTGCCGGCCCCCTCGATCTGGTAGGACGAAGTGGCGCATCCCCACAGGAAGTCGCGGGCGAAGTCGCTGCGCGTCGGGGCGCCTGGTTCAATCTGGTCTCGAGTAGTCATATTCAGTAGTGTACAGGATTTGGAAAGGTTTCCATATTCAGTCGAAAAAAAGGACGCAAGCGCCCTGTTGCCGGTTCAGTTCATGCAGCGGCCTTGCGCTTGACGCTGGCCGCCTTGGCCAGCGAAGCACGCAGCGTTACCGTCACCGGGAAGCTGCGCGTCACTGTGCGCCGCAGGCCGTAACAGCGGTTCAACAAGGCGCTCAGGCCATTCATCGTCATCTCGCGCCACGGCATATGGACGGTCGTCAGCCGCGGCGCCGAAAACTCCGCGCTTGGGGTGTCGTCGTAGGCGATGACGGACAAATCGTTCGGAACGCGGATGCCCGCCTCCTGGAAGTAGGATAGCGCGCCGACCGCCATTTCATCGTTGGCGCAGAACAGTGCCGTGCAGCGATGCCCCGATTCCACCAGCTCCTTGGCCGCGGCCCAGCCGCCGGCCGGCGAGAAGTCGCTCTCGGCCACCCACATGCGGCTGGTATCGATGCCGCCGCCCTGCAGCTCCTCCATGAAGCCATTGACACGCGCCACGTTGTCGGCCAGGCGCGCCGGGCCCGCCACGACGGCGATATCGCGATGCTTGTGGTCCAACAGTGCGCGCGCAGCCAGGCGGCCGCCCAGCTTGTGGTCCAAGGTGAAGCACTGATCCGGAATACTGGCCAGGTTGTGGTTCAGCACCACGATCCGGCCCTGTTGTGTGCCCAATGCCTCGATGTCTTCGTCCTGCAAGGCGCTGGTCATCACGATCAGGCCGTCGCAGCCGCGCTCCATCAGGAACTGGATGCCGTCCTTGGCCTGCTTGCGTTCGTCGCCCAGGCCGACGCCGAAGGCCACCACCATGTGCAGGCCGGCGGTACGCAGCTCGGTATCGATGATCTGCAGGATAGGCGTATAGAAGGTGCCGCTCAGGACCGGTATGTAGACGCCGATCATCTGGCTGGTACCGGTCAGCAGCGTGCGTGCCGCATGCGACGGGCGAAACCCCAGTTCGTCGATCGCCTTTTTCACCTTTTCAAGCGTGGCTGGCGACACCGAACCCTTGCCGCTGACTACGCGGGAGGCGGTGCCCAAACCTACGCCCGCCAGGCGGGCTACGTCTTTGATAGTGGCCACTGGAATCCTTTTCTTCTTATAGCGTCATCGCGAGCATACTTGAAGCGCCCGCCAAATCAAAGCGCTTGCCGTTTTCCGGGTCGAACAGCGAAGCGCGTTGTGCATCAATCTCGAATGCGACCGTGTCATCCGGCGCAATGGCGCGGCTGCCCTGCAGGATGCAGGACAGTTGCTTGCCTCCGCAATTCAGCCACACAACGCGGTGGGCGCCCATCGGCTCCACCAGTGTTACCCTGCCCTGCAGCGAGCCGCCAGAAACCAGCGAAATATGCTCCGGGCGCACACCCAGCACGGCCTTGCGCCTACCGCCCGCTCCGGCGGCCCCGCCCATCGGCAGGCGCAGGCAGGCGCCTGCAAACATGCCGACTGCATCGATTTCGCCCTCAATCAGGTTCATGGCCGGCGCGCCGAGGAAGCCGGCGACGAACAGATTGGCAGGCCGCTCATACACCTCGCCGGGCGTGCCGACTTGCTGGATCTGCCCCGCACGCATCACGACAATGCGGCTGGCAAGAGTCATGGCTTCGACCTGGTCATGCGTCACGTAGACCATGGTCGCCCCCAGTTGCTGGTGCAGCAGCTTGAGTTCGCGCCGCAAATCGGTACGCAACTTCGCGTCGAGGTTGGAAAGAGGTTCATCGAACAGGTAGACGCCGGCTTCGCGCACCAGCGCGCGGCCGATCGCCACCCGCTGCCTCTGCCCGCCGGAAAGGGCCGCCGGCTTGCGCCCAAGCAGATCGTCCAGGTGCAGCATCGCGGCGACGCGATCCACGCGGCGTTTGATCTCCGCCTTCGCCACGCCGGCAATGCGCAGGCCGAAAGACATATTCTTTTCGACCGTCATGGTTGGATACAGGGCATAGGATTGGAACACCATGCCGATCCCGCGCTCGCTGGGATCTGTGCGCGACATATCCTTGCCACCGATCTCGATGGTGCCGCCGCAGGTTTCCGTCAGTCCCGCAATACTGTGCAGGAGCGTCGACTTGCCGCAACCCGAGGGGCCCAGCAGCACCAGGAATTCGCCCTCGTCCACCTCCAGGTCCAGGCCGCGGATGATCGCGTTGCCGCCAAGGGTAATATCCAGCTTTTTCAGACTTACGTTCGACATCCGTTCAACCTTTCACCGCACCGGCAGCGATGCCGCGTACGAACCAGCGGCCCGACAGGAAATAGATCGCCAATGGCACCAGCGCCGTCAGGATCGTGGCGGCCATATTGACGTTGTAAAGACGGGTGCCCGTCGTCGTATTGATCACGTTATTCAACTGTACCGTCATCGGCAGGTTGTCGCGCCCCGCAAACACCAGGCCAAGGATGTAGTCGTTCCAAACCCCGGTGAGCTGCATGATCGCCGCCACCACCAGCATCGGTACCGACAAAGGCAGCATCACATGCCAGAAGATGCGCCAGAAGCCGCCGCCATCGATGCGGGCGGCATGGAACAGCTCCTGCGGAAGCGCCGCGTAATAATTGCGGAACAGCAGCGTCAATACCGGCATGCCGAACACCAGGTGCACGATCACGATCGCCGGCAGCGAGCCAAATACGCCCAGGCCAGCCATCATGCGTACCAGCGGATAGATCATCACTTGCACCGGCACGAAAGCTCCCAGCAGCAGAATGCCGAACAACAGCTTGGCGCCGCGCGGCCGCCAGAAAGACAAGGCGTAGCCATTCAGCGCGCCCAGCGCAATCGGCAGCACGGTGCTTGGCACGGCAATCCGCACCGAATTCCAGAATCCCACCTGCACGCCTTCGCAGGCCGCGCCGGTGCAAGCTTCGCTCCAGGCTGCGCGCCAGGCATCCAGCGAGGGGGCCAACGGCAGCGCGAAGATATTCCCCAGCCGGATTTCATCCATCGATTTCAGCGAGGTCACCAGCATCACGTACAGCGGCAGCAGAAAGAACAGCGCTGCGCTGGCCAGGAACACATACAGGCCGATTCGTGCCGTCTTCATACGGCCCTCTTCCGGCTGCGGGCATAGGCCCATGGCGCCAGCAAGGCGAGCACCGTCAGCAGCAGCACTACCGCACCGGCCGAAGCCAGGCCTATATTCGCACGCAGGAACAGGTGGTCCATGATGAATTTCGCAGGCACTTCGCTGGCGGTACCGGGGCCGCCCTGGGTCATCGAGACCACTGCGTCATACAGCTTGACCACCATGGTCGCCAGGAGTATGAACACGGTCGCTAGCGTGGGCGCCAGCATCGGCAGCACGATGGAGACGTAGACGCGCCAGGCCGGGATACCATCGAGCCGCGCGGCCTTCCAGATTTCAGGGTCGACGCCGCGCAGGCCGGCCAGCATCAGCGCCATCACGAAGCCGGAGGCCTGCCATACGGATGCCAGCACCACCGTGTAGAGCACCATGTCCTGGTCGACCAGCCAGTCGACCTCCAGGCCGGGAATGCCGCCCGGCGTCAGGATCCACTGCCATACCAGCCCGGTCGCCACAAACGACATCGCATAGGGATAAAGGAAGACCGTGCGCAGCGCGCCCTCGCCCGCCACCTGGCGATCGATAGCAGCGGCCAACAGGAAGCCGATCACCATGCAGGCCAGCACGAACAACAGGCCAAACAGGGCCAGGTTATGCAGCGACAGCAGCCAGCGCTCATTGTCGAACAAGCGCTCATACTGCGCCATGCCAACCAGTTTATTGGTCGCGATGCTGCGCGAGCTGGTGAGTGAGACATAGAAGGTCCAGGCGAACGAGCCGAGATAGCCCACGCAAACCGTGAGCAGCATCGGCAACAGCGCCGCGTAAGACATGGCTCGGCGCACCGTCTAGTTCCTCAGCGCCGCAGCCAGCGCCTTCTGCGCCTTCTCAACCGGCATCGACGTGTTCCAGTACGCGGTCAACGCATCCTGCACTGCGCCGTTCTGGTCGGGCGTCAGGTAGATCTCGGGCGCACCGACCTGGCGATTGCGGTCGCGCATGATGGCGGCACCAGCGCGGGCGCACGCGTCGAGCTGGCTGGTATCGGCATCGGCACGTGGTGGCACCGAGCCTTTCAGCTTGTTGAAGCTGACCTGGGTGGCCGGCGCCAGCAGCACTTTCGTCATCAGCTTCTGTGCTTGCTGCACCTCCGCGCTGTCCGAGCGCGGGAAGACAAAAGCGTCGCCCTGGATCAGGTAGGGCGAATTCGCGCCAAGGCCCGGGATGCATCCGTAATCGACGCCGGGCGCCATCTTCGCATTGTTGAACTCTCCCTTGGCCCAGTCGCCCATGACCTGCACCCCGGCCTTGCCGCTGACCAGCATCGCGGTCGCGTCATTCCAGTTGCGGCCCGGCGATGCGGCATCGACATAAGCCTGCAGGCGTTTGAACGCCAGCAGCACCTTGCGCACCGGCTCCGAACTGATGGCACGCTGATCGCGGTCGCGCATCACCTGCAGGTAGAGCTGGCGCCCGCCCATATTCGCCAGCAACGACGCGAACAGGATGTGCTCCTGCCATGCCTGTCCTCCGTGCGCCAGGGGAACCAGCCCGGCTGCTTTCAGCTTGTCCAGCGCGGCAAACAGTTCATCGACGCTTGCAGGCTCCTTCGCGATGCCAGCCTTCTTGAACGCCGCCTTGGAATACCAGATCCACGTCTGCATGTGGATGTTCATCGGCATCGCGTAGTAATGGCCATCGATGCGGATCGTGTTCACGATCGGTTCCGGCAGCGTGCTTTCCCAATGCTCCTGGCGTGCGACATCATCGAGTTGCACCAGCATGTCCTGGTCCACGATATCGAGAAACTGCTTGGAGATATTGAACTGCGCGGCTGCCGGCGCCTTGCCGCCAACCATGCGATTGAGGGTTACTGCACGGGCCTGCTCGCCACCGGCAATCGCCGTATCGATCCAGTTGCCGCCGGCGGCGCGATAGGCACTCGCGAGCTGTTTTACGGCAGCGGATTCACCGCCTGAAGTCCACCAGTGGATCACTTCCGCGCTCGGCCCGGCAGCCTGCGCGGGTATGGCGCCGAGCGCCATGGCACAAGCAAATAACTGCTTAAACATCCCGTCTCCTGTAGTGTGCTGCTTATTTTTGGAAACGTTACCAATTTCCCGGGCGAGTGTCAATAGAATAACAGGAACGGCCCGCTTGGCGAAAACGCAACGTGTAGCGGAAAACGATTGAAATCGTATATCCATGGGCTATCCTGTTTTTTGCCGCCGGCGCATACCGGTCGCGTGATCGGGAGAGTTTGTCCCACCCATGGACAACGCCGAAGGAGCAAGCCGCCCCCGGAATCTCTCAGGCCAAAGGACCGGTCGCGCGTTTTCAAAACTCTGAAGAGCCGCCTACAAAGCAACGTTGGCGCACCGAAGGAGCAAGCAGGCCGCCAACGCCTGTGAAACTCTCAGGTCCAGCACAGAGGGGGCAATCACCTCGCACCTCAAAAACATCTGATCAACCTTCAGAGGAGTAGTCACATGCATATGCATCGACTCTGGCTGCGCATCGCCTGCGCAGCGATGATGGCCGCCCCGTTCCTGGCAAAAGCAGACAACGGCGCGGCACTACAGGCCGCCAAACGCGGACTCGCACAATTCGCCGAGCACCAGCAGGCGATTCGACCCGGTAGCGCACCGATCGACTTCCCGCTCGATATCACGGACGTGGGCGACTTGAAGCAAGCCAAGGTGAGCCATGGCTTCGAAGTCTATACCGTCGATCCGAAAGAACTGCTGGCGCGCGGCGACCTGGCATCGCTGGCCAAGCCGACAGGCGAATGGCGCTTTGTGATTTCCTTGCACGGCAAGCCGATCGGCCTGGCAACCGTGCAGCAAGTGAACGGCCGCTATGAAACCGTGGCATACGGCGCCTCCGTATTGGCGAAAGACGTGGACGCCGCCATGGCCGTGCACGGCAACAGCGCGCGCTCCAACCTGCGCTTCATCCGCATCTACCAGGCACGCGCAGACTTGCTGGAAGTAGACCGCGCCAAGTTCGCCCCGCTGCACTCGGCGCGCGAATCGCTGCTGCTTCAGAAAAATGGCAACCAGCTGGTTGAAGGCACGGACTTGCTTGAGCCATTGCGCGCCGCAGTCAAAGCCAATATCGAAGCATTCCGCTAAGGAGGAGCCGCACATGAAAATCGCAAAAATCGTGGCCGGCGCTGCGCTGGTGCTTGCCTTGCCCTCCGCCTTTGCACAATGGCGTACGCTGAACGTCCCCTTGACGATCCAGGAGCACAGCCAGTGGTGCTGGTCCGCCACCAGCAAGGCTGTCCTGAATGTTTACAACCGGACGCCCAGCCAATGCCAGATCGTGAACTGGGCCTTCGGCATCAACTACGCCTGCGGCAACACCAACTTCAATTGGAACAGCTACGCCAACCGCCCAAACAATATGTACGGCAGCTCGGGCAGCGTGCAAAACATCCTGGCGAATTGGGGCGTGCCGAATACCGCGATCAACAACTACCTGTCGTGGAATTCGGTGGTCAATGAGATCAACGGCAACCGCCCGTTCGTGATCCGTTACGGCTGGAGCAATGGCGGTGGCCATATCATGGTGGGACGTGGCTACGAAACCTATAACGGGACCAACTACATCTACATCATGAACCCGTGGCCAGGCGAAGGACAGACTTATCGCACCTTTGCATCCGCCGTCAGCGCATCCGACCATAATTGGACGCATACGCAGCGCATGAACGTGAGCCCTTAAGAAAAAAGCCCGCCAGCTCAGGGCTGGCGGGCTTTTCACTACTTAGTTACTGCCGCCCAGTTGCTCCAGCTTGGCGGCCCACTTCTTCGACTCGTCGATATTGCGGGCGGTGCCCACGCCGTTTTCAAGCAGGTAGACCAGCTTGCGGATGGCGGTCACTTCGTTCTGCTCCGCCGCCTGGCGATAATAGACGGCAGCCTGGTTGTAGTCTTTCTTGACGCCCTGCCCCATCCAGTACATGCCCGCCAGCCTTACCTGCGCCTGCGCGCTGCCCAGCTTTGCCGCCTGCTGGTACACGATCGCAGCCTGCGGCAAATCAACCGGACCGCCCTTGCCCAGGTCGAGCATCACGGCGAGGTTGGTGGCGGCATCCTTGTTGTCCTGCGCGGCAGCTTTGGTGAACCAGGCGCGGGCCTGGACCAGGTCCTGCGCTACGCCATCGCCGCTCGAATAAAGCAAGCCGGCATAGAACTGCGCCATCGCGTGACCTTGCTCGGCCGCCTTCAAGTACCAGTCCAGCGCCTGCGTCGCATCTTTCGGCACCGTATTGCCGGTGTGGTAGGCCACAGCCAGGTCGTACTGGGCGCTAGCGTCGCCAGCGACGGCGCGCTTGCGGATCGGCGCGAGCGGGCCGGCTGCCTGGCGCTCCATTGCAGCGATCAGGGTCAGCGCTTCCTGCGCGTTCTTGCTGCCGGCGGCTGCGGCCTTCTGGTACCACTGCTTCGCTTGCGCCTGGTCGGCCGGAACGCCGCGTCCCTCGAAGTACATGCCAGCCACCTGTTCGATCGCTCCAACATCGTTCTGATCGATAGCCTTGCGCAGCAGCGCCAAGGCGGCAGCACCGTCTTGTTTGACGCCGCGGCCAGCAGCCATCAAACCTGCGAGCTGACGCATCGCGGGAACATGGCCTTGGTCGACTGCGCGCGAATACCACTTCGCAGCCTCTCCATCGTTCTGGTCGGTGCCTTGGCCACGTTCATACATCATGCCCAGGTTGAACTGCACGTTCGAGTCATTGCTGCGCGATGCTTGCTCGAAGAAGCCGCGGAAGGCGCGCGCGTAATTGCCTTTTGCGTACTCTTCATTAGGGGTGCGGGAAAATGCCTGCGCATGTGCAAATTGCACGGGGAAGTGCAGACAAGCCAGGAGTGCTACGTACCGGAACTTCAACGCCATATTATGTTTCTGCTAGGTGGAAAATGAAAATTATATGAATTTTCCATTAAGCAACATAATATAAATGAAAACTTTGATGCATTTTTGCAACAGCAGCGTGAAAGGCGGACAAGTAAGCCGGAAAAAGCAAAAAATCCCCTTCAGCCTGCACGCGCTCTAGATCGCGCGCGGTGCCGAAGGGGATTTTTCTAATAAGAGCCTGACGATAACCTACTTTCACACTGGTTGCAGCACTATCATCGGCGCAAAGTCGTTTCACGGTCCTGTTCGGGATGGGAAGGGGTGGGACCGACTTGCTATGGTCATCAGGCATGACTTGTCAACAATCCGGGAAGAAGTAAAAGCGGGGGGTGTAGTCTCAAACACAGGCAAGCGCTGTATAACCGGCAAGGTTATAGGGACAAGCCGTACGGGCAATTAGTATCAGTTAGCTTAATGCA
>NZ_FOOF01000016.1 GCF_900113115.1 Duganella sp. CF458 | reverse complement strand
GTCGTGGGCAACTGGAGTGCTAATTTGATGCTTTCGGTTGTGCATAATGGGAACCTACCGCTGTACTCTAAATTAATCGGGTAGGTGTCTCAAGTGTTATATTGGCACAGGGGGGGCGCGGCGTCAGCCCGGTTGGACGCCGGTGCGACATCACAAAAACTGAGGGCGGCGTCAGCGCATCCCTCAAGGCAAGCCCACCATGTTTCAGTGTCAGGGTCCTGGTCGGTCTGCAACGCGAGTAAAGCGTTTAGTCGATTTCATATTACAATGATTTCCGAAATCAGCTGGACTCCAATATGCGCAAGGCCGACCTTTTGTCCTGTCTCGCAATGTTGCTGGCAATTGATTGTGCCAGTTGCGCTTGCATGCCGATGCGATTGGGCTATGTGAACTTACATCGGCCGCCCTACTTTCTCGGGGCCGGCAGCGCTGAAGCACCGGCTCCCGGGGCGACGGTGGAACTGATACGCGATACCGCTGCCTTTGCCGGTTGCCTGGTCGTTTCTGTAAGGCTACCTCCACTGCGGCTGCGCCAGGCACTTGACCATGACGACATCGACGCCATGCTGATGGATGCAAGCGACGCTGACCTGGTCAACTATGCCTTGCCCCAAACCCGCAACGGAAAACTCGATGCCGAACGCGCCGTACGCATGTACACCGTTGTTTTCGTCAGGGCTGGCGACGAGATTCCTCTGGATGCGGACCCGCGTACTTACTTCTCGACTCGCCGGCTTGGCATGAACAATGGCGCATCGCTCGCCGCGCAATTGAGGGCGCAGGGCTTTGTCATTGATGACGGGGCGCAGGACGGCGCGCGGAATCTGGAGAAGCTGGTGCGCCGGAGGATCGACGGCTATGCAGCAACCCTGGTCTCGCCGACCCACATGGACGCCTTCATTGCCGCCACCTATGGAAAGCAGCTGGTGCGGCTTGAGACTCCGCTACGCGTCCACAATTTTTGGCTCGGTTTCAGCAAGCGCTATTACGAGCGCAACCGCCCGCAAGTCGATGCGATGTGGGGCTGGATAGGTTCCCACGGCCATACTCGTTTCGTCGACCTGGTGGACAAGTACCAGAAGACTCCTGATTGAAGAACGGCATTGGCGGCGCCAATCGTTCTCTGTGCTGCGCCAACGGCGCAGCGCCAGATCGAACACAACCATGGTCTCCGTTCTACCAGTTGGCTAACGCCAGCATGATAGTTGATACCGCTTACCTTGCCAGGTGGTCCAGCCCTCCGAACGCCCTGCCTGCGGTTTCGGCAAGTACCATTTATTGCCATCGGCATGGTTGAAGTACAAGCCTCCCTGGTTCCCCATGTGAGCATTGCTCAGCTCAACCCAGCGCGAGCCGTTGTCGGAGAAGCTGCCCTTCCAGTGCACGCTGGTTGACTGGCTGCAGGATTCATCGTCGCACTCTTCTTCCGCGACATTGACGCTCACCCATTTCATCATTGCCGGGCGCCCATCGATATTGCAGTTCCATGTGCCGCCCCACCAGCCAACGGCCATGCTGGCGTTTGCAGTCGCGGAAGCGGCAAGATACAGAGCTGTCGCTGGAAGCAAGCTGCGCCATGTGGACTTTCTCATCGTCTTCATCTGTGTTCTCCTTCGCGTCATTCGGCGCCTCGCTGGCGCCGTTATGCACTTTAGGCAGAACCATAGGCCGCTACTTCCGTACTCCCACCCAGATTTCACGCGTGCGCTTACCCAGATTTGCGGGCTACCCAATTACCTGCCGGATGTTGCGCTCTGCTAGCGCGGCGATGGTGCGCGATGGGTTCAGGCCGATAGCGCGGGGAATGATTGCTCCGTCCATGACGTACAGGCCGGCGTAGCCAAAGACTTTGCCTTGCGCATCGACCACGCCGTTCGCGGGCGTCAACCCCATATTGCATCCACCCAGCGGATGCGGCGTGATCAGGTTCCGCAAGAACGTCCACGTTTGCGGCACATAGGCGCTACCGCCTGTTTTCTCAGTCAAGAGCTTGTGAGCGGCAATCATGGATTCGACAACGGCTTGCGAGCGCTGGAACGACCACTGCATGCGCAGCTTGCGCTTCCAGGGCGCATACCAACGCCGACCGAGCCACAGACGTCCATCGCCCGGCTCCATGGCTTGGCCAAACCAGGGCATCATGTGCTCAAGCGGATCTCCATCGTCGACCAGTTCGCGCAACTCCTTGTAAAAGCCCCTGAGTTTGCCGCGCGGCAGACGCTCCAGGCGTTTGCGCAGGAAATGGCCGGCCAGGTTCGGGATGCCGCCGTCTTCCACGAACAAGGCTTGGCCGTCTGGGCCGCTATTGTCAAGCAGGTCTATCGCCGCGGAGATCGTCACACCGTGGGATGGCGAAATCATGCGCTCCTTGTAGAACGCCGGTGTCACGAAATCGCCGTTGTGCGCCCAGCCGTAGCCCAGTCGCGAGGAAAGTGCCGGCAAGGTGCGGTGTTCGTCACGACAGCGCAACAGCAGCTCGGTGCTGCCGATCGAGCCGGCTGCCAGGAATACGTTTTCCGCGCTGAGGTTGCCAGGCGAGAGGCGGCCGGTTTGCTCATCGATCATGTCGAAGTGGACGCGCCAGCCTTTTTCCATCGGCTCCAGCTTTTTGACAAGATGCAAAGCACGAATCTCTGCGCCGGCCCTCTCGGCCTCGGCCAGATAGTTGAGATCGAGCGTATTCTTGGCCGATACCTGGCAACCGATATCGCAATTGCCGCAATGGACGCAAGTGCCCTGCTCTTTCCCGTGCGCGTTGGTGGATGTACGCGTATCCGGGCGATCGGCATTCCAATCCGGGTCAAAGCGAACCGCCAGCGGGAGTTTACGGAAACGGCCGCCCCAATTGCACGCTTCAGCGCCCTCCCGCATCAGGCGGGTGCGCTGGCTCAGTTGGTTATCCGGCACTTCCTGTACGTTCAACATGCGGCCGACTTCCTCATAATGGGGCCGCAAAGCCTCGTAAGTAATCTGCTGCGGCCATCCGCGCTTGAACACCTCGGGCTTGGCCTCCACCGACACATTGGCGTAGATCAGCGATCCCCCGCCTACGCCGGCTGCCGCCACGACCCACATGTCGGAAAAGGCGCGCAGGTCGGCCCAGCCGTGAAAGCGGTCCGGGCGTTCTTGATTCCACAGCCAGGGGTCGGTGGCTGCACGCGGATAGTTCTGTGGCGTCCATCTGCGGCCGCGTTCCAACACCAGGACTTTGCGTCCTTTCTGCGCCAGGCGGCACGCGGACACCGCCCCACCGAAGCCGCTCCCGATCACGATGGCGTCAAAGTCTAGCTTGCTCATAACGGGCTCCTGTGCGAGCGACAACGATTGGCGGTTCAATCAATTGAAGGCCGTCGGCCGGTTTGGCGTTGCCTTCGGCCGGAACGAAACGCGGGCCGTGCGCTGCCGGTGTCGCCCGCACCTTGTAAGTCCGTTTGACGCGCGCCAGGAATTCCACGCCATTCGTAGCCAAAGACCAGTGGCGACAGATCTTTTCCAGTTTGAGGGGATAGATTGTGAGCCGGCCATCTTCGAAATGCATGCGCAGGAAGCACTTGTAGTCGGGGATGCGCTGCGAGGAAAACACCTCTTCGTGATGGAGGCCCCATGCAGCGTTCGTCAGCACCATCCATACCCCGAACAACAAGCCGCCCAGAGCGCCCCCAAGAAGTAGAGTCTCGAGGATGAACAGGCCGACTTGGCCAAGATCGTTGGTATCCATGCCCAGGTGGAAGACGTTCATGCGGCCCATGAACCACAGGATAATCGCGGCCAGCAGCAAATGCAGCAATCCGTGGACGGCACCGGCCATGAAGGCCAACCTGCCTGCGCGATTGACGCCGGCGGCCGACAGGGCCCCGCACCCGCAAACGATCAGTAGGGCCAGGACCACGCTTGACGGACTATGTGCCGCGACCACAAACAGGCAGCGCAGCGCCTCTCCGATATGGCCGGCAGTCAATTCAAGGCTGGACAAGTTCTCCATCAGGCTCTTCGCCCCCAGTTCCGGGTGTCGCACCTTGCTCGCGCTTTCGATCACCCAGATGCACAGGAGATAGAACGCCGCCAACAGAGAGCAAAGCGACAGGTTGCCAAATGGGAGCAGGCAGGCCCGGTTGCGTAGCCGCCTTGACGTACTCTTGTCCGGATAGGCTTGGGCCAAGCGATATTGCTGCTTCTCCCCAGCCACGGTGATGGGCTCGGGCGGGTCGGGCAATTCATGCGTGCCGTGCAGGAAAGCGCCACCGCCGCCACAGGTGATGCGGTGCGGCGCGGCGATACCCGGCGCCGGCTCATATCGCGCGTAGTGGTGGGAATCTCCGGCCAGCACCAGTGCCAGCCGAGGTCCCAGCATCTGTTCAACTTCGCTCAAGCTCCTGAAGCGCGGGGTCTGGGTTTCCAGCGAACGCAGTGCCACCCGCGACTGACGCTTCACGCGCTCGGCTTCATCCACCCAGCTGGGCTCGGGAGTGCAGATCACCACCCGGTCGTCGGGCCCTAATTCCTTGGCCATCTGCTCGAAGTACTCGCGCTGGGGACGGTCGATCGCGGACTCGAGCTGCAAATCCAGCCCCCAGATCCACCAGCCGCCCGGTAGTTTGAGCACGTAATAGCTGGTCCGTTGCCGCGTTATCCAGCCTCCAACCGGGTCGCCGTTGCAGAACAACTGGCTGAAACCCCGCAGGCCGTCGTACCAGTCATGATTACCCGGCGTAGCCACCATGAGCGGGGCCTTCCTGATCGGGACAACCTGTTTCGAATTCGCGTTTGGATTGTTCAATACCGGCGCCGGCAACGCAGACCGGAACGGGTCGAGGAACCGTGTACGGTAACCGCCCTGGGCCGGCGTCGGGTAGACCTGGTCGCCTCCCAGCAGCAGCACCTGTCCGGCAGGCAGCGTTTGGTCCGCTCCGGCTGGCTTTACGGACTGGCTCACGCACAAGGCCATGGAGTAAGTCGAGTCCCAACCGTCTCCCGTGTCCGACAAGTAGTCGATCCAGATTCCTTTGTCTCCGTCGGCGCTGATTGCGATAGGCGGATTGGCTTGCGCAGGTTTCAGCGCTGCCTGCACTTCACGCGGGTCGGCAAATGCCCCCATCGTGGTGGCTGCAGCCGAACGCATTCCGGTCCGCAGCAGTTGAAGTGGCCCCAGCCAGTTGACCATGGGCTCTTGTGTATAGAGCTCGGTCCGGCAGGGGCTTGTGCCTGGGTTCATGATGTGGGACGCGGTGAGCGCCGGATATAGGTTCGGAACAATTCAGCTGCGAAAAAGCGGAAGAAACGCCACACCGCATTGGTTCGCGCGGACGGCGTCGGCGCATTGGTGGCATGTGCGGTACCGAGCAGGCGAACCAGATCGGGCACGCCGAGACTCAGCGTCCCTGCTCCGATCACTTCGCCGCTGGTATCGGTTCCCTTGTGCAGCTGCGTGTAAAGGGTCGTGGTTTCGCGCCAGAGCCGCCATGGACCGCCGAGGCGTACGTGCTTCTTCCCTGCCAGGTAGTAGTCACTGCCTTGGTGGCGGAATCCCAGTTCGTACACCATGTAAGTCAGCGTCGGGTCGCCGCTGGGACTGAACAGGCCGAACACGCCGGATTGCGCCGGAATGGCGCGGCCCCATGGTTCTATATCGAGATGGCCCGACAATCCAGCCTTGTGGTCGCTGGATGTCACGAACGCGCTCATGTCATCGATATGAATAGTGGCGTGCATCGCCAGCCGTCCTCCGTTCGCCGATCCCAGCTTGAACGGGCCCGCCATGGTTTCCCGGAAGCTCAGGCCAACACCTGGCTCGCGCATCGATGTGGCGCTCGGATCGAGAGGTGCCGGGCGGTTGGCCTTCAGCGCTCTCCGCGCATCGCGGTAGCCCAGGTTGATGAGGGTAGCAGCATCGATGCGCCCCCGGAAAAAGTCGGGATCAAGCGGCAATGGTGATTCGGGTTTGACGATGTGGACCACGACAGGTTCACAGTGGCCCCATACTGTTTCGCCATTGGCGATGCGGCGATTGATGGCGGCGATAGTGGCCAGTTCCGCATGCAGCGCGCCGAGGGCGCTCATTTCGATCATATGGACATACTGGTTAAACGCACCGTCGCGATAAACCGGCGTGTTCCCGATGCACCAGACCAGCCATAGCTCGCGCGCTCCCCGCTCGACGCAGGCCAACAGGTTCGAGTCCTTGATCCAAACGGCGTCGGTCCAGGTGGTGCCGGCCGTTTGCACCGCCGGCAGGAAAATTGGCAACGATGCTGCAGCGACCAGCCGTGGCAAGTCCAGTTCCTTATGCGGCAGTGCTACGACGGTCTTGTCATCGAAGCGGCAGACACTGAATGAAGCGTCAATGCCGTCCGCGGCCCGGATACGGTCGATGTCGATGCCCAGCGCCGGATACACTTTCTCTTTCATGCTGTCCGCGCTGCCCAATGCACGCATATTTGCCAGGCGCAGGTATTCGGATACCGGCCGCATGGAGGAAAAGTCCGTCGGACGCAAGGCGCGCCAGCGGCTGCACAAGGAGTCCGGTGATTCGCCGGAAAGAAGCGCCGCCAGGTTGATCGTTCCACCCGACACGCCGTCGGCATGGCTGAACCGCAAGCCTTCGTCATGAAGCGCTTTGACCGCCCCAGCCTGGTAAGCGACCCGCATGCCGCCTCCAGCAAGCACCAGGGCGCGCCGTGTGCCTGTGCCGGCGCTGGCAATCGGCGGTGTATGCACGGCGTTCATGCCCGGGTACTTTCCCAGTCCAGTGCACGGGCCGGTGCCGGCAACCATGCTTGCGACTGTCCTAATGGAAAAGTCGATTCCAGTCCTTGCATCGGCGCCATGCGCTGGGCCGGCTCCGTGATGAACCAGCATTCGAAATGGTCGTCCAACACGCCTTGGGTGGAAGGGAAGAATCCTGCCGCAATCGGCTCCGGGCGAATATCCAGGGTCCGCAGCGGCGCCATGCGCGGGTGGTCGCCGATCAGCAGCCTTGCCCCGCGTGCATCGAAGATCCTCAGGCCTAGCCTGCCTTTGAAGTAGATGAAGGACTTCATCAGCATGCCACGGAAGGCGCAGTAGTTTGCAGCCCCCATGTTGATCGGCAGCCAGGCCGTGCCGGGCTTTGCCACGTCCAGCCGCATCAGCATCTGGTTGTCCAGGTCATACTGGCTGCTTACCCAGCGGTCGCCGATGACAAAATCGAGGCTCGCCTGGTGCTTCGGCATGCCCCAGATGCCCTTCCCTCCCTTGACAGACACTTCGGTCGACACCGGCAGGTCCAGCACATATTGGCCGGTGCCGAAGGTCTTCATCATCATCGCGGGCAGCAGTCGCGGTGCGGGCCGGCTCCCGTGCGTGCACGCGATGGCGATTGAGTATTCGATGTAGCTGCCGATGTCGGTGATCTTGTAGTGGATCACGGTGACCACCAGCAGTCCCCGTGTCCATAGGCGGAAAGGATGTACCTCCCCGCCCGGCAGCAGGCGCGCCGCAGCGTCGGCGTCAATCGAGAACATTGCCATCAGCGCCGGCGACTGCTCCGAATTAATCGGCATTTCGAATGGAATGCCATCAACCAGGCCATAACGGCCCGCCAGGCGTTTTTGTCGGTCGGGAGCGTTCATGATGGGGCATCCAGTTCCGAGATCAGTATCGGGAAAGTGTCGCGATCGGCGTTTTTGCCGATGAATATGTCGAGGTGCCCGTATCCACCCAGCACATGCAGCGAATGAAAATTCGGGCGATAGCGGTCGAACCAGTCGAAACTGGCCTGTTGGCTTTGCCATTTGAAGCAGTCGTTCATCTCGCCGGCGATGAAAGCGATGCGCGCGCCGGTCCGGGGTTTATCCGCGACGCTCGAAGCAGGCAGCCCCGCCATATCGGACACCAGGTGTCCCTTGTCCAGGCAGCGCGCCATCTGGCGGAAGAACGACAGCGGAACATTGGCGAACTCCTGGCCGATCCAGTCATGCGTCTCCGAACTTAAGTTCTCGTGGCGCCATAGCACGGGGAAGCCTGTGCCATAGGTAAAGCTGGAGAAACGGCATACATCGTTGTCGCATTCATGATGGGTGAGCCGGACCAGGCCGCGTAAAGCGCGCGGTACAAAGCCTTGCGCCTGCTTTCCCCATTGGGGGTTCAGGTATGGCGTGAACTTGCCGAGCACCGGCACCGCAAAGCGTCCCTTCTGGCGGGAGATCCACGACACCTGGGGATGCAGCGACACGGCGTTGGAGACGATCGTTTCGACCTGCGGCACCAGGCCGGCGATTGCGGAGAGCATGAAGCTGGTCGAGCCCTGGCAGTGCACCACCGCCTTGATGGTCTTTGCCCCGGTTATTTCCACCACCTTGTTCACAGCTGCCGGATGATCGTAGAGTGCGGCCTCGTCGAGCGTCCATTCGCATGGCGGCAAGTCGATGCTGGCCCGCCAGTTTTCCAGCCAGACGTCGTAGCCATGATCGAGCAAGGCGTTGACAAAATTGGTGCTGTTCGGGGGGCGGAAGATGTTAGCCCGGACCCCTGCCCCGTGCACCAGCAGCACCGGCCCGCGCGATGGTTCACGCGGGCCAGTCACATTGATCAGGTTGCACATGCGGCCGTCTTGAGTCGGGAACTCGAATGTCTGCTCTTTGTTCACCATGTTCTCCCTAGCGCCCAAAATCAGCCCGCTTTTTGTCCAGGTTCGGATTCCTCTTGATTTGGTTCCCAAGTATTGACTTGCTGCTTGGAGCCGACGGACTTACCGTCTCTCGCGTCGTGGTCTCTGGCCTTACGGCTATAGCCCTCTTCGCGCTCTCGCTCGGTTTGATCGACGTCCCGGCCCCTGCCAACTGGGGCTCATAAGTGCAGTTTGGCGGATTCGGACATACCGAAACACCATGCGGTGCTTCGCGCGGGCCCCTGGTGCCAGGACCGGTGCCGACACGGCTTGGCCTGGAGTTCTCGGGCTCTTCCGTGCTCACCGGGCTTTCGGTACCCGAACTGCCGGACGAAGCTGGCGCCGGGGAGTATGGTCCTGGCCAGTTCGAGCCGCCGTAATCCCGCATCGGCATCGGGCCGCAACCGATCATCAGGGCCATCGCCAAGGAGAGTGGCGCCAGCAATGTTGCGCGCGCTTCGGTTTCGTAAAGAGTGTTCATCAGTCCCACCTCCCAACAACAATAAAGGAAGCCCAGAAATAAGGATGGGCAAAGTCCTTCATCAGCTCCCGCTGCGCGGCAGCCAAAGCATTCGCCACGCCCGCATCCGGCTTGTGGCGCCAATTTCCATAGAACGCCCCCATCAGGCGCCCCGTACTGCGGTCGTCCACCTTCCACAAACTGCCGATAGCGCTGGAAGCGAAGTTGTCGGCCAACCCTGCCAGACCCAATGCCATCACCCCATCTCCAGTCAGTGCGCTGCGGCATGCGCTCAGGGTAAGCAGCTGGATACTCCTGGGACGCTTTTGCCTGTCCGAAAGATCGTCGCCGTTCAGGACTTGGCCGTTCCATAACCTGATCAACGAGGTAGTACTCGTCCCGCCCATTTCCCCGTGCGAAGCCAGGTGCAGGACCAGGCCTTGTGCGGTTCCGCCGCGCAACCAATCGAATAGCCGCTCCCGCGTGCTCTGTTCGTTCAGGAAGCCGTCTGTCTTGAGTGCGGCGGCCACGGTTTGCACCTCGCCTTCCACATTCGGCAGGTCCGGCTTTGAAACGCCCATGACCAGCGAATCAGTCACTCCCGCAGCATGCTTGCCATGCTCCAGCGTCCGCAACGTGGGATGGACGATCGCGTAGCGCTCCCCCATGTATTTCTGTCCGTCGAATAACGCGGCCATGGGAAGGTCACGCAGAAGCGGATCATTGAGGAAAATGATCAAGGCTCCAGGACGCGGGTTTGCAGGCAAGGCCGGCGGATCAAAGCCGGCGAACAACAGTTCGTACAATTCGCGCAACGGACCTTCACGAAGTTTCGCTGTCTCCTCGACAAGCTTCGCCCTACTGACGGTGCCGGTAGAGCCGGCCAGCTTTGCCGCGTTAGTCCACGATTCCTGCAGCGCTGCCGACAAGGCGTCGAGCCTTTTCAGGTCAATCGCTTTTCTGGTCGAGCGATAGCCGTCCAGGTCGGGCCCACCAACCAGCACCCGCAGTTCGCCTTGGTCGATAACGGTCACGACCACGTGGCCCGGCACACGCTCCAGCTCGCGCTGCCAGCTCGTCAGGCCGTTGGTTTTCAGGGCGCTTTGCACCAGCTCGTCCACTTTGACCTGGGCCGCGATGGCCGCGACACAATCGTCCTGCTCTCGCAACAGCGCCTTTCCTTCACCATCGGCCGAATGCCGGAGTTCGCAATAGTTCTTCAGCGCGCTATGCGCACTGCATTCTGCGTTCACCCTGACCGATCCGTCCTCGGCGCAGCATTTCCGGGGTAGGTCCCTGGCCAGGAGAGCCAGCTTTTCCTGATCTGCAAGCACACGCCGTTCCCGTTGCGCGATCTGGGGGCCGCATTGTTCGAGCGGATCAGGGGCGATTGCGGGGACTGCAGGATTGCCCTCGTCCGCGGAGCGGGTGCCGCGCACCCACTGGCGCTCAACGAGTTCGCGGCGATTCATCAGTAGCGCGATCTTCTTGGCCTGCTTGTACGACTGCAAATCCATCAGCAGGGATTGAAACTCGCGATATGCTTCCGAGAATCGGCGGTCGAACGTCTGGTGCGCAGCATCCTCCGGTCCGGTCGGCCGCATCTGTTCGACAAGGTGGATGACGCGGGCGTACCGGCCGGCTGCCACCAACGGTGCGGAATAGCGGCTGGAGCGGGCCAGCCCCCACCAGCCCATGGCCCGGGCTTGCGGCGAATCTCCCGCCACGGCGGCCCGCCAGGCCAGGTTCGCGGCAATCGGGTTGTCGGCGCGCGATTCGGACCACCCCAGGCTGGCCTGCGCCATCGCGATCGCATCGGTGTCCTTTCCCTCGACCGCATAGGCCAGGCTGTCCCTGAAATACTCGCTTGCCTTGGCAAAATTGCTGAATCCGGCCTCGATGGTTGCCGCCTCGAACAGTGCTCGGCCCAGGTCGCCAGGGGTATGGTCCGCGGCGCGCAGCTCCGCGAGCACCTGCTGCATCAGCTTTGCGGCCAGCGCGGAGTCCTGCGGGCTGGAAAGGCGCGCAATGGCGGCCAGACCTTGCAGCGCCTTCGCCGCTTCCGTCGGCAAGCCGGAATCCAGGGCCAGCCGCCGGCCCCGTTCGAATGCCGCCCGCGCGTCGGCGTAGCGTCCCAGGCTGACCAGGTAACCTCCCAAAGCTATCTGGATCATGCGTTCCTGGGACCGATGGCCGAATGCGGCATGCAGTTCGGCGCTCACGCTCAGCTCGCGCACTGCTATGGCAAGGAGGCTCCCATATTCGCTCCGCGCAAGGGCGAAGGCGTGGTATACCAAGGCCGCGCCCATTGCCCTGCGCAGCTCTCCGGCTTGCGCTGACTTGAATGCCAGATCGAGCTTTTCGGGCACAGCCGCCGATGGCATATTGCCCTTCATGGACGTGGTCGACGAAAAGACTTGCGCCCAAGCCAAGGCCTCCGGATCGCCTGCCTCGTTCGCCTCGCGCTCACTTGCCGCGTAGTCCGCCATGGCTGACCTGGCGTCGCGTTCACAGAGTTCCAGCCACTGGCCGTGGGTGCGGAGCCCTTCGGCCTTCCTCAGTGCGTCCGGCGCGACGGAAATCGCTTCGCTGGCCCACTTTCCTGCATCGCGGCAAGCACTCCGGCTGAGGGAAATAATCGCCATCGTGTTGAGTGCTTCGCTGCCCGCCTCACTTTGCCCAGCCTTCTCAGCGCATTCCTTGGCTTTCTTTGCAAGCCGCATTGCTTCATCCATCTGGCGCGTCACGGTCAACCGGGCAAGCCGGGACAAGGCAAGGCAATACAGTTTGCGCGGTGCCGACAGAAATTCGGGCGAACGAAGCATTGTGTCGAGCAGCGCCATTGCCGCGTCATCGCAGGCCATGACTTTCAAGGCCCGGGCCTGCAGGATGGCGGCCGTGTATCGCGTGGCCGGATCATTGGCCTGCCGGCTCACGGCTGCGGATTCGCCGGCCGCATCCCTGTTGCGGCCTTGGCGGTAGCTGCTGGCTGCGCTCTCCAAGTCAGCGCGGCGATCCCAGCGCGCGATATCGCAGAAACCTGGCGAGGTGAGCCGCGGCAAATCCATCACCTCCATGCCGGCACTGGCTGGCCGGTGCAAGGACGCGCATGCCAGCGCAGCCAGCATGACGGCCTGCCTAATGGTGATTCCCACCGGAGCCATCATTCCCTCCGCTCCCCGGCGCAAGCAGCTTGCCGGTGTCCGCGTATGCCGCCGCGATGAATGGAATAGCTTCATTCGCGCGCAGTGCCACCGATGCGATCTCCGCCCGCAATACCGGTGCGCGTGTGAAGTTGTCCGGCAATCCTTCCCGTACCGCGGCTTTGAATCCGCTCAGGTAGACCGGTACGGCTTTTCGATGCGCGCCGCTCATGTCGACCAGCATTACCAACACTGAAGGCTTTGCCATCTCGTTTGCGGCGACGGAGAATTCGTTGATCGGCCGGCGCATCGCCAGCAGAAAGGGTCCGGGCCGGTCCAGTCTTGCTCGCATGTCCGGAGCAAGCGCCATGCGAACGCGGTTCAGGATGGCAACAGACTTGACGAAATTGAATTCAGCCAGGGTCAGCTTCCCTCCCTGGTAATGCTGGGCAGGCACCACGAACTGGTTGGCGTGCTGCAGCAAACCGGCGCCACCAACCGTGCTGGCAGACTGGCTGGCCTGTATCTCCGCCAGCAGGATTGCGAGCGCGTCGCGCGCATTTTGGCGCTCCCGGTTGGACGCAACCTCCGGCGAACCTCCCGCCGCGTCTCCTGATAATACATAGGTGTACAGCAAACTGCGCGGCCCCTGCCACCGCGACTCCGCGGACCCAAGCAGTGTGGACCAGGTGTGGAACTCTACTCCCGCGCGCTGTCCGGAGCCTGTCACGCAGCCAGCGATAAGAACGAACGCGAGCAGTGGCCCCGCCAACCCCAACCATTTCTTCATGATGGGTCTCCCGGCTTGTTTGAACGGGCGAGCCACGCGCCCGCCATGGCGCCGATCACCGCAGCCAGGCCAATCAGGTTGGCGAAATCGCGCGGGTCAATCTGAGGAAATGCAACATCGAGGACCAGGAAGGCAAGCATTCCGCCTATCAGCGCGCTGATGCCTCCTGCTTTCACTTTTTTCACGATCGGCCTCCGGCTATTTCATCGCGGCGCATCTTCAAGAATAGTGACCGTGCCAGCGTTGGCAAGCTGGACAAGGGGGCACAGCCCCCCTTCCCTGCATCAGGCCGGTTCGGTCTTGGCCTTGTTCGCCAGTTCCTTGGCCAGTTGCTTGCCCGGCGCAGTGCTTGGCCCTGCATCCTTGACCCAGGCTGCGGCGCGCTTCAGTTCTGCCGGGCTCATCACAGTGCTGCCGTCGATCAGCTTGGCTGCCGCACTGAAGTCCGCCTTGCGATCGCGGAAACGCGTCGCCATGCGCTTGGCTTCGACGTAGGCGAAGTGTGGGCGCAGCACCGGATTGGCGATGGCGGCGTCGATGGCAGCCATGCCTTCATGCAGGTGGTCGCCGCCGATTGCCAGGGACAGCAGCGCATCCGGCGTCGACAGCACTTTCAGTGCGGCCTCCGCGTGGGCCTGGTCGACCGCGGAAGTCACCATGACCGTGTTCTCCCCGGTGCAGGTGCATTCAATGCCGCCGTTGTCCCAGCGCGCTTCCACAATGATCCGATAAGCGCCCGGCATTGGGAACAAGGCACCCTGGCCTCCGCGCAACAGGGTCAGCGAGTGCGCGACGGTGTCCTGCGCATCCAGCGGTTGAACCTGGTCATCCTCCAGGCAGATCACAATGGGCGCGAAGGTGCGGATGGTGCCGCAAGGGTCGATCACCTTGCCGCGCACGATGCCGCTCTTCATGCTCAAGGTATTGGGCGCGGCGATCGGGGCGCTGGTCTGGTTCTGCAGCGTGATGTTGACGCGCACCGGGGCACCGATCGGGACTGCGCTGGCGACCGGCATCACGAACATGCTCAGGCCGTCGATTTCCAGTTCCATATCGGTAGGACTGATTGGCGTCGAACCGTAGCTGGTGCCGAACGGCAGGCCGCCGGGACGCACATAGATGTCCGGCATGTGGCGCAGGCGCTTTGCGTCGTCCGGGTTGTACGACCATTGGATATTGGCCGGGAATTGCAGGCTGCCGGGATTGAGCGAGCGCGATGCGATCACGTCGGTGGTGCACAGGTAGCCGTTGTCGGCCGTGTTGTGATACAGGCCCATGGCGTGGCCGATTTCATGCACGGCGGTGCGGAAGTATGGCGCGGCTGCGGTACCGAAACGCTGGCCCGCCACGGTACCCCATTCGGCGGTGTTCGGCATGGTCCAGTGCGAGGAAATGGCGCAACCTTCGCGCGGCACGTTGTTGGAGTCGGTGCCGCCGTTGTCATACATGATGCCGCGTTCGGTCTCGTCGAGACGGCGCATGGCCAGCACGTGGTAGCGCCATTCGACATCCAGGTTGGACGCGTCGCGCTTGGCCAGCATCGCGGCATGTGCCTCGCCGTTGGACCAGGAGATGCCGCTCGGTTCGACCACATTGTTATTGCTTTGCATGGCGTTGATATCCCAGTCGACGCTCTTGCCGACAGCAGCCCAGTCAATGCCTGCACCGTTGTTGATCACGGCTTCGGACTGGCTGACGCGATCCACCTCGATAGTGGCTTTCCGCAGGAAATCGGAAACCCAGCCCATCGTCAAGCGGCCGACAACGACATTGGCAGCGTTCTTGACGTCGCCCGCCAGGTAGTGGCTCGGTGCCGGGAAGCCGGCTGGAGCCGCCTGCCACGTCATCAGCGCCGTCAATTCTTCCTTGCTCCAGGTACCGCCGGTATTCCATGCGCCAGGGTTCTTGGTGAAACGCCACATCTCGAATCCCAGCGTGAAGCTGTTACCGAAGGTGAAGTTCTCCAGGATCTTCGTGACGCGCAGGTAATAGCGGTAACGGCTGCGCGAAAGGATGGGGATGCCGTTGGCAGGGTTAGGGCCCGACAGCAGCAATGGCCGCGCCAGGTCGGCAGGCAGTGCAGTTTTCAAGGGCAGGAACAAGACCGGGCGTTGATACAGGTCGCCGCTCGCAGTGCGGCCGCCAGCATGCTTCTCAACCCGCATCGTGCCATCGTAAGTCACCAGGCCAATACCGCTGGGGGTGTAGTTCAGCAAGTAGCAACCTGGGCGCACGCTTTTGATCTTCAGGAACTCCGGATTCACCCGTTCGCCCGGACCTGGAATATGCGGCTGAATGTCGGCCGCGGCTTGAGGCGATGGCATCTCAAGTTCATCGGGCAAGGCAGGAAACATCTGATTCGATTGCATGGTGGAAGCGTTGTTTTGGGCATCCATTGCTAAGCTCCTTGTTTGGACATCGGATATATGGAATTGTTGAGAGCATGCTGGCTGCGCGATGTGCCGCGGCTGCATGTCCTGCACTTTAGGTGGCGGGAGCCAAGTCCGAATTGGTGCTGGCACCCAGATTTGGAGCCAGATGCCCCCCAGATTTCGACGTGGATGGCGATCAGGTAGGAACTACGCCGGGCGGTACGGGCGGTGCCCAAGCGTCAGCGCCGCCCGCCCCGGAGTCGTCAATTACAGTAATCCGCGTTAATGAAGTCCCGCAATCCGTGATGCTGGAAGATCTCGCAGTAGTCCTGCTTCCCGACACTGGACCAGTTGGTGTGCTTGTCGAGGATTTCCATGAAGCGGTTGGCATATTCGTAGCGGTCCTTGTAGGTCGACGCGGCCATCAGGTCGGCAGCCCAATACACGATCCAGTTGAAGTCGGTATCGGTGGACGGACGCCATGTCCCATTCTGGGTGGCCCCGGTGACCTTGATGCCGTGATAGAACTCCCACAGCGCCTGGCCGACCACCCTGCCCGCGTGATACGGTCCCTGGTCCTTGGTCTGGTTGACGCACAGGTAGCCACCTACCGTCATCCGGTTTGCGTCGCTATCATGCACCTGGCCGGTTTCAGAGTGCGAGAAGTAAAGCTTGTTGGTGCTCGAAGGTTTGTAGCCGACGCCGTAATAGCTCTGCCAGAACGCTTGCGGCACCGCCGTGCCAAGCGCACCTTCATGGATGAACTTCATCTGGTTGCTGCCGCCGCAATCGAGGTCCGAACCGAAGCCGTAATAACGGTTCAGGAAGAAGTGATTGAGTTCGTGATGGAGGTTGCTTGGATTGTCAAAGCAACCGCCTCCCTCGCAGGACGCATTGTGATTCGACGAGCCGCTCGGATTCCGGTGCGCGAGACGGATCACATTCCCGCCCTCGCCCTTGTTGTCGTCGGTCGTGACAGCGAAAGAGGAATTATGGACCGATCCGGAACGGCAGGCATCCGAGACCAGCAGTACCCGAGGAAAATCGCTGGCCGAGTCAGGCAGCACACCCATCGCATCGAGCGACGGTTTCAGCCATTGCGAGAACTGGCGCGCCCAGTAATAGGCATGGGTTTCACCAAAAGTCTCGCTGGCACCGCCGGGAAAGTACGGCGCGAAGTCACGATCGGTCCTGCGGGTGGCCCGGATGAATGAGCTGCCGCTATTCGTGCCATAGGCCGCCGAACACCAGGTGCTCGCAAACGTGGTCTCGCCGCAGGTGGTTTCCGCCGCGCCTTCGCAACGGTGGTCGTTCATCATGTAGAAGAAATCGTGCTCCAGGCGGCGGTCATTGCGCGTGTACTGGCCAGTCGAAACGATTTGCGACGGATTGAACAGGTTGCCCGACGGGTAGCGCCAACGATTTACCTGCGCGTCCGTGTAAGCACGGTCAACCAGGTCGCTCACATTGAGGATGCGGCCGGTCGCCGCATCGACTATGGTGCGCCAGTGGCACTCGCCATCGCTGGAGGCGTTCTCGATATCGTACACCCGCAGGCCCCGGGCAATGTCGATCGCGCGTTCGTTGCGTACCGTTCGCACTTGCATTTGCTTGCACTCCGCTTGCGCCGGCTCCAGCAGTGCGGTACGGGCCGCCAATTCTGCGCTGATGCCGCTCCCGCTACCGGCGCTGGTCGACTTGAGCTGCAGCTTGGCCGGCGTCAGCAGCATCCGGCTGATACCGATCACGTTCCAGTTAAGGTCGAAATGCACCAGCGTGCGGCCATACAGCACTTTTTCATCGCCAACGTACTGTTCCAGGGTGAGTTTGTGGAACAGTGGCGAGCTTTGAAAATCCTTCACGCGCAGGGTCTGCGCGATCTTGCCCGAATCGATATCGAACAGTTTGGCATTGCGCGCCAGGAATGCCGTCAGTATCGGCATGGCTGCGCGCTTTTCCAGTGCGAGCATTTCCGCTTTCGGCCTTTCCCACTCCACCATGCGGTCCGGATCCGGCGCGGGCCCCACCCTTACCTCGCGCGGCACCACCGTGCCATCTTTCGGTCTGTCTGCGCCATCGACTGTTCCCAGCGATTGACCGAGCGCACTGCCGCCTTCGACCACGAATGGCAAGGTGCGGCCGTTCGTTTCCAGATCGCGGCTGGCAATCGGGCCCTTAACCGGAAGCAGCATGCTGCGTACTGGCTTCGCTGTAGTCGGCAACGCGAGTTTGGCGAGAATCGGCAAGGCGTAGTCCGGAATCACGGCCTTCGGCTTGGTCGAGAAACTATCGATATGCGCGCCTGCAAAGGTAAACGAGACGTCGGCGTCGAACTTGCGGAACTCGGCCATGGCACCAGCCACCGAAGCCGATGGCGCCGCGCGCGGCGGACGTGCGCCGTCGATGCTCTCTGCCTGGGCCGCAGCTGCACTGAGGACGGTCGCAATGCCGAATGAAGTAAAGAAACCAGTGGTAGTCATATTTCCTCCCGGCTGAAAAGCCAAAATTGTCTGAATGCGTAGGCAACTTTAGAAAACTTCCGCATCGGGCGGATTGGTGCTGGCACCTATATTCCGATGAGTTCGGCACCTATTTTTTCGCAGCACATCCCGCTATCGATCTGAAAGATGAGAGCCGATCCCAACGCCGGGAGGCAGTTTTCGAAGTTGCCGTGTGAGAGCTGTTTCGCCATGTGTAAAGACGCGCGCCGCCCGGCGCTCCATGGTGTTAACCTGCCCATGCCATCAGCAAGCACAGAGGGCGCGCCATGCATTCCGCTACCATCGCTCCGTTCCATAAGCAGTACCCGAAGTCCGTTTTCATCATCGACGACAACGCCATGATGCGGTCGATGATGAGGTTAGGCGCAAACGAAGCTGAGTTGGCGGTGCTCGGCGAAGCCGGCACGGCCCAGGCGGCGCTGGCGCGGTGCACGGAACTGGAGCCCGACATTGTGTTGCTGGACCTCGGACTGCCGGACGGCGACGGTCTTGAGCTTCTTTCGCAACTGAAGGCTCACTTACCCGATAGCTTCATCATCATCGTGTCGGGCCGGAACGACCAGAACGTGGTCCAGGCAGCGGTTTCGCGCGGCGCAATGGGATTTATCGTTAAACCCTTCAGCATCGGCTCCCTGACCGACAGCCTGGTCGCTGCCCGGCGCCGCCTCGCGGCACGACAGAAAGCCTGAGCGCATCTATATCAATTTGCAATGCAATGTCGGAAAGTTTTACATTTCCTCAAGCGCGGTCTTATACCGGTATGGTAAGTAACTGATAGTACAGAAGCTTACCTGCCGGGCCCGTTTATTGCTAAACAATCCCCGACGTATTTATTCACTGAGCAATATTCTCGGGAGGAAATCACGTGCGACAACACTTTGCCAAAAGCCTGTTCAGCATTGCGCTGACCATCGCTGCCTTCGGTAGCACTGCACAAGCAGCACCAAGTACTGGCGTCAAGCCCTTGATCACTTCGGGCGCCTTGCCTGACACACCTGCAGCCCACGTTGATCCCAACGACGCCGCTTCGCGCTTCTCCGGCGTGGTCAGTATCAATATCCGCTATGACGGCCTGAGCTATATCTGTTCCGGGGCGCTGGTCGGCAAGCGACAGGTTGTCTCGGCCGGCCATTGCGTTGACACCAATGGCAAGGGCAGCCTGATCGACCTCAACAAGCCGGGCAACGATGTGCGGGTGGTCTTCAACGCTTCGTCGACGCCAGGCGATCCCGGTCGTGCTGTCGTCAACGCGACCAAGGTGCAGATGAACCCGAACTACGCGGGCTTCGGCAAATGCCCGGCCGGCGTGGCGGGTTTCTGCGTCAACGATGACCTGGCAGTCATCACGCTGGGCCAGGACGCGCCGCCGTCCGCCAAGATTTACAAGGTGGCGGGCCAGCAATTGCAGGCAAACACGCGCCTCATCATGGCAGGTTACGGGACCTCAGGCGATGGCATCAATGGCTATACCATCAGCCCCGATTTCCGCATCAAGCGCACTGGCGAGAATATTGTCGACCTGTTCGATGGTGACGACGAGAATGGCTTCAACGGCCCGAACGAAGTGTGGTACGCCGATTTCGACGGAAACGGCCACGATACGTTCTGCGAATGGGGTCTCGCCTGCTCCGCGCAATTGCCGAACAACCGGGAATCCGGCATAGGCGGCGGCGATTCGGGCGGACCTTCCTTCATCGAGCAGTACGGGGAGTTGATGCTGATCGCCACCAACACCTTTGGCGGCACGCCTGATGGCCTGCTCGACGGCGCATTCGGGACTTACTTCGGCGGCATCGCCCTGCACAGCTATCTCAACTACCTGTCCGCGGCGACCGGCGGTGCGATACAGGTCGTTCCGGAGCCGGCAAGCATTGCCGTGTTCGGGCTTGGCCTGCTGGCTCTGGCGACGTTGCGCCGCCGAAGCCGGCGGCATTGATGGCATCAAAGGGCCGGCGCATCAAAGCGCAGCCTGCATCGCAATCCTTTGCGCTGCCGCCGCCCTTTCCCTCGAAGAGCGTTTGCGCCACCAGATCACGACGCCGGTTACGCTCAGCATCGCAACCACGATCCCCATCGCGGAAATCAGGATGCGTCCCGGCAGCCCCAGGATGCGGCCGGAATGCAACGGAAACTGCGCCTGGACGAAGATGTCGGCAGCAGTGCCCTTCCAGGGCTGGCGATCGCCAAGCAGGCGGCCGTCGATGCCGTCGTAATACAGCACCGCCGGTCCGACGCCACCAGCGCCATGGTCATCACCCGGCTTGAAGAAGCTCACGCCATAGATGCCGTAGGCTTGCGAATAGAACACGCTTCCTGCCGGTTCCTTCCACGCGCGGCGTTGTGCCTCCTGCGCCGCCTGCTGCAGGACTTTCTCATAGCTTATGCGCGCCAGGATAGGATTGTGCAGGTCTTGCGGCACCCGCGTATCGAATGGCGTAGGCGTCACTTCCGAGACGGTCTTCATCACCGGGTAGAAAACTTCACGATAGAGGTTCAGTGAGAAGGCGGTGAAGGCCAGGATGAACAGCAGGCCCCAGGTCCACAGGCTGAACGCGCGGTGCAGGTCGAAATTAAGCTTGGCGGCACCGCCGCCCCAGCGCACTTTCCACGCCGGCTTCCAGCGCTGCCACCATCCGCGGGCGGCGGGAGTGCGGGCGCGAACGGGTAGCGTGAGGTAGAAGCCGACAAAGCTGTCCACCACCCATACCATCGCGATCACGCCCATCAGCCAGATGCCCCAGCGGTCGATGCCCCACATCTCCGGAATATGCAGTGAGTAATGCAGCCGGTACAGGAAGGAAACCAGGGTCTCCTTGCTGATCGGCCAGACAGCGCCCCATTCCCGCTTGCCAAGTTCAGCGCCGCTGACCGGATCGACAAAGACCTGGTTGAAGCCGCTGCCATCGACGCCGAAACCCAGCGAATCGCCCGGCCCTGCATGCAAGGGAATGAACGACACCTTCGCTTCGGGATGCCGCTGCTCGATCTGGCGCGCCAGTTCCAGCGACGGCTGCGGCTTGCCGGGCGTATGCGCCTCCATCAGGTGCGGATTGAGCAAGTCGTCCAGCTCATGATCCCATGAGATCACAGCGCCCGTCAGGCCGCTGACGAACAGGAAACCCGCCGTCAGCAGCCCCAGGTAACGGTGAACCAGCGTCCACGTTGCACGCATGGCTGCCTCGCCTTAGAAACGGTACTTCAGGCTTGCCGATACGCTGCGCGGTGCCGCGTAGGTAATGGCGCCGTAAGCTGCGAACATGCCGAAGTGTTTCTTGTCGAACAGGTTGTTCACGTTGACCTGCGCCGAAAGCTGCTTCGTGATGTCGTAACGCGCCATCAGGCTGGCCAGTGCGAAGGAATCCTGTTCTATCAGGCCGTTGGTGCCTGAAGGTGCAGCCGGGTCCACGGTATAGGTACGGCTTTCCCAATTCACGCCGCCGCCAACTGTGAGCGCATCCAGGCGGTAGGTAGTGAATACGCGGAGCAGCTTGCGCGGATAGACGCTGTTGATGTCGGCGCCAGCGGCATCCTTGGCCTTGAACTGGGAATAGCCGGCGGTGGCATTCCAGCCACTTGCCAGTTCGCCCGACAGCTCGAACTCGAAACCATCGCTCTTGGCTCCGTTGGCGGCGCGGTAATAGGCTTCCTTTGCAAGCGGGCCGTTGCCGTCACGGTCAGTCATGCCCGCTTCCTGCGCCAGCTTGTCCTGCTTGATCTTGAATACGGCAAACGATGCATTCAGGCGGCCATCCAGGAATTCTCCTTTGATGCCCGTTTCGTAGCTCTTTCCAACGACCGGATCCAGGATATTTCCGGCCAGGTCCTTGCGGTTCTGCGGCTGGAAGATATCGGTGTAGCTGGCGTAGGCGGAGAGGTTCTCATTGATGTCGTACACCAAGCCCGCATAGGGGGTCAGCTCGTGATCGTGCTTCAGCTGGTAAGCCGGGGTCCAGGCGCCGACGCCGCTCTTGTCGTAGTTGGTGACGCGTGCGCCGATGATCGCTTTCAGCGGATCGGTGACCGAGAAGCGTGCCACGCCGTAAACCGCCTCCTGTTTGGTCACGCTGCTTTCGTAGAAGGTCGGCGCACCCCACGTCGGCTCAGGATAAGCGGCGCCATTCCATGTATTGAAATTGCCCACTGGCGGATAGCCACCTGCGTAATCGGCGGCGCGGCTGTCGGCATTGAATTTCTGCTTCGAGTGCATATAGCCGAAGGCTGCCTCGTGCTTGCGGCCGGCGAACTGGAACGGGCCGCTGGCATGCAGGCTGAAGTCGTCCTGCCTGGTGTGGGTGATGTACGAGCCGGCGAAGGCGCCCACGCCCAGGCCCGTCACGCGGTCCGGCACCCCGGACAGGTACAGCAGTGCTGAATCGGCCTTGCGGTCGCCGTGGCTGAAGCTGGCGCGCAGCTTCCAGCCATTGTCGAAACTGTGATCCAGGTTGGCGAACACGCTTTCGTATTCCGTTTCCCAGCGCGTCCAATCGGCGGCGGAAGTCTTCGAGACATCCCAATTGGTCTTGCTGCCATCGGTGTACCAATATGGCAGCCCGCCCCACATCGGGCCTTTCGGCTGGTTCTTCTGGCGGCTGTAACCGGCGGACAGCACGGTGCGCGGCGCCAGGTCGGCTTCCACGGTACCGTAGAAAGTATTGCTCTTGCTCTTCAAGAGATCGACCCAGCTATCTGATCGCTGGTACTCGCCCACCACGCGGGCACGCACGGTACCGCTAGCATTGACGCCAGCCGAAACGTCCAGCATGCCACGCCGCTCGTTCCAGTGGCCGATTCCGATTTCGGCGCTGCCGGTCAGTTCTTTGCTCGTCGCGCGCTTGCGTACCAGATTGATCGCGGCGGAAGGATTGCCGGCACCCGTCATCAGTCCGGTGGCGCCGCGCACCACTTCGACGCGGTCGTAGATTGCCAGGCTGCCGATTACTTCGCCGGAACTCCAGGGTTGGTCCCAGGTGGTTGGCACGCCATCGATCTGCAGGTTGTCGATGTCGAAGCCGCGTGCGGTGAAGCCGGCGCGGTGGGTTTCGTACTGATTGACGGAGACGCCGGTCACGTTGTTGACGACGTCGGTCACAGTCTCCAGCGCCTGGTCTTCAATGCGCTGCTGGGTCACCACGGAGATGGATTGTGGGGTGTCGCGCAGGGAAATATTCAGCGGCGTGGCCGTCCGGCTGCGATCCGTCGTGTATGAATCCAGCTTCTGGGCCGTGACCTGAATTTGCGGCATGACCGCCGCTTCCTCGGCAAACGCCGCCATTGGAAACGCCAACCCAAGCAGCACCACCAACTTCTTCTTATCCATCGTTACCTCAGCTAATTAGTCGATTATTAGCTGGCGAAGGGCTGGCTTTTATATGAAGCGCAAATGATAACCATTCTCATTTAAAAGTCAACACTTGCTTATGCAAGTTACTGGATTAGATTGAAATTGACCCAGATCATGCCGTTGGATTGTGTGCAAGCCTAGACTTTTTCCCATCTATCCATCTGGGAGGCTGCCATGGGGTACAAGACTGTCGTAGTGCACGTCAATAGTTCCGCAGATACCGAACGCCGAGTGCGGCTCGCCGCCCAGATCGTCAGGATGGCGAAGGGCCGACTGGTCGGGGCGGCAATGAGCGGGATATCGCGTTTCCTGTACGCCGATCATGCTACGGCGATGGGCGTCAGCATGGCGGCACAATGCATCGATGAAGCGCGTGAGAATGCCCGGGCCAGCCTGCGGCGCTTCGAATCGCAGTGCCGGATGCTGGACCTGCCCTCCTTCGAATCCCGCCTGCTCGACGACCAGGCTGCAGACGGCCTTGTGCTGCAATCGCGTTATGGCGACCTGGTGATACTGAGCCAGGTCAATCCGGACGATCCGGTCCCGCCCCTGGAGCAAGAAACGCCGGAGTATGTCGCCATGAGCGGCGCGCGGCCGGTATTGGTAGTGCCCTACGCCGGCCACTTCGAGGCGCCGTTCCAGCGTGTGCTGGTGGCCTGGGACGGCAGCATGGAGGCCACGCGTGCCATCACCGCCGCCATTCCACTGATGGAGTGCGCCGGCAAAGTCACCCTGGCCGTGTTCAATGCGGGGCGCGAGCCTGGTACCCATGGCAGCGAGCCGGGCGCCGACATGGCGCTTTACCTGGCGCGCCACGGCATCAGGGTCGAAGTGTCGTCGCAGGTCACGGCGATCGACATCGGCTCGGCCCTGCTCTCTTTCGCAGCCGATATCGACGCGGACTTGCTGGTCATGGGCTGCTACGGGCATAGCCGCTTCCGCGAAATCATGCTGGGCGGCGTTTCACGCACTGTTTTGCGGAGCATGACGCTTCCTGTACTGCTAGCGCATTAGGTCTATACTGGCCTGCATGCCGAATCCATTTGCCAATGTCGCCGCCGCATGGCTTGCACATCCCATGGAGATGGCCCGGGCGTGGCAGGAGCTTGCCACGGTCGCCTGGGCCACCGGCATGCCTGCGCCGTTGGCGGAGGCTGCCGAAGGCGACGACCGCTTCAGCGACGACGCCTGGCGCGACAACCCATTCTTTCACGGCCTGATGCAGCAATACCTCGGGTTCACACGCACCCTCGAACGGCAAGTCTATGACACGCCGGGTGTAGAGGAAGCCGAGGCCCACAGCGCGGCCTTCTGGCTGCGCCACTGGTGCAACGCTATTGCACCGAGCAACTTCCCCCTGACCAATCCAGAAGTGTTGCGCCGCGCTTTCGACAGCGGCGGTGCGAGCCTGAAACACGGCTTCGAAGAATGGCTGCGCGACTTGCTGGCCGGCGACTTGCGCATGGTCGATCCGGCCCAATTCCAGCTCGGGCGCGACCTGGCTGCGACGCCGGGCCACGTCGTGATGCGCAACCGGATGATGGAATTGATCCAGTACACTCCGCTGCGGCAGGAGGTGCGGACGATGCCCTTGATCCTGGTGCCGCCCTGGATCAACAAGTACTACATCCTCGACCTCACCGCCCGGCAAAGCATGATTCGGCACCTGGTCGATCAGGGTTTTGACGTTTTTGTCATAAGCTGGAAGAACCCGCACGCGGACATGCAGGACGTCAGCTTTGAAGACCACCTGTTCGACGGCATCCTCGCCGCAATCGAGGCGGCGCGCACCATTGCGGGTGTACCGCAGGTGCACGCAGTCGGCTATTGCATCGGCGGCACCGCGCTGTCGGCGCTGATGGCCTGGTTGAACCGCCGCCACCGCGCGGCACGCGATATTCCCGTCGCACATTGGACCCTGCTGGCTACCTTGACCGATTTTTCCAAGCCTGGCGATATCGCCAGCTTCATTAACGATGAAAGCGTGGCGCTGCTGGAAGAATTGATGGCGCGCCAGGGCTTCCTTGATTCGCAGCAGATCGGCTGGAGCTTCCGCATGCTGCGCCCGAACACCCAGATCTGGCGTTACGTGGTGCGCAAATACCTGCTCGGCGAGCCCGCCCCCGCACTGGCGCCCTTGGCCTGGAACGCGGACGGTACGCGGCAGCCGCGCGCCACGCACAGCTTCTGCCTGCGCGAGCTGTACCAGGCCAACAAACTGGCCCAGGCCGGCGCTCTCGACGTTCGCGGCCAGAAGCTTGACCTGGGCCGCATTCGCCAGCCCCTGTATGCGGTGGGTGCGGTGGCCGATCACATCACGCCGTGGCGCAGCACTTATCGCAGCGCAGCCCTGGTCGGCGCGCCGGTGCAGTATGTGCTGACGGCGTCCGGCCATATCCTCGGCATCATCAATCCACCTGGCGGCAGCACAAAGCAGCAGTTCTGGTCGGGACCCCTGATTCCGGGGCGCGATGCCAAGGACTGGCTGGCGGTGCAGACCGCCAGCCCCGGCTCCTGGTGGCAGGACTGGAGCGCATGGCTGGATGCGCGCTGCGGGGAATGGCGCGCGCCGGCGCCGGGCCCGCACACGGGCTACCCGTGGCTGTGCGATGCCCCCGGAAATTACGTGCGGGAGCGTTAGTCCTGGCCTTATAATTCCGGCCATGCAAAATGAACAAAAACAATTCCGCCGCCGGCTTGCCGTGCTGGGCGCGATCGCGCTTTTGGGCTTTGCCGTCCTGGCCGGCCGTGTCATCTGGCTGCAAGCGCTCCAATGAACGGTACTTATTCCTTGTGGCGCCGCCTGCGGCCGGTGCTGGCCGTCGACGCGCCGTTGGCCGCCATTCTCAGCCTGCTGCTGGCGGCAGGCCTGGCAACCCTGTTCTCCGCCTCGGCCGACTTCCCCGGCCGCTTTGAACTCCAGTTGCGCAACGTCCTGATGGCGCTGGTCCTGATGTGGACCGTTGCGAACATCCCGCCGCCCTTGCTGATGCGCCACGCGGTGACGCTGTATTCCCTTGGCGTGGCCTTGCTGGTCGCTGTCTTCCTGTTCGGTGTCACCAAGAAGGGCTCCACGCGCTGGCTTCATCTCGGCCACGACTTCCAGCCGTCGGAGATGATGAAGATCGCCATGCCGATGATGCTGGCCTGGTACTTTCACCGCTTCGATGGCGCCAAGGGTTGGCAGGTGTTCGTGGCCGCGGCGGTGCTGTTGGCCATTCCTGTCGGCCTGATCGCCAAGCAGCCCGATTTCGGTACCGCCATGCTGGTGCTGGCAGCGGGCTTCTATGTCATTGTGCTGGCCGGCCTGTCCTGGAAGGCGTTGGCAGCGCTGGCCGTTGGCGGGCTGGCGGCGGTGCCGGTCGTATGGCAATTGCTGCACGACTTCCAGCGGCAACGCGTACTGACCTTCCTGAATCCCGACGCCGACCCGGCGGGCAAAGGCTTCCAGATCACCCAGGCCAAGATCGCCATCGGCTCCGGCGGCATGGCAGGCCGCGGCTGGATGGACGGCACCCAGGGCCATCTTGGCTTCATTCCCGAACGCTCCACCGATTTCATTTTCTCGGTCTTCGCGGAGGAATTCGGCCTGTTCGGCGGCATCGCGCTGCTGCTGATGTACACCTTGCTGATCTGGCGCGGGCTGCAGATCTCGGCGGCAGCCGTGACACCGTTTTCGCGCTTGCTGGGCGGCGCCATCACGATGATCCTGTTCACCTACGCCTTCATCAACATCGGCATGGTGAGCGGCGTGGTACCGGTGGTTGGGGTGCCCCTGCCCTTTTTCAGTTATGGCGGCACCGCCCTGGTAACACTGGGGATCGGATGCGGCATCCTGATGGCCATACGGCGCCAAAGCCAGGCCTGAAATCCGTTACAACTGTCCCAGATCAGACAATTCCACCACGTCCTGTTCAGGGCGTAACGGAAGCGTTGCTGAAATGGCGACAGGTTGGCGATTTCGGTTGAATTGCCGCGGCCTCCCCGTCAAGATTGGGTCACCCCAACCACAACCGGACGGAGAGACGAATGAACTTGAAACACCTTGGCGCTTTCGCACTCGCAGCATCCTTCAGCCTGGGCGCCTACGCGGCCGATGGCCTGTCTGCCACCATCAGCATGGACAAGCGCGCCCTGGGCCCGAGCGATGACGTCGTGGTCCAGGTGACCCTGACCAACACTTCGTCCGTGCCGCAGTATGTCCTGAAGTGGCATACCCCGTTCGGGGAAATTGAAGAATCCCTGTTTGAAGTGACCCGCGACGGCGCCAAAGTGCCGTACGAGGGCATGCACGTCAAGCGCGCGGCGCCGACGCCTGCCGATTACTATGTGATCCAGCCGGGCAAGTCGCACAAGGTGAAAGTGGAACTGTCCCACCTGTATAACATGAGTATTTCGGGCGACTATTCCATCCGCTACCTCACCAAATCGTCCAAGCTGTTCAGCAACATGGATCCGATGGGGAAAGCAGTGGACAAGCGCCAGTCCGATACCTTGCAATCGGACGCGCTCACCATCTCGATCGAAGGCAGCCTGCCGCGCGGCAGCATCGCCAAGGCGCCGGCCGAGCCGGAGGCACTCGCTGGCAGCCTGTCGTTCAGCAAGTGCACCGCTTCCCAGCAGTCGACCGTCACCAGCGCCGTGTCTGCCGCCAAGAACATGACCAACAATGCCAACAGCTACCTGGGCGCCAACAATACCGGCCAGCGCTACACCAAATGGTTCGGCACCTACACGTCGAGCCGTTACGCGACCGTGAAGTCGCACTTCACCTCCATCAAGGATGCCTTCGACAACAAACCGGTCACTGTCGACTGCGGCTGCAAGCAGTCGTACTACGCCTACGTCTATCCGAACCAGCCATACAAGATCTATGTCTGCAAGGCCTTCTGGAGCGCGCCGATGACCGGCACCGACTCGAAAGGCGGCACCCTGGTGCATGAGATGAGCCACTTCAACGCGACCGCCGGCACCGATGACCATGCCTACGGCCAGTCCGCGGCCGCCAGCCTGGCAATCAGCAATCCGACCCAGGCCATCGACAACGCCGACTCGCACGAATATTTCGGCGAGAACACCCCTGCCCTGCAATAAGCTGCCCCTTGCCGCTCACCTGCCGGTATGCTCGAAGCGTACCGGTCCAACGGTGAGCGGTATCTCTTTGCCATCCATGAGGTAATGCCCGGCATAGCTGATGGTGTAGGCGTGGCGGCCTGGCTTGAAGCCGTACGCTGGCGCCAGGTCGATCCTGTTGCTACGCTGTGCGCCAGGCTTCATGGCCAGGTAGTCTGCTTCGCTGAGCGGCCCGCGTTTGACCATGATGCCTTGGTATTCAAGCAGCTGGCCAGTTGCCGCGTCGCGCACTTCGAACAGCTTGCCGAACATTTCCGCTTCGGTCGCTAACGCATGCAGCACCTTGACTGGCCGCGGCGCATGGTTGGCAAGCGCGATCTGCAGCACGGGGTGGCCGCCGCCCTCTTGCACGGTGAATTTGACTTCCAGCATCTTCGGTTCCCCAGTGAGCGCGCCCACCGCTAGCATGACTGCAATATTGATTTTCACTCCAGACCTCGTTACACGTGAAACCTGCTGTTAGCGCGACTGTTCCAATGCCTCCCCCACGACTTCCAGGAAGTCGTTGATGTTTAGCGGCTTCGTCAGGTAACGGAAGAAGCCGGCTTCCAGCGCCGCCTGCACATCCAGAGGCATGGCATTGGCAGACAGCGCAACGACCGGAATCTCGCGCGTTGCCGCATCCTGCCGCAAGCGCCTCTGGGCCTCGCGCCCGCTGATGCCAGGCAGGTTCATGTCCATCAATATCACAGTTGGCAGATATTCGCGCGCCATGGCGACTCCGGTAATGCCATCGGTCGCAGACAGCAATTCAAGGTCAAGATGCAGCTTTACGATCTCTTGCACGAGCCTTAGGTTGGCTGGATTGTCTTCCACGTAAAGCAATATTGGCTTGCTGTGATGGCCCCGCACTGCCGCGGGCGTAGCTGCGCCTTCTTCGCTGCCTGGACGCGCTGACTGTTGTGGTTCGGTGGCCTCCATCTCGACAGCGAATGTGCTGCCTTGGCCAACCGAACTGGTGACGCTGATGGTCGCGTTCATCAGCTCGGCCAAGCGCCTGCTCAGCACCAGGCCGATGCCACTGCCCTCCTCCGAACCGCCCTCCTGGCCCAAGCGGTTAAATGGCTGGAACAGGCCAGCCAACTGCTCGCCGCTGAGCCCCGGCCCGTCATCGCGTACTGCCAGCCATACCCGCCCGACATCGCCCTGGCCGCAGGTGACCCAGACGTGGCCGCCTTTGCTGTTGTACTTGACGGCATTGGTCAGCAGGTTAAGGACGATCTGGCGCAGCCGGATGCGGTCAGCCTTTACGCACAAACCGCCTGGCTCGGACAGGTAGACAGTGACTTGCCGCGCGTCGGCCATTGCCTCGATCATCTTGCTGGCTTCACGCAGCAGGTCGTCCAGCGCCACCGGCTCAAGTGAGAGCGTGACGGCACCGACCTCGATCTTGGCCAGGTCCAGTGTTTCGTTGATCAAGTGCAACAGATGCTGGCCGGCCTGCACGATATTGCCGGCGAAGGCGTAGCGCTGCGGTTGCGACAGCGGCAGCTTCTCATTTTGCAGCAACTGGCCAAAACCGAGGATGGCATTCAACGGCGTGCGTAATTCATGGGACATGCTGGCGAGGAAGCGGTCCTTGGCCTTGCTGGCCTGCTCCAGTTCCAGCTTCTGCTCGAGCAGCTTGCGCTCGATCTGGCGGCGCCCGCTGATATCGCGGATGGCGCTGGACACCAGCAGCTCGTCCTCGGTCTGCAGGGGGCTGAGGCTGATCTCCACCGGGAATTCGGAACCATCGCGGCGCATCGCATACAGATCGGTGCCGGCGCCCATGGCACGCGGCTGGGCCTTGTCGAAAAAGCTGCTGCGCGCCGCCGGATGGCGCCCGGCAAAGCGGGCCGGTATCAGGATTTCGATCGGCTTGCCCAGCAACTCCTGGCGCCTGTAGCCGAACAGTTGCTCGGTCTGCGAATTGACCAGCACGATTTCGCCCCGCGCATTGACGATTACCATCGGGTCCGGCGCCGATTCGAGCAAGCCGCGGAACTTCTGCTCGGCCTTCTTGCGCTCGCCGATGTCGCGGATCGCGCTCATGACAATGGCGCCCTCCTCCATCTGGATCATGCTGAGGCTGATCTCGACAGGAAACTCGTGCCCATCCTTGCGCAAGCCGTACAGCTCCAGCCCCGCGCCCATGGTGCGGGTGCGCGGCTGCACGAAATACTGGGCGCGATGCGACACGTGGCCACCGCGAAAGCGGCCAGGCAACAAGACCTCGACCGGTTTTCCCAGCAGCTCGCGCGGTTCAAAGCCGAACAGGCGCTCGGCCTGGCTATTCACCAGCACGATACGGCCGGTGGAATTGGCCATCACAATCGCATCGGGCATCGACTCGAGCAGACCGCGGTAGCGCGACTCGACCTGGCGCGCATCGCGCAGCGCCTTGGCATCGGTGATGTCGTTCTGGTTGTGGATGATGTATTCGATCTCGCCCGGCGCGCTGTACACCGCCTTGCAGGCTGCGCCGACATACACCGCCTGGCCGTCCTTGCGGCGGCGCAGGTATTCGAAATCGGCGCCGAATTCCTGACGCACCGGATGGCCCGGCATGCCGATCAGTTCCGCCAGGCGCTGGCCGCGCGCTTCTTCTGCGCTGAAGCCGTAGATTTCGGTCGCGCCCCTGGTCCAGAAGGTCACGACATCGTTGGCATCCGTGGCGATGATTCCACCGGGAGCTTCTTCCAGGATGAACTTGCCCAGGTCGATTTGCATGGTTGGTCTCTAAGCGAACTCAGCGAAACCAATTGTAAGCGAATTTTAACCAAAAAAAACCGCCGGCCCCTGCGGGCCAGGCGGTCGATAGCGCGGGGGAGCGCGCTTGATTACCAGGAGGCTTTCAAGGTGTACTTGCCGTTGGTAGCACCCGTGCCACCCGAGTAGTAATACACCTTGGCATACAAGGTTACAGCAGTCGAGCCCGTGTTGGCGCGCGTTACAACATCGGCCTGGCCGGTGCCTTTCACGCTGGAGGCCAGCTCGGTGCCTGCACTGTTGTACAGCTTCAGGTCGTAATCCGAGGTCGCGTTCGGCGTCATGGTGGCGGTCAGCGTCTTGCCAGCCGGAACCGTGATGGCAAAGTAATCGACATCGCTGCTGGCGCTCATATTGGCGCTGGCAGTGGTGCAGGACTGGGTGATGGCATTGGCGGTCGCAATGGTGTTATTGCTTTCCGTTTCAGACATATTGACCGGGGTGCAGGCGCCGCCGCTCAGGATGTTCTGCGCTTCGAACTTGGCCTGGAAGGTGTTGGCGTAGCTCAAGTCGGACGGGAACAGGGTCTTGGCCGCGTTCACGATCGCCGTTGCCATGGCTGGCATCTTGATGTTGGAACCGAGGCCGAAGTGCGCTTCCAGGATGATCTTGTCGATGTTGGCGCGTGGCTTGCCGGCAGCGATCAGGGATACCATGGAAGCGTACAGTGGAGCGGACCACAGTTCATCGGACTGGAACGTCACGCCATTCTCGGTGACCGAGCTGTGCGCACTGTACGTTTTGCTGCTGTTGTACTTGGCATCGGTGCGGTTCATCATGCGGCCAGCCCAGCACGAGCCGTGGCCATCCCAGCTGAAGGCCCATTCCGGGTGGTAGACCTGGCCATTCGGGGTGCTGTACGAATACGAAGCGGCCCAGTAGTCGCCGAAGCCTTCGCCCATGGCGCCGGTATCGCCGCCGGACCAGCTGGAATTGATGCTGGCCTGGATGCCGTGGCCGTATTCGTGCAGGATGACGTCCGCGTCTTCGCTGTCGTTCACGCAACCGTGGCCAAAGGCCAGGTAGCCGGTGGCGCCGCTGCCGCTGAAGTGCGAGTTGTCGTCGCCGTTGACGCCGTCTGTGTCGATGTCCATCGAACGCTCGAGGATGCCTTTGCTGCCGCTGAAGCCCAGCGATTGCATGTAGCGTTGGCTCTGGTCGAGGTGGAAATAGACGTTGGTGTCATCGAAGGCGTTGTTGCCGCGTTTGGCAGTCCACACGCCGTTGGTGGTGGTGCTCGGCGCAGTCGCTGGCGCTTCGATGTTCTTGATGTTGACGTAAGGGCCGGTCAGCTTGTAGACGCCGGCGGTCACGGTCAAGTCGCGCAGGGTCTTGGTCGAATAGGCCGCGTCGAATGCCGAGGCCGCCGAAGTATCGGTCAACCCATCGTTGTTCAGCGTGGTCCGCGGATCAGGATCGAAAGCATAGCCGCTGCCGTTGATGCCGGAAGCCGCCAGCACCGTTGCGGTGGAGGCTTTCAGCGCGCTCACGCTGGAGCTGGCCTTGGCTGCGTCAGTGGCGGCATGGCGGTCCAGCATCTGGCCCGGCGCCGCGGCGCGTGCAGCCAGGCTGCGTTCGCCGCCCTTATTGGTGCGTGGCAGCGAAGTGGAGTAGGAATCGATCACGCTGCCGTCGTGCGCGTTCAGGTACTGGACGAAACCGCCGGTCGGCATTTCAGCTTCGATGGCGACCTTGCGCGCCAGTTGCACGCCATCCTTGGTCGGCATCCACACCAGGGTTGCCGAAGGCACATTCACCAGGTTGTGCTGCACCTTCATGTTCTTCCAGCCCTTGTCCAGCGCTTCGTCGTTGCTGATCTGGGATTTGTTGTACAGTTGGTTTACCGCGTCCGCTTCAGCCTTGGCCGAGATATGGCGGGTTTCGTTGAAGATCTTTTGCAGGTCGCCGTTCTTGCCGATCGAAACGACGATCAGGGCGCGGTCCACCGGCAGGCCGCGCAGCATCTGCTGGTAGTAATAGTGCTTGGCCGTCAGCGATTCCTTGACCTCGACCAGTTCCAGGTTTTTCAGGTTCGCCGGCAGGCCGAAACGCGCCGCGTTAACCTTCAGCACGCCTTCTGCGGAAGCTGCCTTGGTGTTGGTGAAGACGGTCAGGTTGTCGACGGTTTTTTCGCCGGCTTGTGCCAGGCTGGCGCATGCCAGCATGACCGTGGTAGCAATCGTGGTACGAGTTGTGTTGCGCATGTTGTCAATGTCTCCTGAAGCGGTTATAGATGTCTTTTTCGATGGAACAACAAGCCCCGCCGGGCCCGGCAATCAACAGCGTGATCGGCGAGTATAACTACGAAAAGTTCGCCGGCTTGATGGGATTTTTGATTAAAAACGCAAAACAATTGCGTCAAGACCGGGCACGCAACGTTAGAAGGAGTCTTCAGTGAAATTGAACATTCTGTTATTTTTTTCGGGCCTTTGCTGCATCGGTGCGGCGGCGGCAATTCCCGATGCGGAGCCCGATGTCACGGCGCAGGTCGTGGCTGTGCTCGAAGGCATTGCGGACGGCAAAACGGCGCCGGACCGCTTCACCGAACGCGGCAGCAGCTACCTTGCCGTACCGGGCCTGCCCGCGCTGATGAAAGGCTGTCCCCGCCCCTTGATGCTTGAGCTGCTTTCGCGAAACGTAAATGGGGAAGACCGGCTTTACGTGTACCGTGCCACATGCCAGCCGCAAGCCTTGCGCATCGCGATCGATTTCAACAAGGCCGCACGCATCAACCGGCTTGAACTGGCACCTGAGCACTAGATGCACGCGGCGCTGGACTTGGCCTTGTGGGTGTGGTCAGATATGCACTAATCAGCCAGGAGAAGAGCATGGACGTCATTACGACAGCAGTGACGGCAGGTGCCGGCGAGGGCGGCGTCAGTGCTGCCTACCAGATGCTGAAATCCCGCCTCGCGGCCCAATCTCCTTCGGTCGCCGACGCCATTGCCGATGTAGAAGAAGATCCCGGTTCGCGTTCGCGCCAGTTTGCGCTGAGCGATGCCTTGGCCTCTGCCGGGTTGGCGGGCGACCGTTACCTGCGCGCCGCCGCGCGCAATCTCATCGATGAGGTCGAACGGCGCCGCAGCGCGCGCACGCCGGCAACGGCCAAACTGGATGGGGCGCCGGACCATGCTGTCATGAAAGTTTTCTTCGCGACCGATCGCGAACTGAGCGGCGACCGCCACCCCGCCCGCCAGTTCGGCAGCGTGCGCGGCCAATTGCGTTACGGCAGCTGTGAAGTCAGCATTCCACGCGACCACAGGATGGGGGAAATGGAATCACCTTCCCTGCTCCGGCTGGAGTTCCGCCAGGATCCGGAACAACATGTGGTGTTGCTTTCAGCCGACTTGGCTGAGCGCGACAGTTGCCTGGCCGAACTGGGACAGTCGATCGCCGCCAACGGCACCCGCAGCGCCCTGGTGTTCATTCACGGCTACCGTACCACGTTCGAAGACGCGGCGCGCCGCACCGGCCAGCTGGTGTACGATCTGGGCTTCCAGGGCACGCCGATTTTTTACAGCTGGCCCTCGCAAGGAAAGCTCTCAGGATATATATTGGATGAAGCCAATGTGGAATGGACCCAGGCGGACCTGGCGGCATTCCTGGCTGACGTCTTGCAGCAGCCGGACGCCGAACATGTGTACTTGCTGGCCCACAGCATGGGCAACCGGGCTTTGGCCCACGCGACAGCCAGCGTGATTGCGGCACGCCCGGACCTGGCGGGCCGGATCCGGGAGGTCATCCTGGCTGCGCCGGATATCGATGCAGAAGTATTCCGTCATCAGTTGTTGCCGTCGCTGTCTGCTGTACCGAACCCGTTGACCCTGTATGCTTCGTCCGAGGATAGCGCCTTGCGTGCTTCCAAAGCCGTGCATGGCTATGCCCGTGCTGGCGACAGCGGAGTGGGCCTGGTGACGGCGCAAGGCGTTGAGACCATTGACGCCAGCAAGGTGGACACCGGCTTTATCGGCCATACGTATTTCGCCGAGCAGCGCTCGGCTTTGAGCGATATGTATTACCTGATCCAGAAACATACCAGGGCCGCCGAGCGCTTCGGCTTGCAGGCGGTCGAAGGTGCGATGGGACGCCATTGGACGTTCCGCGTATAAAAAGGGGACCGTGTTTATGAGTTATGCAAGCGCGCCGGACGAGGCAGTCTTTTGCGTCGACAAGCTTCTTGAATACATGGGGCAGGACGAGAAAGCCCTGAACACAGTGGTCAAGATCGTTCGCGACGGCATTGGCCCGGGTATCGAACCACTGAACCTGGCGGGCGAAGCGATCCGGGACGGCAAGCTCATGGAAGCCCGCCGCATCTTGCACAATTTACGCGGTTCGATCGGCAACCTGGGGGCCAAACGCTTCGTGGCGGCCTCGCTGGCACTTGAATTAGCCCTGCAAGAGGGCCGTATTGTTGAAATCCCGATCCTGTTCACCGCACTCGAGGGTGAGCTCAAACTGGTGCATGACCATGCCGGCGCATGGCTGGACCAGCATAGCGGGCGCGCTGCCGTCCGCTAACGATTGCTTACATCTGTTACCCGGTGCGATTTTGTGCGGCGCAATAACCGCATGTTATGATGGGAAACACTTACAAGTTTGGCAGTTTTGCGTGCCGTGCGCCTGCGTCAGCTCGCATTTCATAAAATCCTGAAAGTTGCCCGAATATTGACATCGGGCAATTAATTGATATAATGCCATCCGTTCGGGGAATAATAGGAAATATGGAAATTTTCAACAAGGCGGGAATCATGGTCACCTCTACGCTTGTCATGGTCGGCATGTTAATTGCCTGCCAAGTCAAGGAAGAAGTCCAGCCGCCGGCCCCCGTGGTCGAAGCTGTCGCCAAGAAATTGGCCGAACATGGCGGTGCGGCAGCTGAACGCCGCATGCGCGAATGGGCTGAGCAAGGTTCGCCTGTTGCGGCCCGTGAACTCGGACTGCTGTACAGCCAGGATGCGGCAAAGCACCAGGAAGCCATGCGCCTGCTGGAAAAGGCTGCGCTGGCCGGCGATGCTGTTTCGGTCGACTACCTGTCTACCCGCTATCGATCAAGCGCAACCGTTGCGAAAGCCGACGGGACGCAAAGCTGGCCTTTGTTCGTCCAGCTCAACAACCAGCACCATACCAAATAAAGTCCCCCGTGGATCGCGCGAACTCTTGAGCGCGATCAACAAGCAGATTTAAGAGCTCCCTACGCTGGTAACTTCACCAGCCTGGGAGTTTTTCATGTCTCGTCCGATTACTATCGCAGCCGGAATGGCGCTTGCCGCCCTGCTTGCTTGCCAGCGGATCAAGCCTGTCGCAGACGTACTCGCCGATGCGCGAACGGCGCACGGCAAGGGCGAGGATCGGGCTGCCGTCATCCATCTGAAAAACCTGCTGCAGCAAGAGCCTGGCCATGCCGCGGCGCGGCGCATGCTGGGCGAACTGCACCTGGCGCTCGGCGATGCCATGTCGGCCGAGAAGGAGCTGCGCCGCGCGCTTGCGCTGGGCCAGCCACGTCATGAATTGCTGCCGCTATTGGTGCGGGCCATGCTGTTCCAGGGATCCTACCAAGGCTTGCTGGATGAACTGCAAGCAGAACCGCTCTCCCCAATCGTTCTTGCTTGGCGTGCTCACGCGCTGCTCGGGCTGGGCAAGGCGGAAGATGCCGGCCAGCTTTACACCCAGGCCCTGCGCCAGGACGGCCAGCTGGTGGAAGGCCATCTGGGCCAGGCCCGGCTGGCACTGCTGCGCAACGAAGCCGGCGCCGCCGCGGACTCGGTCGGGCGTGCCCTGGCTGCCGACCCGCACAACAGCGATACGCTACGCTTCAAAGGTGACCTATTGCGCGCGCGGCACGACCTGGACGGCGCCCTGGCCACCTACCGTTCCATTCTCGAACGCGACAAGGGCAATGTGCAAGCCTTCGCCGATATTGCTGCAGTCCACCTGATGCAGGGCAAACCGGCGCTGGCGCGGCAGCAACTGGAGGCCGCGCGAAAGATCCAGCCTGCCAGCCTGGTCATTCTCTATGCCCAGGGCTTGCTCGACCTGGCTGAGGGCAAGCACAAGGCCGCTCTCGAGCGTGCGCAAATGGTGTTGCGCGCGGCACCGGATCACTTGCCCAGCATGCTGCTGGCAGCTTCCGTGGAGCTGGAGTCGGGCGCCACGGCGCAGGCGCGCGCCCACATCATGCGCTATCGCCAGTCCCAACCCAAGGAAGTCTTTGCACTGCGCTTGCAAGCACAGTGCGATATGCGCGAGGGGAAGCCGCAAGATGCGCTGGCCTTGCTCGAACCGGCAATTGCCGACAACCCGCAGCAGGTCGACTTGCTGGCACTTGCGGGGGAAGCCGCAATGCGCGCCGGCCAACACGAACTGGCCGCGCGCTGGTTTGGCCGGGCCAGCAGCCTGGCGCCGGAATCCAGCAACCTGCTTGCGGCCAATGGCTTGAGTTTGCTTAGCCAGGGCCAGAATGCCCGCGCATTGGAAGCCCTGGAACAGGCCACGCAGAAGGAAGGAGGGGCGGCATCACGCGCCGGTTCCCTGCTGGTCATGACCTACCTGCGCGAGCGCAACTTCACCAAAGCCCGGGCGCAAGTGCGGCAAATGGAAGCGCTGGGCGATAATCCTGCCGTGCAGAACCTGAAAGGCGGCGTGATGTTGGCCAGTGGCGACTTGCCCGGCGCGCGCCAGGCGTTTATGCGTTCATTGGAACTGGATCCTGCGCACATGCCAGCGCTGGACAACCTGGCCGAACTGGACCTGCTGGAAAAAAAGGCCCCCATCGCCCGCCAGCGTTACGAAGCAGCACTCGAACGAAACCGCGGCAGCTGGCCGCTGCTGATGGCACTTGCCAAGCTTGAGGCAAGGCTAGGCAATCTCAAGGCCGGGATCAACTGGCTGGAGCGCGCCGTTGCCGCAGCGCCCGATGCGCTAGCCCCGGCGCAGATGCTGGCGGCGCTATACCTGCGCAGCGGACAGGCCGGCAAGGCGCTGCAACTGGCGCAACGCCTGCATTCGCTGCGCCCGAACGAGGCGGCCAGCCTGGACTTGTTGGCCCAGGCCGCGTCTGCCGCCGGGCAGCACAGGCTGGCCCTGGATACCCTGGACAAGCTGGCGCTGCTGCATCCTGCCGATGCCGACGTGCAGCTGCGCCTTGCGCGTAGTGCGCTGGCAGTGAAGCGCACAGCCGCTGCCTTGCAGGCTGTCCGCAAGGCAATTGCCATCGACCCGGTGAGGGAAGACGCCTTGCTGCTGGCCAGCGCGCTCATGCTCGATGGCCGGGCCTTCGACGACGCCCGCAAACTTGCACGCAGTGTGCAACAGCGGCAACCGGGCGCCGGCATCGGCTTCAAGCTCGAGGGCGATGCCTGGCTCGAAGAAGGCAAGGCGGCCGACGCCCTGGCGCCGTATGAGCGCGCTTACGGCATCCAGCGCAGCGGCCCGGTCCTGATTGCCCTGCACCGCGCCTTACACGCCGCCGGCAAGGCACAGGCAGCGGACCAGCGCATGCGCGACTGGCTCGGCCAGCAGCCTTCCGACCAGCCAACCAGGCTGTACTATGCCAGCCATTTGCTGCAACAGTCGCAGTTCGGAGCTGCTCGGCGCGAGTACGAGATCATCCTGCAACGCGATCCCGACAATGTGCTGGTCTTGAATGACCTGGCCTGGGCGCTGCTGCAGGCCAAGGACGCGGACGCGCTGCGGCCGGCCGAGCGCGCCTACCGGCTCGCCCCGGGCAATCCGGCAGTGGCCGATACGCTGGCCTGGATCCTGGCGGAGAACGGCAAGCCGGCACGCGCCCTGCCCCTGTTGAAAAAAGCACTGGAAACGGCACCGGCGGCGACCGACATCCGCCTGCACTATGCGCACGCCCTGTTTCGCAGCGGCGACAAGCGCGGGGCGCGCAGCCAGTGCGAGCAATTGCTGGCCGTCCAGGGCTTTGCCCACCGGGCCGAGGTCGAAGGCTTGCTCGCCAAGCTGTGAGCTGTCGGCGCCCTTTACGCAGCGCGGGGCTGGCCCCGGCACTGGTGCTGGCCCACTATTTGCAAGATGGTGCATATCCATCACCGGGAGCCCACCATGTTCAAGAACATCCACCACGGCGCCGCCGCCTGGCTGTCAGCCATGGCAATCGCCGGGCCGGCCGCAGCGAGCCCGCTAGCCCCATTCGTCTTGCATACGCCCGGTGCAGTCGAAATCAAGTTCAGCGGCTATATGGCCCGCAGCGGCGACAGCAACGGTACCGGCATGCGCGAGACCAGCTTCGGCGCCGGCTACATGACCAACATCCACGAGCTCGGCAACCCTGCCAACCAGCTTTGGCGTAGCGGACAAGACAACCAGAGCATTTCCTTCATGATGTACGGGATCGCGGATGCCGCGGTGCGGCCGATCGCCGGCTCGCCCGCGCACCAGGTCCTCGGCACGGGCTGCACGCACAGCGCCTTCGGCTGCGACGGTAAAATCCACCTCGATTTCTATCTCGACAAGCTGACCGGCGGCACCAATCCCGGCTTTGGCATTGGCGGCATCAAGGCCTCGCAGCGGCAGGGCTTTGAGCGGCTGGGCGGCATCACCGACGGCGCGCTGTTGATGCGCTGGGAATTCGTACCGGGCCTGGCGGCGACTGGATCGGGCGCAACACCGGTCACCATGGTGCAGCAGCTAAGCGGTGTCGCCTCCCCCTCGTCCGGCTTCGGCAGCTACCTGGCGCGTTGCGCGGGCGGGCCGGCCTGCGCCTATTTCAGCAACGGCATGCAGCAGGCTGGCGCCGACTTCTATGGGACCAACACCATGTCCAGCATCATGGCCCTGACGGCGATTGGCCAGAACGGCTGGAGCGCCCGGCTGTCCGATCCGGTGATCGCCCAGGTCACGCTGGACCAGCCTCCGGCCATTGCCCTGCTGCCGCTCGGGGCCGCGATGCTGCTGGTGCTGCTGCGGCGCCGTCAGCGCGGTTGATAGCGCCCCGGGGCGATGATGTGCTGCGGATCGAGCGCGGCCTTGATGCGGGCCACCGTGCTCCAGTAGGTATCGTGGCCGCTGTCGAGTGCCTTGAACGATTGCGGTCCGACGCGGTAGGGAATGTAGCCCGCGCCCATCAGGCGCGCGAACGATGCTTCATAGCATTGCCTGGCGCGTAGCACTTCCGCGGCATCCTCCTGGTCAAAGCAGATGGTCAGCACGCCCCCCAGCACGCGCTCGTTGATCATGCTGAACGTCTCGAACAGGTCGAAGCCATGCATGGCGAACAGCGGTGCCACCAGCGCATGCACCCGCAGCAGGTCGACGCCGCGCATGGGCAGTACGGGTGCCAGCCACATCATTCCACAACCGTCGCGCGCAGGGTTGGCGGCAAACGGGAAGCCCGGTGGCAATCCGCCACGACGGCGCCAGTAGGCGCCGGCCAGGAAGCGCCCATCCGGGATGCCGCGGTTCATGTTCAGCAAGGAACGGCCAAGGTCCACCTGAGCGCTCAGCTTGGCCCCCAGGCTGGCCCGCCCCATCAAGCGGGCGGCTACGCTGCCAATGGCCAGCGCCCTGTCGTCGATAAAGCGCAGGGTGGCCAGCTTGCCGATCGCCGTCCGCAACGCCCGCCTTGCGTCGGCCAGCTGCGCCGGCCGGCCGTAAAGCGCAGCTGACACTGTCCAGGCGCCGATGCCGGCGCTGCGGCAGAAGTCGGCGCGCAGCTGTTGCGGCAGCGGCGGCCCTTGCGGCACCAGCGCAGCCGGGAACACCATGCCCCCCGAAAGCACGCGCAGGTCGTTTCCGATGTGCACGACGCTGGACAAGGTGCCATCCATGCGCAACGGCCGCAGCGCGTCCACGACGGGCGCGATGCCTTCGAACTGCGACACGCTGGCAACCAGGTGGCTGACCGACGCCGTTTGCGGTAGCAGCCAGAAGCCAAGGCTGGTCACGATGCCGAAATTCGATTGCGTGAACAAGCCATCCAGCCACGGCCCGACGCCATATGGATACAAGTGGGCCGCCGTGGCATGGGCGAAATGGGCGAAGCCGGTCTCGAGTGTGTCACCGCTGGCAAGCACGATGCGCATGCCGGCCACGTGCAGCATCCGGTTGCCGTACGGCGTGTGGCCGAACCCGCGCTCGAGGATATTGCCGACCAGGCTGGTGTCCGGGCCGGCACCGGTACAATCCATCCATAACGGCAGGCGCAGCTCGCCCAGGCGGGCCGCCAGTTGCGCCTGCGTGACGCCGGGCTCGATGACGGCGTAAGCCAGCTCCGGGTCGATCTCGATGATGCGGTTCATGCCGCCAAGGTCCACGATCACCTGGCCCTCGCGGCTGGGATTGGCGTCGCCATAGCCCCAGTTGCGCCCGGTACTAAGCGGATACAGCGGGATGTCAAATTCACCGGCACTTCTCACCACCGCCACCACCTCCCCGTGCGATAGCGGGCGCAACACCGCAAGCGGCGCGACGGGACTGGCCGAGGTGCTGGCCATATACGGTTCGAGATCGGCAGGCGATGTCAGTACCCGGGCCGGGCCCAGCAACAAGCGCCAGGCCTGCAAGGCGGGATCGAGCTTGTTCATCTCAATCCCTCCCTTCGCGCAGGCGCACCGTGATACCGGCCTCGTCTTGCGGCGAGAAAAAGAAGGGATAGAAAGAGCGCTCGTTGGGCACCGACTCCATGCGCCCGCCGTACAAGCGGATCTGTTCCGCCATATGCGTCAAGTCGAGCCGCAGCAGCACGGCCGGTGCGCCAACGCGGCTGCAGTGCCGTTCCGGCGCGGCATCCTTGAAGCCGAGCATGCGCTTGTAGAAGCGGACGTGCCGGGGATTGACTTCAATCACATAGTCGGTGCATCCATGCAAGTTGTGGGCGTACACGTAGGAAATATGGATCAGTGCCGCAAACACCCGCATATTGACATTGCGGTCGATCGCCAGGCGCGCCGGTTCGCACAACTGCCGTCCTTGCGCACGCAGGGACGACAAGATGTCGCCATAGTTTTCATCGGCCGGAAGGCCGATGGCAGGGTCATCCAGGCACAGCGACATGGTGCCAACCGTTTCGCCCTGGCTGTCGGCCGCCAGCGTGATGCGGTTGGGCTCGTGAGGCGCATTCGGGTCCACTTCATAGCCGCGCCATCCATACATCTTTTGCAGCAGCACGCTGGCCGCTTCGCGCTTGCCGGTCGAATTCGCCAGCCGGATATGGAACAGTTGCTGGTCGATCGCGTGTAATGGCTGTTCGCCGCCGGCATTTTCGTCAATCAACAGGGAAACAATGGTGTCGTCATCCACGGTGCGTCCTCCTATCGGTATAGGGCTTGGACACTCGGCTTGGCGCAAGGTTCCGCGCGCGTCGGATTTCTTTTCACCGGCATCGGCCAGCGGGGCGCCGGCGCATGGCACGGATGCTGCTCGTACCACCATGCCGGCAAACCCGCCGCCATCCAATCGGGAGATCCATGCTATGACTACCTTCTACAAGTCCGTACTGGCAACTGCCGCCTTCGTGGCGGCTGGCATCGCCAGCGCACCGGCCCAGGCCTCCACGTTCGCCTCAGCCATCCTCGACATCAACAATTTCCGCCTGCTGCATGGCAGCGGGGCTGCCTATAGCACGGCCGACTTCACGATCCTGCAGGGCACCAACGATGCCCACGCGACGGCGTCGCTGAACGGCATCTTCGCCGCCGATGCGTCTTCCATCCCCATCCTGACGGGCACGCCCAATGTGCTCCGCCAATGTGTCGGTGGGCCCTGCCTGGCAGACAATAACTTCACGCGCTTTCCCAGCCCGCCACCAGTGCCCGGCACCTTCGGTCACGCCGACCAGGACCTGACCGGCGCCTCGATCACCATCAACGGCAACCCTGCCGGCGCGCACGCACGCACCCGTGCCGATGCGTCGACAGCCCTGAATGCCGTCGCCTCCGGTAATTCCGATGTCGGGACTTCAACCACCTTCCGCTTCACACTTGGCGCGGCAGACACCATGACTGTGGAATTTGATGCCGCGGCTTTCACCCAGGCCTTTGTTTCAATGGGCTCGGGGCCGAATGCCAACGCCAATGCGCGCTTGTCGTGGTCGATCAATATCGTCGACCTCACGACCCAGCTCAGGATTTTCGAATTCGCCCCCTCCGAGCTGAACGAATTTAGCGTACGCAGCCGTACCGACGGCGCCCCGGGCCTGTCGACCTACGACTTCGCGACTGTGCCCGGCACGCCGTTCTCCGCCATTTCGCCTTTGCTGACGGCCGGAACCAGCTACCAGATCACGATCCAGCACAACACCTTGGCCAATGCCCTGCAGCAGGAACTGCCTGAACCGGATTCCTTGGCCGTGCTTGCAGCGGGCATGCTGGCGATGTCGCTGGCACTGCGCCGCCGCCAATCCTGATCACTTCTTGACGGGCCTCAACGTTCGGGCGGGTTCGGCAGCGCGGCAGAAAACCCGCCCATATAATCCAAAGGACCGAGGCGTATCACCAGGGAGCGCAGCATGGAGCATCTCTTCAGCCAATTGCTGTCCAGCCTGCAAGGTATGTGGAAGCACCGCTGGGCCGGGTTCAGCATCACCTGGTTGATCGTGCTGGTGGGCTGGGCCAAAGTCTATTCCCTGCCCAACGAATACCAAAGCACCGCGCGCGTATTTGTCGACACCCAAAGCATCCTGAAACCGCTGATGGTCGGCATGACCAGCATGCCCAATGTCGAGCAGCAGGTGGCCATCATGAGCCGCACCCTGCTCAGCCGGCCAAATATCGAGCGCGTGCTGCGCATGGTCGATCTTGACGTGCGCACGGTGTCGGCACGCGAACATGACGCGATGGTCGACGATATGTTGAAGCGCATCCGCATCAACGGCACTGGAACTTACGATATTTACACCATCAACTACGCAGATTCCGAACCGCGCCAGGTGCGCGATGTCGTGCAGGCCCTGCTGTCCATCTTCGTGGAAGGCAGCTTCAGGGGGAAGAAAGGCGATTCGGAAAAAGCGGTCCAGTTCATCGACGAACAGATCAAGAACTACGAAGACCGCCTGCTGTCAGCCGAAAATGCAGTCAAGGAGTTTCGCCTGAAGCATAACTTCCTGCTACCGCGCGAAGGACTGGACTACAGCGGCAAGCTGTTGACTGCCAGCGAATCCCTGGCCACTGCCCAGCTCGAGCTGGCCGAAGCGGAACAGGCACGTAAGGCCATTGAGGCGCAGTTCGGCGGCGACGAGCCCCTGCTTGCAGCCGCCGGCACGCCAGGCGAGGTGTCCGAACTCGATGCCAGGATCAGCGCATTGAACAAGAACCTCGACGCCCTGCGCATGCAATACACCGACCAGCACCCCGACGTTGTCGCAGCCTTGCGCCTGGTCGCCCAGCTTGAAGAGAAACGGCAAGAGGAACGCCAGAAGCAGCCGGACCCGGGCGATACGGCGCGCCAGTACAACCCCTTGTTCCAGCAGATGAAGGTCGCCCTGGCCGAAACGGAGGCGCGTGTCGCGGCACTGCGCGCCCGCGTCGAGGCCATGCGCGGACGGCAGGCCCAGTTGCAGGAACAACGCAATGCGGTTCCCGAGCTTGAATCCCAGCTCGCCCAATTGACGCGCGATTACCAGGTCAATAAGGACAATTACGAAAAGCTGATTGCCCGGCGTGAGGCGGCCAAGCTGTCGGGGGAATTGACAACCACCACGGAGATGATGAGCTTTAAGATCATTGATCCGCCAACCATGCCGCAACGCCCCAACGGCCCCAATCGCGCCCTGTACTACAGCGCAGTCCTGTTTGCCGGCCTGATCGGAGGTGCGGCAGCCGCCTTGGGTCTGTCGGAACTGCGTCCGACTTTCCTCAGCCCCGCCGAACTGCGCGCCAGCACCGGCCTGCGGGTCCTCGGCACCATCGGCATGAACTGGACCGACGACGAGAAGCGCCGGCATATGCGCGACCGGCTCGGTTTCGGCGCCGGCAGCGTTTGCCTGTTACTCGGCTATAGCGGTGTTATGGCCTTCACCCTGCTTTACCAATGAATGGAGGTCCCATGCAATTGCCGCCCAGTTTGCTGGAAGTTGCACCACCGACCGAGCTAGGGTATGCCGACATCAACCTGGTCCGGATGCGCCAACGGGGCATGGTGACACACGAAAGCGGCCGTACTTCCGTCGCCGAGGATTTCCGTATCGTCAAACGCCACCTGTTGAACGATGCGCAGGCCAACGGCAACAGCGCCATCCCGCATGGCAACCTGATTGTCATCACCAGCGCCCTGCCCGGCGAGGGAAAAACCTACTGCGCCGTCAACCTGGCAATGAGTATCTCGATGGAGAAAGATGCCAGGGCGCTGCTGGTGGATGCCGATGTGGCGCGCCCTTCGGTACTGAAAGTGCTGGGCTTGCAAGCCGAGCGCGGCCTGATGAATGTGCTGCTGGATGGCAGCATCGAGCTGTCCGACGTTATCATGCGCACCAACGTCCCTTCCCTGACCTTGCTGCCGTCCGGTCCTGCCAGCCGGCATGCCACTGAGCTCCTGGCCAGCCGCAACATGAGCCGCCTGCTGGAGGAACTCGCCAGCCGCTACCCCGACCGCATCATCGTGTTCGACTCGCCGCCTTTGCTGTTGACGACGGAAGCAAGCGTCCTGGTTTCGCAAATGGGTCAGGTGGTCATGGTGGTCGAAGCGGAAACCACGACACAGTCCGCAGTCCAGGCCGCATTGCAGCGTATCGAGCATTGCCGCCACGTGAACCTGGTGTACAACAAATCCCGCGCCTTCCCCGGCGCCGAGTATTACGGGTACTACGAATGATTGATGCGGCGGCCATTGGCGTCCTGCTCTTGTGCGCGTACATCCTGCACAAAGTGCGCAACATGCACCTGCTGGTGCATGCGATGAAAGATGACTCGCGGCAGGAACATGCCTCGCTGTTCCGCCAGCTTGAAGCCTTGCAGGGCCTATACATCAGCTTGGGACTGCAACGCGCACTGCCGTTGACGCGCGGCTGGGCGGCGTCGCCGGACTTCCTGCAAGAGCTGGCGGCCCACGCGCTTGACGAGAAACCGGCATGCGTCGTTGAATGCAGCAGCGGCACTTCCACGCTGGTGCTGGCACGCTGCATGCAGATTAATGGCGCCGGCAAGGTCTACAGCCTGGAACATGATCCAGCCTACGCCCGGCGCACTCGGCGCCAACTGGAGTTGCACGGCCTCTCAGACTGGGCGGAAGTCATCGATGCGCCGTTGTTGATGCAGACCTTTGGCGACCGCCAGCAGCCCTGGTACGATTGCAGCGGTTTGCAGCCCGGCCAAGCGATCGACATGGTCGTCATTGACGGCCCTCCGCAGGCGACCTGCGATGCCGCGCGCTATCCGGCGGGTCCCATCCTGTTCCCGCGCATGGCTCCCGGCGCAGCGATCTTCCTTGACGATGCCATGCGCCCAGGCGAAAGAACCGCCTTGCAGCGCTGGGCAGCCGAGTTTCCTGAACTTGAAATCAGCTCGCTGCCGTGCGAGAAAGGTGCCGCGGTGCTGCGCTACAGGCCGAAAGCCTAGGTCTCAGAGCGCATTGGCCGGCACCAGTTCGCGGTAGCAGGCGGCAACCTGGGCCGCCACGCGCTGCCAGGTAAACTGCTCCACCATCGACTGCACGCCGGTGCGTTCAGGGGGACGTGAGGCCAGGCCGATGATCGCTTCACGTTGGCCGGCGCGGTCATTCCAGGCGACCTTCCGCAGCACAGCCTCCGAACCGTCAAGCTGGAGCGCGCTTTCCTGTGTCATGACCACCGGCGTACCGGCGGCCAGCGCCTCCAGCACCGACAACGGGAATATCTCGCCCTGGCTTGGGAGGGCCACCACGGAGGCCGCGGCGTAGGCACTGGCCAACAAAGGATCTTCATGGTCCAGCGCTCCAAGCCAGCGCGCCCATGGCGATCTCAGCACGCTTTGCAGGTAATCGTGCTCTTCCCGCGCAACCGGACCGATCATCACCAACGGCAGTTCGCTGCCCTCCAGCGCCTGGGCCAGTCCCAGCTGGTTCTTGTATGACGACACCGTACCCACCGTCAGCACGAATGGCCCGACGATGCCGGTGCGATGGCGGAACAATTCGCCTTTGGCGGTGAAGAAATGCCGGCTGATGCCGTTCGGGAAAACGCGGACCTTGGCGCGATCGGTCAGGAAACCATTCACAATCGCTTCGCGTTCCGCTTCGCCAAGCGCAATCACCAGGTCCGCTAGCTGCAGCGCGCGTTTGGTCTGGGCATAGCTCGTCTGCAGGTTGTACGAACAGATACGCCCCGCCAACCGGTCCGCGACCCGCGCGCGAAAGCCTGCATTACGGTCCCAGGTGGGCGACACCAGGGGCGACAGCACAACGGGGAGTCCCAGTTCGACCGCGGATTCGACCACGCGGAAGTTGCCATTGAATGCGGAAAAAACGTGGATCAGGTCGAAGTCGCTCAGTTTCTGGCGTGCCGGGTCGACCAATTCCGCCGACATCGAGGCATCGAGGTGATTCAGCGCCGCCACGGTCTCGCGCACCTGCACCTGCAGGCCGCCTTCGCGCTGGAACAACATGGGATAAGACAGGATTCCGATGCGCATAGCCCCTCCCCTTATTGCTGCCAACCAGCCCGGCGCAGGAAGCCGGCCAAAGGATGCCGCTGCAGCCAGATCGCCCAACCCCAGCCCAGCGTTCCGACACCGGCGCCGGCCAGCAGATCCAAGGTACCAAGTCCTCCGCTGCCGGCCACCGCAAGCACCAGGCAGGCCGGCGCGATCGCCGCGCAAGTAGCCAAAGCACTCTTGCGCAAGGCCTGCAGCAAAGCAACCAACTCCAGGCCGTACAACTTGCGCAGGCATCGCAGTACAAGCCAGCTGCGCAAAACCAGGCTAAGCGCAATCGCTGCAGCCAGCCAGTCCAGTCCCGCCAGGCCGGCCGGAACCAGCATGGCCAGGCGCCCGAATACCGCCATTGCATCGATCCGCGCTTGCTCGCCGATATGTCCGGTGGCCACCAGCAGGTAGCGCGCCATATTGAACATGCTATACAGCGCCGCGGCACCGCACATGATCCGTATCAAAGGTACGCAAGCTTGCCACTGGGGCCCGTACAACAGGGCCACCAGCGGCTCGGCGAAGAGACCTGCCATCAGGAAGAAAGGCCAGGCCAGGGCGGTGATGCAGGCGGCTGCCGAGATGTATGCCTGCAGGGGATCGCCTCCGTCACGCGCGTGCTTTGCGAACAGCGGAAAGATCACGGGCGAGACAGCGCTTGTCACGGCCTGGTTGAATAGCGAGAGTACCGACTGCGCCTTGCCGAGCACCGCCACCTGCTCGGCACCCAGCAGCTTGCCGGCGATCAGGTCCGGTGCCACCACGCCCACTTCGTCGATGGCATTGCCGGTGACTGCAAGCCCACCCGGCCTCACCAGCGCGAAGATGCCCTTCAATCCCGGGCGCCACGCCATGCCGGCGGGTTGCTGGACGAACGCGGCAATGAACCCGGCGAATGTCGCAGCGAAGCTCCCCCACGCCAGCGCACACGGTCCCAGGCCATGGGTGGCCAACGCGATGGTCGCCGCAAATTGCGTCGCGCTGTAGCAGGCTGACACCCGCAGCAAAGCGCCTGCACGCATTTCACGTCGCAGCATCGCAGTCACCTGCGAGGAAAACGGGACCAGGACGAAATTCAGCGACAGTATGCGCAGCACGGTCGCCAACTCTGCCTGGCGATAGAACACAGCCAGCGGTTCTGAAAGTACCGCCAGCGATAGGGCAAGCCCCCATCCCATGGCGATCGAAATGGTCAGCAAAGCGCGCTGCTCGCCGCTTGAAAGGTCGGCACGCGCAACCAGCAACTGGCCGGTCCCGAGATCGCGGAACACTTGCGCCAGCCCCGTCAGCACGGCGGCAATGGAATAAACCCCGATCTCTGCCGGCGACAAGATCCGTGCAAGAATGACTGACGAGGCCAAAGCCAGGGTGGCCTGCAGGTATTTCTCGGCAAAGCCGAAGGCAAAGTTGCGCGCCAGGCCGCGCATTTCATGTCAACCCGTCGTAGAAGGCCTCTACCTGCGCGCCGATCACCGGCACTGCGTACCTCGCCTCCACTTCGGCCCTGCCCCGGCGGCCCATTTCGCAACGACGCGCAGGGTCGTCAAGCAATGCGGTGATCGTGCTGACGGCGCCATCGATGTCACCAGGCGCAAGCAACTGTCCGCCGGCGCTGCCTTCCAGGATGTCTTCACTGCCGGGCACGCGTGTCGCCAGCGCGGGTACGCCGCAGGCCATGGCTTCGATGGTCGCGATGCCGAATCCCTCGCGGCGGCTGACCAGCAGGTGCAGGTCCATGGCGGGAATAATTGACTCGACCTTCGACTGGAAGCCCGTGAAGATGACGCGCCGTGTCAAGCGCTGGCGACGGACCAGGTCCCGCAATGAAGACTCCAGTGGACCGGTCCCCACCAGCAAGAGCTTCAACCTGGGCCGCGATTTCGCCAGGAGGGCGAAGATCGCCAGCAATTCCTCCGGACGCTTCTGCACAGAGAGGCGGCCTACGCTGCCAATGACCTCGTCGTTGTCGGCAATGCCCCACTGCCGCCGTGCGGCCGCGCGGCGCCGGGACGACGCCTGGAAGCGCCGCAGGTCGACGCAGTTCGGAATCACGGCCAATCTAACGTGCGCAGGCAGCCATTGGCGGTACAGCGCCAGGAAATGCTTCATCGCAGAGTCGGACACGGCATACACACCCTTCACTCCCGACATCGCGCGCTGCAGCAGTCCGCGCTGCCACTCATTGAATTCCGTGTGCGGGAATGCATTGTGCACGCTGATGACGGCCGGCACCCCGCAATGCTGCGCCAGCCACAAGGCGCTGGCGCCGTAAGTGGTCCAGCAGAACGCCACATGCACCAGGTCGGGACGCAGCTTGCGCAGGGCCGGCGCGCTGAATGCCATCGCACGCACGCGGTTGAGACGCCGCCAGGACCATTCCTCCAGCATGGGCGGTACATTCAGGTCGGCTAACTCGACGCATTCATCCTGTGCCGACTGGCGCCAGCGTTCGTCACCGACAAAACGCGGCGGCGCCAGTACGCAGTCGTAGCCAACCCCCTTCAGGAATCGTGCCTCGTCCAGCATGCGTAGTTCCATGCCGCCAAGTTCGCCGGAAAAGCTGGTCAGGACGATACGACGGCTGGCAGGACGTTTGGTGGCGGCCGCCGCTTCGGCGATGTAGCCGCCAAGGTAAGCCAGTTCCCAGCGCCGCTGGAAAATCCGTTCCGGATGGCGCAACAGCATGGCTGCGGCCAGGCCGCACAACTCCTCTGCGTATTTGCGCAGCATCCAGCGCGGCGCGCCGAACAGCTCGGGAAACTGGCCAGGCTTGGCCAAGCGGCAAGCGCCGCGCCCGTAGCGCCGGGCGCGCGCCATCACCCAGTCAGGAGTCAGTTGCACCGGGCGGATGTGGTGGGCGACCCGGGCCGTGGGACAAAACCAGGACTGGAAGCCCGCTCCTTCCAGCAGCCGGGTGAAACTGACTTCGCCGCCCATTGCGTATTCACCGGCCGCCGGCCCGATCGATTCGTCGAATCGGTAGCCGTGGCGGAACACCTCGCCGCGCACCGCCATGTTGGCACCCCACACCAGTCCCGGATAGACCGGACCCTCCGGCAGCAACGGGTCGGTCAGGCCGTACGTCAATCCGCAAGGCACCAGGCGCAGCAACCACTCCGGCGGCGCCTCGCTCCAGTCCGGTACGATACTGCCGCCGAAAATCGCGAAGCCCTGCCGTTCGTTCGCTGCGTCGGCATAGCGGACAAGCCAGTCGCGGTCAGGCGTGGCGTCATCGTCGGTGAACACGAACAGGCGGGTTTCCGGCCCCTTCATGGCCAGCGCCAGGCCATGGTTTAGCGCCGCGTTCTTGCCGCGCCGGGGTTCGTAGGCATAGTGCAAAGGGAGCCGGCCGGCATAAGACATCAGCAATTCGCGCGTACCGTCGTCACTGCCGTTGTCCACGACCAGCAGGCGCCACCCCTCTTCCGGGCTATGCAACTGCGTGTAGGCGTCCAGCACCTGCGGCAAAGTACGCACGCCATTGAACGTAGCCATCAGCACAGTCAGCATGATGATTCCTCCCTGGAGGTCCCAGTCTATGCAAGGCGCCGGCGCAAGCGCTTGCGTTAGCTCAAAGAGCCCGCGCGAAGCTTTGCTGTAATGGCTGTATGTCCACGCACTTCCTGCACACTGTTTCGGAACTCGGCGCCGGCAATGCGGCCTGGTACGCCGCCGCGCGCCTCCTGCGCATCGTTGGCCTGCCTATGTGGCGCTACCATTTCGTCGCGCAGCGTGTAGCGCCGGCCGCAATGCGTAACTCACCCGGAAAGCTTGTGATGTGCCCCATCGCCAGCCTGGCCGACTTGCCGTGCCAGTATCCCCGTCCGCGCGAAGTTGTTGCGGCACGCTTTCGCCAGGGCGGCTACAGCATCGCGGCCTGGAAAGGCCGGGAGCTCGCCGCAATCCTGTGGTACCAGTTCGGCGCCTACGAGGAAGATGAAGTGCGCGCGCGCTACTGCCTGCCTTCGCCTCGCTCATGCTGGGACTACGATGTCTTCGTGCAGCCGAACATGCGCCTGGGGACGGCCTTTTGCCGCCTTTGGGACGAGGCTCACCGGCGCATGCATGCGCGCGGCATTGAATGGACCTGCAGCCGGATCTCAGCCTTCAATCCCGGTTCGCTGCGGGCACACCGCCGTCTCGGCGCCGTGCATCTTGGCAGCGCCACATTCATCGCACTGGGACGATGGCAATTGATGCTTGCCAGCCATGCGCCATACATCCATCTGTCTGCCGGACCCCATTCGCGGCCACAACTTGTATTCGATACGCGCCCGCTTGAACATGGAGAACAGCAATGTCGGCTTACCTGATCCTGCTCGCCGCCCTCGCCGGCGATTGTCCGCCCTACAGCAAGGGCGCAACCGGTGGCGATTACTACGACGTGGAAGACGCCAAAGGCCTGGCAGTGGTCGAAACTTTTCATTTCGGTCCCCAGGTCGAGTCCCTTAAGCAGGGGGCGTCAAGCATGTTGGGAGGCGACATCGGCTACACGCTGGAGCACTTTCCCAACCATCCGCGCGCCTTGGCCGCGATGGCCCGCCTGGGCTTGCGCGTCAAGAAAGTCCAGGCGCCGGGCGCGCATCACACGGTGGAGTGCTACTTCCAGCGCGCGATCGCCTTCGTACCCAACGACGGGGCGACGCGCGCCCTGTTTGGCGCCTACCTGCTGTCCCTGCGGCGCGACGCCGACGCCATCGGACATCTGCAAGCGGCGCTTGAACTGCAGCCCGGAAATGCAAGCGCATGGTACAACCTGGGCCTGGCCGAGGTGCGCCGGAAGAATTGGGGGGCCGCATTGGAAGCTGCACACAAGGCGTATCGCCTCGGATTCCCTCTCCCCGGGCTGCGCCAGCAACTGAAAGCCGCGCGACAATGGCGCGAAGCGGAATCACTTGATCCCGTGGTGGCTCATTAAGTCATACAGCGTGGGACGGCTCACGCCAAGCAGTTCCGACGCGCGCGCAATATTGCCCCCTGTTCGCGCCAGCGCCTTCACCATCACCCGATATTCGGCGGCATTGCGCGCATCGCGCAAATCGATGTTTTCCGCCTGGGGCGAGCCGGCCGGAAGGCCCAGGTCTTCCAGGGTGATATGCGGCCCTTCGCTCATGATCACAGCACGCTTGATGCAATTCTCGATTTCGCGCACATTGCCCGGCCAGCCATAGGCTTCGATGGCGGCCAGCGCATCGGGGTGGAATGGCAGCGCCGGGCGCCCTTCCGCCTGCAGGAAGCGATGCCGGAAATGTTGCGCCAACAGCAGCGCGTCCCCGATCCGCTCGCGCAGCGGCGGCACCACCAGTACGATTTCACTCAGGCGGTAGAACAGGTCTTCGCGAAAGCGGCCCTCATCCACCATGACCTTCAGGTTGCGGTGCGTGGCGCATACGATGCGCACGTCCACCGCGATTTCACTGCGGCCGCCCAGGCGCTCGATCACGCGCTCCTGCAGGAAGCGCAGCATCTTCGCCTGCAGCGGCAAGGCCATGTCTCCAATCTCATCGAGGAAGAAGGTACCCCCGGCCGCCAGTTCGATCTTGCCCAGGGTTTGCCTTTCGGCGCCGGTAAACGCCCCCTTCTCGTAGCCGAAAAGTTCGCTCTCCAGAAGATGCTCGGGAATCGCCGCGCAATTGATGGCCACCATGCGCCGCTCATGGCGCGCGCTCAGTTCGTGCAGGCCGCGCGCCAGCACTTCCTTGCCGCAGCCGGACGCCCCCATCAACATCACGGTGGCCGAACTCGGGGCGACTTTTTCTATGCTCCGGCACACGCGCAGCATGCCTGGATCGCGCGTAACCAACCCCGCCAGTGGGGAATCAACCTCGGTCTGCAGCATGCGCCGGTTATCCTGCTGCACCGCGTGCAGGAAGAAGGCGCGCTCCGCCATCAGGCGCAGCATGTCGCCATCCAGTGGCTTCTGGTGGAAATCGTAGGCGCCGAGCGCCATCGCCTTCAGCACGTTTTCGCGGTCCTGGTTGCCGGACAGGACGATCACCTTGGTATCGGCCGCAATCGCCAGCATCTGCTGCAGCAAAAGCAAGCCTTCGCTCGCGCTGTCGGGCTCCGGCGGCAGGCCCAGGTCCATCGTGACCACCGCCGGCTGGTGCCGGCGCAACTGCCCAAGGGCAGCGTCGCGATTACCCGCGAACACCACCTCGTACCCGTCCAGGGCCCAGCGCAACTGCTTCTGCAGGCCCACGTCGTCCTCCACCACCAGCAGCTTTTTCTTGGTCATGAGCTGATGATGCAGCATGCTGCCAGTGGGGCTTTTGAGGCAGCGCAACGGCAAATAGTTTATATTGTTGCTTATTACGCGAAAAAACAGCCCGAAACACCATGAAATTCGACGTTGTGATTGTCGGCAGCGGCCTGGCCGGCCTCTCTGTTGCACTCCACCTGGCGGAAAGCCGCAAAGTAGCCATCATCTCCAAACGTGCCCTGCTCGATGGCGCCTCCAATTGGGCCCAGGGCGGCATCGCTGCCGTGCTCGATTCCGGCGACAGCCATGAGCAGCATATTGCCGACACCCTGGTGGCCGGCGGCGGCCTGTGCGACGAAGGCGCCACCCGTTTCATCGTCGAGCATGGCCGCGAAGCGATCGAATGGCTGATCGACCTTGGCGTTCCCTTCACGCGCGACGAAAACGCGGAACTTGGCTTCCACCTGACCCGCGAAGGCGGCCATAGCCAGCGCCGCATCATCCATGCGGCCGACGCCACCGGCCACGCCGTCCAGGTCACGCTGGAAGAAAAAGTCCGCGCGCATCCGAATATCAGCCTGTTCGAGCAGCACTGCGCGATCGACCTGATCACCACCGACAAGCTGGGCCCGCGCCCAGCGAATTCCCAACCGCGCTGCCACGGCCTATATGTGCAAGACGTGACCACCGGCCAGGTGCACACCGTCTCCGCGGAACACACGGTGATGGCCACCGGCGGCGCCGGCAAAGTCTACCTGTACACGACCAATCCCGACACCGCCAGCGGTGACGGCATTGCCATGGCCTGGCGTGCCGGTTGCCGCGTGTCGAATATGGAATTCATCCAGTTCCACCCGACCTGCCTGTACCACCCCTACGCCAAGTCGTTCCTGATCACGGAAGCAATCCGCGGCGAAGGCGGCCTGCTCAAGCTGCCGCCGGAAGCCGGCGCCGCCGCGGGCCAGCGCTTCATGCTGGCGCACGACGAACGTGCCGAACTGGCGCCGCGCGATGTCGTCGCCCGCGCCATCGACTTCGAGATCAAGAAACGCGGCCTCGATTATGTGCACCTGGATATCAGCCACAAGCCGGCCGACTTCCTGATCGAGCACTTCCCCACCATCTACGCACGCTGCCTGGAGCTGGGCATCGACATCACCAGGCAGCCCATCCCCATCGTTCCGGCAGCCCACTATACCTGCGGCGGCGTGGTGACCGACCTGTTTGGCCGCACCGACCTGCCGGGCCTGTATGCCGTAGGCGAGACGGCTTGCACCGGCCTGCATGGCGCCAACCGCCTGGCCAGCAATTCGCTGCTCGAATGCGTCGTGATCGGACGCGCGTGCGCGCAGGATATCCTGGCCCAGGACAAGGAAAGCACGCCATATCTTCCTGATTGGGATGAGAGCCGCGTCACCGACGCGGATGAAGAAGTGGTTATCGCCCACAACTGGGATGAGCTGCGTCGCTTCATGTGGAATTACGTGGGCATCGTCCGCACCACCAAGCGCCTGGAGCGCGCCCAGCACCGTATCGCCCTGCTGAAAGAAGAAATCGACGAGTATTACCGCCATTTCCGCATCACCAGCGACTTGCTGGAGCTGCGCAACCTGGTGGAAGTCGCTTCCCTGATCGTCAACAGCGCCCTGCAACGGCGCGAAAGCCGCGGACTGCATTTCAGCCGCGACTACCCGGCCACGCTGCCGAAGGCGCTGCCGACCGTACTCACGCCGGAGCGCCGCTAAGGTACGTTCACCTCATGGCGCAAGCCCAGGCGCTTCAACTCTCCGCTATCGACCAGGCGCTGGAATTCCATATCGAATTCCTTGCGCAGGGTGTCGGAAGCCGAGCGCTTGGGGAAAGCAAAATAGCCATCCTGCACCTCGATCACACGGGGCAGCATGGCTAACTGGCCGGAAAGCCCCAACCTGCCCAGTACCGGTTCAGTATTGCGGCGATTACTGGCAAACATCTGCGCGTGTTGTGCCGCCAGCATCTTCAAGCCGCTATCGACGCTGTTCACCACATCCAGGCGAAGCTGCGGCCGCGCCTTGTCGAACGCCGTTCCATAAGACCAGCCGTTCACTATCGCAATGCGCTGTTCGGACAGGGAAGCGTAGTCCCCGCTCCAATCCTGCATCGCCCCTTTACGGACGTAGAACACCATCTGGTCCTGGTAGAACGGCATTTTCGAGAACGACATCAACTGCTGGCGTTCGAATGTCTTGTAGGGGCCGACGAGGATATCGGCCTTGCCCTGGGCGACCAGGGCCTGGGCGCGCGCCCAGGGATAGAGTTCGAAGATCGCCCGGTGCCCCAGGCGCTGGGCGATGAGGCGCACCACTTCCGGCCCCAGGCCGATAATTTCACCCTCCTGTCCACGTTCGTAGACGCGTTCGAAATGCGTGCCGATCACCAGCAGGTCGCGGGCGGCCGCCGGCAGGCAGCAGAGCAAGGCGAAGATAGCAGCAGCGAATTTGCGCATGGTTTCTCCCTGGGTGCCACCCTATGATAGCATTTCCGAATGACAAATCCAGCCACATTGCGCGCTGCAACAACAGCCGATATCCCGGCAATGGAAGCCCTGATCCGGCGCTCGGGAATCCAGCTCAGTAAAGGCTTCTATACCGACGAGCAGGCCGCAGCGGTAACCCGCCACGTGTTCGGCGTCGACACGCAATTGGTGGAAGACGCAACCTACTTCGTGATCGAACGCGATGGCGAACTGCGGGCCTGCGGCGGCTGGAGCAAGCGCGCCACACTGTTCGGCGGCGACCAGCACAAGTCCGGGCCGGATCCCCTACTCGATCCGGCGAGCCAGCCTGCCCGCATCCGCGCATTCTTTGTCGATCCGGCGGTGCCGCGCCAAGGCTTGGGCCGCATGCTGATGGAGCACTGCGAACGCGAGGCCGCGGCAGCTGGCTTCCTGTCCATGGAACTTGCCGCGACCATGCCAGGCGTGCCGCTCTACGCTGCCTGCGGTTTCGAGCCGATAGAAGACATGGCGCTTGCCCTGCCCGGCAACGTCTCGGCACCCTTGTCACGCATGCGTAAGCGCATTGCCTGATTACCTGCCTGTTCCGGAATTCACGCCTTGGTGTGGACGGCCATTGCGTTCAATCGAGTCACGATCGATCACTTCCATGTTCACGGTCTGGCGTTTGCGCTTCAGGTGCGAACCGGTCTGCTCCACAACTTCATCTTGACTGGCGTATTTTTGCTCGCCGGCAGCTTGATCCGGAACATTGGCGCAACCAGCAAACAAGATCGACAGTGCGGCGACGGTAAAAATTTTGATCATAAGAAACCCCTATCGGAAAGAGATTGCGAATTTAGCATGCCTTAACCGATAGTTTTTATCTTTTTTGCAAAAGTTTGTCGCTCTCTGTCAACTATTGAAACTCCGGCCTTCCGCCGCCAGCTTTGCCAGCAGCGGCGCCGGCTTCCACGCCTCTCCATGGCGGCCCTGCGCGAACTTTTCGACCGTCGCCAACACATTGACCAGGCCAACCGTATCGGCGTAGAACATCGGCCCGCCGCGGTACAGGGGGAAGCCGTAGCCCGTCAGGTAGACCATATCGATGTCGGAAGCGCGCAAGGCGATGCCCTCTTCGAGGATCAAGGCGCCTTCATTCACCAGGGCGTAAATCAGTCGCTCGACAATCTCCTGTTCGCCGATCTGGCGACGTTCGATGCCGATGTCAGCCGAATGCCTGGCGATCATCTCGTTCACCACCGCGCTTGGATAAGCCTTGCGGTCGCCTTCCTTGTAGTCGTACCAGCCACCGTTGGTCTTCTGGCCGAAACGGCCCATCTCGCACAACAGGTCGGCAGTCTTTGAATACACAACCTCCGGCTTCTCGATGTAGCGGCGCTTGCGGATGTACCAGCCGATATCGTTGCCGGCCAGGTCGCTCATGCGGAACGGTCCCATCGGGAAGCCGAATTTCTCGATTGCCTTGTCGACCTGCTCCGGCGAGGCGCCCTCTTCCAGCAGGAAACCGGCTTGGCGGAAGTACTGTTCGATCATGCGATTGCCGATAAAGCCGTCGCAGACACCGGAAACCACACCGGTCTTTTTCAGTTTCTTCGACAGCGCCATGGTGGTGGCCAGTACATCCTTGCCGGTTGCCTTGCCGCGCACCACTTCCAGCAGCTTCATGACATTGGCCGGGCTGAAGAAGTGTGTTCCAACCACGTCCTGCGGGCGCTTGGTGAACGCTGCAATCTTGTCCAGGTCGAGGGTCGAGGTGTTCGAAGCCAGGATTGCGCCCTGCTTCATCACCTCGTCCAGTTTGCGGAATACAGCCTCCTTCACGCCCAACTCCTCGAAAACCGCTTCGATGACAATGTCGGCATCTGCGATGGCCGCATAATCCAGGGTGCCGCCGATCAGGGCCACGCGCTTGTCGAATTTATCCTGCGTCAGCTTGCCCTTTTTCAGGGTGTTCTCGTAATTCTTGCGGATCGTGGCCAAGCCTTTGTCCAACGCTTCCTGGCGCGTTTCCAGCAGCACGACAGGAATGCCGGCGTTGGCGAAGTTCATCGCAATGCCGCCGCCCATGGTACCGGCGCCGATCACGGCAGCCTTGCGGATCTCGCGCACCGGAGTATCGGCCGGGACGTCAGGGATCTTGCTCGCGGCGCGCTCCGAGACAAAAGCATGGCGCAGCGATTTGCACTCTGAAGTCTGCATCAGGTGCAGGAAGCGCTCGCGCTCGAACTTCAGACCTGCTTCAAACTCCATCGTGACGGAAGCAGCCACCGTCTCCAGGCACTCCAGCGGCGCCGGGAATGGGCCTGCCACGGCCTTGACCGAATTGCGGCTGAACTGCAGGAAGGCTTCATGATTCGGATAGTCGACTTTCCGGTCGCGTACTTTCGGCAAGGGGCGCAGGTCGGCAATACTGCCGGCGAAGGCCCTTGCTTCGTCCAGCAAGTCGGCACCGGCAGGCAGCAGCTTATCGAACAGCGCGGTACCGGCCAGCTTTTCCGACAGCACGGGCGTGCCGGAGACAATCATATTCAGTGCCATCTCGAGGCCCAGCACGCGCGGCAAGCGCTGGGTGCCGCCGGCGCCCGGCAGCAAGCCGAGTTTCACTTCCGGCAAGGCGATCTGGGCGCCCGGCAGCGCCACGCGATAGTGGCAGCCAAGCGCCAGTTCCAGCCCGCCGCCCATGGCAACCGAGTGAATCGCCGCTACCACCGGCTTGCTGCACCCCTCGACCGCGCGGATCAGGCTGTGCAAGGTCGGCTCGGTCAAGGCTTTGGTGGAATTGAATTCCTTGATGTCGGCACCACCGGAAAATGCCTTGCCGGCGCCCGTCAGCACGACAGCCTTGACCGAACTATCCTCCTGCGCCCGGCGAATGCCTTCGATTGCCGCAGTGCGCGTCGCCAGGCCAAGGCCGTTGACTGGAGGATTATTCAGGGAAATGACAGCGATGGAACCGTGGACTGCGTAATCTGCGCTCATGGATTGTCTCTTCTTTATAGGTTTGATTGTGAAGCCTGCCAGCTACTATACCCCAGCAATAGAACGATCGTACGCTTCAATTGGGGGGGTATTGCCGAGGATTATATAAAACTTTCCTGATGATAATCGGTCTTTTAATAAACTCAATATTTCAAGGATTTTCATAATGACCAGACAAATTCGCCACAATTCCCCCATCCATAAGAACGCGCTTGCTACACCTTAATTGGGCGCCTAACATCGGCTTCAGCATCTCCGCTCTTCGTGTGACCACTTTTTTTAATCGGTTCATTTAAAAAACAGGGACTCGCACCATGAAAACTCTCATCGCATTTTCCATAGCAATTGCCCCAGCCTTAATTGCAGTCGGAGCCCCCGCCCGCGCCGCGCCGCCGGAATCGTTTGCCCCTGGCCGTATCCTGGTGGAGCCTCGCGCCGGCCTTGCCGTCGGCGCGATGTCGAAAATTCTGGGCGTAGAGGAAACCGGCAAGGCCCTGAAGCTTGGCCAGAGCAATATTCACACCCTTGAAGTAGCCGTAGGTTCGGAACGGGCCATGGTCAATAAGCTCAAGAACAACCCGCACTTCAAGTTCGCCGAGCTGGACCAGATGGTGCCTATCGCCGCCACCCTCAACGACCCCTATCTTGGCAGCGAATGGCATATCAGCAAGATTGCTGCCAACACTGCCTGGGATACCACCCAGGGGACCGGTGTAACGATTGCGATCCTGGATTCCGGGATCGATTCAGCCCATGCCGACCTGGCGGGAAACCTGGTAGCCGGTTACAACAGCTACGACAACAACACCAATACCGCCGACGTGTGCGGGCACGGCACCAAAGTGGCAGGATCGGCGGCCGCAGTCAGCAATAATGCCCTGGGCGTCGCTGGCGTTGCGGGTAAAGCCAAGATCATGCCGGTCCGCATCGCATTCGTCAGCTCCGGTTCATGCTACGCATATTTTTCCACCATGGCCAATGGGCTTACCTGGGCCGCCGACCACGGCGCGAAGATAGCCAATATCAGCTATGCCAGCGTACCAACCAGCCTGGCCGTACAGAGTGCCGGCAATTACTTGCGCAGCAAAGGAGGCCTGCTCTTCGTATCAGCCGGCAACTACAACCGTAATGAAGGCTTTATCCCGACCACCACCATGATTCCGGTCTCGGCCACGGCGTCCAACGATACGCGTGCCAGCTTTTCCAGTTACGGCACCTTTGTCGCCTTGTCCGCACCCGGTTCAGGCATTTACACCACCGTTCAAGGTGGCGGCTACGGCGGCGTCAACGGCACTTCCTTTGCAAGTCCGATCGCGGCGGCCGTCGGCGCGCTCGTGATGTCCGCCAATCCCTCGCTAACCGCAGACCAGGTCCAGGGCATCTTGTTCAGTACTGCAGTTGACCTTGGCACAGCGGGCCGCGATATCTATTTTGGCTATGGCCGGGTCAATGCCGCCGCCGCGGTGGCCGCCGCCTTGGCAATACCCGTGCCCGACACCGTCGCGCCCAGCGTCGCCATCGCCAGCCCGGCGGGCAGCAGCACTGTGTCCGGTTTGGTGCCGATCAACGTGAATGCTAGCGACAACGTAGGCGTATCCCGCGTCGAGCTGAACGTGAACGGCGCTGTGGTTGCATCCGACACCTCCATCCCATTCGGCTTCAGCTGGGATTCGACAGGCGTTGCGAATGGGATCAACAGCCTGCTTGCTCGGGCCTATGATGCGGCAGGCAATGTGGCCACGTCGAGTACCGTGCAAGTGAACGTCGCCAACACCGCGCCCCCGGTCGGTGACACCAAACCACCGGTTATCACCATCGCCAGTCCCCTGCCCGGTGCTGTCTCCGGCGTTGTCAGCGTCAACGCGAACGCAGTCGACGATCGCGGCACAAGCGGAATCATCATGGACCTGTTCGTCGACGGTAGTTTGAAGGCGACCGGCACGGGCGCCACTGTCTCATATAGCTGGAACACCCGCAAAGAGGCAAAAGGCGGCCACACTATTCAAGTTGTGGCGCGGGATGCGGCCGGCAATATCTCCAGCAAGAGTGTTCAGGTCAGCCGTTAAATCAACAGATCTCTTCCTTGGCCCGGTTTAATACCGGGCCTTTTTATTTAAACGCATCATTGTGGCTACGAATTTAAAAGTAACAATGGGCAATTAATATTTCTTTGATTCCAGACATATTCGCGACATTCAAAAAAAGTTTTTAAATTCCGCTTGCCACACGGCAATTAACGACATAAGATTCCGTACAGCAAGATCTGATAAGGGCAAACCGCGGGAAACTGCGGGACGCAAAGTCATCGGTCTAAAGAGCTTCGGCTCCATGACGGCAGGACTGCCAGACAAAAGCCTCTCGGAAGGGCCGTGTGCCTTTGCGTGATGCAGTCTTCTACCGGTGCAAACCGGCGGGCAGTCCTCGTTTTTTGATTTTTTGAAAACAGGGACTCACCAAATGAAGACTATCTCCACCATCCAGTTCGCTAAAACCCGCCTGGCTGTTGCCGCCACCCTGGCAATCGGCACCGTGATGGCTGCTCCAGCCTTTGCGCAGACGGACGAACCGGCACAGTGGGCCAGCGGCCGCATCCTGGTATCGCCTAAGGCAGGCCTGCCGGAAGCCGCATTCAAAAAGCTGATCAAAGAACATGGCGGCAACGCCAGCCGCAAGCTCAACGGCCTGAATGTCTACGTCGTGGAACTGAACCCGGGCCGCGAAAAAGCCATGGCGCAGGCCCTCAAAGGCAACAAGCACGTCAAGTTCGCCGAACTCGACGGCGTGGTGCAGATGGCCCAGACCCCGGTCGACACCTACTACGCCAACGAATGGCACCAGGCCAAGATCCAGGCGCCTGCCGCCTGGGACATGGCCACCGGCAGCGGCATCACCATCGCCATCCTCGATACCGGCGTCGATGCCGCCCACCCGGACCTGGCAGCGCGCATCGTGCCGGGCTGGAACACCTACGACAACAACAGCAACACCACCGACGTCTTCGGCCATGGCACCATGGTCGCCGGCGCTGCCGCCGCGATCGGCAACAACTCGGTCGGCGTCGCCGGCACCGCATGGAACGCCAAGATCATGCCGATGCGTATCAGCGATACCTCCGGCAACATCGCCTACTACAGCATGGTCGCCAGCGCCCTGACCTGGGCCGCCGACCACGGTGCCCGCGTCGCCAATATCAGCTACACCGTGCAGCACGTTGCCGCGATCCAGACTGCGGCCCAGTACATGCGCAACAAAGGCGGCTACGTCGTCACCTCCGCCGGCAACACCGGCGCCGTCAGCACCGCGGCCACCAGCAACACCATGCTGACCGTCGGCGCCACCGACGCCAACGACGTGCGTGCCGGCTGGTCCACCTACGGCGCCCTGGTTGACGTCAGCGCCCCGGGCGTAGGCATCTACAGCACCCTCAAAGGCGGCGGTTACGGTGCTGTCAACGGCACTTCCTTCTCCAGCCCGATCACTGCTGGCGTGGTAGCCCTGATGCTGTCGGCCAACCCAGCCTTGAAGCCGGACCAGATCGACTCGATCCTGCTGTCGACGGTCGACGACCTCGGCGCCGCGGGCCGTGACGACTACTACGGTGCCGGCCGCGTCAACGCCTACCGCGCCGTGAGCGCCGCCAAGTCGGCCGTGACCAGCGATACCCAGGCACCTACCGTCGCCATCGCTTCGCCAGGCAGCACCGTCAAAGGCACCGTGAACATCAACGTCACCGCCAACGACAACCTGGGTGTGAGCCGCGTCGAACTGTACGTCGGCGGCACCCTGGTGGCCACCGACACCACCGGCCCATACAGCTTCAGCTGGGATACCACCGGCCGCGCCGACGGCGCCGTCTCCGTGGTCGCCAAAGCCTATGACAGCTCGGGCAACGTGGGTTCCAGCACCATCAACGTGACCGTGGCCAACACCACCACGACCGACGTCACCCCGCCGACGGTGACCATCACCAACCCGACCAGCGGTTCCATGGTCTCCGGCAACGTCAACATCGGCGTGAGCGCTTCCGACAACGTCGCCGTATCGAGCGTCAGCCTGTATGTGGATGGCGTCCTGAAGGCAAGCGGCAACGGCAGCATCACTTACACCTGGAACAGCCGCAAGGAAGCGAGCGGTGCCCACACCGTGCAAGCCGTCGCCCGCGACGCAGCCGGCAACAGCACCACCAAGTCGGTCCAGGTTTATAAGTAATTCGACTTCCTCCTGAAAGTGCCGGTGAATAACTGGCATTTTCATCTGGATTACTCATTCATTAATTCAAATTCCCAAAAGAATTAATATCCCTTTTATCATAAAAGTTGCCGCGCATAATTGCTTGACTTGTTGTATACGTTCAATCTTTCGATTGATTAAAATTGTGCGCGCATAACTTTAGATAATGCTCAGACCAATTTGCAATATCAGTACATAGTTTCTAATAGGAAGCTGGCAGCACTCTGATAAGGGCAAACCGGATGAAAGTCCGGGACGCAAAGTCATCGGTCTAAAGGGCTTCGGCCCAATGACGGCAGGACTGCCAGACAAAAGCTTTCCTTTGCGGAAAGCAGTCTTCTACCGGTGCGAACCGGCGGGTAGTCCTCGTTTTTTTGTAAGCTTTTGAAACAGGAACTCCCTAATGAAGATTACCGCCACCACCAAGTTCGCCAAATCCCGCCTCGCCATTGCCGCCACCCTGGCACTGGGCGCCGTAACAGCAGTTCCCGCCTTTGCGCAGGCAGACGAACCCGCACAGTGGGCCAGCGGCCGCATCCTGGTATCGCCGAAAGCCGGCCTGCCAGAAGCAGTGTTCAAGAAACTCATCAAGGAGCACGGCGCCCACGCAAGCCGCAAGCTGAATGGGCTGGATATCTACGTGGTCGAACTGAATCCTGGCCGCGAGAAAGCGCTGGCACAGGCATTGAAGCGCAACCCGCACGTGAAATTCGCCGAGCTGGACGGCGTGATCGAGATGGCACAGACGCCAGTCGACACCTACTACGCCAACGAATGGCACCAGGCCAAGATCCAAGCGCCTGCCGCTTGGGATATGTCCACCGGCGCTGGCGTCACCATCGCCATCCTCGATACCGGCGTCGATGCCGCCCACCCGGACCTGGCAGCGCGCATCGTGCCGGGCTGGAACACCTACGACAACAACAGCAACACCACCGACGTCTTCGGCCACGGCACCATGGTGGCCGGCGCTGCCGCCGCGATCGGCAACAACTCGGTCGGCGTCGCCGGCACCGCATGGAACGCCAAGATCATGCCGATGCGTATCAGCGATACCTCCGGCAACATCGCCTACTACAGCATGGTGGCTAACGCCCTGACCTGGGCTGCCGACCATGGCGCCCGCGTTGCCAACATCAGCTACACCGTGCAGCACGTTGCTGCGATCCAGACTGCAGCGCAGTACATGCGCAACAAAGGCGGCTACGTCGTCACCTCCGCCGGCAACACTGGTGCCCTGAGCAGCGCGACCACCACCAACACCATGATGACCGTCGGCGCCACCGACGCCAACGACGTGCGTGCCGGCTGGTCCACTTACGGCGCACTGGTCGACATCAGCGCCCCGGGCGTGGGCATCTACAGCACTCTCAAAGGCGGCGGTTATGGTGCGGTCAACGGCACCTCGTTCTCCAGCCCGATCACTGCTGGCGTCGTGGCCCTGATGCTATCCGCAAATCCTAACCTGAAGCCGGACCAGATCGACGCCATCCTGTTGTCAACCGCAGTTGATCTCGGCACCGCAGGCCGCGACAACTACTACGGCGCAGGCCGCGTCAATGCCTACCGCGCCGTGCTGGCCGCCAAAGGCTCCGTTGCTTCCGACACCCAGGCGCCATCCGTGGCAATCACCTCGCCGGGCAGCACCGTCAAGGGCATCGTGAACGTAGGCGTCAACGCGACCGATAACATGGGCGTAAGCCGCGTGGAACTGTATGCCGGCGGCACGTTGGTCGGCACTGACACCACCGCGCCTTATAGCTTCAGCTGGAACACCGCGAGCCGTACCGACGGCGCGACCACGTTGACCGCGAAGGCATATGACAGCACGGGTAATGTCGGCTCCGGCTCCGTCAACGTGACAGTTGCCAACGCGACCACTACCGCGCCTACCACTGACGTGACGCCTCCGACGGTCGCCATCACCAACCCGATCAACGGTTCGACGGTGTCGGGCAACGTTAGCATTGCTGTTTCCGCCAGTGACAATGTTGGCCTGTCGAGCGTCAGCTTGTACGTTGACGGCGCGCTCAAGGCGTCCGGCACCGGCGCTCTGTCATACACCTGGAACAGCCGCAAGGCAACCAAAGGGAGCCATACGGTGCAAGCCGTGGCACGTGACAAGGCGGGTAACAGCACCACCAAGTCGGTCCAGGTCTGGCGGTAATTCCTGCTAGCCCCAAATGAAAACGCCGGCAGTTCCAGCCGGCGTTTTTTTAGTGCTTAAGCTTCATCAGGACCGATCCCAACGACGCCCACGCCTTACTGCGATTGCAGAGCCGAGCAGTCCAAGGCCGAACAGCAACATGGAGTTAGGTTCTGGAATGAAATTCGGGCCGCAATCTTCTACATTCGGGTCGCATGGCGGTTCCCCAATTCCTTCACCTTGGAAGTGCGTCCACTCTTCATACCCGTCGTTATTCCGTTCGAACCGAGAATACAGGTAGAGGAAAGCACCGTTCTGCAGATCTTCAGTATCCAAGCCGAGTGCGAGGAAGGCCGAAGCGAACATCTCGATCGGGATATCGAGGATCATATCGCCGCTGCCGCTGCCGCCGTTCAGGTCGTAGTTCAGAAGCGCGCCGTTCGTAAGGTCACCGGCGTCCATTTGGTATACGATGGCTGAATCAGCGAGGTGGGCAAGTTCACCGTTTGCGAGCGGGTCTTCGTTGTCTTGATTTGGTGTCAGCGACAGGAAGATCTGTACCTCGCTCAGCAGGATGAGCGGATTTGCCCCGGTTTGGTTGATATCCAACAGGAAACGCATCACAACACCACCGTCCGTGTCTGGGCCATTCAGGTCAAGAAAACCGATTTCCCCGACAGTAATTTGGTGGTTGAAGTTTTCGGCACCATCGTTCTGATAGGTTTTGGCCACCGTGGTGTTGTAGCCTTGCACCGTCGAGTCGTTGGCATCCCTGACGCGCACAAAGGAATCAATATAGCCTGTACCAGTTGGTTGCGCGTCAACGGTAGTGTATGTTGCTCCATTGATCATGCCGGAAGCGCCAATGGCGCTCGTCAAATCGATTTCCCCCGCTTGCGCTCCGGACCCAGCCGTCAGCGCCAATATTGCGACCGCTGACCCCATCAGTGTTTTAAGGAAATTCATGGTACCCCCTTATTGTTAGTTGCACCTTAGCTGTACGCATTAACCGTGCCTAAGGGTATCGAACTAATAGATTCAAAGAGTTACTCTCAGCCGTTTGACTCCGCAGTCATCGGGTGTAAGACTTTCCGACAGCAAGTCACTTGAAATCAGGAATTTAGTAGTGACCTGTAGATACTTAGCTTTCGCTTAGGATAAATTCCACGCGCTTGCGCCTGCGTTACAATGCGGCAGATATGACCGCTACTCACTTTCAGTTTGAGAATTCCTTCGCTGGTTTACCGCCAGTGTTTTACACGCACCTGATGCCGACGCCATTGCCGGCGCCTTATCGGGTTGCAGTGAGCCCGTCTGCCGCGCGCCTCATTGGCATCGAGCCGGCGGCACTTGCAACGCAAGAAGCAATTGAAATCCTGATCGGCAACCGCGTGGCAGAAAGCTCTAAGCCGCTAGCTGCCGTGTACTCCGGCCACCAGTTTGGTGTCTGGGCCGGACAGCTTGGGGATGGGCGCGCCATCCTGCTCGGCGATATCGCCACCGCAGACGGCCCCATGGAACTGCAACTCAAGGGTGCCGGCATGACGCCCTACTCCCGAATGGGCGACGGGCGCGCCGTGCTGCGCTCCTCCATCCGCGAGTTTCTGTGCTCGGAAGCGATGCATGGCTTGGGCATTCCGACCACCCGCGCCTTGTCGGTGGTGGGTTCGGACCAGGGCATTGTGCGCGAATCGATCGAAACCGCGGCAGTGGTCGTGCGCATGGCGCCAAGCTTCATCCGTTTCGGTTCTTTCGAGCACTGGTACTACAATCACAAGCCGGAAGAGCTCAAGCAACTGGCCGACTACGTCATCGCGTGCTTCTACCCTTCCCTGCGCGACGAGGAAAACCCGTACGCGGCCTTGCTTGAAGAGGTGACCCGCCGTACCGCGCGCATGATTGCGCACTGGCAGGCTGTCGGCTTCATGCATGGTGTAATGAATTCCGACAATATGTCGATCCTGGGCCAAACCCTTGATTACGGCCCCTTCGGCTTCATGGATGGCTTCGACGCCAATCAGATCTGCAACCATAGCGACGACCATGGTCGTTACTCCTATTCCAACCAGCCTCAAATCGGCCATTGGAATTGCTATGCCCTGGCGCAAGCCTTGCTGCCGCTGATCGGAGAAGTGGAACTGACGCAGGAAGCGCTGGATGTTTACCAGCCCGAGTTCGCCCGCCACATCGACCAACTGCTGCACGCCAAGCTCGGTTTGACCACCACGCAGGAAGGCGACCGTGAATTGCTGGATGGACTGTTCGGCATCCTGCAGGCCAACCACACCGACTTCACCATTTTCTTCCGCCGCCTGAGCCTTTTGCGCGCCGGCGGTCCGGAAGGCGACGAGCCGCTGCGCGACCTGTTCATTGACCGTCCCGCTTTCGACAACTGGGCCGAAGCTTACCGTGCGCGCCTGCGCGCCGAAAACAGCGACGATGCGGCTCGAAAACTTGCGATGGATCAGGTCAACCCCAAGTATGTGCTGCGAAACTATATGGCACAGGTGGCTATTGAAAAGGCGCAGGCCAAGGATTTTTCCGAGGTCGAGCGCTTGCTGGCACTGCTCGAACGTCCCTTCGACGAGCAGCCCGAAAATGAACAATACGCAGGCTTCCCGCCGGACTGGTCCAGCCAGCTTTCGGTTAGCTGCTCTTCGTGAGGTAAGAAAATGAGCGACAAAGTAGTCAAGACTGACGCGGAGTGGCGCGCCCAACTCGACCCGGTGGAATACCAGGTCACCCGCCACGCCGCCACCGAACGCGCCTTCACCGGCAAATTCTGGGACCACCACGAGCACGGCATTTACACCTGCGTGTGCTGCAGCACTCCGCTATTTGAGTCGGATGCCAAATTCGATTCGGGTTGCGGTTGGCCGAGCTACTTCAAGGCCCTTGATCCCGCGAATATCATAGAGAAAACCGACCGCTCGCATGGTATGCTGCGCACCGAAATCATCTGTGCGGTATGTGACGCCCACCTGGGCCACGTCTTCCCGGATGGTCCACCGCCGACCGGATTGCGCTATTGCATTAACTCGGCTTCGCTGCGCTTTGAACCACAGCCCTAATAAGATGAAGATTATTTTTGACCTGTTCCCGCTGATCCTGTTCTTCGTCAGCTACAAATTTGCCGGCGGCCACCAGGAAGCGGCACACGCCATGCTGAATGCCCACCTGGGCGGCCTGGTATCCGGCGGTGCAATTCCCGCGTCCCAGGCGCCTATCGTGGTTGCCACCATTGTCGGTATTATCGGCACCGCGGCCCAGGTGTTATATCTGCTGGCGCGCCGCAAGAAAGTCGATGGCGCCCTATGGGTTTCCCTCGTAGTGTTTATCGTATTCGGCGGCATGACCATCTATTTCCACGACGATGACTTTATCAAGTGGAAGCCGACCATTATCTACTGGTCGCTGGCCACCGCAATGCTGGTTGCCTACCGCTTCTTCGATAAAAACATGATTCGCCTGGCGATGGAAAAGCAGGTGCAACTGCCCGAGCATGTCTGGGTACGCCTGCATTTCATGTGGATTACCTTCTGGCTGGTACTGGGTTTCGTCAACCTGTTTGTCGCCTTCATCCTGTTCAAGTCGGATAACGATGCCTGGGTCAATTTCAAGGCGTTCGGGGTGACCGGATTGATGCTGGTGTTCTTTATCGCCCAGGCTTTCTACCTCTCTAAACATATTAAGGATGAAGTATGAGCGATCCGCGCCTGGCCAAGATTCGCGAGCGCCTGGAAGCGGCGCTGGCCCCGTCGGAAATCGTGCTCGATGATGAGTCCGCGCTGCATGCCGGCCATGCCGGTGCAGCCTCCGGCGGCGGTCATTACAGACTGAAAATAGTCTCTACTAAATTCGAGGGTGTGAAACTCGTCATGCGCCATCGTCTGGTGTATGATTCCGTGCACGATATGATGCATAAAGAAATTCATGCATTGGCCATTACCGCACTGGCACCGTCCGAAGTATGATATGCGCGGAGTTTTTGGGAAAATCAAAAAGAACCTCGATCGTTGAATAGTAGAGACATCTCGGCGAACCAGCCCAAAATCCCCGCAATTCAGTAAACTTTCCCTAGGAATTAAACTAAATGACTTTCAAGCCAGCCCGCTTGCTGCTCGCACTTATCGCCGTTGCCGCTGCACCAGCTTTCGCCCAGAACGCCGCTGTCGTTAATGGCAAAGCCATCCCGACCGCCAAAGTTGACGCCCTGGTCAAGCAAGTCGTTGCCCAAGGTCAGCAGCAAGACACCCCACAACTGCGCGACATGATCAAGAAGTCCCTGATCGGCCGCGAAGTAATGATCCAGGAAGCCGAAAAGCAAGGCCTGTCCAAGAGCAAGGACGTTACCGTCGCTCTGGAACAAGCCCGCCAGGACATCATGCTGAACGCCCTGGCCGCTGATTACGTGAAGAAGAATCCGGTTGGCGATGCCGAAATCAAGGCCGAATACGAGCGCGCCGTTACCGCCGAAGGCGACAAGGAATACCACGTCCGCCACATCCTGGTGGAGACCGAAAAGGAAGCCACCGACATCATCGCCAAGCTGAAAGGCGGCGCCAAGTTCGAAGACCTGGCCAAGAACTCCAAGGACACCGGTTCCGCAGCGAATGGCGGCGACCTGGACTGGGGCACCCCAGGCAACTTCCCTAAAGTCTTCGCAGATGCCTTCACCGCGCTGCAAAAAGGCCAGGTTACCGAGAAGCCAGTGCAAACCCCAAGCGGTTTCCACGTGATCAAGGTTGACGACACCCGCGCAGTCAAGCTGCCGACCCTGGAAGAAGTGAAGCCACGTATCGCCGATTCCCTGATGCGCGCAAAGCTGCAGGCTTATCAGGAATCCCTGGTTAAGAAAGCCAAAGTACAATAATCCGTCACGGACCTGATCCGGCGCCCGAGTGGCGCCGGATTTATTTTAACTAAGGAAACACTCAATGAAATTTAAACCAGCCACCCTGCTGTTGGCCCTGATCGCAGTTGCAGCTACCCCTGCCTTTGCCCAGAACGTCGCTACCGTGAACGGTAAAGCCATCCCATCCGCCCAGATGGAAGCGGCCGTCAAACAAGCCGCCGCCCAAGGCCAGCCTGACTCGCCACAACTGCGCGACATGATCAAGAAATCCCTGGTCGGCCGCGAAGTGCTGGTTCAAGAAGCGACCAAGCAAGGCGTTGCCGCCAACAAGGAAGTGAAAGAAGCCCTGGAACAGGCTCGCCAGGACATCATCATCCGCGCCCTGCTGGTTGACTATGTCAAGAAGAATCCGGTAAGCGACGCCGAAATCAAGTCCGCTTACGACCAGTTCAAGGCGTCCAAAGGCGAAAAGGAATACCACGCTCGCCACATCCTGGTGAAGACCGAGAAAGAAGCGACCGACATCATCGCCAAGCTGAAAGGCGGCGCCAAGTTTGAAGAACTGGCCAAGGCCTCGCAAGACCCAGGCTCCGCTGCCAACGGCGGCGACCTGGATTGGGCCGCACCAGGCAACTACGTGAAGCCATTCGCGGATGCCATGGTCGCCCTGAAGGACGGCCAGGTCACCGACAAGCCGGTGCAATCGCAATTCGGCTACCACGTGATCAAGCTGGAAGGTTCGCGCGCTGCCAAAGTGCCGGCGCTGGAAGAAATCAAGAGCCAGATCGCCGAGTCCCTGACCCAGCGTAAAGTTGCGGCTTACCGCGACCAGCTGGTTGCCAAGGCCAAGGTGCAGTAATAGTCCCGGTGCGCCTTCACCGGCCGCCTTGATGAAGCGCCCCACGGGGCGCTTTTTTATTATGCCAACGACTAAAGACTTCGTTTCCGCCCTCACCCCGCTGGCCGACGCCGGCCGCGCGCCCGCGATGCGGGCCTACATGCGCGACCAGTTCCCCTTCCTCGGCATTGCCACGCCGGCGCGCCGCGCGGCAATCAAACCAGTGATCAGCCTGTTCAAGGGTGTGCCCCCGGCCGAGCTCATCGGCGTGGCTGGTGAGCTGTGGCAACTACCTGAACGGGAATACCAATATGCCGCCCTCGATTTGATGTCAGCGCAGTGGAAGCAATTCGACACTGGCGACCTGCCCCAATTGCTGGCTTTTGTATTGCGCAAATCGTGGTGGGATTCGGTCGATGGAATTGCCGGCATTGTCGGCGACGTGCTGCGTTTCGACCACCACGGAATGGATTCGGCCTTACAGCACGATAATTTCTGGATGCGGCGAATTGCCCTGCTCCACCAATTAGGCTGGCGTGGAAAAACCGATGAAATGCGACTATTCCGATATTCCATGGCACTCGGCCATGAAAATGAATTTTTCATTCAGAAAGCAATCGGCTGGGCCTTGCGCGATTATGCCCGGCACGCCCCACATAATGTCGCTCAATTTATTAATGAAAATAATTCGACATTGTCGAAGTTGAGCATTCGTGAAGCGGGGAGACACCTGACACCCTTGGGCTAAGCCTGGATCTGGCGTGTACACGCCAGTTGTTAGCGTGCATTCCGCTAGCCAAGGGGCGACGCCAAAACAACAGCCGATAATGCGAACAATTGCCGTCTCTTAAAATATCGCGTTAAACTCGTGACAACTAAAAGGAGGCTGGAAAATGATTGGACTCGCATTGCGGCAGCTAATCGCTGGTGCCGCTTTTATTACTGCGGCACCCGCAATGGCAGGCGTCATCGCCACATTTGATGACCTGGCCTTTCCGCCCGCGCTCGATAGTGCAACCGGCATCCAGTGGACCAATGCGTCGGCCAGCCTGGAATACCAAGGCGTCATTTGGGATGCCCGCTTTGGCGTCGTCGGCGACCAATACCGTGTCGGCGGACCGGGCGGCCCCTTATTTGGCATTCCAAACTCCGGCCATTATTTCGTCTCCAATTCCACTGGTTCCAGCGGCATGACGATCACCACCGACAAGGTGCTGACCGGCGCCTGGTTTGGCCGCAACCAGTACTACGGATTCGGCGAGGGCGGCGCGGACCAGGTCACCATCGTGGCCCTGAACGGCGCGAGCGAGCTCGGCTCTGTCGTCTTTGATTTGCCGGAAAGTCACCCCGGTTTGCCGGAGCCCCTGTCCTTTGTCGATACCAGCATTTTCGCGGCACTGGGACCCATTACAGGCTACCGGATCGATAGGCGCGAGCTGGGACAGTTGAATGGAAACTGGGTCGCCGACGACTTCCAATTCGTCGATGCGACCCAGGTGCCGGCCCCGGGCGGGGCCGTATTGATGCTCGGCGGTATTGCCGCCCTGCTGGCGGCCCGCCGGCGGCGCGTTTAAGCCTTAACCGATGAACTTGCGCGCATTGCCCCAGATGCGCGCCCAAGGCGAATCTTCGCCCCAGCCGTCCGGATGCCAGGAGTTCTGCACCGTGCGGGAAACGCGTTCCGGGTGCGGCATCATCACGGTGAAGCGGCCGTCGGCCGTGGTCACCGAGGTCAGGCCGCGTGGCGAACTGTTCGGATTGTACGGATAGGTTTCGGTGGCGCTGCCTTTGTTGTCCACGAAACGCAGTGCACCGATTGCTTCGTCGATATTGCCGGTCTGGCTGAAGTCGGCAAAACCTTCACCGTGCGCGATCGCGATCGGGGCCAGGGTGCCTGCCATGCCCTGCAGGAAGATGGACGGCGAATCCAGCACTTCCACCATCGAGAAGCGTGCTTCGAACTTCTCGGACTTGTTGGTGGTGAACTTGGGCCATGCATGCGCGCCCGGAATCAGTGATTTCAGGTTCGACATCATCTGGCAGCCGTTGCAGATGCCCATGCCGAAGGTGTCTTTACGCTGGAAGAATTTGGCGAACTGGTCAGCCATTTCCGGGTTGAACAGGATGGACTTGGCCCAGCCTTCGCCCGCACCCAGCACGTCGCCGTACGAGAAGCCGCCCACGGCAATAATGCCCTGGAAATCATCCAACGAAACGCGGCGCGCAATCAGGTCGCTCATGTGCACGTCGACGGCGGCGAAACCGGCGCGGTGCATCGCCCATGCAGTCTCGATATGCGAGTTGACGCCCTGCTCGCGCAGGATGGCCACGCGTGGACGCACGCCCGACGACAGGAACGGTGCCGCGATGTTTTCCGCCATGTCGAAGCTGACCTTTGGCTGCATGCCTGGATCGGTTTCGTCCAGCAGGCGATCGTATTCCGCATCCGCGGTGGCGGGATTCTCGCGCACGCGCGAAATACGCCAGCTGGTTTCGCTCCACAAGCGGTGCAGTTCGACACGCGGCTGCGAGTAGATGATCTTGGCGTCGCGGGTGAATTCAATCACGCCACGGTCGTTCAGCTTGCCGATGATGTGGCTGCAAGCGCCCAGGTTGAAGCTGCGCAGCACGTCCATGACGGCCGATTTCTCTTCGGCGCGAACCTGGATCACGGCGCCCAGTTCTTCATTGAACAGCGCGGACAGGGTCAGCTCGTTGCGGCGCTCTGCCACCTGGCCGGCCCAGTTCTTGGCGTCGCCATGATCCATGGTGCCTTCTTCGCCCAGGGTCAGCATGTCCAGGTTGACGGACAGGCCGGCGCGGCCGGCAAAGGCCATCTCCACCAGGGTTGCGTACAGGCCGCCGTCGGAACGGTCGTGGTAGGCCAGGATCTTGCCTTCCTTGTTCAATTGCTGGATGGCGTTGAAGAAGCCTTTCAGGTCTTCCGGCGAATCCACGTCCGGCGCGGCATTGCCCAACTGGCCCATGACCTGCGCCAGCGCGGAAGCGCCCATACGGTTCTTGCCGCGGCCCAGATCGATCACGATCAGGGAGGTTTCGCCCAGGTCAGTGCGTATCTGCGGGGTCAGCGACTTGCGCACGTCGTACACCGGCGAGAAGCCGGATACGATCAGGGAAACCGGCGAAATCACCGCCTTGTCGGCGCCTTCATCCTTCCAGGTCGTGCGCATGGACAGGGAATCCTTGCCGACCGGAATCGACAGGCCCAGTGCCGGGCACAGTTCCATGCCAACCGCTTTCACGGTGTCGAACAGGGCTGCATCCTGGCCCGGCTGGCCGCAGGCAGCCATCCAGTTGGCCGACAGCTTGATGTCGGAGATATCGTTGATTGGAGCGGCCGCCAGGTTGGTGACGGTCTCGCCGACAGCCATGCGGCCCGATGCCGGCGCGTTGATCACTGCCAGCGGGGTCCGCTCGCCCATCGCCATCGCTTCGCCCACATAGGCGTCGTAGCTCAGGGTGGTGACGGCGCAGTCGGCCACCGGCACCTGCCATGGGCCGACCATCTGGTCGCGCACGGACATGCCGCCCACGGTACGGTCGCCAATGGTGATCAGGAAGCTCTTGTCGGCCACGGTCGGCAGCAGCAGCACGCGCTTGGCCGCTTCTTCCAGCTGGATGCCGGTCAGGTCGATGGCCGGCAGGTCGTTCTGCACGTGTTTCACGTCGCGGTGCATCTTGGGCGGCTTGCCCAGCAGGACTTCCATCGGCATGTCGACCGGATTGTTGCCCATTTCCTGGTCGATCACCTTCAACTGGCGTTCCTCGGTTGCCACGCCGACCACGGCGAACGGGCAGCGCTCGCGCTCGCACAGGGCCTGGAACAGTGGCAGGTCGCTCGGGGCGATGGCCAGCACATAGCGTTCCTGCGATTCGTTGGACCAGATTTCTTTCGGGGCCATGCCGGATTCCTCCAGCGGCACCTTGCGCAGGTCGAAGATCGCGCCGCGCTTGGCGTCGTTGGTGATCTCCGGGAAGGCGTTCGACAAGCCGCCCGCGCCCACGTCGTGGATCGAGATGATCGGGTTCTTGTCGGCCAGCTGCCAACAGCCGTTGATGACTTCCTGGGCACGGCGTTCCATTTCCGGATTGCCGCGCTGGACCGAATCGAAATCCAGGTCGGCGGTATTGGTGCCGGTTGCCATCGACGAGGCTGCCGAACCGCCCATGCCGATGCGCATGCCCGGGCCGCCCAGCTGGATCAGCAGGCTGCCGACCGGGATGTCGTTCTTGTGGGTGTGCGAACCGGAGATGTTGCCGATACCGCCGGCAATCATGATCGGCTTGTGGTAGCCCATCACGGTATCTTTGCCGCCGGCGAATTGCTGGCCGATGTTCTGTTCGTAGGTGCGGAAATAACCACCCAGCACGCAACGCCCGAATTCGTTCGAGAAGGCCGCGCCGCCCAGCGGGCCTTCGATCATGATCTGCAGCGGCGAAGCGATGCGCTCCGGCTTGCCGTATACCTGGCTTTCGTCGCGCGTGCCGATAGCTGCGGTGACGTTGCCGGCGTTTTCCCAAGGCTGCACGGCGCCCGGAATCATCAGGTTGGACACGGTAAAGCCAGTCAGGCCGGCTTTAGGTTTGGAGCCGCGGCCAGTCGCGCCTTCGTCGCGGATCTCGCCGCCGGCACCGGTGGAGGCGCCTGGGAATGGGGAAATCGCGGTTGGGTGGTTGTGGGTTTCCACCTTCATCAGTGTGTGCACCAGTTCGGTCGAAGCGGCGTACTCCTGGCCCTCGCGCGGGTAGAAACGGGTGACTTCCGCGCCTTCGATGATCGAGGAGTTGTCCGAATAGGCCACCACGGTGCCGCGCGGGTTCTTCTCGTGGGTGTTCTTGATCATCTTGAACAGCGACTTGTCCTGCGCCACGCCGTCGATGGTCCAGTCGGCGTTGAAGATCTTGTGGCGGCAGTGCTCGGAGTTCGCCTGCGCGAACATCATCAGTTCAACGTCGGTCGGGTTGCGCTTGGCGTTGGTGAAGGCTTCCAGCAGGTAGTCGATCTCGTCGTCCGACATCGCCAGGCCCAGGTCGGTATTGGCTTTTTCCAGCGCGGTGCGGCCGGCGCCCATCACATCGATCGATTCCAGCGGCCTGGCTTCCAGGCTCGAGAACAGGCCTGCGGCCTGGTCCGGGTGGCGCAGCACGGACTCGGTCATGCGGTCGTGCAGCAGCGCAGCGACGGCCTGCGCCTGTTCGCTATCCAGCTTCTTGGCAGCGCCCAGGCCGGTGCCCAGGATGCCGCCCTTCAGGTTGATGCGGTAGGCAACGCCGCGCTCCACGCGATGGATGTGCGCCATGCCGCAGTTGTGCACGATATCGGTGGCTTTGGAAGCCCACGGCGAAATGGTGCCGAAACGCGGAATGACGACAAACTCTTCCACCACGCCTTCCGCGTGCTCCGGCAAGGCTGGCTCGCCGTAGGTCAGCAGGCCATTCATGCGGTTCAGGTCGTCTTCGGACAGGGGCGAAGCGGAGTCGACAAAGTGGATGAAACGGGCTTGGACCGACGTAATGGCCGGCAGAACTGCTTGAAGCTGGTTGAGGAGGCGTTGGCTACGGAAGGAGGACAGGGCGTTGGAACCCGGCAGAATCAACATAGTGGGGGCGTGAAGAATGCAGCGTAGCTGCGGTTTAAAGGAATACTGTGCACGAGCTGACTGGTCTTGCTGTATTTCGATTTGCCGACATTATACTTGTTTCAGGCATCACTTCCCACCCTTCCTTCATTGGTCCGAAAGCAACATTTGCTGCGTTTACGCCTGTTTTTTGCTCGTCCTTGGGGTATTCTGCCTCTATGACAGCCTTTTGCCTTCAAAATGCAAGAATATAGCGACCTGTCAGTCCTGGTTATCGACCCCAACCAGCATATGCGCAGCGGGCTGCACAATATGCTCGGCCAATTGGGGATCACCCGCATCGAGCACGGCGCGAGCGCAGGAACTGCCATCCGCCACCTCGAGAAGAAGGCGTTCGACCTGGTCTTCTGCGAGTACGACCTGGGCAACGAGCATGGGCAGGACGGGCAGCAGTTGCTGGAAGACCTGCGCCACCACCAGTTGATTTCCGCGTCCACCATCTTCATCATGCTGACCACCGAGGGCGTGTACAGCAAGGTCGTGAGCGCGGCGGAGCTGACGCCGACCGATTACATCCTCAAGCCTTTCACGGTCGACGTGTTGGCCCAGCGCATTGCGCGGGCGGTCGACCGGCGCTCCGCCCTGCTTCCGGTGCACCAGATGATCGAGCGGAACCGGCTGCGCGAAGCGATCTTGTCCAGTGAAATAGCGGCCGCGGCCAACCCGCGCTATGCCACGGAATGCGCCCGTTTGCGCGCCGAGGCGCATTCCGTCCTGGGCGAGGTGCCGCAGGCGGAAGCGCTTTACCGGGAGATCCTTGAAACGCGTCCCTTGGGCTGGGCCCAGCTTGGCCTGGCGCGCTGCCAGTTCCAGCAAGGCCAGTTCGCCGAGACATTGGATACCCTGCAACACCTGATCGACGACAACCCCAAGTACATGGCGGCCTACGACCTCATGGCCCGCACGCAGCAAGCGCTGGGCCAGCCCGAGGAAGCCCGGGCGGCGCTGGAGGCGGCGGTCTCGATTTCGCCCCACATGGTGCGGCGCCTGCGCCACCTGGGCCAGGTGGCTTTCGAGGCCGGCGATCTTGAAGCAGCCGAGAAGACCTTCAAACAGGTGGTCGCCAAATCGAAGTATTCGGAGTTCCGCGACCCGGAAGACCATGTGAGCCTGGTGCGGACCCTGGTGCGGAGAGGCGATGCCACCGGCGCGGCGAATGCCCTGCGCGAGCTGGATCGTTCGGCGCGCAGCGGTCCGGCGACGGATGCCTGCAAGGCCTTTTCCGCCGCCCTGGTGCAGGAAATGACCGGCAATGGCGCGGCCATGCATGCGGAATTGGCAAACGCCGTCCGCGCCGCCGGCGAAGCGAGCACCCTCTCCAGTGCGCTGAAACTGGGCCTGGCGGAACGCTGCCTGCAGCAGGGAATGGATGAGCAAGGCATGCATTTGCTCGATGCGCTGGCCGGCGATCCGGCCAGCGGCATCAGCGATGCCGATGCGGCAGCGGTCTACCAACGCACGGGCCGGGCGGAGTTGGCACAAAGCCAGGGCGACAGCGTGGAACGCTACCTCGACGGCCTGGTCAGGCAGGCGGCAGCGCGCAGCGGCCAGGGCGACCAGCGCGGCGCGATCGAGGTGCTCCAGGTGGCCGTGCGGCGCCGGCCCGAGAATGCCAACCTGATCTCCGCCCTCGCCTCAGCCATGCTGCGCCTGATGGGCGACAGCGGCTGGGAAGCGGCGCTGGGCGAGCAGTGTGCTGCACTGTTGATACGCATGCGCAAGGCAGATCCCCATCATCCGATGCTGGCTGCGCTATCATCACAATATGTCACCCTGCGGGGCAAACAATAAGAGACGAAGTCAATGCAATCGTATAGCGACCTGTCGGTGCTGATCATCGACCCCAACCCGGCAATGCGGGGCAACCTGCACAATATGCTGAACCAGGCCTCGATCACGCGGATCGAGTACGCCGTCAGCTCCGGCACGGCGATCCGCCAACTGACCAACAAGCGCTTCGACGTTATCCTGTGCGAATACGACCTTGGCAGCGGCAATGAAGACAGCGGCCAGGATGGCCAGCAACTGCTGGAAGACCTGCGCCACCACAAGCTGATCGACCGCTCGGCCATCTTCATCATGTTGACTTCGGAGGCGGTGCAATCCAAGGTGATCGGCGCCGCCGAACTGACGCCGACCGATTACGTGCTGAAGCCTTTCACTGTCGACGGCTTGATGCAGCGTATCGGTCGCGCCGTGGAGCGGCGCTCGGTCTTCATGCCGGTCTACCAGTTGATCGCCCAAAGCAAGCAGCGCGAAGCCATCGATGCCTGCCAGGAGGCCGAAGCAGCCAATCCCCGCTACGCCAGCGAGTTTGCCCGCCTGCGCGCCGAACTCAGTTACGAAGTCGGCGAGCTGGCGCAGGCCGAATTGATTTACCAGGGCATCCTGATCAGCCGTCCGACGGGCTGGGCCCAGCTTGGCCTGGCGCGCTGCCAGTTCGGTCTCGAACGCTATGCCGATGCCGTGGGCACGCTGGAACGCCTGCTCGAAGCCAACCAGAACATGATGGCGGCCTACGACCTGCTGGCTCGTTCGTATGAAGCGATGGGGCAGTCGCAGCAGGCGAAGAAGATCCTGGAGGACGCGGTTTCCATGTCGCCCAATATGGTGCGGCGTCTGCGTCACCTCGGTGAAGTTGCTTATGGCACGGGCGATATCACGGCGGCCGAGAAAGCATTCCGCCAGGTGGTGAGCAAGGCCCGCTACTCCGAATTCCGCGATCCGGAGGACCATGTGAACCTGGTGCGCGCGCTGGTGCGCAAGGGCGATGTCAACCAGGCCTCAGGCGTCATCCGCGACATGGAACGCTCGCTGCGCGCCAGCGCCAATACGGAAGTGTGCAAGCATATCTCCTCCGCCCTGCTGCTCGACATGACCGGGCACGCAACCGAGGCCGCCTCCGAGCTGTCGAATGCAGTGACGGCGGTCGGCATGGCGCGCGGCCTGTCGAACCGCCTGCGGATTGGTTTGGTGGATTCCTGCCTGAAGCATCGGCTGGACAAGGACGCAGCGGATGTCGTCATGCATATGATGAACGACAACGAGAAGCCGATCACCATGGAAGAGGCGGTGAGCGTCTTCGAAAAGGCCGGGCGCCATGACCTGGCGCAGGGGGTTGGCGAGAAAATCGACAACGTCATGCAGGAGCTGGTTACCGAGGCCGAGTCCATGGCCCGGCAGGGCGATCACCGCGCGGCAGTGGCGACCCTGCACCAGGCCCTGCGCCGCACACCGGGCAACCTGAAAGTACTGTATGCCGCGGTGCAGGCCATCCTGCGCCAGCTGGACGAGCTGGGTTGGGAAGCACCGCTGGGCGACCAGGCCGGTACCCTGATCGACCGTATCCGGCGCCTCGATTCGGGCAGCCCTGCGCTGGAAGCGCTGTTGACGCAGTATTCGGGCACTCAGCGCAAGTACGGTATTTCGACCACCGCCTAAGCTCCCGGGCTACGGACCGGGCCGAAGCCGCCGCCGCCCGGCGTCTCCACGACAAAGATGTCGCCGGGCTGCATATCCACTTTGCCGATGTGGCCCAATTGCTCGGTGCCGCCATCGGCGCGCTGCACCGTATTGCGGCCCAGCGCACCCGGCTCTCCGCCGGCCATGCCGAACGGCGCATGAATGCGGTTATTCGACAGGATGGCCGCCGTCATCGGCTCCAGGAAGCGCACCTTGCGCACGCCGCCATTGCCACCGTGCCAAAGGCCGCTGCCGCCCGAATCATGGCGGATCTCATAACTCTCCAGCCGTACCGGGAAGCGGAACTCAAGGATCTCCGGGTCGGTCAAACGCGAGTTGGTCATATTGGTCTGTACCACGTCGGTGCCATTGAAACCGTCTCCCGCACCGGAGCCGCCGCTGATGGTCTCGTAGTACTGGTACTTTGCATTACCGAAGGTGAAGTTGTTCATCGTACCTTGCGAAGCGCCCTGCACTCCCAGCGCGCCATACAGGGCGTTGGTAATGCAAGTCGACGTTTCGACGTTGCCCGACACCACCGACGCGGGGTAATGCGGGTTCAGCATCGAGCCGGGTGGAATCATCACGTGCAACGGCTTCAGGCAGCCGGCGTTCAGCGGAATATCGTCATTGACCAAGGTGCGGAATACGTACAGCACTGCAGCCATGCACACTGCGGACGGCGCATTGAAATTGTTGTCCAACTGGCCGGAAGTGCCGCTGAAGTCGATCTCGGCGCTGCGTGCGGTGGCATTGACGCGCACCGCGACCTTGATCACGGCGCCATTGTCGAGCTTCAGTTCGTAACTGCCGTCGCGCAGGGCACTGATCACGCGGCGCACTGCTTCTTCGGCGTTGTCCTGCACGTGCCCCATATAAGCGCGTACCACGTCCAAGCCGAAGTGCGCAACCATCTTGCGCAATTCTTCCACGCCCTTCTGGTTGGCCGCTACCTGGGCACGTAAATCGGCCATGTTCTGGTCGGGATTGCGCGCCGGGTAGCGTGCGCCCGCCAGCAAGGCGCGCGCTTCCGCATCGCGCAACTGGCCGCCGCAGGCACCGTCGACCAGCTTGAAATTGTTGATCAAGACGCCCTCTTCCTCGATACTGCGCGAGTCCGGTGGCATCGAGCCCGGCGTACTGCCGCCAATATCGGCATGGTGGCCGCGCGAGCCGACGTAGAACAGGATTTCGCCACCGGCTTCGTCGAACACCGGCGTGATGACTGTCACATCCGGCAGGTGGGTGCCGCCGTTGTAGGGGTCGTTCAGCATGTAAACGTCGCCGGGGTGCATCCGGCCGGCATTCTCGCGCATCACCGTCTTGATGCTTTCGCCCATCGAGCCAAGATGAACCGGCATGTGCGGGGCATTGGCAATCAGGTTGCCTTCGGCGTCGAAGATGGCGCAACTGAAGTCCAGGCGCTCCTTGATGTTGACCGAGTAGGCGGTATTCTGCAGTCGAAGCCCCATTTGCTCGGCGATCGACATGAACAGGTTGTTGAAGATCTCCAGCATGACAGGGTCGGCGGTGGTGCCGATGGCCCGGCGCACCGGCAGCGCTTCCACGCGGGTCAGCACCAGGTGGTCTTGCGGGGTGACTTCAGCCTGCCAGCCGGGCTCCACAATGGTGGTGGCGTTGGCTTCGGCAATAATGGCCGGGCCTTTGATGACGTCCCCGATGCGGGTCGCATCGCGCTTGAACAGCCCAGTGTCGTGCCACTGGCCGGCACTGTACATGCGTACGGTTTGCGACGGCGCCAGCGCTGCGGGGCGCGGCGCCTGCTGCGGCGCGGCCTCCGGCGGAGCATCGGATCTGCCGATTGCTTCCACCGAAACCGCTTCCACGATCATCGCCTTGGAAGGCATCAGGAAAGAAAAGCGCTTACGATACCCGGCCTCGAACTGCGACTTCATGCTGTCGAGGGTATCGAACAATACGATCAAGGCCGAATCCGTCCCTTCGTAACGCAAGTGGACGCGGCGCACCACGCTGATACGCTCGTCGGCGACGGCTTGCGCGCGCAGGTCGGCCACCGCTTCGGCGCCCAGTTCCTGCAAGCGGGCTTCCAGCACAGGCAGGGCTTCTGGCGCCAGCTTCAACTCGACGGCGCTTTCGCGCATCGCGGTCTGGTCGGCCAGGCCCATGCCGTAGGCCGACAGCACGCCGGCCAGCGAGTGAATAAACACCGTCTTCATGCCCAGGGCATCGGCCACCAGGCAGGCGTGCTGGCCGCCCGCGCCGCCAAAACTGGTCAACGCATACTCGGTCACATCATGGCCGCGCTGCACGGAGATCTGCTTGATCGCATTGGCCATATTGCCGACGGCGATCTCGATGAAGCCCTCCGCCACCTGCTCCGGCGAGGATTGGGCGCCAGTCGCCGCACGGATTTCTGCGGCCAGGGCGGCGAACCTCTCATGCACGGTTGCCGCATCGAGTGCCTGTGCGCCGTCGCTGCCGAATAATTTCGGGAAGAAGTCGGGCTGGATCTTGCCCAGCATGACGTTGCAGTCGGTAACCGCCAACGGGCCGCCGCGGCGATAACTGGCCGGGCCGGGATCGGCGCCGGCGCTGTCGGGCCCAACGCGGAAGCGGCTGCCGTCGAAATGCAGGATGGAGCCACCGCCTGCTGCGACCGTATGGATGCTCATCATCGGCGCACGCATGCGCACACCGGCTACCTGGGTCTCGAAAACACGCTCGAATTCTCCCGAGAAGTGCGAAACGTCGGTCGACGTGCCGCCCATGTCGAAGCCGATGATCTTGTCAAAGCCGGCCGCCCGGCTGGCTCTGACCATGCCGACGATGCCGCCGGCCGGGCCGCTCAGGATCGAATCCTTGCCCTGGAATTTCCGTGCGTCGGTCAAGCCGCCGTTGGACTGCATGAACTGCAGGTTCACGCCAGGCAGCTCGGACGCCACCTGGTCCACATAGCGGCGCAGGATCGGTGACAGGTAGGCATCGACAACGGTCGTATCGCCGCGTGCCACCAGCTTCATCATCGGACTCACCTGATGGGAAACGGAGACTTGCGTGAATCCGATCTCGCGGGCGATTTGCGCTAGCGCCGCTTCGTGCACGGTGTATCGATAGCCGTGCATCAGGACGATGGCGATCGAGCGCAATCCCTTGTCGTAATGCGCCTGCAGGCCAAGCCGCGCGCCCGCGGCATCAAGCGGCAGCACTACTGCGCCATGCGCGCCCATGCGTTCATCGATTTCCACCACCTGCTGGTAAAGCAATTCGGGCAGCACAATATGACGATCGAACAGGCGCGGACGGTTCTGGTAGGCGATCCGCAACGCATCCCGGAATCCCCGAGTAATCGCCAACACGGTCGGCTCGCCTTTGCGCTCCAGCAGCGCATTGGTGGCGACTGTTGTGCCCATCTTGACGGCATCGACTTGCTCGACAGGGATTTGGCCACCAGCAGCGACACCAAGCAAATGGCGGATACCGGCAATGGCGGCGTCGCGGTAATGTTCAGGACTCTCCGACAGCAGCTTATGGGTAGCCAGGCTTCCATCGGGCCGGCGGGCCACGATATCGGTGAAAGTACCGCCACGGTCGATCCAGAATTGCCAATCCATTGCGCTGCCTCGCTCTAGTCGTGAAGCAGTTATTGTAGTGCTAGAATGCCTCGCATGACGCCCCTCTTCACGATGGCAGAAATTCGCGCGATCGAGCACGCCGCCGCTCAGCGTTTGCCCGATGGTGCGCTCATGCAGCGCGCCGGCCAGGCTGGCGCCAACGAGGCGCTCGACCGCTTGCCCCTCACAGTCAACCGCGCCAAGCTACTGGTGCTGGCAGGTCCGGGCAACAATGGCGGCGACGCGCTCGAAACGGCAGCGCACCTCGGCCATGCAGGCGCGCAAGTCACAATCCTGCATTTCCCGCCCGCCGGCACTCCCGCAACGGAACGTATCGACGCCCTCCAGCGCGCACGCCTGTCCCCGGCCAGCTTCGCCGCGATCAATGGCGCCGCCGACGCGTGTGCCGTAGTGGCAGGCACCGAATGGACACTCGTTGTCGATGGCTTGTTCGGCATCGGCCTGTCGCGGCCAATCTCAGGCGACTTTGCAGCGCTGGTGAATGCGGTCAACGCCCTGGCCTGCCCGGTCATGGCCCTGGACGTGCCGAGCGGCCTCGACTCCGACACCGGCGCCATCATAGGCGCGGACGCACAAGGGGTGGCCGTGTGCGCGACGCATACGATCACCTTCATCGGTGACAAGCCTGGCTTGCACACGGCGCAGGGTCGAGACCACGCGGGCATCGTGATCGTCAACAATCTCGACATCGGCCGCGAGCTATTCCCTGCAGCGCGAGCCAAGCTGAATGACGTCGCATTGTTCGCGCACTGCGCGCGGCGCCGCCGCCATAGCTCGCACAAAGGCAGCAACGGCAGCGTGGCGGTGGTGGGCGGCGCGCGCGGCATGGCCGGCGCGCCAATCCTGGCGGCACGCACAGCGCTGACCAGCGGCGCAGGCCGCGTTTATGCCTGTTTTGTAGGCGAGCCGCCGGCATTCGATGCCGCGCAGCCCGAGCTGATGTGCCGCAGCGCGCAGGAATACGACTTCAATAGCGCGGTGCTGGTGATCGGCCCCGGCATGGGCAGCTCCGCTGCCAGCGCAGAAATGCTTGCCAGCGCACTGCACAGCAAAAGCCCGGTGGTACTGGACGCCGATGCATTGAACCTGCTTGCAGGTTCCGAGGCCCTGCGCGCGCAGCTGATGCAGCGCAAGGCGCCCTGCATCCTGACGCCACACCCGTTGGAAGCGGCGCGGCTGTTGGGAATCAGCACAGGCGAAGTGCAGGCCGACCGGCCATTTGCGGCGCGCGCGCTGGCCGAACGGCTGGCGGCTACCGTGATATTAAAGGGTTCGGGAACGGTGATTGCCGCGCGCGACGGCACCATTGTGGTCAACACCACCGGCAATCCGGCCCTCGCCACGGCAGGCACCGGGGATGTGCTGTCCGGCTTGTGCGGCAGCCTGCTCGCCCAGGGCTGGCCGGAATGGGAAGCGGCGCTGGCTGGTGTCTGGCTGCACGGCATGGCGGCCGACGATCTCGTCACAGAAGGTGCGGGCCCTATCGGCCTCACGGCCAGCGAACTGATTCCGGCCATCCGCACGGCCGTCAACCGCCTGGCCGTACACTACGGCACTTGATCGATCAGGCGATCCGCCCCGCCGCGATCGTGATAACGCGCCCGCAGCGGGCCGCGATATGGGTGTCGTGAGTGACCAGGACCAGGGTTGATCCATGCTCGCGGTTCAATTCGAACATCAACTGGATCACCGATTCACCGGTGGCCGCATCGAGGCTGCCGGTCGGCTCGTCGGCCAGCAATAATGGCGGCTGTGTTACGAAGGCGCGCGCCAGGGCGACGCGCTGCTGCTCGCCGCCGGACAGGAATTTCGGATAGTGCTTCAGGCGGCTGGAAAGCCCGACGCGGCCCAGCATGGCCTCGGCCTTCTCGCGCGCCGCGCCGTCGCCGGCCAATTCCATTGGCAGCATCACGTTTTCAACAGCTGTCAAATGGGGCAGCAGCTGGAAGGACTGGAACACGAAGCCCAGTTTTTCCTTGCGCAAGGCTGCCCGGCCATCCTCGTCCAGCGCGAAAATATCGACGCCATCGAGCACCACCTTGCCCTCGGTCGGCGTATCCAACCCCGCCAGCAGGCCTAGCAAGGTCGATTTACCGGAGCCGGAAGCCCCGACAATGGCAAGCGTCTCCGCCTTTTGCACTGTAAAATCCACTCCATGCAGGATGGTCAGTTCGCCGCTGGCGTCGGCCACCCGCTTGCCAAGGCCAGAAACGGAAATGGCCGCCTTGGCCACCTGGCTGGAGGATTGAGGAATATCTCGCATGATCATGTTCAAAAATATAGTCCGCTGCTTCGCGGTGCTGATCCTGTTGTCCAGCGCCGCCACAAACGCCTATTCTGCATCAAAAACCGTCCTGGTGGTGGGCGACAGTCTCTCGGCCGAATATGGCATCTCGCGCGGCGCCGGCTGGGTCGCCCTGCTCGACCAGCGCCTGAAGGACCAGAAGCTGCCGGTGAGCGTGGTCAACGCCAGCGTCAGCGGCGAAACCACCAGCGGCGGCCGCACCCGCCTGCCTGCCCTGCTGAGCAAGCACAAACCGACTATCGTGATCATCGAGCTGGGCGCCAACGACGGCTTGCGCGGCCTGCCCGTCGCTGCCGCCGAATCGAACCTGCGCGCCATGGTCGGCGAATCGCGCAAGGCCGGGGCACAGGTGCTGCTGGTCGGCATACGCATACCGCCCAACTATGGACGCGAGTACGCCGATAAGCTGTTTGCGATGTACGGCATCCTGAGCAAGGATTTGAAAACGCCGCTGGCGCCCTTCATGCTTGACGGGGTCGCGCAAAAGCCCGAACTATTCCAGCCGGACCGCATGCATCCGCTCGCGTCGGCACACCCCATTATCCTGGGCAATATCTGGCCCCATCTCCAGCCAATCCTGAAAACCAAATGAAGTATCCAGAAATCCTGCCTATCGACGACGTCCTGGCCCGCCTGGACGATTTCGACACCATCATCGACGCGCGCAGCCCGTCCGAATACGCCCTGGATCACCTGCCGAACGCGATCAACTGCCCGGTGCTGGACGACCAGCAGCGCATCACGGTCGGCACCATGTACAAGCAGGTCGGCTCGTTCGAAGCTAAAAAAGCCGGCGCGGCCATGGTGTCGAAGAATATCGGCTACCACATCGAGACACTGTGGCTGGACAAGCCGCGCGACTGGAAGCCTTTGATTTACTGCTGGCGCGGCGGCAACCGCAGCGGTTCCATGGCGACCGTGCTGGCCAAGATCGGCTGGCCGGTGGTGCAGCTCGATGGCGGCTACAAAGCCTTCCGCGGCGCCATCAATGCCCAGCTTGAACAAACCCCTGAGCTCGATTTCCGCGTCATCTGTGGCACCACGGGCAGCGGCAAGACCCGTTTGCTCGATACGCTGGAAGCGATCGGCGCCCAGGTGCTGGACCTGGAGCAGTTGGCGGCGCACCGCGGTTCGGTGCTGGGTAATATTCCCTGCCAGCCGCAGCCTTCGCAAAAGGCATTCGAGACCTCGATCTGGGACCGCTTGCGCCGTTACGACCCGAGCCTGCCGGTGTTTGTCGAGGCCGAGAGCCGCAAGGTCGGCAGCCTGCGCGTGCCGGGCGCGCTGATGGAGCGCATGCGCGCTTCGCCATGCATCTCCATGCAGGTATCGCGAGAAGACCGCGTCCGGCTCCTGATTGAGGATTACCAGCATTTCGCCTGCAACGCCCCTGCCCTGAATGCACAGCTTGAATTCCTGGTGCAGCTGCATGGCCGCGAGCGCATCGAGCGCTGGCAGTCCATGGCCAGCGCCGGCGACATGCCGGCACTGGTCGATGAACTGCTGGTGGACCACTACGACCCGGCTTACCTCAAGTCGATCCACCGCAATTTCGTGCAGTTCGAGAAAGCTATCGACGTGGCGCTGCCCGATATCTCGCCTGAGTCCTTTGTCGCCGCAGCACGCAAGCTGCACGAGGCATGACGAGCACCAGCATCCCTGCGAGGACCATCGCAATACCCGGTGGCTCCGGAATCGCAGGGGATACCCTTTGACGCCGGGACGCGCACATCAATTTTCCAGTTGAAGTCCAGCGCGCTGTCGGCGTCGAGGCGCCGTCCCCCGCAAGCCCTATCCGCACATAAGAAAAAAGCCGGTGTCCGTTTGCACGGGCCCCGGCCTTCGTAGTACGTACGGCTGCTTATTCGGCTTGCGTCTTGATCGTTGCAACCGGGTGCAGGATCTTCACCTTGGCCTTTTGTTTCAGCGCGTCGATGTAGCCGGTCATCTCTTGCTGCGAAACGATCTGGTTGATGCGCTGGCCTTCCTGTTCGCGGCGAGCGGCGTCCTGTTCCGCCGGCTGGCCGACCTTGCCGATGCGGTACACACCGTAACCCTGGCCTGGAATTTCCACGCCAACGTAAGCTGGCAGCTTGGACGCGTCAGCCTTCATCACCGCAGCCACGGCCGCCGGGTTGATGCCGTCGGCCTTGGAACGGGAGATGGTTTTTACGTCGCTGAAGCCGCTTGCGTCACCGGACTTCTTGGCGGCAGCCAGCTTCTCTTCGCCGGCTTTCTTGGCGGCTTTCACAGCCTCTTCCAGCGTTACCTGCTGCTTGATGGCGGCTTCGACTTCCGCCAGCGGCTTCTTGGAAGCTGGCTTGAATTCGACGATGCGCCCGGAGACCAGGGTTTGCGGAGCGACTTCAACTGCTTCGGTATTGCGTTTGTTCTTCAGTGCGTCGTCCGAGAACAGAGCGGTCAGGAACTTGGCATTGTTGAATGGTGCCGCACCCAGGATCGGGTTAGGCTGGCGTGAAATGCCGGCCATGGTTTCGATCTTCAGCTTCAGCTTGTCGGCAGCCGGTTTCAGGCTTTCGTACTGCGAATACACGGTGTCGGTGAACTGCTCCGACAGATCGGAGTACAGCTTGGCAGCCTTCTGCTTCTTGATTTCCGCAGCGATTTCGCCCTTCACTTCTTCCAGCGGCTTCACCTGGGCCGGCTTGACTTCGGTTACGGTGATGATGTGATAGCCGTACTCGGATTCAACCAGGTCGCTGATCTCACCCTGCTTCAGCTTCAGGATGGCATCTTCCACCGGCTTGACGAAACGGCCTTTTTCCAGGACGCCCAGGTCGCCGTCTTTTTCAGCGGAACCAGGGTCTTCCGATTTAGCCTTCGCGATCTTGCCGAAATCGGCAGGATTCTTGCGCACGTCCGCCAGGATCGCTTCCGCTTTCGCCTTTGCAGCGGCCTTGTCCTTCTCGCTCAGGATCAGGATGTGCGAGGAACGGCGGGCTTCCTCATCGGTGTAGCGCTTCTTGTTCGATTCGTAGTAGCCGGCCACTTCTTCATCGCTGACGGTGGTTTGCGAAGCAATCGCGTCGGCATTCAGCACGACGTATTCGATCTTGGCCGACTCAGGGATCTCGAACAGCTTGGCGTTCTTGTCGTAGAAGGCTTTCACCATTTCGTCGGTGACCTTCACGTTCGGCAGGAATTGGGAAACCGGCAGTGCCAGTTCCTGCACTTCACGCTCTTGTGCGCCGAAATCGGAAATCGCCTTGGACACGGTGCGCGGCACGAAGCCGCTCAGTTCCACGCCGGTGGCAACCTGCTGCAGTGCCAGGTCGTGGCGAACCTGCTCCTGGTGCATGCCGGCGTTCATGCCTTGCGCTGCCAGGATCTGCAGGTACTGTTCCTTGTCGAAGCTGCCGTCAGCCTTGAACAGCGGCAGTTGGCTGGTGATGGCTTCCTGCACCTTCTGCTCGCTCACGGTCAGGTGCGCAGTGCGGATTTCCGCGTTCATGGCGCGCTGGGCGATCAGCTGGTCCAGGATGTTCTGCTTGAACTCGGGGGTGTCGAACGCCTTCTGGTCAAAGTTCTTGCCCATTTGCTGGCGCATCTGGTCCAACTGGCGGCGCTGGGCGTTTTCCCATTCCTGCTGGGTCAGCGGATAGCCTGCCACTTTGGCGATGGTGTTCGCGTCTTCGCCGAACAGCTTGACGCCGCCGACGCCGACCAGCACAAACGAAGGCACAATCAGGAGCGCCAGGATAATCTGCATCAGCTTTTGATGCGTGCGTACAAAATCAAACATGTCAGCTATTTTTTTCCGTATAGAGGAGGCGTGAAAACTGCTCGCGCGATTTTACAGTGCAGTTGCTGAAGTTGCAAATGAAAAAGCCCCACAGTCTTTCGGACGTGTGGGGCTTTCTCGGTATCCTGGCGGAGCGGACGGGGCTCGAACCCGCGACCCCCGGCGTGACAGGCCGGTATTCTAACCAACTGAACTACCGCTCCAGGTATTGCGTCGTGTGTGTTTGCTGGCGGAGCGGACGGGGCTCGAACCCGCGACCCCCGGCGTGACAGGCCGGTATTCTAACCAACTGAACTACCGCTCCAGCATTCACAACACTTTGTTTAAGCTTTGGTGGGCGCTGAGAGGCTCGAACTCCCGACCTAATCCTTGTAAGGGATCCGCTCTACCAACTGAGCTAAGCGCCCGCTTAAACTGCCCGGTAAGCATTGCTGCTTACCGAAGGCCATTATTGTACAGCGTCTTTCAAAGCTTTACCAGCTTTAAATTTAGGAACTTTTGCCGCGTCGATCTTGATCTCTTCTTTGGTGCGCGGATTGCGGCCGGTACGGGCTGCGCGCTCGCTCACGGAGAAGGTGCCAAAGCCAACCAGGGTGACGCTGTCGTTCTTGGCCAGGGTGGTGGTTACGCCATCGATCACAGCGTCCAGGGCGCGTGCAGCTGCAGCCTTGGAGATGTCAGCGGAAGTCGCGATGTGGTCGATCAGTTCGGTCTTGTTCATTACAGTCCCCGTCACAAAGGTTTATATCGTTTATACCGTTTTTTGATGCAGCTTTTTAGTGTGCACAAAAATCTCAGGGGCGTATTAAACAGGCGGGGGTTGCACTGTGTCAAGGGCAAATCAAGGCATGAAACAAAAAGGGCGCCATTTCTGGCGCCCTTTAAACCGGTAAACCAGGGTCAGACCCTTGGGTCTGACCCGGATTTACCGGTTTAGTGCTTAACTACTTCGCTGCTTCCATCAGCTGCTGCCACGGCCGGCACTTCCACCGGCGCCACAGGCTCGGTGATCGCTTCCGGCTGGCGTTCCAGCGCCACTTCCAGCACCTTGTCGATCCAGCGCACCGGCACGATTTCCAGCTTGTTCTTCACATTGTCCGGAATCTCGGCCAGGTCTTTCACGTTCTGCTCAGGAATCAGCACGGTCTTGATGCCGCCACGATGCGCCGCCAGCAGCTTCTCTTTCAAGCCGCCGATCGGCAGCACTTCGCCACGCAGCGTGATCTCACCGGTCATTGCCACGTCCGCACGGACCGGGATGCCGGTGAAGGTCGACACCATCGCCGTGGTCATCGCAATACCTGCCGATGGGCCGTCCTTCGGCGTCGCGCCTTCCGGCACGTGGATGTGAATGTCTTTTTTCTCAAAGGCTTCGTTCTTGATGCCCAGGCGTGCGGCACGGCTGCGCACCACGGTGCGGGCAGCTTCGATCGATTCCTTCATCACATCGCCCAAGGTACCGGTGCGTATCACATTGCCCTTGCCGGGCATGCTGACCGATTCGATGGTCAGCAGGTCGCCGCCCACTTCGGTCCATGCCAGGCCGACCACCTGGCCGATCTGGTTGGTTTTCTCGGCCACGCCGAAATCGTAGCGGCGCACGCCCAGGAATTTGTCCAGGTTTTTCGGCGTGACGCTCACCTTTTTGTCCGACTTCTTCAGCAGCAGCATCTTCACGACCTTGCGGCAGATCTTGGAGATCTCACGTTCCAGCGAACGCACGCCCGCTTCACGGGTGTAGTAACGGATGATGTCGCGCACCGCTGCTTCGCTGACGGAGATTTCCTCGTCCTTCAGGCCGTTGTTCTTCACCTGCTTTGGCAGCAGGTAGCGCAAGGAGATGTTGGTCTTCTCGTCTTCCGTATAGCCGGACAGGCGGATCACTTCCATGCGGTCCAGCAGCGCCGGCGGGATGTTGTACGAGTTCGAGGTCGCAACGAACATCACGTCGGACAGGTCGAAGTCGACTTCGATGTAGTGGTCCGAGAAGGTGTGGTTCTGCTCAGGATCCAGCACTTCCAGCAAGGCCGACGACGGATCGCCGCGGAAGTCCGCGCCCATCTTGTCGATTTCATCCAGCAGGAACAGCGGGTTGCGCACGCCGACTTTCGACAGCGACTGCAGCACCTTGCCCGGCATCGAGCCGATATAGGTACGGCGGTGGCCGCGGATCTCGGCCTCGTCGCGCACGCCGCCCAGTGCCATGCGCACGTACTTGCGGTTGGTTGCCTTCGCGATCGATTGGCCCAGCGAGGTCTTACCGACGCCTGGCGGACCCACGAAGCACAGGATCGGCGCCTTCAACTTGTCCACGCGTTGCTGGACCGCCAGGTACTCAACGATGCGTTCCTTGATCTTTTCCAGGCCGTAGTGGTCGTGGTCGAGCACTTTTTCGGCGTTGGCCAGGTCGTTGTTGACCTTGGATTTTTTCTTCCATGGCAGCGACACCAGGGTGTCGATATAGTTGCGCACCACGGTCGCTTCGGCCGACATCGGCGACATCAGCTTCAGTTTCTTCAACTCGGCCTGCGCCTTTTCCAGCGCTTCCTTCGGCATCTTGGCGGCGACGACCTTCTTCTCGAGTTCGTCGATATCGGCGCCCTCTTCGCCCTCGCCCAGCTCCTTCTGGATGGCTTTGACTTGTTCGTTCAGGTAGTACTCGCGCTGCGACTTTTCCATCTGGCGCTTGACGCGGCCGCGGATGCGCTTTTCCACCTGCAGGATGTCGAGCTCGCCTTCCAGTTGGCCGAGCAGGTGCTCCAGGCGCTTCGAGACTTCGATGATTTCCAGGATCACCTGCTTCTGTTCGAGCTTGAGCGGCAGGTGGGCGGCCACGGTGTCGGCCAGGCGGCCGGCATCGTCGATACCCGACAGCGAAGCCAGGATCTCAGGCGGGATCTTCTTGTTCAGTTTGACGTACTGGTCGAACTGCTGGACGATCGCACGGCGCATGGCCTCGATCTCCGACTCATCGCCCTGCTCCGATTCGAGCGGCATCAGGTCGGCAATAAAATGGGTTGGACTATCAGTGATCTTCTTGATGCGCGCACGCTGTGCACCTTCGACCAGCACCTTCACGGTGCCGTCAGGCAGCTTCAACATCTGCAGGATGTTGGCCACGCAGCCGATTTCATAGATATCCGAAGGCGAAGGTTCGTCCTTGGCAGCGGCTTTCTGCGCTGCCAGCATGATGCTCTTACCCTGCTCCATGGCAGCTTCGAGCGCCTTGATGGACTTTGGTCGGCCAACGAACAACGGGATTACCATGTGCGGGAAGACGACTACATCGCGCAGTGGCAACAGAGGCAGTTGAGTTTGCTCAGTTAATTTGGTAGTTGTCATGGCGTACCTTATTTTAAAAGCTTGGATCTGATATAAGCCCCAGCGGCCAATTCACAAGCCCAGTACTACAATTATATTTGCTTTGAGGGAAATGCTTTGCACTCTAACTTAATGCCGATTCAGAACAAAAAAAGCCACGCGCGATGATTGATCGCGAGTGGCTTTTCGACTGAAGCCGGCGTTATGGTTATTGAGACCGATTGTAACGCCTTGCCTCAGGGATTCAAAACCCTATTTAGTTTTCCCCTGCTGCTTTTGGGGATTCCTGATAAATCAGAAGGGGTTTTGCGCCACTGGTGATCGTATTTTCATCGATAACGACTTTGGTGACGTTCGTTTGGTTCGGCAGGTCGAACATAATGTCCAGCAACGCGTGTTCCAGGATGGAACGCAGGCCACGGGCACCGGTCTTGCGAGCCAGCGCTTTGCGGGCGATGGCGTGCAATGCGGCAGGACGGATTTCCAGTTCGGCGCCTTCCATTTCCAGCAGCTTCGAATACTGCTTGACCAGCGCATTTTTCGGCTCGACCAGGATTTCGATCAGGGCTTCTTCGGTCAACTCAGCCAAGGTTGCCACCACCGGCAGACGACCCACCAGTTCAGGGATCAGGCCGAACTTGATCAGGTCTTCCGGTTCAGCGTCCAGCATCAGGTCGCTGTTCGAGCGCTGCTCCTTGCTCTTCACTTCCGCCGAGAAGCCGATGCCGGACTTTTCGGAACGGTTGGAGATGATCTTCGCCAGACCGTCAAACGCACCGCCGCAGATGAACATGATGTTGGTCGTGTCGATCTGCACGAAGTCCTGGTTCGGGTGCTTGCGGCCGCCTTGCGGAGGCACCGAAGCCATGGTGCCCTCGATCAGCTTCAGCAGCGCCTGCTGCACGCCCTCACCCGATACGTCGCGGGTGATCGATGGGTTGTCGGACTTGCGGGAAATCTTGTCGATTTCGTCAATGTAGACGATGCCGCGCTGCGCCTTTTCCACATCATAGTTGCAGCTTTGCAGCAGCTTCTGGATGATGTTTTCCACGTCTTCCCCCACATAACCGGCTTCGGTCAGGGTGGTGGCGTCGGCAATCACGAACGGCACATTCAGCATGCGCGCCAGGGTCTGGGCCAGCAAGGTCTTGCCGGAGCCGGTCGGGCCTACCAGCAGGATGTTGGACTTGGCCAGTTCGACGTCGTCCTTCTTGCCCAGGTGCTTCAGGCGCTTGTAATGGTTGTACACGGCCACGGACAGGATGCGCTTGGCAGTCGACTGGCCGATCACGTACTGGTTCAGCAGCTCGGTAATCTCCAACGGGGTTGGCAGGTCCGACTTGGCGCCCGTGACAGATTCGATGCTGGAGGTCTCGTCGCGGATGATGTCATTGCACAAGTCAATGCATTCATCGCAGATGAAGACGGACGGGCCGGCAATCAGCTTCTTCACCTCGTGCTGGCTTTTGCCGCAGAACGAGCAGTAAAGGAGTTTCTCACCGCTGGAGGATTTTTTCTCTGACATGGGACTAATCTTTAGTTTTGGTGCAAATTTGCCGTGCGCACAAGCAAGAAATCCTGCGCACAACCACATGCTACCCGAAATAAAAGCAAAACGCCCGAACGTTGTAGCGTCCGGGCGTCGACTTGCAAGGACGCTTATCCGCGACTGGTCAAGACTTTGTCGATCAGGCCATATTCCGCTGCTTCATCGGAAGACATGAAGCGGTCACGGTCGGTATCCTTGGCGATTTGCTCGATCGACTGGCCGGTGCGCTCTGCCATGATGCTATTCAGGCGGTGACGCAGGTACAGGATCTCTTTCGCCTGGATTTCGATATCCGACGCCATGCCTTGCGAACCACCGGACGGCTGGTGGATCATGATGCGGCTGTTCGGCAGCGAGAAACGCTTGCCCTTGGCGCCAGCGGCCAGCAGGAAGGCGCCCATGGAGGCGGCCATGCCGGTGCACAGGGTCGACACGTCAGGCTTGATGAACTGCATGGTGTCGAAGATCGCCAGGCCCGCGGAAACGGAACCGCCTGGGGAATTGATGTACAGCGAGATGTCCTTGTCCGGATTTTCGCTTTCCAGGAACAGCAGCTGGGCGACAATCAGGTTGGCCATCTGGTCGTTGACCGGACCGACCATGAAGATCACGCGTTCCTTCAGCAGGCGCGAGTAGATATCGTACGAGCGCTCACCGCGGCCGCTTTGTTCGATCACCATCGGCACCAGGCCGAGCATTTCCGTATCGAGTGCGGGATTACGATTCATTCCAATTCCTTTGAAAACAACGCCGGCTCGGGGCCGGCGTCGAATGATATCAAGCTATTAAGCTTGTACGCTTCCCATGAGTTCGTCGAAAGGAATTTCTTTCGAGACGTTCTTGCACAGGCCCAGGACGTAAGTAACGACGTTTTCTTCCAATACAAGAGCTTCGACTTCGGCCAGGCGGCGGCGATCGGAGTAGTAGTACTTCAGCACTTCGCGCGGATCTTCGTAGCTTTGTGCGAAGTCTTCGATCTGTGCCTTCACCTGGTCAGGGGTAGCCTGCAGGTTCTGGTCGCCCACCAGCTTGGACAGGATCAGGCCCAGGCGTACGCGACGCTCGGCTTTGTCCTTGAACAGCTCTGGAGGGAATGGTACATCTTTTACGTTCATGCCGCGCTGGGCCATGTCCTGGCGGGTCATTTCAGCCAGGCGCTCGGTGTCCTGGGCGATCAGCGACTGTGGCACTTCCAGGGTCGCGGTCTTCACCAGGGTGTCCATCACAGCTTCTTTGTTGCGCGCCTTGACGCGGCCAGCAACTTCGCGCTCCAGGTTGACTTTGATGTCTTCGCGCATTTTGGCCAGGTCGCCGTCAGCCACGCCCAGGGATTTGGCGAATTCCGCATCGACTTCCGGCAGGTGCGCCCATTCCAGGTTCTTCAGGGTGATGGTGAACTCGGCGGTTTTACCGGCCACGTCCTTGCCATGGTAGTCCTCTGGGAACGACAGCGGGAAGGTCTTGGCTTCGCCGACTTTCAGGCCGACGGTAGCGGCTTCGAATTCCGGCAGCATGCGGCCTTCGCCCAGCACGAACGGGTAGCCTTCAGCTTTACCGCCCGGGAATTCCACGCCGTCGATGGAGCCGACGAAGTCCACGGTCACACGGTCGCCGTTAGCAGCGATAGCTTCGCCGCCGTCGCCGTGTTCGCCCTTCTCGCCCTTCACGTGGAAGTGCACGCGCTGCTTGCGCAGGATGTCGATGGTCTTGTCGATTTCTACGTCGGTCACGTTGGACTTGACGGTTTCGATCTCAACATTGGTCAGGTCGCCGACTTCAACTTCCGGATAGACTTCGAAGGTTGCGTCGAAGGACAGTTGGCCTTCTGGTGCGTCTTGTTTTGGCTCGATGCGTGGGAGGCCAGCTACGCGCAGCTGGTTTTCATTGGCGGCATCGTTGAAAGCGCGGCCGACTTTGTCGTTCAGCACTTCAGTTTCGATCTGGTAGCCGTATTGTGCGGCAACCATCTTCATTGGCACTTTACCTGGACGGAAGCCAGGAGCACGTGCGGAGCGAGCCTGTACTTTCAGGCGCTTTTCCACCTCGGAACGTACGTCCGACAGTGGGAAGGAAATCGTCATGCGGCGTTCGAGAGTGCCCAGGGTTTCAACTGCAGTGGCCATTGTAAAAATCGTCCAATAAAAATTTAAGTGTACTTATGGTGCGAGGAGGGGGACTCGAACCCCCACACCATTGCTGGCGTCAGGACCTAAACCTGGTGCGTCTACCAATTTCGCCATCCTCGCGGCATATTTGCACAAAAGCAAAGGGCGACCTTACAGTGAAAACGGGGTCGCCCGGGGCTTTCAACTTCAACCCGGCATTCTATACGGTGTTGCTAGAGTGCGGTAGTGGTTTTTTTGCGTTATGCGCAACATTTGGGCAAAACCGGCAAATCTGGGTCTGACCCAAGGGTCAGACCCACCTGCTCAGCTTGCCCGGTGCGGGTCAGACCCTTGGGTCTGACCCTGGTTTACCGGTTTTGGCACGCGGAACCAGGCGGCGTAAAGCGCCGGCAGGAACAACAGGGTAAGCGCAGTTGCCAAGATCAAGCCGCCCATGATCGCCACCGCCATCGGCCCCCAGAACACGGAGCGCGACAAAGGAATCATCGCCAACGCCGCCGCTGCCGCGGTCAGGATAATCGGACGACAACGCCGCACGGCCGATTCCACAATCGCATCCCAGGCCGGCACGCCAGCCTTGATGTCCTGCTCGATCTGGTCCACCAGGATCACCGAGTTACGGATAATCATCCCGAACAGCGCAATAATGCCCAGGTTCGCCACAAAGCCCAGCGGGCGCCCCATCACCAGCAGTGCCATCGCCGCTCCTGCCACGCCCAGCGGCCCGGTCAGGAACACCAGCAGCGAACGCGAGAAACTATGCAGTTGCAACATCAGCAAGGTAAAGATGATGAACACAGCCAGCGGCAGGTTGGCGGCAATCGATTCTTCCGCCGCGCTGCTGTCCGAGGCAGCTCCCTTCACCTTGATCTCGTAGCCCGGCGGCAGCTTAGCGCGCAACTCGTCGAGTTTCGGATTGATCTGGCCCGACACGGTCGGCCCCTGCACGCCTTCCACCACATCCGACTGCACGGTAATTGCCCATTCCCTGCCCTCGCGCCAGACCACGCCCGGCTCCCACACGAAATGCACGCGCGCCAGTTGCGAGATCGGCACCGAACGGCCGCTATTGGTCGGGATGTAAGTGTCATTCAGGACCGCGATGGTGTTGCGCTCGTCCAGCGGCTGGCGCACCTGGATATCGATCAGGCGGATGCCTTCACGGAACTGGCCGATCGGGGTGCCGGAAAGGATCGTGTTCGCAGCCCGCATCACGGTTTGCGAGGTGACGCCCAGCGCGCGCATCTTATCCTGGTCCAGGTCAAGGCGCAGCACCTTGATCGACTCGTTCCAGTTGTCGTTGACGCCCACCGCATTCGGATTGGCGCGCATGATGTCTTTCACCTGGTCGGCAATCGAACGCACGCCTTCCACTTCGGTGCCGGTGATGCGGAATTGCACCGGATACGGCACCGGTGGGCCGTTCGGCAGCAGCTGCACGCGGCCACGGACTTCAGGGAAGTCGGTCTTGAAGACATTGCTGATCTTCTTGCGCAGCTCTTCCCGCGAATGCAGGTCTTTCGCCAGCACCACGGTCTGCGACACGTTCGTCTGCGGGAAGATCTGGTTCAGCGGCAGGTAGAAGCGCGGGCTACCGGTACCGACATAGGTCGTCACGCTGGCCACGCCTGGCTCCTTGCGGATGAACTCCTCGAATTTCTTCGCCTGGCGTTCGGTCTGGGCGAACGCCGTGCCTTCCGGCGACCACATCTCCACCATCAGTTCTGGGCGGCTGGAGTCCGGGAAGAACTGCTTCTCGATGAACTTGAAGCCGTACACACCCAGGAAGAACACCACCAGCGTCGCCACAATGGTGGTCTTGCGATACTCCACGCACCAGTTCACGACGGCGCGGAACTTGCGGTAGCCGGGCGTATCGAACAGTTCGTGATGGCCGCCGCCCTCGGAATGCGGCTTCACCTTCAACAGGATATATCCGATGTAAGGCGTGAACACCACGGCCACGATCCACGACGTCACCAGCGCGATCGCATTCACGGAGAACAGCGAGAAGGTGTACTCGCCTGCAGCCGATGCCGCAAGGCCGATCGGCAGGAAGCCTGCGACGGTGATCAAGGTGCCGGTCAGCATCGGCATCGCCGTGGAGGTATACGCGAAAGTCGCCGCTTCGAGCCGTGAATGGCCCTCCTCCATCTTTCGTACCATCATTTCAACGGCGATGATGGCATCGTCGACCAGCAGGCCGAGCGCGATGATCAGGGCGCCGAGCGAGATCTTGTGCAGGTCGATGTCCAGGATGCGCATGAACAGGAAGGTCACCGCCAGCACCAGCGGGATGGTCAGTGCCACCACCAGGCCCGGGCGCGTGTCCAGGCTCAGCTTGGGCTTGGTATGCAGGCCGAGCGAGACGAAACTCACCGCCAGCACGATCAGTACCGCTTCGATCAGGGTGTGCAGGAATTCACCCACCGAGGCGGTGACGGCGGCCGGCTGGTCCGACACGCGCTCCAGTTCAATGCCGACCGGCAGCTTGGTCTTCATGGAGTTGACGGTCTTCTCCAGGTCCTTGCCCATCTGGATGATATTGCCGCCCTTCTCCATCGACACGCCCAGGCCGATGACCTCCTTGCCGTTAAAGCGCATCTTGTCGCGCGGCGGGTCGAGGTATTCGCGCTTGATCGCTGCGAAGTCGCCGAGGCGGAAGGTCGTATTATTGGCGCGCAGCTCCAACTCCTCCAGGTCCTTGACCGTGCGCAGCGCGCCCGAAACGCGCACCTGCAGGTTGTCGGTCGGCGTCACCACCACGCCCGTCGCCTCCACCACGTTCTGGGTCGCGATCTGGTTGGCGATCTGCTCGATGGTCAGGCCCAGCTGGGCGAATTTCTTGTGCGAGAACTCGATATTGATCTTCTCATCCTGTACGCCGAACAGTTCGACCTTGGAGACCTTTTTCACCCCAAGCAGTTGCTGGCGCACCAGGTCGGCGTAGTCCTTCAGCTCCGCGTACGTGAAGCCGTCGCCGGACAGCGCAAAGATCGAGCCATAGGTATCGCCGAATTCATCGTTGAAGACGGGGCCCTGCACGCCGGACGGCAGCGTCGAGCGGATATCGCCGATCTTCTTGCGAACCTGGTACCAGGCCTGCGACACTTCCTTCGGCGGCGTCGATTCGCGCAAGCTGAGGATGATCAGCGTCTGGCCCGGCTTGGAATAGCTGGTGATTTCATTGATGAACGGCGTTTCCTGCAGCTTCTTTTCCAGCTTGTCGGTGACCTGTTCCGCCATTTGCAGCGACGTTGCACCGGGCCAGAAGGCCTGCACCACCATCGAACGGAAAGTGAATGGCGGATCTTCGTCCTGGCCCAGGTTCTTGTACGCCAGCATGCCGCCCAGCAGCAGCACGGCAATCAGGTAGCGCGTGAGCGGAATGTGCTCCAACGCCCAGCGCGAGAGGTTGAAGCCCTTCATTTAGCCGCTCCGAGAATGGTGACTTTCTGGCCAGGCTTCAGCAGGTTGACGCCTGCCGTGACCACGGTCTGGCCGGCCTTCACGCCGCTGCCCAGCACCAGGTCATTGCCCGACACGCCGTTCACCGTCACCGGCACCAGGCGCACCGCGCCATTTTCGACCACCCACACGGAGGTTGCGGACTTTTCATGGAACAGCGCCGTCAACGGCACCTTGATCTGAGGCTGCGGCGAGCGCGAAGCAAAGGCCACCAGCGCAGTCATGCCCAGCTTTGCCTCGGACAGGCTGGCCGGAATCGACACCCGGAACGCGTAGGTGCGGGTAAACGGGTCGGCCACCGGCGAGATTTCGCGGATCTTGCCCGGCACTGTCTTGCCCGGGCTGGCCCACAGGCGCACATGCACGTCGGAGATCGAGCGCAGCGTATCGACCTTATCTTCCGGCACGCCGAACACGATTTCCTTTTCATCGGTCTTGGCGACACGCACCACCGGCGTACCGGGCGATACCACCTGCCCTACTTCCGCATCGACTGCCGTGACCACGCCATCGATGTCGGATTCAAGGCTGGCGTAGCCGGCCTGGTTGGACATGCCGCGATAAGCCGCTTGCGCCGAATCGACCTGGGCCTGCGCCGATTTATAGCTCGACAGCTTGGCGTCCAGGATGGCCTGGCTGACGAAGTTCTTTTCGCGCAGCTCCTGGTAGCGCTTCAGCTCGGCGCTGGCCAGGTCGCGCGTGGTCTCGGCAGCGCGCAAGGCGGCCATCGACTGCGCCTGCGACAGCTTCAAGTCCTGCGGATCGAGGTCCATCAGGACCTGGCCGCGCTTGACCACGCTCCCCACATCCACTTTGCGGGAGATAATCTTGCCGCCAACCCTGAAACCGAGGCGCGATTCCACGCGCGAACGGACTTCACCGGAGAATTCGGCATTCACATCGATGTCCGAGCTTTGCAGCACCATGGCGCGTACCGGCCGGATATCTTCGGTCTTGGGGGCTTCTTTCGAGCAGGCTGCGAGCAGCAAGGCGCAGGCCGCAACCAGGGGTAGTTTTTTCGCTACGAACACGATGGAATTCCTTTTTAGTGTCTCTGGCAATTGCCGGGAGTGCATGTTTGCCATTATTATTTCCCGTTTGGAACTAAATGACTTTCCGTTTAGTAAGAAAAAATTATATCCGGGTCAACCGTACTTGCAAATGACTTTCGCGTCATTAATTTAGAACAGCACCTCTATGTCCGTTGACCATTACGAGAATTTCCCTGTCGCCTCCATCCTCATGCCGCGCCGATTGCGCCCGGCGGTGGAAGCGATTTATGCCTTCGCCCGCAGCGCCGACGATATCGCCGACGAGGGTGTCGCCACGCCCGAACAGCGCCTGGCTGGCCTGGCTGCCTATGAAGAAGCCCTGGGCCGCATCGAGCGCGCCGAGGACGGCCATGAACCGATGTTCGCGCGGCTGGCCGCCGTGATCGAGCAGCATAAACTGCCGCTGCGCCCTTTTTACGACCTGCTTTCCGCCTTCAAGCAAGACATTGTGGTGCACCGCTACCAGGACTACGCGTCCCTGCTGGATTACTGCGCCCGCTCGGCCAATCCGGTCGGGCTGCTGATGCTGCACCTGTATGGCGCGGCCGACGAAGAGAACATCCGCCAGTCGGACGCCATTTGCTCGGCCCTCCAGATCATCAACTTCCTGCAAGATGTGGCGGTCGACGAGCATAAGGAGCGCATTTACCTGCCGATGGAAGACCTGGCGCGCTATGCGCTGTCGCCCGCCCACCTGGCGCGCCCCGACAACAGGGCCAAATGGCGCGCCATGATGAAATTCCAGGTTGACCGCGCCCGCGCCCTGATGCTGGACGGCGCCCCGCTGGCCTGCCGCCTGAAAGGCCGGATCGGCCTGGAGCTGCGCATGGTGGTACAGGGCGGCCTGCGTATTCTTGAGGCAATCGAGGAAGTCGATTATGACGTTTTCCTGCGTCGTCCGAAGCTTGAAAAGCGCGATTGGTTCAAGGTTTTATGGCGCGCGCTTCGAATGAAGCCTTCTTCACTATAAAATAGCGCCTTTGTCAGCATTACCCAAGCCAAAAGAACATGTCCCCCGACGAATACTGCCAGCAGAAGGCCGCCGCCAGCGGTTCCAGTTTCTACTACAGCTTCCTGTTCCTGCCCCCGGAGCGCCGCCGTGCCATCACGGCGCTGTACGCCTTCTGCCGCGAAGTCGACGATACCGTCGACGAGTGCAGCGACGAGTCGCTGGCGCGCATCAAGCTGACTTGGTGGCGCAATGAGATCGCCCAGATGTACCAGGGCAAGCAGGCGCACCCCGTGACCCAGGCTTTGCAGCCGCATCTTGCAACGTATGACCTGAAGCAGGAACATATGCAGGCCATCATCGATGGCATGGAGATGGACTTGAACCAGACCCGCTATCTCGATTATGCGGGCATGTCGAAGTACTGCTGGCATGTGGCCAGCGTGGTCGGCATCCTGTCGGCGTCGATTTTCGGCGTGACACGGCCCGAAACCCTGCAATATGCCGAAAAGCTGGGGCATGCCTTCCAGCTCACCAACATCATCCGCGACGTGGGCGAAGATGCCCGTAAAGGCCGCATCTACCTGCCGGTCAATGAACTGCAACAGTTCAACGTGACCGCGGCGGACCTGCTCAATGCCCGTGAATCCGAGAATTTCTCGAAGCTGATGGCATTCCAGGTGGCGCGCGCGCAGAAAGCTTACGACGAAGCGTTTGCGCTGCTGCCCAAGGAAGACCGCCGCGCCCAGCGTCCGGGCCTGATCATGGCCGCCATTTACCGCACCCTGTTGAACGAAATCGAAGAGGACGGCTACCACGTCCTCAAGCAGCGCATTTCGCTGACGCCGATCCGCAAACTGTGGCTGGCCTGGAAGACCTGGGTTCGTGGCTAAGCACTTTGCCGTCGCCGGCGGCGGCTGGGCAGGCTTTGCTGCTGCCGTCGAACTGGCGCGCGCCGGTCACCGGGTAAGCGTTTTCGAAGCGGCCCGCACTTTGGGCGGCCGCGCGCGACGGGTTTCCTTCGATGGGCGCGAGCTCGATAACGGCCAGCACATCATGCTGGGAGCGTATTCCGAATCGCTGCGCATCATGCGCGCGGTCGGCGTGGATTTGCGTTCGGCCGTTCTCACGCTGCCTTTGCAGATGCGGTATCCGCCAGCTGCCGGCGGCATGGATTTCCTGGCGCCTCGCTTGCCGGCACCGCTGCATGTCGGCATCGCCCTGCTGCGCGCGCGCGGCCTGGCGCGTGAGGACAAGATGGCGCTGGCGCGCTTTACCACCACTGCGCGCTGGATGGATTGGCGTTTGAACAACGACTGCAGCGTGGCGGAGTTGCTGGAGCGCTTCGACCAGACGCCGCGGCTCGTGACCCTGATGTGGCGGCCCTTATGCCTTGCGGCGCTGAATACGCCGCCGGAACGCGCGTCGGCCCAGGTTTTCCTTGCCGTGCTGCGCGACAGCCTGGGCGCCAAGCGCGCCGCGTCGGACATGCTGGTGCCGCGCGCCGACCTTTCCGCCCTCTTTCCGGAAGCCGCCGCGGCATGGCTTGAAGGGAAAGGCAACACCATTCACCTGGGCGCCAAGGTGACCGCGCTCCGCCCGCAAGCCGACGGCTGGAGCGTCCACGCAAGCGGCGCGGCGCTTGGCGGCGACTGGACCGGCAATTTCGATGGCGTGGTGCTCGCTGCCTCGCCCAGCGCGAGCGCCGGCCTGCTCGGCGACTCGGCGCAGTTTGCCGAACTGGCAAGCCAATTGGCGGCGTTCGAGCCGGAGCCGATCACGACCTGCTACCTGCAGTACGCCCCCGGCACGCGCCTGGACATTCCGTTCTACGCCTTGGTTGACGATCCGGCAAGCCAGCGCTGGGGCCAGTTCGTCTTCGACCGCGGCCAGCTCGATGCCAGGCAGGACGGCCTGTTCGCCGTCGTCATCAGCGCAGCCAGTGCAGCGGCCAGCCTGTCGCAAGACCAGCTGGCAGCGGCGGTGGCGGCCCAACTGGCTGCCGACCTGGCGCAACCGGCGCTCGCCAAGCCGGCCTGGAGCAAGGTGATCACCGAAAAGCGCGCGACCTACGCTTGCACCCCTGGCCTCAAGCGCCCAGGCAACGACACACCGGCCAAAGGCCTGTTCCTGGCCGGTGACTACACTGCCGGGGAATACCCTGCCACGCTTGAAATGGCCGTCCGCAGCGGCGTACAAGCCGCCCGCCTGCTGGCCAAGGCGAAACCTTGATGCTCCGCCTGTCCGGCGTTTTAGTCGCCTGCTCCCCCATTTCTGCATCCTGTCGTAAACAGCTCGAGCCCCTCCAGTGCGCGCGATACAGTGCAATCATGGAACAACAGGAGGCTTGAGTTTCCTATGAGCAAGAATGAGTACCTCGACGCACTGAGGAAGGCCCTCGACGGCTTGCCACCTGATGTGGCAGCCAAGACCATGGCTTACTACGAGCAGCGCTTTGTCGACAGCGTGGCCGCCGGCAAGACGGAACAAGAAGCCGTCGCCGAGCTGGACGAGCCGCGCAAAATCGCCATGACCTTGCGCGCCAACGCCCACCGCAACGCCTTCGAGCAAAAACGCAATCCGGCCAACCTGGCCCGCATGATGTTCTCGCTCATCGGCCTTGGCATCTTCAACCTCTTCATGGTGGTGCCGGCCGCCGTGTTCTCGGCGCTGCTGGTGTCGATCTACGCCAGCGCATTCGCCTTCTACATCAGTGGCATTGCCGTCACCGCGACAGGCCTGGCCGGCGCCAACGAGTTGGTGCTGACCGGTCCCTTGCGCCACCTGGTCGTCTTTGACGACGAAGGCGACCAGGCCGACGCCCGCATGCAGACCAAGATTTCCATCAGCGACCAGGGCATCGATATTTTCCAGGAACCTTCGGCCGGCCTGCGCAAGGAATGGGATGAAGCGGACAGCAAGTCCGAAAATTGGCTGGAAGGCGCCGAAGCCATGGCCGAAGGCGGCGTGCGCATCACCTCCGACCTCGATAACGAATCGCGCGCTACGCAGACTGCCGTCGGCATCGGCCTGGTACTGCTGGGTATCGTGCTGAGCCTGCTGAGCATCGTGATCACGCGCTACTCCCTGATTGGCTTGAAACGCTACATCCAGATGAACGTTTCGCTGCTGCGCGGGCATTGAAAGGAAACGCAATGAATATCCGTTCCCTGCTCAAGATCGGCTTCGGCATGGCCTTGCTCGCCGTACTGCTCACCGCCGTCACCTATAGCATGCTGCGTGCCCAAGGCGCCGCCAACCCAACCAGCGTGGCCGGCCGCGCCGCCCGCACCGAAGTGCGCGAAATCAGCGCGACGATTTCCAATGTTGAGCTGGTAGGCCCGATTGACCTGCGCCTGAAACAGGGCGACGTGGCGTCCCTCAAGGTGCGCGGCGAGCAGCGCCTGCTGGCCAATATCGGCACCGAACAGGATGGCGCGACCCTGCGGATCGGATCGAAAGGCCTGCTGCTGCATCCGCGCCGCCCGATTGAAGTGGAGCTGGTGCTGCCGTCCCTGAGCGAACTGGTGATCAACGGCAGCGGCGACAGCAACGTCAACGGCTTCAACGGCGAGCACCTGAGCGTGCAATTGCAAGGATCGGGCAACCTGACCTTCAATGGCCGCTACAAGAATGTGGAAGCCGGCGTGCATGGCAGCGGTGACCTGAACCTGAACACCGGCCACGGCGAGAAAGTGATGCTGGAGATGATCGGCTCCGGCGCCATCACCTCCAGCGGCAGCTGCAAGGAGTTGACTGCCGAAGTCACCGGCTCCGGTGACCTGGATGCGCAGCACCTGGCAACCGACAAGGTGGTCGTGACCCTGCAAGGCTCGGGCACCACCAATGTGTTTGCGCGCCAATCGGCCGATCTCACCGTCAAGGGAACCGGCAATATCCGCGTGTTTGGCAATCCATCCGAACGCAACGTCAGCCGCAGCGGCTCAGGCGGCGTCAGCTGGGTTCATTAAGTACCTCAGCATGTCCTTGCCGGCGGCCAGGCCGCTGGCGAAACACGCGGTGAGCAGATAACCGCCGGTCGGCGCTTCCCAGTCCAGCATTTCGCCGGCCACGAAGACGCCCGGCATCGCCTTCAGCATCGTTCCATCCACAGCCTCGAAACGAACGCCGCCGGCGCTGCTGATGGCTTCATCGATCGGGCGCGGGGCACGCAACGTGACGGGCAGCGCCTTCAGCGTCGCCGCCACCCGTTGCGGATCATGGAAAGCTTCCTTGTCCAGCACCTCGTGCAGCAAGCCGGTCTTGACGCCCTTGATGTGGACGCGGCTTTGCAGGAAGCTCGACATCGAACGCGAGCCGCGCGGATGCGACAACTCCTGTTGCAGGCGCGCCAGCGGCCAGTCCGGCAGCAGGTCCAGTTCGATGGTGGCGCTGCCTTGCGCCGCGATGCGGTCGCGGATACCCGCCGACAGGGCGTAAATCAGGCTGCCTTCGACGCCGGTCGCAGTGACGACCATCTGGCCTTTGCGGCCGCCTATCGCCACGGTGGTGAGGGGCTGCCCCGCATATCTTTCGGAGAAATGCGCACTCCAGGAGGTGTCGAAGCCGCAGTTGGCGGGCACCAGTGGCGCGACTTCAACGCCGCGTTCAGCCAACAGCGCTTGCCAGGCGCCGTCCGAACCGAGCCGCGCCCAGCTTGCGCCGCCCAGGGCGAGCAAAACCGCGCCATGGCGCGCCGTGCGCTCTCCTTCCGGCGTCTCGAACCGCAAGGCGCCATCTGCCGACCAGCCGAGCCAGCGATGCCGCTGGTGGAAATGCACGCCACTTTCGCGCAAGCGGTGCAGCCAGGCACGCAGCATCGGTGCTGCCTTCATCTCGGTCGGGAACACCCGGCCCGAGGTGCCGACAAAGGTATCGATGCCCAAGCCATGGACCCAGGCGCGCAGGTCATCGGGTTTGAAGGCATCCAGCATCGGGCGCAAGGCGCCGGCACGGCTGCCGTAACGCGCCATAAAGGCTTCATACGGCTCGGAATGGGTGATGTTCATGCCGCCGCGCCCCGCCAGCAGGAATTTGCGGCCGACCGACGGCATGGCGTCATACACATCCACACGCACGCCTGCCGCTGCCAATACTTCGGCCGCCATCAGGCCGGCGGGCCCGCCGCCGATCACCGCTACGCCTTGTAATTGATTGCTTTCCATAGGGGCAGCATTGTATTCGATCTCGGGCGATCGGCTGCTAGGAGTTGGGCAAGGGCGTCTGCCGCCATCGGCAGATCGATGATGGAGGGGCAGCTTCCTGGGCCGAATGAAAGCTGGATGCCAATCGCCTTGAGTTCATTCTGCATCGACACGACCTCGCCGAGGAAGTCCTCGCCGATAGAATCAGTGATCTCAAAGCTCAGCATGGCGGGCGCGACGCCGTACTCCTCCATTGCCACTTCGATATGCTCAACGAAGCCGTCTTCGCCGAGCTGGCGCGGCGACAGCGTGATCGAGACCGGTAAAATCGGCCCGCCCGCCTCCCGCCACGCGCGTTGCTGGCGGCATACTTCGCGGATCGCCCATGCCCCCAGAGGAACGATCAGGCCGCTGCTTTCAGCCACTTGCACGAAGTCGGCCAATGCGACCAGCCCGCGCTTCGGGTGCTGCCAGAGTACCCGCGCTTCGGCGCCAACCGGTCCCTCCTCGGCCGCCCCCGCGCGCAGTTGGTAATGCAGCAGCAGCTCGCTGTGCAGCAAGGCGCGCCGCAGCTCGGCCTCCTGCGCAAACATGCGCGAAGCGCGATCATTCATTTCGTGCACCACGAAGCGGAAGCGATTGCCGCCATGGCCCTGCGCTTGCGCCATGGCTGAATTGGCTGAATGCAGCATGCCCGCGGCTTCGCTGCCACCCTGGCCCATCAATGCAATGCCAATGCTGGCAGTCGTGGTCAAGGGGCTGTCCTGCCAGTACATTGGCTGCTTGATTGCCTGCAGCAGCTTCGACGCCAGCGGCATCACATCGTCCTCGTTGGCCATATCGGGCAGGATCACTGCGAACTCGTTGCACAGCAAGTGCGCTACGGTATCGCATTCCCGCAAACAGGACTTGATGGCCAATGCCGCATGCATCAGCAGCGCGCTGCACGCCTCATGGCCCAGGCTGGACTTGACGCCACGATAGCAGTCCATGGTCAACGCCAGCACCGCGACGTTCCGGCCGCTGCGCCCGGCGGCCATCATCGCCGCGCGCAGGCGGTCGTTGAATAAGGATCTGCTGGCCAGGCCTGCCGCCGGATGTTGGCAAGCCGATGCATAGTCCGCCACGCGGCGCTCGGGCGCTTCATGCATGCTGCTCAGGGCCAGGTTTTCCATGGCGTCAATCCAGGTAAGGAACAAAGTCGAAGGCCGACAGGATGCCGTTCACTTGCGCCGAAAGGCAGAAGGCGAAGAAGCTTCGCGCGACGCCGGTTGGCGCATCCCTGCTTGCCAGGGTCAGTACGCGGCAGATCGGGTAACTGCCGTTGCGAATGTTCACTGTGCTGGCTGCGACGCCGGAAATCGGCAGCAGGCGCACCGACACGCCTTGGGAGATCGCGCGCTCAGCAGCGCCTACTGAAACGTAGGCGATCGCGTTCTCGCAGGAGGCCACGACGGCCAGGCGCTCGATGTTCGATTCGATCGCCGCGTTCAGGCTGAGAGCAGCCAGCGGCTGCCTGAGGAAGCGTGCAAACAAGGCACTGGAAGCACCGTCAACCGGCCCTCCCAGCGCATAAATCGAATCCCGGCCACCCTGGGCATCGCGCCATGCGCGCCTGCGGCCGGTGAAGATGGCCTGCAGCTCTTCGTCGCTCAATTGCCGCACCGGGTTATTCGCATGCACCACAACGCCAACCCCGTCGCGTGCAATCGGAATGCCATACAGGTCGCGTTCGGCCGGCGCCAATGCGCGCGACAGCATGGCGATATGCGCATGCCCGGAACGCACATCGTCCAGTCCACGTGACGATCCGCCCAGCTCCACCTCGACCCCGATCTCAGGGTGCATCAAGTTGTACTTGGCGGCGATTTCCTGCAACAGGGGCGCCATGGTGGTGGAACCGGCGATATGCAGCTTTTGTGCGCGCTTGCGCGGCGGGACGGGTGCGTGCCCCCGGGCGATGGCGTTCAAGCCAAGGGCGGCAAAGACGAAACCCATTGCGACTCTCCTTGCAGTGAAGGGAACAAGCCGCAGGGAGGAGGCGACGGGAAATGTGTGAGGTGATCGAGGCGGCGCAGGTTTTGGGCCGCATGCCAGCAAGTATAACGTGGCAAGGCTTACGGTCAACAGTCAGAACCCGACTGTTGCGTGCACACAGCAATAAGCGTTAACCGCCTGTCACTGGTGGGAAAAAGGCAACCTCGTCGCCAGGCGCCACACGCGTGCCGGCATCGCACATGCGCTGGTTGCAGGCCATGCGCAAGGCGCGCCCTTCAGCCAACGTACTTGCCCACGGCTCGCCGCGCGCCAGCAACCAGGCGCGCACATCGCCCACCGTCTCGGCGCTTGGCGGCAGTACCACCTGCTCGCCACCGCCCAGCACTTCGCGCACACTGGCAAAATATTTCAGGTTGATCAACATATCAATACATCAGTTCACTGAAGGGGATGAAGCGCACGACATCGCCCGCCGCGATCGGGTTGCCAGGCGGGTTGTCCACCAGGCCATCGCCCCACACGGTCGACGTCAATACGGCGGAGCCCTGGTTCGGGAACAGGTCCAGGCCGCCCTGCCCGTTCAGTTTAACGCGCAGGAATTCATTGCGGCGGTCCGCCTTCGGCCAGTTGAAATCGGCGCGCACCATCATGCCGCGCGCTTGCGCCGGCGCGTCGGCGCCCTGCAGGCGCAGCAAGAACGGCCGCACGAACAGCAGGAACGTCACGAAGCTCGACACCGGGTTCCCTGGCAGGCCAAGGAAGAACGCCTGTCCCACCTGGCCGAATGCCAACGGCTTGCCCGGCTTGACGGCGATCTGCCACATATTCAGCTTGCCCTCGGCTTCGACGGCCGGCTTGATGTGGTCCTCTTCGCCGACGGACACGCCGCCGGAGGTGATGATCAGGTCATTGCCCTGCGCAGCCTGGCGCAGCACACTGCGCGTGGCTTCCAGCGAATCGGGTACGATGCCGAAATCGCGCACTTCGCAGCCCAGGTTTTCCAGCAGGGCGCGCAGCGTGAAGCGGTTGGAATTGTAAATGGCGCCCGGCGCCAGCGGTTCTCCGGGCATCGTCAATTCGTCGCCGGTGAAGAACACCGCCACGCGCAGCTTGCGGCGCACGCTCAGCTCCGCCATGCCGATCGATGCAACAAGGCCCAGCTCCTGGCTGCGCAAGCGGGTACCGGCGGCCAGGATCACACTTCCCACACTGATGTCCTCACCAGTGCGGCGGATCCATTCACCTGCTTTCGGCGTGTGGCGGATGGTCACCAGGCCGTCATTCGCTTCGCATTGCTCCTGCATGACGACGGCATCGGCACCCTCGGGAATCAAGGCGCCGGTAAAAATGCGCGCGGCGCATCCAGGCAGCAGCGGCTGGCCTACATGGCCGGCGGGAATGCGCTGCGTCACCGTCAGCGTAGCATCGCCCCCGGCGCAATCCGCTGCACGCACAGCGTAGCCGTCCATCTGCGTGTTGTCATGGCCGGGCACGTTCATTCCGGATACCACGGCGCTCGCAAGCACACGGCCATTGGCTTCCAGCGTTGGGATCTTTTCCACTTCTGCCACCGGACGGGCGGCCGAGAGCAGGAAATCGAGGGCTTCGCGTACAGCGAGCATTGCCATGTTCTTACAGTCCTGTATTGGCGGCGATGTAAGCCTTCATCTTGCTCACATCGGCCGGCATCACTTCAAAGCGCTGCGGCAGCGCTTCGATATTTTCGAAACCGGCCGGGCGCTCGGCGTCTTCGCCCAATGCTTCCAGGATGGTTTCGTTGAACTTGGCGGCCAGTGCCGTTTCCAGCACGATCATCGGGACGCCCGCTTCCATGTTCTCCTTCGCGACCTTGATGCCGTCCGCGGTGTGGGTGTCGATCACGATGCCGTAATCGTCGGCCACGTCGCGAATGGTCTGCACACGGTCGTCGTGGGTCGACTTGCCTGACTTGAAGCCGTAGCCGGCGGCCAGCTTGAATTCATCGCCGTCGCTGCCCGGTGCACCGGATAGATCGAAGCCGCCGTCGGTTTCCACTTTCTTGAACAGCTCGCGCACGCGCTTGCCGTCGCCCTTCACCAGGTCGAACACGAAGCGCTCGAAGTTCGAGGCTTTCGAGATGTCCATCGATGGGCTGGAGGTGTGATAGGTCTCGGCCGACTTGCGCACGCGATAAATCCCGGTGCGGAAGAATTCGTCCAGCACGTCATTTTCGTTGGTGGCGACAACCAGCTTGTCGATCGGCAGGCCCATTTGGCGCGCTATATGGCCGGCGCAGATATTGCCGAAATTGCCCGATGGGACGGTGAACGACACCTTTTGCTCATTGCTCTTGGTCGCTGCCAGGTAGCCGCGGAAGTAGTACACCACCTGCGCCACCACGCGCGCCCAGTTGATTGAGTTCACGGTGCCAATCTTGTGGCGGGCTTTGAATTCCAGGTCGTTCGACACGGCCTTGACCATGTCCTGGCAGTCGTCGAACACGCCCTCGACAGCGATATTGAAGATGTTCGGATCCTGCAGGCTGAACATCTGGGCGGTCTGGAAAGCGCTCATCTTCTTGTGCGGCGACAGCATGAACACCTTGATGCCTTGTTTGCCGCGCATTGCATACTCGGCGGCGCTGCCGGTATCGCCCGAGGTGGCGCCGAAAATGTTCAGTTGCGCGTCCTTCTTGGCCAGCGCGTATTCGAACAGGTTGCCGAGCAACTGCATCGCCATGTCCTTGAAAGCCAGCGTCGGGCCGTTCGACAGCGACTGCAGCACCAGCTTCTTGCCGTCGGTTTCTTCCAACACGCGCAGCGGGGTGATGTCGGCCGCGTTTTCTCCATCGCGCACGTTGCGGTAAACGTCGGCGGTATAGGTCTTCTTGGCCAGGGCCCGCAGGTCGGCTTCCGGAATGTCGCCGGCAAACTTCTTCAGGATTTCTACTGCCAGGTCAGCGTAGGACAGGTAGCGCCACTTGTTCAGCTCTTCGCCGGTGACTTGCGGGTACTCGACTGGCAGGTACAGGCCGCCGTCTGGCGCCAGACCACCCAGGAGGATGTCGGAAAATTGCTGGGGAGAGTGTGATGCAGCCGACGCGTCGGCCCGGGTAGACACGTATTGCATAGAGTAGAAAGTCCGGTGGCGGGTGAAAACGGACACTTATTATAGTGCCACCAGACTTTCTTTGTGAATTTAGCTAAATTTCGGAATTTTCTAGCGTCAGCAAGCGGCGTGATTCACCGACACGACATGAATCGCCAGGCCGCCCAGCGACGTCTCTTTGTACTTGGCCTGCATGTCGGCGCCAGTCTGGCGCATGGTCTCGATCACATTGTCCAGGGTGACAAAGTGGGTGCCGTCGCCCTTCAGGGCCAGCGATGCGGCGGTAATCGCTTTCACCGCGCCCATGCCGTTGCGTTCGATGCACGGAATCTGTACCAGCCCACCGATCGGATCGCAGGTCATGCCCAGGTGATGCTCGATCCCGATTTCCGCGGCATTTTCGATCTGCGCGTTGCTACCGCCCAGTGCCGCCACCAGGCCGGCAGCCGCCATCGCGCATGCCACGCCGACCTCGCCCTGGCAGCCTACTTCGGCACCGGAGATCGACGCATTGCGCTTGCACAGCATGCCAATCGCCGCAGCGGTCAGCAAGAACGCGCGTACGCCGGTAATCGGGTCGACCGGTTTGCAGTCTTCCGCATAGTATTTCAGCACAGCGGGAATGATGCCGGCAGCGCCATTTGTAGGCGCCGTTACAACACGTCCGCCCGCTGCGTTCTCTTCATTGACAGCCATCGCGTACAAACTCACGCCGTTCAGCGCATCGTGCGGAAGCTGGTTGGCACGATCGCCGCCCTGCGCCTGGCGCCAAAGATCGGCTGCGCGGCGCTTCACATTCAGCCCGCCCGGCAGTTGGCCGCTGGTTTCCAGGCCATGCTGGATACAGTCGCGCATGACGTGCCAGATGCGGTCCATGCCCTCGTTGAGCTCAGCCTCGCTGATGCGCGTCAATTCGTTTGCACGCAGCATCTGTGGAATCGTCTTGCCGCTGCTGACGCCATGCCCCAGCAATTCAGCCATGGTGTTGAACGGGTATGGCAGCCGGACGGCAGGCTTGCCATCGGTGGCCGCCCCTTCGCCCTCGGCGCGAATGAAGCCGCCGCCAACGGAGTAGTAAATTTTGGAAGCGGTGCTGCCGTCCGTACGCGTCAGCGTGAAGCGCATGCCGTTCGGATGCTCAGGCAGGTTGTCCGCCATATGGAACACCAGGTGCTGCTTGCGCGTGAACGCAATTGTCTGCCCACCCAGCAGGCGCAATTCGCCGTCGACATCGGCTGCCGCCAGCATGTCTTCCACCGCGTCAGGATCGACGCCTTGCGGCGTTTCGCCCATCAGGCCAAGCAATACAGCCTTGTCGGTGCCGTGGCCGATACCGGTCAAGGCCAGTGAGCCGAACAGTTCCGCCGTCACCGAGGCGACATCGTCCAATGGACTGTTTTCGACCAGGAAGCGGCGTGCCGCCACCATTGGTCCCACCGTATGCGAGCTCGATGGGCCAATGCCGATCTTGAATAAGTCGAAAACACTCATGTCCATTGTTGCTTGTCTCTCTCTAGTTATGCGGCCTCGCTGAGGCTCACGTCGATATTCGCCAGCATGTCCTTCACCATTTCTTCCACGCCGATCTTGGCTTTCCAGTTCCAGTCCGCAGTCGCCTTGGAATCATCCAGGCTGCGCGGCCAGCTGTCGGCGATGGCCTGGCGGCTGTCCGGCGTGTAGGCGATCTTGAAGTCGGGCATTGCGCGGGTAATCGCCGCCGCCAGTTCTTCCGGGTTGAAGGAAACGCCGGCGACATTGTACGACGAACGAATCTTGATTTGTGAAGCGGGTGCGTCCATCAATTCAATGGTTGCGCGAATCGCGTCAGGCATGTAGATCATCGGCAGCGTGGTCTTCGGGCCGAGGAAGCAGTCGTAACGCTCACCGCGCAGCGCGGAGTGGAAGATCGCAATCGCGTAGTCGGTGGTACCGCCACCGGGAGGCGATTTGAAGCTGATGATGCCCGGGTAGCGGATCGAACGCACGTCCACGCCGTACTTCAGGAAGTAATATTCGCACAGTCGTTCGCCCGCCAGTTTGGAAATGCCGTAGATCGTGGTCGGGTCCATCACGGTGTACTGCGGGGTGTTCTCGGCCGGGGTGTTCGGGCCGAAAGCTGCGATCGACGACGGCCAGAAAATACGCAGCGGCTTGCCCTGCTCGCCGCGCTCACGCGCCACTTCCAGGATGTTCAGCAGGCCGTCCATGTTCAGGTCCCACGCCTTCAGCGGAGCCGCCTCGCCGGTGGCGGACAGCATTGCAGCCAACTGGTACACCTGGGTGATGCCTTCATCAGCGACCAATGCCTGCAGCGCGGCCTTGTCCATCACGTTCAGCACCTGGTAGCGCACTGCGTTGTACTTGTTGACCGGGCTGATGTCGGTTGCGATGACGTTTTGTTCGCCGTGCTGTTTGGCCAGGGCTTCCACCAGTTCACTACCGATTTGGCCATTGGCGCCGATGACGAGAATGCGTTCCATGATTCTTACCTGTTTTCCTGATTAATTCTTGATGATGCCCAGCTCTTTGCCGGCTTGTTCGAATGCTGCGAGGACCTTGTCCAGTTGCTCGCGGGTGTGGGCGGCGGAGAGTTGCACGCGCACGCGCGCCTGGCCCATCGGCACCACCGGGTAGAAGAAACCGGACAGCAGCACGCCCAGTTCATACATGCGGGCTGCGAACTTCTGCGCGACCGGTGCCTCGAACAGCATCACCGGCACGACCGGGTGGGTGCCTGGCTTGATGGTGAAGCCGATACGTTCGATCTCCTTGCGGAAGTAGGCGGTGTTTTCGTGCAGGCGATCGCGCAGTTCGGTTGACGCGGACAGGCGCTTCAGCACTTCCAGCGAAGCGCCGGCAATGGCTGGAGCCAGGGTGTTCGAGAACAGGTAAGGACGCGATTTCTGGCGCAGGGTGTCGATCACTTCCTTGCGGCCGGAGGTAAAGCCGCCCATAGCACCGCCCAATGCCTTGCCCAGGGTGCCGGTGATGATGTCGATCTTGCCCAGCACGTTGTGGTGCTCGTGGGTGCCGCGGCCGGTCTTGCCCATGAAGCCGGAAGCGTGGCACTCGTCGATCATGACCAGGGCGCCGTATTTTTCGGCCAGTTCAACGACCTTGTCCAACTGGGCGATGGTGCCGTCCATCGAGAATACACCGTCGGTGACGATGACTTTATGGCGCTTGTCGGCGGCTGCCTGCAGTTGCTTTTCCAGGTCGGCCATGTCGTTGTGGGCGTAGCGGAAGCGCGCGGCCTTGCACAGGCGGATGCCGTCAATGATCGATGCGTGGTTCAGCGCATCGGAGATGATCGCATCGTTTTCGTCGAACAAGGGTTCGAATACGCCGCCGTTTGCGTCAAAGGCCGCTGCGTACAGGATGGTGTCTTCGGTACCCAGGAATTCGGAGATGGCCTTCTCCAGCTGCTTGTGCACGGTCTGCGTGCCGCAAATGAAGCGCACCGACGACAGGCCGTAGCCGTACTTTTCGGTCGCTTCGATGGAGGCCTGCGCCACCCATTCCTGGCCCGACAGGCCCAGGTAATTGTTGGCGCACATATTGATCAGGGTACGGCCATCTTCCGACTGCACCTCGCTACCCTGGCGGGAAGCGATTACGCGCTCAGGTTTGTACAGGCCGTCACTGCGCAGCTTTTCCAGGTTTTGTTGCAGGCCGGTGTAAAACGCATTCGTCGCTTGGCTCATGGTCGTCCTCTGATGTAAAGTTTACTCTTATTTCACTATTTCGACGCGAATTCACTATATTGAACGTAAATTCGATATACGGGATCGTACTTTACTATATTGAACTCTGCAAGCGTGAAGCCGAACATTTCCACCAACGCTCCGCCGGAAGTCGGCGCCGCCCTCCAACGCTTGCGCCTGGCGCGCGGCCTGACACTGGAAGACCTGTCCCGTATTGCAGGCGTTTCCAAGTCCATGCTATCCCAGATTGAGCGTGAAAAAGCCAATCCGACCATCGCGATTACCTGGCGCCTGGCCAATGCACTGGGCGTACAGATCGGCGAGCTGTTGTCCGATGTCGAGAAGGATGTCGAAACGATAAAGTTGGTGGACGCGCACGAAACCCCTACCCTGCCAGGCGCCCACGCCGGCTACGTGCTGCGGATCCTGGGCCCGATGGAGTTGGCGGGCAAATATGAGTGGTACGAACTGACGCTGTCGCCGGGCGGCGAACTGGTGTCGCAGCCGCACGATCCGGGCACCACCGAGCACCTGACCATCCTGCATGGTTCGATGGAGCTGGAGGTAGGATCAAACAAGAAGAAGATCAAGCTGGGCGGCACCGCGCGCTACGCCGCCGACCTGCACCACGCCATCCGCAATCCGGGCAAATCCGAAGCAAAGGCGCTGCTGGTGGTTATTCACCGTTAAGTGGCTGCGAAGTGGGCGTCGATCTCGCGCGCAAGTGCCTCCACATAGGAGAACACTACCTGATCGGGATCGAATGGCATCCCAACTGTAACGGACAGGCTCGTCTGCTCAAGGCAGCTCATTACATTCTTTCGCTCGTCCTTAACAAAGATGCTCCAATGGGCCTGCTTGCCGAGTCCCGATTGAATCGGAATGGTGTCTTTTCTTGCAGCCTGGTCGAGCGTCAACTGGGAGGGTGCGTCTTCACCTCGCCAGTCCAGCACTGAGAAGACAGGATCGACACTTTTTCCCAAATCAAGAAACCCAACCAAGACAAGGAGCGCCCTGTTCGCGCTCGGCAGGCTCAATGCAAACACGGAACCAACAGGCAGGTTGGTCCGGAACTTTTTTGGTTTTGGTTTTGATACCTCGATCGCCTTTGGCACCGGCTGCTCGGAAAGCAAGCGCTGCTCGAGCGTGCGGAGCACTTTCTTTCGAGCGGTGACTTCAGCAGGTGCATCGCGCTCCCAGACGGCGATGTCACCGCCATGCCCGAGAAGCTCAAGTGCTTTGCTTCTGATGCTATTGTGGAGTCGCCCAAACTTCCAGGACGTGTCCGCGAGCGCGAAATACACAAGGCACGCAACCTCATCATCGCCAATCAGCCCACCATAGCCGTCCAGTATTCGTTCATATGCTTCGGTATCGGACAGTCCATGTTTCAGGTTCTCCTTGTACGCATCGCGCACTTCGCATGTCGTGTCATCTGAATACAGCCCCGCACCCCAAGCTCCCATAAAAACCCCTAACGTTTGCTAGCTTCACCACAATGCAAGGCACTGACAACATCCGCTTATGCCTCATGCATGCTGTTCAGAAAATACGCTCCGCCTCCGGCGGCGGGACTACCCAACTATGCATCCGTTCCTCATAGACTGAGACCCGCGGCGAAGGAAAGCTTGGATCGGCAAAGGCCCCAACTGGAATGCCCACGAAGCCGTCGACACTCTCGAGGCCGTAATAAACAGTCGAACCGCAAGTCGGGCAAAAATGGAACGTTACCTTGCCGCCTTCATCTCCCACCCGTTCGTACTGCGTGGATGCGCCGGACACAGTCACGTTCTCACGTGGGAATCTGGCTTGTTCACCGAACACGCTGCCGGTCCTCCGCTGACAGGCCAGGCAATGGCAGATCGAGATTCGCACAGGTTCTCCGATAACTTCGGCGGTGAGCTGCCCACAGCTGCAGGATGCGAGGCGTTTGGTCATCACATTGCTCCTATTTGACGATAGACCTGAAGGTCAGGCTGATACGCGGACCGGCATCTTCCATTTTCGGAATAGCGTGGAGCCAGTGATCTTGTACCTCTTTGGTCATATAGATCAACGACCCTGGCGGGAGTGGGTAATCGAACTCCACCGTTTTGTCGGTTTTACTTCTGAAAACGAGGGATCTAACGCTTCCAAGTGAGACAATCGCTACGCCAGTCCCTGCGCTGAGTTCTTCGCTCGAGTCGGAATGGAAGCCCATAGAGGAACTGCCATCCTCATAATAATTGAGCAGGCAGTTATTGGGCGTGAAACCGAGCACCTGTCCGATGCGCTCCGCAACCGAGGCGAGTTCGCGCGGCATTGGCGCCGGCTGGTACGATATCTGCGAGTAATCGTAGGAAACGCCAAAGCTCGCAGTCTTCCGGGCTTTCATCCGCTCGTCCCATTCGATAGACGTCAGCAGATAGTCGAACAGGTTCTCTGGCGACCCAAGAAACTGCGGCTCGAAACGTATTGGGGGGCGAGTCATAAATATTGAGGGAAAGCCCTAAGCTGCGTACAAACCGGGAAAGTACCGCTCCATGAGCGACTGTGGATACAAGGGCGCAGTAAATCCGAACTGTGCGTACAGCCCATGCGCATCCCCGGTGGCCAGCGTGAATCGGCGCAGCCCCTGAAGGTCCGGATGCGCGAAAACTGCGGTCATGAGGGCCTTGCCAAGCCCCTGGCCGCGACATTCGGGCAAGACGAAGACATCGACCAGATTGGCGAAAGTCGCGTAATCGGAGATAACCCGCGCAAATGCGACTTGTTCCTTGCCCAGAAATCCGCCGAAACAAAGCGAGTTGGCAATCGACCGATCGACCAAGTCGCGAGAAATACCCTTGGCCCAACTACTTTGCGATGAAAGGAAACGATGAACGAGCTCAATATCCAGCTCGTTCACCTGTGTGGTGACCCGAAATCCATCCATGCCCAAAGTTACACTCAATTGAAATTGCTGCAAATATTAGCATGGCTACATATGCCGTCGCTGACGGGGCGCTATCCCCAAGCTCATTCGCTAGTCCCGGCCAAATCCATGCGCGGGCTTCGACCATACGGCGACAGGTATCCGATTTCGCCGGTCGAAGAAGTCGTATGCCGCTGGCCCCTGCTGATAAGCGACGCCCTCTTCGAAGCCGGAGCGTTGCAATCCAATTCTATTATTGCCCTTGTAGGTGTACAAAGAGGTGCCATGGCCTTGCCCCGTTGCGACTACAACATAGTAGGTGAACGGCCCCTTGTCAAAGAAAACGATATCTTCGCCGGTATGCGGCGTGGTTGAGCCGCTGTAGATCCGGAACTTCGAACGGCGCGTTGCAACTGCTTCAATCTCCGGGTGCTTCAGCTTGCCGTAGCGGTAGGCCAGTTTTGTTGTCGACTCGCCTTGGCCCTCCGTGCAAAGGGATAGCAGCTTGCCGCTGGCCGGATAGCGCTCGCCGCCCCCCTGTTCGTCGTCAATTGGGCCCATCCATGCGTCAAGGAGCGCAACTTCGCCCGCCCGGCAATGCGTTGGCATAGAGTCCTGCGCTTGCGCCAACGGGCCGTGGAGAGCCAGCAATGTACAAGTAAGAATCAAGCGCATGATCGACAAATTACCTTCCTGCGCGCACTCAGATTGGCGCACCTGGCGGGATTGGCGGCAGCGTACGCAGCTTGACGCTGCGCGGATCAGCCAGATAACGCAATATGTGTTCGACCGCCTGGGCCCGGCTGGCGGCGATAGTGCCTTTACCGGGATTTGTTTTCAACCAGCCGGCAAAGGCACGCAGTTGCTGGCGCAGGCCGGCGTCCACGTTGGCGTGCAGTTTGCCGCCGTCCAGCGCTTGAAGCAGTGCGTCGAGCACGACCCAGTTGGCGGCGAGCTGCACTGCCTCGCCACCTGCCACGGTAGCGGGAACCGGGCCGCGCTTCCAGCCTCGGCCCAATGCCGCTTCGACCACTTCGTCGGCACCGGGCATTCCAGCGTCGCGCGCGTGCTGCCAATACAGGCGATTCAGGCGACCAGCGTCGAACAGGAAGCTGGCAGTCTGCGCGGCGCCCGATTCCGCGGCGGATAGCGCGTCAAACACAGCGCTCATGCGGGTGCCGAAGTACTCCTTATTGCGCTCAAATCCCGTCGATGGCGGCGACAACTGGTCGAGCACACCCGCCGGCAAGGCAAGGTATTCGGCGCGCAGCGTATCGGCCAGGCGCGCGAGCGCCGCCCGTTGCGTGGCGGCGGCGGTGGTCTTGATGCCTGCAACAGCGCGACCGGCGCGGATGTCGGCACCGGTGGCGGATTCGTATTCGCCGCCTGCCAGCAAACGCGCTACGGCTTCCCCCTGGTAACGCTGCAGCAGGTACACGGGCACCAGGCGCGCCTCCAGTTCGCCGGCCTGGCGTTCATCGGGCAGCACGTCGAAGGAGAAGTTGTCCAAGGCGCGGCGGCGGATGACGCCCAGTTGATCCCAGGTTGTCAAAGTGTCGGGGCCAAAGTCCCACAGCAGTCCATTCGGATGCGATGCGCCGGGTGCGCGCGCATCCTCGTCGGAGACATATTGCAGTCCGGCGGCACGGGCGTCGCTGCGCAGCTTGGCCAGTGCCGAGGCTTCAGCTTCGCCACTGCCAAAATCTCCGTAAATATGCTTCACGACATAATCGTCCCACGCCCCCACGCCAACACCATAGGCGTCCTGCAGGTCGATTGCACCGTCCGCGCCAAGCTTCAGGACCGGATGCGGGTAGTCCATTACCGAGCCATTGCCTTGCCGGCTGGCGGCAAAGTTATGGGCAAAGCCGAGAGTGTGTCCGACTTCATGGGCCGCCAACTGGCGCAAGCGTGCCAGCGCCATTTGCTCCGCAAGCTTGCGGCGCTCGGCGGGCGCGGATTTGCCATAAGGCGCCAACAGGGCTTCGGCAATCAGGATATCCTGCCGCACGCGCTGCGAGCCGAGCGTCACGGCGCCGCGAACGATCTGGCCCGTGCGCGGATCGGTGATCGCATTGCCGTACGACCAGCCACGCGTGGCGCGGTGCACCCAGGTGATGACGTTGTAGCGCACATCCGCGGGATCGGCCCCCTCCGGCATCAATTCGACGCGGAAACCGTCTTTGAAGCCAGCCTTTTCAAAGGCGTTTGCCCACCAGCGCGCACCTTCCAGCAATGCCGAGCGCACCGGCTCCGGGGCTCCGCGGTCAAGGTAGTAGATGATTGGTTTGCCGCCTTTTTCCAGGCGGTGGCGCACTTGCCAGCGCACGTCAAGGCTCGTCGCCAACGGTGTCGCGAAGTCGTAATAACCGGTGTCGAACCCGCCGGAGAACGGGTGGTAGCGGCGTGGCTGGTAGCCATTGTCCGGCAGCCGCACCATCGAGATGTGCTGGCGCATCGACAGGCTGGCAGGGTCGGCCGCCACCTGCTTTACATACTCGCCTGTGCCGGGGCCGGCAAAGGTCAGCAGGGCCTCCATCTCGATATTGTCAGGGAATGCCTTCGCTTCCGATGCCAGCACGGCGCTGCGCTTTTCATCCACGCGATATGCGCCCTGCTTGGTTTCATCGAGCCGCTGCACTACGCCATGCTGGTCGGCCAACAGGAAGCTGGAGAAGTCGACCAGGTGGCGCTGCCCCTCGCTGGCGAGGATCTCGCCCGACCACAGCACGGCCCCGGCGAAGGACTCCGCCACAGCATTGCGCTCGTCGGCATCGGCCGAACGCGCGACAAAGCGGGTGTTTTCCTGCAGCAGGAACAAGCGGTTGCCGAATTTCTGGAAGCGCACCAGCTTCGGGCTGCCCGGCTGCGCGCGGTCCAGGCCGACGTCGTTCGAACCAAGGGCGTAAGGCAGCGATGAAACCAGCAGGAATGGCTGGTCCAGTTCACTCACGGAGAGCAGCACCCTGCCCTTCGCCGCGTCGCGCCAGACTTCTATGAAGCCGGGCTGCGCGGCGAGTGACTGGGTCTGCTCGGCGAAGGTTTTTGGCGCTTCCGCCGCCGTGGCCGGCGCAAGCAAGGCTGTCCACAGCAGCAGGAGCGCGCGCATGGCTTACTGACCGCCGGTGGTGCTTGCCGGTGCGGCCGGATGCATGTCGAGGGCACGGGTCAGGAAGCCCCAACGGTCGGCCACTTCCTCGATCTGCTTGGTGGTCGGCTTGCCCGCGCCATGGCCTGCTTTGGAGTCGATGCGGATCAGGATCGGTGCCGCACCGGCTTGCGCGGCCTGTGCTGCAGCAGCGAACTTGAAGCTGTGCGCCGGCACCACGCGGTCGTCGTGATCGGCAGTCATGACCATGGTGGCCGGGTAACAGCCGCCCTGCTTCAGGTTGTGCAGCGGGGAATACTTGACCAGGGCCTTGAATTCATCCGCGTTGTCGGACGAACCGTAGTCCGAGGCCCATGCCCAGCCGATGGTGAACTTCTGGAAGCGCAGCATGTCCATCACACCCACCGCCGGCACCGCAGCGCCAAACAGATCCGGGCGCTGCGTCATCGCGGCGCCTACCAGCAAGCCGCCGTTCGAGCCTCCGCCGATCGACAGCTTGGCCGGCGAAGTCACCTTATTGGCCACCAGCCATTCGGCCGCGCCGATGAAGTCATCGAATACGTTCTGCTTCTGCAGCTTGGTACCAGCCTTGTGCCAGGCCTCGCCGTACTCGCCGCCGCCGCGCAGGTTGGCCACGACGTACACGCCGCCCATTTCGACCCATGCCAGGTTGGACACGGAGAAGCTTGGGGTCAGAGAGATGTTGAAGCCGCCGTAGCCATACAGGTAGGTCGGGTTGCTGCCATCCAGCTTCATGCCTTTCTTCGACACGATGAACATTGGCACCTTGGTGCCATCTTTGCTGGTGAAGAATTCCTGGCGGGTATCGAAGGCGCTCGGATCGAAGTCAACCTTCGGCTGGCGATAGATGCTCGATTTGCCGCTCTTCAGGTCCAGGCGGTAGATCGTGGCCGGCGTCGTGAAGCTGGTGTAGGCGTAGAAGGTCTCGGTATCCGTCGCCTTGCCGCCGAAACCGGAGGCGGTGCCGAGCCCCGGCAGCGCGATATCGCGCACCGGTTTGCCGTTCAGGTCGAACACCTTGACCGCGCTATGCGCGTCGCTCAGGTAGTTCAGCACAAGCTGCTTGTTGACGATGCTGGCGCCGGTCAGGGTTTGCTCGGTTTCCGCAACGATTTCCTTCCAGTTCTCGATGCCCGGCTTGCGAATATCGATCGCGACAATGCGCGAACGCGGCGCGTTCTTATCGGTCATGAAGTAGAACACCTGGCCGTCATTGTCGATGAAATTGTAGGAAGCATCGAACGCTTCCAGCAGGCCGACAACTTGCGCGTCCTTCGACTTCAGGTCCTTGATGAACACGCGGTTCTTGGCTTCCGTACCGTGCGAGCCGTTGATCAGCAGGTAGCGGCCGTCGTCGGTCACTTCCGCGCCAAAGCCCCATTCTTTCTGGTCCGGACGGTGGTAGGCCAGCGCATCGGCGCTTTGTGCGGTGCCCAGCTTGTGGAAGTAGACTTTCTGGAAGTAGTTCACGCCGGCCAGCTTGCCTTCTTCGGTCGGCTCGTCGTAGCGGCTGTAGTAGAAGCCGGAACCGTCGGCGGCCCAGGCGGTGTTGGAGAACTTGACCCATTTGATATGGTCGGCCATGTCCTTGCCGGTGGCGATGTCGCGAACCTTGATCTCGTTCCAGTCGGAGCCGGATGCGGCGGTGCTGTAGGCCAGGAACTTGCCGTTCGGGCTCACGGCGGTGCCGGCCAGCGCCACGGTGCCGTCTGCGGCCAGGGTGTTCGGGTCGAGCAGCACGCGCGGGGTTTCGGACAGGGTCTTGGCGATGTACAGGACCGCCTGGTTCTGCAGGCCGTCATTGCGGCTGTAGAAATAGCGGCCACCCTTCTTCGACGGCACGCCATAGCGCTCATAATTCCACAGCTTGGTCAGGCGCGCCTTGATCGCTTCACGCTCGGGAATCTGGGCCAGCCAGCCTTGCGTTACCTTGTTCTGCTCCACCACCCAAGCCTTGGTCTCGGCGCTGTTGGCATCTTCCAGCCAGCGGTACGGGTCGGCGACCATGGTGCCGTGGTAGTTGTCCTGCTGCTCGACCTTCTTGGTGGTCGGGTAGCTCACTGCTGCACTAGCTGCCGGGCAGGTCTGGGCCTGGGCCAGGGCTTGTGCGGAGAAGGCGGCAATCAGGGAAAGTGCAAGGGTGGCGCGCTTGAATGGCATGTGTCGTCCGTAGAGTAGTTATGATGCGGCAGCGATCATAACTTGAACTTTGACAAATAAGTAACTCTCCAAAGCCTGCGCCGCCGGTTTTTATTCGGCCAATGCGGTGGCTTTCCAGTTCTCGACCCAGCTCGCCAGCTCGCTGGCCGGGATCGGGCGGCTCATGTAGTAGCCTTGGCCCTGGTCGCATCCCATCTCGGCAAGGATGCACCAGGCGGCCTCGCTTTCGATCCCTTCGGCCACCACGCGCAAGCCCATGTTGTGGCCAAGGTCGATGGTGGACCGCACGATCTTGGCATCGCCCAAGTCGTTCGCCATGTTCAGTACAAACGATTTATCGATTTTCAGTTCGTCGACGGGCAGCCGTTTCAGGTAAGCCAGCGAGGAATAGCCTGTGCCGAAATCATCAATTGAAAGATCGCAGCCCATGCTGTGCAAGCGCTCCAGTGTTTGCTGGGCCCGCACCGGATCTTCCATGATGGCGCTTTCGGTGATCTCCAGGCAGAAGGCGCCCGGCGAAACATGGTGGCGCATGAAGATTTCGCCGAATTTGAACGGCAGCTCCTGGTCCAGTAAATCGCGGGTGGACAGGTTGACCGATACTTTCAGGTGGATGCCGCGCTGCGCCAGCTGGTGGCACAACTCCGCCGAACGCTCCAGCACCCAGTGGGTAATCACGCGGATAAAGCCGGTCTGCTCGGCGAACGGGATGAACTGGTCCGGGAAGACATTGCCGCGCACCGGATGCTGCCAACGCACCAGCGCTTCCATGCCCACCACATGCCCGGTCGCCAGCGTCACCTTCGGCTGCACGAACAGGCGCAGCTCATTGCTCTCCACCGCCTGGCGCAGCTCCGTCAGCAGGGACAGGCTTTGCTGGCTGCCCTTGTCGATCGCGTCCTCATAGACCACCGCGCCTTCGTTGCGCTGCTTGGCGGTGTACATGGCAATTTCCGACTTGCCAAGCAACTCCTCGCCATCCATGCCATGATCGGGGAAGCCCGCGATGCCGATGCCGGCACCGATGTCCACCATCTGCTCATCGAGCGACAGTGGCGATTCCAGCGCCTGCAGGATCTCAGCCGCCACCACCACCGCCTGGTCCAGGCCCGACCCGGGCAGCAGGACGGCAAATTCGTCGCCGCCCAGGCGCGCCACCTGCGCCGGGTTGCGGCGGTTGGCCAGCTTTTGCAACAGCCGGCCCGCCACCTGCTTCAGCAACGCGTCGCCAAAACTGTGCCCCATCACGTCGTTCACGTGCTTGAAGCGGTCCAGGTCCATCATCAGCACATAGACCGACCCGCCGCGCTTGCGCGCCTCGCCGATAGCCTCGTTCAACAGCAGCAGGAACTGTGCGCGGTTCGGCAGATTGGTCAACGGGTCCCAATACGCCAGGCGCCGGATCTCCTGTTCGCGCTTGGCGATACCGTCGCGCATGCTGCCGAAGGCGTGCGCCAGTGCGCCGATTTCGTCGGCACGGGAGGAGGCAATATCGACCTTGTAATCGCCCTGCTCCAGCTTTTTCGCGGTATCGGCCAATTGGCGCAACGGCTGTGCGATGCGCTTGGCGGTGACCACGCTGGCGATCACGCAGACCACCATCCCGGCCACGGTCAGGCCAAGCAGCCAACGCTCCAGGCGCGCATATTCGGCAGTGGCCTCGTCGATCGAGCGGCCCAGCATCGCCACCGCGGCATTGCCATCGTCCTCGCCGATCTTCGTCATGTGAACACTGAGCTTGTCGCCGCCGATGTCGACGTCGAATGCTGCCCCGGGCATGCCGCCCATGCCCTGCAGGTGCGACATGATGCGCTCCACGGCGGCAGACGCCAGGCTCGACGCCACCGGCAGCCAGCGCCCGTTCGGGTCGCGCGTCAGCAGCAGGGTTTGCAGCGCCGTGGTTTCCTGCATGTCCCGCGCCAGGCGCTCATCAAGCGGGAATGTCATCACCACAAAGCCGATGGTCACCGGCGCCTTGACCGGCACCACCACCACCTGGTACGGCAGGCGTTCCACGATGGCCACGCCATTTGCGCCATCGCCCTGCTCCGCTTTGTCCAGCATGGCCATCACCATGTGCTCCAGGCCCGCGGCCTGCGCATCGCTGGTCGAAGCGACAACCTTGCGTTCCGGACTAACCAGCATCGTCATTGCCGCCTTGATGCGACGGCCATGGTTGGCCAGCGCCGATTCGATGGTGGCGCGGTCATCGTCGTCCGTATTGCCGATCGCCGACAGGAAGCCGGCGTCGCGCGACAGCAGGCGCGCGCCATTGCGCAGGTTTTCCGCGTTCTGGTCCATCAGGCGCGCGAACACCTTGCTTCCGTTGACCAGTTCCGCGGCGATCGCAGAGCGGGCATTGCTGTCGATACCGCGCTGGATCACGACCAGCCCCACCAGCTGCACCACGATCAGCAGCACGAGGAACAGCGTGACGATACGGCTTTCGAGGCTGCGGAATCGCATGGTGTCAGTAGGCTTGCGCGTCCGGTTCGGTTGATGGTGGCTTCAACGTGAACTTGAAGCTGGCGCTGGCCGTGCCGTCGGCCAGGCGCACCGCCTGCTCCTGCGCATTGCCGCCGACGATGTCGGGATGCCATGCTTTCAGCACGTATTTGCCGGCCGGGGCATCAAGCGTCACGTCGCCGCCGGCATCGGACTTGCCGAAATATGGCGTGTCGACGATGCGCACAAAGGCGATCATCTTGTCGTGGATATTGCAGCCGAGCACCACGGTGCCCGGCTTGTCGAAGGTCTGCGGATCGGCGGTAGTGCCGGAGTACAGCTTCTGATCGAATTTGTGCGGCGCCGAGAACGAGTAAATATGGTGCCGGACTTTGTCGTTGTTCGGGAAGTAGATCTTGCTGCCGGTCTGGATCACCGTCACCAACGGGATGAACTTCAAGCCCTTCTGGCTGATTTCAGCCGATTTCTGCGGTTTGGGAATTGGCTGGCCACCGTCCGCCTCCAGGTAGACCACGGCGTCGGCCACCGGCTTTCCATTGGCGTCGGCAACATGCACGGTGATCCCGCCAGCCGCGGCGGCGACACCGTAAAAACACAACGCTGTAAAAGCGGCGGAACGGATCAAGGACTGGCTCGGCATCGTTCTCAGTCAAGGAAGGGTAAAGCTTATTGTAACGCCAAAAAGTGTTTCCGACGTTCATCACGCTGTCACAATTGCGACACAGAATCATCACGTTGCCATTTTTGCGATCGCCATCGTGAGCACTTCCACCGCCGCCCGCCCGAACAATGTGAGTTTTTTGCGTCCGCCGCCAAACGACACGCTCGGCCAGCACCTGCTGGACATCATCCGGCGACGCCAGTTGCACGCCCTGTTCCAGCCCATCGTCCACATGCAAAGCGGCGGGATCATCGCTTACGAAGGCCTGATCCGCGCTCCCTCGGACAGCCCGCTGCATTCGCCACTCAACCTGTTCCGTGTGGCGCGCGCCAACAACCTGGCGCGCGAAGTGGAATACCTGTGCCGGCGCATCGTCCTTGAGCGCTTCGCCGAGTTGCAGCTTCCTGGCAAACTGTTCCTGAACGTCAGCCCGGAATCGCTGGTGCGCCAACACCATGGCAGCCATGGCGAAACCCTCGGCTATATTCATGAATTCGGCCTCAATCCCGCCAACGTCATCATCGAGCTGACCGAGAACCAGCCCACCTACGACTACGGCCGGATGCGCGAGGCCGTGCTGCATTACAGGAAAATGGGATTCCAGATCGCGATCGACGACCTGGGCGAAGGCTTCTCCAGCCTGCGCCTGTGGTCCGAGCTGCGCCCGGAGTTCGTCAAGATCGACATGCACTTCATCCAGGGCATCGACCACGACCCGGTCAAGCTGCAGTTCGTGCGCTCGATCCAGGAGATCGCCGACAAGTCCAATACCCTCGTCATCGCGGAAGGCATCGAACAGGCGGCGGAGCTGCTGGTGCTGCGCGACCTGGGCATCGCCTACGGCCAGGGTTACCACCTGGGCCGCCCCCACCTCCAGCCGGCACGGGCCCTGCCGGCGGAAGTCGTCAAGGTACTGGGCCGCAATGGCGTGGCGGTCTATCCGCAACGCCCTGCCGAGAGAAACGCCGTGTCCATCCGCAAGTTGTTGCACGGCGTGGCCGCCGTGCCGCCCTCCATGAACAACAACGACGTTTATGAAATCTTCATGGCCGATCCCAAGCTGGTGATCATCCCGGTGGTCGACGCGGGCCGCCCGCTTGGCCTGGTGTCGCGCTTCGACATGATCGACCACTTCGCGCGCCCTTACCAGCGCGAGTTATACGGCAAGAAACCATGCACTCTTTTCATGGATGCCAAACCGATCATTGCCGACGTCGACACCAGCCTGCAAGAGCTGTCCTGCCGCATGGCCGAATCCGACGCCCATCACCTGTTCAATGGCTTCATCATTACGGAAGGCGGCAGCTATGCCGGCATGGGCACCGGCCATGACCTGATGCGCGAGATCACGCAGATGCAGATCAATGCGGCGCGCTACGCCAATCCGCTGACGCAGTTGCCGGGCAATGTGCCGATCAACGAGCATATCGACCGCTTGCTGGAGAGCGGCACACGGTTCTGGGTTTGCTATGTCGATCTCGACCACTTCAAGCCCTTCAACGATGTCTACGGCTACCGCCGCGGGGACGACGTGATCCAGCTCACCGGCCATATCCTGGCCAAGCACGGCGACCGCAATCGCGATTTCGTCGGGCATATCGGTGGCGACGACTTCGTGATCCTGTTCCAGAGCGAAGACTGGGAGCCGCGCTGCCACGCGGTGCTCGAGGATTTCGCCACCGCCATCTCGGATTTCTACAGCAACGAGGACCGCGAACGCGGTGGCTATATCAGCGAAGACCGCCAGGGCAAGAAAGTCTTTTACTCGCTAATGAGCCTGTCGGTTGGCGTGATCCGCGTCGAACCACACCAGTATTACTCGCACCACCAGATCGCCGCCAGCGCGGCCGATGCGAAGAAACAAGCCAAAAAGATACACGGCAACAGTCTTTTCCTCGACCGCAGGATGCAATCGCAAGGAGCGTAGTCTATATTGAACTCATGAGTCCATTCATCTACAGCCTGTGCCAGAAACCCATTGTCGGCTTAGCGATGGCGACTGTCGCACTGTGTGAATTCCCGCCGCTCATGAAAGACGTTCAGGTGAACCTTGGCGAAGCGGGCACCTTCGTCACCGCTGAGGTTGAAGTACCTGTCGATTTGAGCTACACGCTGATGCTTGATATGAGCAATCCTGCCGGTGACTCCCTGAGCAAGCAGGAAGTATCGATCATCGGCGACCGCCGCCTGGAAGACTGCGACGACAGCACCGACCTGGCCAAAGTGGCGAAACAAGAGCGTGCAAGCTATGGGCGCCCGATGGCGTTCAAGGTGGAGGTACGGCGCAAACCAGACAGTATGCTGGTGCATTCGCGCACCGTGAATACCCTGTGCGTGGCCAGCAAATGGGCCAACCAGCGCTCGCGCAGCCTCGGCAATATTCCGCTGGCGCGAGGCAGCTATAGTGTCCGCATCGAGAACGTGGACGCCCAGGCCGGGCTGGAACGCCTGAGCGCCACTGTGATGCTGGCGCCAATCTCCGATCGCCCATTGACCGCACAGCGATAAGCCGCTTCAGCGTGGGCTGTTGCGCGCCTCCGGCACGTGCGGGCGCAGTCGCAACGTTTCATCGAATTCCATGTCGCCATGCGCCCGTTCGTCGGGCAGCGCCGCGTTGGCTGCGCCTGCGCCGCCACGCAAGCCGGCCAGGTTGTGACGCGCCAGCGCATGACCCTGTGCAGCCGCCCGCCGGTACCAGCGCAGCGCTTCGGCTTGGTCCTGGCCTACACCCTGCCCGGTCGCATACAGCACGCCGAGATTGTTCTGGGCCGCCGCATCGCCTTTTTCAGCGGCGCTGCGATACCAGTGTACCGCTTGCACCAGGTCACGCTGCACGCCGTCGCCACTGGCATACAGCACCGCCACGCTGAATTGCGCCTGGGCCGAGCCGCCTTCCGCGGCCAGGCTGTACCACATCAGGGCCTGTACCGCGTCGCGCTGCACGCCCATCCCGTGGGCGAACATGCTTCCCAGCAGGCATTGGGCATGCATCTCGCCGCGCACCGCGGCCTTGCGCAGCCAGGCTTGCGCCAGCTTGCAGTCCGGTGCCACGCCACGTCCGTTCAGATAAGCTTCGCCGAGCAAAGCCTGGGCGCTGGAGACACCTTGTTCCGCCGCCCGGCTGAACCAGCGCGCGGCCATTTCTTCGTTGACGGGAACCCCGCGCCCGCGCCGATACATCTGACCGAGATTTTGCTGCGCGGCCGGGTCGCCCTGGCGCGCGGCGCGCCGGAACCAGTACACCGCTTCGGCATCGCTGTTGCCGGTGCCGACACCTTTGTAGTACATCGCACCAAGCTGGTTCTGGGCAAAGGCCAGGCCTTGTAGCGCCGACATGCGCATCCAGCTGAATGCCAGCCGCACGTCGGTCTCGACGCCATGCCCATTCTTGTAAAGAAGCGCCAGGTTGAACTGGGCGTAGGGATTGCCCCGCTGGGCGGGGCCAAGAAACCATTGGAAGATGCGCTCCCGGTCTGCCAGACGTTTGCCCATCGCCGCCTCCCATACCCTAGATTGTTATCTAAAGTATAAGAAGCGACTCCGTGCCACGCTTGATTTTGCGCAAACTCAGAACTTGGCGCGCACACCAAATACCAAACTGCGGCCAGGCAGCGGCGAAACATCCTTCAACAGCGAGGTCGATACGCGGATTTCATCATTCAGCAGGTTCTTCGCCAGCACGAACCAGGTCAGGTCCATGTCCTTCAGCTTCTGCGTGTACGACAGGTTGGCATTCAACTGGTTGTAGGAACCGGTTGGCGTGGACTCGAACGCTGCCAGGCGGTCCTGCGACTGCGCATGGATCCAGGTAGCGCCGGCACGCCAGTTGGCGCTACGGTAGCCGATGGTGGCCCCGACGCGCGATGCCGGCTGCAGCGGCAGGCTGCCGCTGTCTTTCAGGTCGCCGTGCGAGGTGTCGGCAAACAGGCGGCCGTTCAAGCCCATGGCCAGCGGGTTGTACTCGATCTCCGCTTCGGCGCCGCGCACGGTCGCATCGCCCTGGCTGAACAGGCGCTCGCGGAACTCGCCGCCGTCGTTGCCTTCCTCATCCAGCGTGCGGCCGGTAACGTGGCCGTAGATGAAATCGGAAATGCTGTTGTGGAACAGGTTGGCCTTCCAACGGATCAGGCCTGCGGTCTTCTGCAGCGAGAACTCGATATTGCGCGACGTTTCCTTGCGCAGGTTCGGGTCGCCTTGGTCGAACGTGATGGTCGCATCGTGCGGGCCACCGGAGTACAGCTCCTCGGTCGATGGAGCGCGCTGGGCGCGCGACAGGGTCAGGCCCGTTGCATAGCCTGGCATGAACGACCACAGGGCGCCCAGCGCACCGCTTTGCAGCGAGTACGAACGGTCCAGGCCGCTCACCGGCTCGCGCTTCACACGCTCCAGGCGCATGCCGGCGTTGACGCGCACCGGGCCCCATTCTTTTTCCTCGACCAGGAAGCCGGCCGTCGAATTCGACCGGGTGACCGGAACGGTGTCGGGTCCGCCTTCCGCACTGAGGGCCGAGAAGTGCGTCAACTCGGTCTGCATGCCGAACGTGCCGTGCCAGCCGCCGATCCCCTTGTGCACCGCTTCAGCGCGCGTTTCGACCGCGCGGTTCTTGAACAGGACTTCCGGCTGGCCGTCATCGCCCAGTTCCGCGTGACGGTAATCGGTGTAGCCGGCCTTGAACTTGGCCGACTCGATACCTGGCAGCGGGTTCTTGAACAAGCTGTCGATGTCGTAACGGGTCTGGTGCTGGTCGATGGTGGAACCTTCGGCGCTCGGAATGCCGTACTTGTTGTCCAGGCCCGAAACGGACGCGCCGACATAGCCCCAGCTATCGATGTAGGAACCGCCAAAGCCGGCGCCCTTTTCCTTGGTGCCGGAATGCGGCAGGCGGCCGGAAGCCGAGTCGGGATCGCCTTCGACACGGTTCCCCGGAATCTTGTAGTCGCCGGTCTGGCGGGTGTTCGCATCCAGGTGCAGCGCCACCTTGCCGATGGCGCCGTCGATGGTGCCGGAAGTCGCTTTGCCATCATCGACCGTGCTGTAGCGCGCCTCCGCCTGGCCGGTCAGCTTTTGTTCCAGCGCCGGCGGAATGCGTTCGTTCACCACGTTCACCAGGCCGCCAATGGCGCCGGAACCGTACATCAGCGAGGCCGGCCCGCGCAGGATCTCAATCTGGTGCGCCACCGCGCCTTCCGCGGAAACCGCATGGTCGTTGGACAGGCCGGACACATCGGATACCGCCATGCCGTTTTCCAGCATCTTCACCCGCGCACCTTCCAGGCCACGGATGATTGGCCGCGAAGCGCCGGCACCAAAGGCCGAAGATGACACGCCCAGTTCGGACGACAGCGTTTCGCCCAGCGAATTGGCCATCTTGTCGCGCAATTCGTCGCCGGACAGCACTTTGGCCGGCAGCAGGATCTGCTCGGTTTCGCCTTTGTGGAAAGGGTTGGCGGTCACAACGACCTTGGTCACTTCGCCATCATCGGCATAAGCAATGGCGGATACGGCCGACAGGACAGCGCCCGCCAGCAAGGAGTACTTGAAATTCATATTTAACCTCTGGATACGACAAACAATAGCCAGCGCGCGGCACGAACCGCGGCGGCAGCAAATGCACTACCTTGTTTGTGTCAAGCCAGAGGAGGAGCGCGCGAATCGTAAGCGCGTGCGGCGCGTGCGCCGTGAAGCTGCGGCAAAGCGACGCCGGCTTGCGGTGCGCTGTAGTCGACAGACGGGAAAGTGAAGCTCGGGGTGTGGATCGCGGTCGCCAGCGAAGCAAAGGCCGCGCATTGGCTGCAGTTGTGGTCCAGCGCCAGGCCGGCGCTCAGGCCGCTGCCATCGACATCGGAGGCCTGCTGCTGTTCACTGCTGTGGCGGAAGTCCGACCAGTGCGAAACCGCGTGCGCCATCCCGAGCTGCTGGGACAGGACCAGCAGCACCGCGAGCAAAACGTGCAGGAAATGGCGATTGGCTTTCTTCACGACGGCTATTGTAAGCAGATTATGCAAACTTGCGCAATGCATCACGTGCCAGGCCGGCGCCGATGCTGCCGAACAGGTCCCCCTCGACGCAACGGGCATCCGGCACCAGCGCTGCAATCCGCTCGCGCAGCAGGCGCACGCCGCTGGAGCCGCCGGTGAAGAAGATGGTGTCGACCTGTCCAGGCGACACACCGGCATCCGCCAGGAGCTGGGTGACGGTGGCGCCGACGCTCGACACCAGGTGATCCACCGCGCCATCGAAGCCGGCGCGCGTTTCCTCCAACAGCACCGGCGGCGTGAATCGCTCAAGCTTGAGCTGCACGTGGTCGGCGGTCGACAGGCCGATCTTGGCCTCCTCGACTTTCAGTGCCAGCCAGTGGCCCGCGCGTTCCTCGATCAGGTGCTGCAGGCGTTCCAGCTTGGCCGGCTCGCGCGCGTCGCGGATCATTTCGGTCAGCTGCGCCTGCATCTTGCGGGTGTAGGCCTGGTTGATGGTGTGCCAGGTCGCCAGGTTGAAGTAGTAGCTGGACGGCACCTCGGCGCCACTGCGGAACTGGCTGCCATAGCCCAGCAGCGGCATCACGCTCGACAGGCTGAGGTACTTATCGAAGTCGGTACCGCCGATATGCACACCGCCGGTCGCCAGGATATCGTCCATGCGCTCGGTGCGCGCCACGCGGTCCGGACCCAGGCGCACCAGGGTGAAGTCGGAAGTACCGCCGCCGATGTCGGCAATCAGGACCAATTCTTCACGGTCGATCTGCGATTCGTATTCGAATGCCGCCGCGATCGGCTCGTATTGGAAGGCCACCTCGCGGAAGCCGACGCTGCGCGCGATGTCCGCCAGGGTGTCCTCGGCCAGCTGGTCGGCCGCCTTGTCGTCATCGATGAAGTGGACCGGGCGCCCCATCACTACGTGGTCGAATTGGCGGCCGGCTGCGCTCTCGGCGCGGCGTTTCACCTCCCCGATGAACTGCGACAGCAGCAAGCGGAAAGGCAGCGCGCGGCCACCCACCTCAGTCTGGCCATCAATCAGGCTGGTGCCCAGCAGGCTTTTCAGGGAACGCATCAGGCGCCCTTCGCACCCGGCCAGGTACTCGGCCAAGGCGGCGCGCCCATAGCTGGTCTGCTCGTCTTCCGCATTGAAGAAAACCACCGACGGCAAGGTCATTTTGCCATCTTCGAGTTCCAGCATGATGGGCTGGCCGGGGCGCACCCATCCTACGGTGGAGTTGGAAGTGCCAAAGTCGATGCCGCAAGCCTGTGCCATCTTAATCATCCGAAACCAAAAGGGGCGGTATTTTAACAGAGCGCGGCGCGGCTTGTGCGCCACACCGCAACCCTGTGGGGGCCTGCAAACGCCGGGAAACTATTGCCATGTGGTAAGATTGGAGTTTATTTTCAAATTCGCAAGCCCACAAGCCGCAAACCCGCATTCATGCGCCAAACCACGCCACAACCTGCCGTCAGCCTTGCCGAACAAAAGGCCATCATCCTCCTGGAGGGACGCCGCGTCACCTCCTACGATGTGGCGCTGGTGGCGGGCGTATCGCAATCGGCGGTTTCGCGCTGCTTCAAGCCGGGCGCCAGCGTGTCGAAGGCAACTTATGCGCGGGTGATGAAGGCGGCCGAGGGGCTGGAGTACATCCCGAACGCCGCCGCGCGCAGCCTGATTACGCGCCGCACCAATATCGTGGCGATCGTGGTGTCGCATACCAGCATGCTGTACAACCCGGCGGCTTTGTCGGAATTGAGCCAGCAGCTGAATCGCCGGGGCAAGCGCGCCCTGCTCTTCACCATGCAGCATGAAGGCGAGATCGAGAACATCCTGACCGAAATCTGGCAGTTCCAGGTGGACGGCGTGGTGGCAGCCTCCCGGCTGACCGAGGCACATGTCAACGAATTCAAGCGGCGCAAAGTGCCGCTGGTGGTGTTTAACCGCCATTTGCGCGACCTGGACGTCAATACCGTGCTGTGCGACCAGTACGATGCCAGCCGTGCGCTGGTGACGCGCCTGGCGGCTGCCGGGCACCGCCAGTTTGCCCTGATCGGCGGCCCCGCCCAGAACTCCGTCGCGCGCGAACGCTTGCGCGGGGCGCTGGACCGGATCGCCGAACTGGGCCTGCCGAATGCGCCGGTATTCCACGGTAGCTTTGACTATTCCAGCGGCGTGGCGGGCCTGCATGAGCTGATTGCGCGCATTGGCGCGGTGCCGGATACGGTTATTTGCGGCAATGACGCGATGGCCATGGGCTGCGTCGATGCGGCGCGCCAGCATTTGCATATCGACGTGCCGTCGCAGATGTCGGTCGTGGGCTGCGATGCGGTGGAAGGCTCGCACTGGCTGAGCTATGAGTTGACCACGCTGAAGCAGCCATTGCACAAGATGGCCGTGGCTACTGCTGACCTGATTTGCGGCCTGATCGAGGCTGACGGGGAAGTTGCGGCTGAGAAGCGGGTGTTTGCGGCGCAGTTCGTGGAGGGCGAAACGGCGCGGCTGGTGGCACCGAAGGCTGTGTTGGTTGCCTGAGAACCGGTAAACCAGGGTCCGAGCTGCGGCCGCGGGCCGGGTCGTGCGCCGGTGACTTTCGAAGAAGATCAACCGCCTGGAACCAACACCAACATCGGGCGCTCCGAAGGGGTCTGACCCTGTGGGTCGGACCCCGCCTTACCGGTTTCAGCCCGCCGCAATCCGCTCAGCAATATGCCGCAGCGACTCCTCCACCTGATCCACCAGGATCAGGCACAGATCCCCATCCTGCAAGCGGTCCATCGCCGTATCAATCGCAATGAACTCACCGGTAATGGTGTCGATACGGCTGGTGCGAGTAGCGCCTTCCAGGCCCTGGCGCAGCAAGCCAACCACTTCACCGTCGGATCGGCCGCGCTGGCAAGCATCCTGGTACAGGATCACATCATCAAACGCCTTGCCGAGGATCTCGGTCTGTTCGCGGATATCCTGGTCACGGCGGTCGCCGGCGCCCGAAATCACCACCGAACGGCGCTTGGCAGGCATCGCATCGACCGCCTGTACCAGTGCCAGCATCGCATCCGGATTATGGCCATAGTCCGCAATCACGGTGGCACCGCGATACTTGAAGATGTTGAAACGGCCCGGCGCATTGTGGCTGTCGGTGGTAAAGGTCAGCAGGCCGCGACGGATCGCATCCCAGTCGATGCCTGCCGCCCATGCCGCCGCCACGGCTGCCATGGTGTTTTCCACCTGGAAGCCGATGGTGCCGTTGAACGTGATCGGCACGTCCGCCAGCGGAATGCGCTGCTCGTTCTTGCCTTCCACCGCCACCAGCTGGCCGTTCTCGATGTACACGGTGCGCTTGCCCTGCGCCAGGTGCGTCGCCACCACTGGATGGTAGCGGTCGGCGCCAAAGAAGATCACCTTGCCCTTGCACTTGGCCGCCATGGCAGCCACGATCGGATCGGTCGCATTCAGCACGGCATAGCCATGCTCGTCGACGTTCATCACGATCACGCGCTTCAGCACGGCCAGGTCTTCCACGGTGGTGATGTAGTTCAGTCCCAGGTGGTCGCCGGCGCCGATATTGGTCACCACCGCCACTTTGCAGCGGTCGTAGGCCAGGCCTTCGCGCAGGATGCCGCCACGGGCAGTCTCGAACACCGCCGCATCGACGTCAGGGTGCTGCAGCACGTTGCGCGCCGAGCGCGGGCCCGAGCAGTCGCCGGAATCGATCTGGCGGCCGTTGACGTACACGCCGTCGGTATTGGTCATGCCCACGCGCAGGCCGGAAGACGCGATCAGGTGCGCGGCCAGGCGCACGGTGGTGGTCTTGCCGTTGGTGCCGGTCACCGCGATCACAGGGATGCGGCCATCGTCGCCTTCGGGGAACATCGAGCTGACGATCGCTTCGCCGATCGGGCGGCCCTTGCCGTAGGACGGCGACAGGTGCATGCGCAGGCCGGGCGCGGCATTCACTTCCACCACGCCGCCATTCTGTTCTTCGATAGGACGCAGCACGGAATCGCACACCACGTCCACGCCGCAGATATCCAGGCCGATCATCTGCGCCGCTTCGACCGCGCGCGCCGCTACTTCAGGGTGCACGTCGTCCGTTACGTCGGTGGCGGAACCACCGGTCGACAGGTTGGCGTTATTGCGCAGCACCACGCGCTGGCCGATCGGCGGCACGGAATCGGCCGCCAGGCCTTGCAGCGCCAGGCGCGCCAGGGCGATATCGTCGAAACGGATCTTGGTCAGTGCAGTGCCGTGGCCGGTGCCGCGGCGCGGGTCGGAATTGACGATGTCGACCAGTTCGCGCACGGAGTGCACGCCATCGCCCACCACGTGTGGAGGATCACGGCGTGCAGCAGCGACCAGCTTGTTGCCGATCACCAGCAGGCGGAAGTCGTGGCCGGCCAGGAAGCGTTCGACCATGATGTCGTCGCGGAACTCCCTGGCGGCGTTGTAGGCGGCGATGGTCTGCTCGCGGGTGGTGATGTTGACCGTTACGCCCTTGCCCTGGTTGCCGTCCTTCGGCTTGACCACGACCGGCAGGCCGATTTCCAGCGCAGCCTTCCATGCGTCTTCCGCATTCTCGGCGGTGCGGCCGGTAGGCACCGGCACGCCGGCGGCGTCCAGCAGCTTCTTGGTCAGTTCCTTGTCCTGCGCAATGGTTTCGGCAATCGCGCTGGTGGTGTCCATTTCGGCAGCCTGGATGCGGCGCTGCTTGGAGCCCCAGCCAAAGCTCACCATCGAGCCTTCAGTCATGCGGCGGAACGGGATTTTGCGCGCCACGGCGGCGTACACGATGGAGCCGGTCGATGGGCCCAGGCGCACATCTTCGTCCAGCTCGCGCAGTTCGTGCAGCGCAGCGGCCAGGTCGAACGGCGTATCGTCAACCGAGGCCTTGATCAGCTTTTCAGCCCATTCCATGGCCAGGCGGCCAACGGCTTCCTCGGTATATTCGACCACGGTCTGGTAGATGCCGTCTTCCACCGTCTGGGTGGTGCGGCTGAAGGTGACCGGGCAGCCGGCTTCGGCTTGCAGGCCGAGGGCAGCCAGTTCCAGCACGTGCGCCATCGGAATGGTGTCGGCGTGGCCGTCCGGCTGCAACTGCGCCAGGCGTGGGAAGCGGGTGCGCAGGCGCACTTCGAAACCAGGGATCTTGTCGACGGAGCGTTCTTCCGGCGCGCAGGACACGATGGCCTCGACAGCCGTATGGTGGCTCCACAGATTAGGGCCGCGCAGTGCGCGGAGGCGAATAACTTCCATTCCTGGTAATCCTTAGTTTTTCTTGGTATTCCACTCGAAGGTGCGCAGCGCGGCACCGATCAGGTCCGGCGACAGGCCCATGGCCCAGCCGGCGCCAATCGCGGCCAATACGGCTTCCTTGCGGTCTTCCCCGCTGGCCGGCAGGCACGACGGCGGCAGCACTGCCAGTTCGTCGCGGCCGGCAGCCATGACGAAACCGCCATCGCGCAGGAACACGGCCCGGCCGCCGTCCTGGCGGTGCGAGTCAATGGCGGGTACGTGTTCGTCGGTGCCGTAGAAGATCACGTCGCCGTCGCACAGTTCGGCCATCTCGACCACTTGCGCGTCGGAGGCGTTCAGCACCGCTGCGCCTTCCGGCAGCACCACGTCAACCTGGGTGCGCAGCACGCCGTACATCTGCTCCGGCGTGTTGATGTAGAACTCGCCCAGCTCTTCATGGCCGGCGGCGTCGGTCACCACGCCCACCATGCACTTATCGTAGGAGAAGCCTTCGCTCAGGATCATGCGGCCGGCGTTGGCAAACACCGCCGCTTCCACGTTCTTGTTCAGCAGCAGGCGCTCGCCCGATTCCCATTCGCTCAGCGGACCGCGCGCCACGTTGCGGCCGTTCAGGTACACGCCCTGTTCGGTCGCGGTACCGACGTAGCGGCCGCTCATTTGCAGCAACCAGCCGATCAGGCGTGCGATCAATGCGTTCTGGCGGCTGCCGGCCACGCCCACGATCGGGATGCGGCCATCGTCTTCTTCAGCGAACAGTTGATCCGCGATCGCATGGCCAACCGGACGCGCGACACCGCCGGCGGCCGGTTTCAGGTGGGCCAGCAAGCCGGGGCTCGCGTTCACTTCGATGATCGCGCCGCCCTGCTCTTCCAGCGGTTTGGAAATGTCGGCGGCAACCAGGTCGATGCCGGCGATGTCCAGGCCGATGGTGCGTGCCGCCAGCGCTGCCATTTCGGCAACGGCAGGGTGCACCAGGTCGGTCACGTCGTTGGCCACGTTGCCGTTGACCTGGATCAGGACCTTGCGGCCTGCTTCCACCACGGAATCCGGTGTCAGGCCCTGGCGTTTCAAGTCCAGCAGCACTTCCTCCGACTTCTTCGGCTCGACGATATTCAGCGGGAATTCTTCGGTCGTGCCGCGGCGCGGATCGGTGTTGATCTGGCTATCCACCAGTTCCTGCACCGAGGATTTGCCGTCGCCGGTCACCCACAGCGATTCGCCCATGGAGGCGGCAACCATGCGGCGGCCGACCACCAAGAGTCGGTGTTCATTACCGACGATGAATTTCTCGACAATCACGCTCTTGCTGCCGCCGCGCGCCACGGCGATATCGTAGGCTGCGCGCACGTCGGCTTCGGTCATCAGGTTCAGCGACACGCCGCGCCCATGGTTACCGTCGTATGGCTTGACTGCCACCGGCAGGCCGATGTCCTGCGCTTCTTCCCACGCTTCGTCGGCGCTTTTGACCAGGGTGCCTTCCGGTACCGGCACGCCAACGGACTTCAGCAAGTCCTTGGTCATGTCCTTGTCGGAGGCAATGCCTTCGGCGATGGCGGAGGTGTTGTCGGTTTCCGCGGTCCAGATGCGGCGCTGGCGCGAGCCGTGGCCCAGTTGCACCAGGTTGCCGTCGGTCAGGCGGATATGCGGGATCTTGCGGTCGGTCGCCGCATCCACGATGGAGCCGGTCGATGGCCCCAAGCACAGCGATTCGACCATCGAGGTCAGTTTTTCAACGGTGGCGGCCAGGTCGTATGGCTTGTCGTCGATGGCAGCCATCAGCAGGTCCTTGCCGGCGACCAGTGCGGCGCGGCCAACCTGTTCCTGACGGGTGCGGAATGCCATTTTGTAAATGCCGCTGCCTTCAGCGGTCTGGCGCGTCTTGCCAAAACCGGTGCGCATGCCGGCCAGGTTCTGCAATTCCAGCACCACGTGTTCCAGGATATGGCCGGCGTACGTGCCGTCGCGCAGCCGCTCCAGGAAGCCGCCGCGCTCACCGACGCCGCAGCGATGCTCGACCAGGCCTGGCAGGAAGGCGATCAAGCGCTCATAAAAACCGGGGAGTTTGTTCGAGGGGTAGTTTTCAAGCTCGCCGATATCCAGCCAGGCCTCGATCACCGGGCGATAGGTCCAGATGTTCGGTCCGCGCAGGTGTGTTACACGGAGAAACTCAATGTCTTTCTTTTTTGTCATGTTTTAGCTCTTGTACCTCTTGCGGTATACTCCGCCCGTCCTTCTATTTTCCCACTGTTTCGCAATTCTTGCCACTTGGCAAAGAGTGCCGGAGTCTGATCCACAATGATAACAAACCAACTTTCCTCTGAGCTCAGCCTGACAGAACTTCCCGACAGGTGGCGCACAGAGTTGCCAGCGCTCGCACCGGAAGAAAACGTACTCAGCGCGCTGGAGGTTGACCTGGACTCCAAGCTTCACTTCAACAAAGGCCTGGTGCTCCTTACGGAGCGCCGCATTATGGCACGCGCGCCCGGTGAAACGGTATGGCGGGATTGGACTTATCGTCCTGGCATGTCGCTAAAACTGCACGACCACGCCGGCGTGGGCCACCTGGAGCTGGTCGACGACACGCAGCGCCTGTGCGCGTGGCGCTTCACCCTGGGCCAGAACCTGCTGGCGTTGCGCCTGTCCGAAACCTTCCCGCGCTTGCTGGAAGCGCACGTGCACGGCAAGCCGCTGCAGCATATTGAACAAAATTCCTGCCCTACCTGCAAGGCGCCGCTGGAAGCAGACCAGGAGGAATGCCCGGTGTGCACCAAGGTGGTCCACACGCCCCCCTCCACCTGGACCCTATTCCGCCTGTGGCGCTTTGCACGGCCATACCAATGGCAGCTGGCATTGGGCTTCGGGATGATGCTGCTGTCCACCGGGGCGCACCTGATCCCGCCGTACATCATCATGCCGCTGACGGATAATGTGCTGATCCCTTACCAGAACGGCAAGCCGGTGGAACACATGCTGGTGGTGCAGTACATGGCCGCACTGACCGGCGCCGCCGTACTGGCCTGGATCTTTGGCTGGGCCAAGACGTATGTGCTGGCGCTGGTCTCCGAGCGCATCGGCGCCGACCTGCGCACCACCACGTATGAACACCTGCTGCGCATGTCGCTCGAGTACTTCGGCGGCAAGCGTACCGGCGACCTGATGTCGCGTATCGGCTCCGAGTCGGACCGCATCTGCGTCTTCCTGTCCCTGCACCTGCTGGATTTTGCCTCCGACGTCCTGATGATCATCATGACCGGCCTGATCCTGTTTACGATCGATCCATGGCTAGCCATTGCGACGCTGCTGCCGCTGCCGTTCATCGCCTGGATGATCCACCTGGTGCGCGACAAGCTGCGCACCGGCTTCGAGAAGATCGACCGCGTATGGGGCGAAGTGACCAACGTGCTGGCCGATACGATTCCCGGCATCCGCGTGGTGAAAGCCTTTGCGCAGGAAACCCGCGAAGCCACCCGCTTCCGCACCGCCAACAGGCACAACCTGGCTGTCAACGACAAGCTGAACAAGGTATGGTCGCTGTTCTCGCCGACCGTCTCCTTCCTGACCGAACTGGGCATCCTGGTGATCTACGTATTCGGCATCTGGATGATCTCCAAGCACAACATCACCGTCGGTGTACTGAGCTCGTTCGTCCTGTACGCCAACCGCTTCTACGGCAAGCTCGATTCGATGAGCCGCATCGTGTCGGTGACGCAGAAATCCGCCTCCGCAGCCAAGCGCATCTTCGACATCCTGGACCACGTATCGAGCGTGCCCGAGCCGGTGCAGCCCGTGAAGGTCGAGAAGGTCCGCGGCGACATCACCCTGCGTGAAGTCGGCTTCCGCTACGGCAACCGCGCCGTCAACCGCGGCGTCAACCTGGAGATCAAGGCCGGCGAAATGATTGGTTTGGTGGGCCATTCCGGTTCCGGCAAATCGACCCTGGTCAACCTGATCTGCCGCTTCTACGATGTGGCGGAAGGCGCGATCCTGCTGGATGGCGTGGACATCCGCAACTACGCGGTGTCGGACTACCGCCGCAATATCGGCCTGGTGCTGCAGGAGCCGTTCCTGTTCTTCGGCACCATTGCCGAGAACATCGCCTACGGCAAGCCGGAAGCGACCCGCGAAGAGATCATGAAGGCTGCGCGCGCCGCGCACGCCCACGACTTCATCCTGCGCCTGCCGCAAGGCTACGATTCGATGGTCGGTGAACGCGGCCAGGGCCTGTCGGGCGGCGAGCGCCAGCGTATTTCGATTGCGCGCGCCCTGCTGATCGACCCGCGCATCCTGATCCTGGACGAAGCGACGGCATCGGTCGACTCGGAAACCGAGAAAGAAATCCAGAAGGCGCTGGACAACCTGGTTGCCGGCCGCACGACGATCGCGATCGCCCACCGCCTGTCGACGCTGCAGCGCGCGAATCGCCTGGTGGTGATGGACCGCGGCAAGGTGGTCGAGGAAGGCCCGCATGAAGAGCTGATGGCCAAGGAAGGCGCCTACTACCGCCTCTACCAGGCGCAGGCACGTAACGTCGATACCGACATGGATGACAAGGCAAAGAGCCGTGAAGATGATTAATTTTACTTTGAGCCGGGACAGCTTCGGTAAGCTGAACCTGATCGACGCCAACGGCGTGTTGCATGAAGGCGTGTCGCCGGTGCGTGCATTTCCCATCCAGGCGCCGGAAGAAGGCCTGTCGCTGGTGAACACCGATGGCAAGGAAGTGGCCTGGCTCGACCACATTTCCGACTTGTCGCCGGAACTGGCCGACATCGTGCGCGAAGAACTGGCCGGCCGCGAGTTCATGCCGGAGATTAAACGGATTGTAGAAGTGGGCAGCTATGCCTGCCCGTCCACGTGGACTGTCGATACCGACCGCGGTGAAACCAGCTTCGTGCTGCGCGGCGAAGAAGATATCCGCCGCATTGGCAGCGTATCGCTGCTGGTGTCGGACAGCCACGGCATCCATTTCCTGATCCGAGACCAGTTCTCGCTGGATAAGCACAGTAAGAAAATCCTGGACCGTTTCCTTTAAATGCTTCATTTAAGTGCTTGACTTAGAGCGCGCTCGAAGTTCTACGATCACCCCATGGAATCGCACCTGAGCATCGACGAAGTCGCGAAACGCACCGGCCTCACGGCCCACACCCTCCGCTATTACGAGCGCATCGGGCTGATTGCCCCGCTCAATCGTGCAGCGGGCGGCCAGCGGCGTTACGCGGCATCGGACCTTGCGTGGATCGAATTCCTGCTGCGTTTGCGAACGACCCATATGCCAATCGGCAAAATGCAATCGTTCGCAAAACTTCGCGGCGCTGGGGACTCGACGGTGCCGGAGCGGCGCCAGATGTTGGAACAGCATATGCAAGACGTCCTCGCCGAAATCGAGGCAATGCGGCAATCGGCCGCATCCTTGCAGGCAAAGATCGAGCATTACCGCTCCCTGGAGCAGTCCCTGGCGTCGAATCCAACCACCGATGGAGGATATGCCAATGAACACAGAAAACCGCTACGAGCGCGGGCTCGCAAAACTGCGTGAAGTCGACGGCCGGGCTGGCGACCGGGTGATCCAGAGCCTGGAAGACATAGCGCCCGACTTTGCGCGCTACCTGATCGAATTCCCATTTGGCGACATCTACTCGCGCCCCGGCCTCGACCTGAAGTCGCGCGAAATCGCCGTGGTGGCCGCGCTGACCGCCATGGGCAATGCGACGCCTCAGCTCAAGGTTCACATCCACGCCGCCCTCAACGTCGGCGTCACCCAGGAGGAAATCGTCGAGACCATCATGCAAATGGCGGTCTACGCCGGCTTTCCCGCAGCCCTCAACGGACTGATGGCCGCCAAAGAGGTCTTCGCGCAATAAAAAAGGGGCAGCAAGAGCTGCCCCATACACCCCCTACAGGTGATAAAACCGGTTCGCGGGTCAGGCAACTGCCAGTTCTTGCGCCATCCCGCCGGACGACATGTTTTCCAGCTTGGCGCGGTCGGTAATGCGCAGGTCGCGGTTTTGCAGCACGATCGAACCATCCTGGCGCAGGCGCGCCAGCTGGCGGCTGACGCTTTCCACGGTCAGGCCCAGGTAGCCGCCGATATCTTCACGCGACATGCGCAGCTGGAAGCTGGTTGAAGAATAGCCGCGCTGGGCGTAACGGCCGGCGAGGTTCAGCAGGAACATGGCCAGGCGCTGCTCGGCGCGCATATGGCTCAGGAACAGCATCACTGACTGTTCGCGCTGGATTTCGCGGCTCATGGTGCGGTGGAACTGTTGCAACAGGCCAGGGATCTGCATCACCAGCTCTTGCAGGCGATTGAACGGAATCTCACAGACTTCGCTGTCTTCCAGCGCCACCGCATTGCAGGAATGCTGGCCGTTGCCGATCGCTTCCATGCCCAGCAGGTCCCCGGCCATGTGGAAGCCGCCGATGGTCTGCTCGCCGCGCTGGTTCACCTGCACGGTCTTGAAGTGGCCGAAGCGCACCGCATACAGGCTATGGAAGCTGTCGCCGGTCTTGTACAGCGGTTCGTCGCGGTTCACGCGGCGGCGGCGCGAAATGATCTGGTCAAGGCGGGCAACATCTTCGTCGGCCAGGCCCTGCGGCAGGCACAGGCGGTTGAAGCTGCACAGCGAGCATTTCGCTGCGACGGGTGCGCAGGATTTGGTGGCGTTTGCAGGGGTGATTTGGATGACCGGGCTCATGATGCTGCTCCTTGTTTTCGATGTAAGCAGTATCGCGCCCGGCTTCATTTCCCGGTATCAAGCTTTCTGTGTAGTTGCTGTAGTGGTTCCCCTACAGAAGGTCAGATCAGCCCGTGCTCGAGGGCGTAGCGGGTCAGTTCAGCATTGCTGGACATGCCCATTTTCTCGAGGATGCGGCTGCGATAGGTTGTCACGGTATTAGGGCTGAGATGTAGCTTTTCCCCTATTCGCACCAGTGACTCGCCCTGGGCGATCAGCTTGAAAACTTCCAGTTCACGGTTGGAGAGCTCCTCGTGGTCGCCACTAGGGCCGCCGCCAACCAAGGTTGCCAGTTTTTCAAGCAGTGCCGGGCTGACATGCTTGCCGCCGGAGGCAGCTTTGCGCACCGCCTCGATCAGGGTCGAGGTCGGGGCATCCTTGGTCAGATAGCCGGAGGCGCCCGACTTGAGCGCCCGCACCGCATAAATCTCTTCCGAATAGGTGCTCAGCACCAGTACAGCCATGCGCGGGCATTCACTGCGCAGCGTTTTGAGCAGGTCCAGGCCATTTTTGCCCGGCATTTTGATGTCCACCAGCGCCACGTCGAAACTGCGTTCGCCCACGCGCTGCATCGCCTCCACGGCGTTGCCGGCTTCACCCTCCACGCTGATATCGGGCGCGGTACCCAGCATCAGGCGCACGCCATTGCGTGCGATCGCATGGTCGTCGACCAGCAACACGGTGATCTTGTCACCCATTCTTGTCCTCCAAAGGCAGGCGCAGTTGCAAGGTGGTGCCCTGCCCGGCCTTACCGCTGATAATCAGTTCGCCGGCAAAGCGGCGCGTACGTTCGTGCATGCCGAAGAGGCCCCAGGATTCGCGGTCGGACAGGCCGGCGCTCTCGATCCCCTTGCCATTGTCTTCCACGCGCAGCACCACGTTCTCGCCGTCGGTATCCACGATGACGCGCGCTTCGCTCGCTTCCGCATGGCGCACCACATTGGTCAGCGCCTCCTGCGCCACGCGGAACAGCATGGTGCTGCGTTCCGCGTCCAGCTCCAGCGCCTGTGCCTCGGGAGTGATGTTGCAGCTGCATTGCAGTCCGCTGCGCTGCCCCACCTGCTCGGCATACCATTCCAGCGCGGGCCAGATGCCCAATTGGTCCAGTACACTTGGGCGCAAATCGGTGATCACGCGGCGCACCGTTTCAATCGCATCCTGCGCCAGCTTGGCAGCATCCTTCAGCAGCGGGTCGGACTGTTCGCCGGCACGTTCGATGGCGACGGAAATATAGGCCTTGATGCCAGTCAGCAGGCCGCCCAGCTCGTCATGGATTTCCTGCGCAATGCGGGTGCGCTCATGTTCTTTCAGCTTTTCCTGATAGGCGGCCAGTTCGCGCAGCTCTTTCTGGGACTGGCGCAGTACGCGTTCCGCCTGCAGCTTTTCGTCGATCAGGCGCTGCTCGCGCAGCAGGCGGTCGATAGCACCGGCCAGGAAATCGAGGTAGCGGCCATCGCTGTCCTTCACCAGGTAGTCGCGCGCGCCCCGGCGCATCGCTTCCGCCGCCACGGTGGCGCTGTCGGCGCCGGTCAGCATCATCACCGGGATGTTGGGTTGGGGTTCGCCGCGGTCGGCCGCAAGCCGAGCCAGGAATTCAAGGCCGGTCAGGTCGGGCAAGTGATAGTCGAGCAGGATGCAGTCGGGCTTTTCGCGCAAGGCGATATCCAGGCCTTCCTGCCCGCTTTCCGCCTCCAGCAGTTCGCAGCTGAAACCAGGCGCTTGCGCAAAGGCGCGGCGGCACGCAATACGGTCGACGATATCGTCTTCGACGATAAGGACCCTTACCGTGTTCATGGCAGCTCGCTGATGGTCCAGTACAGGTTAATCGAGCGCACCACTTCCACGAACTGGCGATAGTCGACCGGCTTGGTCATATAACCGGCCACACCCAGGTCGAAGCTGCGCATCTTGTCCTGCTGCTCCTCGGATGTGGTCAGGACGATGACCGGGATCCGGCGCAGCAGGGGGTCCTGCTTGACGTTCTGCAGGAACTCGATGCCGTTCATGATAGGCATATTCAAGTCCAGCAGGATGATGCAAGGCTGCTCGCTGCCCGGTTCGCGCAGGTATTCCAGCGCGGCCTCGCCGTTCTCCATCGCCACCACACGGTTGCCGACATGGACTTCCTTCAGCGCGCGCAGGATGGTCATCACGTCAACCTGGTCGTCTTCAACCAGCAGAATCGGCTTGCTCGTATTATTCATGCGTTACTCTTTCTTTTCTTCGGCAAGGTGAAATAGAAGGTGGTGCCCTGGCCCAGCTCGGACTCCAACCACACCCTGCCCTGGTACATTTCCACAATCTTTTTCACCAGCGCCAGGCCGACACCTGTGCTCTCAACGCGGTCGCGCGGCGCCAGGGTCTGGAACAACTGGAAAATTCGTTCAAAGTGCCGCTCCGCGATGCCAGGACCGTTGTCGCGCACATGGAAGCGCCACTGGCCACCCTCGTCGGCCCAGCCCACTTCAATCTCGCCCTGGGGCTTGTCCATGTACTTGACCGCGTTCGACACCAGGTTATGGAACAACTGCTGGATGCGGGTCGGTTCGCCCGTCACAGTTGGCATGCCCGGCATGACGGTGACCTTGATATGTGCCGGTACGGCGAGCAAATCGATCACTTCGGCTACCAATTGGTCGAGCTGCACCGGCACCACGGCTTCCTTGATGCGGCCAACGCGCGAATACTGCAGGATGCCGTCGATCAGTGCCCCCATGCGGTGCACGCGGTTGATCAGCAGCCGCATATGCTCCTTGCCTTCATCGTTGAACTTGTCGGCATAATCGTGCGCCAGCCAATCGGCCAGCGAGCCGATGCCGCGCAGGGGTGCCTTCAGGTCGTGCGAAACAACGTAGGCGAAGTTGGTCAATTCTTCGTTGGCGCTGGTCAGCTCCTGCAGCAGTTGCTGCGCCTTTTCCTCGGCGTGCTTGCGCTCCGTGATGTCGCGCACCAGACCAGTGAACATGCGGCGCCCGCCGAGCCACATTTCGGTCACCGCCAGGTCCATCGGGAAGATGCTGCCATCGCGGCGCAAGCCCTGCACTTCACGGCCTTTGCCGATGATGCGCTTTTCGCCGGTCGTCATGTAGTTGTGCAGGTACCCATCATGCGCTTCGCGGTGCGGCGCAGGCATCAGGATCTTGACGTTGCGCCCCTGCACTTCCGCCTCCGGGTAACCGAACATGCGCTCGGCGGCCGGGTTCACGCGCTCGATGATGCCGTGTTCGTCGATCGTGATGATTGCGTCCACCACCGTATCAAAGATGGCGCGCATGCGGGCTTCGCTTTCCTGCAGTCCGTGTTCGGCTTTCTTGCGGGCGCTGATGTCGTGGATGGTCGCCATCACCATCGGCTGCGTGTCATTGTCCTGCAGCGGTGACAGGCTCACTTCGACCGGGAATTCGGTACCGTCCTTGCGCGTGGCGAACAGTTCGAAACCTGCGCCCATGGCGCGCGGGTGCGGGCGCTCGAAATAGCTGCCGCGCAGGCCCACGTGGCCGTGGCGGAAGCGCTCGGGGATCAGCGTTTCCAGCGATTTCCCCGGCAGCTCGCCGGGTTCATAGCCAAACAGCTTTTCCAGCGCGGGGTTGACCAGTAACAGTTGTCCATCCTTGTCGATGATCAGCATCGCGTCAGTGGCTGATGCCAACAGCCATTGCAGGCTGCGTTCCGCAATCGTTGAATGTGTCAAAGCCTGGTCCTGTCGGTGGTCAAATCCTGTCATCCTATGATTGTACTGTCCATCGCGGCAAGGGGCCAGATGCGCGCCCCTGGGAATAAATCAGCCAAACTTGACCTAGGTCAAGCGGTGCCGGTGACGCGGCTCAAGATGCCCGCTAAAGTGGCGCCAAAAGCGGAGACAAGCCATGCTACCTGAAGAAATTGACCGTTGGACTGCCATCCTGCGCCAGCGGCGCGAGGTACTGGCCGGCCGCGACGCCGCCGAAGCGGCGGCGATCGACGCTGCCCTGGAGCGCCTGCAGGAAGGGACGTTTGGCCAGTGCAAACGCTGTGGGAGCGCGATTTCCGCCGGGCGCATGCAGGTGCAGCCCAGCGCGGCGACCTGCCTGGCGTGCCAGGAGCTCGCTGAGCGTCAGCGCTCTTTCATCTCACTACCTATCGCCTAACGCAGCTTTCCGCGATATGGCCTGCAAGCCTGGCCTTCGCTTTCGGCGCCATTGCAGATATGCCGGCGGCACTCCACCGCGCCGGCTGCTCCGGGCGACGGGCAGCGCTTGAATACCTCGGAGTACGTCTCCGCTTTGGCCGCCTTGCGGCGCACCACGTACTTCTTGCGCTCCGGCTGTCTGGCGCTGACTTGATGCTGCGCGTGTGTTGCACTGCCGTTGGACGCGCTTGCGCCGCGCCGGCGCGTCGTCTTAACTTTGCGAACGCCTTCGTCCTGGCCGGACGTACCCTCCATTGCTGACGAATGAGGCTTCCCGGCGAGCACCGGCTCCGGCTCCGGCACCACCTGCCGCCGCGCTGCGCTCTCGGCGGGGGACGGAGTCGCACGGGCCTCCTCACGCGGCGGCAGCGTTGTCGCCACCGCCATCAGATCACGCTCGACGCCGACGCGCTGCGCAAGGACAACGGCGCCACCCGTCAGCCCTGCCAGCAATGCTCCGCACGACATCCAGAAGGCCGGGCCTTGCCAATCCGCCAGCCTCCCGCGCGCCGGTGGCTCCGGACGCGCTGGCGGCTCCGCGCCGGCACCGGTGGATGACGGCGGCTGCGTCTCTTTGCTGCCTGCTTGTTGTTCTGTCATATGCCAAACATAGCAATAATTACATTGGAATGTCGCATGCTTGTAGCGCCATCGGCGCTTGAGCTAAGATAGTTACTCCGGTGCAAATGGGCCACACCCAGATGAAAAGCTTCCAGGGCTTCTTCCGTGATCTTGGACTCCAGCGCAAGCTCTTGCTGGTGTCGGTTCTTACGACGATCGCGGCGATGCTGGTTGCGCTGATTGCCCTCGCCAGCTACGACTTGCTGGTCGCCCGTCCCCGCGTGGTGCAAGACCTGACCGTGCGCAGCGAATTGTTCGCGCTGAATCTCGACGCCGACTTGAACTTCGGCGACCGTAATAGCGCCGCCCGCAAGCTCGCGGGCCTGCGCAGCAGTCCCGAAATCTCCCGGGCTTGCCTGTTCACTGCCGATAGGCGCGTGTTCGCCGACTTCAACCGCGACCCCGCCGCGGCATGCGAATGGTCACCGGAATTGGAACACATGGGACACAGCTTCGACGGTTACGCCTTGACGCTGTTATCGCCAATCCGCTTCGAACGCGAAGTGGTTGGCTACCTGGCCACCTACTACCATCTGCCGTCCATGTTGGAACGCCTGCGCCAATACGGCCTGGTGCTTGGTGTCGTGCTTCTCACCTTGTCGTTCGGCGGCATCCTGTATGCGGTCAGCTCGCGCCGCCTGGTCACCCAACCACTGCTCGCCTTGTCCGCCGTGGCCGACCGCGTCACGCGCGAACAGCGTTTCGACCTGCGCTCACCGGTCAGCAGCCGCGATGAAGTGGGCCGGCTCGCCACCGCCTTCAACGCCATGCTTGCCACCATCGCCGCGCGCGACGCGGCGCTGCGCCGCAGCCAGGCCCTGCTCACCAACATCGTCGAGAAGTCGTCGGCAGTGGTCTATGTGAAGGACCTCGATGGACGCTACCTGATGGTCAACCACAGCTTTCGCATGCTGCTGCCTCCCGGCTCGCCCGAACCGCTCGGGAATACCGACGACATGCTCTTCAGCCAAGAAATGGCCCATGCGATCCGCCGGGCCGACCGCGCCGTGCTGGCCAGCGGCCGCGCCTCCAGCCATGAAGAAACGTCGGGAGGCACGGTTGGCGGGCCCCGTACTTACATTTCCGAGAAATTCCCGCTGATCGATGAGTTCGGGCATATCTGGGCATTGGGCGGGGTCTCCACCGACATCACCGACCGCAAGCGCAGCGAGCTGGAACTGGAAGAGCTGGTGAATGTCCGCACGCGCCAGATCGCCGACACCAACCGCGAACTGGCCGACTCCCTCGGCACCCTCCAGCGCGCGCAGGAAGAACTGGTTCGCAGTGAAAAGCTGGCCGCGCTCGGTTCGCTGGTTGCCGGTGTGGCGCACGAATTGAATACGCCCATCGGCAACAGCCTGCTGGCGGTCAGCACGCTATTGGACCAGACCACGGCTTTCGCGGCTGCAGTGGAATCAGGCGTAAGGCGCTCTGCCCTCAACGCCTATCTCGGTGATGTCAACAACGGCAGCCAGATCGTGCTACGCAACCTTCATCGCGCGGTGGACCTGGTGTCCAGTTTCAAGCAGGTCGCAGTCGACCGGGCGACGTCACAGAGCCGCGAATTCCAGCTGGACGAGCTGGTTTCGGAAATCCTGCTGGTGCTGATGCCGACGTTTAAGAAGTCCGGCATCCGCGTCACCCACACCATTCCGCACGGGATCGTGATGGCCAGCTATCCGGGACCATTTGGCCAGGTGCTGATCAATCTGGTCAACAATGGCCTGATCCATGCCTTTGAAGGCAATGACAGCGGCGAAATCGTCATCAGCGCAGAAACCATCGGCACCGACTCGGTCGCGATCGCGGTGCGCGACAACGGCATCGGCATTGCGCCCGAAAACATGGGGAAGATCTACGACCCCTTCTTTACCACCAAGCTTGGACGCGGCGGCTCCGGCCTCGGCCTGAATATCGTCTACAACATCGTGTACGGCTTGCTCGGCGGACGTATCGACGTAAAAAGTGACCTTGGCGAGGGCACCAGTTTCATCCTGACCTTGCCGGTCAGGGTGTAGTTTCATGAAAGACAACGACTTTTTTCAATCGGAAATAAGTGCTAAGCTACTCTTTTGTGAAATTTACATCGGAGTAGCGAATGATTGTCGGCATCGACCTCGGCACAACCAACAGCCTCATCGCCGTTTGGCACAACGGCGAGCCCCGGTTGATTCCCAACAGCCTGGGGGATTTCCTGACCCCGTCCTGCGTCAGCGTTGACGAAGACGGCACGATCCTGATCGGCAAGGCGGCGCGCGAGCGTTTGCAGACGCATCCGACGCACAGTGCGGCGGTGTTCAAGCGCCATATGGGCAGCAACAAGCAGTTCACGCTGGGCGGCCGCAATTTCCGCGCCGAGGAGCTGTCGGCCCTGATCCTGCGCGCCCTGAAGGAAGACGCGGAAGCCGCACTTGGTGAGCCGATCACCGAGGCGATCATCACCGTTCCCGCCTATTTCTCCGATGCGCAGCGCAAAGCGACCCGCGCGGCCGGCCAGTTGGCAGGCCTGAAAGTCGAGCGGCTGTTGAACGAACCAACTGCCGCCGCGCTCGCCTATGGCATCCATCAGCGCGGCAAGGAAACCCAGTTCCTGGTGTTCGACCTTGGCGGGGGCACCTTCGATGTTTCGGTACTCGACCTGTTTGAAGGCGTGATGGAAGTGCGCGCATCCGCCGGCGATAACTTCCTTGGCGGAGAAGACTTCGTCAACCTGTTGATCGAGGAGTTCTTCAAGCAGGCATCCATCCCCCTCGCATTGAAGCAGGACGGCCGTTTCATGCAAAGCCTGGTGGCGCAAGCCGAACAAGCCAAGCGCAAGCTCTCCGAAGCGCCGGAAGCCCTGCTGCAGATCAACCACGCCGGTACCACCTACTCCATGCCGCTGGATGAAGCCGGGCTGGAACGCATTACCGCACCGCTGTTGGCGCGCCTTCGTTCGCCGGTTGAACGCGCGCTGCGCGACGCCAACCTGCAGACAGCCAGCCTGGATAACATCGTCCTGGCCGGCGGCGCCACACGCATGCCGATCGTGCGCCGCATGGTCGCGCGCATGTTCGGCCGTTTCCCATCCTGCGACATCAATCCCGACGAAGTGGTGGCAATGGGCGCGGCCGTGCAAGCCGGCCTGAAGATGAACGATGCTGCCCTGGATGAAGTGGTGATGACCGACGTGGCGCCGTATTCGCTGGGCGTCGAGGTATCGATGCACCTGGGCGGCGACCAGTACTCGCATGGCCACTTCGACCCCGTCATCGAACGCAACACGGTGGTCCCGGTCAGCAAGGTCAAGAACTACCACCCGACCTCGGAACGGCAGACCGCCTTGCGCATCAACGTGTTCCAGGGCGAAGCGCGCATGGCGCGCGACAACATCGAGCTTGGGACCATCGAGGTACCGATTTCCCAGGTCCCGGGCCAGAACAACGGCGTGGACGTGCGCTTTACCTACGACGCAAACGGCCTGCTGCAAGTCGAGGCGACCGTGCTGCAGACCCAGCAGACCCAAACGCTGGTGATTGAAGGCAATCCTGGCTTGCTGAGCCAGGAGGAAATCAAGGAGCGCTTCGCCGCCCTGTCCGAGCTGAAGATCCACCCGCGCGACCGGATCGAGTTCCGCACCATGCTGGCCCGCGGCGAACGCCTGTACCAGCAATTGCGAGGCGAAGCCCGCGAACACCTGGGCCGCCAGATCATGCAGTTCGAGCGTGCGCTGGAAGCGCAAGATATCCGCATTTCGCGCCAGGCCGCCCGCACCTTCAACGAAGCGCTTGAGTACTTTGAGCACCAGAGCTTCCTGAACCTGGATTCGTGATCGGCTATGCAGGACATTACCCAAGCGCTGGCCCACCTCGGGCTCGAAGCCGGTGCGACCGACCAGGAAGTGCGCCGTGCCTATGCACGTGCACTGAAGCTGATCGACCAGGAAACCGAGCTGGCGGCATTCCAGGCCTTGCGCGGCGCCTATGAACTCGCTATCGGCTTGCGTTCCGGAGGCGAACCCGAGATTCCGGAACCCTTCGGCGTAGACGAAGCGCAGGAAGCCTTCGAATGGATCATCGCCGCAGTCGCCGTGATTTCGGGTGGCCGCCGCATTGCAGACGAGACCATCTGGGTCGACGATTTGCGCGAGCAATTGGCCGAGCAGCAGCCGGTGGGTCTGGACGCAGGCCCCTATCTCGAGGCAGCTATCTGCCGCTTCCTGCTAAATGGGTGGCAACCGGGCCACGAAGCGCTCCTGCTTGCTGCAACCGACCATTTCGGCTGGGCCGATGAGGGAACCTGGCCGAATATCCAGATCGCAGAAGCATGGCAGGAACGTTGGCTATTGCACCGCCAACCGGAGACACTCAGAGCGCCACTGGTACGGGTCATCCGCGATTTGCGTCAAGCGCACGAACCGGAACTGAGCCGCCTGCGCCGCGACCACGGCTATTTCGAACTTCTTGCCACTTACTACGCGAATCTCGCGCCAATCATTGTCGACATGCAGATGCTGCAGCGCTGGCGCGAACTGGCCAAACCGCTTGGCCTTGCACCTGACGTTTCGTGGACTGCGCCGTGGCAACGCCCCTGAGAACAATTGACATGCGTGACACTCTACCCTTTTTGATACGCCTCGGCCTGGATGCCGATGCGGATGCCAAGACTATCCGCCGCGCCTATGCGCGCGAGTTGAAGAGGATCGACCAGCGGGCTGACCCCGAGGGTTTTCAGGAACTGCGCCAGGCGTATGAAGTTGCACTTCACTGGCAGGCGCACCAGGAATTCGTGCGAGATGATGCCGCTTCGCCGATCCCTGTGGAAGTGGCCGAACCCGGATTGGCGTCCGAACCAGTGACGGCGCCGGCTCTCGACGATCCCTACCGGCTCGCCGACCAGGCGTTCACCCAGTTCCAAGTAAGGACACAGGTACTCGTGGCGAACAATGAATCCCGACTGCAGTCCCGCTGGAGGGAGGTTCTCCGGGAGTCGCTGGAGCAAGAATGCCTGCTGAACCTTACCGCTCGGACCATCTTCGAGGCGCGCATCGTCCATTTGCTCGCCACCGGTTGGAAGCCCGGGCACGAAACGCTGTTCGTAGTAGCCAGCGAAATGCTGGATTGGGCGCGGGACAGCCGCCGGATCCTGCAGTTTGGTGAATCCGGTGCGATGGTGGACCGCGCCATTGACCAGTGGAAGCTGTACGAGTCAATGTCGGCAAATGCCATGGGCACCGTCAAGCAACTCATTCAAGCCATCCGCAACACCCCTAATCCACAAGGCGTGGCTGCCAGCGACGACCTGCGGCTGTTCCATCAATTGACGGATCGATTCTATAGCTGGTTCTCAATCATCATCGATCGCGAGAGTCTACAGAAATGGCATGAGGCAGCGCAGGCGGAGATTCAGCGCAGCGGCACGGCCGCCGCCGTTCCGCTTGGCAAAGCACCGGCGGAGTCCGGCGGCAAATCCAGCTGGAGTTGGTCAGGTTGGCAGATCACGTTCCTGATATTGCTCCTTGTGAAAGGTTGCGCGGCGCTCCTTACCAGCAACAGCGCCCCCCCAAATTATATGCCTGCGCCAACCCAGCAGACCGCGCACGAAAACGCCGTCAGAGAAGCCATTCTTGAAGAGCTGCAAGCCAGCAAGGATTTGGCAATGGCCACCCAGACAGGGATGCCGCCAACCGACGCGCAGATAGAGGCAGTTCGAAGGCAGATCTTCTATGTGCCCGAGCCAAACCAAGTGTTCGGCGCACTCAAGGTCAGTTTCGATGTCGAACTGGACAGCGGCGGCAAAGTCGTCAACGTCACGCGAACTCAGGGTTCGCGTGACCAGGCATATGACGAAGCGGTTGCACGTACATTAAAGCACACGAACGTTTTCCCGCCGGGCACCCAACGCAAGTTCTCCGTTTCGTATTCATACAAGGCAGGAGGCCTTTGACAGGAAGCAATTTTACGCACAAACTTACTTGATGCGGGCAGCCCCGACCACGATCAGTTTCCGGTTCGATCTACGTCGCCGATTCACACAGGCGGCAGCGATACTTTGTTGCCTGATTTGCCTGTCGCCCGCGCCTGCAGCATCCGAGCAACTCGTCATCGACTACATCGTTTCCCATAGTGCACAGCGCACCGCCTGATTACGCATCATCAATGAATTCTCTGCAGCTAACCCCGATGTCCACGTAACACAACATGGCTATCCTCAGGAGCAATACAAGCGCGATTTTACGACGCGCCTGAAAAGCGGCAAGGTCGACGTGGCATTCTGGTATGCCGGTGAACGCTTGCGCGACGCTGCCGCAAACAAGCTTCTCGCGCCGCTCGACCCCGACACCGTCACCCTACTGAAAAAGAAGAAGTTCTCCCCCGTCACCATCGATGGCACCCGCATCGATGGCGAAGTGTATGGATTCCCTTTGTATTACTACCCTTGGGGCTTCGTCTACCGCAAATCTCTGTTCAAGCGGCTCGGCATCAAGCCTCCTTCGACGTGGGACGAATTCCTCCACGTCTGCGAGCGATTGTCGGCGCAGGGTGTTACGCCGATCGGCTTGGGCGCCTCAGCCAACTGGCCGGCGGCGGGCTGGTTCGATTACTTCGACTTGCGGCTCAACGGTCTTGAGTTCCACCGCAAGCTGCTGCGCGGCGACGTTCCATTTACCGACCCCAGGGTGCGCCATGTCTTCGACGTGTGGGGAGGCCTGCTGCGCAAAGGCTACTTCCTACCAACGACTTTGGAGCAGGAGCACGAACGCGTGTTGCCCTACCTGTACCGCAATCACGTCGGCATGATGCTGATGGGGAGTTTTATAGCCGCCAAATTTCCGCAAGCGATAGCCGATGACATGGGCTTCTTCGCATTCCCGGCCATTTCTCCCGATATGCCAGCCTACGAAGACGCGCCGCTCGATGTCCTGGTTCTGCCGGCAAAGTCACCGAATCCGCAGGTCCGCAAACGCTTTCTCACCTTCCTTGCGGAGAGCGGCGCCATTCGCCACATAGCGGAGGCTGACCAGACCTTGCCTGCACAATCGGATACAACCTTCCCGCCCATCCTTTTGGGAGATCCCGCACGCCGGGTCCTGAATCACGCAGCCGGACTGTCTTCCTTCTTTGACAGGGAGGCTGACGCCGACTTGATAGGGCCGGTATCCGAAGGCTTGCGCTTGTTTCTCAAGCCTCCGCACGACACAGAACAGGCCGTGGCCACAATAGAAAAGTTGCGGCAGAAGTAGCGGTCGACTGCGTCAGGCCGATTTCTTCAATGGCGCGTCAACCTGGGGTTCGAGAAGCGGCGACTCCCGCTCCATCCAGTCGGGACCAAACAGCTCCGAGGGATGCTGGGTTCGCTCTGAACCATTGCCGCACGCAAGGCTATCGGTGGGACAGTACTTGTCGCAACCCCAGCAGACTCGCTCAGGATGCAGGGGAATGATGGGAAACTTCTTTGCCATACCCCAATCGTAGCCTTGCCACCACTGGCAATTCCTTAACCCAGATCAAGTTTCGGCTGGCCTACGTGGTCCGTTCGCTGTCGAACTGACCCGTTGCGATGCCTGTGGCACATTTTCTCCAGCATAGGAGGCAAATATGACGGAAGTCCGCAAAGGCCAAGCCCCCGCCAAGCTGAAACGTGGCGAGTTCCACTTACGCTTCCAGCGCAGTTTCGCCGATCCTCGTTTTGACGGCGTGCGCGAGCAAGTGGCGATGCTCGAGGAGGTCGCGTGGCAAAACTTCCACGACAGCCGCAAGGCGCCACTGACCAAACCGGCCGGGCCGGGATATGCCGATCCAGGCTACGAACTATCAGTCGAATGGAAGGCCGCCGCGGCCCGTTTGCAAGCCGCGGACCAACGCCAGAAAGATCCGGCCACGCCGTCACGCGTCTTGCTGATCTGCGGCGCGGCACGCAATGACGGCACCTGCCCGGGCGAAATGTCCAAGACCTGGCGCATGCTGAAACTGGCGGAAGCCACGCTTGCCGCCGACGGAATCGGCACCGATATTCTTGACCTGAGCCGCCTTACCTCCGAATTCGAGTTGCACATCCACCCTTGCAAGGGTTGCGTTTCAACCGCCATGCCGCTTTGCCATTGGCCATGTAGCTGCTACCCGAATCACAGCCTCGGCCAGGTGAATGACTGGATGAACGAGATCTATGAGCAGTGGGTATCCGCCCACGGGGTCATCATCTTCACCCCTGTGTATTGGTACCAGGCGCCTTCTGTACTGAAACTGATGATCGACCGCCTGGTGTGTGCTGACGGCGGCAATCCGGATCCAACCAGCACGCACGGAAAGAAAGCAGAGGAAGCCAAGGCGCTCGAACTGGCCGGCTGGCCCTATCCGAAGCACCTGGCCGGGCGAGCCTACGGCCTGGTGGTGCACGGCGACGTCGCCGGAATCGAAAGCGTACGACGCAATCTCTCCGACTGGCTCGACTGGATGAAGTTAATCGATGCCGGTGCACAGGCACGACTTGACCGCTATCTGGGCTATTACGAACCCTATGCGACCAGCCACGACACCATGGACAAGGACGAAGACTTCCAGGAGGAGGTCCGCAACGTCGCACGTGCCGTCGCACATGCCGTCCGGATGCTGCGCGCGGGCACACTCCCTCGCCCTGACGATGGCCTGAGGTCTCCTCGCCCGAAGTGAATTGAAAAGGGTCGGCAAATCCTCGTGGATAGCCGACCCCGGTTCTATAGCATTACTGCGCGGCGGTTGTGAACGTCCAGGACTTGTTGATGGTCTTTCCGTCCGCCATGGCGATCAAGGCCACGCTGTACACTGTGCTTGGCTTGAGCCGCTGTACCGGAACCAGCGTAGCGGTGAAGCCTTGCATATTGCCGTCGTCCGTCAAAGCCGGGCCGTTGGTCGTGATGACCGGGCCAAGCTTGCCGCCTTTGTTCACCAGGATGCGGGCGTCGACTACCGTGCCACCGGCAGGCGTCAGGCTGAACTGGCTGATCGCAATCGGCGCGGTCACGGCCATGCCCCGGGTTTCGAAGCTGACCGTTACCGGCGTACCCGCTTCGACCAGATCCGGCACAGGCGTCGGCGTTTCCGTGCGATTGAAGAACACGAACGGTACATCCGTCTGGTTTGCGTATGGATACGCACGAATACTGCCTGCCCCCGGCAACTGCGCCGATTGCGTTGTACTCGTAGCGACGTCCACGACGCAGAGCGTTGATGCGCCCTCGACCGGATTGAAGTTGTTTGCAGCAATGCCGATATCGATCGTGCTGGCAAACAGCAGGGCCGCGTGGTAAACCGAATTGGCCCACTCCGCAACACAAGTCAGGTACTTGTCGGTACCGACCGTGCTGTAGATCGCCTCCCCCGAGACCGAGGCGGAATAACCTGCCGCCGCAATCCTGTCCCCGGCACGCCCGCCCGTATATCCCGGCTTGCCGGCCGTTTCGCCATGCAGTTCGCTGATGCCGTTCTGGTTGATGTAGCTCCAGTGGGCCCCCGCCGACTTGTCCAGCAACAGGCTCTGGGCCAACAGCCCGGAGCCTATCTTGCTGCGCAAGGCGTTGATGGCATTGAAGATACTGAGATTGCCGCTGCCGGCGGGATAAGTTGGGGTGGGAACCGTGGTGACGATGTTCCCTTCCAGTGGGGCCGGTAGGCTTGTCGGCGGATTGTTGGACGCAACCGGCGAGCCCCCCGACCCGCCTCCGCCACATGCCGCCAGTAACAATGTAACTACCAGTGCTGCATACCCACGGGATTTAACCATGGGAACCCTCCCGGCGACGCAGGCACAGCAAAACGCAGCCCAAACCCAGCAAAGCCAAGGTTCCCGGTTCCGGGACGGCCAATGCCGCCTGCGGCGTATCCGGCGCGGTGATCACTGCAGGTGCGTCGGTTTGGGCATTCGTCGAAGGCAGGTAAACCTCAACGACTGGAAGAATTTCCTGTGGGGACGGAATGGGCGTAACCGAGGGCGTTGGAATGATGTCGAAACTTGGCAACGGCTGATTGCTGAAAGATTGTGAAGCGGTGCTGCTATAGCTCATGAAGCTGAATTCAATACTGTTTACGGTGCCGGGACCGGCAATCGCTTGTGCACCCGCCAGAACGGAGCAGGCCAGCAGGCAAGACTTGAACAGCGTATTAGCTTTCATATCGCGCTCCATAATTTGGTTAAGGAAACTACAACCTGAACGAAGCATCAACCGTGCCTACCATATAAGTATCTGATTACGCTGAGTTACCCCAACTTCACGCATGAAAGGTGTTAAATTTGGCGACAATTAAATTTGCAATTAGGAAAGTTCACAAGGCGATCTGAGCAAACGAGTGCAACAATACGCATAACTTTGATAACATACGGGATTCCCTTATAAGTACATGGAAAGAGAAGCGGGTGTCTACTTGGGTTATTGCTTACCGGAGTGCCGACCGGTCTGAGCATCAAATAACGGCAGATTCAGCGGGTATGCTGACGGAGCAAGGCGCGGCCATGCTGGTTAGTGATTACCTTAGGCAACAGCAATTGAACAATGGAGGCGGCCCTCTGGCTGCGGAGCAGTACAACTTTCAAATCATCCGCATTCATCGACTTCCTGGCGAGCTTGAAGGGGAATAACGTCCGCGGCAGGGCCTTTTACGTCCAGCGGCCTAGCCACCTCGCGTAGATCCCATCCGCCATCGCCCGTTAGTCGCAGCACATGCGTATGGTGGCGGCGCACAGCCGCCCGGTGGGCGATGCTGATCAAGGTGGCGCCGGTTTCACGCAGGCTTTTGTATAGCGAGGCTTCGTTGCCACTGTCCAGCGCACTGGTTGCTTCGTCCAGGATCACGATGCTCGGCTCATGCACCAGCACGCGGCCAAAGGCCAGCCGCTGTTGCTCGCCAACGGAGAGCAGCTTTTCCCAGTCCTGGACCGCATCCAGGCCGCCGACCCGGTCAACAAGATCCGGCAGATGAACCCTTTCTAGAATCTCCAGCAGCTGTTCGTCGCTCAAGCTGGTCTGCACGCTTGGGTAGATAAGCTGGCTGCGCAAGGTGCCATGCTGTAGATACGGCTGCTGGGGGAGGAAGAAGAAATCTTCCAACGGTGGATGGTGTATCAAGCCGCTGCCGGTATCCCAGAGTCCGGCAATCGCACGCAACAGCGAGCTCTTGCCGCAACCGCTATCGCCCGTGATCAGCAAGGCGTCGCCCGGCGCCAACTCAAACGACAAGTCCTTGACCAGCACCCGTTCGGATTGGGGCGGACACACCGTCAAGGCATCCACAGAAATCTGCTTGCCGGGCCGCATGAGGATCCGCGAGCTCTTGCTGTCGGCAAGCGGCTCGCCTTCGGCCGCAGGCAGGACCAGCCTCGACAACGTCTGCAGACGCTCGGTGCCAGCAACGAAACGGCTCAGGCTTTCAAAGTTGTCGACGATAACGCCCACGGCGCCGAGTACCGCAGTGAATGCACCTGCCGCCTGAATTGCCCGCCCTACTTCCAACTCGCCGGACAGCACACCGTCTGCGAGGATCATCCCCGGCAGCACCAAGGTCAGTTGGCTGAAAGTACGTTGGAACAAGTTCAGCATTCGCTGCTTTTTGATCAGCCTGCTGAAATTGTGAAACACCTTGTCGAACTTGGTGTCGATGAAAGCACGCTCCTGCGCCTCGCCCCGGTAAAAGGCAATCGATTCGGCGTTCTCACGCAAGCGCATCAGGCCGAAGCGGAAATCCGCCTCGCGCCGCAGTTGCCAGAAATTGAGCCGGATCAGCGGATTGCCGAACACATAAAGCGCAACAACGGTACCTGTCAGCGCATACACCGCTAGTACGCCAACCAGCAAATGCGAAATCGACCACAGCACGGCGCTGAACGCAACCAGCTGCATGATCGAACCTAGGAAGATCAGCAGGAAATGAATGGACCGGCCTGTGAAGGTGTTGATGTCTTCACTGATACGCTGGTCCGGATTGTCGATCTCACTTTCCGCCGTCAGCGCATAATATTTGCGTCCCTGAAGATAACCGTCGAGGAAGCGCCCCGTGAGCCAACGCCGCCACTGGTTGGCGAACATGTCCCGCATGTAGTAATAGAAGGCATAGATGGGCACTGCGAATACCAGAATGAGCAGGCAGGCCCGCACCGATTTCCAGAAACGATCACCATCACGGCCCGCGAGCGCCGAGGTCATCTCTCCCGACTGGTTGTTCAGCATCACAGCAAGCTGGGTTTCGGCGAGCATCAGCACGATCAACAGCACCAACAAGCCCCAGGCTGTCTTCTTCTCATTCCCGAGCCAATAGGGCTTGGCCACGCTGACAAACTGTTTCCAGGCGGCCAGCGATAAGGGGGGCACACGGCGCCGCTTTCCGGGCACTGCTGGATCTTCTGAGGCTGCAGAGGTATCGGCTGTCATCTTCATAGCCAGAGCATACGACTCAGCATGAAGCCGCTCAGTGCGGAAACGGACATAGCGGCTGGCGCGACAATCTTGCTACTACATGGCATTCAGACGCGAAATCGAATTCGTCCAACCCGGGGATCACCGCAGCGAATGCTACTTGATAGACTCTCAGACCGCATCCAGGCAGATCACCGCAGTTTCTGCTCTTCCAATAGGATTCGTGTCGCGAGCTTCTTAATTTTGCTTGGGAAAAGTCGAACCAAGAATCTTTCATATATGCTGAGACGGTATTCTTTCTCAAATACCGCCCACGCCGCACCTGCCGCAGGAACTACCACGGTCATTAGATAAGTGCCGTCATCATCTTCGCAAAGTGTATAACTTGAGTTCACTTGTTCAATGATTTTCATAACGCTGCCTACACAACCCGCACCGATAGAAGACGGTGCCAACCAGGTAACTGAAGGAGAAAATGGGAGGGGCAATGCCATTTAGTTTTCATGCTAATCCGAAGCCCTGATCGACGATGACGGGCCTGGAAAGACCCGGTCGCCGCTCGCCACACCATGCCTAACGCTAAATCGAAGTAGCCTTCTGGCGCGGGATCATTCAAAGGCGGCTGACCGGAAAAAATGGTCAATCTTTGAGTGACATGGCAAATCTTCGAGTGACGTGAACACAATAGTTTTCACTTATTCTTCTGCATGATTTGCCGCATTTTATTCATCTGTTCGTTGTTATCTTTTTGTACCTTCTGCGTCAGCTCATTTGGCACCGGATACTCCGGGACGTTTGGGGGGCGCGACGCCGCACGGGCGCTCCATTTCATATCTGAAGTGACAATCGGCTGGCATTGCGAATACTCGCGGTATGTCATGTTCTTGCAATAGGGGCCGTTCAGACGCTTTTCAACGCTGGGTTGGCGGACCGGTGAGTTAGGGGTGCAGGGGGACAGATTCGGGACGACTCGCTGCGTACGGGTTCGATTTCACACCCAACGGGACGACCGGCAGGCATTGTGGATATTCGCGATACTCCTTGACCCTGCAATAGGGACTATTAAGTCTCTTTTCAACGCTGGGAATCGGAACCGGTGCACTTGGAGCACAGGCTCGGTCCAAAGCCTCAATCTGCTCTCCCGAAAAATATTTCCTTGTCTCGACAAAAGAGTAGTACCTGCATTCACTTTGACTACCCTCACCAAACTTCTCAGTGAAACCCTGCGACTCCATGCATTTTTCCGCTAGCAGGCTGCTGAAATACCGCCCCGAAGCATCAACCGGGGCGGTCGGCCGAATGTTATCCTGACATCCCGTCATTTCCTACCTGAGAATCAA
>NZ_FOOF01000017.1 GCF_900113115.1 Duganella sp. CF458 | reverse complement strand
CAGCGGGTGCTGCGGGTTCACCAACTCGTCTAGCCGTTGGCGAAACATGTCATTGCTTTGCGGTCCGACTGGCTTTGGTCCCATCTGCCCCTCTGGAATTTGCAAGGAATTGCCTCTATTCTAACGAAACCTTGCAAATTACAGCAGTGTTTTTCAGGCGTTTCGCCTTTAGAATCAGGCTCCGTTCAATTGTTCAGGGCCGACTGAGTAGGACGGCTTGATGCCCAGCCAATGCAGCATCGCCAACACCGTAGTGGCCTTCAGGGTAGCGCCGTTATCGCCATGCAGCACAGGCTTGTTGTGGCGCATGGCGACGCCTTCAATCAGGGCGGTACGCCGCACCAAATGACTGGCATGGTCGGCATCATCTTCGGCATGCACTTCCCAACCAATGATCTTACGGCTGTAGAGGTCCAGGATCAGGTACAGGTAAAACCAGCGGCCCGCCACGGCTGTCGGCAAATACGTCATATCCCAGCACCACACCTGGCCAGGTGCGGTGGCGATGTGGGTGGTCGGCGGGCGCTGCTGCCGAGGCGCTTTGGCCCGGCCGCGATGACGCACCTGACCATGGGCACGCAAGACGCGGCTGAATGTCGATTCGCTGGCCAGATAGATGCCTTCGTCGGCCAGCATGGGAACGATGCGGGCCGGCGGCATATCGGCAAAGCGTGGTTCATTTGCGGCGGCCAGCACGGCTGCTCGCTCGCCCTCGGACAATGCGTGCGATGGCGTGGGACGCGCTGCCATCGGTCGGCGGTCACCACTGGCCAAACCGCCGCACGCCTGCCAGCGCTGCAGCGTGCGGGCACTCAGGCCAACGGTGGCGCATGCTTCGCTCAAGCGAGCACCGGCTTGGCATGCTTCTTTGATTTCTTGGGCCAGAGTCTGGCGATCTTCGAGGTCGATCATTCGTCCTCGGCCTTGTACTTGCTGAAGATCGCCTCGGCTTTTTTTGACAGTACCAGCAACGCTGCTGTTTCGGCCAGCGCTTTGTCCTTGCGACGCACCTCACGCTCAAGTTCCTTGATACGGCGCTTGTCTTGCTTGGCTTCAGCTGCGCTCAAACGCTTTTCTCCTGGCTGGCCCAGCGCGTTGATCGCCTGCTCGCGCCATAGCGCCAGTTCGTGCGGATACACGCCATTGCTGCGGCACCAGGCACTCTTATGGGATTCGTCCATGATGGATGTCGCCAGCACCGCTTCAAACCGCGCAGCGGGTGTCCATTCGCGGCGCTGTGTCGGGCTCGCCAATGCTTCGCTGCGCCAGCGTTCCAAGGTCGACTCGCTTACGCCCACAGACAATGCCACGTCCTTGATCGATGCGCTTTCGGGCGGCAACAACCGCGCCACCGCTTTGTCTTTGAATTCCTGTCCGTACCGTGCCACTTCTCACTCCTGTTATCGCCCCCATTTTCTCAGATCTATTGGAGCGACAACTATTTTGACACCGGGGGATGGCGGGCGTCTCAGGCAAGAATCAGGCGGAAGACTTCAATAAATTGAATGCAAACCTCGATCGTGACATTGAATCGGTGCGTAACATTGCAGCCGCCGCCGACTATAACGAGGCAAAGACTGCGATGGCGGTCAATGCCTTCGTTTTGGCTAGGTACGATGCGCTGAACAAGGCCAATCCCGATTTCATGTGGACACAGTTGGGCATATTTGCCGCCAATACCGTTCGCATAGGATTGGCGGAATCTTATACAGTTGCGGATGCGATGAATACAGTTGCATCGCAGCCAAATGAGCTCCGACTCGGGCGGGAATCTGATGACGGTGGACGTGCTCTGGCCGCTGGTTTGGGTGAAACCGTTCGAACAATGGCAAATGAGACATTGAAAGGACAGCTCGGCGTCCTGAAGGACGTCGGTAGTCTCGCATTGATGCATAAGATATACGGTGCAGAATCGCTGAGTTCGGCAACGTTCGAAGGAATGACACCTGCCGCCAGGAAGTCGTTTGAACTTCAAGCCGATGCAGAGCGATACCGCGATCGCGGGGATATGGAAGGTTTCTACATTCGACAGACCCGTGCGGCCATTGAGATGGGACGTCACGAACAAGCGAACTTGCAGAAGATGTGGGATCAACCGGTGATGACAACGTTTGCGAAGACGAATGAATTTATGAGGCGCTATTTCGGCATGCCAGTCGTGCGTCCAGATATCTACATAGGCGTTAATCCAGCAGCCGATCGTGGAAATGGAATTTCAATTCCGATGCCCGATGGTGCCGGAGACTTAACAAAGCTTGAGAATCGTGTGGCAATCGCGGCTAATGGGTTCCGAACTATAAACGGGATGCGTCAAAAGCCAGCCGGCGATGCCTTCATCGAGTATTATCAGGATCGCTTGGGTCACTCGAAGGGACTTGTCCAACCGGTATTGAGAAGGTCAGTTGGGATCTAATATGAATTTGAAAGATTTAAAAGTTGTCGTATTTGGAGTTTTAATAGCCATGGCGGCTTGCAGCCGCTCGTCACAGCCCATGGTAAACCCGACCGTTGTCGTGCACTTGGGGCAACCGGTAAGGCAGGTGCAAGAAAATTCGACTTATCGCTTTCCTGACAGTTTTACGAAACCCGGATCTGTCTTTCATGTGATTACGCAGCCGCATACTTTTATCTATTCGGACGCTACGCTGAAGTTGCAGTTCGCACGAAATAGTCGATATGAATCCCTGGGATCGCATATTCACGCATTGAGTGAAGGCACTCCAGAACCTACAGTCTATGCTGTGACCGTTCAAGCGTTTGACGACTATGTCGATTTGCCGACCGCCGTTGCATACATTCGCAAATTTCGGCAAAGTCTTCTCACCCAAGGCTTGGCCGAAATACCGCATTCGACCGCATCACGCTTCAAGGCAAATTTTGATAGTACACGTAAGGCCGACACGCTTGACGAGATTGAGGATGCATTTCTTGATTCACAATTCTTCGCACAGCGTGCGATGGCGCTCGACATGACAAAAAACAATCTTAGGCTTACCGTCACTCTGATCAATGGGCGTCGGCTCTGGGGAGATCGAAAGGATTTAAGCGACGACTTTATGAAGTCTGCCAAGACGCGCGCAGGAAGTGAAGCAACCAAGTTTAAACGTCAAGACTTGTTAGCAGAGCGATCCTATTCCGTAGAAATCAGCATTGGTGATAATCCCAATTTGCGGAAGTAATTGTCAGTAGCGTTCGTTCAGTTGCGTGAAAGACCGATGCATTCGGCAATGCGACGGGTGCCATTCTTGCGGAAAACGAGAAGGCATAAGCGGTAGGTGAACGCTTGCGACCGTCGCGCGCGGCAAATCCGATAGAATGCCCGCGCGGCCATCAGCCGTGCCCAATGGACAATCCAAAAGACAAAGACATGACTAAATCCATCACCTTCGTAGCGTCCACCCTGGCTGCCAGCATTGCTCTGGCGCTGGCTCCAGTCCACGCAGCAGGCGTTAAAGGCAGTAAGGCAGTGCAGCCGATCGTGCAGGAAGCACCGCTGCGCGCCCACCTGGCGTTCCTGTCCAGCGACCTGCTGGAAGGCCGCGGCACTGGCCAGCGCGGCGGCGACCTGACTGTCTCCTACCTGGAAAACCAGGCCTTGGCCGTGGGCCTGAAGCCAGTCGATGGCTTAACCTACCGCCAATTGGTAAAGATCGCCGGCGTCAAGACTGACGCAGCCGCCTCCAACCTGCGCCTGGAGGCGAATGGCGCGGCACTGCCGGCGAGCTTCGGCAAGGACTGGGTCTACGCTCCGGGCGATGCAAAGCCTGCACACAGCTTTAATGCCGACCTGGTCTTCGTCGGCTATGGCATCACCGCTTCGGAAGAAGGCTGGGACGACTACAAAGGCCAGGATGTGAGGGGCAAGATCATCGTCATGATGGTCAACGATCCGATGCCGACGGCTGAAGCGCCCAACCGTTTCGGCGGCAAGGCCCTGACTTACTATGGCCGCTGGACCTATAAATTCGAGGAAGCCAAGCGCAAGGGCGCGATTGGTGCTTTGCTGATCCACACCGACGCGTCGGCTTCGTATGGCTACAGCGTGGTGAAAAACAGCTGGGATGGTGTGGAGCGCTTCCAGCTTGCGCAAGGCACGCCGGGCACCGAACTGCAAGGCTGGCTGACCAACGAGACTGCGCTGGCGCTGTTCAAGGCGGCAGGCCTGGACCTGGACCAGTTGCGCGCCGCAGCTGAACGCAAGGATTTCCAGCCGGTGGCGCTGAAGGCCAAGCTGGTAGGCGATATGAAGGCCGAAGTGCGCAACGTCGAGCAATTCAACGTGGCGGGTGTGGTGCCGGGCACCGATCCAAAGCTGAAAGATGAAGTGGTGATCTACTCGGCGCACTGGGACCACCTGGGTAAGCAGGGCACCAGCGGCGACACCATCTACAACGGCGCGGTCGACAATGCATCCGGCAGCGCGGCCTTGCTGGCCATGGCGCAGGAAGCAGTGAAGTCGCCGGCCAAGCGCAGCCAGATGTTCCTGTGGGTCGCGGCGGAGGAGCAGGGCCTGCTCGGTAGCGCGGCGTACGCTGAATCACCACTTTGGCCGCTGGCGAAAACCGCAGCGAACCTGAACCTGGATTCGCTGAACTGGATCGGCACCACGCGTGATATCGGCACTGCCGGCAGCGAGCGCACGGACCTGGGGAAAATGGCAGAAGCGGCTGCCAAGGGCTTGAAGATGGTGATCGCGAAAGAGAAGCCGGACCTGGCCGGTGGCTATTTCCGCTCTGACCACTTCAGCTTTGCCAAGGCGGGCGTGCCGGCGTTCTCGATCACGTCGGGCAGCGATTACCTGGGCGACAAGGAGAAGGCGGAGCAGATGCGCGCAGCTTACCGCAAGAGCTATCACCAGGTCAGCGACGAATACGATCCTAACTGGTCGATGGCGGGCATGACCCAGATGGCGCAGTTCACCTTGAACCTGGGCCGTATTGTGGCCGATGCACCGAAGATGCCGGAGTGGAAAGCGGGCGACGCCTTCGGCAAGGCGCGCGCCAAGTAAGTCTTGCTCTACGCGGTGGCTGACAGCCGCCGCGTTGCCGCACTGCGGCGTTCTTCGTTCTTCATGGTTTCGCGCATGGTCTGCCGCACGAATTCCAGGTGGTGGTGGGCCGCACGTTGCGCCACATCCATCCTTCGCTCCCGTACAGCGTCCCAGATCGCGTGATGCTGCGCCCTAAGCTGTGCCCACAGCTCCGGGCGTGCAGTCAGGTATTCCAGGTTGCTTTGTACATGGCCCTCCATCACCTTGTGCAGGCTGGAACTCAGGTGCCCGATCAGCGCGTTGTGCGAGGCTTCCGCAATCGCCTGATGGAATTCCACGTCGGTCTTGATGCACTGCTCCAGGTCCTGCGCTGCGAAGGCGATCTCCAGCGCTTCATGGCAGGCGCGGATGCGTTCGAAATCCTCTTCCGTTCCGCGTTCGGCCGCCAGTTGCGCCGCCTGGCCTTCCAGCATATGGCGGAACTCCAGCATGTCGCCGTGGATATCGGGGTGATCCTTCAACATCTGCTGCCACGGATCGGTGAACGCCGCCTGCATCGAGTCGGTGACAAAGGTGCCGCCGCCGTGGCGTGTAATCAGCAAGCCTTTTGCCACCAGCGATTGCAGGGCGCCGCGCAGGGAAGGGCGCGATACGCCCAGATCCACCGCCAGCTCACGCTCGGACGGCAAGCGGTCGCCGGGCTTCAGCGATCCTTCGAGGATGCGGTTTTCGAGTTGGGTGGCGACGACATCGGACAGACGTTGGGCTGATGGCATGGCGGCTCGTGCTTAGTGGTCAGACGGCCGGATGCTACCACAATTGACCTTTTATCGCGCCGAGGTCTATATTGCTACGCATGATAGATCTCCTGATACTCCTGGCCGCATCGGCGGCAACGGCGGACAGCATTGGCTACACTTCCGCGGCGACAGCGCTGGAGGCGTTGAAAGCGCGCGGCGATGTGACGATTGCAGAGGATGGCGGCTGGACTACCGCGGACGACAAGGCGAATCGCACGCTATGGTCGTTCACCCAGCCGGGGCACCCGGCGCATCCTGCGGCAGTGCGCCGCACAGTGGTCCTGGAAAATGGCCAGGTGTCGATCAAAATGCACATGCTGTGCCAGGCAAGGAAGGAGGCCTGCGACAGCATGCTGGAGGAATTCCGTAGCATGAACGCTGCGTTGCAGCAGTCGTTGTCTCCGCCGAAGAATGCCGGTTCGGCGCCTTCGTGGCAGCCAAGCAGCTCGCAGCGGGCACGCGTTGAGGAGTTGAGCAAGGCTTTCTTCGCCGAGAAGGATGCTGCGCGCTATGCCCCCGCATGGGAGCGGCTTGGATCGGGCTTGCGCCAGCAGTGGACATTCGAAGGCTGGCGCGACGCGGCGGCCGGCAATGCCGCGCGGGCGGGCGCCATGCAGCGGCGCGACTTAAAAAAGATCACCATTTATCGAAGTTCGCAAAGCGGCACTCCGGGTACTTACGCTGCGGTGGATTTCACCGGCCGCTTTGCCAATGCCGACACGTACTGCGGTTACCTGGTCTGGAGCGAACAGGCGGACGGCAGCTTCCTGCTGGTGCGGGAAGAGGAGAATTACATTTACAACGCGACCGCTGCGCGGTTGACGGCCGAACAGCTGGCGAAAATGAAGGGCGTGTTCCGCTGCGTTGATTGACGTTACGCCCCTCGCACCTTATTTCGCCGCTTGCGCGCGCAAGGCTTCCAGCGTGCGCGGCAGGCTGCGCTTGCTCATCATTTCCACGATCCAGCCGAAGCCGTATGGCACTGGGCCGGGGTCTGCGTAGACGTGATATTCAATCAGCGTTCTGCCGCTTTCGCCCGCAATGGGAGTGAAGAGCCAGTAACCGGTGGTGTCGGCGATGGTGTCCGCGGGCGCAATACCGCTGGGGATCAGGCGCCATGCGAGCTTGCATTGGCTGGAGTCCGGCTGTTGTTGCTGTTCGAGACGCAGGCGATATTTCTTTTGCTGGCCTAGCGGCAGGTCGAGTGTCATGTCGACCAGGACGTATCCATCACCTTCGCCAACCGGTAGCGCGCTTTTCGTGTTTGGCATGAACGAGGCGTAGGACGCGTAGTCCTGCACCGTTGCGCACAATTGCGCGACCGGGGTGGGGGACAGTGTCCAGGCTGTGAAAGCCTTGCCGGGCAGGCCGGGGCTCGGGGCTTCAGACACGTGGATGGTACCGCCGGCCAGCGAGGCCAACTCGGGGACCGGCGGGGCGTTGATGTTGGCGGCGATTGCCGGGCCGGGTGCTGCGACTACGCAGGCGAGCAGCATGGCGGCGAAGGCGTGCCGGGGCGCCCGCAGTGGGGTCGTCGCGGGAGGGCGGGTGGCTGGCTTCATCGCTTGAGCGCCAGCGTGATGACGGTGCCGGTCAGGTCGATGCCGCGGATCGAGATACTGCCGAACGAAGGCCCGCCTGCCGCGGCGCCATGCACGCGGATGTTGTTGAAGTTGATTTCTCCAATCGTCGTGGGCAGGTTCAGCGACAGCGACCCGTCGGGATTCACGGTCGTCGCTGCGCGATTCGGCGCGTAGACCACGTTGTGCACGCTGACGTCCGACTCCACCAGGCCTAGCACCGGATTGACCAGCTTCGCCAGGTCGCCGCTGACTTCCACGCCGTTGCGTTTCAACTGATCGCGCACCTGCCGCACCAGGTCGTCGTCCAGGCCCTGTGCCGTGACAGCATCCAGTTCATGTTCCGCCAGCGCCGCCAACGAACCTTCACGGGGCAGGACAGCGGCCGGCGCAGTGATGGCTGCGGGCGCGGCAGCCAGCGCTTCGGCCGCGTAAGCTTCCAGCGGTGCGAATATCGCCCCGATCAGTGCCGCTGCCATGCGCACGCGGCGCTGCTTGAGCAGGATGTCCTGCACGTGCTGGTGCGTGACCAGCTCCCACTCGGCAAAGATTTCGCCAAGGCGCTGCCCGGTCTGGCGCTGCTGTGCGATGGCGTTCTGCAACTGCTCTTCGGTGACCAGCTTGTGCTTGACCAGCAACTGGCCAAATAATTGCGCGGGATGCTCCGCTTTATACCATGCCATGTTTTTCTCCATGATTGGCCAGGTCGGAAGGCGTCATGCCGAACCAGCGCTTACAGGCGCGATAGAACGCACTCGGCTCGGAAAAACCCAACTGGAAACTGAGCATCTTCAGCGACAGGTCGCCGGTTTCCAGCGATTGCCGCGCCAATGCCCGCCGAGTGTCATCCACCACGTTGGAGAAACTTGTGCCTTCCTCCGCCAGGCGCCGTTGCAAGGTGCGCTCGCTCATGGCCAGCAGCCCTGCAACCGCGTCGCGATGCGGCGGGCCTTTCGGCAGCAGCGAGGCGAGAATTTCCTGTACGCGGGCCGTGAATGCGGGTGGCTGCGCCTCGGCCAGTTGCGCCAGGATAGGCTGGGGACCGCCAGGCGGCGGCATGCCGCCATGGGGGAGCGCCGCCACCATGTCGGTATCGGAAAACTCCATCACATTGTGCGGCCGGTTGAAATGCACAGGGCAGCCAAAGGTGTTCTCGAAATACGCCGAGTTGGCGGGTTCCGGGAAGGCGTATTCCACTTTCACCGGCACCGCGTCGTCGCGGCCGGATGCGCAGCGCAGGGTACGCAGCAGCACGCACCACACGAAGTCGTAGCGCTGGCGCGGCACCATGCGATGCATGCCGGGCAGCAGGATGCCCACGCGCGTGTGGCCGTGACAGCGCTCGATCGTGCTTTGCACGGTGGGCGACAGCAGCATGATGTGCCCCATTACGCCCAACCAGCCCAGGCGGTGCGGGGTGGAGACCTTCAGGCCGATCAGCGGATCGCCCGAATGTTCAACCACCAGCTCCCACAGGTGGCTGAGTTTGTCCGACAGCGTCAGTGCGTCGCAAGCCAGGCCGTCGCCTTCATTCAGGCCGGCCTGCTCGAACAGCGCTTCCGCCTCAACGCCGGAATGGGAAAGGCGCGATTTCACACCGCGCACCAGGTGAAGAGCCGAAGAATAGCTCATGGCCTGTGCTCCCGCTCAGGGCGTCACCGCACTACGCAGGCGCATGCCGATGCGCTGCTGCAGTTCCTGCAGCTTGGGGTCCATCACGGCACGCGTATCGGCGGCAACGCCTTCGCCCAGCTTCTTCTGCAGCTCGGGCATCATGGCCTCGAACTTCTTCTTCACCGGCGATTCCAGGATGGTGATCATCTGGCGCAGCTCTTCCTCATTGAATCGCTCGGCCAGCAGCGGCGCAATGGTGGTGCCGACCAGCTTGTGGGCGCTGGCTTCGGCCACCGGCTTGTTCTCGTCCATGAACTTGCGCGCGTCGGCGACGATTTCCTTCAGCGCCGTATCGCGCTTTTCCGGTGATACGCGGCCCTGGAGTACGGCGCGCGCCTGCTGTACCGCATCGCCGACCGGCGCCTGCAGCATCGATTCTCCGATGGTCTCGGGGTGCCAGAGCTGCAGCACGCGGTTGACCAATTCCTGTTTTGCCGCCGGTACCGGCGCCGCATGCACTGAGCCCCCGATGGCCAGGGCGGCGATCATTGTCGCGAGTTTCTTCATCTCATTCGCTCCTAGAAGTGTTCAACAAGACTGAATCCGGCGTACCGGACCTTGATATCGCCGGCCACATCCTGGCCGGCATATGGGTTGTAAATGATGTTGAGGAATTTGCTGCTGTTCATATTGTCCGACGATTCAGCCGGCGCATTGAACTTGCCCCGCATGTAGGAAGCGGCCAGGTTCAACTCATACTTCTTGCTGAGACGCCAGTTCAGCCCTACGCTAAACAGCTTAGTGTCCGGCAGCGGCGCGATCAGGTCGATCTTGTTTGCCGGGACCGACGTCTTGCGCGGCTCGTAGCCAAAGCGCAGCGCCATGTTCTCAAACGGGAATAATTGCAGCCCGTAGCCCATATTCAGCACGCTCTTGTAGCCGCGCGGGATTTTCAGCTTACTGGAGTCGGGGACGCCGTACAGGCGCGCCACTTCCAGTAGTTTGATGCTCTGGTCGAATTCAAACACGAGCTGGTTCCAGTCGCTCCAGCGCGCATAGCTGGCATCCACGTTCAACTGCACGTAGCGCACCGGCTTGAACTTCACGCCGACCTGCAGGTGCGAAGGGAAGGGGATGCTGGCCGACATATTGCCATGCTGGACTTCCGGGATCGACTGCGGCAGGCCAAGGATGGCGCCTGCCACGGGGCCGAACAGGCTGGAATTCAAGCCTTTGACGAAATTGCGCAGCATCGGCTCGGTTTCGAAGGTGTAATGCCCGGTGTAGCGCGTTTTCGAGCCGCCCTGGTAGACCACGCCCAGCGCGAACCAGTCGCGCGGTTCCCACAGCACGCCCAGGTTCAGCGTCGGGTCGACCGGCGAGGTCATTTCCAGCCGCATCGCGGCGGCCTTCTTGAAGGGATTGACCATGCCGGCCTTGCCACCGCCGCACAGGCCGAAGCCGAAGGTATCGACGATGTTGCCGCCTTCTTCGGGGCACCAGCCCTCCTGCAGCTTGCCGAAAATGCCCAGCAACTGGTTGGGGAAGCGCATATGCGTATCGACCACGAACGCGGAGTGCGCAATCGGCACGGCTGCGCCGAAGCGCAATGTGTCCGAATACTTGTAGCCGACGGCGGGCGACGCCCACACCAGCCTTTGCAGCTGGATCTGGCGGCCGTCGAAGCGGCCCGGGTCGTCCGGGTCCTTGGTGCGGTCAAGGCTGATCGCCTGCGCCATATAAGAGTTGGTGGCGAAGGTCCACGGTGAGCCGGGACTGTTCCATGCGAAGCCGAAGGTCGGCACGATCACGCCGGGCAGGCGCCAACCGGGCATGCCGTAAGTCGGTATGTACATGGTCTGCCGCATCGGCCCGGTGTGCGTGCCGCTGAGCGGATCGTCCTTCCAGCCGCCGATATCGAAGCCGGCCGGCGCGGAGAAGCCGGCGCGGGCGCGGATCGACGCGCCGAATGCCGTGTGCTGCATGCTGTCGCCCTGCAGGCGTGCCAGCCCGGCAGGGTTGAAATGCACCGAGTCGATGCCGGGCGGGTCGGCCGTGACGGCGTTCCCGAGCGACATGGCCACCACGCTGGTGGTCAGGTTTTCCACCAGCGCGGCGTGCGCGGGCAGAACGTGGGCAAGCGCGGCGGCACATGCCGCCAGGCGGAGCGGGGCTCGCATTGCTGCCTCGTCAGAAAGCCAACGGCAAATTCAGGCCCACCGAGAAGTTCGGGGAGTCGCTGGTGAGGCCGATGCCGACCGACATATTGACGGTGTTCTTCGGCGACATGCGGTAGCCCATGCCGAAGTTCAGGATCGCCGAGGTCTGTGTGTTGGTGCGCACGTTCAAACCGTCGGCAAAACGCAGCTTCGCGCCTTGGGCAATCGCGCCCTGGAAGGACATCGTTGTGGAAATGCCATACGAGAGGGCATACGCGAAGCCCATGCCGAAGCCGAACTGCGTGCCCGGCGCCACACGCGTCAGCACGCGCGTGCCGTTGGCCTGGTGCAGGCCGGTGGCCTGGCTGCTGGCGGTCAGCGACAAGGACCCGAACAGCGCCACCGGATCGACGATGCGGTTGACGTTCATGCCCAGCGACAGTGCCGCAACGCCGCTGCCGGTTGCCTCGCCGCTGCCGGCGATGATCTTGAACGGACTGCGGCCGGTGGGCAGGCGCAGGTTGCTGGTGGCAGTGAAGTTGGCGCGGTCGCGGCGTGCTTCCCACGGCTGGTAGCGGGCACCGATGGCGATGTCGCCTAGCGAGAACGAGGTGTTGTTGCCGTTGCGCGATTCGGCGAACTTGCCGATCACGGGCAGGGTCACGTTGGCGGTCAGGTTGTCCCACACGCCGTAGTCGACCGACAGGGTGTTGGTGACGACGTGGGCCGAGACGTTTTCGATCTCGAACAGGGTCAATCCGTCGGCCGCGATGTCCGTGACGATTTTTTCCTGGCCGATGTAGGTGTAGTTCAGGTCATAGGTGTATTGCGATTTTCCTTTGCGGATCAGGGAATACTGCTTGTCGACGGCAGTCAGGGTTTCTTTCAGCAGGGCGCTTTGGTCGCCTTCACCTTCTTTCTTCGCCAGCGCATCGCGTGCGGCGGCGGTACTGTTGGCTGCCGTGCTTTCCTGCGCGCCGGCGGTCGAATGCACCAGCATGGCGGTGGCAAGCATGAATGGCAGGTACTGATATTTCATTCGCGTTTCCTTATTGACGGTGCATCCAGGTGCGGGCCGGGCCGGAGTTGACGGCGCGTTCCAGCAGTTGCGTGGTGTTGTTGAAAGGATCGAGCTGCCCGTGGTTGGTGACGCGGTCCATGTCGACCACGCCCAGCTCCTGGTCATTCAGTGCCAGTTGTGCCGGCGCTTTCTGTCCGGCCGGTGCGGACAGGATGAATAGGGTGTTCTTGTCCCACAGCGTGGCGAATTCCTGCACCGAGAAGGCCAGGTTGCCGGCGGAAGGATCGGCGATGAAGACCACGCCATTGCGGATGCCGCGCAGTACCACGAAGTGCTTGGCGCCGGCGTAGTCGATCGGCACGATGGCCGGTTCTTCCAGCGTCAGCAAATCCTTGACTTCGGCCTTGTAGCCGGCGGCGGGCACGTTGAGCGAGGCGGCGTAGCGCTTCATGTCCAGCAGCGAAAAGCCGCGGCGCTCGATGATCTTTTCCTTCTCGCCCTTTTCCAGCATGCCCTCCATGGCTTGCTGTTCGGTGACGTCGATGCCGAGGTGGAATTTGAGGATGGTGACCAGGGCCGCGGAGCCGCAGCTGTAGTCGTAGGCCTGGCGCACGATGTGGCGGTATTTGAGTTCGGAGAACGGCTCCATGCTGACGGCCTGCGAGTAGCTGCCGCCGCCCAGCATGGTTTGCGGCATTTCATACTGGCCTTTGGGACGCTCCTGCACGTCGTGGCGGGAGAGGGCGGCGGAACCGCCAATCAGGGCTGCCAGTACCCCCATCAACAGCATCAGCATGGCAGCTCCCGATCGTTGGGGTAAGCGCTGCCCTTGCGCGTCGCGCGCGCGTCGAATCCTGCACCCATGGCGTCTCCATTCTGTTTTGGACGAACGTTCGTCCTTGCTCTTTTGTTATTTATTTACGCACGTTTCGCGGCTTGCACGATGCATAAAAATTAGATGCACACCTCTACTTCGCACACGAAAACTTATGCTAATGCAGGCAACATGCGCACAACAGCGCTCTTCCTCTGGGTGGCTCGCCAGGCCAAGCGTTTGGCCTGTGCGGTCAGTGTGAAACGCTAGACCCTGTCCGGCGGCGCCACCTATCATAAATTTAATTAATATTGCGACAATATTAAGACGGTGCCTCGCCGCACCGGGCCCACCAGGCCCGCGACCGGCAAGGAGGCATACAGGAGCAGCACCCACAGAAAATTCTTATTCGAACGGAGATCAACGATATGAAACGCATTACCACCGCTGTAGCAATCGCCCTGTCCACCCTGGCCCTGTCGGCATCCGCAATGACCCCGATCAAAGACGCAGAACTGAGCGCCGTTACCGGCCAGGACGGCGTGTCGATCGGCGCCAACCTGAACGTCAAAGTCGAATCCTTCGTCTACACCGACACCGACGCTCTGGATGCCAACGGCCTGGGCGGCGGTTCGGTGAGCTTCAACGGCATCAAGGTCAACGGCCTGATCGCTGCAACCATCGACATCCTGTCGCGCAACTCCTTCCTGCAGGCTGCCGGCGCTGCCGGCGTGACCAACCCAGGCACCTTCTACAACCCGGCTACCGGCGGCGACGTGGTGCAGATCGCGATCCCGGCCGACGTGCAAGTGGCAGCAGGCAAACTGCTGAACATCTCCGTTGACGCAATCAAGATGGGCGGCAGCAATGCTTCCTACGGTTCGATGGCCATGAACCAGCTCGACCTGCGTGGCACCCAAGTGTGGATCTGGGCACACTGATCGCCGATGCGGCCGTGGGAGCGGCCGCTCTGCGAATGTCCTGATGATGGAATCCCGTCTCTTTGCGGCCGCCCTCGCGGCCGCCTTTTTCTGCGCACCGGCTTCTGCGCAACTGCGGCCCATGAGCGACGACGATTTGTCGCGCGCACGCGGGCAGGGTTTGCTGGCAGTGAGCAACAGCACGCTTGGCGGCTTCGATTTCACGCGCATCGCGCTCGATGCGGACGTCGAATTGAATGCCAGCCTGCGTCACATCCGGCTGGGCGATTACCGCTTTCCTTCGCGTGAAGGGACCGGCGCCGATATCGACATGCCTTCGCTGCAGTTCGGGCAGAACGGCAGTAAAGTCTCGATCACCAATCCGTATTTCGAAGTCGTGTACCGCAACACCGGCGATGCCGGCGCGCCGCGCGAAGTGGTGGGCATGCGCATGGGCTTCGACAGCATCAAGGGCGATGTGGGCCTGAAGGTGAACGGTCTCTCAGGTTCGCTGCTGGTCAGCGGAGTGGACACCAACGGCCAGCCAAGCGCCATCGATTCGCATACCGATGCCGGTGGCGGCAAGCGCTGGGATGGCGCCAGCTCCCTGGTCGGGGTGCGCGCCGGCGACGCCTCCGGGCCGAGCCGCGATTTCTGGATCTCCGTGCTGAAATCGGGCGTGCAGTTCCAGGCGCCCAGCGGCACCACGCAGTTGCCCGATGCGGCGCAGTCGGGCGTCTGGCTCAATTGGCGCGACAAGCTGGTGTCGCTGACCGCGCTGCCGCCGGCGGCGATCGCCGCGCCCGTGGCGCCGGCGGTCACGCTGGCCGCGCCTGTTTCGGCTGCGGGACGCTGATGCCGCGCGCACGCCGCTCACTGCTGTCCGCGTGCATCGCGCTGGCGCCGGTGTTGGTGCCGGCGCTGGTGCCGGAGCTGGCCCATGCCGATGGCCTGCGCCCGCTGAACGACAGCGCGCTGTCTGATGTGCGGGGGCGCGACGGCGTCAGCTTCGACCTGAACGGCTTCTCGATGAATGGCGACCTGCGCGTGACTTACACGCGCCCGGACGGTGCCAGCATCTGGGCCGGCAACCCCAGCGCGTCGCGCAGCGACAGCGCGACACCTTTTTCCGATCCCTACCGCTTCGACATTGTGCGCAGCAATAACGGCCTGGCCGACGTCGCCCAGTTCAACCTGCCGCAAAACGCCAACGGCGAGCAGAAATGGCAGCTCGCCCATGACTTCGGGGTCAACGCGGACGGCATCGAGCGCTATGGCGGCGCGATCGTCGTGAGCGACCTGGCCCTGTACGGCGGCGGATGGCAATTCTCCACGCCGCGCACGCAGGATGGCCTGGCCTTCGGTGTAGCGCTGCGCATGGAGATAGGCCAATGGGCGCTGCGCCCGAACGGCCGCACCAATACGGTCGGCCAGATGGGGCTCGATAACATCCGTATCGGCGCCACCGACGACAACGGCAACTTCACCGGCCAGCCCTGGGTGATTGCCGATGTCGCGCGCCAGCCGGCGTTGGTCAATGCACTGGCCGACGAAAACGGCCCGCGCCTGCACATCGGCATCGGCGCGCCGGACGCGCAGTACGGCACCGGCCAGGCGGCCAGCGGCGGCATCGAGATCGGCAAGATCAGCTTTACGGCGCCCAGCGGCAATGTCGACCTGGGCTCTTCCCGTATCGGCAATATCCAGATCAACTACCTCGATATCAAATTCCGCCAATGACCAGATTTGCCGCGCTATTGCTGTTGGTTCCGGCCTTGCTGCAGGCCGCGCCGCCCCAGCCGCTCGACGACAGCGAACTGTCCGGCGTGAACGCCCGCGACGGCATCAGCTTTGCCGCCCACGTGGTGGTGAACGATCCGACCCTGGTGGGCGCCGTTACCGACAGCCGCCTGTTGCTGGGTTTCCACGACGGCGGCCAGCCGCGCTACATCGTGCTGCGCAATGTGCGCGGCACGGTCGACATGTTTGCCATCGGCCTCAATGTGCAGGCACGTCCGGACGGCAACGGCGACTACATCGCCATCACGCTGCCGTCGCAAATGCGTTACACAAACTTCGGTTTTGAATCAATGAGCGTGCAGAACGATCCCAATGCTGCGGTCACCGGCAACCTTGGCAGCGTCAACATCAACGGCAACTTGCAGATGCAGGGTGAGTTCCGGATGTGGGCGCATTAGTCGGATGCATTTAGCGGGCGCTCGGTCGCGAACACCACCAGCGCCACCAGCGGGAACAGCAGGCCAGCCACCAGCACGCCGTTCCAGCCGTAGTGGGCCCAGGTCCAGCCGCCCAGCCATGAGCCGAAGGCGCCACCGGCGAAGAAGATCGAGATATACACGCCGTTGAGGCGGCTGCGCATTTCCGCACCGAGGGCGAAGATGGCACGCTGGCCCACCACCAGGTTGCCCGAAGCGCCCATATCCAGCACGATACCGCACAGTACCAGCAGCACCAGCGTGAATTCGCGGCTGCCATGCAGCAGCAATGGCGCGCCGAATGCCGCCGCAGCGGCCAGCAGCGCCATCAGGGTGGTCGAGCGGCTCTTGCCCTGGTCGGCGCGGCGGCCGGCGATCGGCGAGGCAATCGCGCCCGCCACTCCCAGCAGCGCGAAGATCGCTATGCCGGTTTGCGACAGGTTGAAGGCGGGGCTGGCCAGCACCAGCGGCACGGTGGTCCAGAACAGGCTGAAGGCGCCGAACATGCAGGCCTGGTAAATGGCGCGGCGGCGCAGCACCGGCGTGGTACGCAGCAGCGTCCACATGGAGGCCAGCAGCTCGCCGTAGCGGTAGCGGCCCTCCGGCCGGCGCTGCGGCAGGCGCAGTTGCAGCACCACCGCCAGTGCCGCGATGGCGGCGGTGGAGATATAGAAGATCGCGTGCCAGCCCAGCGCGTCGGTCACCAGGCTGGACACGGGGCGCGCCAGCATGATCCCCAGCAGCAGTCCGCTCATGACCGTGCCGACGGTCTGGCCGCGATGTTCCGGCGCCGACATGTGCGCGGCAAACGGCACCAGCACCTGCGCCGCTGCCGAACAAAGTCCGATGAAGAAGGCCGCGGCAAGGAAGGTGGCGGCGTTGCCCGCCATTGCCGCACCAAGCAGCGCCAGCGAGGTCGCACCCAGCAGCGTCACGGTTAGGCGGCGGTTTTCCAGCAGGTCGCCAAGGGGCACGATGAAAGCCAGGCCAAGGCAGTAGCCTATCTGCGTCAAGGTGACGATCAGGCCGGCGGAGCCGGGATCGATGCCGGTGGCCCGGCTGATCGGGCCCACCAGGGGCTGGGCGTAATAAAGATTCGCGACAATCAGGCCGCTGGCAACAGCCAGCAGCAAGATCATGGCGGGAGTGATCCGGTGCTCTTGATTCATGGCGCAGGAGGATAGCACCGAAACAAAAAGCCTGCTGGTGGGGTAATATTTCTAAATGAAAGCCATTTCCGCCATCGTGTTCGCACTCCTGACCGCCGGTTCGGCACGCGCCGACAAAGTGGTCATGCTGGTCGATACCGGCACCGAAATGCCGATGGCCGATATCCGCAGCGGAGAAGTCGTGGGCGGCATCCACAAAGACCTGGCCGAGGCGCTGGCGCAAAAAATGGGCCGCACGGCGGTGACCATGTCGATGCCGCGCAAGCGCATCGCGATGGCGCTCCAGGCAGGGCAGGGCGACGTGCTGTGCATGTACCTGCCCGAATGGCTGCCGGGACGCTTCGGCTGGACGCAAGCCTTCATGCCGCAGACCGAAACCGTGATCACCTCGCTGACAGTGGCGCAACCGCAAAGCCTGCTCGACCTGTGGGGCCAGCCGATCGGCACCGTGCTGGGATTCCAGTATCCCGAAATGGAAAAGGTCATGGGCACCGGCTTTGTGCGCGCCGACGCGCACTCCAACCTGGCCAACCTGCGCAAGCTTGCGGCCGGCCGGCTGCGCCACGTCGCCACCATCAAATCGTTTTACGACTACCAGTTGCACAAGGGCGAAAAGGTCAACGTCCACGAGCCGCTGGTAGTGCGCAGCTACAACACGCGCTGCGCCGTTTCGGAAAAGGGCCGCGTGGCCCTGGCGGATGTCGATGCCGCCATCACCCAGTTGGTGCGCGAAGGCGCCATCAACAGAATCCTGTCCAACTACCAATAGCATAATGATCAAGAGACTCGCACTAGCCACCGCGCTGGCCTTTGCCACGGCCCATGCCGCAACGCCCCTCCATGCCGATGCCACCGCGGCAGCGCGCTACGCCCGCCAGGCCTACGGCGAAAAGGTGATCGACAGCCTGGCCAGCATGGTCAGCTTCAATACCGTGGCCGACCCCAAGGTGCCGTTCGAAAAGAATCCGCAACACATAGGTTTCAAGCGCTTCATCAAGCAGGAAGCGTCGCGCCTGGGGCTGGACTTTGCGGACCATGGCTACATCATGGTGATCGGCCTGGGCGAAGGCAAGGAACGAGTCGGCGTGATCACTCACGGCGACGTGCAGCCGGTCGACCCCAGCAAGTGGAAGCAGTCGCCGTTCAAGCTTGACCGCACCAGCGAACCGGGCCTGCTGCTGGGGCGCGGCACCGAGGACGACAAAGGACCGATTGCCACCGCCATGTACGCGATGAAGGCCATCAAGGACCGCAAGGTGCCGCTGAAAAAGCGCATCGAACTGTATATCTACATGGCCGAGGAATCGGACTGGGCGCCGCTGGAAGCCTTCCTCAAGACCCATACCCCGCCGCAAACCAATATCACCATCGACGCCGAGTATCCCGCGGTGACGGCCGAGAAGGGCTGGGGCGGTGTGCGCGTGACCTTGCCGAACATGGCGTCGGCACCGGGCAGCGGGCCGCTGGTGACCAGCTTCACCGGCGGTTTCTTCGACAGCCAGATCCCGGAAGATGCGCGCGTGCTGATCGACAATGCCGATGCCGCGCTGGAAACGGCGATCCGGACCCGTGCCGCGCAGCAGAAGGGCGTGAGCTACCGCTACGCTTGGCAGGGCACACGGCTGACCGTCACCGCCAAGGGCCTGGCCGCGCACTCCTCGAAACCGGAGGATGGCGTGAACGCCATTGCCATGCTGGCCGATGCGCTGGATGTGCAGCACTGGGGCGCCAGCCAGGCCGGCATGATGATCGACTTCGTCAACGACATGATCGGCACCGGACTGCAAGGTGAGAAGTTCGGCAAGATTGCCTACAGCGATGACTTCATGGGGCCGATGACGGTCTCGCCAACCACCTTGAAGGACACCGACAACGGCTTGGTATTGGGCATCAACCTGCGCCGTCCGCGCGGAAAAACAACAGCCCAGCTGACGTCCGAAATCAACGAGGCGTTCGACGCCTGGAAGGCCGGGAACCAGCCGCGCGCCACCCTGGCCGCACAGATTGGCGAGCCGTGGGTGCAGGACAAAGCGCCGCAATTGCCGACCCTGATGAAGGTGTTTTCCCACTACACCGGCATCAAGGATCCGCAACCGATCTCGATTGGCGGCGGCACCAATTCGCGCCTGTTCCCGCGTGCGGTGAGTTTCGGCCCGACCATGCCGGGCAAGGTCTACACCGGCCACTCCGAGCATGAATTCATAACGGAGAAACAATTACTTCTCAATCTGGAAATGTACACGGCCGTTTTAGTGGAACTGGCGAAGTAATTGTCGACATTGTTGGCGAAACGAGTATTGCCATACGGCAGTAAATGACATTACCATGGGCAACAAGGCTTTCGCACCGGAAGCCTACAGCCCATGCCTGGCTGCGCCACAGGCATCCCATGAAAAGATGCCATGTTTCGCAAGCTTGTCTTCCTGACTGCATTGTCATTTTCCCTGTCGGCACACACCATGGATATGAGTATCCCGCCGGCGCATGCCGCCGCGCCCGCCGATGCCATCCAGGTCAACGACGTGCCGCGCCGCGGCACGCTGTACCGCGTGCATCACGAAGGCAAAACCTCTTACCTGTTCGGCACCATCCACGTGGGCAAGCAGGATTTCTTCCCGCTCGAGCCTGAAGTCACCGCCGCGCTGGCCAAGTCCAGCTCGCTGGTGCTGGAACTCGACGTGCGCGCCAGTGCACCGTACTACCGCGCGCTGGAACGCCATGGCCAATACCCGGCCGGGCAAACCATCCGCCAGCACTTGTCGCCGGCCGCCCTGGCCAAATTGCAGGTAGCGCTGGACAAGGTCAAGCTGCCGCTGTCCAGCGTCGAGCATTACCGCCCATGGGTGGTGGCGAATATCCTGGTGGGGCAGGAGATCGAAAAGAGCGGCTTCAACCGCGGCCTCGGCGTGGAAGGCTATTTGCTGAACAACGCTACGCAGCAGAAGAAGCCCTTGCAGGAACTGGAGACTGCCGATTACCAGCTTGGCCTGTTCGGCTCGCTGAGCGACGCGCAACAGGAAGCTTACTTGCTGGAGAATATCGCCGATATCGACAGCGGCGCGGCGCTGCGCAAATCGGCTGGCCTGGTGGAAGCATGGGGGGCGGCGGATGCGTCGCGCATCTCCGCGCTAACGCATGAATTGACCACGGGCGACTCGGTGTCCGCCCGCTTCATGGACCGCACTTTGCTGGGCAAGCGCAATCCTGAAATGGCAGCCAATATTGAAGCGATCATGCGCAAGGGCGATGCTTTCATCGGCATCGGCCTGTTGCACCTGGTCGGCGACAAAGGCGTGCCGGCCCTGTTGCGCCAGCACGGCTACCAGGTCGAAAAGGTGTATTAGTATTTCGGGCTGGTGCTCAGCATGCCGCTCGAATAGCGGACGTTGTCGCCCACCCGATAGCTGGGCATGCTGTCCACATTCACGGTCTCGATCGAGCCGTCCGCCTTTTTCACGGTGACGCGGTAACCGCTGCCGCTGCCGGCCGCTGCGGCGCCAACCGCACCGCCGGCCGACATGGCGCCTGCCGGATCGATCGACTGCACCACGCCATCCCAATTGGCGGCAATCGAGGCGCTGCTGCCTTCATCCATGCCGGCGGTTTTCTTGCTGCTGTCATGGGCGCAGCCCGCCAGGGCCAAGCTCACCAGCATGATTACGGAAAGTTTCATACATCCTCCATAAGAAGCCCACGTAAGGTCTGCGCGCCGGGGAAGTGTACGCCGTTCCGTTAACCGCCGACGCACGTCAAGCAGCGGGATGCTTGCGCAAGCTCCACAAGGCCCACATCAGGGTCGACGCAATGATCGCGGCAGCCATGTCGACCAGCCAGTCGTCGACCGAGCCGTGGCGGTAGGGGAAGAAGGATTGAACGATCTCATCGATGGCGCCCATGATGGCGATGCCGAACACGGCTTTGAGTGCGCGTTGCGCCGGCTCGCCTTTGCAGCCGGTGAACAGCATGAAGGTCAGCACCGAATAGCCGAAGCTGTGCAGCACCAGGCCGCTGGCGTATTGCGCCGCCTCGGCGCGCGCGCCGGGGATCGAGCCGATGATGCAGTTCAGTACGAAGAGGGTGATGGCGCCCCAGAAGCGCCAGCGTGCGTGGGTGTCGCTGAGGAACAGCAGGGTCAGGAATTTTTGCATGGGTGGGAAGATACCACGGAAGCGGTTGCGCCGGCATGAAGCCGGCGCACCTTCCGCCGCCACGCATATCGATTGCGTGTGCAGCAGATGAGTCCATTATAGGGATGGGGTGTGACAACACCATGACATAAATCAAGCTTCATTCAAATTTTGAAGAAAGCAACGGCATCGAGCAGGGTATCGGCCTGGCCGGCCAGTTCTTCGGCGGTGGCGGCAAGCTGTTCAGCGGCGGCGGCATTGCGCTGGGTGGTGTCGCTCAGCTGGTTGATGGCCGCGCTGATCTGGCTGGCGCCGCTGCTTTGTTCGCGCGAAGCGGCGTTGATCTCCTGCACCAGTTCGGAGGTCTTGCGGATGCCGGGCACGATTTCCTTCAGCAGCTTGCCGGCCTGGTTGGCCACGGCCACGCTGTCCTGTGCGACGCCGCTGATCTCCTGCGCCGCGGCCTGGCTGCGTTCGGCCAGCTTGCGCACCTCGGATGCCACCACCGCAAAGCCTTTGCCATGCTCGCCGGCGCGCGCGGCTTCGATGGCGGCGTTCAGCGCCAACAGGTTGGTCTGGTAGGCGATATCGTCGATGATGGCGATTTCCCTGGTGATCTGCCGCATCGCCGTCACGGTGCGTGCCACCGCGTCGCCGCCTTCCTCCGCATAAGCGGCCACGCGTGCCGCCATATCGTCGGTGACGCGCGAGTTTTCGTGGTTCTGGAAAATCGAGGCGCTCATTTCCTCGATGGAGGCGCTGGTCTGCTCCACGCTGGCCGCCTGTTCGGTGGCGCTGCTACTAAGGGCCTGCGCCGTGGCGCTCGCTTGCGCCGCCGCATTGGCCAGCGCATCGGCCGACTGGCGCACGCTGGTCACCGTGGCGTGCAGCCGTTGCGCCATGTCCTGCACCATGAAGGCCAGGCTGCGGCGATCGGCTCCATGCAACTGCATGCGCTGTGTGAGGTCGCCCTGCGCCACCTGCCGCAGCACCTCGCACACCTCCGACGGCTCGCCGCCGATCTGGTTTATCAAGTGGTGGCTGATGGCGTAGCCGACCAGGATCGCCAGCGAGGCAATGGCGACAATGGCGCCGGCCAGCAGCCTGCGGGTCTCATTTTGCGCATGCAAACGCTGTTCGATGTGCGCCGACAACAGCGCAAACGCCGCGTCGTCCGCGCTGAACTGCTGGTCGATCGCGCGCGTGGTGGCGGCGATGTAATCCGGCGCGGCATATTCCAACGCATCGGCCATGACGATGCGCGTGCGTGCCAGTTCCGTCACGTCGGCGGCGGCAGCGGCGGCGGCTGCCACGGGGATGTCGAGCTTCTGTTTCAGCACGGGATTGGCGGCGTATGCCTTGCCGATGGTGCGCTGCATGCCGGCGCTGGCCTGGCGCGCCTTGCTGAGCAGGCTGTACATGATGGCGCGGCCTTCGATATCGATCTTGCGGGTGGCCAGGAAACCGGCACCGCGCGCACGCATCTGTCCCAGGTCTTCCGCCACGCGCGGCAGGTCGAAGTAGGCGGCGCGCATCAGGTAATAGGAATCGGCATCCGGATCGAGCGACAGGCCGGACTGGTCGGCCAGCTGTTCGATGAAGAGCAGGGTGAATTCGCACAGCGCGGTATGGCGCTGGTAGCTTTCCAGCGTGGCGAGGCTGCGCGTGCTGACGTCGCGTGCCAGTGCGGTCCATTCGTCGCGGATGCGGGCGAACATCTTGCGGTCCGGCCCTTCGCCCTCGGCCAGCATGGATGACATGCCGAGCATCAGGCGATTGACTTCGGCCTCCTTGGCGCTGCGCTCACCGGCCAACTGGCCGGCGCCGACGAAGGCTGCCGACAGGCCGCGGTGCTGCTGGATGCCTTGCAGCAGGTCGAGAGCCTGGGCGCCGGGTTTCAGCCCGGTTTGTTCGATGGAGGAAAACTGGATGTTGCGGCTGTTCTCGCGCAGGAACAGGTAGGACGGTGGCGCGACCAGCAGCACGCCCATCATTCCCAGCAATAGAAAACGTTGCCATAGCTTCATCCTATCCAGCAGGCTGGCCACCGCGTTCTCCCGGGATTGGCAGGTCTCGTCAGTGTAGCCGGGAATCCTGGCAGCCGACACCCCCGCCTTTGTTAACTAGCAAAAAAACATTATCACGATTGAATCGTGCGCGGCTTCACGCTGTTATAATTCCGTACGGAAAAATTGTATATTATTCAACTGAGGTGTCGTATGAGTAGCAGCTTGTCGCAAACCATCCAAGCGCTTGCGCAAGGGCGACAACACAATCGCATCCTGCGCCTGTCGTTCCCCCATGGCGACGGTCCGTCCACCACATTGCTGGCGAACCGGCTGGACGCGCTCGAGGGCTTGTCGCGCGATTTCGAATACACGGTGGAGGTGCTGGCCGACGATGCCAGCATCCCGCTCAAGGACGTGCAAGGCAAGCTGGTCACCGTGTCGCTGGTGCGCGGCGACGGCAGCCTGCGCCATTTCAATGGTTATGTGTTCGAATTCCGCCTGGCGAAGACCGATGGCGGCGTCGCGTTCTATACCATGGTGTTGCGACCGTGGCTGGCCTACCTGAAGCTGCGCAAGGACAATTACCTGTTCCACGGTAAAAACCTGCGCGAGCAGACCGGCGAAGTGCTGGCCGACTACGGCACCCACCCGGACTGGGACTGCCGGGTGCAGGGCAGCGACGAAGTCATGACCATGGCTTGCCAGTTCGATGAAACCGACCACAACTACCTGCACCGGCGCTGGGAAGCCGCCGGCTGGCACTACTGGTACGAGCACACCGAGCGTGGTCATAAGCTGATCCTGTCGGACGACTCGACGCAGGCGCCGCCGATCGATGGCCACGGCAGCGAAGTACGCTTCCAGCGCCATGCCGGTACCCTGGAGGAAGACGCAATTGGCGAATGGTCGCCGGTGCGCGCCATCATGGCAGGCCAGGTGGGACTGTCGGCCTTCAACTTCAAGCAGCCGGTACCGTCGGTGGTCGATTTGCCGACCCTGAACCAGCAGGGCAATGTGCTGACGGTCGAACAGTATGAATACGCTGGCGCCTACGGCTTCAGGAATCGCAAGGACAGCGAAGCGCTGGCCCTGTTGCGGATGGAAGAGATCGAAAGCCGCGGCAAGCATTTCGAAGCGGGCGGCAACTGCCGCTTCGCCAAGCCGGGCCGCTGGTTCCGCCTGAGCGGCCACTTCCACGAGGAGGCACCGGGCGCATCGCCGGACAAGCAGGAATTCCTGGTGGTCAGCGTGCACCACACGGCCAGCAACAACTACCTGCAGCAATCCGAAGGCATATCGGACTACAGCAACCGCATGACTTGCGTGCGCAAGGCCGTCGTCTGGCGTCCGGGGCGCGGCTTCAACAGCGCCGACACCAAGATCCACGGCCCGCAGACGGCCATCGTGGTCGGCCCCTCCGGGCAGGAAATCCATACCGACGAACATGGCCGCGTGCGCGTGCAGTTCCACTGGGACCGCGTCGGCATGCACGATGAGCAGAGTTCGGCCTGGATCCGCGTCGCGTCGAACTGGGCCGGCGGCAATTTCGGCGCAGTGACCTTGCCGCGCATCGGCCAGGAAGTGATCGTGCAATGGCTCGACTCGAATCCGGACCGTCCCATCGTTACCGGCCGCGTCTATAACGGCGACAATATGTCGCCTTGGGAGCTGCCGCACCAGCATGCCTTGTCCGGCATCCGCAGCCAGGAATTGAAAGGCGCCGGCGGCGCTGGCAACCGCAACAATCACCTGCTGATGGACGATACGGCCGGCCAGATCCAGGCCGTGCTGGCCTCGGATCACCAGCGCAGCCAGCTCAACCTGGGCTACCTGACGCGCGTGCTCGACACCAGCGGCCGCAAGGATCATCGCGGCGAAGGCTTCGAACTGCGTTCCGACGGCTGGGGTGCCGTGCGCGCCGCCAAAGGCGTCCTGGTGACGGCCTGGGGCCAGCCGGTGCAAGACAGCGGCACCACCCAGCAGGACAATACCGAAGGCGCCGATACGTTGCGCGCCGTGCTGGACAGCGCAACCATGCGCAGCCAGGCGGCCGAGATGGCGACCGAGCAGCGCGGCGAGCAGAAAAACGCGCACCGGGGCCTGAAGAACCAGAAAGCCTTGAACGAAAACGCCTGGTCGCTGACCAAGCCGCTGGTCTTCATTTCCGCGCCGGACGGCGTGGCGACCAGCACGCCGAAGAGCATCGTGCAGGCGGCCGGCGAAGACCTGGGCTGCTATGCCGCCGGCAACGTGGACATGACGTCCGGCGAGCAGATGTCGTTCAGCTCGGCCAAGGGCATCCAGCAGCACGTCGAGCGCGGCAGCATGGTGACCGCCATCAGCCACGGCAACCACTACCTGCACGTGCAGGACGGCAAGGTCGAAACCGTGTCGCAGAAGGGCATGGTCTTCGAGGCCAAGACCGGCGACATTGTGCTGAAGACCAAGGGCGGCAGCATCGTCTTGACAGAAAGCGGCGAGATCCTGATCAAGGGCGCCAAGGAAACCCACGATATTGCCGGCACCCTGGAGCTGGGCGCGGCGAAAGTGGTCAACAAGGGTTCCGTGAAGGCGGCGCCGGTGACTGAATTCTGGGGCAAGATGAACGTCGGCAAGTTCAGCCAGCAGGTGGTGCTGAAAGACCTGGTGCACATGGCGGCGGCCGGCGCCGCGGCCACGATCGCATACAAGATCCTGGCCAAGGATGGCTCGGTGCTGCAATCGGGCAAACTGGACGAGGAAGGCAAGACCGCCCGCGTGTTCACCGAGGACATGGAGGAACTGCAGGTCGAGATCGACCACAACAACGGCAAATGGCAGTTCCTGGAAGAGGCCAAGCACGATCCGCACATGGACGCCGATGACGATGAGTCCGCCGACGAGAAGGTGCAGACGCCGGTCGGCGTGGGCGTGCTGGCGTCCAAGGCGCAGGTGCCGATCGAGCAGGCCAAGCAGCTCTTCATGCCGGATGGCGAAATCAATATTCGGGCGGAAGCGATGGCGCTGCTGAGCCAGAAATTGAATATGCCGGTGCATACCATCATGCATATCGTGAAGAGCAGCGACAACCTGAAGGAAGTCGGTGCCGGCATCGCCGCCAACAAGGCGCTGGACCTGGCCCAGGCCGGTGTCGAGGAACTGGTCGAGAAGAAGGTCAACCATTCCGCGGCAAGGCTGGTGGCCATGGTCAGCAAGGGCTGGCGCGGCGAAGGCGAACTGCCGCGCGATGTCTCCTCCATCTTCGAAGAGGCTGCCGCCAAACGCGCGCGCGACCTGGCGAAAATCCTGGACGACGTCACCTCGGGCGGCTGCTTCGGCGTGGATGAAGACGCCACGCTGCTGTCGCAGCACGACTTCGATCCATTCGAGTTGGACGAGTCGCCGGCCGACCTGCGCGCCGCACTGGAAGCACAGCAACACAATTCATCTATTCGCGAGACTTGAAAATGAAGAAAAGCACTGTATTCATAGGACTCATGCTGGCCGCCGGCCTGGCGCAAAGCGCATTTGCCGCGGCCAAGGTGCCGTTGCTCAAGCGCAGCGCCGTCATGCAATGTGCGGACCGCAAGATCGAACTGAAAGGCGAATGCTTCAAGCAGGACGAAATTGCCGGACTGTCCTGCACCAAGCAGCGCCTGAGCATCAGCGATGCCGCTACCGGACAGGAACTGGGGAGCCAGACCTTCAAGCCGGTGCCGTTGAAAGCCGGCGACGCCTACCCGATCATTGCCGAGCGCCTGAGCGACGCAAGCTGCGTCGAGACGCCAGGCAAGGAAAAATTCATCGTCATCATGATGAGCACCGGCGGCAATTGCGCGCAGTGCGAATGGCAGCAACTGTACACCTGGGACGGCAAGGTGCTGGGCTCGAGCCTGAATGCGAAGCAGGACCCGGCGATCGGTGCCGCGCTCAAGGGCACTGAGAGCAAGAAGGCCAAGAAGCTGGGCGAAGGCGATCTCTATATCTACGCCGAAACGGACTAAGATGGCGATTGATTACAACGTCTTTTACACGCAAAAGCGTGGTGCGGCCTACCGCGATGAACAGGTCAAATCGTATTCCCACTATAAGGAGGCGGTTGACCACAGCCCGGGACGGCTGGCAGGCAAATCCCGCATCTGGGGCGATGCATCGCTGGAAGTGCAGAAAGCGGTCATCGACAAGCTGATCGCCGCCGGCAAAGGCGCCGGCATGAACGTACGCCGCGTGGCGATGCTGCTGGCCATGGTCAAGATCGAATCGGGCTTCAATCCCGATGCGGCGGCCGGCACCACTTCGGCCAGCGGCCTGGGGCAGTTCATCAACGATACCGGCCGCGCCTACGGTTTGAACAACAGCAATCGCTTCGACGTCAACGCGAGCGTCAAGGCCGTGGTCAAGTATTTCCTGGCGAACGAGAAGCTGGCCACGAAAAACAAGAAACCGGATGTCTGGGTTTATAAATACCACCACGACGGCCCGACGCTCGACTATGGTGGCGAGGCCCTCGCGACTGGTAAATTTGCCAAGCTCGCCGACGCGTATGAAAAGGCGCTCGAGGTCGGCCACGCATTGAGCGTCATCGACGCCGGCGGAGCGCCGATCGCGCAGGCCACCATCAAGGTCGAACAGAACGGCAAGAGCGCGGTCATGAAGACCAATGAGCACGGCTTGCTGCCGACCTTCATGGCATCGCCGGACTTCGGACCGCTGACCATCTATATCCAGAAGGCGAGCGACGATTTCAAGGAACTGGGCCAGCTTGCCATCGACAAGCTCAATTCGGCCTGGACGATTGTCGCGCCCAAAGAGCGCATTCCGGTGAAGACGCACGTTCACGTCGACAAGGCGGCGCCGGCCAAGACGCCTGGCATGCACAAGGTCGCAAAAGGCGAGACGCTGTCGAGCATCGCGCGCGCGCATGGCACGACCTACCAGGAACTGGCCAAGCTGAACAACATCGACAAGCCGTACCTGCTGTTCCCGAACCAGATGTTGAAGGTGCCGGAAGGGAAGGGCAAACCGGCGCCCGCGGCGGCAAGCAAGCCCGCCAGCGCACCGGCGCAGGAAACGGCAAAGAAGGAGCCGGCGCAAGCCGCTGCGGCCAAGCCGACCACACCGCCCGCCACCGCGGCAGGCACCAAGCCGGTGGTCAAGGAAGACCGCAGTGCGAAAACCACGCACCCCGAAGCCACGATATCGAAGCCGCCCGCATCCAACCGGGTGGCGACAGCGATTGCCTATGCCATGCAGCACAAGGAACCGAAATCGATTGGCCGCTGCCTGAGGTACGTCAAGCGGGCCCTGGTCGCCGCCGGCTACTTCACCAAGTACCCTGGCGTCGAACATGCCAAAGACTTCGGCCCGACGCTGCAAAGTGCCGGGTTCAAGAACCTGCTGGTCTCGGCGCCGGGAACCAATATCTCCACGGCTCCACACGGCTCGATCATCATCTACGCGCCGGTGGAAAAACAGACGTACTCCGGCGGCGTGATCTCGGGCCACATCGAGATCAAGCACGCTGGCGGCTACGTGAGTGACTTCAACGGCCACAATCCTTGCTACCGGACGGATGCGATCTCGTTGAAGTCTCCGCTGAGCAAGAAATACGGGATAACATTCAAGGCCACGGGCATTTGGTATAAGGAGTAACGATGAATAAATTCAGGTCCATGTTCTACGGCGGGCTGGCGCTGGCAATGTTCGCTGTGACGGCGCCGGCAAGTGCCGGCGAAGCCTACTCGCCGTTTGGCCTGCGCTGCGTTGCCAATGCTACGCAGGCAGATTCGGCCAAGATCGCCGAAAACCTGGGGAGCCGCTTTTCCAAGGTTTGGGGCAAGGATTGGCTGACGACGCCGACGCCGCCGAAAGCGATCGATCCAAAGGTCATGGAGGAAGTGGCCGCCATTTCCGCCTGTGCCGCGATCGTCGACTGCCCGAATTACTTTAACCGTGAGATCGGCGGAGAACTGACCGTCTTCACCGACATCGGTCCTAAAGTGCCGTTGCGCAAGCAATTCGATGCTGCCGTGGCGGCGCTTCCGGCATCGGCCGGTAAAGCTGCGCTTCAAAGCTGCATGAAGCTCGAAGCGAAAAAATGATTCCCGAACTGGAGTAAAGCAATGGGTCGTCCCGTAATTCGCATTGGAGACCAGACCTCGCATGGCGGGGTGGTCAAGACCGGAAGTTCAGAGTTCATCGTTGATGGCAAGGGTGTCGCTCGCCTGGGCGATACTTGTAGCTGCCCCTTGCACCCAAGTGAAACCGTGATCGATAGCGGTAGCGAAACTTATATCACCGACGGCAAGCCGACTGCCAGGGACGGCGACAAGACCGCCTGCGGCGCCACCCTGATCGCCAGCCAGACCAGCTACTTCATCGAGTAGTCCCACCCCGGTTTCTGCCGGCTGCCATGCCGGCAAACCAATTTCACCCGAACGTTGGACAAAAAAAAGCCCGCTGGTTAAAGCGGGCTTAAACTATTTTCTTGGAGGAGAATAGTGGAGACATGTGCAATTATGGTGCGCCGCCGCATATTAGTCCAATTTTTGTTTTCGATAATCGTTATTCAGATTTCGTATAACTATTCTTTAACTGGTACAACGTAGTTCAGCGCCATGCGGCCGCCATCAACGAACAGCGTCTGCCCGGTCATATAGCTGGCGTCGTCGCTGGCGAGGAAAGCGCATATGGATGCGACCTCTTCCGGCTCGCCGCAACGCCCCAAAGGAGTGCGCGACAAAATGGTGCGTTTGGCTTCCGGGCTGGCCAGCACCGCCTGTTTCGCCAGTTCGGTCAGGATGGTGCCGGGGCCAATACCGTTGACGCGGATGCCATACGGCGCCAGGTTCAATGACATGACCTTGGTCAGTTGATTGACGCCGCCTTTCGACACCACGTACGGCACCTGGTCCGGGATTGCCAGTTCCGAGTTGACGCTTGACATATTGATAATGCAGCCGCTCTGCTGCTTGACCATTTCGCGCGCCACGGCCTGGCCGCACAGGAACATGGATTTCAGGTTAATGCCAAGCACGCGGTCAAAATCGGCTTCCGCCAGGTCGAGGAAGCTGCATTTGTGGGTTACGCCAGCGTTGTTGACCAGGATGTCGATGCGGCCGAAAGCGGCCAGGGTCGCGGCGACCAGCGCGTCCACGTCGGCTTTCTGGCTGACGTCCGCGGCAACGAAGCGGGCCTGGTCGCCCAAGGCTTCGGCAGCCTGGGCGCCTTCCGGCTTGATGTCCACCAACATGACCTTGGCCCCTTCGGTAATGAGGCGCTGGGCGCAGGCCAGGCCGATACCCTGGGTTGCGCCGGTGACGATGGCTACTCTATTCGTTAATTTCATATCGCTTCCGCTTGTCGGTTAGGAAGCTTATTTTAGAGGATGACCGCGTCGTTGGGCAGTTGGTTCGGGCGGGTGCCGTCGGCCGGGTAATGGCGCGCCAACAGGGTGTTGAGCTGTTCCAGCGCGGATAGGGTGGGGGCGTGGTAGTCGCCCTGGGCGAAACCGGTGGTCATGGTGCGGCAGATGGTTTGCCATTCCGTGTCGGCGACCAGCCTGCCGACATGGCGGTCGGCCACGATGTCGACTTCGCGTGCGGCCAGGTTGATGTAGATCAGGACGCCGCAGTTTTCTTCGGTATCCCAGACGCCGTATTGCGCGAACAGGGCGCGGGCGCGCTGGCGGTTGCTGACGTTGTTGAAGGCCGAGCGGGCGTCCAGGCCCGGTTCCACGATCAGGCGCACTTCGGCGCGATGGCGTTGTTCGCCCAGTGTGATGGCTTGTTCGATCGCCTGCAGCGTGGCTGGTGGGAAGGCGCGTTTGCCGGCGCCGGTGCCGCTAGCCATATGGCGCCAGGCGCGTCGGCAGCGCCCGATGAAGGATGTCGCTTGGGTTGTCATTACCAGTCTCCCGAGGCGCCGCCGCCATCGAAGCTGCCGCCGCCACCGCTGAAGCCTCCGCCGCCGCCAAAGTCGCCGCCGCTCCAGCTTCCTCCGCCGCTGCCGCGACTGGCTGCGGCACTCAAGGCGTTGCCCAATGCGGCGCCAAGCAGCACGCCCGTCGCATCCGATCCCCAGCCGCCACGCCGCAAACCACGACGCGAACCACCGCGCATCATCGGCAGGATGACGAAGACACCGAACAGCAGCAAGGGCACGAGCCAGCCCGCGGACCAGCCGCCGCCGTTGCCGGGGCCATTCGCCGTGTCGGAGGCCGCTGCGCCGCGTGCCGTGCCGGAGCCTTCATTGCCAGGGATGGCGCCAGCGCCCGCCGCTTCCGCCATGCCGGCCACGCCAGCGCTGCCCGCCGCCGGCGCGCCCGCCGCCCCGCTCGCCGGTGTGCCCGCCGTGGCAGGAAAGTGCTCCTTATCGAGCAAGGTGGCGATCGCACTGACGCCCGCCGCCAGCCCGCCATAAAAGTCCCCTTGCCGAAAATGCGGCGCAATCACATCCTGCAAAACGCGTTTCGACTGGGCATCCGTGAGCGTGCCCTGGACGCCGCGGCCAGCCTCGATGCGCAACCTGCGCAGCGAGGACGGGTTATTCTTGGCCACCACCAGCAGCACACCATCATCGACGCCCTTACGCCCGAGTTTCCACGCATCTGCCACGCGGATGCTGTACTGCTCGATCGCTTCCGGCGCCGTGGACGGCACCAGCAGGATGGCAATCTGGCTACCTGACTTGCGCTCGTAGTCGGCAAGCACGCCATCAAGGGCTGAGCGCTGCTGCGCAGTCAGCATTGCCGCCTGGTCGGTCACGCGGGCCGCATGCGCCGGCACGGCCACGAAGCCGTCGGCCGCGCGGGCGCTGGCGACCACCAGTGCCAGCATGGCGAGGATCGCCAAGCCAAGCACCACCCTTAGCCACGGGGAGCCAGGCAGGATCTTCCAGCGCCGCGCATTTTCCGACAGCCCGCCAGTGCGCCGCGCCAGGTCGCGATCGCGCAGCGGATCGCTCAATCGATCCTCATCGCGGCTGGAAGCCTTGCCGCCACCGCGCGTTTGCCGTGGTGTGGTCGCCATTGCGACTCCTCACTTCTTGTTGAAGTCCACCGTTGGAGCGGTTGAAATGGATTTCTCGTTGTCGACAGTGAAGCTGGGCTTCACGTCATAGCCGAACATCTTCGCCGTCAGGTTGGTCGGAAAGCGCCGCGCCAGGATATTGAAGTCCTGGACCGAGGCGATGTAGCGCTGGCGCGCCACGCTGATGCGATTCTCGGTGCCTTCGAGCTGCGATTGCAGGTCGCGGAAACTGGCATCGGCCTTCAGGTCGGGATATTTTTCGGCCACCACCATCAGCCGCGACAAGGCACTGCTCAACTCACCCTGCGCCTGCTGGAATTTTTGCAGCGCGCCCGGATTATTCAGCACTTCCGGCGTCACCTGCATGCTGGTGGCCGAGGCACGAGCCTTGGTCACCGCTTCCAGGGTTTCGCGCTCATGCGAGGCATAGCCCTTGACCGTATTGACCAGGTTCGGGATCAGGTCGGCCCGTCGCTGGTACTGGTTGACCACCTCGCCCCACTGGGCCTTGACCGCTTCGTCCTTGGCCTGGAAATCGTTGTAACCGCAGCCTGACAAGAGAACCGTTGCCAGCACACCCACTGCCAGAAAGTTTCGCATTATTCGCTCCTTGGAACGTATTATCGAAATATACACGCAATCGGCCGGCGTCCATGTGCGGCAGTGCACACACGCGCCCCGTTATAATGTAGGGTTTGCAACGCAAAGAATAAAGAGGCCCGCTGTGACATTTATCGAAAAATTATCCGCTGCCTGGGCAGCCAACGATTCCCTGCTGTGCGTTGGCCTGGACCCGGACATGGCGCGCCTGCCTGCGCAGTTCCAGAACCACCCGCAAGGGATTGTCCAGTTCTGTACCGCGATTATCGACGCCACCGCCGACCTGGCATGCTCGTTCAAGCCGCAGATCGCCTACTTCGCGGCACTGGGTGCGGAAGACCAGCTTGAAAAAATCTGCGCCTACGCCAAGGAAAAATACCCGCACATCCCGATGATCCTGGACGCCAAGCGCGGCGACATCGGCGCCACCGCCAAGCAGTACGCGCGCGAAGCCTACGACCGCTACGGCGCCGACGCGGTGACCGTGAATCCGTATATGGGCTTCGACTCCGTCGAGCCTTACATGGAATGGAGCGACCGTGGCGTGATCATCCTGTGCCGCACGTCGAATGCGGGCGGCTCGGACCTGCAGTTCCTGAAAGTGGATGGCAAGCCGCTGTACCAGCACGTCGCCAAGCTGGTGGCGGAGAAGTGGAATGCCAACGGCCAGTGCGCGCTGGTGGTTGGCGCGACCTTCCCTGAGGAACTGGCACAGGTGCGCGGGATCGTGGGCGATATGCCGCTGCTGGTGCCGGGGATTGGTGCGCAGGGCGGGGACATTGAAGCGACCGTCAAGGCTGGCCGTACCTACAACGGCACTGGCATGATGATCAATTCATCGCGCGCGATCCTGTACGCGACGCCGCAAGGTGGGGAAGATTTCGCCGCCGCGGCACGCCGCGTGGCGCAGGAGACGCGCGACGCCATCAATACTTACCGGGCATAAAACCGGTGAACCAGTGTCAGACCCACAGGGTCTGACACTTGCCCGCGGCAGCCGCGGGTCGGACTCCGCCGTACCGGTTTCAGTAGCGCTCAGGCGCGATCATCTCCACGTAGTCATACAGGGCAGCCAGCACCTCCTGCCCCCGCTCATCGGTCTCCGCCCCCAGGCGATCCAGCTCCGAGAACAACTCATCGACAGTCCGTGCCCCGCCGGCGCCCTCAAACAAGCGCGCCGCGCGATGCTGCTCCCAATGCTCATGCTCCTCCTCTGACAACGTCTGCGGGAAGTTGCGCGCGCGATAGCGGAACAGCAGCTCACCCAGGCGGTCATCCTGGAAGTGCGGCGACGCCGACGCCAGCTTGGCCGGATGCTCGCGCCGCAAGGACTCCAGCAAACGCTTATCGCCATTGCTGACAAAGCCGCCGTACAAATCCTCATCCACGTCCGCCGGTTCAGCGACTGGACGCCAGAACACCTGGTCCCAGGTCGCCGACATATCCGGCCCCGCCGCCGCGCGCGCCGCATTGCCGCGTGCAGTCTCCAGGTCCAAGCCCCAGCGCTCCGCCATTTCCGGCCGCAGCGTCTTCAGGTTCGACACCAGCATCGGCGACTTGTTCAGGTGGATGCTCTTGATCGGCAAGCGCGTCATCCCTTCCGGCATGGCGTCAGCGCGGGTGAACATGCGGGTGCGGATCGTCTCCGCATCCAGCGCGAACAGCTCCTGCGGGTCATGCGCGCAATCCCACACCAACAACTCGTTCTTGTTGGACGGATGTGGCGCCAGCGGCCAGACCAGCGCCAGGCAGCCGCGCTCCGCCGGGAACATGCCCGACACGTGCAGGAAGGGCTGGCGCAGCTCGCGCGCCAGGTGCAGGCCGATCTCCTCGGCGACGCGGTCTTTCTTGTGCAGGGCCAGGCAGAAATCGAACAATTTCGGATGCTTCTGACGGATCAGGCGGGCCAGGGCGATGGTGGCACGCACGTCCGACAGCGCATCGTGCGCCGCCTCGTGCACCAGGCCGTTGGCCTTGGTCAAATGCTCAAGCTTGAAGCTCGGTTTACCGCTATCATTAAGAGGCCACTCAATACCCTCGGGGCGCAACGCATAGGTCATCCGCACCACATCCAGCAAATCCCAGCGCCCGCACTGGTTTTGCCATTCGCGGGCATATGGATCGATCAAGTTACGCCAAAACAAGAAGCGCGTCACTTCATCGTCAAAACGGATAGTGTTGTAGCCTACGCCTATGGTGCCAGGCTCCGAAAAGGCCTTCTCGACAGTTGCCGCGAACTGATGCTCCGGCACACCCTGCTGCAAAGCTTGCTGCGGGGTAATACCGGTAATCAGGCAGGCGACCGGGTCTGGCAGGTAATCGTTGGCAGGTTGGCAGAACAACATGATCGGCTCGCCGATTTCGTTCAGCTCAGCGTCGGTACGGATAGCGGCAAACTGGGCGGGGCGATCACGGCGTGGCACGGCGCCGAAGGTTTCGTAGTCATGCCACAGGAAGGTATGGTTACTCATGGTGCAAATGTTGGTTCTCGTTATCGAATGCTGAGGCAAGGAGGACTGTTGTGTCAAATTCCATTTCCGTCAATACCCGTGCCACGCCCGCCACCGCGAGCAACGACACGGCCATTTCGGCGTCCACCCGCGCCAAGATGCAGCTGAACGTGTCGATCCTGCAAGAATCGGCCTCGGTGTCGCTGAATTCCGAAAACGACCCGCTGGCGCTGGTCTACAAATCGGCCATCACCTCGATCAACGAGCAGCTTCAGGCCGATTTCGGGCCGGATGCGATCCAGAACGCCAGCGGCCAGGACAATTCGCCGGAAGGCACGGCGGGGCGCATTGTATCGCTATCGACCGCCTTCTTCAGCGCATTCCAGCAACAGCATTCCGAGCTGGAGGGCGACGACGCCTTGAATAGCTTCATGGACACGATCAAGGGCGGCATCGAAAAGGGCTTCAAGGAAGCGCGCGACATCCTGAAAGGCTTGAAGGTACTGGGCGGCGACATTGCCACCAATATCGACAAGACCTACGAGCTGGTGCAGAAAGGCCTGGATGCTTTTGCGTCCAATCAACGGCAGGCCTCAAGCACCGACGAAGCCCAAAGCGGCAAGGTAGCATAAAAAAAGTCGGGGTCAGCTCTGGCAATCGGACATTTGCCGTAGGCAAATGTCCGATTGCCAGAGCTGACCCCGACTTTCATTTTGCGACTTCTACGCGGTTGCGGCCGGTTTCCTTGGCGCGGTAGAGGGCTGCGTCGGCGGCGGCGATGAGGGCGGTTTCGTCTTGGGCCGGGCCTAAGGCGGCGACGCCGAAGGAGCTGGTGATGTGGGGCAGGGGCTGGCGCATGTCGCTGAGGACGACCGCTTCGCGCATGCGCTGGCACAGGCGGCTGGCGACCGCTTCGGCCACTTGTACCTTGGTGTCGGGCAGGACCACCATCATTTCTTCGCCGCCGTAGCGAACCGCGAAGTCGGTCGGCCGCAGGGCGCCGGTCAGCACTTGGGCGGCGGTGCGCAGGGCTTCGTCGCCTTGCAGGTGGCCGTGGCTGTCGTTGAATTTCTTGAAGTGGTCGATGTCGAGCATGATCAGCGACAGCGGCTGGCCGGTGGCCTGGGCGCTGGCGACCAGTTGCGGCAGGAAGTCGTTCAGCCAGGCGCGGTTGTACAGGCCGGTCAGGCCGTCCACCATCGATAGCTGGCGATAGAACTCGCCAAGCTTTTGCCGGCGCCGCAATTGCGCATTGGCGGCGCGGATGCGGAACGACAGCATGCGCAGCAAGTTGCGGGCAACGCCGTTGGCGGCGTCAATCAGTTCCCATGCCAGTTCGGCTTCGATCACCAGCAATTCGCTTTGCTCGAGCGCGGTCATCGTGGCCTGGTTGGCTTCTTCGTCGAGCACGGCCTGTTCGCCGACGCTTTCACCAGGCAGCACCTTGCTGATGGTGGTGCCGTCGGACATGCCGGTGCTCATATCCGCCGCTACCGATAAGGCGCCGCGCAGCACAATGTACAAGCGGGCGCGTTGCGGGTCTGCGAGCACTTCGCCTTGCTCGACGCGCACGATCGGGCAGTCTTTCAGCAACGGTGCTATGCGCAGGCTGTCGGCGCCGCGGAATAGTTGCAGGGCCTGGATCTGGTACGCGGATGCGCCGAAGGTGCCAATCGGTTTCAAGATGAACTTTCTTACTACGGTATCAACAGGTGTTAATGATAGCCTAAGTGTGGTTCAATATCGCCTATGACTTTTACCGACATCCTTGGCCAGCAACATGCGGCCGCTTCCAACGCGCGCATCGTTTCGCTGGTGCCTTCGATTACCGAGCTTCTTTGCGACCTGGGCCTGGCGCAGCAACTGGTGGGCCGTACCGGCTTTTGCATTCACCCGGCGGACGTGGTGCGCGATATCCCGAAGGTGGGCGGTACCAAGGACGTCAACATCGAGAAGATCCGCAAGCTGGCGCCGACCCACCTGGTGGTGAACATCGACGAGAATGAAAAACCTACCGTCGACAAGCTGGCGGAGTTTGTGCCGAATATCGTGGTCACGCATCCGATCGAGCCGCGCGATAACCTGGCGCTGGTGCAGTTGATGGGCGGCGTGTTCTGCGCGCAGGAACGCGCAAACGCGTGGTGCAGCGAGTTTGAACGCGAGTTGGCGCAGGTAGGGACGGGCCGTCCGCAGCGCGTGTTGTACTGCATCTGGAAAGATCCATGGATGACGGTGTCGCGCGACACTTATATCGCCCGCATGCTGGCATTGATCGGCTGGTCGATTCCCCAGATCGGCGATGTGCGCTATCCGAGCTTCCAATGGAGCGATGCGCTGGTGCAGGAGGTGGACCAGGTGCTGCTGTCGTCCGAGCCTTACCGTTTTACCGAAGAACATGTGGACGCGCTGGAGCGCCAGATCGGCAAGCCGGTGCAGTTGGTCGATGGGGAAATGATGTCCTGGTACGGCAGCCGTGCCTTGCAAGGTATCCGATACCTGAAAGGCCTGGCCGCCGCGGGCTAAGGATTATTCCTCAGCCTCTTCGAAGTTGGGCTGCGAGGTGTGGCGTTTGCTATCGTTCAGGCGGCCCAATGCGCTTTCGATAGCCCGTTGCAGCTTGTCTGCTGCGCCGTTGATGGATTGGTGCAAGGTTGCGTCGTGGTCGGTGACGGCAATCGGCTGGTAGCCGTTGACGCGCGCCTCGATCATGCAGCGGATATCGCCGTCGGAGGATTTCTTTGCATTGCCTTCGCTGAGGTGGACGTCGACGCGTCCGATGTGCTCGCCGAACCGGTGGAGTGCAGTCTTGACCACTTCCTTCACATGGTCTTCCAGGCCTGCTGTACGTTCGATGGTTTTGTCGGTGTTCACACTGATTTGCATATGCTGCTCCCGTTTGTTAACCAAAACGTGTTGCCACGCGATTTCATCTTACTCCCATTTTGCTGAGGAGATCCTTAAGTTGCGTTAATTATGAGCGGCTCAGTGATAGACAATGCTCTAAGGTTTAGGTAGGCCGACAAACACATTCGGCCCTATGCCTGACTCCTGGATGGTGTCTGCATTTCCCGGCCAAATCTCCCAGACTGTTGAACTGGACCCGCTGTGAGGGGAAAGGTAATAGATTGATTCCAGATTGATCTGAGTGGTCGAGAGCTCTGCGCGAATCATGCGTTGAACGGGTGGGGGCACGAAGAGCGTGTCATGAGTCTTATAGATCAGTAGAATGACACCGTCGCCGTATTCTTTCGCGTTTTTCTGCTTGACCAGTCTAATAAAGAGGTCTTTCATAGTTTGACTTGACCACTGATTGGGAACTTCTTCGTACTTTCCGCCAAACTGATCGAGTGGTGCAAATTCAGCGAGCTCCAACCAACGTTCGCCATGCTTCGTTTGAACAACGAAGTCAATGCTGTTCTCGGACATGGGCGTCAAATGATCGAGAAATCCATAACGGCGAAATTGAACGTTGGAACTGGGGCTCTCCGTGCAAAACAGTTTGGCAATCAGCGCTTCAATCTCAGGCTTCGAATCTGGAAACTGCACGAATTCACGTTCGACTCTGCCATCCGCGAATTTGATTGGACCCGTTAGGCCGCGTGGCTTCTTGCGATGCTGTTTTGGTTTGCTCATAACGGAGTCTCCTCGCCGATCGTTCAGGAATTTAATAGCGAAGCCGCCATATTCACAAATAAACCCAGGATAAGAAGATTGAAGAAGAAGCTCAGCACAGACTGGCCGAGCACAAGCTTGCGCATGGTGGGCGATTGCACCGACACGTCCGAAGTCTGGGCGGCAACCGCAATCGTGAACGAGAAATAGAGGAAGTCCCAGTAATCCGGCTGGGTCTCGCCGCCGGGGAAGGACAGCGGGCGCTGGTGGCCGCGCGCGTTGTAGTACAGGTGCGCGTAATGGAAGCAGAACAGCGTGCCGACCAAGAACCAGGAGCCCACCAGCGTCGCCACCACGAAGGCATAATGCAGCCCGCGTTCGCTGGCGGGCATGTCGCGCAGGCTGGCCAGTTCGCTGCTGATGGCGATCATGCTGGCGACCGTGGCAACCACCAGGCTGGCGAGGATGGTCGCAGCGCGTTCGTCCTGCTTGGCGGCGATGCGTTTCACTTCGCGGTGGTCGGCGCGCATCATCATCCAGCCCACGGTGATCAGGTACATCCAGACGGCAATGTCCCATGCGGACAGCATGCGCACCAGCGGCTTCCAGTGTGAAGGAAGGACCATGCCGGCTAGCGCGCCGGCCACGATGGCGGCGCTCAAGTGGGGACGGCTGCGGACGATGTGGTAGCTCATGCCGCCAATCTTACTACTTGCCGTGGTGTGGGAAGCGGTCCATGCGCGACAGGATAGGGAAGCGCCAGGCCCAGATGCCCGTCACTGCGAGCGTGGCGACGCCGCCGAAGATCACGGCGCGCGTAAGGCCCAGCCAACCAGCGGTAACGCCGGATTCGAATTCACCGAGTTCGTTGGAGGCGCCGATGAAGACGGCATTCACGGCGCTGACGCGGCCGCGGATTTCATCGGGCGTTTCAAATTGCACCAGCAGGTGGCGCACATACACGCTGATCATGTCGCCTGCGCCGAGCACCAGCAGGCATGCCAACGCAATGACAAAGCTGTCGGTGAAGCCCACGATGACGGTGCAAACGCCGAAGACCGCGACGCCGCCGAACATCCAGGCGCCGACGCGGCGGGTGATCGGCCAGAACGCCAACGCAATGGAGGTGATCGCGGCGCCGGCGCCAGGCGCGGTGCGCAGCAGGCCCAATCCGGTGGGGCCGACGTGCAGCACGTCGTGTGCCAGCGCGGGCAGCAGCGCGGTCACGCCGCCGAACAGCACGGCGAACAGGTCGAGCGAAATCGCGCCCAGCATGATGGGCCGCGACCAGACGAAGCGCAAGCCTTCCAGTACGCTGTGCCAAGTGGCCGGCTCCTTGCGCGTCGCTTGCGGGGCAGGTCGCGTGAGCGTCATCAGCACCACGGCCGACAGCAGCATGAGGGAGGTGACGGCGTACACGGTGGCGGGGCCGTAGATGTAGAGCAGGCCGCCCAAGGTCGGGCCGAGAATCACGGCGACCTGGAACGTGGAGCTGGAGAGGGCCACGGCGCGGCTGAAATCTTCGGTGGGCACCATGTTCACCAGTACCGCTTGCGTGGCGGGACTCATGAAAGCGCGAGCGCTACCATACAGCACCAGCACGGCGAAGATCGGCCATACGGCGCTGAAACCACTGTGCGTGTAGCCAAGCAGCGCCAGCCCGCACACCAGTTGCGCGCCGAGGCAGGTGGCGATGATGTTGCGGCGGTTGTAGCGGTCGGCGGCGTGGCCGGCGTACAGGATCAGCAACAGGAAGGGCGCGAATTGCGCCAGTCCGATCATGCCGAGGTAATACAGGTTCTTGGTCTGCGCATAGACTTGCCAGCCGATGGCGACGTTCTGCATTTGCACGGCGATGGTGCCGAGCAGGCGGGCTGACAGGTAGAAAGCGAAGTTGCGGTGACGGAGGACGGAGAAGCCGTTGGATGCCATACGTTTGCGTGCTTGGGAGGGCCGTGGAGCGCTGCGCGCCCCACGGCACGCGGCGCGGGGGATGACTTAAGGTTGCTGGAGGTCCGCTTCGGAAGTGAAGGCGTCTGCGAAGAACTCTTCTTCCGGCAGCTTGCATTCCTTGACGAAATCGCGTTTGGCCGATTCGACCACGATCGGGGCGCCGCAGGCGTAGACCTGGTAGCCCGACATGTCCGGCAGGTCGTCGACCACGGCCTGGTGGACGAATCCCGTGCGGCCGCGCCAGTTTTCTTCCGGCAGGGCGTCGGAAACCACCGGCACGTATGTGAAGTTCGGCAGTTCTTGCGCCCACTGGCGGCACAGCGCGTCCATGTACAGGTCTTGCGGGCGGCGACCGCCCCAATACAACGTCATCGGGCGTTTCGAGCCGCTGGCGCGTTCGTGTTCGACAATCGCCTTGATCGGCGCGAAGCCGGTGCCGGATGCCAGCAGCACCATCGGCTTGTCGGAATCGTCGCGCACGAAGAACGTGCCCAGCGGGCCTTCGAAGCGCAGGATGTCGCGTTCCTTCATGGTGCTGAACACCTGGTCGGTGAACAGGCCGCCCGGCATGTGGCGGATGTGCAGGGTGATCGCGCCGCCTTCCGGTGCGGTGGCAATCGAGTAGGCGCGGCGCTTGCCGTCGCGCAGCAGGAACTCGATGTATTGTCCGGCCTTGTACTGGAAGGTTTCGTTGGCCGGCAGTTGCAGCGTCAGCACGATCACGTCCGGCGCCATCTTTTCCAGCGAATTGACGCGGGTCGGCATTTTCTTGATCGGGAATTCGCCGCTGCCCACTACTTCGCGCGCTTGCAGCACCAGGTCGGAATGCGGAATCGCGCAGCAGAACAGGGACATGCCGGCGGCTTCTTCTTCCTCGCTCAAGGCGCGGCGCTGATGCGCCTTGTGGCTGACGGAGCCCGACACCACCTTGCCTTTGCAGGAGCTGCAGGCGCCATTCTTGCAGCCATATGGCAGGCCGACACCGGCGCGCATGGCTGCGGCCAGCACGGTTTCGTCGTCTTCGCAGATGAATTGGTGGCCGCTAGGCTGAACAGTAATTTGGAAAGACATACAATCTTAAATATGGAAATCAGTAAAAAATTCAACAAGCCGCGCCTGCTGGTCATTGGTTGCGGCGATGTCGGCATGCGTTTGCTGCCGTTGGTGCGCGCGCATTACCGCGTATTTGCCGTGACCAGCCAGCGCGAGCGCTTTGCCGAATTGCGTGCGGCGGGCGCCGTGCCGCTGCTGGCCGACCTGGACCAGCCCGAGTCTTTGCGTCGCCTGGCCGGGCTGGCGCACCAGATCGTGCACCTGGCTCCACCGCCGGGCGAGGGTGTGCTGGATCGGCGCACCCGCAATGTGACCGCCATTTTACCTGACCGGGCGCAAGTGGTTTATGTGAGCACCACCGGCGTGTATGGCGACCTGGGCGGGCGGTGGGCCGACGAAACCCAGCCCGTCGCGCCGCGCAATGCCAGGGCCTTGCGGCGGGTCGACGCGGAGCAGGTATTGCGGGCGTGGGCGCGCCGCGCGCAGGGGCGGCTGTCCATCCTGCGCGTGCCCGGTATCTATGCGCAAGACCGCCTGCCGCTCAAGCGGCTGGAGCAGGGCACGCCTGCCCTGCGTGCGGAAGATGATGTTTTCACCAACCATATCCATGCCGATGATCTGGCGCGTGTTGTTTTGGCGGCCTTGCGCAAAGGAATTTGTAACCGTGTGTATCACGCAGTGGATGACACGGAACTTAAAATGGGGGACTATTTCGACATGGTGGCCGATCATTTCGGCCTGCCGCGCCCCCCTCGCCTGGATCGCGCAGCATTGGCGCAGGCTGTGGCGCCAACTTTGTTGTCCTTCATGTCGGAGTCGCGCAGGCTGGCGAACCGGCGCTTGAAGGCGGAGTTGCAGGTACGGCTGCATTATCCGGATGTTGCAGCCGCCTTGAAATGCATCAGGCGCCCGTGATGCTGCCGGCGCTACTTGTGCCAATGTCTGCCAAGGAGGGCGCCATGTACAGCCATCCCACCAAGGAGCAAGTCCGTGTTTACCTGGCCCAGCGCGGCCACGCCCACTTACCCCCGCCTTCACCTGAGGAAATCAGGCGCCGCCTGGACTGGCGTTCGGAGTACACTCCAATGCCTGCGGCGCTGATGTACCTGCCTCCCGCCCTGGTTTGGATCACGTTCGCCTGGTTCTGCCTGCCATTTACTTTAGCAACAAAAGACCATAAGTAGTCTTTTTGTTAAACTATATGAATTCCTAGCACAGCTTTACGCGCTAGAATCTATCAAAATCTCACGGCGTTAAGCGAACGGCAATTAAACGGTGTATGATACCGTCCGTGTGCCGAAAATTGCGTCAATAACGGCTTTTTCTGGCGCTCTTTGTCGAAAATTCCGCCAATAATTTTGTTGCGACCGCGCAACACATTGAAAAAGTACTAGTCATGAGCTCTCTGAAAGAAATTACTGCATCGTCGTCTTACAATCCGAACCGCGTCCTGGACGCCATCATCGAAAAGCTGCAACTGAAAAATGACGCGGCCCTGTCCCGCGCGCTGGAAGTTGCGCCACCTGTGATCAGCAAGATCCGTCACAACACCTTGCCCATCGGCGCGACCATCCTGATCCGCATGCATGAAATCAGCGATTTCAGCATCCGTGAACTGCGCGACCTGATGGCGCACTAAGCCTTCGTTCGGACGTAAAAAAACGGCCGCACCTGCTAGCAGGTGGCGGCCGTTTTTACTTGGGCGCTCGGTTCAGGCTCAGGCAGAAGCCAGGCGCGGACGGGCGGTGTAGAACAACGATTGCGATGCCGCCTGGGCTTCGGCGCTGACGCGGCCGGAGTAGGCAGTCTGGGCGCCGGCTGCAACGCGACCGGAGTAAGCGGTTTGCGTTTCAGCGGCGACGCGGCCGGAGTAAGCGGTTTGCGCTTCTGCCGCCACACGACCCGAGTACGCAGTCTTTGCTTCGGCTGCCACGCGGCCGGAGTAAGCTACTTGAGGCGAGGCTTCAGCGGCTACGCGACCGGAGTAGGCGACCTGCGGCGAAGCGTTCGACGCCACACGGCCCGAGTAGGCAACCGCGACACGGCCGGAGTAGGCGACTTGCGGAGCGGCTTCGGCAGCGACGCGGCCCGAGTATGCAACCTTTGGTGCGGCTTCGGCGGCGACGCGGCCCGAGTAAGCCACTTGCGGTGCAGCCTCCACCGCAACGCGGCCCGAGTACGCAACCTTTGGTGCGGCTTCGGCGGCGACACGGCCCGAGTAAGCCACTTGCGGCGCGGCTTCCGCAGCGACACGGCCGGAGTAGGCGACCTGCGGCGCGGCCTCGGCAGCGACACGGCCCGAGTAGGCTACCTGTGGTCCGGCTTCAGCTGCGACGCGGCCGGAGTAGGCGACTTGTGGCGAAGCTTCGGCGGCGACGCGGCCCGAGTATGCAACTTGTGCACCAGCTTCGGCAGCAACGCGACCGGAGTACGCTACCTGCTGGCCGGCTTCGTCGGCAACGCGGCCCGAATAAGCTACCTGGGTAGTGTCTGCAGCAACCTCGGCGGCAACGCGGCCCGAGTAAGCAACCGCGCTACGGAAGTAATCTTCGCCGAAGGTTTCTTCATACAGTTCCTTCATGCGATTACCCACGCGCTCATGCGCCTCTTCATCATCTTCGCCGCGCAGGCCGATGTATGGGAAGTGGTGCAGGTAGTAGCCGAACACGTTCTCGCAGTCGATGAAGTATTTCATCGTATCGAGGATGTGGTAGTGCCAGAAGATGTCCACGTCCATCAGCGGAGCAGTCTGCTCGTTAGGGAACGTTTTCATCAGGTACAGGAAGCGGCGGTATTCGAATTCGACAGCATTGACCCGTTCCAGCGACCAGCCTTCGCCAGATTCCACGTGCATCAGTTTCACCTTGATTGGTTCCAGGTCGAGGTCGGCAATAGCCTTGAAGCTTTCAGCAGAAATCATGAGTGACAATCCCTTTAAAAGTGAGCGAATGTAAGACTGAGAGAGAGAAGACGCCGTTCTAGGGGGCTGGTGCTGTGGTGCCAGGCATCTGGTGTGCTCGGAGTTGGGAACACAGATGTTGATGTAGATCAACTAGCTCAAGTATAGACATAGCCCCAGGCAATGCAAGTAACAATTTAAGGGTACGCGGCATAAACAACACACGGCAACATCCTTGCAAATCAATAGCTTGTCGCGCCATCAAATGTTACAAATGCATTTTTGCTGAGCTATGGAAAGGGAGTTTGATTTGGATCAACAACGGCAGGTAAACTCCTACCGCGTGGTAAAAATGCCTAAGCGCTGAGGCGCAGATCGTCGGCAGGGGCCACCCGGTAGCCAACCGGCACTGCAATGCTGACCGTGGTGCCGCCGTGCGGGAGGCTGTTGATCGAACAGTTCCCGCCAAGCAGGCTGATGCGTTCCTCGATGCCGACCAGGCCGAAAGAGCCGGCCTTATGGCGGCAGGCTGTATTGATACCGATGCCGTTGTCGCTGATGGTCATGCGCAGCATGCCATGCGATTGATGCAGTTCGACGCGCACCACGGTGGCCGAAGCATGCTGGTGGATATTGCTGAGCGATTCCTGCAGCACGCGGAAGAAGGCGGTCGCGCAATGATCGTCGACCCCATGGTCGGCCACCGCGTCTTCGACGAATTCGCACTTGATGCCGGAGCGCAGGCGGAACTGCGCGATCTGCCATTCAACAGCCGCCGACAGGCCGAGGTCCAGCACATTCGGCCGCAAGTCGTTGATGATCTGTCGCACGCTGCGGATGGTGTTGTCGATCTGGTGCAGCGTGGCGCGCGCGCGCGCATGCAGCCGCGGGTGGGTTTTTTCGGTGCGCGTGGCCAGGATGTCGGCTTCAATGCGCAGGGCCAGCAGGTTTTGGCCCAGATCATCGTGGATCTCGCGCGCGATGCGCTTGCGCTCTTCTTCCTTGATGTGGTCCGCGTGCGCGGCCAGGCGGCGCAGCCGGTGATGCGACAGTTGCAGGCGCGCCTGGCTGTCGCGCAATTCGCGCGTCATGGCGCGCGCCAGCTTCACGGCGCGGCGGCGCGAAGAGGCCAGTGTGACGAATAGCGCATAAATCAGTACGCTCGCACCGAATCCCATGCTGCCCGCCAGCGCGGGCAGGAACTGGTCGAAGTTCGAGAACAGTGCGCGCTTCGGTACGCTGAACTGGGCATGCCAGGTGCGGCCATGGAACTGTACCGGCAATTCGGTGACGAAATGGTCGCTGTCCGCGCCCGGCATGGTGGGTTGGCTGTCAAACAGCAGGTTAGGCGGCTTGCCGATGCCGCTGCTGCCGCGCAGGGTCACGCGCACCGCTCGGACCGGCATTTCGCCCAGTGCCGCGCCAACCAGGCGTGGCACGCTGAACCCCAGGCCCACCGAACCAATGCAGGCTTCTCGCCGTTCCGCAATGGTGGTAATCGGCATGTTGTTGCGGTAAATCGGAATGCGCACCGCCATGCCGACGTGGCTTGGGGCGCTGCGCAACGGGATGGGCTGGCCGGAGCTGCTCATGGCGCCCTGGTCGCGCGCTGTGAACAGCGCCTGCGCCACGCCGGGACGGGCCGCGATATCGAGGCCATAGCGGTCGCCAAAGCCCTCCAGCGGCTCGATCAGGGTCAGTACCGCATATTCGGCGCGCTTACCCGCCGGGTGGACTTGATAGGCGGGGTATAGGGTGTCGCTGAGCTGGCGCTGGCGGGCTTCCGCTGCCGGACGCTTGGCATCGGTGTAATACTCGGCGAAGTTGATATTGTCGATGGCCGGGTAGTTGTGCTGGAGGTCCAGGCCTTGCACGTAGCGGTGAAAGGTTTCCCGGGTGACTTCCCCGCCCGCCTGGAAGTAGCTGGCGGCGGCGCGCAAAACATCAGTGTAGGCCTTGATGCTGGCATTGATATTGAACTGCGTGTTGCGGGCCTGGTTATGGAAGCGTGCACGGGCTTCACTTTCGACGGAGCGCGTGGCGACTGTATACAGCCCCAAACCGACGCCTAGCGACAACGCAATCCCCAGCCACCACAAGGGCTTGGAAGGGGAGAACAGGCTGAGCTGTAGGCGTGTCATTGACCGACTATAAGAATTTCCATGCTTCAAGGTCAAGTTGCAAAAACGCCACTTTGATTGAAATCAAACTAACAATAAAAAACCGCCCGAAGGCGGCTTTTTTGTCACAGTTCGGGTCAGTTATTTTGACCAGCTGTCTTTCAGTGTGACGATGCGGTTGAACACCGGTTTGCCAGGGTGCGACAGCACACGGTCCGCCACGAAATAGCCATGGCGTTCAAACTGGTAGCGCTGCTCGGCGGCGGCATCCTTCAGGCCCGGCTCCAGGTAGGCTTTCACGATTTCCAATGCTTTCGGGTTCAGGAATTCCTTGAAGTCCTTGCCGCCGGCATCCGGCTTCTCTTCGGTGAACAGGCGATCATACAGGCGCACTTCCGCTTCCAGGGCCGCGTCGACGCTGACCCAGGTGATATTGCCCTTCACCTTATAGGTGTCGGCGCCCGGGGTGCCGGACTTGGAATCTTCGAAGTACTTCACGCGCACCGCGGTGACCTTGCCGTTTTCATCCTTGTCGAAGCCGGTGCATTCGGCCACGAAGCCGTATTTCAGGCGCACGCGGGCGCCGGGCTGGTCGCCGACCGGAGGGGTGAAGCGGAAGTAGCCCTTGGTCGGCACTTCCATGAAGTCCTCTTCCTCGATCCACAGTTCGCGGGTGAATGGGAAGGTGCGATGGCCCAGTTCCGGGTGGTGCGGGTGGACCGGCGAAGTGCACTCGACCGACTGGCCTTCCGGGAAGTTCTCGACGATCAGCTTCAGTGGACGCAGCACAGCGATGGCGCGCGGTGCTTTCGGGTCCAGGTCTTCGCGCACGGCGCCTTCCAGCACGCCGAAGTCGATCCAGCCGTCGGACTTGGTCACGCCGGTGCGTTCGCACATCAACTGGATACCTTCCGGGGTGAAGCCGCGGCGGCGCATGCCGGCCATGGTTGGCAGGCGCGGGTCATCCCAGCCGTCCACGATGCCTTCTTCCACCATCTGGCGCAGCTTGCGCTTGGAGGTGACGATATAGGTCAGGTTCAGGCGCGCGAATTCGTACTGGTGCGGCACCGGCTTGGCGAAGAAGCCGCCTTCGGACAGGGTTTCCAGCAGCCAGTCGTAGAATGGGCGGTGGTCCTGGAATTCCAGGGTGCAGATCGAATGGGTGATGTTTTCCAGCGCGTCCGAGATCGGGTGCGTGTAGTCGTACATCGGGTAGATGCACCAGTCGTCGCCCGTGCGGTGGTGATGGGCGTGGCGGATACGGTAGATCGCCGGGTCGCGCATGTTCATGTTGGGCGAGGACATGGCGTCTTCGCTGATCTTGGCGCGCAGTGCGTGCTCACCATCCTTGTATTTGCCCGCCTTCATGTCGCGGAACAGCTGCAGGTTTTCTTCCACCGAGCGGTTGCGGAACGGCGAATTGGTGCCGGCGACGCCGAAGCCGCCGCGGGTGTTCTTCATCTCCTCCGCGCTCTGGCTATCGACGTAGGCCTTGCCGGCCTTGATCAGGTATTCGGCCATTTCATACAGCTTGTCGAAGTAGTCGGAGGCGTAATACAGGTGATCGCCGGCGCCTACCGGGCCTTTGTAGTTCCAGTCGAAACCGAGCCAGCGCACGCTGTCGATGATGGAGTCGACGTATTCCTGTTCTTCTTTTTCAGGATTGGTATCGTCGAAGCGCAGGTGGCAACGGCCGCCGAAATCGCGCGCCAGGCCGAAATTGGTGTAGATGGATTTGGCGTGGCCGACGTGCAGGTAGCCGTTGGGCTCCGGCGGGAAGCGGGTAATGACCGGCGGCAAGCCTTCGCGGGTATGCGCGCCGGAGGCCAGGTCGGCTTCAACGATATTGCGCAGGAAATTCGGCGCTGGGGCCGGGGCGGCAGTTTTTTTGTCGTTGCTCATGTATGTTAGTGGTTTAAAACCGGTAAACCAGGGCCCGACTCCTAGAGTCAGAGCCTGGTTTGCCGGTTTTAGGGTGATATTCAGCGTAAACAGGGCATTTTATAGGATAATTCGTCCTTACGCGTTTAAAAACCGGCCCGGAGTTGCTTTATGGAAAACTTATACAATGTGCTCGGTGTCGCGCCTAATGCCTCTGACGAGGAAATCAAGAAGGTCTATCGTTCCCTGGCCATGCGTTTCCATCCGGACCGCAACCAGGAACCGGGCGCCGACGCCCGCTTCAAGGCCATCGTCAAAGCTTACGAAGTGTTGTCCGACCCTGAGAAACGGGAAGAATACAACCAGAGTGTGCACCACCGCATCATCATCGACCCGGAAGCGGAAGCCTACCAACAGTGGCGTTCCGTTTTCAGCGTCAACGGCGTGACGATTCCCGCCGCCTGAATCAACAGAAAGACTGCAGCAAATGAGAAAAGTACACCCAGAGTTCGCCTACCAGGCGCGCGAGCTGGAAGGGCAGATCGAGGGCATCCTCGGCGATCCGCCCGACCACAAGAACTACAAGAAGATGGTCGAAGCCCTGCGCACCGAATACCTGAACGGCGGCGGCATCGACGATTTGAACATGATGGCTTTCGCCCTGGTGGACGTGATTGAATTCCACGACCCGAAGGCGGCTTTTGCCGACGCCGAAGACTTCGAATACGGCGACCCGGCCCGCGTGTTCGGCGCCGCTACCTGCCCGAAAGCGCAAGGCTTGCTGGAAGCGCTGGAAGAGAACCACCCGGACCTGGCGCGCCAGGCCATCATCACCGCGCTGCTGCACAAGCATCCGCGCATGTGGGACGACGAGGACACTTCGCTCGACCGCCTGGCTGAGGGCGACGAGGGCGATGATGAAGACGATTACGCGGATGATGTCGCCACCGACGACTTCACCGGCATCTTTGACCAGCAGGAGGATTGAGCATGACCGACAAGAATCTGCCAGCCATTCGCAAGCAGGTCACCGAACTCGTTCTGGCGGGCTCCCTGGAGCACGCCGAACGCGCCTTTGCCGAAGCAGCGGACACCCACGGCGACCTGGCCGTGGTCGAAGTGCTGCAGGAGTTGCCGCCGCACGTGACGGCGCTGCACATGTCCGGTTTCGACGGCGGCAAGATGTCGCTGGCGACCCTGCTGGTGCCGCCGAAGCAGTGGGCCGAAAGCCTGGCTTACCTGGCTGCCACCTGGCCGGACGACATGATCGAAGACGATCCCGAGCGCATCGCCGAATCGCTGTTCGCGCATATCCACGGCGTGGTTTTCGGCACCGAAGACGAAGAGCGCCGCGTCGAGCTGCTGAGGGAGGCTTCGGCCACCGATTGGGGCTGCACCGCATTCGCGATCCTGTTCTCGCTGGCGCCGAAAGAGGTGCTGGAAGTGGCAGGCGAAGTGATTTCGAAGGGCGCCTACCTGACGGGCCAGACCGCGTCGGACAACGACATCGTGCCGGTCGCCGTGGCGCTGGCGCAAGCCAATGAAGATGGCTGGGACCGCGCGCTGTTCGAACTGTTCCCGGAATTCCGCCATAGCGCCGACCTGGCCGATGCGGAGTTCAGCGACGATCCGGACGAAGAACCGGAGCATCTGCAGCGCTCCACCAAGGAATTGCTGTACCGCCTGCGCAAGCAAGTGCCGACCACCCGCAGTGGCACCGGCCGCGAACGCGCACGCCGCTCGATCGGTACCGGGATCTTCGGCTGATGCTGCCCGCACTGGTCAAAGAAAGCCTGCCGCGACTGACCCGCGCCATCAAACTGCTGCCAGGCGACGACCGCGAAGATGCGGCCGTCATCCTGGCCGAGGAATTGAGCGGCATCACGGCCATGGTGGCGGACAAGTTCACCAACAACCGCACGGCGGAAGGCATCCAGAAGGCGGTCAACCTGACTGTCGGCGGCGTGTCGCTCGGCCTGGAGCAGTTGCTGACCGTCGATTCCGACGAGCTGGCGCTGGATTTCCTGGTGGAGCAGGGCGCCGAGCTGGCCTTCCAGGCCGGCTTCCTCCAACTGAAGGACCTGGCTGCGATGCCGGAAGATACGCTGATCGGTGAGTACGACAACGACCCGATGTACGCACAGCGCCGCCTGCGCGACCTGTTCTTCGACATCTGCTTCACCGAACCGGGCGCCAACTGGGATGGTCCATCCAAATACCAGGCCCAGTTCAAGCAGCGCCAGGAAGTGCAGGCCGTGGTGCGGCTGGCGAACTGGCTGCGCCGCCATAACCTGGACGGTGCCATCAAGGACCCCGACCTGAACGCGGAAGGCGTGATCGCGCTGGCGATCATCTTCGCGGTGGAAGGCGGCGGCCGCATCGTCGCCCGCACCGGCCAGAAGGAATTCGAACGCTTCGTGAAGGCTGTGCGCAAGGCCAAGCCGGATTACGAGGCAGGCTGGGAAGCGCTGGTCGCAGCGGTGCCGGAGCAGCATCGTCCCGTGCTGCTGAACCGCATCGACCTGTATCGCCGCACCTGCACCGTGCTGCAAAAACTGCCGGGACGCTTCGCGATGAAGACCCTCTGGACTGAGCTGGAAAACTACGCCGGCTCCGAGCTCGACGCAGACTACGACTAAAACCGTTGGCTGCCGAGCAGCCGGCCGGATGGCCATCCGGCCGGTTTACCGGTTCTCTTCAAGCGCCACCCGCACAAACGCCTCCACCAGCGCCCCGCCATCGGCCCGCCGCTGCGCCAATTGCAGCGAAGTGACCGCCCCCGCGTCATCCAGCTGGCGAAACACCACGCCCTCCAAATGCATCGACTGGAACGGCGACGGCAGCACCGACACCCCGATCCCCGCCGCAACCAAGCCGATAATGGTTGCCGCCTCACCCGCCTCCATCGCCACCTGCGGCACAAAGCCCGCCGCCCGGCACATGCCCAGGATAGCGTGATTAATCCCCACGCCAGACTCCTTCGGATACATCACCCACGGAAGTTCCGCCAGGTCAGCCACCTTGATCTTGCGTTTGCGCGCCAGCGGTGAATCGCCGGCAAGCACCAGCAGCAGCGCATCCCGGCGCAGCGTCGTCAGCACCAGCTGCTCCGGCAAAGCCACCTCCGGCGGGCGCACAAAACCAAGATCTATCTTGCGCGCCTCCAGGGCGTCGATCTGGTGCAGCGTCGTCATCTCATGCAAGGTGAGCGCAACATCAGGATACAGCTGGCGGTAGCGCCGGATGGTGCGCGCGAACAGCGGCGTAAAGGGCGTGGAAAACGTAAAGCCCACGCGCAGTTCGCCCGCCTGGCCACGCTGCGCCCGGCGCGCCCTTTCGGCCGCCCGCTCGGACTGGGCCAGGATGGCCCGCGCGTCTTCGAGAAACAGCTTGCCAGCCTCGGTCAAGCGCACCCAGCGCTTGCTGCGGTCGAACAGGCGCGCACCCACTTCGGCCTCGAGCGCCTGGATCTGCTGGGAAAGGGGCGGCTGGCCGATATGCAGCCGTTCCGCCGCGCGGGTGAAACTGAGCTCCTCGGCCACGGCCACGAAATAGCGCAGGTGACGCAATTCCATAATATTTAAAAGCGATTAATAACGCCTTAAATATATATTGGACAGTAATACAGGGCAATCCTAAGATCAATTCACGATGAAAGCCCTCAGCCACCCCACCAACCGCGCCATGTTCTTCGGCGGCTTCTCCTGCTTCGCACTGCTGTACTGCGTGCAACCCCTGATGCCGCTGCTGTCCCACGAATTTGCGCTGACCCCGGCGCAGAGCAGCTTGTCGTTGTCGCTGGCGACGGCGGCGATGGCGGTTTCGCTGGTCGCGTCGAGTGCCATCTCCGACCGCTGCGGACGCAAGCCCTTGATGGTGGGCGCGCTGGCCATCTCCGCCGTCATGACGCTGCTATGCGCACTGGCCGGCGGCTACGGCCAATTGCTCGCCGCCCGCGTGCTGCTTGGTGTTGCACTGGGCGGCATGCCGGCAGTCGCCATGGCCTACCTCGCCGAGGAAATCGAGCCCGAATCACTGGGCCTGTCGATGGGCCTCTATATCAGCGGCAGCGCGTTCGGCGGCATGGTCGGGCGCATGGTGACTTCCGTGCTGAGCGACTTTTTCTCCTGGCGCGTCGCCCTGGTGGCGATGGGCGTGGCCGGCGTGCTGGCGGCTGCCGAGTTCTGGCGCAGCCTGCCGGCATCGCGCCGGTTCCGCCCCGCGACCGGAGGTTGGCGCGCGCTGCCCGGACAGGCGCGCCGGCACCTGAGCGACGACGGCCTGCCATGGCTGTTCGCGTTGGCTTTCCTGTTAATGGGCTGCATGGTCAGCGCCTACAACTACATCAGCTACCGCCTGCTGGCTGCGCCATTCGAACTGCGCCAGGGTGTGGTTGGCGGGATCTCGTTGCTGTACCTGCTGGGGATTTTCAGTTCGGTCTGGGCCGGCAAGCTGGCTGACCGTTATGGCCGCAAAGGCGTGCTGTATTTGGTGCTGAGCCTGATGCTGGCAGGTATTGTTCTGACCTTGTCGAACTGGCTGCCACTGGTTGTGGGCGGACTGGCCCTGTTCACCTTCGCCTTTTTCGCATCGCACTCGATGACCAGCAGCTGGGTTGGCCGGCGCGCGCGCGGGGCGGCACTGGCCTCGGCGCTCTACCTGTTCTTCTATTACCTCGGTTCCAGCGTGGTTGGTTGGGCTGCCGGGGTTTTATGGGGCAGGGCAGGTTGGGCAGGCGTGGTCGGGCTTCTGGGCGCTTGCCTGGTTGGAGCCATCGCGATTGCAATCCACTTGCGCCGGTTGACGCCGATTGCACCAAGGTTGAGCCAGATCAAAGCTGAGGCAGGGTGATTGAACCGCCGAGTGCCAATGATCTCCAAGTCCGACCGGCACGCTGGGTGCCGTTTTGAGCGAGGAGATCATCATGATGCACGATCGCGAAATCCGTATCAGGCTCAGCAACATCCAAATGGCAGTCAGCCAGGCCGCGCAAGCGTTATCGGCCGAGCGCCACCTGACAGGCGAGCTGCGCGACACGATCCAGAAGCTGGACCGGCGCTCCGACGACATCAGTGAAATGCTGGTCAGCGAAGACTACGCCAACGTCCCCAAGTTGGTAGACGACATGGAAATGCTTGGCGCCCGAGCCCGCCGCGTGTGCGCCAGCGAGCGCATCCAAGTGACGCCCGAGATGAAAGCCGCAGTCAACTTCATGCACCGCGAGCTATTCGACTTCAAGCAACACCTGCATTAAACAAGTAGCCAGTTGAGCCCGTGTCCCACCATGGGGTCACACCCGAAATGGGACACGAGCTCTGCCTTGTTAAGGAAGAGTCCGTGTCTCAAAACGGGTGTGACCCCAAGGTGGGACACGGGCTCGGCCGTATCGATGTTTACAGGATGCCTTTGCTGCGGAGGGTGGCGATGTCTTCTTCGCTGCGGCCGAGGACTTCGCGCAGCACTTCGTCGGTGTGCTGGCCAAGCAGGGGCGGGGCCATGTCGGTCTCGGCCGGGCTGGCGCTCAGGCGCATCGGGTTGCGCACCAGTTTTACTTTGCCGGCGGTTGGATGGTCGGTTTCGATCATCATGCCGCGTGCTTGCACTTGCGGGTTCTTGAATACATCATGCAGGTCGTTGATTGGGCCGCATGGTACGCCAACCGCTTCCAGTTGTTCGATCCACCAGTCGCGCGGCTGTGCCTTCACCATCTCAGCCAGGATCGGTACCAGCTCGTCGCGGTTCTTTACGCGCAAGGGATTGGTGGCGTAGCTTTCGTGGAAAGCCAGGTCGGCGCGGCCGCCGACTTCGACGAACTTCTGGTATTGGCCGTCGTTGCCGGTGGCGACGATGATGTAGCCGTCGGCGCAGGCGAAGGTCTGGTACGGCACGATATTGGCGTGCGCGTTGCCCCAACGCTTGGGCGCCTTGCCGCTATTCAGGTAGTTGGAACCCATATTGGCCAGCATCGCGACCTGCACGTCCAGTAGCGCCATGTCGATGTACTGCCCTTCGCCGGTGCGGTCGCGGTGGGTCAACGCCGCCAGGATGGCGATGGTGGAGTACATGCCTGTCATCAGGTCGGTCAGTGCGACGCCCGCTTTTTGCGGACCGCCACCTGGCAGGTCGTCACGCTCGCCTGTCACGGACATCAAGCCGCCCATGCCCTGGATCAGGAAGTCATAGCCGGCGCGGTGCGCATAGGGGCCGTCCTGGCCGAAGCCGGTCACGGAGCAGTACACCAGGTCTGGCTTGACTGCCTTCAGCGATTCATAGTCCAGGCCATACTTTTTCAACTGGCCGACCTTGTAATTTTCCAGTACCACGTCGGCGTGTTTCGCCAGTTCGCGGATCAGCGCCTGCCCCTCCGGCTTGGAGATGTCGCAGGTCACCGAGCGTTTGCCGCGGTTGGCGGACAGGTAGTAGGCAGCCTCCGTGGTGTCGGCGCCGGTGGCATCCTTGGCGTATGGCGGACCCCAGGCGCGCGTATCGTCGCCCGCGCCAGGACGTTCGATCTTGATCACGTCCGCGCCAAGGTCGGCGAGGTTCTGCGAGCACCATGGGCCGGCCAGCACGCGGCTCAAGTCCAGTACGCGAATGTGTCCAAGGGCCTTCGGAGTCATGTTGTCTTCTTCCTACTGTTTTCAGGGAGCGTTAGCTTAACGCATCCAACCGTGTTAGTGTCTTAATCCTATGTGGCCCTACCCAAAAATCGTTGCGCATCGCGGAGGCGGCACGCTGGCTCCGGAAAATACAATCGCCGGCCTGCGCGCCGGTTTGGCTTATGGTTTCCGCGCGGTGGAATTCGACGTCATGCTGTCGTCCGACGGCATCGGTGTAGTGATGCACGACCCGCATTTCGGCCGCACAGTGTATGGCGATGACTATGTGCCCAACTTCACGGCGGCGGAACTGGCGAAGATGGATGCGGGCCGGTGGTTCGGTCCTGAATTCCGCGGCGAGCCGGTGCCATTGTTCCTTGAATGGGTCGACTACTGCAAAGAGCACAAGATCTGGATGAATATCGAGATCAAGCCGGCCGAAGGCCACGATGAAGCGACCGGCCGCTGGGTGGCGCACACCGCGCGGGCCAGGTTTGCGGCGGAAGTGGCGGCGGGCGATGCGGCGCAAATGCCTTTGCTGTCGTCGTTCAGCATGCCTGCATTGGCGGCGGCACGCGATGCCGCGCCTGAATTACCACGAGCTTGTCTTTTCGATAAGATCCCGGCGGACTGGCTGGAAACGGCGCGTGAATTGGGCGCCGTGGCGATCCATACCAACCACAAATACCTTACGCCGGAGCAGGCGAAAGCGGTGAAGGCGGCTGGCCTCGGCCTGTTTTGCTATACCGTGAATTCCCTTGAGCGAGCGCGGGAGGTCTTCGCGCTGGGCGTGGACGGTTTCTGCACCGACCGCATCGACCTGATCGGCCCCGACTTCATATAGCGGCTTAGAGGCCGCCGCCCACCGCAACGGCGGGCTGTTCACGTATAATCAACCCTTTGCACCAGCCTGCAACCTACCTTTTACGACATGAAATCTGCTGAAATTCGCGAAAAGTTCCTGAAATTCTTCGAATCCAAGGGTCACACGATTGTCCGTTCCAGCCCGCTGGTGCCAGGCAACGACCCAACCCTGCTGTTGACGAACTCCGGCATGGTGCAGTTCAAGGATGTGTTCCTGGGCCAGGACGTGCGCCCGTATTCCCGTGCCACCACCGTGCAGCGCTGCGTGCGCGCAGGCGGCAAGCACAATGACCTGGAAAACGTCGGCTACACCGCGCGCCACCACACCTTCTTCGAAATGCTGGGCAATTTCAGCTTTGGCGATTACTTCAAGCGCGATGCGATTCAGTACGCATGGGAGCTGCTGACCAAAGTCTACGGCCTGCCGCCTGAAAAGCTGACCGTCACCGTCTACATCGAAGACGACGAAGCCTACGACATCTGGGCTAACGAAATCGGCGTGCCGAAAGAGCGCATCATCCGTATCGGCGACAACAAGGGCTCGCGCTACGCGTCGGACAATTTCTGGCAGATGGCCGACACCGGTCCTTGCGGTCCGTGCACCGAGATCTTCTACGACCACGGCGCCGACATCTGGGGCGGCCCTCCAGGCTCGGACCAGGAAGACGGCGACCGCTTCATCGAAATCTGGAACCTGGTGTTCATGCAGTTCAACCGCGACGAGGCGGGCGTGATGCACAAGCTGCCGAAGCCTTGCGTCGACACCGGCATGGGCATGGAGCGCCTGGCCGCTGTCCTGCAGCACGTGCACTCGAACTATGAGATCGATTCCTTCCAGGCCCTGATCAAGGCTGCTGCCCGCGAAACCGGCGCGACCGACCTGGAAAACAAATCGCTGCGCGTGATCGCGGACCACATCCGCGCTGCCGCCTTCATGATCGTCGACGGCATCATCCCTGGCCCTGAAGGCCACGGCTACGTCCTGCGCCGCATCGTCCGCCGTGCGCTGCGTCACGGCCACAAGCTGGGCCAGACCAAGGCCTTCTTCTACAAGCTGGTAGAAGACCTGAATATCGAAATGGGCGGTGCCTACCCTGAACTGGCTGAGGCCAAGAATCGCGTTGCGCAGGTGCTGAAGGCCGAGGAAGAGCGTTTCGGCGAGACCCTGGAAAATGGCATGAAGATCCTGGAAGCGCAGCTGGCCAAGGATCCGAAGAGCCTGGACGGCGCTACCGCTTTCACCCTGTACGACACCTACGGTTTCCCGCTGGACCTGACCGCCGACATCTGCCGCGAACGCGAAGTGATACTGGACGAAGCAGGCTTCAATGTGGCGATGGAAGAGCAGAAGCGCAAGGCGCGCGAGGGCGGCACGTTCAAGAATCGTGTGACCAAAGTTGACTACTCTGGCGAGAAGAACAAGTTCGTCGGCTACGACCAACTTCAGCACAATTCGAAAGTGATCGCACTGTACGCCAACGGCGCACCGGTGCAGGAACTGAAAGCAGGCGAGCAGGGCATCGTCGTCCTGGATACCACTCCGTTCTACGCTGAATCCGGCGGTCAGGTGGGCGACCAGGGCCTGATCCAGTCCGCTGGCGCCAAGTTTGAAGTGGAAGACACGCTGAAGATCCAGCCAGACGTGTTCGGCCACCACGGCGTTCTGGCATCCGGCTCGCTGAAGGTTGGCGACGCTGTCGGCGCGGAAGTGAACCAGCATGCGCGCGGCCGCACCATCCGCAACCACTCGGCCACCCACCTGATGCATAAAGCCCTGCGCGAAGTGCTGGGCTCCCACGTGGCGCAGAAAGGCTCGCTGGTCGATCCGGACAAGGCACGTTTCGACTTCTCCCACAATGCGCCGATGACCGCCGAGGAAATCGCCAAGGTGGAAGCCATCGTCAACGCCGAGATCCTGGCTAACGCTGCGACCCAGTCGCACAACATGTCCTTCGACGATGCTGTGAAGCATGGCGCGATGGCGTTGTTCGGCGAGAAGTACGGCGACGAGGTGCGCGTGATGGACATCGGTTCCTCCAAAGAGCTGTGCGGCGGCGTGCACGTGCACCGCACCGGCGATATCGGCCTGTTCAAGATCGTGTCGGAAGGCGGCGTTGCTGCCGGTGTCCGCCGCGTGGAAGCGGTGACCGGCGAAGGCGCGCTGGCGCTGGTGCAAGGCATGGCCCGCAAGCTGAACGAAGCTGCTGCCGCGCTGAAGTCCAATCCTGAAGAACTGACTGCCAAAATCAGCGCCGTGCAAGACCAGGTGAAGTCGCTGGAAAAAGAACTGGCGGCACTGAAGTCGAAGCTGGCTTCCGGCCAGGGCGATGAACTGGTCAACAAGGCAGTTGACGTCAAGGGCCTGAAAGTCCTGGCGGCGACCATGGAAGGCGCCGACGTCACCGCGCTGCGCGAAACCATGGACAAGCTGAAGGACAAGCTGAAGTCCGCCGCCATCGTGCTGGCTTCCGTCAACGACGGCAAGGTAAGCCTGATCGCTGGTGTGACCGCCGACTCGATCGGCAAGGTCAAGGCCGGTGAGCTGGTCAACTTCGTTGCACTGCAAGTGGGCGGCAAGGGCGGTGGCCGCCCCGACATGGCGCAGGCCGGCGGCACCAATCCGGACGCGCTGCCAAGTGCGCTCGGTGGCGTTGCAGCATGGGTGGAGTCGCGTATCTAAGAGCTGCTGACGGCCCGCGCTTGCTAGGGCGGGCCTTTCCGACATTGCAATGTCGTTGTGATTTTGCAACGCAACATTAACTATTTTGGTGCAGTGCGTCAGACGCGCAAAATTGGAGTAGTATGTTGGAACCAGTTGTACAGAAGCGAGATATTGATGAGCGAAACTCTTACTCTCGAGTCCGAGATCATGGAATTTCATAAGGACCTCGACGCGCGCGGCCTGAATTGCCCGCTGCCTATCCTCAAAGCCAAGAAAGCCTTGGCGGAATTGGAAAGCGGCCAGGTATTGCGTATCGTGGCTACCGATCCAGGGTCAGTGCGTGACTTCCAGGCCTTTGCCAAGCAGACTGGCAATGCACTCTTGTCGCACGTCCAGCAGGGCACTGAATTTACGTTTTTGATGCGCCGCAAGTAAAAACTGCGGTATGCTACCGGTTGCTGATTTTCGGCGCCGGATTGTACTTAAAAAACGCACGATCGTGCTTTTATTCGATAAGTGATATCGAATTCCAATATAATCTAGCCCACTAATTTTACTTATCTCTTTTTCAAAGGCACACCTATGAAAGTCCTGGTACCTGTCAAGCGCGTCGTCGACTTCAACGTGAAAGTGCGCGTCAAATCCGACGGCACTGGCGTAGATATCGCCAACGTCAAAATGTCGATGAACCCGTTCGACGAGATCGCACTGGAAGAAGCGACCCGCCTGAAAGAAGCTGGCAAAGTAACCGAAGTGGTTGCCGTGTCCGCCGGCGTGACGCAGTGCCAGGAAACCCTGCGCACCGGCATGGCGATCGGCGCCGACCGCGGCATCCTGATCGAAACCGGCGTTGAGCTGGAGCCGCTGGCGGTGGCCAAGCTGCTGAAGGCCGTTGCCGACAAAGAGCAACCGCAACTGATCATCCTGGGCAAGCAGGCCATCGACGACGACTCCAACCAGGTTGGCCAGATGCTGGCAGCGCTGCTGGGCTGGCCGCAAGCGACCTTCGCTTCGAAGGTTGAACTGGGCGACGGCAAAGTCACCGTGACCCGCGAAGTGGACGGCGGCCTGGAAACCCTGGCGCTGCAACTGCCTGCTATCGTGACCACCGACCTGCGCCTGAACGAACCGCGCTACGTGACCCTGCCTAACATCATGAAGGCGAAGAAGAAGCCGCTGGATACCGTCAAGCCGGAAGACCTGGGCGTCGACGTGACCCCACGCCTGAAAACCCTGAAAGTGGCCGAACCTGCCAAGCGTTCCGCTGGTATCAAAGTGCCTGACGTAGCGACCCTGGTGTCCAAGCTGCGCACCGAAGCTAAAGTCATCTAATTCACCGAATACTCTAGGAACTCAATCATGGTCGCACTCGTCATCGCAGAACACGACAACGCATCCCTGAAGGGCAGCACCCTCCACACCGTTACCGCCGCCGCCAAATGCGCAGGCGAAGTCCACGTACTGGTAGCTGGCGCGAACGCCGGCGCCGCCGCTGCCGCCGCCGCGAAAATCGCCGGCGTCACCAAAGTGCTGCATGCTGACGCAGCCCACTTCGCCGACGGCCTGGCCGAAAACGTCTCCGAGCAGATCCTGGCGATCGCCGGCGGTTATAGCCATATCCTGGCTCCTGCAACCGCTTACGGCAAGAACATCCTGCCGCGCGTAGCCGCCAAGCTGGACGTGGCCCAGATCTCCGAAATCACCAAGGTTGACGCGCCTGACACCTTCGAGCGCCCAATCTACGCCGGTAACGCGATCGCCTACGTGCAATCGTCGGACAAAGTCAAAGTCATCACCGTGCGTAGCACCGGCTTCGACGCTGCTGCTGCCGAAGGCGGTTCCGCTGCTGTCGAAACCGTGGCTGCCGCTGCCGATTTCGGCAAGTCCGCCTTCGTCGGCCGTGAAGTGGCCAAGTCGGACCGTCCAGAACTGACCGCTGCCAAGATCATCGTTTCCGGTGGCCGCGGCATGGGCTCCGCTGACGCCTTCAAGATCCTGGAACCGCTGGCCGACAAGCTGAACGCCGCCATGGGCGCATCGCGCGCTGCAGTGGATGCAGGTTTCGTGCCGAACGACTGGCAGGTTGGCCAGACCGGCAAGATCGTTGCTCCGTCCCTGTACATCGCCGTCGGTATCTCCGGCGCGATCCAGCACTTGGCCGGCATGAAGGATTCCAAGGTCATTGTGGCTGTGAACAAAGACCCTGAAGCTCCTATCTTCTCCGTTGCCGACTACGGCATCGTAGGCGACCTGTTCGAGGTTGTTCCTCAACTGGTCAAGGAACTGGGTTAATCAAATAAATGTCCTGAAAAAGGACTGAGTACCGGGGCCACGCAAGTGGCCCTTTTACTACCTTGGAGAGGTGTCATGAGCTATCAAGCCCCAATGAAAGACATGCTGTTCGTGATGAACGAACTGGCGAACCTGGCTGGCGTATCCGCGCTGCCGGGCTGTGAAGATGCAAACGCGGAAACCGCGGAAGCCGTACTGGAAGAAAACGCGAAGTTCGTGAGCGGCGTGATCGCCCCGCTGAACCACGCTGCGGACAAGGAGCCAAGCTCCTGGGCCGATGGCAAGGTCACCACCTCGAAAGGTTTCAAGGAAGCCTTCAAGCAGTTCGCCGAAGCCGGCTGGCAAGGCTTGCAGCACCCAACCGATTTCGGCGGCCAGGGCCTGCCGAAACTGATCGGCACCCCATGCGTGGAAATGCTGCACGGCGCGAACCTGTCGTTCGCGCTGGTGGCGCTGCTGTCCGACGGCGCGATCGAAGCGCTGCTGACTGCCGGCTCCGACGAGCAGAAGGCGACCTACCTGGAGCCGCTGGTGACCGGCAAGTGGACCGGCACCATGAACCTGACCGAGCCGCAAGCCGGCTCCGACCTGGCAGCCGTGCGCACCCGCGCCGTGCCGCAGGGCGATGGCACCTACAAAGTATTCGGCACCAAGATCTTCATCACCTACGGTGAGCATGACATGGCCGAGAACATCATCCACCTGGTGCTGGCGCGTACTCCCGATGCGCCTCCGGGCGTGAAGGGTATCTCGTTGTTCATCGTTCCCAAGTTCATGGTCAATGCCGACGGTTCGCTGGGCGGGCGCAACGATGCGCACTGCGTGTCGATCGAGCACAAGCTGGGTATCAAGGCTTCCCCGACCGCCGTGCTGCAATTCGGCGACAACGGCGGCGCCGTTGGCTACCTGGTGGGCGAGGAAAACCGCGGCCTGGAATACATGTTCATCATGATGAACGCAGCCCGTTTCGGCGTCGGCATGCAGGGCATTGGCCTGGCGGAGAACGCGTACCAGCAGGCAGTGACCTTCGCCAAGGACCGCGTGCAGTCGCGCGACCTGAACGGCTCCCCGGCCGGCGTGGCGATCATCAACCACCCGGACGTGCGCCGCATGCTGATGTCGATGCGCGCGCAGACCGAAGCGGCGCGCGCGCTGGCTTACGTGGCGGCCGGCATCCACGACGTGGCTCACCACCACGCCGACGCTGAAGTGCGCGCTGCCAACCAGGCTGTGTACGAGTACCTGGTGCCGATCGTGAAGGGCTGGTCGACCGAGATGTCCGAGAACGTCACCCGCGACGGCGTGCAAGTACACGGCGGCATGGGCTTCATCGAGGAAACCGGCGCGGCGCAGCACTACCGCGACGCCAAGATCCTGACCATCTACGAAGGCACCACCGCGATCCAGGCCAATGACCTGATCGGCCGCAAGACCGTGCGTGACGGCGGCGCGTTGGCCAAGTCGATCATTGCGCAAGTGCGCGCGACCGCCGAAGAACTGGCTGGAGTGAACAGCCCTGACTTCGCGGCGATCCGCAAGCACCTGGTGCAAGGCGCGGACGACCTGGAAGCCGTGGTGGACTACGTTGTCAACCACGCCAAGTCGGATATCAAGGGCGTGTTCTCGGGTTCCGTGCTGTACCTGAAACTGGCCGGTATCGTGTTTGGCGGCTGGCAGATGGGCCGTGCCGCGCTGATCGCGCAATCGAAGCTGTCGGCAGGCGAGGGCGATGCATCGTTCTATCACGCCAAGATCGTGACCGCGCGCTTCTTCGCGGACCACATCGTGTCCGGTTCCACCGGCATGCGTGCCGCCATCGTCGATGGCAGCGCAGGTGTGCTGGGCCTGAGCCTCGAGCAGTTCTAAGCTGTAGCAGGGCGGCCGTCGCGCCGCCCTTCGTGCGCAAGGAGCCACTCCTTGCGCGCCAATCCGCCGCCGTATCCAGTCAGCGATCCATCCTTGCCGATTATCCGATGGCAGGGAATGATGATTGCAATCCTGTTTGCTCCATTCGCTCCCGCCACGGCCCGCACTGAGTTGGGCGTTCCCAGGCGCGCCGCCAGGTCGGCGTAATGTGTCACTTCCCCGAACTTCATTGCACGCAGGGCGCTCCAGACGCTGCGCTGGAAATCGCTGCCCGGTGCATCGAGCGTCACGCTGAACTGCCGGCGTTTGCCTTCGAAGTATTCGGCGACCTGGACTTCCGCTTCACGCGTATGCGCGTTTTCTCCGGCCAGGATGCGGGCCTTGAACAGGCGCTGTAGATCACGGAACTCCGTTTCCAGCATGCGCCGGTCGGTGAACTCCAGCAGGCACACGCCGTTTTCGCTGGCGCAAACGAACATTGGGCCCAGCGGCGTCGCAAAGCGATGCAGCACCAGTTGCATGGCGCCCTGGCTCGGGGCGTTGCCGGTCATCTTCTTGTAGGTATAAGCAAAGCCGCTGAGCGATTCATAGCCGCTGTCGAGCGCCACATCGGTCGCGCTGCGGCCCTCTTTCAATTCCGTCATGGCGAGATTGATGCGCAACATCCGCTGGTAAGCCTGGAAGCTGAAACCGTGGTGTTTCTGGAACCAGCGCCGCACCAGTTCCGGGCTGATGCCCAGTTCGCGCAGCTCGGCATCCTGGATGCGCCGCTTGGGCTGCTCCCGCACCAGGGCTACGGCGCGGGCCACCTGCGGCGGCACGTCCGGTGCGTTTTCGGTCGGCCGGCACACCTTGCAGGGACGGAAGCCCAGCGCCAGCGGTTCCTTGATGTCGGAGAAGAAATCGACATTCTCCGCTTTTGGCTTGCGCGCACGGCAGGTTGGCAGGCAGAAGATGCCGGTGGTTTTGACCGCTGCATAAAAAGCGCCGACATGCTCGGGCGAGCGTGCCACCAGGGCTTGGTAGCAGCGCTCGATGTCGGAAGGATCAGTGAATTTCATCGTCGAACAGGGATGCGAAAGATTGCTGGTGGCGGATCGTTGCGAGCACGGCGCGAACCTGCCGCGCTGCCGCGTCGTGCACGAAGTTACCCATGCTGATGCGTCGTACACCCAGTTGCGCCAACGTGGCGAAATCAGGCAGGCCAGGCATGCACATCACGTTGACGGCGCATGCAATTGTACCCGCCACCTCGTGGATGTCGGCCGCTGCCGTGATGCCGGGCACGAACAGGCCGTCGGCGCCGGCCTCCAGGTAGGCTTGGCCACGCGCAATGGTTTCATCCAGCGCTGCGGAACGACCAAGCAGGAAAGTGTCGGTTCGGGCATTGAGGAACAGGTGCGGAAATGCCGGGCGCAGGGCGCGCAGGAGCTCGGCCAGATGCTCTGGAGGCAAAAGCTCACGGCGTCCGCCAACCACGCGGCTATCTTCAATATTGATGCCTGCCACACCCAATTCCGCCAGCCGCGCGACATTGGCATCGACAGCGTCGTTGCTGTCGCCATAGCCGGCCTCGATATCGACGCTTAGCGGCAGCGCGGTGCTGGCACGGATGCGGCGTACCATGAACAACAATTCGTCGAAGGGCATTTGCTCGCCGCCCTGGTAACCCAGCATGGCGGCAATTGCCGCGCTGGAAGTGCCTATTGCATGGTAGCCGGCTGCTTCGGCGGCTTGCGCGCTTGACGCATCCCAGGCATTGGCCAGCAGCAGCGGGGCGGGTGAAAAGAAGGGGGACATAAGATCGATTCCGGTTGCAGTGATGGCAGGAGCTTAACGAGGCTCCTGCCGCCACGGCAACCGAAAAACGGACGACTATATTTCGCCGGGGCGTTACAGGCCTTTCTTCGCCAGCTCGGCAATCTCGAAGTCGCCGTCATCCACCAGGCGCTCGCCGCCCGGCGCCAGTCCCAGGCCGAGGATGCGGCCCAGCGACAGCAGCATGCTTTGTCCCGCCACCTTGCGCACCGGATCCAGTTTGTAGACCGGATCGGCAAACGCCTCGGCCGGCGTGATGATCTTCCAGCCCATGCCCTCGATCTCGGCCAGCACATCGTCCAGCCACATTGCGTTGATCAGGTTATGGTGAACCAGCAGCACCTGCGCGATATCGCGCCCTTGCAGGGTTTGCGACAGTTCGCGGTACGCCAGCATGCGCTGCCGGATATGGGCAAGGTAGGCGGTGCGGATCGCGCTCACGTCTGCCTTCGGGTCCTTTGTCAGCACTTCCACCAGTTTCTCGTTAAGGCGCCAATCGCTGGTGTCGACACTGACATGACCATTGCGATAGCCATGCTCGCGCATGAACTTGCGCATGCCGTCGATCTTCTCCGGCGTGTTGCCTTCGCGCAGATAGGTGAAGCGCAGCCATTTCTGGTAGCCGGACAAAGTGCTGATCAGGCGGTCGCACTCCAATACCTGCCGCTGATACTCGGCCAGCGAGACTTTTTCCAGGTCCGGATGGCTCACGGTGTGGTTGGCGATGGCGTGGCCGCCATCACTCCATGCCTTCAGTAACGGAAACCCTTCCGGCGTGTTGGCGCCGAAGCCGGCTGTCACGAACAGGGCCGCCTGCACGCGGTGCCTGGCCAGTGCATTCAGGATGGCCTGGTTGCGTTCAACGGCAGACATGCGCGGCGTACTGCCGGCATTCGGCCCGTCATCCATGGTGATTGCAATCGATTGCGCCTGGGCGGCGCTGGCGGCGGCTAGCGCGGCTGCGGCGAGAAGGCGGCGCATCATGCGGCACCCAGGGCGTCAATGACCGCCTGGTAGACGCGGACTGGTTCTTCGGAGATGCGGTTCAATACGTACAAGAAGTACTCCTTTCCAAAAACTGCGTATTCGCGCGTGGCAAAGCCGCCATCGCGCAGGTCTGAGATGTTTTGTTCACCCAGGCCGATCAGCGATTCGAATTCGTAAGGGCCGGCAGCAATGCCTTCGGCGCGAATCATGGCCGCCAGCTCATCCTGGATCGAGCGGTCGTGCGTGGCGATCGAGCATTTGTGGCCGCTGCGCAGGAGTAATGCTGCGTAACGGCGATAGGCCGATGCCAGTTCGGGACTGTTGCGAGGATAGGCGATTTGCACCGGCTCGAACATGGCGCCCTTGACCAGGCGGATGCGGCCCGGATGGCGCAGCAGTGCCGGCAGGTCGTTGGCAGTACGGTGCAGCTTGGCCGGCACGGTGATGCCGACATTCGATAGCCCATCCTGATCGTGCAGCCGGCTGTAGATCTCGTAGATGCCGGACGTGCGGTCTGATGCCTCCATCGAGATCATGACTTCCTGGTCGATCTCGTTCGCTGCACGCGCGATGCGGCGTGCGTTGCGATAGCCCAGTTCCGGGTCAACCAGGGAGCCGACATGCGACAGGTCGAAAGAGATCGAGCAATCGAGGCGCTGCTCGCCGATGGCCTGCACCAGTTGCAGGAACACGCTGGTCTCCGCATTGGCGAAAGCCTCATCGCGCACGCTCTCGCCCATGTATTCGGCGGAAGCGCGGTGCCCGTTCCGGTTGATCATGGCGGCACGCACGATCGCATCGACCACCGTGCTGCCGGCAACATAGCGCTGCGATACGCGCTCCATGTAAGGGCGCAGCATCGGGTCATCCAGGAAGCGGGCCTTGGCGTCTTCGTTGACGGCCAGCTCGCGCAAGGCGCTGGCCGCGCGCTCGACCAGCGGCTGCCACTGGGGTGGAAAGTGTGGCGTGGTATTGTCTGTCACGATGTCTCCTTGCGCATTTGGAGTTGTATATTAACTAAAATTCCCATATGGAGCCGACCATGGATGCTTCAACCCTCATGCTGTTCGTGCCTGCCTGTTTTGCGCTGAACATGGCGCCGGGGCCGAACAACCTGCTCTCGGTCAGCAATGCCTCGCGCTATGGCTTTCGCCGCTCATGCCTGGCGGGCGCCGGACGCCTGGTGGCGTTTGCCGGGATGATCGCCCTGGCGTCGGCCGGGCTGGCGGCGGTGCTGCACACATCAGAGCTGCTGTTCTACGGGATCAAGACGGGCGGTGCGATCTACCTGTTCTACCTGGCGTGGCAGCTGTGGCGCGCGGCACCGGGCGGGCAGGTGGAAAGCGCTACGCCGGCGGCGGGCTGGTGGCAGTTGGCGCGACAGGAATTCTTTGTCGCGTCGGGCAACCCGAAAGCGATCCTGATCTTCACTGCCTTCCTGCCGCAGTTCGTTGATCCTGCAGGCCCGGTGGGGGCGCAGTTCTTCGTGCTCGGGGTATTGTTCCTGTTACTGGAAGTCGTGGCGCTGGCGGCTTACGCCTGGATGGGGGCGCGCATGCAGAAGTGGTTCGCGCAACCGCGCGGGAGGAGGGTATTCAATCGGAGTTGCGCCGGCCTGCTGGCCGGCGCGGGGATGGGGTTGCTGCTGTCGCGGAGGACTTAGATGCGGTTCAGGCCGCCGTGTTCGCGCTTGACGTGGTCGCCGTTACGCAGGTTTGGATCGTGCTTCAGTACGACGGTGCCGACCTTGCCGGTTTCGTACTTGACGGTCACGTGCCATTCCTTGACCTTGTTCATTTTGCCTTCGATCTTCTTGCCGGCGTAAGCGCCGCCTGCCACACCGGCGACGGTGGCCAGGGTTTTGCCGGTACCGCCGCCTACCTGGTTGCCCAGCAGGCCACCAGCGATACCACCGGCTACCATGCCCGCCGCGCCGCCTTCGCCATCTTTCTCGATGACTTTAACGGCAGTCACGGTGCCGCAATCCGCGCAGACACCGCGCTTCGGTTGCGCATGAGCGCCGGTAACCGTTACGGCCAGGATTGCTGGCAAGAGGAATTTAATTACTTTCATATGGGCTCTCCAAAAGCGGTTGTGATGCTAGTGAGTATAGGTCAATAGTTGCCGAATGGAATGCTAAATTGTGACAAGACGTTAGCCGTGGATCAGGCCGTGTCCCACCTTGGGGTCACACCCGAATCGGGACACGGCCTCAAGTGCATCAACAGTTGGGCTTGTGTCTCATTTCGGGTGTGACCCCACGGTGGGACACGAGCTTAGCCGTAGATGCCGCCTGTATACAGGAGGTCGAACAGGCGGGCGATGGCGGCGATCAGGCCGAAGGCGCCGACCATCAGGGTGGCGACCAGTACCATGGCCAGCGGCCAGCGCGAGTCGGATTGCCGGCCGGTGCCGGCATTGAAGGCGGCGTCCCATTTCTCATCGGGCATCAGGCCCAGCACCAGCGCTTCGAGGATGCCGATCAGGATCGACACAATCAGCGGCAGCAGCAGGAAGTAGGCATCGGCTTGCGGCCAGAGCGAAAACACGGCGGCGCAGCCGAGCAGGCTGGCCGCATGCAGCCAGCCCCATTTGTCGGCCTGGCCGCGCAGGTAGAAGCGGTGCAGGCCAACGCCGCCGGTGACCGTGGCAAGCAAAGTGGCGAAAGTTTTGTTCTTGTGTAAAACAGACATGATTGCTGCCGATAAGTCCGAAAAACCGGCAGTATCGCACAACAAAGCTGTTGCCGCCGAGGCCAGTTCGGGGGATAATCCCGGATTGTCCAATTCCCCACCAATTTGATTAATCTTGCCGGTTGGAGTTAAAGCGCGCTATAATTTGCGGCTTTTTCCGACTCAGCACACTTTTTTGGAATTATTATGGTCGTTATTCGTTTAGCTCGTGGTGGCGCCAAGAAGCGTCCTTTCTACAACATCGTTGCAACCGATTCCCGCAATCGTCGTGACGGCCGTTTCGTAGAACGTATCGGCTTCTTCAACCCAATGGCTACCGGCCAAGCAGAAACCTTCCGCGTTGCTGCTGACCGTCTGGCTTACTGGCAAGGCGTTGGCGCGCAGCTGTCCCCAGCTGTTGCCAAGCTGGTTGCTACCCAGAAAGCAGCTTAATTCAAGCTTTGAGCAGCAAGACCGCATCTGGGGTGCAAGCCCCGGCTGACCTGGTTCAGGTTGGCTTTGTTTTCGGTGCCTATGGCATCACTGGCGGGGTCCGTGTCCGGCCCTTCAACTCCGAAGCAGATGCGCTGCTGCATGCCACCACCTGGTGGCTCGACAAGCCAAGCCTGCGTGACGTCGAAGTCAAGCGGGCTAAGCTGCATGGTGGCGACGTCGTCACCACTATCGTCGGGATGACGGACCGGAACGAAGCAGAGGCGCTGAAAGGCGCTGGCGTTTTCGTGGCGCGTGCCGACTTCCCGCAGCTGCAAGAGGATGAATACTACTGGGGCGACTTGCTCGGCCTGGCAGTTGAGAATCAACAGGGCGAAAGCCTTGGAACAGTCGCGGACATGATGAGCAATGGGCCACAATCCATCCTGCGCGTCGAGTACCAGGCTGATGGCAAGGCGCAAGAGCGCCTGATCCCATTTGTAAGCCAGTTTGTTATCAAGGTGGACAAGGACGCGAAGCTGATCATCGTGGACTGGGGCCTGGATTACTAATCCGGAACCGCACCATGCAATTCGACGTCATTAGCCTGTTCCCTGAGATGTTCGCTGCCTTGACGCAGTCCGGCGTAACCCGCCGTGCGTTCGAGCAGAAGCGCTGGGGCCTGTCGTTGTGGAATCCACGCGATTTCACCACCGACAATCACCGCACCGTGGATGACCGCCCTTATGGCGGCGGCCCGGGGATGGTGATGCTGGCCAAGCCGCTGGAGCAGACCATCGCGGCCGCCAAGCAGCGCCAGGTGGTTTCCGGCCTGCCGGCGCCGCGCGTGGTGTACATGTCGCCGCAGGGCAAGCAGCTGGCGCATGAACGCGTGATGCAGTTGAAGCAGGAACCCGGCCTCGTGATCCTGTGCGGCCGGTACGAGGCGGTGGACCAGCGTTTGCTGGACCGTTGCATCGACGAAGAAATCAGCCTTGGCGATTTCGTGCTGTCGGGCGGCGAACTGCCTGCCATGGCCCTGATGGATGCCGTGGTGCGCCAGCTGCCAGGCGTGTTGAATACCGATGCTTCCGCAGTCGAAGACAGTTTCGTCAACGGCTTGCTGGATTCGCCGCACTATACGCGGCCGGAGATTTACGAAGGCGAGGCCGTGCCCCCGGTGCTTTTGGGCGGCAACCACGCCGAGATCGAGAAGTGGCGCCGTGAGCGCATGCTGGAAGCGACGGCGCGCAAGCGGCCCGACCTGCTGGCAAAGGCCCGCGAAGCCGGCCTGCTCTCGAAGAAGGACGAAAAGTTTTTGGCGGGTTTGTAAACCCGTTGCAGTACCGTGGCAGGCATGTTGCCTGCCGTGTTTCAACCCCATCCTCTACCGGGCATCTTTTTGGCGCCGGCAAGATGGTAATAGGAGTTTTAAAATGAACCTGATCCAGCAACTGGAACAAGAAGAAATCGCTCGCCTGGGCAAGAACATCCCTGAGTTCGCCCCTGGCGACACCGTGATCGTCAACGTCAACGTAGTCGAAGGCACCCGCAAGCGCGCCCAGGCTTACGAAGGCGTCGTTATCGCCCGTCGCAACCGTGGCCTGAACTCGAACTTCATCGTTCGTAAGATCTCGTCCGGCGAAGGCGTTGAGCGTACCTTCCAGCTGTACTCCCCACTGATCGCTTCGATCGAAGTGAAGCGTCGTGGTGACGTTCGCCGCGCCAAGCTGTACTACCTGCGCGAGCGTTCGGGCAAATCCGCACGTATCAAGGAAAAACTGCCAAACCGCAAAGTTGCGGCAACCGCAGCGTAATCCATACCCCGGTATCGGATTCGAAAAGGACGCCTTCGGGCGTCCTTTTTTTTCAGCTTGGTACAATGCCGCCTATGGCCAAAACACCTTTCGACCCGACCCAGTTGCCGATTGAAGCGATTGCCGGCGAAGCCGCCGTGCTGCTGGAGCATCTTGCGCCGGACTGGCTGCGCCAGCGCTTTGCCGCCCCGCCCGAATGGACCCCCGAACCGTCCGAGTCTGCGCTTGGCGTGCATCGCGGAGAACCCACACCGGCTGCGGTGCTGGTGCCCCTGGTGCTGCGCGAGGATGGCCTGTACCTGCTGCTGACGATGCGCACCGCGCACTTGAACGACCACGCGGGGCAGGTGGCGTTCCCCGGCGGCCGCGCAGAGCCGACCGATGCCGATGCGATCGACACCGCCTTGCGCGAAACGGAGGAGGAGATCGGCCTGGATCGCCGCCATATCGACGTGATCGGCACCCTGCCTTTGTATTACACCGGCACCGGCTATGCCGTGACGCCGGTGGTCGGCCTGGTAACGCCGCCGTTCGACATGAAGGCCGACCCGTTCGAGGTGGCGGAGATCTTCGAGGTGCCGTTCCAGTTCCTGATGGATGGCGCCAACCACCAGCGCCTGGCGGCTGAACTGCCGAGCGGGCGCCGCACTTTTTACGCAATGCCATACCAGAACTATTTTATCTGGGGCGCAACGGCCGGCATGCTGCGCAACCTGTTTCATTTCTTGCGCGCATAAGCTATCGTAGCGGGCATTGTGGTACTGCTAATCAAAGGATTTAGATGACTTTTCTCTCCATTCTCGTGGCCTTGCTGTTTGAGCAACTGAAGCCCCTGCGAGCGGACAACCCGATCTGGGCGGAATTCAAGCGCCTGGCCGTGCGCATGGAGCAGTGGTTCAATGCCGGGCATGCGAGCCACGGCCGCATAGGCTGGTTCCTGCTGATGGGGGCACTGACGCTGCCGGCCGGCCTGGTCTACTGGCTGCTGTTGCGCTACAACCTGGTGCTGGCGGCCTTTGCCTGGAACGTGCTGATCGTCTACCTGACACTGGGCTTCCGCCACTACAGCCATTACTTCACCTCGATCCAGCTGGCGCTGAGCGCGGGCGATGAAAGCCAGGCCCGTGCGCTGCTGGCAGAGTGGTGCAAGATCGATACCGTGGGCATGGAAGTGAGCGAGATTTCGCGCATTGCCGTGGAGAAGGCGCTGGTCACCACCCACCGCAATGTATTCGGCGTGTTCTTCTGGTTCCTGATGCCGCTCGGCCCGTGCGGCGCGATCCTGTACCGCGTGTCCGAATACCTGGCCCGTGCCTGGAATGAGCCTGAGCATATGCGCCAGGAAGCGTTCGGCATTTTTGCCGCCAAGGCTTTCTACTGGATCGACTGGATTCCGGCGCGCCTGACTGCCGTGGCCTTCGCGGTGGTCGGCAATTTCGAAGATGCGATCTATGCCTGGCGTAATTTCGCCCATCGCTGGAAGGACGAGGCGATCGGCATCATCCTGTCGGCCGGCGGCGGCGCCATGGGGGTGCGCCTGGGGACGCCGAACGAAAACGCGGCCAAGATCATTCCATCCGATGCGGCGACGGTCGACATCAGCGACATGGAAGTGGACCAGTTGCCGGGCGATGAGCCGGGTGCGCGCGCCCTGCAAAGCACGGTCGGCCTGGTATGGCGCGCGCTGCTGCTGTGGATGATGTTGCTGCTGTTGCTGTCCGGAGCGGTGTGGCTCGGCTAAAATGACCTGAACCCGGAGCCCCGTTCAAGTCTTCTATAAGATATAATACTGGGGTTCCTCACAGCAACTGGGTTTCAGGTATATGGCCAGCGAGTTCTTCATTCTTGGGCTTACCACCGACGGCAAACAATTCCGTCCAAGCGACTGGGCGGAACGACTGGCCGGTGTACTGGCGTGCTTCCGCCCGGAAGGCTCCGGCGGCCGCCATGCCCACCTGCAGTTCTCGCCTTACGTCACCCCGACCGTCGTCAATGGCATCAAAGCGGTCGTCGTCAACGAAGGCCTGCGCGAAATCCAGCCGATGGCTTATAACTTCGTTAAAGAGTTCGCCAAAGACAATAAGTTGCAGGTCGTCGAGGCTTGCCTGCTACCTGACGAAAAGTCCTAAGTGGTAGGATAGGGTTTTGCCAACATGAGCAGAACCCCATGCAAATCCGATATGTCGCAGCGCTGCTGCTGACCGCTTCTTCCGCTCTTGCCCAGACCTTGCCCGCCGGCGTTGCCAAGGGTCCTTCCGTCGAAGGCATCACCGAATACCGCCTGCCCAACGGGCTCAAAGTCCTGCTGTTCCCGGATGCGTCGAAGCCGACGGTGACCGTCAATGTCACCTACCTGGTCGGCTCACGCCATGAAAACTATGGCGAGACGGGCATGGCGCACTTGCTGGAGCATTTGATGTTCAAGGGCGCGCCAAAGCACCGCAATATTCCGCAGCAGTTCTCCGAGCGCGGCATGGAGTTCAACGGCACCACGTCGCTGGACCGCACCAACTACTACGAAGTTTTCCAGGCCAGTCCGGAAAACCTGAAGTGGGCGCTGGACATGGAAGCCGAGCGCATGACCAGGTCCTTCATCGCGAAGAAAGACCTGGATTCGGAAATGACCGTGGTGCGCAACGAGTACGAGAGCGGCGAGAACAGTCCGTTCGAAGTGCTGTACAAGCGCCTGGAAAGCGTCGCCTACGACTGGCACAGCTACGGCCGTTCCACCATCGGCAACCGCAGCGATATCGAGAACGTCAGGATCGAGAACCTGCAGGCTTTCTACCGCACCTACTACCAGCCGGACAACGCGGTACTGCTGGTGGCTGGCAAGTTCGATGCTTCGCAGACGCTGGCCTGGATCAGCAAGACCTTCGGCGCGATTCCAAAACCGAAGCGCAAGCTGCCGCAGTTCTGGACCGTGGAGCCGACGCAGGACGGCGAGCGCCAGTATGCGGTGCATCGCAAGGGCGACGTGCAGATCGTCCTGGTGGGCTACAAGATTCCATCGGGCCTGCATCACGATGCCGATCCGCTGGCCTTCATGGGACAGGTGCTGGGCGATACGCCAAACGGCCGCCTGCATAAGCAGCTGGTGGAAAGCGGCAAGGCGGCCCAGGTGTTCGCCATGAGCCAGCCCGGCTTCGCCCCAAGCCTGCAAGTATTCGGCGCGGTGGTGAAGATGGGCCAGCCGATCGCGCCGGTGCGCGATGAACTGATCGCGGCGGTGGAGGGCTTTGCCAAGGCGCCGCCGAGCGAAGAGGAAATGGAGCGCACCCGCCGCGAGTACAGCAACGCGATCGAGAAGGCGCTGAACAATCCGCAGCAGGTAGGCGTGGCATTGAGCGAGCATATCGCGCTGGGCGATTGGCGACTGCTGTTCCAGGGACGCGACGGGCTCGCTGCGATCACCTCCGCACAGGTTGCGGAAGCGGCGGGGCGTTACATGAAGCGCGACAACCGCACGGTCGGTATTTTCGTGCCGGACGATACGCCGCAACGGGCGGAGATCGGCGCCTCGCCGACGGCGGCCGAACTGCTGAAGGATTACCAGGGCAAGGCCAGCGCACTGACTTCCGAGAACTTCGACCCGAGCCAGGACAACATCATGGCGCGCACGGAGCTCAAGGAAATCGGCGGCCTGAAACTGGCGCTGCTGCCGAAGAAGAATCGCGGCGAGACCGTGGCAGTCGATATGCGCCTGCACTGGGGCGATGAAAAGAACCAATTCGGCAAGCAGATACTGTCGGCGGCGGCGGACCAGATGCTGGCGCGCGGCACCGGCAAGTATTCGCGCGCGCAGCTGGCCGATGCGATGTCGAAGCTGAAGATGACCGGCAGCCTGTATCACTTCGAGACGACGCGCGAGCACCTGTCCGATGCGCTGCGCCTGGTGATGCACGTGTTGAAGGATGCTTCTTTCCCGGAGACGGAATTCGAGCAGATGCGCCAGCAATGGCTCGTTGCCATCGAAGCTTCCCGCAACGACCCGCAGGCCATGGCCGGCCGTTCGCTGGCCGAGTACTTCGATCATTGGCCGAAGGGCGATCCGCGCAGCGTGATGACGCTCGATGAACAGATCGAGGCGGTCAAGTCGATGAAGCTGGCGGACGTGAAAGCCTACCACGCCGAGTTCTACGGCACTTCGCGCGGCGAGCTGTCGGTGGTGGGTGATTTCGACAAGGCGCAACTGCTCCAAGTGGTGGGCCAGGAGCTGGCCGGCTGGCAAAGCAAGGCCGCTTATGCGCCGATCCTGGACAAACACGTCGACAAGGCCGCGACCCGCATCACGCTGGATGCGCCGGACAAGGAGAACGGCATGTTTGCGGCGCGCATCAATATCCCGCTGCGCACGGACGATGCGGACTACCCGGCCCTGGAGTTGGCGAACTACATCTTCGGCAACGGAGGCCTGAAATCGCGCCTGATGGACCGGATCCGCCAGAAGGAAGGCTTGTCTTATGGCGGCGGCTCCTCGCTCGATGCGGGTGACCGTGACGATGCGGGCGGCTTCACGGTTGAAGCCATTGCCGCCCCGCAGAACATGGTCAAGCTGGAAGCTGCAATCCGCCAGGAACTGCAGCGTGCGGTGAAGAGCGGCTTTACCGCCGCCGAAGTGGCGGGCGCCAAGTCCGGACTGATGCAGCAACGCGTGCAGAACCGCTCGAAGGACGACGTGGTGGCAGGCGCCTGGTCGCACTTCCGCTACCTGGACCGCACCTTCGCTTGGAGCAAGGAGTATGAAGCGAAGCTGAAGGCCTTGACCGCGGAACAGGTGAGCGCAGCCTTCCGCAAGCATATCGATCCTGCCAAGCTGTCCGTGGTGATCGCCAGCGACGCCGCCAAGGCCAAGCGCTAAGGGGAAAGCATGGAACTGCAGCCCCTGGCCTATCACGCGAAGGTGGTCGACCACCTGCGCCGCCACGAACCTGACGTATGGCGTTGGGCCAGCGAGCGCCGTTCCGATGAGGAACACCGCGAATCGCTGCGCGCGCTGCTGTTGCGCGACACTTACCGTATCGAAGAGCAAAGCCACGCCGGCGTGCACCAGACTTTGGCGCAAGCCATGGTCAGGCTGGGTATCCTGGCGCCGGCCACGCTGTACCAGTCGCCGGGACAGGAAATGAACGCCGCGCTGGTGTTCGTGCCGGACGAGGTGCACATCGTCTTGCAGGGGCCGGTGCTGGAGCGCCTGTCGCAGGACGAGTTGCTGGCACTGTTCGGGCATGAACTGGCGCATTACGTGCTCTGGTCGCAGGACGATGGCAGCTTCCTGGTCGCCGACCGCATTCTCGCCGACGCGCTGGCCTCGCCCAGCGCCAGCGCCAGCCTGCGTGAGACCTACCGCCGGTTTGCCCTGCATACGGAGCTGTTTGCCGACCGCGGCGGCGCCATTGCGGCGGGAGCCGTGGGGCCGGCGGTGTCGACGCTGGTCAAGGTTCAAACCGGCATCGGCAGCGTCGATCCGGCAGCCTACCTGCGGCAGGCCAGCGAGATCGAATCGAGCCAGGCCGGCGCCAGCACGGCGCACAGCCATCCGGAGACCTTCATCCGCGCGCGGGCGTTGTCGCTATGGTGGGAAGGGGCGGCGGACCTGGACCGCTGGATCGATTCGCGCCTGCATGGCCGCTTGTCGCTGCCGCAACTGGACTTGCCGGGGCAGGCAAGCATGCAGGAGATGACGCGCGGCTTCCTCGCCTATTTCCTGGACGGTACCGGACTCGCGAGCGAAACGGTGCTGGCGCAGGTGCGCATGATGTTCCCCGACTGGCGGGAAACAGAACCAACGATGGCACCCGAGTTCTTCGGCGCCGAGGCTGTCGACGACGGCGTGCGCGACTACCTGAATGCCCTCATGCTGGACCTTGCACTGGCCGACGCCGGCCAGCGCGACCAGGCACTGCTGCGCGCCGGCGAGGTGGCGCAGCAACTGGGCAGCCTGGAAGGCCTGCGCCGCAACCTGCGTCGCGACGCGGGTTTCGGCAAACGGGAGTTGGACCGCTATAACCGCCAGCTGGCCAAGGAGTTGAAGATATGATGGGCACGCTGGACAAGCTGCTTGAGGCACAGGACGGGGCGGCGCTGTCGACTGACGACGTGCTGGTGTTGGTGCTGCCGCTGTTCCGCCAGGTGGCGGCATTGCATGCACAGGGCAGGGTTGCCGCGCTCGATGGCGACAACATCCTGGTCGATGGCGATGGTGCGCTATGCCTGCGCCGGCCGGAAGGCGAAGCGCCGCGCATGGATATCGCGGCGGTGCACAAGGTGCAGCCGCATCCCGCGTCGGGCCTGAACATCGTCGGTACGCTGCAGTCCCGGCGCACCGACGGGGAAGGATTCGAGGTCACGGACCTGTCGGTCCAGCTGGACGCGAGCGCGGCGATCGAGCGCCCGGTGCACTTGCCGGGCCCCGCAAGCTGGGAAAAGCTGGTCGGCCACCACGACGAAATCAGCGACGTGTACATGCTGGGCATGCTGTTGGCCAGCCTGGCTTGCGGACTGGACTTCCGCGACCCGCAGGACTTGCAGGAGTTTGCCGGTGCGCGCCGCAACCTGTTCCTGCTGCACGAGCGCCTGCATCCGATTGTGGCCGCGGTGATCGTCGAAATGACGGAAGTGAACCGCCACGAACGCGCGACCGACGTGGCGGCACTGGAAGCACGCCTGCGCACCTGGCGCGAACAGCCCCAGATACTGGACGTGGAGCGTGCGCTGGCCGGTGCCAATGGTGCGGCGCCGCGCCGCACGGTAGTGTTGCATCACTTGCGCGACCGCCTGTTCGACCTGTCGCGCCGCAACCGCCTGCTGTACTTCCGGCCGACGGCAGCCACGGTCAACCTGACTGTCGCCAGCGTGCCGCTGATGCTGCAGGTCGAAAGCATCCGCGCGGAGCAGATCTGCACCTGGGGCGGCCCGTTTGCGGCAGAACTGGCGGCGGGCAAACCGGTGGCGCTGCAAGGCTGGCTGCGTTTTGACGACCAGCCATACCTGCCGGCGGCCCTGGACCAGCTGATCAGCGAGACCCGGCGCGACCGCGCCGAATACGGCTTCAGCAACCTGCGGCTGGTGATCGCCTTCCTGCGCTGGCACAACCTGAAGGAAGCGCCGGATGAACGGATCACGACACCGTTGCTCTGGCTTCCGGTCGAACTGGCCAAGCGAAAAGGGGTGCGCGACCAGTATGTCGTCCAGTGCACCAGCGGGGAAGCGGAATTCAATCCTGTGCTGCGGCATCAGTTGAACCAGTTATACGGCATCCGCTTGGCAGAAACCGTGGACCTTGCACGCACCTCCCTGGCCGATGTGCACGCCGATATCCTGGGCCAGATCCGGCAGTCGGAACCGGCAGTCGAATTGCGCCTGGTCGAGAAAGCCGTGGTGCGCATGGTGCGCCAGAAGGCCTTGCAGCGCCTGCAGCAGTACCAGCGCCGCCGATCAACGGCTGGCGCCAAGCGCAGTGACGGCTGGCTTCCGCCATACAGCTACGCCGCCGACGATTACCGGCCGCTGGGACGCGCGCTATTCGAGCACTGGGTTCGTCCGAGCGAGCTGCCGCAGCGTTTCGAGGCCGGCGCGGCGCCCGCAGCTGGGCCGCGCCTGGCGCGCATGGGGCCACCGGTGGCGGAGGCGGAGGATCGTGCCGGCTATACGCTGGAAGAAACCGAAGGACATCGCTACGCATGGGACCTGGACTTGACCCAGGTTACGCTGGCCAACTTCAATTACCGCAAGATGTCGCTGGTGCGCGATTACGCCCAGCTGCTGGACGACCCGGCGCCCAATCCGTCCTTCGACCGCGTTTTCTCGATCGAGCCGAAGGCGCTGGAAGCGGGCTTGCCCCCGCCATTGCCGCCCACGGAGCAATGGAATGTGGTGGCGGCCGACGCTACGCAAAACACTGCCGTGCGGCTGGCCCGCACGCAGGGCAGCTTCATCATCCAAGGGCCGCCCGGCACCGGCAAGTCGCAGACCATCACCAACCTGATTGCCGACTTCGCAGGCCGCGGCAAGCGCGTGCTGTTCGTATGCGAGAAGCGGGCTGCGCTCGACGTGGTGTTCCATCGCTTGAAGCAAAGCGGGCTGGATTCCCTGTGCTGCCTGATTCACGATTCGCAGGCCGACAAGAAGGCCTATATTGCCGATCTGCGCGGCTGCTATGAAAACTGGGTTGCGCAGCCGCCCGCCAGCGAAGCGCTGGCTGCGCGGCGTGCGCAGCTTACCGATGCCATGGCTACGCGGCAGGCCAGCATCGATGCGTTCGAAGCGGCATTGGCCGGCACACCGGCCGAACTGGGCGCCACGGTGCGCTCGCTGCTGCGGCGCCTGGCCCAGTCGCCGGCCGTGCCGGAGCTTTCCCACGCCTGGCGCGAGCGCCTGCCTTCGCTGGCATCGTGGGACCAGCAACGCGAGCTGGTGCAGCGCCTGCACCGTGCCATGCGCGAGCGCTTTGGCCTGGACAGCCTGGCGGCCCACCCGTTCTCGCGACTGGCCACTGCCGTGGTGGCCGACGAACACGCATATGGCCGGCTGGAGAAGCTCTGCCGGGAGGCAGAGGCACTGCTTGACACCCTGGAACCGGGTTTCGGTGTGACGCTTCAGCGGGCGCTGCGCGACGCGACGGACAGCCAATGGCTGCTGGACAACGGCATCGCGAACCATCTCCCGCTGCTTGACCATGCTTCACCGCAGTATGCTGGATTGACGACCGTGCGCAGCACTTTGGCAAGCCACGGGCAGGCCTTGGCCAAGGCGCAGGAGGCAACGGCAAACTGGCGCGACAAGCTGACGCCGGGCGACACCGCAGCGGCGCTCGAACTGGCTGGCCGTTTGGAAGGCTCCATCCTGCGCTGGTTGCAGCCGGCATGGTGGCGCATGCGTGGTGAAGTACAGCGGCGCTACGATTTCAGCCGTCACGCCGTGCGCCCGGGTTATCGGCAGGTGCTGGAAGCGCTGGCAGCGGAACACGCTGCGCAGGCGACGCAGGCGGCATTTGCCGCGGCCAGCCAGCAGCAGTACGGCGTGGGAGACATGCAGGCCTTCCTGCGTGCATTGGATGAACTTGAGCAGCGGCTCGCCAAGCCCGATAGCCCGTCCGCGCTGGTGGCACGGCTGCGCCAGTCGGCCGATCCCCTTGCCGCGGCGCGTTCCGAAGCGGCCTCGCGGCAGGCCTTGGCCAGCCTGGCACACAGCGTTGGGGACGATCTGATATTGGATGCCGGCATGCGGTTGGGCGAGCTGGCCGAGTTGCTGCGTGACTTGCGTGAAGCCTTGGACGATTTGCCTGACATGCTACCCCTGCTTCGCTCAGTGCATGGTGCCGACCCGGCCTGCACGCAAACCTTGCAAGCCCTCGACTATGCGCCGCACGTCCTGGATGCGCTGGTGGCCGAGGAAGCGTTCCGCCGCATTTTACGGGTCGATCCGGTACTCGCAGGCTTCAATGGCGCCGCGCTGGCACAAGCGGTGCATGCGATGTCTTCGCTGCAGCGCGAATTGCTGGCGCTGAATGCGCAGGTGGTGCAGGCGACGCAGCACGCACGCTTCAGCGAGCATGTGCGGGTTTCGGCAACATCGGCGACCCAGCTCGACGGCGACGCCAAGGCGTTCAAGAAGCTGTATGCGACCGGGCGCCGCGAGCTGGAGCACGAATTCGGCAAGAGCATGCGCCATCGCTCGATCCGCGACTTGAGCGACGACGAGACCGGGCTGGTGGTGAACGACCTGAAGCCGATCTGGCTGATGAGTCCATTGTCGGTGTCGGATACGCTGCCGCTATCGGCCGACCTGTTCGACGTGGTGATCTTCGACGAGGCCAGCCAGATCCCGACCGAGGAAGCGGTGCCGGCGCTGTGCCGCGCGCGCCAGGTGGTGGTGGTGGGCGATGAAATGCAGCTGCCACCGACCAGCTTCTTCAGCGCCGGCGCTGGCGAAGGCGAAGACGAGATCATGGTCGAGGAGGGCGGTGAACGTATCGCCATCAACCTCGATGCGGACAGCTTGTTGAACCAGGCGGCGCGCAACCTGCCGGCGACCTTGCTGGCCTGGCATTACCGTAGCCGCCACGAGTCGCTGATCAGCTTCTCCAATGCCGCGTTCTACGAAGGGCGCCTGGTGACGATTCCCGACCGCGTGCTGGAACAGGAATCCGTGCTTGCGGCACCGCGCAGATCCGAGGACGAAGGCGTCGGCATCGCGGCCGCCGAAGCACTGATGGCGCGCCCGGTCAGCTTCCACCAGGTGGCTGACGGTGTCTATATCGGGCGCCGCAATGAAGCGGAGGCGCGTTATATCGCGCATACCGTGCGCGAAATGTTGCGGCGCGAAACGGGAATGAGCCTGGGCATCGTGGCGTTCTCCGAGGCTCAGCAGGGCGCAATTGAATCCGCCCTGGAAGCCTTGGCAGAGGAAGATTCGGATTTTGCGATGCGCCTGGAGCGCGAGTACGTGCGGGAGGACGATGACCAGTTCAACGGCCTGTTCGTGAAGAACCTGGAAAACGTACAGGGCGACGAACGCGATGTGATTATCCTGAGTATCTGCTATGCGCCGGGCCCGGATGGAAAGATGCTGATGAATTTCGGCCCGATCAACCAGCGCGGCGGGGAAAAGCGATTGAACGTGATCTTCAGCCGCGCGCGCCATCGCATGGCGGTGGTGTCGACCATCCACGCAGAAGCCATTACCAATATCCACAACGACGGCGCGGCGGCCCTGCGCTCGTTCCTGCAGTTCGCACAGGCCAGCGCAGTTGGCCAGTTCGAGCGTGCGCAATCGGTACTGGGCGCGTTGAACCACGGTGCGCGCCATGCGTTCACCAGGGATATGCCGCAAGACAGCATCCGCGATGCGCTGGCGGCGGCACTGCGCGAACGCGGTCACCAGGTGCACCTGAATGTCGGCCGTTCCCAGTTCCGCTGCGACCTGGCCATCGTTGACGCATCGGCCGCCGGGTATGCGTTGGCGATCCTGCTGGATACTCCGGCTGAAGTGGTTGGCGACAGTGTGGAGCGCTATGTGTTCCGCCCCGGCGTATTGCGCAGTTTTGGCTGGCGTGTGCTGGATATTCCAGGAAAGGACTGGCTGGATAACCGGGGCGCCGTCTTGCAGCGTATCGAGGCCATGCTGTCGGCAGGCGAGGACAGGGCGCTGGACCAGATGGTTGATCCAGTGCCGAGCGCGCCTCCAACCGCGCCGCCAACCGCGCCGGCCGCCACAGCGCGCGGGGCGCCCGCGGACGAAACGGCAACGGGCGGAACGGGGACGGGCGCCGCGGTCGGGGAGCAAATGCGCAGCCTGCATTTCGAACAGGGGGCATCACGCAAGTTCTGGCGCGCCGTGGTGCGCGGCGTCGAGCTGACCGTCAGCTACGGCCGTATCGGCAGCGCCGGCCAGTCCTTGCTCAAGCAGTTCGAAACGCCGGAGCGCGCCGTGCGTGAAATGGAAAAGCTGGTCGACGAGAAGCTGCGCAAGGGCTATGTAGAAGACTAAGGCGTGGAGAGTTCCGCGACGAAGTCGTACATGTCGCCGCGGAAGATCGAGCGGCAAAACTCCACTGCGCGTCCATCGCGCAGGAAGCCAAGGCGTTCGACGGCCAGGCCGGCGTCGCCTTCCTTGGCCTGCAGCAGCTTGGCCTGTTCGCCTGTCAGCAGCAGGGCGGACAGGCGCTGCAGCGCGCGCACCGGCCGGTGGCCGGCCGCTTCCAGCGCCTCATACATCGACACGTCGACCGACTCCAGCGAAGGCAGCGCATCGGCCACGATGGTGGCGTATTCCACGCACATCGGCACTTCGTCCGCAAAGCGGATGCGGTGATAGCGGTACACCGGTGCGCCAGGGCTAAGCCGCAGGCGCAGGGCTTCCTCCGGCGTCACAGTGCCTTCCGATTTCTTCAGCCATACGCTGCGCGGCGTGCGCCCGCGCGAACGCATGTCTTCCGAAAAGGAAGTCAGCTTGGCGAAGTTCTTTTCAATACGCGTGTTGATGAAATTGCCGGAGCCCGGCCGGCGCACCAGCAAGCCTTCCTCCACCAGGCCGTCGATGGCCTTGCGCACGGTGATGCGGGAGATATTCAGGTCGGCTGCCAGCACGCGTTCGGCGGGCAGGGCTTCGTCGGGACCAAACACATGCAGGTTGATTGCTTCACGCAAGGCGCGTTGCAGAAGCTGGTAAAGCGGCTGGCTACTGGTCTGCACCAGGTCTTCCATGAGCTGCGCGAGCGATGCCATTTAGTCTCCCCTTGTGTGCGGCTGATAATACCAAAAAAAGACCGTATGGCCAGAGGTATGCAGCCACTCCTATTCCACCCTCCCAATGGGATAGCGCTAACAACAGGCTTCTAAGGCAAAAGTGGTATGTCTTTTCAGTACAACATGTGAAAAAAATACGAAAATTGGTAGTGTTCTGGTATTTGATCGGGGTATATTGGCGTCCAATTGGTTTGAACGTGGTTTTAGAAACTGGTAACAACAGACCGGGCTTTGAGACAGCCCATACTTAGGGGGAGTAAATGAACCGCAATATGACACCGATCGCGACCGCAGTCGCCATCCTGACCGCCACCGCCGGCATGGCGCAAGCACAGCAGGCTGCTCCAGCCGAGCAGAACGTCGTGGTCGTGACCGGCGTGCGTGCCGCGCTGGCGCAGTCGATCAACCAGAAGCGCAATGCCGACTCGCTGGTTGAAGTGATTACCGCAGAAGATGTGGGCAAGATGCCGGACAAGAGCGTGGCTGACTCGCTGCAGCGCGTGCCTGGCGTCTCGGTCGCTACGGCCGGCGGTTCGGAAGGCGGCTTCGGCGAGAATGACCGCGTCAGCCTGAAAGGCACTCCATCCAACCTGGCCCTGACCACCTTGAATGGCCACACCGTGTCGAGCGGCGACTGGTACATCTCCAACATCACCAACGGCGGCCGTTCCGTCAGCTACTCGATGTTCCCGTCGGAGCTGATCGGCCGCGTTACCGTGCACAAGTCTTCGCAGGCCAACCTGATCGAAGGCGGCGCATCCGGCAACGTCGACATCGAAACCCGCAAGCCACTGAGCTTCAAGGAGCCGCTGACCCTGATGGGCGCCGTGACCGGTGTGTACAGCGAAGGCTCGAAGAAAACCGATGCGCAGTTCAGCGCCCTGGGCAACTGGAAAAATGAACAGAACAATGTGGGCGTGCTGGTCCAGGTGTTCGACGAAAAACGCACCCTGCGCCGTATCGGCCAGGAGTTCCTGTGGTGGGACAAGCTGAGCGCAGCCTATGCGCCGCAGTGGGTGGCCGCCAATCCTGAAGTGGCAGGCAAATACATCTCCCTGCTGACCGGTACCGCCATGTTCAACCAGGAACGTGAGCGCAAAGGCGGCATGATCGACGTGCAGGTCAAGGTCAATAAAGAGTTCGACTTCGACATCAACGGCTTCTATACCCGCCTGGATGCGGACAACATCAACGCCAACTTCATGCTGGCGCCATACCAGCCGCTGACCAACAACTGGTCCGGCGTGGGCGGCGTGATCCCTTCCAAGTGGACCGTCACCGGCGACACCATTACCTCGATCACCTTCCCAAGCACCTGTCCGGTGGCGGACTGCTCGAAGATGGGTCCATCGGTGCAGGACATCATTGCCCGCCCTGGCTCCTACAGCGATTCGAAATTCGTCAACTTCGACTTCAACTACCGTCCTACGCAAGACCTGAAGTTCAAAGGCCAGATTGGTACGACCCGCGGTACCGGCTACGCCCGCGACTACGGTTACGAAGCCTGGCTGGCCTATGCGGGCAACAGCCTGACCACCCATGGGCTGGATTCGCCTGCCACCGTGATCGTGGACAACGCCGGCACCTTCAATCCGCGCACCGGCGCCGACTTCTTCGGCGGCTGGGCCTCGGACGTGACCGCGAAGGACAAGGAAACCTACGGCCAGATCGACGGTCAGTACAAGACGCAGTGGAACGGCGTGCCGACCCTGCATTTCGGCCTGCGCAACGCGAGCCACGAGCGTTCCCTGACCTGGCTGGGCGGTACTGTCGCCCCGGCCGGCTCGCTGCTGGCCAACCGTCCGACCGGCTTGACCAACTTCCCGAACAGCCCACTGCCTAACCTGCTGAGCAATGCATGGACCTTCGATGCCGAATCGATGAAAGCCTGGGGCGACAAGTACGTCAGCTTCGCCAACCACGCCTACCAGAGCGAATTCCTGATCAAGGAAAAAGCCACTGCGGCATATGTGATGGGTGACCTGGAGTTCGGCAACTTCGGCGGTAACGTCGGCGTGCGCTTCGTGAAGACCAAGATCGATGTCGACAACGGCTCGCCGAACAATGTGTGGAACCCGACCCACAGCTCCAACACCTATAACGACTTCCTGCCAAGCATCAACCTGTACACCAACCTGACGCCGGACCTGAAACTGCGCGGTGCCGCCAGCCGCACCCTGGCTCGTCCCGACTTTGGTTCGCTGGGTGCCTTGAGCCTGAACGACCTGACCTTCTCCGGTTCCGGCGGCAACCCGAACCTGCGCCCAATCATGTCGAACAACGTCGATGTGGGCCTGGAGTGGTACTTCATGCCGAAGTCCCTGCTGGGCATGAACATCTACAACATGAACATGGGTTCCTACGTGACCTTCGGTTCCTCGAAGGCCGACTTCTTCAACCAGTCGGCCGGCAGGGTCACCACCTACAACATGAGCTCCGCAGTGAACACCAAGGCTCGTGTACGCGGCGTGGAACTGCAGTATTTACAGGACCTGGGCAACGGTTTCGGCTTGAACGCCAACTACACTTACGCCGACGGCAAGGAAACCGAAGCCGCACCGAAATCAGCATGTGCCGACTTGGGCGACTGCAGCATGATCGGCACCTCGAAGAACTCCTACAACCTGGGCGTGTTCTACGAGACCAGCAAGTTCAGCGCTCGTATCAACTACAGCTACCGTTCGGCGTTCCTGAATGGCCTGGACCGTAACAGCGCTATCTACCAGGATGATGTCGGCACCTTGTCCGCTGCCTTCAACTACAACCTGACCGACAACATCACGCTGTCGCTGGAAGGCAAGGACCTGAACGATCCGACCCTGAAGTCGTACGCTACGTCCCGTAACCAGCCGCGCGCGTTCTACAAGAACGGCAAGCAGATCTTCTTCGGCGTGCGCGGCAAGATGTAATTGATCCCGATGTAAGAGTGTTATGGCAGGGTTCCCTCGGAGCCCTGCCTTTTTTGTATCCGGAGTTTGAATGCGCAAAGTAATGCTGGCAGTGCTTGCCGCCCTCACGACTGCTGCCGCTGCGGCGCCGTCGGTCGTCCATAGTCCCTACAAATACCTGTCGCCTTGGGATCCGGCGCAGGGAGTGCAGACCTGGGCCTTCGCGCGCGGCGAATGTGGCCAAGAGCGTTGGGGCGAGCTTGATGGCGCCACCGTCGCCGCCGACAACGTGCCGCGCTTCGTCAAGGCTGGCGTTGGCTACATTGTTTCGACGGGAGGGCAGGGCAATATCTTCACCTGCACCACCGACGAGGGAATGGAGGCTTTCGTATCGCGCTACGCATCGCCACAGCTGATCGGTTTTGACTTCGACATCGAGCACGGCCAGACGGCTGCGCAGATCGATGCGCTGCTCGCGCGCATCGCCCTGGCGCAGAGGGCGCATCCACAGCTGCGTTTCAGCTTTACCATCGCCACCCACGCCGCCTCTGACGGAAGTGGGCGCAGCCTCAATGAGACGGGCGAGCAGGTGCTGGCCGCGCTGCGCAAGCATGGAGTCCAGGATTTCGTGCTTAACCTGATGGTGATGGATTATGGGCCGGCGAGCCGAAAGGCATGCGTGGTACGACGTGGGCGCTGCGACATGGGAGCATCCGCCATCCAGGCCGCGCAAAATGTGCACCGCAAGTACAAGGTGCCGTACTCGCAGATTGAATTGACACCCATGATCGGGGTAAACGACGTGGTGGAAAACGTCTACACCCTGGCTGATGCGCGCGCAACCGCCGCAGCAGTGCGCAAGATGGGCATGGCGGGTATCCATTATTGGTCGCTTGACCGCGATCAGCCGTGCGGCAAGCCGTCCAAGGGGGCGGAACCGAACTGCAGTTCGATGACGAATGTGCCGGCGGGAGCCTACCGGCGTATCCTGGCGCCAGCCACGAATCCTTCGCGCGAGTTTGTCCAATGAATGCCGCCACTCGCTACCAGTCGCTGGACGTCCTGCGCGGCCTGACAGTGGCCCTGATGATCATCGTGAATACGCCGGGCAGCTGGAGTTACGTCTACACGCCACTGCTGCATGCACCCTGGCACGGCTTTACACCGACGGATTGGGTGTTCCCCAGTTTCCTGTTCGTGGTGGGTAATGCGCTTGCGTTCACGTTGCCGCGCTATGAAGGCATGGGTAGCAGCGCCGTGCTGGCGAAAATCGGCAAGCGCACCGTTACAATCGTTGCCCTTGGCCTGCTGCTGTGCCTTTTGCCCAAGCTGGGTGGGCCTTTAAGCGACGTTCGCCTGCCCGGCGTGCTGCAGCGAATCGGCCTGTGCTTCGGTATCGCTGCGCTGGTGCTGCATTACCTTAGCGGACGCGGTGCGTTGGCGGTCAGCGTTGTCGCGCTGCTAGGCCATTGGCTGGTCATGGCGCTGTTCGGCGACTACAGCCTGGACGGCAACGCTGGCCGGGCCGTTGATCTTTGGGTCTTTGGCTCCAGCCACCTGTACAAAGGCGAGGGCATTCCCTTCGACCCTGAAGGCTTGCTCGGTACCTTACCTGCTACGGTGAACGTCATCGGCGGTTATTTTGCTGGCCGCTACCTGCGCGAGAATGGCGCGACAAGCCGCACGCTTGGCGTGTTGGCTGCGGCCGGCGTCGTACTTTCGGCGCTGGCGCTGCTCTGGGCCCCGCTGCTGCCGATCAATAAGAAACTGTGGACTGGCAGCTACGTGCTGTTCTCGACCGGAACGGCGCTGCTCGCGCTGGCGGCGCTCGCCTGGGTTATCGAGGTGCGTGGCGCGCAGCGCTGGACCTACTTCTTTGAAGTGTTCGGCAAGAACACCCTGTTCATCTACATGCTGTCGCAAGTAGCAGTTGTTGCGCTGGACAAGACCGGCACCTATGCGCCTCTCGCCGCGGCGCTGGGGCCGATCGGCAGCCCTAAAGCTGCCTCGCTGGCCTTTGCGCTGCTGTTCATGCTTGCTTGCTGGCTGGTCGGCTATTGGCTGGACAAGCGGAGGATCTACATCAAAGTGTAGTGTTTTGGAACTCGATGCGGTTTGCCTCGTACTTCCATCTATCGTGCGTGCCGAACGCACGCACGTTATCCGGATGTACATAACTCTTCTCGGCGCGTTTCAGGCGCCGGGCTAACGCCGCATCTTCAGGAGCGCCGTTGGCAGGTCCGTACACGTCGCGACGGACGCTTCCTTTTCGATCCGCGCCGCGCCATATCACGGTAAAGATGCGGGCAGCCGGATCGAAATACATGCGGAAGAAGCCGTCCGTGTTCATATCCTGCAGATAAAGACCCTCATCGCGCCATTGTGCGAAGTAATAGTCATCGCATCTGGCTTTAGGTTCATCCTTCCATTCGCAGGATAGCAGGATCACCGCGTGCCGCTCATCCAGCTTCCTGATCGAAATGTGGGCCTTGTTGTAACCCCATTTGCTCGCCGGTACGGTAGTCGATGAAGTGAGCTTGTACTCACCCTCGATCGCGGCAATGGGCGACTGCGCGAAGGCTGCGGTACAGGAGGTGATAAGTGCAAATGCGGCGAGTTTGATTTTCTTCATACTGGAATTCTATTGTTCAGACCATATGGTCAAGTAGAGCAATATTCGATCTGGGCTTGCGCAAACGAATCCTGTAAGCGGCTCGCCCGTTTTCTTCAGTGCGGTGGTGAACTTTCTGCAGTTCGCTTTGCTGGAAAGTTCTACTTGGGCGCCTTTATCCTTTTCCAGCAACTGACGGAAGTCGTCGGATAGCCAGGCCCTTGCTGCTTCGGGTGCGATATAGATAGGGCCGGTCGAGTCCCTTTGCGTATCCAGCCAGGGCCTTTCCGCATGGAGCTCGGCGACGAGCGTAATGAGAAAGGTCGGTCCCGGCACGCCGCCTGTGTATTCAGGCGTGCCAAAGACTTCCCAGCGCCCCGACTTGGCCGGAATTTGCAGATCAATCATTCCACGCAGCTTTTCCAGATCATCTGATACGCCTGGCTTTGACACATCGGGGGTACAGCCAGCCAGGAGGAGAAGGGCAATTAAAGACCAGGCGAGAACCCCCTTCATTGGCTCGCTCGCGGGAATTGCCATCTCTTTTCCTGCCTCGTCGTCGAGGTAAATTGAGTCAGGTCTTCACCAGTAAGCGTATTTGCGCATGGGATGCTGGTGCATTTTGGCTTCGATTTGGGATCATCCAATGCGAAGGTTGGGCTCGTCGTCGTGAAAAGAATACAGGCGGCTAAAAGCATTTTCATCATTCTGCGGCTATCGGTTAGTGCGACACCTTTCATTTGCAATGCGCTACTGGTCCTGGACCCATTGCCAAATGGTGCGTCCATACGTACTTCCCAGGTCCGGCATAAGATCGCCGGCTTCGAAATACCTGCGTGAATCCGGCTTGGCTGGAGAAAAGTAGTCTCCGGACCTTGGACAGCGTTCGAGCGCTGGAACGCGTTCCAAGTCCGATGAAATGGGCGGCAGTTCTTCAGCGGTCGCATCTGCAACCAATTCAACCAGAGACCAAATGCAAGCGGACTTTTTTAGGATTCGCTTTTGGCCTGTGACTGCGCCATCTTCATCGACTTCGTTTTTGTAGCCGACCAAGATTGAAGCAGAGGGCGCAATTTCCTTACGGGTTGAAAGGAACTGCGGCATACTGTGCTCAACGTCCGGCATGTAAATTCCAGCGATGGACAAAGGCTCACCCGATGCAGTAGAGATTTTGGAGCTTATTCGATATCGCGGCATTCTGTTCGGGAGATCGAGCGGTCCTCGGCCAGAAGCGTAGTAATCGGTTGATAGGGAACCGGCCTTCCAATTGGCATCTTCAGTTGCGACGATGTTGGATGCATACTGAACGGCTGTGGACAACAGGTTCGAGTAATTGTCTTGATCCTCCGGCGTCATCCACTCGTTTGAATAGTCCTGCTCTCCTTTGAAGTCGTTCATGACTTTGTTGGCGGTGGCCAGCGCAGTCAAGTCTCCAAGTTCAATCCTGTGATGCGCATCGCGTAATGCTTCTAACGTCCTCCTGTAATTTGGGAGCACGATGGAATTCCACACTATATCGCCTTGTTCTGGAAGAGGCCTTTGCCTGAGGTCGAGCGGAAGGTTGGACGAAAGCTTAGTGACGGAAGCCTCGTTGAGCGCAACGAAATTCTCCCAGGTTTCTAAGAGTCGCGCGAAGTACTCCGGTGAGGTATAACGTTCCAGAAGAAAAATGGTTTGTTTAGTTGCGGCGTCCATAGCGTTGCACTTACATCCAGTTATTTGATAAAACAGGCACGCCAGTAAGGTCTACCGTTTCGCCGAAGCTGTCATAACCCCAATTTGTCGGATTTCGTCGCCCAACAAACTGCTTCTCTAACATCGTTGGATCCAGAACAATCTGTTCCGCCCCTCCCTCGAGTACGTATTGCGATGCCCCAAGCCGCTGTGACGCAGCGGGGCCGGACCATACTCGTAGACCGGCCCCAGCGGGGACGATGTAGGTTACATATTCACCATTGCTATTCCAACTTGCCCAGACCGCAAATTTGCGGCGCCAGTCATCTTTGGATTTGAGCGCCTTGAACTCGCTCTCCGACATCCAACAAATGCTATTGTCCACTGAAGTTGGCGCCACTACGCGGTAAATCTTAGTACCTGGAGGCAGGGTAATTGCCTCAAGGTCATGGAAGGTCCTGAACTTCCCTTTTGTCATTTTTGGCCCGGCATCGCTGAGGTCGGGCCAATCCCTTTTGGGCGTGAAATTTTCTGCTGGGTCATAAGGGAAGTCGACCCTCTTGTCGACCCATTTGGGCTTCAACTTCTCGAACTCATTCAGCTCTTCCGCCTCCGACAGGTACTTCCATGCATGAGGGTTTGTAGTGTTGAGGCGCGCACGATGCATCATATCGGCCTCGATATTTAGTCTGGTTGCGAGCCTGTTCAATAGATCTTGAACTGGCTGCACAGCCCGTGCGAGCTTGTTAGGCGCAAAGCGAGCTACTTTATCGATTGTAAGCAGCAGGGCTCCTGCACGTGTCGAGAGTGCGTCGTTGCCCCATTTCTTTACGAGGGTCAGCAGTGATTCCGCAGCATTCCTGACTTCATTGAACGCCGACATCAGCTTGGAACTATTGAGTTGTGCTGCAAGACCGCTAACTTTGTTGGACAGGAATTTATACGGATTGTCGATCTTAAGCGCCTTAAGCGTTTTTTTTACCTGCGGATTCTCAAGGAACCTGTTGAGGTTTGCTATCGCAGCGTCGATTCCTTTGCCGGCCGCTGCGGCAATTCCACGCTTGTGGGCTGCCTTCCGAATGCCCGCGAACATGACTTTCCCGCAGCCTTTCAGTAGCGAGCCTACGGTTGGAAAAAGGCCTAATAGGGTAAGCACCAATGCGATCCAGTGCCAAGTTTCATTGGGCTCCTGATTAATCTTCTTGCAGTTTGCGACTAGATCTCGAGCATCACAGAGTTGGTCAACGAAAGGCACCATCGAAACAACTGTGGATGTGACAGTTTGAGCTGTCGATGCATTTTCGTTGAAATCGCCTTGAAGTACGCCCCAGATCCATTCTGCACACGCTTCGAAGTCTTGTCTTGCACTCTTTAACCAGTTTGCCGGCGCAGCCTGGAACCAGGCAAGGGCATTCTCAAATTCGTCATTCATATTCTTAGCTATCCGCGCGCGAACTTACTATTCGCTTGAGCAACCATTTGAGAAAGTGGTGGCCAGGGCTTTTCAGCGTTGGGTTCGCGAGCCTCGTATTCGGCGCGAAGCGGTCGACTCGGCACATTTTCATGCCGTGCGATTCCCTGATCGTCCAATACTCCGGCAATCACAGTTCCGCCCTCAAATTTGATCTTGTATTTCACTCCGGCCATTGGATCACCGTCCATATCACGATAACTTAAGGCTATGTAGTTATCCACCCTCGTGAGATTTGTTGGTAGCACCTGCAATTCTGCAGGTTTTGACGCGGCACTTTGAAAATCATGCTTGGCGGACTTGACCGTGAAGTTGCCCGGGCAGGCGAAGGTGATGTTTCCGTCTTCCAGCACAATCGACGACTGGCCGGCGTGCAGCACAATCTTCTTGTTGGCCTTGATCTCAATGCCGTCGTTGACCGACATGATCACGACTTCCTTGTCGGCCAGGATTTCCAGTTCGCCGGTATTGGCTTGCAGCGAGACGTCGCCATTGCCTGCGATGGCCTTGATGCCGCCTTCGCGTGTGAACAGGGTGGCGGCGTTGGCGGCCACGCTGGAATAGGTCTGGCCGGCCGTCAGGTGCAGGTCGGAGCCGCTGGTCCAGTGCAGTTGCTCGCCTGCGAACAGCAGGGTGGAGGCGGGCGTGGCGAAGTTGATGCTGTCGACGCTGTCGATCACGGTGACGGCGCTGCCGAAGCGTTCCACCGGCTTGGCGGAATCGAGGTCGCGGGCGCCTTCTTGCGCACGCTGGGCGGCCTGGCCGTTGACGGCGCCGCTATATTTGCCGTCCTGCTTCGGGTCGAGCTGCTTGAGCATGTCCTGCTGTGCCTTGATGGCGTCTGCGCTGTACAGGGCGTGTTGTTGGGCGGCGGGCTTGGCCAGGCTGTCGGCCAGCTTCTGGCTGGCGCGCAGGCGTTCGATCGCGTCGTCGGCTTCGAGCTGGGTCGAGCTGATGCCGCTGCCTTGCGCGCCGCGGCGGCTGGTTGTCAGCAGCAGACCTTCGCCCGAGCGCAGCACTGCCCAGGCGTCGGTGCGCAGTTCGAAGCCGGTGCCGCGATGCGCGCCGCGCGTGGCGGAATCGGGCGCCTGGTGCACGATGTGGCCGAGGTTTAACTGGCTGGCCGCCGTGCTGCTGGCAAGGCGCATGCGCAGTTGCTGGCTGGTGTCGTCCAGCACCCATTGGTTGTAACCACCGCCGTCGAGGGCGTGGCTATGGATGCCGGAAATGACGCCGGCGTGGTTGGCGCTCGAGTCAATGCCGGCCGAGAAAGGCGGGCGGTCGCTGCCGGTATAGAGCTGGGCCACCACGATTGGGCGGTCGATATCGCCTTCGATAAAATCGACCAGCACTTCAGTGCCGATGCGTGGCGTGAACTGGCTGCCAAAGTTCGGGCCAGCCAGTGCTTCGGAGACGCGCACCCAGGTGCCGGAGCTGTCGTCGCCGGGCGCATTGCCCTCCTTGTCCGTATTGTGGTTGGCACCGCCCGCATTGGCGCCAGGGCCGCGCTGCCATGGGAACTGGATGCGGATTTGCTGGCCGCGCTGCGTGGTGTTGGCTGCATTCGGCAAGCCGACCACCAGTGCAGTTTGCGCACCGAGTGCCGCGCCGTGCACGCGCAGGGCGGTGGCGGGCGGCACCAGCGGCACGGCGGAGCGCACGCAGGAGAAACGGTTGCGGTAGGTGCCGGGCGCGACGCCGGGGCCGGCTTTCAGCGACGACGTGAAGTTGTTGCGGGCGTCGTGTTCGACCCACAGCGTGGTGAATTCATCGCCGTCGAAACGTTCATGGCCGGTCAGCGCGAAATTGCTGCCGGCGGCCAGGCGGCGGGCCGAGCCTTCGCCGGTAAATTGTTTGTTCGCCAGCTCGGCCGCCTGCAGCATCAGCAGGCTATGGCCGTCTGCGGCGCCGCTATTGGTGTAGCTGCGTTCTTCGCTGCCGTCGTAGATCGACATCGAAGGCAGTTCGCCGGCGTCGAGATTGCTGGTTTGTTCTGCGGCTGGTGCCGATACCTGCGCCGGGTCCCAGCTTGCGATGCTGATGGCGTTGGGCGCGATGGCGCGGCGTGCGGAGAACTGGTCGATCGAGTCGTCGCGTTCCGTGGCGCGCACGCCGTGGAAGCGCAGGGCCTGCACGGCGGGGCGGGCAGCCTGGCTGTCGAAGATCACGACGCGGTGGCGCGACTGGCCGTCTTGCGTGGCTTGCTCTTCCTGATCGTGTTCAAAGCGCCAGTTCAAGCCTTCGGAAGCCAGGATGCGGCACAGGAATTCGAAATCGCTCTCGCGGTATTGCGTGGTGGTGGCGCGCGGCGCCAGCTCTTGCGTGGCATCGAAATCGAGCCGCACTTGCGTGTAATCGGCCAGCAGCTCCTGCACGATGTCGCGTACCGATTTGTCCTGGAAGATGTAGTTGTCGCGGCGCAGGCGCAGTAAGGCCAGCGCAGGCTCCAGGCGCAGGCGGTAGCGCGCCACGCCGCCATCGGTGCCAAGCCAGCTGGCTCGCGTGCACAGGCCGTGCCAGGAACGGTGGCTGCCATCGGGCTGCAATAGGCGGATGGTAAGTTCTTCGCCGATGAATTGGCCGAGCTCCAGGCTGGAGGACGTGCTGAGCGCATCGATGTCGAAGCAGAACAGCTCATTCACGCCTTCGCGGCCGACGCAGCGCTCCGCCATCAGGCTTTCCGGCAAGCCGGATTCCTGGGCGCTGGAGAGCGCCAACAGGCGGCCGTGCTGGGCCAGGCCTGTCCCAAACAGCGACCGCATTACGGCAAGGTGATGGTGACGTGGGCTTGGCGCGGCGCCATGCGCACCACATCGTTATAGGAACTCACTTGTTGCGCCGTATGGCTGGAAAGCGAAGTGCGCAGGCCGATATACGCCAGCGCGGAAATCAGTGCGAACACGGAGCACAGCACCCACAGTGGCAGGTCGCTGCGCAGCTTGTGCATGACCTGGTCGGGACGTTCGGCGTGCGGGGCGAAGCCGGGACGGCGACCCTTCATGTGGGCGATCTCGTCGCCCAGGCGGCTGGTCAGGTAGCCCAGCTTTTCCGAACCTTCCAGGATGTAGCGGCCCTGGAAGCCCAGCAGCAGGCACATATGGAACACTTCCAGCGCTTCCACGTGCTCGCTGCTGCGCGTGCGCAGCGCCTCCAGGCGATTGAAGAAGTTTTCACCGGCGAGCTGGTCGCCGAACAGGGTCAGTTGCAGCGGTTTCAGTTCCCACGCGTCGCGAATCGAGAAATGGGAGCGCAGGATGATCTCGTCGACGGCGGCGCAGAACGCATATTTGGCGGCATCGACGTCGTCGGCGGAGACGTTCTTCTTGCGCGCATTGCGGCCGAAGTCGTCCAGGAAGCGCGCCATGCGCGACTGGAATTCGGCGTGGTCCTGCGGGGCACTGCCGTTCTTCAGCATGAACAGGGCGTAGAAGCCGTCGTACATCATGTCCAGCAGGGTGGCGTTGGAGGCCGGTGCGGCAATTGGTTCGGCGATAAGTGAAGGTGGGGCGATGGTGTTCATGTTCTGCTCTGGTTCAGGAGTTCACAGCAATCAATTCAAGGCGCAATTCGCGCATGCCGGCTGGGGCATAGATTTCGATGGACTGGGCCTGCAGCATGCGCTCGTACAGCGGGCCTTTGGAGTCCAGCGTGAAGTAGCAGGTATCCGGGCGTACCGGCACCGCGGCCGGAACCTGCGGCGCGTGTGCCAGGCGCACGCCCGGCATGGCCGACAGCACCAGCTTTTCCACGTCGTCCGGCGCGCCCACCTTGAAGCGCAGCGGCACCACCTCCACCAGTTCGACGGCCGGCATTTCGGCGCCGACGGCGAGGTAGAAGGTGGTGTCTTCGCTGATCTTGCCGGAATCGAGCATGCCGCGGTGGTGGGCCGGTTTCGGCTGCGACAAGGCGATGGCGAAGTAGCGCGAGGAAATCACGGTATCCAGCAATTCGCGCACGATCATGTAGAGCTGCGAGAACGCGGGGCCGGGGTCGTCGTGGCGGTACGGCGGCAGGTCGGACAGCGACCAGCTGCGCGAATACGTCATCAGCGCGCCGGCCAGCGACAGCAGTTGTTCGTACAGGCGCTCCGGATGCAGCTCGGGGTTATGGTAGTAGTGCGACAGCGATGCGAACGCGGTGCTGGCGGTATGCAGCAGCCAGAAAGTTGACATGTCGCCGCTGCGGAATTCGATCACGTTGCGGCTTGGTTCGCGGTGGTGTCCGTACAGCGCGTTGACTTTGGCTTGCAGCGCGTCGAGCAGGCGGCGCAGCTGCAGGTACAAGGGCTGCGCGGTGCGGATGGTCAGGCTTGGCGGCACGAAGCCGGGGTCGAGCTCGAAGCCGCCGGTGGACAGGCGGCGCAGGCGCAGCAGCGGCAGGCATACATAGCCTTCGCGCGGTTCCGCGTCCGACATCAGGCGCAGCGATTTTTTCAGGTAGGCCAGTTCGGCTTGCGCAGCTTGCGTGTACAGGTCGGGCGTGTCGGCATTGCTTTGCGAGAAGCGGGCGCCGTTCGACGGCTGGCCGGCTTGCGCGAAATTGCCGCCGAAGTGCTTGAACACGGGCAGGGCGGCGTACCAGGTCACGCTGTGCTGCGATTGCGCGAGCTGGCCCAGGTCGATTGCTTCCGGCAGGTTGTCGTGGCCCGGCGCTTCAATCAACTCCCCATCCGGCAATACCAACGACAGATCGAGCAGGCGCAATGTGTTATGCGCCAGGGCTTCCATGTCGATCGCGAGGCGATCCACGCCCCACGCGTAAGGGTGGACGGCCTTTACGCTGCGATGCAAACGGTGCTCGTGATAGCGGTCCTGTTGCTGGAAATGCTGGGGGCGCAGAAATAAACCTTCCCCCCATAACACCTTGCTGGCCATCTATGATCCTTCTGATAATTGTTTTCTGGTAAGTGCCAGAACAATAACACCTCCGTGGAAAGCCCGTATTAAAAGGCTCAATCGTGCGCGGGGGTGTGAATATTGGTGAGATTCAATTGTGCGTAGGTAATATTTTTTTTCTGCTAACGTTCGTCGCACGCAACTATTGTAAAAAAGCTATTTGTCCGTTCGATGAGGTTAGTTATGAAAAAAATCACTGTTGTCTCCCGTATTTTGTGCATCGCAGCAATCGCTGCCACCCTGTCTGCTTGCCAGACCACGAGCCCCAAGGTCGCCGCTCCGGTAAAGCCGAAGCTGGAAGACATGCTGGCCCGGGCTACCGAAGCCAAGGTGGCCGGTAAACAAGAGCAGGCCATCACCCTGTGGAAGGAAACTGCCACGGCATACCCTGCCGACAAATCGCCATGGGTGAACATCGCCCAGTCCCGCTATGACGCAGGGCAATATGGCGAAGCGATCGTCAGCGCCCAGGAAATCCTGGTGCGCGATCCGTCCGACCAGCTGGCCAACAGCATCATTGCGATTTCCGGCCTGCGCCTGTCCACCCGCGCCCTGGGTGACCTGAGCCGCCAGAACAACCTGTCCGGTTCCATCCGTACCGAATCCCAAGACCTGGCCAAGCTGCTGCGCGAGAGCCTGGGCGAGACCGTGCTGGTGCCGAATGCCGATAAAAAGCCGCAGGCCCGCAGCAGCAATTCCGCCGCGAATGCCGCCGCCAATGCTGTGCGCAGCAGGGCCCAGGCAGTCAAACCACCTGCATCGACCCCTAGCGCCGACCCATTCGGCGCACTGAAATAACCACCAAGTCCAAAGAAGGAGAAGCCATGTCCAAAAACGAAAGCGTCCAGAAGCGCCTGCAGAAAATCCGTCCGCCACGGGTCCAGATGACCTATGACGTGGAGATCGGCGACGCAATCGAAAACAAGGAACTGCCCTTTGTGATGGGTGTTGTCGGCGATTTCGGCGGCAATTCCGAGGTGGAGAAGAAGCGCCTGAAGGATCGCAGCTTCGTCAACATCGACCGCGACAACTTCGACGAAGTGATGAAGGGCGTGGAACCGCGCGCCGCCTTCCGCGTGCCGAATGAGCTGGGCGGCGAAGGCCAGTTCGGCGTCGACCTCAAATTCAAGGCCATTTCGGACTTCCGTCCGGAGTCGGTGGTGGAACAGGTGGAACCGCTGCGCCAACTGCTGGAAGCGCGCAACAAGCTGGCCGACCTGCGCAACAAGCTGGCCGGCAACGACAAGCTGGAAGATTTGCTGAACGACGTGCTGCGCAGCACCGAGAAGCTGGCCGAACTGGGCCAGAAGACCGAAAAAGGAGAATGAGATGTCGGCCCAACTGAACGCCGGCGGTGCACTGGCCACCGCTGAAGTCAACCTGCTCGACCAGATCGTCGAGCAAAGTAAGGTCGCCAAATCGACCACCGAGCACGCCCGTGCCAAGGACATCATCGCCGAACTGGCGCAGCAAGTCATGGCTGGCACCGTGGTGGTGTCGGACAACCTGGCCGCCACCATCGACGCCCGCGTGGCGGAACTGGACCGCCTGATCTCCTCGCAGCTGTCGGTCATCATGCATGCGCCGGAATTCCAGAAGCTGGAAAGCAGCTGGACCGGCCTGCATTACCTGGTAAAGAACAGTGCCACCAGCACCGGCCTGAAGATCAAGATGCTGAACGCGACCAAGCGGGAACTGGTCAAGGATTTCCAGGGCGCCCTGGAATTCGACCAGAGCTCGATGTTCAAGAAGGTCTACGAAGAGGAGTTCGGCACCTTCGGCGGTGCGCCGTTCGGTGCCTTGCTGGGCGATTTCGAGATCACCCGCCAGCCGGAAGACATGTACTTCATCGAGCAGATGTCGCACGTGGCGGCTGCCGCCCATGCGCCTTTCATCAGCTCCGCTTCGCCCGAGCTGTTCGGCCTGGAGACCTACTCCGACCTGGGCAAGCCGCGCGACCTGTCGAAGGTCTTCGACACCGTGGAATACGCCAAGTGGAAGTCGTTCCGCGAGTCCGAGGATTCGCGCTACGTCGGCCTGACCCTGCCGCGCTTCCTGGGTCGCCTGCCGTTCAATCCGGCCGACGGCGCCACCGTAGAAGGCTTCAACTACGTGGAAGACGTGGACGGTACCGATCACGAGAAATACCTGTGGTGTAACGCAGCCTACGCCTTCGGCGTGCGCCTGACCCGTGCCTTCGAGGACTTCGGCTGGTGCGCGGCCATCCGCGGCGTGGAAGGCGGCGGCCTGGTGGAAGACCTGCCGACCCACACCTTCAAGACCGACGAAGGCGAAGTCGCGCTGAAATGCCCGACCGAAATCGCCATTACCGACCGCCGCGAGAAGGAGCTGAGCGACCTTGGCTTCATCTCGCTGGTGCATTGCAAGAATACAGACTACGCGGCCTTCTTCGGCGCGCAGTCCGCGCAGAAAGCGCGCAAGTACAACACCGACGCTGCCAACGCCAACGCCGTGCTGTCGGCCCAGCTGCAGTACATCTTCGCCGTGTCGCGCATTGCCCATTACATGAAGGCCATGATGCGCGACAAGATCGGCAGCTTCGCCGCTGCCGCCAACGTCGAGGATTACCTGAACCGCTGGCTGACCCAGTACGTGCTGTTGGACGATAACGCCAGCCAGGAGCAAAAAGCGCAGTTCCCACTGCGTGAAGCTAACGTGCAAGTGTCTGAAGTGCCTGGCCGTCCAGGCGTGTATCGCGCTGTGTCCTTCCTGCGTCCCCACTTCCAGCTCGACGAGCTGTCCGTCTCACTCCGTCTGGTCGCGGAGCTGCCGCAATCGACCAAGTCTTAATTTTTATTTTTCAACACAGAAAGGAATACCATGGCAATCGACGTTTACCTGCAAATCGACGGCATCAAAGGCGAGTCCACCGATACCGCCCACAAGGATTGGATCGAAGTCAAATCCGTCCAGTGGGAAGTGCTGCAGCCAAAGTCGGCCACCGCATCTACTGGCGGCGGCCACACCGCGGAGCGCACCGAGCACCGCGATATCGTTGTTTCCAAACTGGCCGACCTGGCTTCGCCGCTGCTGCTGCAGAATTGCTCCTCGGGCAAAACCCTGCCAAAAGCGAAAATCGAATTCATGCGTGCTGACGGCCAGGGCGACCGCGTCAAGTACTTCGAAATCGAACTGGAAAACGTGCTGATCTCCAGCGTGGCTCCAGAAGTCAAGCAGGGCGACATCCTGGGCGAAGACGTCTCGCTGAAATACTCCAAAGTCAAGTGGAAGTACACCCAGCAGAAAGTCAACGGCGGCACCGGTGGCAACACCTCGGGCGGCTGGGACCTGTCGTCCAACAAAGTAGCTTAAGCGGGGACTGAATGACGGTAAGGGGATTTGCACCGGGGCTGATGGACCGGTTGCTCCAGCCAGGTGACGGCTCCGGCAGTGCGGCCGTCTACCGGATGTCGCTCGACGAGATGAAGGATTCCGTCGCGCGCGACCTGGAAGCATTGCTGAATACCCGCACCGTCATCCCTGAGCATCTGCTCAAACGCTTTCCGGAGTGCGGTCGCTCCATCGTCAGCTATGGGCTGAATGATTTCGCAGGCATGTCGCTGGCGAGCCCGGACGACCGCGCCGCCATTTGCCAGGGGCTGGAACGTGCCATCGCAAGGCATGAACCGCGCCTGCGCAATGTACGGGCTTCACTTGAAATGCAAGAGGGTGGCATCGACCGCCTGAATTTCGCCATTACGGCGTTGCTGGTGCTGCACGCAGCACAGGAACCGGTCAACTTCGACGCGGTCCTGACACCATCCAGCCTGCAATACACGATTAGCAAGGCACGCCGCGCGCTGCCGGGAGCTTGATTTGGAAGAGTTACTGCCGTACTACGAGCGCGAACTGGGATTCCTGCGGCGCTATGCGCGCGAATTCGCCGAGCGCTATCCCAAGATTGCCGGCCGCCTGCTGATTGGCGGCGAGGTGTGCGAAGACCCGCATATCGAACGCATGATCCAGTCCTTCGCGCTGCTGAATTCGCGCGTGTCGAAGCGCCTGGACGACGATTACCCCGAATTTACCGAAGCACTGTTCGAAGTGCTTTATCCGCACTACCTGCGCCCGTTTCCATCCTGCTCGATCGCACGCATGGACTACGCCTCTACCGCCGCCCAGTTGACGGCGGCCAGCGAGATCGCGCGCGGGACGGTGCTCAACACGCGCCCCGTGAACGGCGTCGCCTGTACTTTCCGCACCTCCTATCCGGTGACGGTGGCGCCGCTGGAATTGAGCCGGGCCTCGTTCACGGCAGCGCTGGCGCCGCCGGAAGCGGTGCAGCTGCCGCCAGGGGCCGGTGCCGGGCTGGCGATCACGATCGATTCATTGTCCGAGCAGATCGGACTGCCGGCCATGGAGGTGTCCAGCCTGCGCGTCTTCATCGACGGCGAGCCTTCGTTCTGCGCCGCGCTGCGCGATGCGCTGTTCATGCGCAGCGCCAAGGCCTGGGTGGAGTGCGACGGCAACGGCCGCTGGCTGCCGCTGGCGCGCATTCCAGTCGCCGCCGCCGGTTTTGAAGAGGAAGACGCGCTGATCGACTTTTCGGCGCGCTCGCACCAGGCTTACCGCCTGCTGACCGAATATTTCTGCTTCCCCGAGAAGTTCAATTTCTTCGACATCGACCTGGCGGCGCTGTGCGCCATGCTGCCGATCGGCACCAAGCGCCTGACCTTGCATATCGCCATGACCGGCCTGCGCCCCGATTCGCACGTCGCGCGCATGCTGTCCACGCTGTCGACCAACAACCTGCTGCTGGGCTGCACGCCGGTGGTCAACCTGTTCCGCCAGCGGGGCGAGCCGATCCGCATTTCGCATACCGCTGCCAGCTATCCGGTGCTGGCCGATGCGCGCCGCGCCTATGCCTACGAGGTGTATGCGATCGATGCGGTGCGCATGGTGCGCCAGACGCCGCAGGGCGAATCGATCGTGGAATTCCGGCCGTTCTACTCGCTGCGCCACGGCGAAACGCCGGAAAAGCACGGCCATTACTGGGTCATGCGGCGCGACGAACAGATGGCGCACAAGAGCCCCGGCTATGAAACCGAGATCACCATCGTCGACATCGATTTCGATCCGGCGGCGGTCGAAACCGACACCCTGAGCCTGCAACTGAGCTGCACCAACCGCGACCTGCCGGCATCGCTGGCCTACGGCCTGCGCGGCGGCGACCTGTTCCTCGAAGGCGGCTCCAGCGTGCGCAGCATCAGCTTCCTGCGCAAGCCGACGCCTTCCCAGCGCTTCGAGCGCGGGCACGGCGCGCATTGGCGCCTGGTGTCGCACCTGTCGCTGAATCATTTGTCGCTGTCCGGCGGCGGCCTGGAAGCGTTCCAGGAAATGCTGGGACTCTACGACCTGCCGCGCTCGGCCTCCACCCAGCGCCAGATCCGCGGGCTGGCGTCGGTTGAATACAAGCCGGCCAACGCCTGGCTGGCGGGGAATCCGTTCGCCTGCGTGGTGCGCGGCATGGAAGTGCGGTTGACAATCGATGAAGAGGCATTCGTCGGCAGCGGCATCCATGCCTTCGCCCAGGTGATCGAACGTTTCCTGGGACTGTACGTGCATGCCAACAGCTTTACGCAACTGGTCGTCGTGGCCGAGAGGACTGGGGAGGAGCTGTTGCGATGCACACCGCGAAGCGGCGATTTGAGCCTGCTGTAATCGAGCGCCTGTTCGCCGAGCCGTTCCGTTTCCAGTTTTTCCAGGCGGTGCGGATGGTGGAGCTATGGCTGCGCCGCAACGGCGTTGCGCAGGAGGGCGCGGTGGCGAACTTCATGCGCTTCCAGAACTCGGTGACGTTGCGCTTCCCGGCCAGCCAGCTCGAGTCGCTGCACCCCGAACCGCGCGAAATCCTGCCGACCGCACCGGCCTTGGCCGATGCCTTGCAGAGCAAGCAGCTGCGCTACCTGCGCATGACGCCCAATTTCATGGGCTTCCTGGGCAGCTCCGGCGCCTTGCCTTCCCATTACACGGAATCCATCGCTGCGCACCAGTTGTACGCCAAGGATGAAGGGCCGCGCGCTTTCCTCGACGCGTTTTCGACACGTTCGCTGTCGCTGTTTTACGAGGCGTGGCGCAAGTACCGGCTGGAACTCAAATACCAGGTCGACGGGCAGGACCGGTTCCTGCCGCTGCTGCTGGCGTTGGGCGGGCTTGGCAACAAGGGACTGACGCAAAGGCTGTCAGGCCGCGACTCCCGTGCCACCGGCGAGGTGCGCGACGAGACGTTGGCCTACTTTGCCACGGCACTGCGCCAGCGCCCGGCTTCGGCGTCGACCATGGCGCGCGTGCTGGGCGAATACTTCCGCGTGGACATCACCGCCACCCAGTTTGTCGGCTGCTGGTGCACCGTGCCGGCGTTACAGCAGAGCGTGCTGGGCGGCGTGCAGGCGCAGTTGGGCGCCACCGCCATGATCGGTTCGCGCGTCTGGCAGCGCGACTTGCGCATGCGCCTGACCATCGGCCCGCTGCGGCGCGCCGATTTCGACGCTTTCCTGCCAGGCGGTACGGCGGCACGTGCGCTGGAAAAGCTGCTGTCGATGTTCACCGGCGTGACGCTGGAATACGAAATCTGCCTGGTGCTGCGCGCCGAGGACGTCTTCGGCGCGTCGCTTGGCGCCGGTGCGCGGCTGGGCTGGGACAGTTTTATACCGGACGAGGGTGCCAATCAAGACCGCACCGATGTCCGCTACTTCATCCATGGATTAACAATGTGAGGACCGCTCGATGAGCATCAACCTGAAAACCCTGATCGGGAAACTGAACGACACCTGCCGCAATGCGGCCACCCGCGCGGCCAGCATTTGCGTTGGCCTTGGCCAGTATGAAGTGGACCAGGAACACCTGCTGCTGGCATTGCTGGAAAATCCGCGCAGCGACATGGTGGCGCTGGCCCGTCATTTCGAAGTCGACACCAGCCGCCTGCAGGCGGACTTGCAGGCCGAGATTGCGCGCTTCCGCAGCGGCAATGCGCGCACCCCGGTCTTCTCGGCGCGCCTGCCGAAACTGTTCGAACACGCCTGGCTGATCGCCTCGCTCGACCTGCAGGCCGGCCAGCAAGTCTTCATCCGCAGCGGCCACCTGCTGCAGGCCATGCTGACGGATCCGGAGTTGTCGCAGCTCGCCTACCGCAGTTCGGCGTTGTTCCATCGCTTCCAAGCGGACGATATCAAGCACCACCTGGACAAGCTGACCGCCAATTCGGAAGAAGCCGAAGCGGCAGCCGCCACGCGCGCGGCGGTAACGGGCGGCGAGGGCGCCCTGGGCGGCGACCCGGTCGGTGAAATGCAGCAGCCGGCCGGCAAGACGCCGGCACTGGACCAATTCACCACCAACCTGACCGAACGCGCACGCGCCGGCAAGGTGGACCCGGTGATCGGGCGCGATGCGGAAATCCGCCAGGCGATCGATATCCTGATGCGCCGCCGCCAGAACAATCCGATCCTGACCGGCGAGGCCGGCGTCGGCAAGACTGCCGTGGTGGAGGGACTGGCCTTGCGTATCGCGCAGGGCGACGTGCCGGACGTGCTGAAAGGCGTGTCGATCCACACCCTGGACATGGGCCTGCTGCAAGCCGGCGCCAGCGTCAAGGGCGAATTCGAGAACCGCCTGAAGAACGTGATCGACGAAGTGCGCAAGAGCCCGACGCCGATCATCCTGTTCATCGACGAGGCGCATACCATGATCGGCGCCGGCGGCCAGGCCGGCCAGAACGACGCGGCCAACCTGCTCAAGCCGGCGCTGGCGCGCGGCGAGCTGCGTACCATCGCGGCTACCACCTGGGGCGAGTACAAGAAGTACTTCGAGAAGGATGCGGCGCTGGCACGCCGCTTCCAGGTGATCAAGGTTGAAGAACCGAGCGAGGAGCTGGCTTGCGCCATGTTGCGCGGCATGGCTCCCCTGATGGAGCAGCATTTCAACGTGCGTATCTTCGACGAGGCGATCACGGAGGCGGTGCGCCTGTCGCACCGCTATATCATGGGCCGACAGCTGCCGGACAAGGCGATCAGCGTGCTCGATACCGCCTGCGCCAAGGTGGCACTGGGCCAGAGCGCCACCCCGGCACTGATCGAATCGCTGCAGCGCCGCCTGGAACGCATGGCTGCGGAAGCCGGCGCGCTGGAGCGCGAGCTGGCCGGTGGCGGTGCGCATCAAGAACGCCTTCAGGAACTGGCCGACAGCCGCACCGCGGCGCAGGAGGAACTGGCTGCGCTGCAAGCGCGCTGGGAGCAGGAAAAGGCGCTGGCGGCGCAGATCGGCGAGGCGCGCGCCAGCGTCGAGGCGGCAGCGGCCGAACAAGGCGGCGCGGCGAGCCAGGCGCACGACATCCAGGCCCTGCTCAAGGAACTGCGCGCGCTGCAAGGCGAGGCGCCTATGGTGCCGGTGCAGGTGGACGGCAACGTGGTGGCGGAAATCGTCGCCGGCTGGACCGGCATCCCGCTCGGCAAGATGGTGAAGAACGAAATCCAGGCGGTGCTGAAGCTGCGCCCAGCGCTGGAAGAACGCGTGATCGGCCAGCCGTACGCCATCGAAGCGGTGGCGCAGCGCGTGCGCACCGCGCGCGCCAACCTGGACGACCCGAACAAGCCGAAAGGCGTATTCCTGTTTGTCGGTCCATCGGGCATCGGCAAGACCGAAACCGCGCTGGCCCTGGCCGATGCGCTGTACGGCGGCGAGCGCAAGATGGTCACCATCAATATGAGCGAATACCAGGAAGCGCACAGCGTCTCCGGCCTGAAAGGCTCGCCACCGGGCTACGTCGGCTACGGCGAGGGCGGTGTACTGACCGAAGCGGTGCGCCGCAATCCATACAGCGTGGTGCTGCTGGATGAAGTGGAAAAGGCCCATCCGGACGTGCTGGAGCTGTTCTTCCAGGTGTTCGACAAGGGCGTGATGGATGACGCGGAAGGCCGCGAGATCGACTTCCGCAACACCATCATCATCCTGACCTCCAACGTCGGCTCGGCAACCATGATGCAGGCTTGCCTGAACAAGGAAGCGGAAGAGATGCCGTCGCCGGAAGAGCTGGAAGCGGCGATCCGCCCGCAACTGGTGAAGGCGTTCAAGCCGGCCTTCCTGGGCCGCCTGAAAGTGGTGCCGTACTATCCGCTGGGCGACGACGTCCTGGCCAGCATCATCACCCTGAAGCTGGACCGCATCGGCCGGCGCGTGGCGGCCAACCACAAGGCGACCTTCCATTACGACGATACGCTGGTGGAAGCCGTGCTGGCGCGTTGCACCGAAGTCGATTCCGGCGCCCGCAATGTGGACAATATCCTGAATGGCACGCTGCTGCCTGAGGTGGCGGAAGCGGTGCTGGCGAAGATGGCGGAGGGAAGTGCGATCGGCCGCATCGAAGTCGCGGCCGACCAGCAGGGGAATTTCAGCTACAGCGTAGTCTGATCAGTTGGACGGGGGGATGCCCAGCATCTCCTCGATATGCTGCAGCGAGTTGGAGTCTTTCACCACGCTGCGCAGCCAGGTGTGCAGGTCCTGTTCGCCCGCATCGGCAGCCTTGTCCGCGAAGTACGAGACAGGGCTGTGCGGTTCGGTGCGGCGGAAGAAGCTGGCGATCTCGCGCAATTGCGAGATGGCCTGGGCGCGCGAGACGACCGGGCCGCTGGCCTGCGGCACGACGCCAGCCATAGGCTGCGCAATGATGATCTGCTCACCTGCCGGCGCCACGCCGAGCGGCGTGCCGACCGTAGCCGGCAATGCCGCATGCGACGGCATCGCATCGATCATGGCCTGCACCGCATCGCGTGCTGCCGCAAAACCCGGGCTGTCATTGCCCAGGAATTCGTCGGACACCTGTTCCAGTTCTTTCAAGGCATCCATGCAATAGCGCGCATCGGTCGCGAACTGTTCGCGGAAGCGCGGCGAATTGCGCGAACGCGCGGTTTCCATATCGGCCAGCTTCGGCCAGTCCGGATTGCGGGCGTGGTCCGGCAGGCTGGCCTGCTTGCGCGCCATATCGAAGTCGATGGCGGAGAAGGCGGTGCCCTGGCCTTCGGTCAACGGCATTTCACGCAGCAGGGCAGGGGTGCGGCCCAGCAGCCAGGCCAGGTTGCCGACGCGCTGCTCCATATCGTCGCCATCGGGCTCCGGATACAGGCCGTTGTTCCAGAATTCGCGGATCAGGCCAGCCAGCAGGCGGAACGACTCGCCCAGGCCTTGCATGCGGTGCTGCTTGGCCGCAGCTTCCGCCAGCCAGACCGCTATCCGCAAGTCCTTGCTCTTTTCGCCCAGCAAGGCGCTGCAGCGCTTCACGACAAACGACCAGTCGGCCTCTTTCAGTTCCGTAACCCACTCGCCCTGTTCCAGCGAAGGGTCGTCAAAACGGCGCGCCTGGGCGATGGCGTCGAAGTCGCTGGAAAAGGACAGGTCGTTGCCGGCCGGTTGTGCCGGCGAGATCGGCGCCAGCAGGGTTTCTGCGTTAAACATGGTTATCTCCTTGGTTACTGCGCCATGCGGAATTCAATACGGCGGTTGCGTGCACGGCCTTCCACGGTGTCGTTGCTGGCGATCGGTCGATCCGGGCCGGAGCCCGATGCGACCAGGGTTTCGGCAGGAATACCCTTGCCGGCCAGGTAGTTGCGCACCGTTTCGGCGCGCGCCTGCGACAGGTTCTGGTTGCTGGTGCGCAGGCCCACGTTGTCGGTGTGGCCGATGATTTCCACCTTCTGGCCTTTCAGCTTCAGCATGGCCGCGCCCATTTCGTCGAGGATGGTCTTGCCGGTCGGGGTCAGCACGGCCTGGCCGCTTTCGAATTCGACGATACGGTTGGCCAGGGTGCGATCCAGCACGCCCTGGTCCGCCGCCGAGACGCGCAGGCCGTTGGTGACGGTATAGGTAGGATTGAGGCGGGTGGCAAAGTCGCTGGCAATGCGCTGGCGCTGCGCTTCGTTGGCGACTTCACCGCGCACGCTGACGGAAGTGCCGTCGATCTTCAGCTGGCCGCGGCTGACCTGTTTCAGGTCCGGCGTGATCAGCTTTTGCACATAGTCGCCCCAGTTGGCCGGCGTGGTGACCTGGCCCACGGTAATCTGGTCCAGCACCTTGTCGGCGCCATAAACTTCGCGCAGCTTGGCCAATACGGCAGTCTTGCTGGCTTCGTCGGCCACGGTGCCGCTGGCGACAACCTGGCCGGGTACTTGCGCCTGCGCCGCAAAGGCGGCGCACAGCAGGAGGAGGGGAAGGTAACGCATATCAGTTTCCGATAAAGGAAGTACGCAACGAGTCGTGCGCGGATTTCAGGGAAAGTCCGGGATTGGCGAGGTAGGCCGACACCTTCTGTATCGCATAGTCTTCGTTGACCTGGTCCTCGACCCAGTCGACGTTGTCGAAGGCGATGTGGTGGCCTTCGCCGACTTGCGGGTCCATGATGCCCAACAGGGTTTGCGGCGACGCGCCGCTGAAGCCCAGCACCAGCACCGGCTTGTCGTCCAGTCTTGTCACGAACAGCGATAGTTCGAAGTCGGCGCGCGCCAGGAACGGCGTGACCATGTGCATCCAGAATGCCGCCACCAGGTAGCGGTACATCGGGTCGGTGGGCAGCGGCAGCACCAGGCTTTTTTCCAGGCGGCTCGAGCTGCTGGCCATCACCGGCTGCAGCAGGATGCCCAACGCCAGCAATACCTGCCGCACGCTGCCGGTAAAGCCGGCCTGCGCCAGCATGGCGTCAAGGCCACCGACCGTCTGCAGCTCCAGGAAATCGGCAAACGCCGCATCGTAGGCGCTGGCACGGGTATCCAGTTCCACCGTGTTGCCGTTCAAGGCCTGCAGCGGCGCGGCCGCATCCTCCGCGGACAGCACGCCGCCGCTCAGGTTTTCCAGGCGGTTCCACAGGCGCGTCAGCACCAGCGGGCTGTTGGCGGCAAAGGAGGACGGTTCGTCGACGTCGATGCTGCCTGCCATCAGGAAAGGGAAGCGGCGGCTGGACTGGTCGCTGCTGGCCGCGATATGGCCGGCAATGGCCGCGCGCCGGCGCGGGCCGAACAGGGCGAAATGCAGCGGCTGCACAGCGTCGTACGTCAACTTCCAGCGCGCATCTATGCTCAGCATGTCCATCGAGCGCGCCATCCAGTCATCCATCATCTGCAAGACTTTCGGATCGCTGCCGCCTTTTACAAAGTCGGCGCGGCTCGGAATCTTGCCGAAGTAGCCGATAGCAGCAGCGCGACTCATTGCGCACCTCCGGCAGCCGCAATCGCCGGCTCGCCACCGGCGCCGGCCGGTGCAGGGCCGCCGACCACGGCGTCCGGCAGGCGCAGCTTGCGGAAGCCCTGGCTGGCTTGGACCGGCGCTGCGACCGGTGCCGGTGCGGAAGGCAGCAGGCGCAGGTTGGCCGCCACGGTCACGCCGCCGTTGGTCCAGTTCAGCTCAAAGCTGCCATCCGGACGGCGCTTGCGCTGCGCCGCATCAATCATTTTCTTCAAGCCGAAGTGGCCGTTCTCTTCCAGCACCACCACTTTCCTGCCATCCGGCGTGAAAGCGGTAATACGCGAGCCGGGCACGCCTTGCGGGTTAGGCCATACCATCGATACCCACGGCTGTTGCTGGCCTTTCCAGCGCACCGACTGGCCGTCGATTTCGATGGTGTATTCGCTGACGCCGGTCACCGCGACCGTCTGCAGCTCGAAGCGGGTTTGCGCCTCTTCGCTGCTGGCCGCCTGGTTGGCGACGCCGTTGGCGCTGAGCGGCGCGATCCAGCCCGGGAAGGCGGTGGCGACGGCAGGCGACAGGGTAATGCCCATATTGGCCCAGGTCTTGGCGCTCAGCGAGTCGCCGCGGCGTACCACCAGCGGGCCGATTGTCGTGTTGAAGAACTTCGCCACTGCGCCTTCCGGACCGAACACCTGGCCGATTTCGGCATTGCTTGCCTCAAGCTTCGATTCGGTCGCAAACGGGTACTTGGTTTGCAGGTCGCGGCGGAACGGCTCCAGCACCTGGGCCGCCCACACCTTGTTGATCTCGGCTTCGGTCGGCTGCACGATGACCGCGAAGGTTTGCATCAGCGGACGCACCAGCAGCGGACGGATAGCCTGTTTCTGCGGGTCGTTCATGCCGACCAGCATCTGCTCGTCGACGTATTTCAGCGCGTCAGCCAGTTCGGAACCGCTGCCGTCCAGCGTCTGCTGCATCAGCTGCTTGGCACCCGGCCCCGGGTCGCCCTGGTTCTTGATCTGGTTGAAGCGTGCGCGCAGTTTGCCCAGGCTGTCCATATAGCCGCGCATCAGCGACGCATTGTTGTCCTTGACGACCACCAGTTGCGCCACGCCGGAGAACTCGCGGCCGACAGGACCGAGCGGCAGCGGTGCGCCTGGCTGGCCTTGCGGGTTGGCTGGCAGGTTGATGTTCACCTGCGAAGGCTTCTGGCGCAGGATGGTTTCGCGGAACCAGTCGCCAACACCGCGCTGGGCGCGCTGCAGGCCGCTATCCAGCAGGGAAGGATTGTCCCACGAGGTTTCCTGGTACACGGTGGTGACCAGCTTGGAGACCGGCGAAGTCTGCGGGTCGCCCAGGCGGTTCATTGCGGCGGCTGCCGCTTCAAAGCCATTCAGGTCCCGGATCGCCACGCCCTGCAGGAACTTTTGCCATTCCTTAGCATAGTCGTTCTTGTAAAGGTCGACCAGGGCTTTCTGGATCTGCTCAGGACTTCCTTCCAGCGTCAGGTCGTCCTTGGCTGCGGTCTTCAGCACCCAGTCGGCGCTTTGCAGTTCGTGGTTGGCGGCCTCCTTGAAGGCGTCGCGCACATAGCCTTCCCATGCCGCACGGGTGTAGGCGCCGGAAATCGAGTAGCTGCCCAGCACCAGTTCGCGGTCCTGGTCGCCAACGATGCGGGCCACCGTCATGGAAGGGAAGCGGGTCGCGGCACGTGCCTTGACGTCGGCATACACGCGTTCGCGCGCCGGCATGCCGCGCACCACGCCGCGCAGGGTGTTGCGCGACTGGTCAACCAGGGCCAGGCGGTTGTCGACCGTCGGCCAGGATGGATCGTTGATCTCGGACAGGTAGAAGGCGATCAGGCGTTCGGCGCTGCGGATCATCTGCTCGCGCGGCATCGCGCCGCGATTCGATTCCAGCCAAACGCGCCAGAAACGGGTCAACTGGTCGTTCAGGTGGCTGGCTTCGGCGCGCGATTTATCACCCAGCATCAGGTAGGTTTTCAGCGCGTTGTAGGCGTCTTCCACGTTTTCAGGGGAGGCGTCCTTGAACTGTTGCGGCCCTGCCGGCGCGGGTGTTGCCGCAGCAGTCGCGGTCGCGGCCGCCGCACCTGGCGCTGCCGCGCCGGCAGGCGTCGCAGCGGCATTACGCGCCAGCGGTTGCAGGCGCTCCGCATTGGCATTGACTTCGCCGAGGAAGGTCTCCAGCGATTGGCCGACCGGCTTCAGCATCACTTCGCGCACGCCGGCGAAGTATTCCTCGCGCAGCTTGCGTTCCAGGTAGGCGCCCTGGTACAGCCCCAGGCTGACCGACATCGGGCGGTTGTCGCGGAAGCGGTCCAGTTGTTCGATACGGTCCTGCAGGATTTCCAGCGCTTCCAGTCGCGCCGCCAGGTCGGGACGCTGCTTTTGCAGCTTGACTACCTTATCCAGGTCGGCCTGCACATTGGCCACCAACGTGCGATTGCCCATGTAGGACCAGCTCCAGCCGCCCAGCAGCAGGCCGCTCAGCGCCACGGCGCCGAAGAAGGCTGCATAACGCATGCGCACCTTGGCCGGGCTGGCGTACTGCGCCACCAGGTTCTTGTCCGCGAAGATCACGTTGCGGAACAGCTTGAGCAGGAAGTAGCCGTGTTGCTGTTCGCTGCCGTGGTGTTCTTCGCGTTTCAGGCTCAAGTCGAAACGCTGCGCCACGCGGTGCGAAGTGGCGGAAACGCCTTCGCCTTCCTGCAGTGCGCTGGTGAAGTAAAAGCCGCGGAACACAGGCTTGAACTGGAACGGGTTTTCTTCGAACAGGGTCGCGATGAAGGTACGCAGCGGCGCCTTGACCGAGTTGAACTCCAGCGGGAAGGTGAAGACGCCGGACGGCAGGCGTTCGCGCCATTGCAGGGCCATATTGGCCAGGCTCATTTCCTTCAGGCCTTCATACAGCTCATCGAAGCGCGCGTCGAACTGGCGCAGCAAGTCCTCGTTTGGCTGGGCCTTGTTGTAGGGCAGGGTGGCGCCCCATACGCGGTCGCGCTCACCGATTTCGGTATCGTGGAAGAAGTCCGTGAAACCGTTGATCAGGTCGGCCTTGGTGAACACGATATAGACCGGGGCATGCACTTCCAGCTTTTCGGTCAGCTCCTGCACGCGCTGGCGCAGGTTCTTGGCCAGTTCGATCGCGAATTCCGGGCGCTTGCCGGTCAGTTCCGCGATGCTGACGGCGATGATGATGCCGTTGATCGGCGCTTTCTTGCGGTACTTCTTCAGCAGGCCGAGGAAGCCGAACCACTCGGCCCGGTCTTCGTCGTTGACTGCATAGCGGCCGGCGGTATCGAGCAGGATGCCGTCCGTGGTGAAGAACCAGTCGCAATTACGGGTACCGCCCACGCCCTGCACGATGCGGCTGCCGGCCAGCGGGAACTGCAGGCCGGAGTTGGCGATCGCGGTACTCTTGCCGGCGGCCGGGTTGCCAATGATCATATACCAGGGCAGCTCGTACAACGCTGCACTGCCTGAGCGCAGGCCCAGCTTGGACGTCTTGATGGTCTGGATCGCATCGAGCATGCGCTTGCGCAGGGTTTCCGTTTCATGGCGCGGCGCAGGTTCTGCCTTGGCCGGTGCGGCAACGGCCTGTTGTTCCAGCATGCTGCCCAACTGCGTGGCGGCGCGGCGCGCGCGATAGCGGCGCCATGACCAGACCATTATGCCAAGCAGCAGGGCGGCTGCCAGCACGGCAAAGGCCAGGCTGTATGGCAATTCCAGCAGTACCGCCGTCACCAGCAGGAATGCCGCAAAGGCAAGCCAGCCGTAGATAAGGAAGGCGGTGCGCGAGGTCAGGATTTCCCGGATTCTGTGCATCATTATTTACTCTTGCAAGGTTAGCTAAGGGATGGCGCTTTACTTGCCGGGGCCGGAAGCGGGCCGACCAGCAAGGCGTAACGTTGGGATGGATCGCTGTTGGCCAGCGCGAGCGCGAGGCTACCGCTGTGCATGGCGTGTTCGTGGGCCAGCGCTATCGCGGCCAGTGCACCGACAGCGCCGGTGTGGCCGCAGGCTGTGCCGACGCAGGCCAGCGAAGTATTGGCATCCAGGCCGGGTGCTGCGGCCTCGACGCATTGCATCAGGTCCGACATCGGACCCGCGCGGTGATCGGTATCGGCGGCAATATAGGCTGGCTGCCCGCCATCGGCATGCGCCAGGGCTTGCTCGGCCAGTTCGCGCAGCGTTGCATCCTGCTTCGCGTGCAGCGCGAGCAGGCGCAATTCTTCGCCCGCTTCTGCTCGCGCGTGCAGCAGGATGCCTGCCGCGCCTTCCGCCGGCATGCGGCCATTTGGATTGCGCGCACCATACAGCTTGCCGTTGATGGCCAGGTGTTCGATGGCATCGGCATCGATATCGGAGCCGCACGCAAGCAGCAGGTTGAGTGCCGGCGCCTTGGCATCCGCCGCCTGGGCCGACACTGCGCGCAGCGCGGCAAGTGGCGTTGACGGAGCCGGCGGTGCGGAAGTTGCGGAAGCATGCGCCGCCGCAGCGGGCTGGCGGACAAGCAGACGCTCGCGCGGCCAGCCAGCTTCGATGACGGCGTGTTCAAGCCAGCGCGTAGCCAATACCTGGGTGGTGGCCGGCCAGTCCGGCGGCAGGAGAGGAAGCAGTTGCAGCACGCTTTCGCCACCGGATGCTGTGGCGCGCGAAGCGAGGTTGATTGCGATATCGCCGCCCAGCGCCATGGCACGCATGTGCTGCGCCGACGGCGTGCGCGGAGCCGGCTGCAGGGTGGATAGCCATTCTTCCAGCGGCTCCAGGGCTATGTCCGCTACGCGGCCGGCGAGCAGCGGGAAGCCTTGCAAATCGGTGAGCTCAGGATCGAGGTCGAGGCGTGCGTCTCCTTCGGCCATGGCGGCTGCCAGTTCAGCCGGCGAATCGCCGTGCGCCATGCGCAGCGCGGTACCGGCAACGGCGAACTGCATCCATGGTGCGGCAGCATCAGATGTGTTTGCCGCCACTTGCGAAGCCTCGCCGGCTTGCACCGGGGCTGCTGGCGCCTGCGCGCCGCCCGCACCTGCGGCCGCCGCATCCGGCGCGGCATAAGTTTTCCGCGTCACCACGATGCCCACGATAAGCGTCAGCGGCATGACCAGCATAGCCAGCGCCAGGTCGCTCGTGTCGGGCATGCGCGTGGTGGTGCGCCAGTACCAGACGGCCGCAATCCAGCAAAGACCGAACACGCCGACCACCATCAAGCTTCTTTTCATCCAATTCTGCATGCCTGCCTCACACCGCAACTCCTATTTCTTTCTCACGCCGTCCACACGCAACTCCGTATGGCCGAAATCCATCATCTTCCAGCGGCCGCCCCAGGTCAGGCCCAAGCTCTCCGCCACTTCACCAAACAACTGGTAACCGCGCATGGCCCAAGGGTCGCGCTCCGAGATCACCAGCTTGCCGTCGCGCAGGAAAGCGCAGTCGGCGGCCAGGCCGTATTGGTGCCAGCTCTGGAAGGCTTTTGCGTTGGTCACGTTGCTGCCTTGTGCCGCCAGCGCGTCCTGGCGCTCGGGGCTGCGGTAGCCCTCCAGGATGGCCATGTCATAACCATGGCGCTCCTTCATGATGCGGAACGCCTGCAGCAAGCGCTGCGAATATTCCTTATCCAGCAGGGCCCAGTCGCGGCTTGCCGACACCAGGTTAGGGCGCACGACTTCCACTTCCGGCGTCATGAACAACATCGGCGGCAGGGAGGGCGGCGGCACAAGCTGCTCGCCTTGCAGCAGTGCCGATACCTGCTGGTTCGCCTCGCGCACCGGCGCATCAAAGCCGCCCACCATGGTGCGGCTGCTCGCCATCCATGCAACGCCCGCCGGCAGCAGCATGATCACCAGCGCTGCAATCGCGGTCCATTTGTGCTCACGCAGGAAGTTGCCGCCCTGGCGCATGGCCATTGCCGATTCCGACCCCAATGCGCCTGCCTGCTCGCCGCCACGGCGCGCAAAGTTTTGTACGCCGCGCTGGAAACGGCTGCCTACCAACTCCAGGCGGCGCGAGACATAGGCCCGCCCAGCAGGGAACAGGACCATCCAGCTCAGCGCGCAAGCCAGCAGGAAATACAGCACGACGGCGACGACCACCACAATTGACCCCTGGAATCTAAATTACTAATTTGATAACATCGCGGGCGTGTGTCGCCTTAGCAATAAATTATTTGCGGGAAAGTATATCTTGAAGTTCTGATAATCCGCTTTTGCCTGGATTTCAATCGTGCGCACCCCCGTCAAATGCGATTTGCCCTAGAGTGCGCACCTTTTTCCATAGGTAAAGTATATTAATGATAACCTTTGCCAGGAGTAATCCATTGTCATCCAGTAACGAAACCCGGAAACCGGCAGGCCGTCCAAGCCTGCTTACGGCTGAGCAGCAAAATGCTCTAGAGAATCAACCTGCGGCGCCGGCGGCCGCGTTCGAACCACCGGCAGCGGAAGCGCCGCGCCGCAAACATTTGATTGCCGGGGGCGTCAGCGTGCTGGTGATCGGCGTCGCCTTGGCGTTCATGTCCTTCGGCGATAGCGAACCGGCTGCCGCTACGCTGGCTGCTGCACCCGCGCCAGCCCCAGCCCCAGCCCCAGCCCCAGCCCCAGCCCCAGCCCCGGCCGCGCCAGTCGCAGCAGCGGTTGCAGCCAGTGCGCCGGCTGCTGCCGGGGCAGTAGCAGCGGAGACTTTGCCGCCCGCCGACAATTCGCCGCTCGCCGCATTGAATGCGCCCACGCCGCAAGCCGCGGCCATCATTGATGAAGCTCCGCCGCCCGTCGGCCCCAAGCCGAAAGAATCGTTGAAGCAGATGTTGGAGAGCGGTACGCCTGTCGCTGCCAAACCTGCAGCGCCGAAGGCCGCGCGCAAGCCAGTGAAGGAAAAGCCAGCCAAGGAGTCCGAGCCAGACGCCACGCCGCCATCCGCGGAAGAGGAGAATGACCTGCAGCTTCTTGCGGCCCTGGTTGCGCACGCCAAGTACGATACGTCGGTGAACGCCCGCGTCTCCTTGTCGAAGGCGCTCGATCAATGCAAGAAGCAGGGCAAGCAGGACGCAGCCCGCTGCCGTATTCGTGTGTGCGAAGGCCGCTGGAAGAAAAACGAATGCCGCGTATACAGCCGCAGCAAGCTTGAGAAAACTGCGACGGGCGCATGACGCCCGGCGCTGGCTGGCGCTGCCTCGCGCCAGCCGCTTATTGGGCTACTTTACGTTTTTGCCCTTCCAGCCAACCGGCTGGCACTTTCGCAAGCAGGGGATCGTTCTTCTTCAAATTGGTCCAGCTGGCACCGCCATCGGCGGAGTAAACAAGCAGGTTGGGATACTCGTCGGAGCTATCGAGAACACCGGCCAGCCAGATTTGTTTGCTATCCACCACGTAGCTGCTCACCAGCGACGAAAGCCCCTCAGGCAGTTTGACCTTCTTCCATTTCCTACCATCTTGCGAAGTCAAGAGAGTCTGTTCGATGGAACCCGTGATCCACCAGCCACCACGTCTGGACTGCCCCAGCTCCACCAGCAAATCCGGATTGCCAAGCTTGGCGGTAAGGCTTACTTTGCAAGTTCGCGGGTCAATCGAGCGCACGTGATACTGTGACGTCTGGCCGTCGCTTAGGAAGCTCGTGACGAGGGCTAGCACCTTGCCTTGCGATGCGGCCAACTTAATGTTGGCAACTTGGAGCGCCTCGAATGGAGACCTGCCACTTGGGGCGCCAAGGCTCTTGTAGGGCAAGGAGCACTGCGACTGACGATGGCGTATCTTGTAGCCATTGCATGTCGGCGTTATTGCAAGATCGTTGGGGAACAGCACTTTATCGCGCGTATCTGCCCTGAACGGAACGGTGGGCTCGCCAGATACAGGATCGATTGCGGTACTCCCCGCATAGATCCGCCCATCTTCGTCGAGCTGAAGGAGTGGCCACGTATGCCCTCCCGGTAGGACTTTGATTCCCACTTGCGGCTTGCTGAGGATCTGAATGTGATCGACGTCTTCGGCAAAGGCGACTTTGCCCACTTCGTAGTGCAACGTTGGCATTGCACGGCTCTCATCAGCGGGCGCGCTTGGCAGCAATGACACTACCAGGACGGAGATGGAGTTGTTGGCGCTCTTGATCACGCCATCTGAAGGTAAATCGATTTCTCCGTCGTAACCGCATGCCACGGCAGCAATCGCGCGCGAATGCATCCATCGGCTTTTAGGTTTTTCGATCGTTATGCGCGCGTCTTTCATTTGCAGGAAGGGCAGCGGAAATTGAAAGACCTCTGCCAGCACACCCGTTTCCTCAGGCGCAGCGCGTTGGACTAAGCCCTTCAATTCCTCAGGATTGCCACAATGCTGCTGCACCAGATGCAAGAAGTTGTCGGAATCAAGCGACTCTATTCCGAACTGGGGCAGGGCCGCATAAGAGACTGTTTCAACCGCCATCGATTCTGGCGCAATCCTCGCACTCCACCCGAAGGACACCTGGCTTTGCCAGTTCTCTACCCGAATATTCTGCAGCGACGGCAGTTTCGCGAGCTTTTTCCAATGGATCTCATTCGAGTAAATCGGACCAATGCCTGCCTTGCGCAGAACATGGGTGACATCCTGCCCGAGAAAATAGGCACGTTGAGTGTTGATTACGCGTAGCGATTCTCCATCCTGGAACGCCTTCAAATCGTGGAAGGTCTTGTCCGCATGTTCTTCGCCCTCGCCCAGGTAGCCGAACAGGGGCGTCACAGCATAGAAGCCTGCGTATTGCGGATGCTTGGTCGCATTGCTCAAAGAGATGGCGAGTTCCACGTCGCGACCGTTCAAGCGAATCTGCACAGCTTCAATCCTTGCCTCGCCCAGATGTGCGCCGACCGTCAAAGGAACGCCGTTCTCGAAATCGTAAGCAAAGCCCAAGCGGGCGAAACAGCACGCTGACAACATCAGCGCTATCGAAAGCGCGCCATTGAATTTCATCGGATTGTCCGCCTGATACGTGGGACGAACATGCGGAACTCACTCCATCGCTTGGATTCTGAAGCGTTCTTTGGAAGCGGCGATCTGACAACGGTTTTCCAGCCATGCTGGCTCTGACCCAGTTTTACACAAATGAGGTGTGGCCCCGAGCGTGTTCCGGCCAACGAGGGCATTGCGGACAAGGCAAGCAGGGCTGATGCAGTGATTTTCACTAGGAGATTCGCACGAAGGCTCAAATTAATTGCTATTGTTCTGACTCAGCTGCACGGCCGCAGGGCGGATCGGTGTGTGCGGGTTTGATTTCCACTCTGCCGGGAACTTTGCTGTTAGAGATGTGGCAGCCCTCGTTCGACTTACCTTAGAGGCCTGACCTACCAACTGGTGGAATCAGGCTACAAAATAGGTCCCACAGCGCCTTTTCGCTTGAACGCGGTGCCACCTCTTCACTGATTACCTTTGGCCACACTAATGCCGCAGCCGAAAATTTCCGGGTGTTTGTTTCCTCGTAGGAAATTAGTCCGTCAAATCCGTCGGAAATTAAGCTGCTATGATGCTTCCTTAGTTTTGCTTTTAATATTCGGAGCGATTTCTTATCTTTCTCCACTATTGCACTTTTAACGATATCCTTAGAAATCCATTCGGGAACTGAAACGATAACCAAGCCCGGGTAATTACAGTTGCTGCCCGATGCTATCCTCGATTCTATCATCTGGTCAATGCTTGTATTTTGGGAGAGATTGATCCAGGCAACATAAGGACCGCCTGCCGCGCCAGCACTTGCATTTGCAATGAGGAGAAAATAAAGAAATATAAATAGAGGATTTTTCACAGATAATAAAGTAAGGAACGTTGTGTGAAGTTCAAATTGGGCGCGTTATTGGCGGAAGTGCGGAACAAAAGCCTTCCCAAAGAGAGTCGTCGCTTTCGTTCTTTGGCTTCACACGATCAACCGTCTCCCATCCGTTGATTAAGATGGAAAACTTAGGCTTGGGTTTGTCATCGTATATTAAAACTCCATCAAACCCCTTGGTAATTATATTACTGTATCGACGCTGGATCAGCTTTTGTAGTTGCCTGACCGAGCCTTTGTTCGAGTTTATCAGCGCGTCACGAATGAGGTCTTTTGAAATCCATTCCGGAGGTGCCTTGACTAACATGGTCGGGTTATCACAACGATCTTTTGAATCCAAATGATTCTGAACAACTTCGTCTACATGAGAATTGGCGGATAAATTGACCCATATTACGTACGGACCTTCTTGTGACCCAGCTATGGCTGTCGAATATAAGGCAAGAATAAATATTCCAATAATCAAGTTTTTCGTGATTCGCATTCTCAACCCTTATCTCGTCGATCCATTTTCATTGACCTTCTCTTTAATCCCGATGGCGATATTTGATTTGCGGGCGCTTGGTCGCATTGCTCAAAAAGATGGCCAGTTCCACGTCGCGACCGTTCAAGCGAATCTGCACGGCTTCAATCGTTGTCTCGCCCATATGTGCACCGACCGTCAAAGGAACGCCGTTCTCGAAATCGTAGGCCAAGCCGGAGCGGGCAAAGCTTGCGGATACGATGAAGGCCAGCCTGGACCTAAGTCACATTAATACCCGGCCATCATGTCATAATCAAGCGCAAGTAGTTCCGGTATGCGCCGAATGAAAAAAAATCAATCAGCATGTCAAATTGGATCGGCTTAATCGCGTAAGACTTTAACGGTGTTACTTTTTCGGGTTGTACAGCTCACCGGTTACACGCGGTTTGAACTTATAGTTGACAACGACGTCATAATCAGACGAGGGGTCTTCAACCACGAATACACCCGCACTTTCGTCTAGCTTCCATGGAAGCCATCCTTGATCCGCGGGACTATTCCGATCGGTCATTACGTAGCTTACGCTATATGTCTTCGCGTTTTTGCACATAGGAGCCACTTCTTTAAGCACGAGGCAATCAGCTCGACAGTTCGTGATTTGTAGCCTTGCCGGTGCAAGAACGATTTTATAGTCAGTCGGTATCGTGAAGTGACCCGTGTTCTGATACTTGTAGGCGACACTCCCGAGGTTTACAGCGTCTTCAATTATGTTTCCCTTGGCATCAAGCAAGTATGCAACGGGGTGTTTCTCTTTTGCTATCTGTTGGCAGATCGCTGGAGATTCCGCATATGCCATGTTGGTCCCAAACACGGCCATACTAATCATCACAAAAAATTTGTTTACGTTCGTTAGATTCATGCTATTTTTCAATTAATTCTGCCAAGAACGTTTTGTAACGAGACATAACGTCGTCCATTGTCATGATTCGCCTAGTCTTATCTTCTTTACGTGGTTGAGAACCACCCGGTAAACTCACCCAAGTTCCTTTCAGTAATTTTACCGCACGCTCAATTTCCCCGGTCCGGATTAAACTCAAAACGTTCATGGAGCCAGGGCCGTTTTCCCATCTGTTTTCGAACATTGTAACTGCAATGCGATCTTGATTTTGTGGCGAAAATCCGGGCTCTATCCCCCAGATTGGCTTAATGTAGTCTCCATAGGTCTCGAGTTGTATTTGGTATCCGCCAGCTGCACTTCCTGCATTGGGGCCGTCGGGCGCCCAAGGGTGCTTTGAAGTATCCGCAAATACTCTGCTACCATTTTGTGGACGATTCAACATGAAATAACGCTTGGCGTCATTGGATTCTCCATGGCATTCCCATTCCCGCAATATTTTCAAGAACGCCCGCAATCTGAGATTCGGAATCGGATCATACACCTTCCGATAGATTCCGATGACTACAAATTTGGTGGCAAGGGGGAGTCTGCGCGCTTTAGCGTCACTAAGATATCCGTCGTAGGATCGAACATCAATGTGGCCATAATTTTTATCACTCGGCGGCTTAGGCATTGGACCTAAGACTGGTTTCTTGGGATCTGTCCCGCCGTTGTATCTCTTCTTATTTTTCTTTGCTTCCTCTTTCTCCAGTTTTCGGCGCTCGGTCGCAAGCTTCCATTCTGTTACTTCATTTTCGAACGAAGATTTGCGTGCATTATAAGCAGCCAGATCTTTCTCATATTGCTTTACAGCTGCCTCTACTTTCTTCTTATTTGCGGCTTCTATTTCGTCCGGATAACGATAAACGATAACATCACCGGGTAACGACCATCGGGCATCAGGGATGTCTTTGATTACGTTCTTGTAGCCATTTAGCTCGAGCCACGGCCCCGCTGTTTTTGCTGGGATGTCGTCATTAATTCCAGCAACGAGTCCAGCACGCCATAAACCAATTTTTATTGCCGGGTAGCATCGTCCATCGAATTGGCCTGAATCCTTTCCTGTTCTCGGTTGAAATGTCTTTTTCGTCAAACCCGCCACGATTTCTACGGACATCAGTTTGTCTTCTTCGTACATTTTCTTCCATTCCCAACCGGTCTGCTCCTCCATGATTTCGAGCAACTCCTTTACTTTCTTGGGCGCGGCTTGCTCTGGGTCGGAAACCTTGATTTTTGGAGCACTACTTGCTTTTGGAAGGTCTTTGTTGGGAGCCTTAGGCTGCGTATCGCCGCCAAGTGCACTTTCCCTAAAGGCTGGTGTCGTGCAACCTTGTGCATTTGGGCGGAAATCGTCCCAGTTCCAGATTCCAAAAGTGGGGATGTGATTGCGCTTAGCCCAGTCGATCGCGCGCTCTCTCAACGTAGCAGTTGGGTTGCCTTTTGAGTTCCTACATTCCGTAGTTTCTTTGTTCGTTCCTTTGCCACCTGACTCGATCTGCCCCTTACCGGGCGCTGACGCTGCCGAGGGAGCACTTTTGGTAGCTGGCGCAGGCTTGACTTGCGCGACTTCGGCTGGCATTGCCAGGGCGGGTGGCAGTGATGCTATAGCTGGCGCAGTGGGAGCCGCTGGCGCAGGCTCTCCCTCATGACGGTCGGTTGTTACAGGTATTTTGATATGTGGACTCACCCCGCACACGTTCATGTCGGCACATTCGGTAAAGCCCTTGTACTTGGACGAGTAATCACCATTGGATTTACGAACAAGGATTTCCAACGGCTCAAGCGGCTTCAGGCCGGTGATTTCCTGGCCATTTCCCTTAGCGTCTGTCGTGCCTTCATATTCGGTCTTACCTACGATTATTCGATACTTCAACCCGGCAATTGGGTCGCCAGCGAAATCGATGAGCTGCAAGTTGAACGCGATCGTATCGTCGGTTGTAGTTGCTGCAGACTCCGCTGTGAGCGCCTCTGTCGACTCAACGTTGGTTTGCTGTTTGCTTGCTGTAGCAGCCCCATCTGCATTCTTCGCAGGCGAGTGTTCGGGTACTGATTCCGGCTCGGTTGGTGGCGTGGCAGGTGCGGTTGCAGGTGGCGCAGTCGATTCGATCGCCATGTCCAGATCCGCCTGTTCGAGCGAAGAATCAATTGGTGGCGGATCAAGCAAAGATGGAACATTACTCATATGTTGCTATCTTCATCGGTACTGTTTTCATCATGATGCTGTGCAACCGGAATATCATGTTTCACGTCCACAAACACGCGCCACTCGCCTTCGCCTAGATACAAGTCAACCTCTTCTTTCTCTTTCGTAAATATACGTTGTGTGTTCCCGTTTTTGTCTGTAGTCGACGTTGCGATTCGCGCCCCGTCCTTGGCGCGAATGGAATAGGGCACCCGTGCCAACACTGCGCCGGTTTCGTCCAGTCCGATAAGGTTGGTGACATTGATCTTTTGGCTGTAGACGTCCGGTCGGTCGGCAGCAACTGGCAAGCGGGGTAGGTCTGGTTGGCTCTTTGCCCCAGAACCAAGTTCTTTCACGCTTGCCTTGAATTCGATCTTTCCCGGAGCATTGAGGGTGATGTCCCCATTCTCAAGTCGAATAGCCGCCCCTTGGGTGGTCAGGAGAATGTGCTGCTTTGCGGCGACAGCTACTTCGTCGCTTATGCTCGCAAATGTGACTGCCTTGTCTGCCGTAAGGTGGGTTGCGCCATCCTGACTTTGGCTGCTGTACTTGCCGCTTGCCGCGTGGAGGTGCAGGCCGGTTTCCTGGTTCGGCTTTTCCTTGGTGGTCGCCTTGCCAAAGGTGAACAGGCTGATGCCGCCAGCCGACGAATGCAGTAGGTTCGCCTGCGCGGCGAAGTTGATGTCCTGGCTGGCGGTCACGCTGCTGGCGCTCTCGGAAGACAGCAGCGCGTCCGCTGGCGTGGCTGCGATGATGCCCGATGGGCTGTCGACTTGCAGCAGCGGTGCGTCGAAGGCTGGCGCGCCGCCATTGGTGCGCGTGGCGAGGGTGTCCGCGGTGCGTTGCAATCCTTCCGTCACAGGCAGCTTGTCGGCGACATCTTGCTTTGGCAAGTCGGCCTTGTGGGTCTGGGCCTGGTCGGTCAGCGAGACCTGCAGTCGCCTGGCGCTTTCAACCTGGTTTTGCGCCGAGCGGGCATCCAGTACATTGCCGCTGGCGCCGCGCGCGGCGTGGGTAGAGAGCAGCATGCCCTGGCCGGAGCGCAGGGCGAGTGCGTGTTCGGTCTTCAGTTCCGCGCCAAAGCCAACTGCATGCAGGCGCTGGTTGTCGCTTTGGTGGCGCAGGTGGCCGAGGTTCAGTTCCGCCGTGCCATGGTGCGGCCTGGCGTGGCGTTGCAGGGCCACGCGTGACTGGCCGGGAGAGTCGTCGAACACCAGCTGGCTGTAAGCGCCGGTGCCGGCCTGGCTGCTTTGCATGGCCTGGCTTTTCAGGCCGGACAGGGATGCCGGGTGGGCGTGGCCGCCGGCTGCGCCGGGAAACCATACGGGCGCGTTACCGGTAGCTGCGCCGGTGCCTGCGCCAACCTTGTTGTGTTGGGCGTCGGCCTGGCCGTCGCCGTTGTACAGGGCGCCAATGATGACGGGGCGGTCGATGTCGCCTTCGAGGAAGTCGACCAGCACTTCCTGGCCGACGCGCGGCAGGGTGTTGCTGCCCCAGTTGGCGCCTGCGATGGGCGCCAGCGGCGTGGCGACGCGCACCCAGGTGCCGGCGCTGTCGTCGGCCGGGGCACCGGTGTCGCCGGCTTGCATCGTAGGCGCGAGGCGGCTATGGCTGCTGTCGCCGCGTTGCCAGTGGAACTGGACTTTGACGTGGTGATCGCGGTCGGTGTGGATCGGCGCACCGGAGGGACCGACCACGATGGCGGTCTGTTGCCCCTGCACGGTGGGGCGCTTCCACTGCGACGCGCTGCGGTAGGGTAGGGCGGCTTCGATGGCGTCGATGCGGTTGCGGTACAGCGGGCGCTCGGCAATGGCGTCGCCGACCGCATGGCGACTTTCGGCCAGGTCGCCGTCGTTCAGCAATTGCAGCGCGGCCTGGCCAAGCTCGCGCTGGATATTCGAGCGCATTTGCGCGGCCAGGTTGTTGTGCATCAGGTGCAGTACGCGAATGACAATGAAGTCGCCGCTGTCGCCCGTCACCGGTTCGCCCTGCAGGGCAAAGCGTGTCGCGGGCGCCATGGTGCGCACGGTGCCTGCACCGGTCATGTTCTTGCGCGCGACGTCGAGTGCCTGCAGGCGGCGTTCGGCCAGCCTTTGACCATGTTCGCGGCCGCTATAGGCGTAAGCGCCCGGCACGTCGCGTGCGGCAAGCGGTATGCCGCTAACGTCCACGTTGCCTGCATTGGCGGCGCGCTGGTCCAGGGTGCGGTAATCCCAGCTTTGCAGTGCGACTTCGTTGGTGAGCAGGCTGGCTTGCATGCGCCAGCGGTCCATGCTGTCTTCGCGCATCACGGCACCGGCCTGGGTGAACCGCACCGCTGCCTGCGCGTTCGGCTGGAAGGCACCATTGTGGTCGGCGATCACCAGCACGTGGCCGTCGCTGCGATGTTCAAAGTAATAGAACAGGCCTTCTTCAGCCATCAGGCGTTCGGCGAAGGCCCAGTCGCTTTCCTGGTATTGCGTGCACAGACTGCGCTTTGGATAGACTGCGCGGTCGGTCAGTTCGAATCGCCATTCGGGTACCAGCGTGCCTTGGCCTTGCCAGCTTCCCAGCACGGCATCGAGAATGTCGCACACCGACATGTCCTGGAACACGCGGCTGTCGCGGTTTTGCGCGAGGAAGGCAGTCCATGGTTCCAGCCGTACCGCGTAGCGCGCCAGGCCGCCATTGGAGCCGCTCAATTCGATGGCGGTGATATGGCCGTGGAATGGCCGCAGTGCTGCCGGCCCTGCGGCAGTCACCAGTTCCAGCAATGCCGGCTGCCCGAGCAGTGACTTGAGCGGGATGGTGGCGTCGTTGGATAGGGTTGAAATGTCGAAGGAGAACGGTTTGCCGATGGACTCCTCTCCGCGCGCGCATTCGATCAATAGCTGCGCGGCGCCCTGCGGCGTGGTCAGTCGCAGCAGGCGTGTATCTTGAGTGAGGCGGTCCAGCATGAGATTGTATTTTCGATAACCATACGGACTGCCATTACAGCCCAGAAGTTCTTTTGAAGCAAGAAAGATTCAATTGAATCGCTATACTTGCATATTGAAAGTTATCGCTTCAGGCGAGCGGCTTCCGCGTCCATTGCCTCCTCTACGTCGCAGAATTTGCGCTGGCTGGTGAACTTGTTGACCTGCCGGAAGGACAAGGCCGGCGCATCTACCGTCTCCGGATCGTCATTTGCTTTCAGTTCCATGACCGTAAATGTCACGCGCCGATCGTCGGCCCACATGCCATCACGCTGGGCAAAGATCACGCGCAAGCCAGCCTTTGACTTGAAGGCGCGAAATCCGCTCAATGGCGAACAGCAGCGCGCCAAGGAATGGGGCTTTCATGGTGAATCTCCGGTTTATGCGATACGCGAGCGTGCGAAGTCTGCCAGTTCGCGCGGGTAAAAGATGTCGTCGCGGTAGGATGTGTCGTCGATGCCCAGCACAGAGCTGATGGCTGCTGCTTCGAAGGACCAGTAGCCGAAGAATTGGAAGCCCTTGCGGTTGGTGCCGAAGTAGGGTTCGTCCTCGCTCATGTCGTACCAGGCCTGCATGTATTCGGCCATCATGGCGGGGCGCTTTTCCGGAGCCGAGGCGAAAATCGGCAGGGTTTGCGAGTATGGTTTGCCGCGCGTGCATTTCTTCGGCGGCGCTTCACGGCCTGGCACGAAAGGCGCGATCAGGTGCTCCAGCAGCGCGTCGCGACGACGATTGTCATAGTCGAGAATAGGCATGATGCGGGCCAGCTTGTCCTGGTGGCCCAGCAGGATGGCGAAGCACACCAGCGACAAGCCGGTGTGATAGTCATCGTCTTGCAGGTCCAGCCAATGCTTGTAGTAGTCCTCGTCCTCGTCGTCCTCCGACGGCGTAAATGGCGTTAGGAAGCGCGCGTAGCTTTCCCAAAAGCTGAGAGCCAGCGGAAAAAAAGTATTGAGGTCCTCCAGTGCGTGACCCGCGCTGTAGCTGTTGCGCAGGTGATTCACGGATTCCCATGCCAACTGGTGCGCTCCGTCATACTGGTCGGGATCGGCGCAGTCGTAGCAGACCTTGTCGGTGAAGTGCACCAGGTTTTCTTCATAGCTGGCATAGCGCATGCGGCTGGAGCGGCGCCGTTGCTCGAAGTCGGCGGGGGACAGCTTTTTATGTCGCCAGAATTCGGCCAGTTCGTCGATTGTCCGGGGCTGCGGCAGTTGTGCGCTTTCCTCGACGGGCGGTGCCACGTAGGCGGGCATCTTGCCGGCATTGGCCTGGAGCGCGAAGGCGACCATGTCCGCCGGGTAGTAGGGCAGGTGGCGATAGCTCGCGTCGTCGATGCCCAGCACCAGGGTGATGGCGGCGGCCTCCCACGACCAATAGCCGACGAACTGGTAGCCTGACTTGTGCAGGTCATAGTAGTTTTCGCGGCGGCTTGCCTCGTACCATTCGGCGAGGTATTGCGCCATCAGTGCCGGGCGCTCGGAAGGCTGCGCGGCGAAGATCGGGAGCGCTTTCGAATACGGCAGGTTGCGGCGGCAGATGCTGGCAGCAGGATCGCGGCCCTCGACGCAGCAGCTAAGCAAACGCTCGACCAGCGCATCGCGCTTTTCATTGAGGTAGTCGATCAGCGGCACCAGGCGGTGCAGCACATCCTGTTTGCCCAGCAGGATGCCCATGCAAATCATGGTCAGGGCCTGGTGGTACTCCGGGCCGGCGAGCGCAACGTGCGGCCACGAAGTCTCGCGGTCGTTGCTGTCGTTATAAGCCTGGTTGTAATGGGCGTAGGTCTCCCAATATTCGACCGCACGGTCATAAAAGGATTGCAGTTGCGCGATATCGTGCCCGCCGCTGTAGCAGTTCACCAGGAACGCGCTTGCATCCGTCGCCAGGCGCTTGGTCGTGTTCATCAGGTTATACAGGGGGATCGCCGAAATCATCTCCGGCGTTTGCTGCAGGCGTTCCCGCACATGCTCGAACGTCTGGAGCTGGTCGTTGAAATTTTCTTCGTAGCCGTAATACCTAAGCAGGGGATCGCGCAGGGACTGCTGAAAGTCACCTTCTGACAGCGGGGCATGCATGGGTGTTGCTCTTTCTGTAACGGTGCGGACCGCCATTACAGCCTAGAATTTCGTGAACGGCAAGAGTGATTCAATTGAATCGGGGGGAGCGGGCGAAAAAAAGCGGGAAGGGCCCGAAAGCCATTCCCGCTTTGTTGTATTACTTAGACGCTTAGGCGCTCGGCTTAGCCTTGCTTTTCGTCGTCGCCGGCAGTCGCTGGGTATGGGCGGTTGACCCACAGGATCCAGTAGCGGGCCAGGTCGGCACGGCCGTCGGCGCCTTGCACGGTTTCCAGGATCTTGACGGCTTCATCCTTCTTGCCTGCCATCGCGTAGGAGTAGCCCAGGCGCAGCTTGGCGTCATCGGCATTTTTCAGGCCGCCCTTGGCGATACCGTCCTGGATCAGCTGGATGCCTTTGTCATGCTGGCCCATGGTCACGAAAGCGTAGCCCAGGTTTACCAGGCCGGTGCCGTTCTTGGCCTTGCGCGCCGAAGATTCGGAGGCGGCGATGTTCTTCATGTCGTCGGCTGCCTGGCGGTCCAGTTCGGACTTCAGCTTCTTGACCTTGGCGTTCTGGGTCACAGCGCCATTGGCGATGCCGGCGTCCAGCACTGCCTTGCCTTCGATGAACTGGCCTTCCAGCTGGTCGACTTCGGCCAGTTCCAGGTAGTCCTGTTCTTCCATCTTGGTGGTGGCGACCTTCTGCAGGCGGATAATGTCGGCCGAGAAGCGGGTCGAGTAGTTCTCCTTGCCGCGGGTGCGGTACAGCATGTCCGACCAGTAGCGGTCACGCGGATGCCAGCGTACCAGGCCTTCCAGCGCGACCAGGTAGGTGCCCTTGTCTTTCAGGCGGTGCGAAGAGTCGGCCAGCATGTGCAGTTCTTCACGGGTCATCGGCTCTTTGGCCTTGATGCTGTCGTTCAGTTTCTTCAGCAGGTCGGCTTGCACGCCCTTGTAGTCGCCGGACTCGAAGCGGATCGCCATGATCTGGCGCGCCGCTTTCGGGTCGCCGGTCATCTGGCTGTACTTCTGCAGGTTTTCGATGGTCTTAGGGTAGTTCTTCTGTTCCTGGTAGTAGCCAGCCAGGGCCTGGGTGAACTTGGCTTGCTCTTCTTTTTCCAGGCGGCCGGAAGCCAGCACGTACTCCAGCATTTCGATCAGCTTCGGCTTGTCGTTCATGCCCAGGGCAGTGGCCAGGCGCATGCGGTTGATGAAGTACTGTTCGTAAGGGGTCTTGTTCGGCATTGCGTCTGCCTGGTCCAGCAAGGCGGTCACTTCGCCAAATTTCTTGGAATCCAGCAGGGGCCCCAGGACTTTACCGTCCAGGAATTTGACCATATCTTTACGCACTGTCTCTTGTGGAGCGCTGGCGGCAGCCTGTTTGTCTTGCGCGTGGGCGGTCTGGACCAGCGCCGGGACTGCGCCCAGGCCGATGGCTGCCAGCAGCAAGCCGATACGTGCGAAACGATGTTGGGTCATGGTATGTGATCCTTCTTGTGGTTGAGGCAAACGTCTATTCTCCCATAATTTCGTCATGGGACCGGTTTTCTGAAGTAGCCAATTGTAACGATTTCTTATGGCCGGTTGAAAGCCGTGCCGTCGGCTGCAAACAGCATGCAGCGCTCCGGCGGCAGGAATAGCGTGGCAGGCGCGCCGGGCGCCGGCACGGTCGAATCCTGCGCCAGTTTGACCGCCAGCGCCTCCGCCATGCCGGGCAAAGCCGCATAAACAATCGATTGATCGCCAAGGTACTCCACATGGCTGATCGCTACAGCGGCGGCATTGTAAGCCTCTTCCCGCAGTTGCAGGTGTTCCGGACGCACGCCAAGCGTGACGCGGCTGCCGCGCTCGACGTCGCCGGGCAGGGCCGCCACTTCCACAATGGCGCCGCCCGGCACCAGCACCGCCACGTGCGTGGCGCCCAGGGCGATCACTTCAGCCGGAATGAAGTTCATGCGTGGCGCGCCGAGGAAGCCGGCAACGAACAGGTTGGCCGGTTTGTTGTACAGCTCCTGCGGTGTGCCGGCCTGCTCGACCTTGCCGCCGTTGAACACCACGATGCGCTGGCCCAGCGTCATCGCTTCGACCTGGTCGTGCGTCACGTAAATGGTGGTGGTGCCCAGTTCTTTGTGCAGGCGGCCGATCTCCAGGCGCATCTGCACGCGCAGGCCGGCGTCCAGGTTGGACAGCGGTTCGTCGAACAGGAATAGCTGCGGCTTGCGCACGATGGCGCGGCCGATGGCGACGCGCTGGCGCTGGCCGCCCGATAGCTCCTTCGGCCTGCGCTCGAGCAGGTGGTCGATTTGCAGCGTGGCGGCGGTGCGTTCGACTGCGGCGCGCACCACATCGGCCTTGTGCCCGGCCAGCTTCAGGCCGAAAGCCATGTTCTCGTACACCGTCATATGCGGGTATAGCGCATAGGACTGGAACACCATGGCCAGCCCGCGCTGGGCCGGCGGTACGTTGTTGGCGAGCTGGCCGCCGATATGCAGTTCGCCACCGCTGATTTCCTCCAGTCCCGCGATCATGCGCAGCAGCGTCGATTTGCCGCAGCCGGAAGGGCCGACGAATACGGTGAACTCTCCATCCGCGATGTCAAGGTCAATGCCCTGGATCACCGGGGCGTTGTCGCCATAGCGCTTGGCGATATTGCGCAGCGAGACCGACGCCATGAATCAGGCTGCCTCGGGCACGGCTTCGCCACTGCCTTGTTCGCGCGATTCCATCGGGATGAACTGCGACAGGATGGTGACCGGGATGGCGGCCACCAGCACCCATAAGAAGAAGTTCTTGTAGCCCAGCGCGGACTGAATGTCGCCGCTGATCCCACGGAAGAACACAAAGCCCAGCTGCATCACGCCGGTGGAGAAAGCGTAATGCGCAGTAGTGTACTTGCCCGGTGCGACCACCTGCATCATGTACAGGATGAGACCGACGAAGCCGAAGCCGTAGCCGAACATTTCCAGGCTCAACGCGACTCCGATCACTGTCAGGTCGGTCGGCAGCGCGTGCGACAGGTAGTAGAACACCAGGTTTGGCAGATTCACCGCCAGGATCAGGAACAGGATGGCGCGGCGCAGGCTAAGCCACGAAGTGAAATAACCGCCTGCGATGGAGCCGATGATGAAGGCGATAGTGCCGCCGGTACCGTACACCATGCCTACTTGCGCCGTATCCAGCCCCAAACCGCCGGCAGCGCGAGCTTCTCTCAGGAACAGAGGACCGATAGTTGCCACCTGCGCCTCGCCAGCGCGGAACAAAATGATGAACAGGATCGAAATCCAGATGCCAGGCTTGCGGAAGTAGTCGATGATGACTTCGCCCAGCGTGCGTGCAACGGCGGCGGCGTTGTGTTCAGACATGCGCGGGTTAGGGCTGAGGGGCAGGGCCCAGAAGTTGTAGCTGCCCAGCGCGCACATGGTCAGTCCGATGATGCCGAAAATGACCGTCCAGGCGGAGGTGACGCCATACGACTTCTCTAGATAGCCGGCCAGCGTCAGCAAGCCCCCCTGTGCTAGAAGGCGGCCGGCGTTAAAGAATGTGCCGGTCCAACCAGCGTACTGTGCCTGACCTTTCTTCGACAGGCTGGCGATGTACAGGCCGTCGCAGGAAATATCATGTGTGGCGGACGCGATCGACGCCAGGAACAGCACTGCCACGCTGGCACTCAGCCAGAACGGGAATTGCAGTGCCAGCGCCACCAGCCCAAGGCACACGCCGCCGAACAGCTGAAGGCTGACCACTACCAGCTTTTTGCTGGAAGCCAGTTCCAGGAAGGGACTCCACAAGGGTTTGAAGATCCAGGCGCCGCCGAGGAAGGCCAGCCAATGGCTGATCTCAGCGTTGGACATGTTCATGCTCTTCATCATCTGGCCGAAGACGAGGGCAATGGCGAAGTAGGGCAGGCCCTGCGCCAGGTACAGCGTGGGGATCCACTTCAACGGGTTGTGGCGTGCGGCGTCCATCGTGTCTCCTTAAACTTCAAGCAAAGCCGGGAACCGGGCAACGGCCGGTGGCTTCAAGCTCGCCCGACAGCCAGGCGTTGACGGCTTCCAGCGCGGGCGCGGCAAAACCGTAGGTCATCAGGGCCGGGGACTGGATGTCCAGCGCCTGGTAGGGGTTCCACAGGGCCAGGTGCAGGTCCGGCTTCCAGTTGGAACGGGCGTTGTCGCCGTAGCGCAGGCGGGACGTGGAGGCCAGCACGGTGAAGCGGCCATCCTGCGGCAGCGACGACCAGTCGAAGGTGTTGGCGTCGGCGAAGGTGACCAGGTCCACGTCGTACAGCTTGCCCAGCGAGGCGGCTACGGCGGCCGCCGGCACGCCGGCTTCGGATACGCCGTCGCTCACCACGTCCTGCCGCACCACCAGGCGCAGCTTGCTGCCTGGCGCCGGGCGCTGTGGATTGCCGCGGGCGGTCAGTGCACGGCGCCAGCCTTCGGCCATGATCGTGCGGTCGGCGGCATCTTCCTTATAAGAGCGCTGCTGGCAAGGATAGGCTTGCGCCAGGGCGTTGAGGCGCGCCAGGCGTTCTTCGACGGCAGCTGGCGCCAGGGAGCCGTCGGCCAGTGCGGCGGCGATGGCATCCAGGGTTTCGTTCTGTGTTTCGGTGGTGCCGAGTGCCATCACCATGTCGGCGCCGGCCAGCAGGGCGCGCACGGCGGCGTTGCCCACGCCGTAGCGGCCGGCGATGGCGTGCATGTCCATGCCGTCGGTGATGATGATGCCCTTGTAGTTCCATTGCTTGCGCAGGATGCCGTCCAGGATCGCGGGCGACATGGTGGCCGGATTGTCCGGATCGATCGCCGGGTAGACGATATGGGCTGTCATCATGGCCGGCGCCACCGGGGCAGCGGCGCGGAAAGGCGCCAGCTCGAGCACGTCCAGTTCGGGCAGCGTCTTGTCGACGGTCGGCAGGTCGCGGTGCGAGTCGACGTGGGTATCGCCGTGGCCGGGGAAGTGCTTGACGCAGCAGGCCACGCCTTCGGCATGGCTGCCGGCCATCCAGGCCATGGCCAGTTCCACCGCACGTTGCGGCTCGGCGCCGAAGGAGCGCTCGGCGATCACCGGGTTGTCCGGGTTGTTGTTCAGGTCCAGCACCGGTGCGAAGTTCCAGTTGAAGCCGAGCGATTTGGCGGCACGCGCCACGGCGGCGCCGGTTCGATAAGCCAGGTCGGTGTCGTCGGCCGCCCCCAGGCCCATTGCCGCTGGCGGCGCGGGTACCCAGGTCGAACGCACCACGGCGCCGCCTTCCTGGTCGATGGCGATCAGCGCATTGGGGCCCATGGCGTCGCGCAGGTCGGCGGTTAGCTTGGCCAGTTGCACGGAGTCGGTCATATTCCCCCGGAACAGGCACACGCCGCGGATACCGTTGGCGCGGATGAAATCGGCCGTCGCCTGGTCCAGCACCGTGCCGGGGAAACGGATCATGATCAGTTGTCCCGCGATTTTTCGTAGTTCTTGTGTGCTCATTTAACTGCTCCGTCCATGCCGCGCATGAAGTAACGTTGGGTGAAAAGGAATGCCGCCAGTGTCGGCACGATGGTGATGATGGTACCTGCCGCGATGACGCGCGTGCTGCTGCCGAAGGTGCCGCGCAAATACAGCACGCCCACCGATAGCGGGAATTCGTCCGGCTTGCTCATGACGATCGATGGCCAGATGTATTCGTTCCAGGCTTCCACGGCGGTCAGGATGCCGACTGTTGCCAGCCACGGCGCGATCAGCGGCAGCATGATTTTCGTGAAGATGGTCCACTCCGAGGCGCCGTCGACACGCGCGGCATCGACCAGGTCCTGCGGCACTTCTTCTAAAGCCTGTTTCAGCAGGAGGATCGCGACGGCGTTCACCACGTTCGGCAGGATGACGCCGGAATAGGTGTCGACCAGGCCCAACTCGGTCACCGTGATGAAGTTGACCAGGAAGTTCACTTCGGACGGCAGCACCATGGTCGCGACGATCAGGCCGAACACCAGCTTCTTGCCTTTGAAATGCAGGCGCGCCAGCGGATAGGCGGCCATCGAGCACAGCACCAGTTTCCACAGCACGGTGAAGGTGGTGATCAGGATAGAATTTTTCAGGAAAGACCAGATCGGGATCACGCGGAATACTTCGGCGAAGTTTTCCAGCGATGGCTGCTTCGGCCAGAAGGTCGGCGGGTAGGAAAAGATATTGCCTTCCGTCGACAGCGCCGTCACCAGAGTCCACCAGAACGGGAATATGCAGAGCAGCGCGATGGCGGCCAGCAGCAGGTATTGTGCGGTCTTTTTCATCGGTGCTTGGGCTTCAGGTAGCGCAGGCAAAGCAGGGCGATGCCGATGCAGATCAGGGAAACAATGAAGCTAGCGGCCAGCGCGCGCGGCAGCTTCAGGTGCTTCAAGCCCTGGTCGTAGGCGTAGTACAGGGCGGTAAACGTTGAATTCATCGGGCCGCCCTGGGTCAGTACGTCGACCTCCTGGTAGGCCTTTAGCGCGCCCAGTACCGAGAGGATGGTGCAGACCATGATGGTAGGGCGCAGCATGGGCACGGTGATATGCCAGAAGCGCTGCCAGCGCGAGGCGCCGTCGAGGATCGCGGCTTCCTGCATTTCCTGCGGCACCGATTGCAAGGCCGCCAGGTACATCACCATATACCAGCCCAGGCCGCGCCACAGCGTGACGAACATGATCGCGGCCAACGCGAAGGTGTCGTCCTGCAGCCAGCCGATGTTGGTGCCGAGGATGTAGTTCAGCGCTCCCTGTTCGTGGAACATGAAGCCCCACATGATGCCCACCACGGAGACCGTCGTCACCACCGGCACGTAGTACGCGGCGCGGAACAGCTTGATGCCCGGGAGCTGGTTGTTCACCATCACCGCCAGCGCAATGGCGCCCAGTTGCACGCAGGGTACGATCAACAGGAATACCAGTGAGTTCTTCAGGCCCGTGACGAACATCTCGTTGTTGAAGATGTAGCGGAAGTTGTCGAAGCCGACCCAATGCGTCGGCCGCACCAGGGAAAAGTCGGTAAACGCCAGCACCGACCCAAACAGCACCGGCCAGAATGCAAACACCGCAAGCAGCACCAGCGCCGGCGCCAGGAACAGCCACGGGGTCACTGCGCGCTTCATGGCGCGATCCCCCGCAAAGTGGACAATTTGCGATTCCAGATCGCGACGGCGGCGTCGAGTGCTTGCTGGATGTCCTGGCGGCCGGTGACGCCGGCTTCAACGGCTTTCACCAGCGCGCGGCGCAATTCGTCGTAGTCCTCGATGCCGGCCACGTACATGGTGCGCGAGTAGGGCATTGATACCGCGCCGGCAGCGACGGCTTTCTCCGCTGCGCCGGCATTGGCCGGCACTGCCGTGAAGAAGGAATCATTGGCTGCCTGGGCTGCTGCCGGAAACACGCTGGCCTGCCGCGCAAATTCGAGCTGGTTCGCATCGCTGGTCAAAAAGCGCGCAAACCTGCCGATGCCCGGCAAATCCGCTGCGGGCACGCGTGCCGGCACGCCAAAGTGGATCAGCCATCCACCATCGGCAATGCCGGTCGGCCCAAGCGGCGCCGGCGCCACATCGGTCACCGCATACACATCGCGCGCATCGGCCTGGATGCGCTTCAGCGCTGTCGGCGGCGCCAGCAACATGCCCAAGCGCCCGCTCTTGTAAGCCTCCACGGCCGGCGGGAAGTTATCCTCGGCGAACAGGCCGTCTTTCAGCAGGCCGCCGGCGCGATACGTCTCGGCCAGTTTGCGGACAAACGCCACGTGCGCCGGGGAATTGAACACGGCCCGGCCGCCGGACAGCACCGGCAAGCCTTGCTGCAGCATCAGCCCATCGACCTTGGACAGGGCAGGGCACAGGCCCGCCTTTCCGGTGCGTTGGGCGATCTGGCGCGCGAAAGCCAGTTGCTCGTCGAGATTGCGTGGCGCATGGGTAATCCCGGCCGCACTGAAGATCTCGCGGTTGTAGGCGATCACCGCAACGTTGCTGTACATCGGGAAGCCGTAAGTCTTGCCGCCGAAGGAAAGGTCCTGCAAGGCGCTGGGCAGGTAGCGCGAACGTTCGGCGCCGAGCATCGCATCGACCGGCGCCAGCAGCCCGTCGCGGGCGAATTCCTCGGCCCACGGCACGTTCAGGTTGACCAGCGCCGGCGGCTTGCCGGCCACGATGCGCGTCACCAGCTTGGTCTGGATGATGTCCCACGGGAAGTCGACCCATTCCAGCTTGACGCCGGGATTGGCGGCCTCGTAGCGTTTCACCACGTCCTCGAAATAGGGCGTGAAGCGCGGCTTCATGCTGAAGGTCCAGAATTCGATGCGCTGCAGCGGCGCGGCAAGCGTGGCGCCGGCAACGGCCATCAATGCGGCAAGCAGGAGACTGTTCTTCATCGATGGCCGCGCGCGGGAATCTCAGTGGATCAATGGGTTTTGGTGACTTTGTTGAGGTGGCGCGGACGATCCGGGTCCAGGCCGCGCGCCGCGGACAGCTTTGCCGCCATCACATAGAAGGCCTGGATCGCCACGATCGGATCGAGATCGGGCGTTGCCGCCACCGGCAGGGTCAGGTCGCGCGAAGCGACATCCTCCGGCGCCGCCAGCAGCACGCGCGCGCCGCGGCCGCGCATTTCTTCGGCCAGCGCCAGCAAGCCGGCCTGGGTCGGGCCGCGGGTTGCAAAGATCAGCAGGGGATAGCCTTCCTCGATCAGCGCCATCGGGCCGTGCTTGATTTCCGCGCCGGAGAAGGCTTCCGCCTGCAGTGCCGAGGTTTCCTTGAATTTCAGCGAAGCCTCCAGTGCCACCGGGAAGCTGATGCCGCGGCCAACCACCATGATGTTGCGGGCAGGCGCCAGCACTTCAATGGCAGGCGTCCAATCCACGTTGCAGGCTGCGCGCAGCGCATCGGGCAGGGCGGCCAGGCCCTCCAGCAGTTCCGGATCGTTCTGCCAGTGCGCCACCATGCGCGCGCCGGCCACCAGGGAGGTAATGAAGCTCTTGGTGGCGGCCACGCTTTGCTCCTTGCCGGCACGCAGCGGCATCGCCCACTCGGCGCTGTGGGCCAGCGGCGAGTCGGCATCGTTCACCAGCGCCACGGTGGTGGCGCCGCCATCGCGGAAGTAGCGGATCGGTTCGACCACGTCGGGGCTTTGACCGGACTGCGAAACCGACACCACCAGCGTGTCGCGCGTGATCAGCGGCGATTTGTGCAGCGTCACCAGCGACATCGGCAGCGAAGCCACCACGCGACCCAGGCGCGACATGATCAGGTAAGCGATGTAATTGCAGGCGTGGTCCGAGCTGCCGCGTGCCACGGTCAACGCGGAGTTGAACGGAGTGCTCCTCAGTTTGCGGCCCAGTTCCGCGTAGCGGTCGGTGTCGTTCGCCAACTGCTGTTCCACGCAGTCGGCGGCAGACAGGGCTTCTTTAAGCATCATTGAGGTCACAACGTTCTCCTTCGATATAAACGGCTTTCAGTTTCAGGTCCCGGTCCATCACGACCAGGTCGGCATACGCGCCGCGTGCCAGGCGGCCGCGGTCCTGCAGGCCGAGGTAGTCGGCTGCATGGGTGGAAACTCGTTTGGAGGCGTCCGCCAGGTCGAGGCCCAGCCCGACCAGGTTGCGCAGGGCCTGGTCCAGCGTCAGCGTGGAACCGGCCAGGGTGCCGTCGGGCAGGCGCACGCCGCCCATGCACTTATGGACGATGTGGCGGCCCAGCATGTACTCGCCATCCGGCATGCCGGTGGCCGCCGTGGAATCGGTCACGCAGTACAGGCGCGGGATGGCGCGCAGCGCGCCCTTGATCGCACCCGGATGCACGTGCAGCAGATCGGGAATCAGTTCCGCGAATTCGGCGTGCGCCAGGGCGGCGCCGACCATGCCGGGCTCGCGGTGGTGCAGGCCGCTCATCGCGTTGAACAAATGGGTGAAGCCGGTGGCGCCATGATCCAGGGCGGCGACGCCTTCTTCATAGGAACCCAGGGTGTGGCCGATCTGCACCCGAACGCCGTGCTCGGCCAGGTCGCGCACCAGTTCCAGGTGGCCCGAAATCTCCGGCGCCACGGTGATCACGCGCATCGGCGCCAGTTGCTCCAGGCGATGGACTTCTTCAATCGTGGCGGCGCGCGCGAAGTTCGGCTGCGCACCGAGCTTGCCGCTATTGATGTAAGGGCCTTCCAGGTGGGCGCCCAGCACCCGCGCTTCACCCTTGCCGCGCTGGCGCACTGCCTTGCCGATGGCGGCCAGCGCCACGTCGATATCTTCGGGCGGGGCGGTCATGGTGGTGGCCAGCATCGACGTCGTGCCATGGCGCGCATGGATCGCGGCAATCGCATGCACCGCGTCGCCGCCTTCCATCACGTCCTTGCCGGCGCCGCCGTGCACGTGCAGGTCGATGAAGCCGGGCAGGATATAGTCGTCGCCGTTCAGCTTCGGATCGGTGCCGCTGCCCGCGACGTCTTCGATCCGCTCGCCGAAGGAAATCGTTCCGTTCAGCCAACCGGACGGTGTCAGGATATTGCCTTGGATTGCCTGGTTCATCGACGCGACTCCGCTACAAATTCATAATAGTCACTCCGGCAGTAGGAGTGGGTAAGTTCTACCGCTGCGCCGCCCTCCAGGTAGCTCACGCGCGTAATGTGCAGCATGGCGGTACCGGGCGCGATATTGGCCAGGCGCGCTTGCTCGGCATTGGCATTGATGGCGCGGATGTGCTGCAGCGCGCGCATCGGCACATTGCCGGTGGCTTCCAGGTAGCCGTACAGCGAGCCGTTCACCGTGCCCGGATCGGGCATGTACATGGCGGGAATGGTTGAAGTCTCGATCGCCATGACCACGTCGTCGGCGGTACGCAGGCGCTTCAGGCGCGCCACCGGCATGTTCGGCGACAGGCCCAGCGACAGCAATTCCAGCGGCGCCGCCACGCCGATTTCACGCTGCAGCCAGCGCGAGCCGGCGGTAAAGCCGCGCTGGCGCAGCTCCTCCGAAAAACTGGTCAGGCGCGACAGCGGCTGTTCCAGCTTGGGCGTGATGTAAGTGCCGGAACCGCGGCGGCGCGTCAGCATGCCGCGTGCGCACAGCATGTCGATTGCCTTGCGCGCGGTGACCCGCGAGATATTGAGTATTTCCGAAAGCACGCGCTCGGACGGCAGCGCCTCATTGGCGCGCCAGTCGCCGCTCGCTATGCCGTCGGACAGCTTGTTTGCCAACTGCATATACAGAGGGGTGTCGCTGTCGGCGTCGGGCCGGAAATCGCTCAACTGGGATAGCACGGGCTACTCCTTCAAATGTTGTTGGATCAGGCGCAGGCCACCCGCGGCCGAATCGCCCTTGGGTGGAACAATCCGCTGCAACAGGGCAGGCGGCAGGAAAGCGCGCAGCGGCTCACCGAGCCCGCCGCACAATGCGATCGGCAGCGTGCCGCTCGGGTCCAGGCCGTGGGCGATCAGCGCCACTTGCCGGCCTGCTTCGGAAAGGATGGTGCGCGCGGTTGCATCGCTATCGGCAAACTGCAGGACGATGCGGGCCAGTTGCGCAAAGGCGGTCTGGTTGGCATTGGCCAGCCAGACCTGGATGCGGTCGCGGCTGCCGCCGCAAGCATCGGCCACCGCCTGCGAGAAGGCGCTGCCCGCAACGCGTCCGTCGGTAACCTGCTGCACATGGTTGATCGCCTTCATGCCGATCCAGGCACCCCCGGCTTCGTCGCCGGAAGGGAAGCCCCAGCCGCCCACTTCATGACGCGAGCCATCGGCATGCAGGATTTCGCCCACGCTGCCGGTGCCCAGCGCGATGATGGCGCCCGGTTGGCCTTCGTGCGCGCCGAGCACGGTGGTGAAGGCATCGGTTTCCAGCGCCACGGCGGCAAAGCCGGGATTGGCCGCCACGAAGTTGGCGGCCCACTGCCGGTTATGCACGCCGGCCAGCCCCAGGCCTACCGCGATGTGTGCGCGCGCCGGTGGCGTTACGCCGGCCGACTCGAAGGCGCGCGCCGCGGCTTCCTCGACCGCGCTCCACGCATTCTTAATACCGTGCAGCAGGGCCGATGGACCGGCCTGGCCTTCGCCCAGCAACTGTCCGTTGGCACGCGCCAGGCGTACCCGTGTACCGCTGCCTCCACCGTCGACACCTATCAGGAATTCGATCATTTTTTCAAGGGATGAAAAGAACTGTGGCGACTATATGAGGAGCACACCAGCTTGTCAACAGGTATTTAACTGGTATTGTTTAGGTCTGAGACTAAACATCGCTTTGAAAAGGCAAGTCTTTGATTTATATGTGAAAAGATAGCCGCAAGAATGGTATGCACTTTGGTATGGACTGTGGTGCCAAAGTTGCAATGTAGACGTAAAAAAGCCCGGCACGCTGGCCGGGCAATAGGGAGAAAAAGCTAATCGCTGCCGGCGCCTCAGGCGTCAGCAGCGATGTCGTCAATCATTCGGTGTGGGCGCCACGACGGTCGACCGTTAACACACGCTGTTTGTCGGAAATCAGTTGCTGGCCTTGCGAGGCCATCTTGCCTTCTACGTTGACGGTGGCATTGCCCGGGCCGCGCACATTGACCTCGGCCTGCTTGGCAAGCATGTCGCGCGCGTCCAGGCTGCCGGAACCGGTCACTTGCGCATTCAGGTTGCTGGTCCAGCCGCGCAGTTGCACGCCGCCAGGGCCGCTCATGGTCACTTTGACGTCCTTGCATTCCGGTTCCGCCTCCAGGTCGCCCGAACCGCGCACGTCGGCATCGAGCGAATCGCTTACCTTGCTGAGGTAGATATTGCCGGGCCCTTTGCTGCGGGCAATCGCCTTGGCCACCTTGAGATGCTTGGCGTCCAGGTCGCCGGAGCCGCTGACATCGGCGCTCAGGGTGTCGCTGCTGCCGGACAGGTTCATGCTGCCAGGACCGCTCAGGCTCACGCGGGTATTCTGGGTTTGCAGGCCGCGTGCTTCCAGGTCGCCGGAACCATGCACTTCGGCGTCGAACTTCTTGATCTGGCCGTTGATGCAGGCGCTGCCCGGGCCATTCAGCATGGCGCTGACGTTCTCCACCTGCATGCTGCAGGCTTCCAGGTCGCCCGAGCCGCTGATGTCGACGCGGATGTCGCGGCTGCTGCCGCGCAGCTCGACCGAGCCGGGGCCGCTCATCGCGGCATTCACCTTGTTGGCGCGCACATCGCCCGCCTCCAGGTCGCCGGAGCCGGACAAGACCGCATTCAGGTCGCCGCTGATGGCCGGTGCGCTCACGTCGCCGGGGCCGGTCATGACCAGGTTGACGTTGGTGGCACGCATGCGGTGCAGGTGCATATCGCCGCTGCCGCTGGCCTTGACGGTCAGCTCGGTGGCCGCGCCGGAGGCGCTGAAGTCGCCGGGGCCGGTGGAGATCAGTTTCAGCTCGCTGCTGTCCACGCGCTCCAGCTCCACGTCGCCGCTGCCGCTGTTGCTCAGTACTTTCAGGCCGCTGGTGCTGATTTTCACGATCACCGGTTCGCGCTGTTTGCCAAAGCTGAACACCCAGTGGTTGCGGCGCAGCGGCCGCACGTGCAGGGTATCGCCCTGGACCACGGTTTCCAGCTGCTCGACCTGGCGTTTCGGCCCGCTGACTTCCACCGCCGGTTCGCCCTGGGCGTTGATCAATACCCGGTATGGTCCGTCGATTTCAATGCGCGAGAACGCAGTCACCGGCCGGTTTTCCTTGGTCGGGGTGACATCGGCCTTCTTTTCGCTTTCCGGAGGGCTCGCATGCAGGGCCGTAACGCCCAGTGCGATCAGGGAAGCAGCGGCGCCGTAGGTGATCAGCTTATTCATTTTGATTGTCACTGTTCAGGATTGGTGATGCTGGAACGATAGGCGAATCCGCGTCGGCGCCGGGCCGGAAAAAGACAGACGCGCAAAAACGAGGAGCCAACTGCATTTTTCCGATACTGAAATGCACACGGTACCAGCCAAAAAGTTGTGATTTCGCCTTGAAATGTCATAATGCTCGTCAGGAGAGACACTTATGATCAAGTACTTAGGAACCAAAAAGACCGACCAGGGTGGAACGGTATACGTGTTCCTGATCAATGGTTTGCAGAAGGAGGTCCGCGAGGGTTCCCTGAAGCAATACCCTGGCTGCTACGAAGCGTTGCCTCCTGCGGCCAAGGCCAAGATCAGTGCTAACCGCGCCTGGTTCCAGAAGCTCTGAATGATGCGGCGCTTCCTCACGGCGGCAGGCCTGCTGGCCGCCAGTTTCGGGGCGCAGGCAGCGCCGCCATCCCATTTCGGCGACGTACTCGGCAATGGCTTGCTGTGCCGCGACCAGACCTCCAACCGTTATTACTTTGACTATTTCAGCCAGTACTTCGGGCGCCCCTACAAGCGGGAGGGCGGCGCCTACTGGTTCCGCACCAATGACGCGATCCTGTGGGGCTTCCCGGTGCTGGAGGTGATCATCAGCGACGAAAGTTATCCGTACAGCTTTGTCGGCGCCGTGACCGACACCACCCCCGAAGAGCTGGAAAAGGCCATCCTCCGCCAGGACGGGCAGGCCTATGCGAAAATCGACACCTCGCGCTATCCGGTGCGGGAGTCCAAGCCAGGCAGCCGCATCGTCTATTTCAACACGCGCTCCAAGATATACTGCGCCAAATTCAAGCAACTGCCGCCCGCGCTGCGCTAAGCGCCGATCATGTACACGCAATACTTCAACCTCAAACAGCAGCCGTTTTCGATTGCCCCCGACCCGCGATACCTGTTCATGAGCGAACGGCACCGCGAGGCGCTGGCGCACCTCCTGTATGGCGTGGGCAGCGGCGGCGGCTTCGTGCTGCTGACCGGCGAGATCGGCGCCGGCAAGACCACCGTGTGCCGCTGCTTCATGGAGCAGATCCCGGCCGATTGCCGCCTGGCCTATATCTTCAACCCCAAGCTGACGGTGGAAGAACTGCTGCAGTCGGTGTGCGATGAATTCGGCGTGGCGCCGGAAGGGGCCAGCGTCAAGTCCTATGTGGACGCGGTCAACAGCTACCTGCTGGAATCGCACGCGGCCGGCCATAACAATGTGCTGGTGATCGACGAGGCGCAGAACCTGTCGGCCGATGTGCTGGAGCAGTTGCGCCTGTTGACCAACCTGGAAACCAGCGAGCGCAAGCTGCTGCAGATCATCCTCATCGGCCAGCCGGAACTGCGGCAGATGCTGGCGCGGCCGGAACTCGAGCAACTGGCGCAGCGCGTGATTGCGCGCTACCACCTGGGACCATTGTCCGAGGCGGAGGTCGGAAGCTATATCCAGCACCGGCTGGCGGTGGCTGGCGCTGGCGCGGTGGAGCTGTTCCCGCGCGGCCTGCTGCGCCGCATCCACCAATTGAGCAAAGGCGTGCCGCGCAGGATCAACCTGTTGTGCGACCGGGCGCTGCTCGGCACCTACGTGGAAAACCGCGCCCAGGTGAATGCCACCATCCTGCGCCGCGCGGCAGCGGAGGTGTTTGCGGGCGAATCCGCCCCAGTCAAAGCGCGCGCATGGCGCGTGGCCGCTGCCGGCGTGTTGACCGGTGCCGCGCTGACTGCGGCGGCGGCATGGCAGATGATGCCTGCCGCGCGAGCACCGTCGGCCAGCCCGGCCCAGGCGGCCATGCCTGCCGCACGCCCTGCGGCAAATTCGGCAGCGCCGCAAGCCGCCGCGCCTGTGCCGGCGGCCACGCCCGTCGCGCCGACTGCGCCGGCGCCAAGCTGGCTGACGATGGACGGCGCCTTGCGCCAGCTGGCCGCAAAGTGGGAAGTGGAACTTTCCGAAGGTGAGGGCTGTGCCGAAGCGGCCAAGCGCAACTTGCGCTGCATGCAAACCAAGGGCGGCCTGGAAGAAATCCGCAAGCTTGACCGTCCCGTCATCATCAAGCTGCGCGACGGCGAATCCCTGCCGCGCAACGTCCTGCTCACCGCCGTCGACGACAAGCGTGCCACCCTCGTCGGCGCCCGCGGCAGCGAAATCGTATCGACCGACGCATTGGAAGCGCGCTTCGACGGCACGTTTACCACCTTCTGGCGCGCACCGCGTTCCTGGCGCGAAGAAGTCCGCGAAGGAGACAAAGGCCCGGACGTCGATTGGCTCGCGCGCCGACTGGCACAAATGAACGGGGTCAAGAAACCGCGTGAGAACCAGGCACTGGCCGGTGAAACTTTGCGATACTTGCAGGAGTTCCAGCTTGCCCAAGGCTTGAAGGCCGACGGCGTGGCGGGACCACGAACTTTCATCCGCCTGTCGCAGCCGGGCCGGGAGACCGAGCCGCACCTGTTGGCCGAGGCGGGCAAATAATATGTCTTATATTCTCGAAGCACTGAAAAAAGCGCAGGCCGAGCGTCAGATCGGCAGCGCCCCGACCATCCATGCACCCACGCTGGCCAGCGCGCCGGCAGGGCAGGGCGCGCGCAGCAAACGCACGCCAGTGATCGTGGCGATGGCGCTGATGGCCGCCGCCATCGCCGGCCTCGCGACCATGCTGGTACGCCAGCAGCCCCCCGCGAACCCGCCACCAGCCACCGTCGCGCCTACCGTTGCCCCCCAAGCGGCCGCCGCCCCGGTCGCGGTAGTCGCGGCCCCGGAGCCGGCAGCGGGTGCCGACAGCGCCCCGTTGGCAGCCCCCACTGCAGCCCCCACTGCCGAACCAGCCGCCGCAGGCCAACCGCCGGCCCGGAAAACCGTCCAGCAGCCACCGCCTGCTGCAACGACGCCGCCGCCATCCCGCGCGGCAGACACGCCGCCGGCGCAGCGAAGTGCCGGCCTCCAGGCATCCGCAGGGCGGGGGGGCGACCAAGCGCAGGCGGCCCCGGTCGCGCCGCCCGCCCCGGTGCCGACGCCGGCGCCGATAGAAGAACAAGTGCAATCCTTGCGCGAGCTCCCGGAGCCAATCCAGCGCGCCATCCCCCAGATCACCCTTGGTGGCTACATGTATTCGAAGAACCCCGCCGATCGCCTGCTGCTGATCGACAAAGTCCTGCGCAGGGAAGGCGAGGAAGTCGCCCCCGGCCTGATCCTGGACAAGCTCCAACCCAAGCAGGCCGTGTTCAGCTTCCGCGGCTACCGCTACCGGGTGCCGCTATGAGCGACAAACAGAATGTGATCGGCGTCACCGGCCCCTCGGGCAGCGGCAAAACCACCCTGATCGAATACCTGGTCACGGAACTCGCCGCGCGCGGCTGGAAAGTCAACGTCATCAAGCATAGCCACCACGACTTCGAACTCGAGCCGCCAAGGAAAGATAGTGCCCGTTTCCGCCATGCCGGCGCTGCCGAAGTGATGATCGCCTCGCCTTATCGTTTCGCCATCATCCACGAACTGCGCGGCGCCGAAGAACCCGGTGCCGACGAACAGTTGGCCCGCCTGCAGCCCGCCGACCTGACCCTGGTCGAAGGCTTCCATGCATGGCAAATCGACAAGCTTGAAGTCTACCGCGCCATCGCCGGCCAACCGCCGCGTTACCTGGATGACCACACCATCGTCGCAGTCGCCTCCGACCAGCCCGCACCGCAAGGCTTGCCGCCCCGCCTGCAATGGCTAGACCTGAACCGGCCCGACACCGTGCTGGCCTGGTTGATCAAAAAAATCCCGCGCCAAGCCTAAAGTTTGCCCAAAGCTGTCCGTAATTTAGGATAGGCACACCCGGGAGATTTAAATGGATGCAATGAGCATTGCGAAACTGGCAACGACAATGGCCGATACGAGCAATCGTACGGAGATCGGTTACGCCGTCTTGAAAAGAGCGCAAGACGTGCAAGCCTCCAGCGCCCAGGCCCTGATCGAAGCGATCCCGCCGGCTCCCGCCGCTGCGAACCTGCCATCCCACCTCGGCAAGAACATCAACACCACCGCCTGAACGCGCATCGCCAAGCGTCGCCCAGGCCGCAAGAAACCCGCCGCACCGGCACCGGTGCCAGCGGGTTTTTTTTATGGTCTAATCGCACACCTGCCAACCTATCGAGGAGACCCCGCATGAAAAACCGTCAAGCCCTGATCGCCGCCGCCCTGGCCACCGTCTGCGCCACTGCCAGCACCGTTGCATCCGCAGCCCAGGACAAGCCAGCGGAAAAAGAAAAGTGCTATGGCATTGCCAAGGCCGGCCAGAATGACTGCGCCACCGGCACCCACGGCTGCTCCAACCAGGCCAAGACCGACAATATGGAAAGCGAGTGGAAGTTCGTCGCCAAGGGCACTTGCGAAAAAGCCGGCGGCAAGACCACCGCGCCAGCAAATTAATCAATGACGCAACACGCCGCGGTTCAAGGAGTTGGCGTTGGATTGCGGGCCCCGCACTACCGCCAGTTCCTCGAACAGCGGTCACGCGCCGCCTGGCTCGAAGTCCACACCGAGAACTACCTCGACCAGGCCGGCGGCGACTTCCACGTATTGCAGGAACTGCGGCGCGACTACGCGATCAGCCTGCACGGCGTCGGCCTCGGCCTCGGCTCCGCCCGCGGCTTCAGCGCCGATCACCTGGCGCGCGTCGCCAGTCTCGCCCATCGCATCCAGCCAGCGCTGGTTTCCGAGCACCTATGCTGGGGAGCGGTCTTTGACCGTCACCTGAACGACCTGCTGCCGCTGGCGCTGAACCACGCCGCGCTCGAAATGCTGGAGCAGCGGGTAGGTCGCATGCAGGACGCGTTAGGCCGCACCATCCTGCTCGAAAACGTCTCCAGCTTCGTGCGCTTCGCCGACGACGCCATGAGCGAAGCCGAATTCCTCACCGCCCTGGCGCGCCGCACCGGCTGCGGCCTGCTGCTGGACGTGAACAACCTGTACGTCAACCAATGCAACCACCAAGAAGACGCCATGGCCGCACTGGCCGCAATCGCCCCCGGCACGGTCGGTGAAATCCACCTGGCCGGCCACCTCGTCACACCCGATGCAGTCGTGGACCACCACGGTGCAGCCATCGCCGATCCCGTCTGGCGCCTATATGAAGCCACCCTGGCACGGTTCGGCGCCGTCCCCACGCTGATCGAATGGGACACCGACATCCCCCCACTGGAAACCCTGCTCGCTGAAGCCGCCAAAGCCTCAACCCTCGCCACCAATTTCCATCTGCCAAAAATTGTCCCGCTTGGGGTCAGGAACAAAAGTGGACAAAATTTACCAGCCGGCAGCGACGCATTGGCAGCCCAGCAGCAAGCGTTTTCCGATGCTTTGTTCGCGCCTGCGGCCGAAGCCGCGTTGCAGCTCAAGCACAAAGAACGCTTCGGACTCTACCGAGGCAACCTGGCTTCGACCTGGTCCAAAGCCCTGGCCGCCGCCTATCCCGTCATTGCGCAACTGGTTGGCGGAGAATTCTTCGCCGCCATGGCCCGCGAATACGGCCGCGCCCACCCGTCCGACAGTGGCGACCTGAACCGCTTCGGCGCCCATTTCGAGCCTTTCCTACGCAGCTTCGCGCACGTAAAAGACTTGCCTTACCTGCCCGACATGGCCCGCCTTGAATGGCAACTGCACCGCATCCACTACGCCCGCCACGAGCTGGCGCTGCAAGCGCAGGACATCAACCCGCAAACAGTGGAAGAGCAAGTCTTCGTCTGGCAAGCCACGGCCCAGCTGTTCGAATCGGAATGGGCGGTAGTCCCCCTCTGGCTCGCCCACCAGGGCATGCCATTCCCGCAAAACATGAACGAAGCGAGCCGCGCCTTGCTTAGCCGTCCCGAATGGACAGCCCAGCTCACGCCGCTGCAAGCGCCGCAGTATGCTGCGCTGCATGAACTCAAGGAGGGGAAAACAGTCGGCGCCGCCCTCGACGCCGCTTTTGCGCTGGATGAAAATTTCAACGTCGCCGCCAGCCTCCAGCAGTGGCTGCAGCAGCAAATCCTAGTCAAACGCCCGCATTAACTTGTCCTCGCCGGACAAATCCCGGTGCAGCAGGTTGGCGCGGTGGGTCGCCTCGATCCTGAGCAAGAGTTGCGCATCCTCACACCGTTCCAGCTCCTCATTCGCCGCCAGCAGGGCTTGCGCGAGCTTGGCGCGTGCCGACTGGTACAAGACGCTGGTGTAATGATCGGTGTTCTTGAGCAGCTCCTCGGCATTCTCGATCACCTGTCGCAGGTCACCGATCAATTGTTCCTGGGACTGCGCTTGCTTCTCGTGGGGACCATCCATGGAGCTAACCCTCCGCGCGGATCAATCAGGCCGCACTGCCCTCGGCATGAACGTCGATCTGCACGTCGCCCAGCCGGACTTTCTGGCCCGCCCGGATCTTCGCCGTCTTTCGCAACTCCTGTTTGCCGTCGACCTTGACATCGCCGCTAGCCACAATCTGCTTGCCGGCACCGCCGCTGTCGCACAGGCCAACCACCTTCAGGAGCTGGTTCAGCTCGATGTACTCGCCTGTCAATTCGAAATCTACTTTCTGCATTTTAATCCTCTTTCTGTTGGGTTGGTGCGGAGGTGTTGTATTTCCACCTGGCATTAACCCTTGCCACCTGGCTTGGTCATCTCCAGCGGAACAATCCACTCATTGAACTGGCTTTCGTTCACAAAACCGAGGTCTAACGCAGCCTCCTTCAAGGTCGTGCCCTCATGCTGCGCCTGCTTCGCGATTTGCGCGGCGCGATCATAACCGATATGGGGAGCCAGCGCGGTGACCAGCATCAGCGAGCGCGCCATCAGTTCCTCGATGCGGCCCAGGTTCGGCTCGATGCCATGGGCGCAGTGCTCGTCGAAACTGCGCATGCCGTCGGCCAGCAGGCGGGCGCTTTGCAGGAAATTGTGGGCGATCAGCGGCTTGAACACATTCAACTCGAAATTGCCGGACGAGCCGCCGACGGTAATTGCCACGTCGTTGCCGAAAACCTGGCAGCACAGCATGGTCAGCGCCTCGCTCTGGGTCGGATTGACCTTGCCCGGCATGATCGAGCTGCCCGGCTCATTTTCAGGGATGCTGATTTCGCCCAGGCCGGAGCGTGGCCCGGATGCCATCCAGCGCACGTCATTGGCCAGTTTCATCAGCGCCGTGGCGAGCGTCTTCAACGCCCCGTGGGCCGACACCAGGGCGTCGTGCCCGGCGAGCGCGGCGAACTTGTTGTCGGCCGTGCGGAACGGCAGCTTCAGGCGGCTCGCCAATTCGGCCGCAATGCGCGTCGCATACTCGGGATGCGAATTCAAGCCGGTGCCGACCGCAGTGCCGCCGGCCGCCAATTCCAGCACGGCGGGCAGGGTAGCTTCGAGGGCCTTCTCGGCATAGTCCAACTGGGCCACGTAGCCTGAGAACTCCTGGCCCAGGGTCAGCGGGGTCGCATCCTGCAGGTGGGTACGGCCGATCTTGACGATGCCCTCAAACGCCTGCGCCTTTTTCTGCAGCGTTGCGCGCAGTTGGCGCAGGGCCGGCAGGACATTGTTGGCGATGGCCAGTGCGGCTGCCACATGCATCGCAGTGGGGAAGATGTCGTTCGACGACTGGCCCTTGTTGACGTCATCGTTCGGATGCAGCTTGCGGCCGTCACCGCGCTCGCCGCCCATCAGTTCGGAGCCGCGATTGGCCAGTACCTCGTTCATATTCATGTTCGACTGGGTGCCGGACCCGGTCTGCCATACCGCCAGCGGGAATTCGCCCGGGTGCTTGCCCTCCAGGACTTCATCGGCAGCCTGCATGATGGCGTTGGCCTTGGCGCTATCGAGCACGCCGAGGTCCACGTTGACCTTGGCGGCGGCGCGCTTCACGCTGGCAAGCGCCGCAATCAATTCGGCCGGCATGCGTTCGCTGGAGATGCGGAAATGCTCGAGCGAGCGCTGGGTCTGGGCACCCCACAACTGGCTGGCGGGGACTTCAATCGGCCCAAAGCTGTCGCGCTCGGTTCTGCTGTTCATGTATGGCTCCCTCGTTGGAAAGTGGTGTCTGAATTTTAACGCCAATGCCACTCACTCTGCCGAGGCCTACAAAATCGCGATATTCTGCCGTTAATGAATACATCGAAGAAACAGGCCTGTCCTCCATGCTAAGCAAACGATTGACCATTCGCGCCCTTGCGTTGGCGCTACACGCCGCCGCCCTGTGCGGTTCGTTGCGGGCGGCTGAGCTGGGCGAGATAAAGGTCAATTCCCACATCGGCCAGCAGCTTTCGGCCGATATCGAGCTGGTCGACCTGACTGCGGCCGACCTGGCCGACATCCAGGCGCGGCTCGCAAATCCCGACGTTTTCAAGGGCGCCAACGTGGCTATGCCGCCGGCGCTTGGCGGCCTGTACATTTCCATCGCCAAGCGCGACAACAAGCGCTTCCTGCACCTGACCACGCTGCAGCCGGTCAATGCCGACGCTCTGCATCTATTCCTGGAGTTGAATAGTGGAGGGCGGAAAATCATCCGCGCGGCCTCGCTCTGGCTGACGCCGGAGCCGCCGGGGCAGCGGGCGGCAACTGTGGCTGCGATGGGGGCGGCGGAGCCGTTGCCGGCGCCAGCGCCAGCCACGGCCAGCCCGGCATCGCCCGATAACGGCGAGACGGGACTGAACGAAGCTGCGCAACGCGCATTCGCGCATCGCCAGCAAGTCGCCCTGGCGAAAGCCCAGGAACGAAATACGAATCCAGCACCGCAAAATGCACTCGTCGCGGCGCCGAAGGCCGCACCTGTCCGGGAGCCCGAGGTGGCGCCGCCACCCCGCAAAGCGGCGCCGAAGCCTGTGGTGGCCGCGCCCGCTGCCGCATCTGCGCCGGCTGCCGCGCCGGTCTCCGCACCTGCCCAGTCTTGCGCCCCCGCGAAGGAAGTGGAGGCGCAGCTCCGGCAATGCGAAGCCATGGCAAGCAAATTGTCCGATATTGAAGGCAAGGTGCAGCGCCTACAAACGGCGATCGTCGCACCCGCCGCAGTGGCGCCCGCCAATACTGCACCGGTGCCGCCGTTGCCGCCGAGCGAGCCGAAAGCAGAAGCCGCCCCGGCCAAGCCAGCCGCAGCACCAAGCAAACCAGGCGCGACCCCGGTCAAGCCAGGCGTCGCGGCCGACCTGGCAGCCAACCCGCGCAGACGCCTGATGATGATCGCAGGTGGCGTGGTCACCGGCCTGACCGCACTCGGCGGCCTCATCTATTTCCTGCGCAAGCGCCAGGTAAAAGGCCCGCTGAAGATCTGGCAATCGTTCCGGAAGAAGGGCCGTCCCGAAGACGACGTACCGACCTTGGAAGACGCGGTGGAGGTTGCTGCACACTAGTAACTAGCATTGCATTTCAGTGCTGGACAAGAATTTTTTAGCTGCGTTATACTGGGCTCACACAGACCGGGTTCTGCCGCAGTCACCACCGATAGTGTGACGCGAACCGCAGAGCGACGTTGAAGAAACGACCCCTTCTGGAAGCAGTTCATAGCCGACTGAGGCGATATGAACGCCGGGTGCAACCGGCGCTGAGGCGACACCAGGAGATACCTGGTGCTCGCCCCTCCGAATTCCAAGGCGCCCCAAGCGGGCGCCTTTTTGTTTCCTGAAAAATGGGGTACGTCCCCATTTTTCAGGAAACAAAAAAAGCGCCCGGAGGCGCTTTCTTGGGGTTCGCTGGCATCAGCCGTGCAGGCGATTCTGCCAAACGTCGGTCACGTCGCGGATGGCGCGGTCGTTGGCCATGATCTGTTTCAGCAGTTCGATCTTGCGTTTGCGGGCATCGCCTTGCGCGGGAGCCGCGCCGCCCATCAGGGCTACCGAAGCCGCTGCACACTGGTTTTCCATGCGGTCGAGCGAATCCCAGTCGCTGGCTTGCGCGGCGCCCACCATCTGGCTGGTCAAACCGGCAATCTTTTCGTAAGTAGCGAGAACTTGGGTCGAGGACATTTTGAGCCTTGGATTCTGTGCGCGGATTACCGCATGTCAGGATTAACGTCAGGCTCAAAAGGAACTTGAGGGTCTTTTTGAAAAATATTTGAGAAAATTCCAAAAAAATTGCCGTTGCGCCCCCATCCCAAGGGTCACAACGGCAGGAGTGAAACGAAATATTGCTTATTTGATCAATTCATCAAGTCCCGCGCTCAGTTCGTCCAGCGATGGCATCTGGTCAATCAGTGCATTTTCTTCCAGGCCCAGGCCTTCCGCTACCTCGGTTGGATAACAGGCCGCAATCTGTTCCGGCGAGAGCTTGTTCTCGTCGACGCGGGCGCGCCAGGCAGCCAAATGTATCACTGCGGCCAGGTCGTTCTCGCCCGGCTTGGGGATGGCGGCAATGGTTTCAGCAAAGGTGGGAGGGAATTTCCAGCGGCTGGCCAGCTCGGCGCCCACGTCGGCATAGGTGTAGCCCAGCGCAGTTTTTTCCGTTTCCAGGCGGCGCTCATCGAGCGGGCCGGCCACCTTGTCCAGCGCCTGCGCCTGCTCAGGCATGCCGGCGTGGATCACCAGCTGGCCGATCGCATGCATCATGCCGATGGTGAAGGCGAGGTCAGTGTTTTGCTTGCAAGCCTTGGCGATGAATTTGGCGCCCACCGCTGTGCGCAGGCTGTAGCGCCAGAATTGGCGCAGGTCCATGCCGGGCACGGTCTTGAAGCCGCTCACCAGGCCGGAGCTGATCACCAGCGTGCGCACAGTGACGAAGCCCAGCATCAGGATGGCATCCTCAACGGTACCGATCGAGCGCGACACATGGTAATAGGCGGAGTTGGCCAGGCGCAGCAGCTTGGCGCTCAGCACCGGGTCGGCCGACAGCTTCTTTGCAATTTCCTCGGTGGAGACGCTGGCCTTGTCGAAGCTGCTGATCAATTCGTCAACAACCTTCGGAGCGGTTGGCAACGCGGTTGGATTCTGGAACAGTGCTTCGAGCTTCATGAAAAATCTCCTCTAAATTCGGCGTTGCTGTGGGTGAAACTATATAGCCTTTCCAGAGGGGAGTGCAGCAAGTTTTTCGACAAACGTTGGCAGCGCTGCACAGCATTCCCAGCTTTCTGCAGTTGATCCCGCAAATTTGCAGTCTGTCGCAAATGGGCTGAGTCACGCCGTCGTTGCGGATAGAGTGCAGCCTGGCTCATTCCGCCACTTATAACTAGATAGGGATACAAAAATGCAAGCTTCCACCCGCGTCACGCCGCTCAAGCTGGCCCTTACCCTGGCCTTCTGTGGAGCCGCCTTCGGGCTGGCCCCGGCGATTGCCCAACAGGCAGCCCCGGCCCCAGCCGCGCAAACGCAAGACGCCGTCCCGCATCCGGGCGACGATTTTTTTGGCCATGTGAACGCCGAATGGCTGGCCAAGACCCAGATCCCGGCCGATAAAGGCAGCTGGGGCGCCGGTTCCGCGCTGGGCGACGCGACCAATGAGCGCATCGTCAAGCTGATCGACGAAACCGCCGCCAAATCGCCGACCGGCGACACCCGCCGCGTGACGGACTTCTACCGCAGCTTCATGGACGAAGCGGCAATCGAAGCGCACGGCCTGAAATCGCTCAAGCCGGAACTTGAAAAGATCGACGCCATCAAGGACAAGGCCGCCCTGGTACGGGCCCTGGCCACCTCGATCCGCGCCGACGTCGACCCGCTGAACTCTACCAACTTCTATACCGAGAACCTGTTCGGCATCTGGATCGCGCAAGGCCTGACCGACCCGAACCACTACACCCCATACATCCTGCAGGGCGGCTTGGGCATGCCGGACCGCGCCTACTACCTGGATGACAACCAGCGCATGCACCAACTGCGCACCGCCTACCAGGCACATATCGCCGCCATGTTGAAGCTGGCCGGCTACAGCGAGCCGGAAGCCCGCGCCGCCCGCGTCTATGAACTGGAGCGCAAACTGGCCCAGGCTCACGGCAGCCGCGAAGATTCCGCCGATATCCAGAAGGCCAACAACACCTGGACCATGCGCGACTTCGCCGCCAAGGCACCCGGCATGGACTGGCGCGCCTTCTTCCGCGCGGCAGGCTTGGGCAAGCAGAACAAATTCATCGTCTACCACCCAAGCGCCATCACCGGCGGCGCCGCCTTGGTGAACGAGATGCCGCTGCAAGCCTGGAAAGACTTCCTGGCCTTCCACACCGTGAACCACTTCGGCGGCTTCCTGCCGAAGGCCTTCGTTGACCAGCGTTTCGAATTCTATGGCCGCACCATGAACGGCACGCCGCAGCTGTCGCCACGCTGGAAGCGCGGCCTGGGCGCAGTCAATAACGCGCTGCCGGATGCCGCCGGCAAGATGTACGTCGAGCGCTACTTCCCGGCCGAAGCCAAGACACGCCTGCAAACCATGGTGTCCAACATCGTCGACTCCTTCCGCAAGCGCGTCGATGCGCTGGAGTGGATGGCGCCCGCCACCAAGAAGGAAGCACAGGAAAAACTGCGCACCTTGTACGTGGGCGTAGGCTATCCGGATAAATGGACTTCCTACGAAGGCCTGGAAATCAAGCCCGACGACGCAATGGGCAACGCCCTGCGCGCCGAGCAATTCCACTACAAGCAGCAACTAGCAAAACTGGGCAAGAAGGTCGACCCAACCGAATGGTGCATGCCGCCGCACGTGGTGAACGCGGTGAACATGCCGATGCAGAATGCGCTGAACTTCCCGGCCGCCATCCTGCAGCCGCCATTCTTCGACATGAAGGCCAGCGATGCGCTGAACTACGGCGCGATCGGCGCCGTGATCGGCCATGAGATCAGCCACAGCTTCGACGACCAGGGGGCGCAGTTCGACTCCAAAGGCCGCCTGCGCGACTGGTGGACCAAGGAAGACGGCGAGCACTTCAAGCAAGCCGCGACCAAGCTGGTGGCGCAGTACGACGCGTACGAGGCATTCCCAGACCTGAAACTGAACGGCACCCTGACCCTGAGCGAAAACCTGGCCGACCTGGCCGGCCTTGCTGCGGCATTGGATGCGTACCACGTTTCGCTGGGCGGCAAAGCCACTCCGGCACAGGACCGCGACTTCTTCAACGGCTATGCTGCAAGCTGGGCCAACAAGGCGCGCGATGCCTCGCTGCGTAACCAGGTCATGACCGATGGCCACTCGCCGGCGAAGTGGCGCACCTACACCGTGCGCAACCTGGACGCCTGGTACCAGGCCTACGACGTGAAGCCTGGCCAGAAGCTGTACCTGGCGCCGGAACAGCGCGTACGCGTCTGGTAAAGTAGGGGGATGGACGACATCGAGCAGATCACCCGCCGCACGCTGGAACATTATGAACGCAACGCGCAAGCCTTCCTGGAAGGCACACGCGATCACGACGTCAGCCAGAATATTGCGGCACTGCTCGATGCGATTGAAGGAACGGCTCCGTTCCGCATCCTCGATTTAGGTTGCGGCCCCGGCCGCGACCTGTGCACCTTCAAGTCGCTTGGACACGAGCCGGTCGGTCTCGACGGCTCGGCCCACTTCGTGAAGATGGCGCAGCGCTGGAGTGGCTGCACCGTCCTGCACCAGGACTTCGTCGCGCTGGACTTGCCGCCGGAATCGTTCGACGGCATCTTCGCCAACGCATCCCTGTTCCACGTTCCCAGTGCCGTGCTGCCCGATGTGCTGGGGCGCCTGCACGCGGCCTTGAAGCCGTGCGGAGTGCTGTTCAGCTCCAACCCGCGCGGCCACAATGAAGAAGGCTGGAATGGCCCGCGCTATGGCTGTTACTACGATGTCGAAACCTGGTCCAAAGTAGTCACCGCGGCTGGCTTCGAACCCATCACCCACTATTACCGTCCGGCAGGCTTGCCGCGTGAACAGCAGCCATGGTTGGCTTCAGTCTGGCGTAAGGCCTAGTTCTGTTAGCTCGCGTACAGTTGGTAAATATTCCAGTCCGTATGATTTGCTCACCGCGAACTTTTTAAGAGGAGCGCAATCATGAACAAGGACCAAGTGAAGGGCAAGGCTAAGGAAATCGGCGGCAAGATCCAGGAGGAAGCCGGTGAACTGGTGGGCAGCTCGAAGCAGCAGGTGAAGGGCGTCGCCAACCAGGTCGAAGGCAAGCTGCAGAAGCAGCGTGGCGATCTGCGTGAAGCGATCGACGATGCCACTGACGAGCTGATCGACCGCGGCAATCGCCAGTAATGTAGTCGCCAAGAGCCAGGATGCACGAGTGCATCCTGGCCCTTTCCTTATTTGGGCGAGGCGAGTTAGATGCTGGCGCGGACGAATTGTCCTTGCTCAGGCTCAATCCGACATGCGTTGTCTAAAGTGGACCCATCAGTCAAGACACTTTGCCGGGTAATTTAAGCTGCGTCCATTTCCAACTCAACAGCTGCTCGGCGCTGCCCCGTAGTACCTT
>NZ_FOOF01000041.1 GCF_900113115.1 Duganella sp. CF458 | reverse complement strand
ATTGATTCTCAGGTAGGAAATGACGGGATGTCAGGATAACATTCGGCCGACCGCCCCGGTTGATGCTTCGGGGCGGTATTTCAGCAGCCTGCTAGTGCTGCGGAGAAGCTTGATGCCGTCCTGGCCAGGGCCATGGCCGGCACCAAGGTCCCCGCCGCCGGCGTGCTGGTGATGCGCAACGGGCAGGTCGAAGATCAGGCTGTCGCTGGCGTGCGCCGCAATGACGGCAAGGATGCCGTCACGCAGGATGATGTATGGGTGATCGGGTCAACCGGCAAAGTGATGACGGTGGCGATGATTGCGCGCCTGGTCGAACGGGGTGCCCTGTCCTGGGATGCGCCACTGGAGCACATGCTGCCCGATCTTGCCAAAGCCATGCGCCCGGAATATCGCCAGGTCACATTGGTCGATCTGTTGTCGCACCGCGCCGGTTTGCCGCGTGATCTGCGCAATAGCAAGACGCTCAACACCTATTTTGGAGACACCCGCGCGCTGACGCAGCAGCGGCTGGCCTACATCACTTCTGCGCTGAAGGAGAAACCAGCGCAGAAACCACGTTCGACCTTCAGTTACAGCAACACTGGATTCCTGATCGCGGCTGCAATTGCAGAACGCGCCACTGGAAAGTCTTACGACGAACTGATGCAGGCTGAGGTCTTCGGGCCGCTCGGCATGGCCACAGCGGGTAGCGGTGCGACCCACGATGGCCAGATCCGCGGCCATAGCAAAGGCAAGCCGAAACTGGAGGTCAAACGGGAAGCGGACGGGGTGCCGGCCATGTATGCGCCAGCCGGGCTCTTGCACATGAGCCTCGCTGACTGGGCGCGTTTCAGTCTCGACCAATTGGGTGGCGCCAAAGACAAGGGCAAGCTGTTGCAGCCGACCAGCTATAAGTTGATGCAAACGGCCCAGCCGGGTAGTGGCGCCGGTCTCGACTGGGGAGTGCAGGCCACGATCGCCGGGCGCAAGGGGCCGGTACTGGTGCATCAGGGTTCCGATGGCAACTGGCTGGCGGTAGTCGTGCTATTCCCCGAGCAGGACAGCGGCGTGCTCGCGGTGGCCAATGCATTTGAAGACATGGGGGCCGATGTGGTCATCAATGGGATGCTGGGTCCGTTGTTTTCGACGCTGGCCCCGGCCAAATAAGACTGTGCGTTGAAGTCGCGGGACCTTTTTGATTTGCCTGTCCTGTCCGTGCGGGGTGTTTCGCGTTGGTTTGCTATCTGCATGTTTGCCCAGTCAACATTGCCGCTAAAAATGGGGCTCAGCATATGCCTAGCAAATAGCCGGTTCCTTTTCGGATTGTCAGGAGCTCTTGGCGGTTCTTTGATTCGTGTAAGCCAACGTGGACCCAACTATCGTACTCCAAAATCAACTGATCAAAAGGCAGCTTCATCTCAGAAATATGAAGGGCCAATTGGCGCGGTGTCATCCCATTGACATTTATGTCTGCAGCCAAGCCGCGAAGATGGGCGCTGTTGCTGGTGCCGCCGACTGCGAGATTGAGCTTTGACGAACGGAAAGCACTTGAGATCCGTATTGGCTGCTTGACGCTTGCGCGTATCTTCTCCATTGCCTCGGCCAAGTATTTAAGGTTGGTCAACTCAGTTTCGGTAGGCAAGTTAAGAATTCCCAGTCGCGCCGCTGTCTGCGATTCAGTCATTTCACGCAGCGTAAAGTGAGGGGTCAGCTTTGCCGTCGCCGTTGGTTCATCGTCATAGCGCAGTCGGCAAAATCCACCCATAACCTCGGTACAGTCGATGAATGTCCAGCCTTGGAGCTTTATCAGGTCTTGTTGGAGTTCGCAATCTTCGCATGGAATGTCTACTATTGGCATGGCTGTCCCCTAGTCTTTGATTTTAGCGAGTTCGCATACTTTAATGGCGTGGCCCCGCAGCAGGCCAGTGTAGTAGCTCGAATCCGGATCAAGCTGTACGATTTTGTTGATATAGGCCTTTCGCGCCGTCCGAATCTCATCAGCGTTCCTCAAAGCCCCTGCAACGGCGTCAGAGTCGTTTTTGAAGAGGCGTAAGCTCACAATGTTGTCTGCGACTTCTTTTAGAAACTTGTCTTGCATGCCCGTAAAGCAGTTCACTCCGGCGCGGACATAGCTATTTTGAAGGCGCTCATCTTCGCGGAAAGCTGCAAGGCGTGATTGAGCTTTTGATTCCAGCGCCGTTTTGATCTCTGGCTTCTTGGCTAATTCATTTGCTGCCACGCCAGTCGCAAAAAACTGCTTCACGTCTGCTTTTCCGTTTTCGCGACTTGGTTCTTCGTCAATGTCCAGGGCGGCCAAAACTGAAGGATAGTCGGAAGCTTTGGGGCCAGCAGGAATGACGGATATCTCATTGCGCTTGTAACCTAGTATGAAGTTATTGATCGCTGCTGCTCCAAAACCGACCTTGAATCCGGCAGTTGTATTTGTGCCGAAAAACATGACGGTTTTGTCGGCTGCGATTCCGTTGTCGCCCTCATCCGTTTTTTCGGTGTCGGCGGTTGCACTCAAAGAAAAGGAGTCATTTTGTTGGAGCAGTGCTTTCTTCAGATTTACTTGCTCTTTAGTGGACTCCACCTGCTTATTGGGTTCCAGACCCAGTACGATTCCAGCAGCATCGCCAGTGGCATAAACTTGCCGGATCTTACGGTTGATGAGTGAGCCGTTGGTTTCTAGGTCCGCATAGACTGGTGGGGCGGACTTACCTTTATAGCGCGGAGCGTAATAGCCCTCAACACGATCGTGCGCAAAGCTGGCGCTGGCGGCAGTGTTGTCAACGTTGATGCCGATTGACGTAGACGTAACGAAAACGACATTCTTTGGTGCCGTGGCGCAGCCAGTTAGGGCTAACAGGGCTATCACGATACTAACGAGGCTGAGGCGGATATCCATAAACTTCTCCTGTTAGTATGAAAGGCTGTTCGATGCGCACACAACTATGCCTGTGGATTCCCGCAACAGTGTTGTCGCTGTAGCCGATGCCCAGTGTGTTACCGAGTGGTGTCGTGCTGAAGGCTAGTCCGACGCTGCGGATCCGGATCCAATCCGCCCCCGTTTCTGCTGGAGCAATGGTTGGCGGTACGTTGACGTACGCAAGGCCCACCGCATTGCGCGTGCCGTCCGGGGATATCCACGCTATCGAGCAACCAGACAGTAGTAGGCCGATGATTGGCATGATCAAGAGCATAAGTTGACTGAACTGATAAGTGTATTTTTCGGAGTAGTTGGCTTCACTCGCGCGGCAAGGTTCTGCCACAAGACTGCTACTCCGATGCGTGTCGAAATTTTGGACGACGTTCGTTGATTCGACCGACTTAGGCGAAGATCACAATTCCGCGTTTTGCACGAAAACTGATATATAGGATAGATCCTACATCGCGTAGGAAACTAATCAATTGTCACGAATTAAATTTTGGCGGCTCTAATCATTCCAACCGTTGCGTGCGCACTGAAAATTCGCTGCCCTTGCGCGGGACTCTCAGGGCATGCAAGCGACTGGCAATTCCGAAAGCCGAGCTAACGTATAACGAGCCATTTTTACAACCTTCCGCCAAGGATTTTCGCAGTTGTGAAAATTAGATAGTTTTACTAGCGCATGTGAGACGTAGGATTGCTCCTGAGCGAGCGGAGAGTGCGATCAAGCAAGAGCAGCGCGAGTCGTCGCCAATAACAGATTAGGTAGCGAACAGCAGGTGTCTATAAGTACTTTGAGCTTGAACGTCACATCAATTTGACCCGAAACAGGGAGATTGGAATGCGCCTGCTGCTTTTTCTGATGTTTGGCCTGCTTTTCGAATCGGTTGCAAGTGCCGACGATGGAAAGGTTAATAGCGCATCGTTTCTCGAGAAGCTGGCGGGAAAACATGAAGATTTTTCGGAATTAAAACGAATTCGGCGAAAGATGGTTCGTGAAATAGACGCAGCTGAGCGTGAGATTAGAAACTTGGAAGCTGAGATTGAGCAGCTTTCGCGTGGACTAGAAGATGCTCCGAGAGAGTTGCAGTTTCTAAAATTTAAGGTAGAAAATGCTAGCTCACGTATTTCGAAGTTAAAAGAAATCGACAAGACGGCAGGTAATCCGGGAAAAAAGGAGATTTCTGCAAAAGATGGTTTGTTTTCCCTGAATTCTGATTCTGATGATCCGGCTGTTTGGGAAGGAAGGAAAAGTGAACTGGAAACTAGAATTAGAGAGATAGAAAATAAACAACAGCGCCTGAAAGTTTCGGAATCAGAATTAAAAGGTAGACGAGAGACACTTTCCATAAAGCAAAATGAGCTTCTCGACCTCGAGGATCGGATTGGTAATGCCCTTTCTACAGGAACAAATCAATATATATATAGGACTGTAATTAGCTTGGTATTTGCCGTAATAGTATTCTCGCTGGTCTTGAAATTTTTTGTAATTGTTGAAAATAACGAGGCTGTGAAGCAAAGTATCTTTTCTGGAGAAGCCGGAATTCAGTTTATAACGTTATTTTCTATTGTGATTGCTGTAATATTGTTTGGGATTCTTGATATCTTGGGTGCAAACGAATTGTCTGCACTTCTTGGTGGCCTATCCGGTTATATATTGGGAAAGTCGGCCCCCAGAGGTAAGCTGAGTACGGGAGATGCGGATAGCCATGGCTAACTGGGGAAGAAGCAATTTGTGCTCTTGATTGCCGCCAATCTGGCGTTGGAAAAGGAGATCAACCAATGGATGGGCAAGCGTAACGCACTGCTGGGTCGTTGTGACTATGGTTGGTATTCAGATAGCTTCTGACGGGAGTGGCCAAGCGAGAAGTCGGGGGCTGCTTTCATTCACTTGCCCTTGTCCGTGCTGGGGTGGATGTTTTGAGCTGGCCAGTCAGCTAGTTCGTGGCGCAGCAATGCATACACGTTCATGTCGACGTGCTTGCCACGTACGAAATTTGCTCCGCGCGCCACGCCTCTTTGGTGAACCCACATTTGATGGCGACGCGTTCGGACGCCAGGTTGCGGGCATCCATGCGGATCTCCAGCCGATTGATCAACAGGCCGTCGAACAGGTGGCGCACGAGCAGGCGCACGGCCTGCGTGGCGATGCCTTGGCCTCGGAACTCGGTGGAAAGCATGGCGTAGCCAATTTCGCGCGCGTCAAAGTAGGGGACCGAGCGGAAGTGCCAAATGGTACCGAATCCGGTCTGAATAAATCAAAATTCAGAGCGACGTCAGTTGCCATCGGGACTGCCGGCGTATCGCCAGGTTCAGTGACGACATGAGGTCGGCGGAAATCTGGGCAAAAAGAAGCCGTAGCTTCCTGAGGATCATGCGCAGGTTGTGCCCGCATCCGCACAACAGCGCATGGAACGCGTCGCCGTCGGTCCCTTTCAGCCAATTACGCCGCAGGCGCCCGTCATTTTTCATGTGCCCGATTGCTGGCTCGATGGCGCTGCGGCGGCGGATGTC
>NZ_FOOF01000020.1 GCF_900113115.1 Duganella sp. CF458 | reverse complement strand
TTCCCATCCCGAACAGGACCGTGAAACGACTTTGCGCCGATGATAGTGCTGCAACCAGTGTGAAAGTAGGTTATCGTCAGGCTCTTATTAGAAAAGCCCGCTAGGCATCTGCCAGCGGGCTTTTTGTCTTTATGCAATATAATTTCGCATCTCTCAATTTTTGTTCGACATGCGAAGCTTCCTTTTGCCCTTCCTGCTGCAATTTCACTTTGCGTCAATAGCCCAGGCTGCCCCTCCGCTCAGTGTTGACGACGCCACCGCGCCTGGTTCGATGGTGAAAATGGTGATTTCACCCGACACCAAGCACATTGCCGCGATCGTTTTCAACGGCACTAATTACGGTTTAGGTTTGCTTGACAGTGAAACGCTCAAAAGCAGGCTGATTTACGATGGCACCAACGCGACCTGGGGCAGTGGAACCTACGTGCGGGCACCGCGCAACGTTGAATGGGCAGGTAATGATCTGCTGACCGTCGACCTAGGTCTTGATGTCGCGAGTTTGTCACTGGACGGCAAGGTCGTGGCAACTTTTGCCGAATCCTTGATCGGGCCGGCCGAACGGGCAAATAGTGGTTCGGTCATGAAGCTGGTCTATACAGATGGTACGGACGGCGACATTGCTTTAGCCAATGCGCGAACGGGAGAACTTCAAAAATTCAGCTATCCAAGTGGGAAGCCACTTTGCTGGGCCTTCGATAAGTCCGGCCAGTTGCGCGCGGTCACCTTGATGAACTCGGCATTCTGGAAAGACGTTACGAAGGTCAGCAATTGGTATCGCACCAGCGCCGACGCGAAGTGGCAGAAGTTGGCCGAGTTCGGAGTGAATGATGACTTCTGGACGCCGATCTATGTTCCAGATGATTCAGGCAAATTGGTAGTGCGCTCCCGTGCAGGCCGTGACACATACGCGATGTTCGAATACGACATTGAGGCAAGGGCGTTAGGCAGCGTGATGGTTGGTCATCCAACGCTCGATATCATTCACGCCGATGGCGTATCCGGCGGTGTGGACGCTATCGACAGAGTCTTCACGCACGGGATGAAGCCTCAGGTGGTCTGGTTTGATCCAGCGTGGGCACGACTTCAAGCAAGTGTAGACCAAGCTTTCCCAGGCATGGTCAACTCCCTGTCTGGAGACCCGACGAAGCGGGTCCTCGTCCACTCTTACAGTGATGTCGATCCCGGCGCCTGGTATCTCCTCGATATTGCTTCCATGCAGCTAAGGACGGTGGCAGTTGCCGATCCATTGATCCGGCCGGAAGAGATGCGCCCGATGTCGGTGATTCAATATAAGGCGCTAGATGGGCTTGCCATCCCGGCTTACTTGACGCGTCCAGACAAGACCGAGGGACCCCAACCGACAGTCGTGATGATTCACGGCGGCCCTGTCTCGCGGGATAGCTGGCGTTGGAATATAGATGTACAACTGCTGGCTAGCCGGGGCTACGTCGTCTTCCAGCCGCAATTCCGGGGTTCCAGCGGATTCGGGAAGAAGTTTGAGCAAGCTGGAGTGGGCCAATGGGGCCTTGCCATGCAAGATGATGTGACTGCAGGCGTGCAATACCTGATACGCGAAGGTATTGCAGACCCCAAGCGGATATGCATTTATGGCGCGAGCTATGGCGGTTATGCAGCCCTTTGGGGACTTGCGAAAACGCCTGAACTTTATCGTTGCGGCATCAGCTTTGCTGGTGTGTCGGACCTCGAACATATGTGGAACGATGATTCAGACACCTCCGAAAGTAAGGTTGGCCGCGAGTACATGACGAGCCGGATCGGTGATGTGCGCACCCAGCGAGCAAAATTTGCGGAGGTTTCCCCCTTGAAGAATGCTGAAAAAATCAAGGCTGCGGTTTTGCTGATCCATGGAAGAAAGGACCGAAGGGTTCCTATCAGCCATAGCTATCAAATGTGGACTGAGCTTGACCGCTTGGGGAATAAACCGGAATGGCTCTACTTTGAGGAGGGACACAGCATTTTCTCCGTGCGCAACCTACGAGACTATTACCACAAGATACTGGATTTCCTTCAGCTGCATATCGGTGGCCTACCAGCAGTTGTCGAGCCGAAGGCGGGAGCCAAAGCGAAGTAAGAGACCGGGCACAACTCTGAGGTTTTTGATTTACACTACGGCACGCAATTCTTTATAAAGGAATAACGATGCCGATCACGAAACTCCTCAGTGGCCTGACCCTGGCCCTGCTTTCCCTGCATGTCTCTGCGGCTACCGAGCCGGCTTGGGTCACCAAGAGCAATGAGAATGCGAAGCTGCTGCTGAACCTGCAAGCCAAGTATTCGCCTGAAAGCGCGAGCGGGCTCGGCGTTGATGGCTATGACGAACAGATCACCGATATGTCGCGCGACCTGTACGAAGTCACCGCCAAGGATACGCGTGCGGTCATCGCCGAACTGCAGAAGCGGTTGAAAGCGGAGAAGGACCCTAAGGTCAGGCAAGACCTGGAGATCCTGATCGGCACTTCGGAAGACCAGCTGCGTTCGGCGGCAGTGAACCGCAAGCACATGCTGCCATTCCTGGACCTGACCCAGCTCATGTTCAGCGTGATGCGCCAGACGCTCGATCCACGCATCCCGAAAGAGCGCCAGAAAACCCTGCTGGTGCGCATGGAAAAATACGCTGGCATCACCAAGGGCTACCGTCCGATTACCGAACTGGCCTATGAGCGTTACGTGGAACGGCAGAAGGCTGATAAGAATCTGCTTGGTCCTTACAAGGGCGAGGTGGAACAGTCGCTGAGTGCGGCCCCGGCCATGATCAAGGGGATGAAGGACCTGCTCAGCAAGAGCGAACTGAAAGGCTGGGAGCCGGCATACGCCGCGATCGAATCCCAACTGACCGCATATAACGCCAAGATCAAGGACCAGATCCTGCCGAAGGCGCGCGCCGACCATCGCCTGCCGGCGGAAGTCTACGGTGACAACCTGCGCCAGTTCGGCGTAGATATCGCGCCGAAGGAACTGATTGCGAAGGCATTGACGTCGTTTGCAGAAATCCGCAACCAGATGGCCATCACTGCCAGCCTGATCGCCAAGGAGCGCAAGCTGCCGAACGCGGACTACCGCGCTGTCATGCGCGAGTTGAAAAAGCAGCAGATTCCGGTTGATCAGGTAATGCCCTTGTATGGCGAACGCCTGTCGCAAATCGAATCCGCGGTGCGTGAGCAAGGCATCGTGACCCTGCCGGACCGCAAGGCCGTGATTCGCCTGGCAAGTGAAGCCGAGAACGCGCAGCAACCTGCTCCGCACATGAGCCCACCGCGCCTGATCGGCAATACCGGCGAGTATGGCGAGTTTGTACTGACCACTGGCATGCCGCCTGATGCCAGCGGCAAGAAGCTGGTCTTCGACGACTTCACCCACCAGGCCGGTAGCTGGACCCTCACCGCGCACGAAGCACGTCCAGGCCACGAACTGCAGTTTGCGAAGATGATCGAGATGGGCGTGTCGACAGCCCGTGGCGTGTTCGCCTTCAACAGTGTCAATGTGGAAGGCTGGGCATTGTATGCCGAGGCGGAGATGCAGCCGTTCGAGCCACTCGACGGCCAGTTGTTCGCGCTGCAGGCCCGGATGCAGCGCGCGGCGCGTGCTTTCCTCGACCCAATGGTCAACCTGGGTGAAATCAGCCCTGAAGGCGTGAAATCCTTCCTGATGGACGAAGTTGGCCTGTCCGAAGGCATGGCAACGCAGGAGATGCAACGCTACACCTTCCGTGCACCAGGCCAGGCGACTTCATATTTCTATGGCTATCAGCGCCTGATGGAAACCCGCCAGGCAGCGGAAGTGGCCTTGCGCCAGAAATTCAATCGCAAGGCCTTCAACGATTTCGTGCTGGCTCAGGGGATGTTGCCGCCTGCGCTGCTGCGCAAGGCGGTCATGGAAGAGTTCGTACCGGCTCAGAAATAAGCCAGAGATGGGGCTAGACGCCCCATACAATATCGTACCCGCCCGTCTGGGCGGCACGCAGCATTTCCAGAAGGGGGAAGGCGCGCTGCGCAAATCCTACCTTCTGGGTCTCCCCGAAATCGGCATCGCCATCATCGTCCGGCAGCGCATGGCTGGGCATATGCGCGGCATGTTCGGAATCGACTTCCGGATGCAGTTTGCTTAGCGCAACTTCTTTCTCGAGCAGTTGCAGCGCCTGGGAAGCTTCGGCTGCCGTGATGACGCCCCGCGTAGGGCTCTTCTGCAGCAGATCCATGATGCGTTCGACGTGCTCGTGAGCCATCATGACTTCCGGCGACGAAATGGATTTAAATTTGATCAACATGGCGCGCTTCCCTTAGTTTGTTGATGTGCTCACGATAGCACGAGTGCAGTCGCGCGCGTCGTGCTACTTAATACAATTTAAACGAACTCAAGAATGTATCAACCGTATCCGCATCAAAATGTTTCTGGTTCCCCAGAATGACGACCTGATATACGCGTTTATCTTTCGCCAGGAAGCGGCCATGCATGGCCAGCGGGGCGCCATTAGGCGCGGCGCCGCGTGCTTCCACTTCAAACGCACCGTCCTTGGTGCTCTCTTTGGTAATAGTACCGCCGATATTGCGCACCATGGCAAGCTTCATCGCTTGTACAGCCTGTGCGGCCTTGGCTGCATCCGGTAACTCAGCAGTACCGACGGCGAACATGGTACCGTCGACTTCTGCTGCGGACATGGTCATCTTCACTTCCTGGCCATCGAGGTTGACGACGCGGGTGTGGGTGGCGGCTTTGCCGGGCAACATGATGATGTAAGGTGCGTCGGTGCTGCGGAAATCGCGCCAGTCAAACTTGGGGCTGCAGGCTGCGAGCGCGCCTGCGGCAAGCAGGGTCGCGAGGGCTTTGTTCAGGGTCGGTTTCTTCATAGCCTGCATGGTAGCACCTCGCGATGTGATCAATCCCCGCCGGGGCCCATGCCGCCGCCAGGTGGCGGGCCCATGCCAGGACCGCCCGGCCCGCGCATGCCGCCCTGGCCGCGTTCAGGCCCGCCTTCGCGACGCGTGCCCGGCGAACCGCCGAAACGGTAGGACAGGCCGACATAGACGATGCGGCCGTCGAACTCGCGCAGTGAGCGTTCGCGCAGGGCATAGGTGTCGGTGATGGTCGACATCTTGTTGCTGTCGAAGACGTCGGTGGCGTTGACCATCAGGGACAGTTGCGGCGTGATGGCGTGGCGCCAGGTCAGGTTCAGCGTGGTGTTTGGTTCGCGGTAGCCCTGGCCGGTCAGCATCTTCCCTTGCGCCTGGACGGCTGCTTGCAGCATGTCGGTGCTGGTTGCTTGCCAGTTCAAGCGCAACCGGCCGCTCAGCGAAGAGGCGGTGCGCCTGGTCTGGTCGCCATTCACTTCCAGCACGCTTTGCTCGAAGCGCGCTAGGTTGCCGCTCAGGTTCAGCGAAAGCGTCGGCAACAGCTTGCCGGTCAGCGTGAATTCCATGCCGCCCGAGCGCGTGCTGCCGGCATTTTCGCGGGTGGTCAGCAGCACCGTGTCGCTGATGAAGTATTTGCGGTCCAGGATGGAATCGGTCTCGTCACGGAAGTAGCCGCGCAGGTTGCTCTCCAGGCCGAACAGGCGGGTCTCGTAACCGAGTTCGAAGGAATCCGTTTGGGCCGGCTTCAATTTCGGATTGCCGGAAGAAACGTTCAGTTCATCGCGATAGACCACGAAGGGATTCAGGTCTTGTGCATTCGGGCGGCGCAGGCGGTGCGCGTAGGCGAAGCGCATTTGCGAATTTTCGCTCATCTTGTAGGTGGCGAAGAAACTCGGGATCAGGTTGGTGTAGCTGTTGCCGGCGACGACCTGGCTGGTGAGCTGGTCGATTTCCATCTCGGTGTGTTCGGCGCGCAGGCCGGCCATCAGGCCCCACTGTTCGTTGAGGCGCATCTGGTAGGAACCATACGCTGCGTAGATGGTTTCCTTCATGTCGAAGGCATTGCTGCGCAAGGCGTTGGGCGAACCTTCCTGCGTGATCGGATCAATGTTGGTGTAATCGATGCTCGAATCGTTGCGGTTCTGGACGATCTTGTAGCCAAGCTTGGTCACGCCGCCAAGAAGGTTGGCCTCGTAGTCGCCGGTGAAGTCGATGATCTCGTTCTTGTTGCGGTTCTTCTGCGCGCTGTCGACCTGGCTGCCGACCGGCGGCCGGACCACGTAGCTGTTGCGGTAGTTGTTGTCGGAATCGTTGGTGGCGGTTGAAACGCGCAAGTCCATCTTGAAGGTTTCGCCCGGCGCGTCGCCCTTGTGGTCCCAGCGTGCGTTCCACGAGTAATTCGTGCTCTCGCCTTCACGCAGGGTGCTGCGCAGGTAGTTGTCGGTTACCACGCCATCGGGATCGGTCGACAGGTAGTTGTCGGTCGCGCGCGCATCGTTGGTGCGATGCGAGTAGGCGACTTGCGCCCCCAGTGTATCGTTGGCACCCAGGTTGTAGGTGACGCCGCCGTTCAGTCCCGCGTTGTCGTTCAAGCCGTTCGATTGCGACTGCTGCTCGCTGTGCGACAGCGCACCGTTGCGCGCGTCTATACGATCCCGCACTGTTTCGCCAACAGAGTTGCGGCCATCATGGCGCACGTTGATGCCGCCTTGGAAGCCCCATAGGCCTTCGTTGTAGGTGCCGGACAGCGCGCTGTTGTAGCGGCCTGCGGTGCCGTAGTTGGCATTGGCTACGCCAAAGCCATCCGGCTTGCGCGAACGTTTCATCACCAGGTTGATGATCGGACCGCCGCCGCCCTCATTGCCGAATTGCGCACCGGGGTTGTTGATCACTTCCACAGACTCCAGGTCTTCGGCCGGAATCGACTGCAGCGCAGGGCCGCGGTTATCGCCTTGCAGCATGGCCGATGGCTTGCCGTCGACATAGACCTGTACATTGCTGCTGCCGCGCAGGGTGAGCGAGCCATCCGGGTCGACGTTCACGGAGGGGACGTTGTTCAGCGCATCGGCAGCGGATCCGTTGCTGCTGGACGTGTCGGATTTCACATCGTAGACCTGGCGGTCGATGCGGTTGGTAGGGCGCTCGGCGGCCACCGTTACGCTGGCGATGTTGCCAGGTTCGGGCGGGACTTCCTTCTTTACGGTTGCTGGCGTGGCGTCGGCCTTGGCTGGCTGGGAGGTTTGTGCGGCGGCGCTGCCGCAGCACAGAAGAATCAGGAGAGGGCCGGCGCAGTAGCGCGAGTAACGGTATTGGGTAGTCATGGTGGCGGCAATTCTAACGAAGAAAGCGCCACCAAAACCACGGATTTACGCGGACTTACATTTGAAACTTAGAGTTGCCGAAGGGCTCGGCGCAAATTGATCGCTTCAGATACGTGCTTGCCGCCGACCTGCTTCTGGCCGTCCAGGTCTGCCACGGTGCGGGCTACACGCAGCACGCGGTGGTAGGCTCGGGCCGACCAATGAAGCTTATGCATGGCAGCGCGCAACACAGCCTGGCCACCGACATCCGGCTTGCAGAAGCGGTCGATTTCGCGCGGCGAAAGCTGCTGATTGGTTTTGCCCTGGCGCGCTAGCTGACGTTCGAAGGCCACGTGCACGCGCGCGGCAATCGTTTCGGAAAGCTCGCCCACTGCGTCCGCTTGCAGGATGTCGGGTGGCACTGGGCCTACCTCGATCTGCATGTCGATGCGGTCGAGTAGCGGACCGGAGCCCCGGTTTTGATAGCGCAGGATCTGGTCAGGCGTGCATTGGCACAGGCCCGCGGGGTGCCCGAGGTAGCCGCAGGGGCAAGGATTCATCGCAGCGATCAGCTGGAAGCGGGCAGGGAAGTCGGCATGTCGCATTGCGCGGGCGATGGTGACGCGGCCAGATTCGAGTGGCTCGCGCAATACCTCCAGCACGCGGCGGTCGAATTCGGGCAATTCGTCGAGGAACAGCACGCCGCAATGCGCCAGCGAGATCTCGCCGGGCCGTGGCACACTGCCGCCACCGACCAGCGCGGCGCCGGACGAAGTGTGATGCGGAGCTCGGAAGGGGCGCACCTTCCATCCGTCGACGGTGAAACCGCTGATCAGGGACTGGACGGCGGCGGCTTCCAGGGCTTCGTCGTCTGTCATCAAAGGCAACAAGCCGGCGAAGCGGGTTGCCAGCATGGTCTTGCCGGCGCCGGGCGGGCCGACCAGCAACACCGAATGGCGGCCAGCGGCGGCAACTTCCATCGCACGCTTGGCGAAGATCTGGCCTTTGACGTCGGCGAAATCGGGGATCGCCGGCGGCAGCGGCAGGGGCTGCGCAACGTGGCGCGCCAGGGCAAAGCTGCCATCGGGATCCAGGCCAAAGTGGGCGCATACCTGCAGCAAAGTAGCGGCGGGGTAGATGCGAGCGCCTGCGACCAACGCGGCTTCGTCGGCATTGGCTATGGGGAGGATGAAGCCACGCCCGGCGCCACCAGCGGAGCGCTGCATGGCGTAGGTCATTGCCAGTGCGCCGCGAATCGGACGCAGCTCGCCGGTCAGCGACAGTTCGCCGGCAAACTCGAATTGTTCCAGTGTCGATGAAGGGACCTGGCCGGAGGCGGCAAGGATGCCGATGGCGATCGGCAGGTCGAAACGGCCCGATTCCTTGGGGAGGTCGGCCGGTGCCAGATTGACCGTGATGCGGTGCTGCGGCAGTTCGAATCCCGCATTGGTGATGGCGGCGCGCACGCGGTCGCGTGACTCCTTCACTTCGGTGTCGGCCAGGCCGACGATGGTAAAGGCGGGCAGGCCGTTGGCGAGATGCACTTCGACGCTGACTTCCGGCGCCTGCATGCCGGCCAGGGCGCGGCTCTTGATTACGGCAATGGTCATGGTGGCCTCCCGGTCTACAACTGGAGATCGTAGGCCTCGGGCGCCACCGCCCGTTTGAGCTAGCGCAAGGGGATTACTTGTCGGCCAGCTTGGCTTCCAGCTCGGCCAGGCGCGCTTCCAGCAGCTCCAGCTTGGCGCGGGCCTTGGCCAGCATCTGCGCCTGGATGTCGAATTCCTCGCGGGTCACCAGGTCCAGCTTGGCAAAGCCCTGGGTCATCATCGCCTTGACGTTCTTTTCAATATCCTTGGCCGGCGAGTTCTCGATAACCTGGTTGACCTTTTGTTGCAGGTCATTGAAGAAGGCGTTCATGTCCATGTTTTTCTTTCCGATGTGTGAGTTTGTGCACCACGACGGTGCGGCTTTGGCATTAAATGGTGCGGAAAACTGTCCATATATCAATCGCGCACGAATTTTGGCTGGCACGCAATCTGCTAATAAGCAAGAAAGCTGTCATTTCAGACTGAATTTTAAACCGCAATAAAAGTTCACTCAAAAGGAAATCGCCATGATTCATAAGAGCAAGAAGCTGGGTCTCACCGTTGCAGTCGCGCTGGCCATGGCGACGATGGGAACCAGCCTGGCCCAAGCGGCCGATGCCGCACCTGGGGCGAAGCCTGATAATGAGTTCAGCTATAACGCGGCCCTGACCAGCGACTACCGCTACCGTGGTATCTCGCAAACCCGCCTGAAACCAGCGCTGCAAGGCGGCGCCGACTGGGTCAACAATCCGACCGGTTTCTATGCAGGTGCCTGGGGCTCCACCATCAAGTGGATCAAGGATGGCGGCGGTGATGCTTCCGTTGAACTGGACCTGTATGGCGGCAAGCGCGGCGAAATCGCGCCTGGCGTCAGCTATGACGTGGGCTTCCTGGCTTATGTGTATCCATCCAACGACCTGCGTCCAAGCCCGAATACCCGCGAATTGTATGGCCAGGTAGGCTATGGCCCGGCAACCCTCAAGTATTCGCATTCGCTGAGCAACCTGTTCGGCTTTGCCGACAGCAAGCACAGTACCTACATCGACGCTTCCGTCAACCAGGAAGTGTACGAAGGCATCGTCCTGAACCTGCACGTTGGCCGCCAGAAGGTGAAGAACAACAGCTTCTTCAGCTATACCGACTGGAAAGTCGGCGCAACCAAGGATTTCGGCGTGGCAGCCGTTGCGCTGGCCTATATCAAGACCAATAGCGACGCGTATATCGCGCCGACCAATGGCAAAAACCTGGGCAAGGGCGGCTTGGTGCTGACCGTGTCCAAAACCTTCTGAAGAGGCACTCGTATGAAAATGATTACCGCCATTATCAAGCCGTTCAAGCTCGACGAGGTGCGTGAAGCCCTGTCGGCGATCAACGTGCAAGGTATTACGGTGACCGAAGTCAAAGGCTTCGGCCGCCAGAAAGGCCACACCGAGCTGTATCGCGGGGCGGAGTATGTGGTTGATTTCCTGCCCAAGACCAAGATCGAGGCGGCGGTGGACGATGCCATCGTTGACCAGGCTATCGAGGCGATTGAAAATGCCGCCCGCACCGGCAAGATTGGCGACGGCAAGATCTTCGTCTCGTCGCTGGAGCAAGTAATCCGTATCCGTACCGGCGAAACCGGCAACGAAGCACTGTAAGGGGAACCGTGATGCACAAGACCATTAAGAAATGGCTGGCGGGGGTGACTGTCCTGTTGGCCTTCAGCGCAGCACTGCCTGTGCTGGCGCAAGATGCCAAGCCGGCGGAAGCGCCGGCTGCCGCTGCAATTGCCGCCGCGCCTGCGGCAGCTCCGGCTGATGCCGCCGTTGTTGCGTCAGCTGCAGCCGCCCCGGCCGCGGCTCCGGCCGCGCCGGTCGCGCAAAAGGGCGATACCGCCTGGATGTTCGTAGCGACCCTGCTGGTGATCATGATGACGATCCCGGGCCTGGCCCTGTTCTACGGCGGCCTGGTGCGCTCGAAGAACATGCTGTCCGTGCTGCTGCAGGTGTTCTTCGTCTTCGCGCTGATCATCGTGCTGTGGTGCCTGTACGGCTACTCGATTGCCTTCACCGAAGGGAATGCCTTCTTCGGCGGGTTTGGCCGTTCGCTGCTGTCCGGCATTTATGATCCGGTCAAGGGCTTCTCGGTGGCAGCGACCTTCAGCAAGGGTGTCGTGATCCCTGAATTCATTTATGTTGCCTTCCAGGGTACTTTCGCAGCCATTACCTGCGGCCTGATCGTCGGCGCGTTTGCAGAACGCGTGCGCTTCTCCGCCGTGCTGGCCTTCATGGTGCTGTGGTTCACCTTCAGCTACCTGCCGATCGCCCACATGGTCTGGTTCTGGACCGGTCCTGATGCGATCACCAATGCCGAGACCCTGGCGACCGAAACCGCCAAGGCGGGCTGGATCTTCCAGCAAGGCGCGCTGGACTTTGCCGGCGGCACCGTGGTGCACATCAATGCCGCTGTCGCGGGCCTGGTGGGCGCGATCATGATCGGCAAGCGGGTCGGCTACGGCCGCGACTCCATGGCTCCGCACTCGCTGACCATGACCATGATCGGCGCTTCGCTGCTGTGGGTGGGCTGGTTCGGCTTCAACGCCGGCTCGGCGCTGGAAGCTGGCGACATCGCTGCACTGGCCTTCGTCAACACCCTGTTGGCAACTGCCTGCGCAACCGTATCGTGGGTGTTCGGTGAGTGGATTTTCAAGGGCAAGCCTTCCATGCTGGGTGGCGCCTCCGGTGCAGTGGCTGGCCTGGTGGCGATCACCCCGGCTTGCGGCTTCGTCGGCCCGATGGGCGCCCTGGCGATCGGCCTGCTGGCCGGCATCATCTGCCTGTGGGGCGTGAATGGCCTGAAACGCCTGATCGGCGCGGATGACTCGCTGGACGTGTTCGGCGTGCATGGCGTGGGCGGTATCCTGGGCGCGATCCTGACCGGTGTGTTTGCCGCACCGTCCTTGGGCGGGCAGGGTGTATTTGACTACGTTGCCAATAAGGCAAGCGCGGATTACTCGATCAGCGGCCAGGTGCTCACCCAGGCGACCGCTGTCGGCGTCACCATCGTGTGGTCGGCTGTTGTTGCCTTCGTGGCCTACAAGCTGGTCGACATCGTGATTGGCCTGCGCGTGCCGGAAGAGGAAGAGCGCGAGGGCCTGGACATCACCAGCCACGGCGAATCGGCTTACCACGCCTAATAAGCTTAGAACTTTAAAAGCGCCTTTCGGGGCGCTTTTTTTGTTCCAAAGTATCTTTTAATTGGCGGTTTTGCCCCAAAATGGAGAGTCTGCAAATACCAACCCGCAAGGAAGTCACATGGTTCCCCATCTCGTCACGGCCCTGACCGGGCCGTTACTGGATCTTGAAGAAAAGATCATTGCCGCGACCCCAGCCATTGAACGGTGGTTCCGCCTCGAGTGGCAGGAGCATACGCCGCCGTTCTATGCGTCGGTGGACTTGCGCAATGCCGGCTATAAGCTGGCCCCGGTGGATACCAACCTGTTCCCGGGCGGCTTCCATTTCCTGGCCAACGAGATGCTCCCCCTTTCGGTGCAGGCGGCCATGGCGGCGATCGACAAGTATTGCCCCGATGCCCGCAACCTGCTGCTGATCCCGGAGATCAAGCCGCGCCATCCGACCTATTTCCAGGGCGTGGCGCGCCTGATGCAGATTTTCCGGCAGACCGGCCTGAGCGTGCGCTTCGGTACGCTGGACCCGTCCATCACCCAGCCAACGCCGCTGGCGCTGCCCGACGGCAATATGCTGGTGGTGGAGCCGCTGGTGCGCTCGCCGAACGGCCGCCGCCTGGGGCTGAAGGATTTCGATCCTTGCACCATCTTGCTGAATAACGACCTGTCGGCCGGCATTCCCGACATCCTGACCAACCTGCACGAGCAAAGCCTGTTGCCGCCGCTGCACGCCGGCTGGGCGGTGCGCCGCAAGTCGAATCACTTCAATGCCTACGACGAAGTGGCCAAGAAGTTCGGCAAGCTGATTGGCGTTGATCCATGGATGGTCAACCCCTTCCACGCCAAATGCGGCGCGGTGGACCTGGCGACCGGCGAGGGGCAGGAGTGCCTGGCGTCGTCGGTTGACGCGGTGCTGGCCAAGATCCGCAAGAAGTACAAGGAATACGGCATCAAGGAAAAACCGTTCGTCATCATCAAGCCCGATGCTGGCACGTATGGCAAGGGCATCATCACCATTCGCGACGCGGCCGAGCTGAAGGAGTTGTCGGAAGAGCAGCGTGCGCGCATGACCGTGATCAAGGATGGCAAGGCGGTAACCGACTTGAATATCCAGGAGGGCGTGCCGACCTTCGAGAGCATCAAGGAGGCGTTTGCCGAGCCGGTGGTCTATATGATCGACCGCTACGTGGTGGGCGGCTTCTACCGCGTGCACGGCGAGAAAGGCCCGGACCAGAACCTGAACGCGCCGGGCTCGCAGTTTGTGCCGCTGGCGTTCGCCCAGCAGCATGCCCTGCCGGATGTGAAGGCCAAGCCGGGCACCGCTGTGCCGAACCGCTTCTACGTCTACGGGGTGGTGGCGCGGCTGGCGCTGCTGGCCGCTTCGCTGGAGATGGAGCGCACCGACCCGGATCCTGAGGTGTACTGAACGCCGGACGCGCAGATCGGCTAGAATCAGTTGTTACATTTTTGGACTAATCCATGAAAATCGCCTTCCTCGCCGACCCGCTGTCCAGCTTCAAGATCTACAAGGACTCCACTTTTGCCATGATGGCGGAGGCGGCGCGCCGGGGGCACGAGGTGTACGCCTTCCAGCAGCGCCACATGGCACTCAAGGAAGGCCAGGTCACCGCCCACGTCTCGCGCATCGAGCTGACCGGCGACGCCCACGACTGGTACCAGGCCGCGCCCTCGGAAGACACCAGCCTGGCCGCCTTCGACGCGGTGATCCAGCGCAAGGATCCGCCGTTCGACATGGAATACGTCTACGGCACCTACCTGCTGCAGCTGGCGGAAAAACAGGGCGCCAAAGTCTTCAACAAGCCTGCCGCTATCCGCGACCACAATGAAAAGCTGTCGATTGCCCAGTTCTCGCAATTCACCGCGCCGACCCTGGTGAGCAGCGACGAGACCCGCTTGCGCGACTTCCAGGCTGAACATGGCGACGTGATCCTGAAGCCGCTGGACGGCATGGGCGGCGCCGGTATCTTCCGTGTGAAGTCCGACGGCCTGAACCTGGGTTCGATCATCGAGACCCTGACCCAGCTCGGCACCCGCACCATCATGGCGCAGCGTTACATCCCCGACATCGTCAAGGGCGACAAGCGCATCCTGCTGATCGACGGCAAACCGGTGCCGTTCTGCCTGGCGCGCATCCCGCAGGCCGGCGAAGTGCGCGGCAACCTGGCGGCCGGCGGCACCGGCGTGGCGCAGCCCCTGTCGCAGCGCGACCGCGAAATCGCCGAGGCCCTGGGCCCGGAATTGGCTTCGCGCGGCCTCTTGCTGGTAGGATTAGACGTGATCGGCGATTACCTCACCGAGGTAAACGTCACCAGCCCGACCTGTTTCCAGGAGATCACCCAGCAGACTGGCTTCCAGGTTGCGTCCATGTTCATCGACGCGGTGGAAGCCCGGGCAGGCAAGCAAGGATAAACATGGTAGGGATTTTATTGATGACACACGCGCCGCTGGGCCAGGCTTTCCTGGCCGCCGCAGCGCATGTGTTCCGGGCTCCGGTTGAAAAACTGGAGGCGATCGACGTGCTGGCAGACCAGGACCTGAACGAAGTGCAGCAGTTGGCGCGTGAAGCCATCAAGCGCCTCGACAGCGGTGCCGGCGTGCTGGTCATGACCGATATCAAGGGCGGCACGCCCGCTAATTGCTGTAACAAGCTGGCCGACGCCGGCCAGGTCGAGGTGGTTGCTGGCATCAGCCTTCCCATGCTGCTGCGTGCCATCACCTATCGTACCGATACGCTGGACGTAGTCGTGGAAATGGCCCTGGCCGGCGCGCAGAATGGCGCAGTCAAGGTCGATAACCGTATCCGAGTCAATTAACGAGTCAACCAAGCAAAACTAAAACATGATTCAGCAAGAACTTGAAATCATCAACAAGCTCGGATTGCATGCACGTGCTTCTGCAAAATTCACCCAATTGGCAGCCAAGTTCCAAAGCGATGTCTGGCTGTCGCGTAACGGTCGCCGCATCAACGCCAAGTCCATCATGGGCGTGATGATGCTGGCCGCCGGCAAGGGCGCCAAGGTCCTGCTGGAAGCGGACGGCGCCGATGAACAGGATTGCATCAACGCTCTGGCCGGGCTGGTCAACGACAAGTTCGGCGAAGGCGAGTAAATGCGGGACGGCAGCCCGATGGCATCGTTCTCCCTCCACGGAATTCCGGTTTCGCGAGGCATCGCGATCGGCCGCGCGCACATCCTTGCGCCGGCGGCGCTCGATGTAAAGCATTACCTGATTTCCGAGGAGAACGTGGAGGCGGAGGTGAAGCGCCTGCAATCGGCGCTGGCCACCGTGCACCGCGAACTGCAAACGCTGTGGAACGAGCTGCCGAAGGATGCCCCGACGGAGCTGGGTGCCTTCATCGATGTGCACGCCCTGATCCTGTCGGACCCGATGATTTCCGAGGCGCCGCTGGATATCATCCGCAGCCGCCATTACAACGCCGAATGGGCGCTGGTGACCCAGATCGACGAACTGTCGGCCCAGTTCGACGAGATCGAAGACCCGTACCTGCGCGAGCGCAAGGCCGATATCCAGCAGGTCGCCGAGCGGGTGCTGAAAGTCCTGATGGGCAGCGAACCGCTGCTGCCGAAACAGGCCGAACTCGAGGGCGATGAATTCCTGGCCCAGATGATCGTGGTGGCCCACGATATCTCGCCGGCCGACATGCTGAAGTTCCGCGACCGCTCCTTCATCGGCTTCGTGACCGATGTCGGCGGCCAGAACTCGCATACCGCCATCGTGGCGCGTTCGCTCGACATACCGGCGGCGGTCGGCATGTCGCAGGCATCGACCCTGATCCAGCAGGACGATTGGGTGATCATCGACGGCGATGCCGGCGTGGTGATCGTCACCCCAAGCGCACAGGTGCTGGAACAGTACCGCGAACGCCAACTGGCGGCGATGCGCGCCCGCAAGAAGCTGGGCAAGCTGAAAAAAACACCGGCCATTACCAAGGACGGCACGCAGATTGCGCTGATGGCGAACATCGAATTGCCGGAGGACTGCGAGCACGCGATGGAGTCTGGCGCCAACGGCGTTGGCCTGTTCCGCTCCGAATTCCTGTTCATGGGCCGCGACGGCCAGATGCCGACCGAGGACGAGCAATACCAGCAGTACACCAAAGCCGTGCTGGCCATGAAGGGCCGCCCGGTCACCATCCGCACGCTCGATATCGGCGCCGACAAGCCGCTGGACCAGATGGAGCATACCGCGCTCAATCCGGCACTGGGCCTGCGCGCCATCCGCTATTGCCTGGCGGAGCCGCAGATCTTCCTGACCCAGTTGCGCGCCGTCCTGCGCGCCTCGGTGCACGGCAAGGTGCGCATCCTGATTCCGATGATGGCGCACGCCTTCGAGATCGACCAGTCGCTGGCCATGATCCAGCGCGCCAAGGCACAGCTTGACGACAGGGGGGAGAAGTACGACCCCGAAGTGCCGGTCGGCGCCATGATCGAAATCCCGGCTGCCGCTCTGGCGCTGCCGATGTTCGTCAAGAAGATGGATTTCCTGTCCATCGGCACCAATGACCTGATCCAGTACACGCTGGCCATCGACCGCGTCGATTACGAAGTGGCGCACCTGTACGATCCGCTGCACCCGGCCATCCTGCAACTGATCGCGATGACCATCGCCGCCGGCCACAAAGCCGGCATCGAAGTGGCGGTGTGCGGCGAAATGGCGGGCGATGCCAAGATGACGCGCCTGCTGCTGGGCATGGGCCTGCGCGAATTCTCGATGCACCCGTCGCAGCTGCTGTCGGTGAAGCAGGAAATCCTGAACAGCGACCTGCAGCTGATTGCGCCGCAGATGCGCAAGATCATGCGCAGCATGGACCCTGAAACGATTGCCGACGCAGTCAACGCCCTGCAAGCCCTGTAACACCAACTTTCGCAGCACAATTTAACCATAAACCGGATTCACATGCCTTCGATTGGAATCGTCTCGCCGCAGACAATGCACTTTGCGGAACCCCTTCAGCTACAGAGCGGAGCGTCCCTGCGCGACTACATGCTGATGTACGAGACCTATGGCACGCTGAATGCGGACAAGTCCAACGCGGTGCTGGTGTGCCACGCGCTGAATGCCTCGCACCACGTGGCGGGCTATTACGCCGACAATCCCAAGAACGTGGGCTGGTGGGACAATATGGTCGGGCCGGGCAAGGCGCTCGATACCGACAAGTTCTTCGTCATCGGCGTGAACAACCTGGGCTCCTGCTTCGGCTCGACCGGTCCCATGCACATCAATCCGGAAACCGGCAAGCAGTACGGCGCGGCGTTCCCGGTGGTGACGGTGGAGGACTGGGTGGCGGCACAGGCGCGCCTGGCCGACCAGCTGGGCATCCAGCAGTTCGCTGCGGTGATGGGCGGTTCGCTGGGCGGCATGCAGGCGCTGGCCTGGTCCATCATGCACCCTGAGCGCCTGCGCCACTGCCTGGTGATCGCGTCCACGCCGAAGCTGTCGGCGCAGAACATCGCCTTCAACGACGTGGCCCGCCAGGCCATCCTGTCCGACCCTGACTACCACGGCGGCGACTTCTACGAACACAGTGTGGTGCCGAAGAACGGCCTGAAAGTGGCGCGCATGATCGGCCACATCACCTACCTGTCGGACGACGACATGGCCGAGAAATTCGGCCGCAAGCTGCGCGACATCGCGGCCAGCGGCGGCGACTACAAATTCGGCTTCGGCATCGACTTCGAGATCGAATCCTACCTGCGCTACCAGGGCGACAAGTTCGCGGAGTACTTCGACGCCAACACCTACCTGCTGATCACCAAGGCGCTCGACTACTTCGATCCGGCGCGTAAGTTCGACGGCGACCTGACCAAGACCCTGGCTGCCACCCGCGCCAAGTTCTTCCTCGCTTCCTTCACCACGGACTGGCGCTTCTCGCCGGAGCGCAGCCGTGAGATCGTGCAGGCTTTGCTGGCCAACCGGCGCGAGGTGACCTACGCCGAGATCGACGCGCCGCACGGCCACGACGCCTTCCTGCTCGAGGATGCGCGCTATATGAACATGGTGCGCGCCTACTACGAGCAAGTATGGAAAGAAACGAACAAGGAACAAGCAGCATGACTTTCGATGACCTGAGCAGCGCCCGTCCCGACCTGGCCTTCATTGCGCATTGGGTGCGCGAAGGCGCCCACGTGCTCGACGTGGGTTGCGGCGATGGCGTGATGATGGATTACCTGCAGAGCGGAAAGCGCTGCACCGGCTACGGCCTGGAGCTGGCGGACGAGCAGGTGCTGGCATCCACCCAGCGCGGCGTGCGCGTGATCCAGCAGGACTTCGAAAACGGCCTGGGCATCTTCGGCGACAACTCCTTCGATACGGTGTTGTGCCTGTCCTCGCTGCAAATGATGAAGCACGTGGAGGACCTGCTGCGCGATATCGTGCGCGTCGGCCGCGAAGCCATCGTGTCCTTCCCCAATTTCGCTTACTGGCCGCACCGCGTGGCGCTGATGAAGGGCCGCATGCCGGTCTCGAAATCGCTGCCATACCAGTGGCACGACACGCCCAACGTGCGCTGTGCCACCATCTACGACTTCCAGGAATTGGCGGAAGAGGTGGGGCTGGAAGTGATCGAATGCGTGGCGCTGGCGGAGGGCAGGACAGTCTCCGTGCTGCCTAACCTGCGCGGCGACCTGGCCGTGTTCCGCCTGCGCAAAAAACAATCCAGTTAAGCTGTGCGCCATCCAGCTGTGATATCTTAAAAGCCATGAAGAAGTTCAAGTTCACCCTTATTGCGCTGGCGCTGGCCGCCGGCACCGCATCGGCTCAGCAGGCCGCGCCGATGAACCCCAAAGCTGACGGCATCCCCGTCACCAAGCTGTCGCGCCTGCGCGTCTTTGCTGATGAGCAGCAAATGGACCAGCAATCCAAGCTGCAGTACTCCCAGCTGCTGAATGAAGCCAGGCAGAAGGAAGCGCTGGTGCCGGAGTCCGACCCGCAGGTCAAGCGGCTGCGCGCCATCGCGGCCCGCATCGTGCCGAATGCCCAGCGCTGGAACCCGTCCGCAGCCAACTGGCAATGGGAAGTCAACCTGCTCAATTCCGACCAGGTCAACGCCTTCTGCATGCCGGGCGGCCGTATCGCCTTCTATACCGGCATCCTGACCAAGCTGAACCTGACCGACGATGAAGTGGCGATGGTCATGGGCCACGAAATTGCCCACGCCCTGCGCGAGCATGCCCGCAAGCGCGCCGTGCAATCGACGGCCGTGTCGCTGGCCAGCAAGCTGGGTGGTGCGGTGCTGTCCTCCTACCTCGGCATTGACCCGCGCATCACCGATGCCGGCGCCAATGTGGCCGGCCAACTGACCGTGATGAAGTTCTCGCGCGGCGATGAGACCGAATCGGACCTGGTCGGCATCGACCTGGCGGCCCGCGCCGGCTTCGATCCACGCGCCGGTATCGCGCTGTGGCAGAAGATGGGCGCCGTCAATGCGCAGCAGCCGATGGAATTCCTGTCCACCCACCCAAGCGGCAATTCGCGCATCCAGGACATGCAGAAGCAAATGCCGCTGGTGTTGCCGGTCTACGCCCGCCAGCGCGGCCTGGACGTGAACAAGCTGCCGCCTTACCAGACGTCCCCGCTGCCCAAGTCCTGAAATGTCGCGCCCGAAGCACGCCTCGGGCGCGCCGCCATTGCCGATGCGCGATGGCGTCACGCCCAGCTACCTGTGGCTGCCGGAGGGCGTCTGGCCGGACATGATCACCTTCATGTCGGCCAACTATCCTGCCGTGAGCGAAGCCAGGTGGCGTGAACGCATGGCGCGCGGCGACGTGGTGGACGGCAAGGGCTTGCCGGTGCAGCCCGAATCGCGCTATGTGCGCGGCGCCCGCATCTGGTATTACCGCGAGCTGGACACCGAATTCCCGATCCCGTTTGAAGAAGAAGTGCTGCACCAGGACGAGCACATCGTGGTGGTCGACAAGCCGCACTTCCTGCCGACGATTCCATCCGGCCGCTTCGTGAAAGAGACGCTGCTGGTGCGCGTGCGCCGCAAACTGGGCATTGAAGACCTGGTGCCGATCCATCGCCTTGATCGCGAGACGGCGGGGCTGGTGATCTTCTCCTGCAATGCGGGCAGCCGTGGCGATTACCAGTCATTGTTCCAGAAGCGCCTGGTGCAGAAGGAGTATGAGGCGCTCGCCGGCCCGCTGCCGGGCCGGGAATTCCCCTTCGTCTATCGCAGCAGGATGGTGGAAGGCGATAAATTCTTCACCATGAAGGAAGCGCCGGGCGAGCCGAATTCGGAAACCATGATCGATGTGATCGAACAGCGCGGCGAACATGTGCTGTATCGACTATGGCCGCACACCGGCCGCCAGCACCAGTTGCGGGTACACCTTTCGTCGCTGGGCATCCCGATCGTGAATGACGTCTTCTACCCAGTTGCCCTGCCATGCAAGCAGGACGACGTGTCGTCGCCGCTCAAGCTGCTGGCCAAGGCGATCGGCTTCCCGGACCCGCTGACGGGCGAGTGGCGCTTTTTCGAGAGCAGGCAGCGCCTATAGCTGGGCTGCCGGCTTGTTCATGCTGTCCTTAGCCGAACATGTAGCGAACCAGCAGGCCGATGGGGAACCACATGCCGAACTGGATTGCGAGGGCGATGAACAGGGCCTGGTTGGAAGGACGCAGGCCGCCTGCGGCACCTTCCGAAATGATGCGCGTCATCGCCGCATGCGCCACTTCGCGCAGCGTCATGCCGGTGGTGGCGACTTCGGTAATCGTCTCGGCCAGAGGAATGCGCGAGGTCAGGCTGGCGAGCAGCCATGGCAGCGGTTTCGGCAGGCCGGACTGCAGGTTCAGGAAGCTGCGCCAGCCGCCGAGGAATTTCTCCGACAGTGGGCGGCCCGGTTGGTAATTGACGCTGCGCAGGAAGGTTTCCAGGATCCCTGCGCCCAGCTTGGCGATCAGCCCGGCCTGGCTCTCCACCACGCGCGCCAGGATGCCCTGCAAGCCAAGCTTGTAAGCCATCATGCCGGTGACGCCGACGGCGATCATGAATGGTGCGGCGACAAAGGCCGCGTAGATCATGGCCGAACCATGGCTGCCACCCAGTTCGCTGCGGAACAACAGCGTAACGCCCAGCGCATTGACCATCAGCGCTGCGAGCACTGCCAGTACAGTGCGTAGGATGCCGGCACCGGCGCCGCGGGTGACATCGCCCGCCAGTTGCTTGGCGAGGGCGATCTTGTCGATGCTGCTGTTTTCTTCGTTAGACGGTGTCAGGACTTGGTTCATGGCCAGCGCAATAGTTGTTTGAATTTTGGCATTCTAAACAACCAAGGCCGGAATGGGCGTTTTTAATTGGCTCAGTGCGTGATTCAGTGCGCCGGCGCGGACTTGGGGCTGTAGCTGGAGCCTGGCGGAGCCCAGAACAGCGGCCCTTTCGGGGAGATCTGCAGGTTATCGCTCAAGCCCTGCTTTTTCAGCTCGCGGCGCAGGCCTTCCACGCCGTCATCGCTCTCGATGATGAAGGCTTCGTCGATCACGTCGCCATAATGGCGGTTGGTGGTTTCGATCGCCAGCTCGACCAGGTCGCCGTCGGCTTCGATGCTCCACAGGTGCACATCCTCATCCTCGGCGAAAGTCTTGAAGCGCCAGGTGCCTTGCTCCGTCTGCACGAACTGGATCGTGTCGAATTGCTCGTCGGTGGCTTCGGACTCTTCGTCGTTGATGAAGCTGCTCTTGATAGTCAGCAGGAAAAGGACCAATACGGTTTTCATTTTAATTCCGGGCGATTTTTATCCCAGTATTATAGGCGCCTGCGCTGTGAGCCGGCTCGCGCGCGCCCATGATGCAGAGCCACAGGCAAGTGCCGATTTCGCCGAGCGAAGCTGGAATCGACAGCAGGTCGACGCCTGGCAGCGAGGTGAAATCGGCCTGCAGGATATAGCCGAAGGCCTCTGTGGCATAGCCCGCGCTGCCGACCATCAGCAAGATGCCAAGCACTTTTGGCAGGATTCCGGATCTGTAGACCAGGTAGCCGAAAGGTCCGAGCCACAAGCTCCAGAATACCTGGTTCAGGACCATGCCTTTGCTGTAAGCCTTGAGCGACAACATGACCTGCTGCGCCAATGCGTCCGGCGTCATGCCGCGCAGGTAGTCGGCACCGTTGATCAGGTTCAGCACTTCGAGCCGGTGGCCGACATTAGCGAACGACAGCGGCACGCTGGCCACGGCCAGCGCCACCATCACTGCCGCAGTGCTGCGGCCGTAGGGGCTGAGGAGTTTGTAGAGCGCCAGCGGCAGCAGCAGGAAGGCGAGATAACACACCAGGCTCGCAGCGATTCCCGCACGGAACAGTCCCTCGTGGGCATCGATGCTGGCGAGCACTGCGACTGGATCATTGCCGATCTTGAGCTGGGACGGCACATACATCAAGGCAAAGATGCCGGTGACGACGACAACCAGGTACAGCAGGCCGGCGGTGCGCGCGAGGCGCTTGGTGGGCGTGTTCTGTTGCATGGTCTTTTCCTTGTGTTTTTGAAAAGAACATGCAGGATCGCACATGCAACGACGGCCAGCAAGCAGGCCGTTGCTCAGCAGCCGCAAGCGGCCTGGCTGCCTTGCGTGTGAGCAGCCTTGCGCAGCAGGATGCCTTCCGCAGCGCCGGAGGAGAGGTACAGCCTCTCATCGTAGGCACAGCTCTCGTCGGGGATGCCCATCAGCAGGTCGAGCTTGCCGTCGCCATCCAGATCGCCCGCCCAATACACTACGGGCGTGGTGTCGCCGCCATACTCGCCCGATGCGTTGACCGCAAACAGGAATTGCTTGCTGGTGCCATCGCTCAGGTGATAGCGCTTGCGTTCTTCCGCAGTCTTGACCCAGGACAGGGCCATCGGCTGCGTACCCCAAGGCATACTCCACTTGCCCAGCTTGCGCAGCTTTTCGAATTGCGGGCTGCCGAAATACTGGGCGTCGTTCATGGCATGCCAGGTGACGACCTTGCCGGGCTTGAGCGGCACGTTGGCGAAAACGGCAAGCGGCTTGCCCTGGACGGTCACACGGTCCAGCTCTTCGTCCTGCTCCAGGATATCCTTGGCTGTATCGATGGAGATGTCGACTTCGGCCGGAAGCAGTTCGCACTCCAGCTTCTGGCAGAACAGCCCAAGCCATGCCGCGTTGCGCGGCATGCTGTTCGGCATGAACTGGCGCGAGCTATCGATGATGACCGCGGTATCGGCGGCGCCGGCAACGCCGGCGGCCGTCAGCAGCAACGTTGCGAGCGCGCGGCGCATCAGGCGTGGTACTCGATGATCAGCGGGGCGTGGTCGGAGAACTTTTCGTCCTTGTAGACCGACACGGTGTGGGCCTTGGACGCGATGCCTGGAGTGGCGACGTGGTAGTCGATACGCCAGCCCACGTTCTTCGCATAGGCCTGGCCGCGGTTGGACCACCAGGTGTACTGCTCTGGACGCTGGTCGAGGCCGCGGTGCACGTCGACGTAGCCGACTTCCTCGAACAGCTTGGTCATCCAGGCGCGTTCTTCCGGCAGGAAGCCGGAGTTCTTCAAGTTGCCCTTCCAGTTTTTCAGGTCGATCTCCTTATGGGCAATGTTCCAGTCGCCGCAGATGACGAACTCGCGGCCTTCGGCGCGCAACTGCTGCAGGTGCGGCAGGAACAACTCCATGAAACGGAACTTGGCCAGCTGGCGTTCTTCCGACGAGGAGCCGGAGGGGCAGTACACCGAGATCACGGTCAGGTTGCCGAAATCGGCGCGCACGTAGCGGCCTTCGGCGTCGAATTCGGGACTGCCGAAACCGATCATCACGCGGTCAGGGGCAAGCTTGCTGTAGATGCCGGTGCCGGAGTAGCCTTTCTTTTCCGCGTAGTGGAAATGGCCGTGGTAGCCGTGCGGGTTGAGGAATTCCCCGGTCATGTCCGCTGCCTGCGCCTTCAATTCCTGCACGCAGATGATGTCGGCGTCGATGGTGCCCATCCAGTTGAAAAAGCCCTTCTTGGCGGCGGAGCGGATACCGTTCAGGTTTGCGGAAATGATTTTTGGCATAGGTGTTCCGGTTAAAATATCGGCACTTTGAACAAAGATGGGTGCACTATGAGCAATTTGAGGCAAGAGTTTATCGCGTTTTCCGTACAGGCGGGAGTGCTGAAATTCGGCGAGTTTACGACCAAAGCAGGGCGGCAATCGCCCTATTTCTTCAACGCCGGCCTGTTCCATGACGGCGCGACGTTGGCCAGGCTGGCCGACTTTTACGCCCAGACCCTGCTGGACTCCGGCGTTGCATTCGACATGCTGTTCGGTCCGGCCTACAAGGGCATCACCCTGGCCTCCGCGACGTCGATGGCGCTGGCCGGCAAAGGCCGCAACACCTCTTTCGCCTACAACCGCAAGGAAGCCAAGGACCATGGCGAGGGCGGCACCCTGGTGGGCGCGAAATTGACTGGCAAAGTTGTCATTATTGACGACGTGATCTCGGCCGGCACCTCGGTACGCGAATCCGTGGAAATGATCCGCAACGCAGGCGCCGAGCCTTGCGCCGTGCTGATCGCACTGGACCGCATGGAACGCGGCGGCAAGGATGGCCAGATGTCCGCGCTGTCGGCGGTGCAGGAGGTGAGCAAGAACTACGGCATCCCGGTGATCTCGATCGGCAACCTGTCCGACCTGTTTACCTACCTGTCGGCCGACCCCTCGCTTGCACAGCACAAGGACGCGGTAGCCGCCTACCGCAGCAAGTACGGCGTGGAATAAGCCAAGCTGGCGCCGGCCGGGCGTTGTGCTAGACTGTGATTGCTTCCTTACAACATTAAGATCGAGGAAAGTAATGAACATCGCAACGCTCAAGGTATACGGCGACGAAGCCGCGGTCGCGGACGTGCGGGACGGGCTCCCCAGCGAGCCCGAAAGCGACTGGAAGAAGGGCGACACCAGCCCGACCGGCCGCACCCGCCTTGACCATGGCTTCTACGCCACGCTGGGCACCGACCCCGTTCCGGACGCCTTGATGCGCAAGGTGCGCGCCTACCTGCACGAATGCCAGGCGCGCGGCATCACCTTCGACGTGGCGCCGATCCAGGCCGAACTGCGCGTTGCCTTCTCCCCCGCCGCGTCCAACCAGGGCGCATCCACTCTCGATTTCACGCTGGCCGACCTCTCGCTGATGCTGGAGATGGGCATTGCGCTGAGCATTTCCTCGTGACCGCATGAACCGATTCTCCGAAGACCGCTTCGCCACCTTCAAGGGGCGCCATGGCGCCGAACGCAAGATCCACATCTGGGAACCCGCGAAGCCTGCGGCTGGCGTGCTGCTGGCCATCCACGGCGGACTGGCGCATGCGGGCGACTATGTGACGCCGGCGCTGTATTTCAAGCAGCACCGCTTTGCGACCGTGGCGTTCGATTTGTGCGGGCACGAGAATGCGCGTCGCGTCGACATTCCGGACTTCGCCGTCTTCATCGAAGAGGTGGGGCTGTTCCTGCATTGGGTCAAGCAGCATTATCCAGGCGTACCGGTGTTTATCATGGGCCATTCGATGGGCGCGCTGATTGCAACGCGTTTCGGGCTTGAAGCGCTGGAACGGGATCCGCTGGTGAAGGGTTTCGTGCTGTCGTCGCCGTATTACGTGAATGCGATCAAGGTGCCGGCCTTGCTGGAGAGGTTGTCCGGCGTGCTGGCCGCGCTGGCGCCGACCATGAAGGTGCCGATGGCGTCGTTGACCGATGTGCTGACGCATGATCCTTCGATTACTGCGCGGCATCATCGCGATGAGGCGGACGATGTGCGGGCGCGCGAATGCACGGTGCGTTTTGGCGTGGCGCTGCAGGGGGCGCAAAAGGGACTGGCGGAGAAGATGCCGACCTGGCGCTGGCCTTTATACGCGGTGGTGGCGGGGGATGACAAGCTGGCCGACCCGAAGGCGACACTGGATTTGCTGGCGATGATCGATCCCAAGCTGCTGGAATGCCATGTGCAGCACGAGAATTATCATGAGAATTTCAACGAGGTGAATCGCGAGGAGATCTTTGCGGATATTCTTCGCTGGATGTGCGCGCACCTGTCAAAACCGGTAGACCAGGGTCAGGCACAAGTGCCTGACCCTGTATGATCTCCCGGCCGCGGGCCGTTCCGCAGACGGGGTCTGACCTGTGGGTCAGACCCAGGTTTACCGGTTTTAAGAAGCCAGCTTCTGCTTCAGCAGCTCAGTCAGCTGGGCCGGGTTGGCTTTGCCTTTCGAGGCTTTCATCGCCTGGCCGATCAGGGCGTTGATGGCCGCTTCCTTGCCGGCACGGTACTGCTCAACGGACTTCTCGTTGTTGGCGATGACTTCGTTAACGATGGCTTCCAGCGCGCCCGCGTCGGAGATCTGGCCGCCACCCTTTTTAGCGATGATGGCGTCCGCGACCTTCTCGTCGTCGGATTTGGCCGCCCACATGTCGGCAAACACTTCCTTCGCCATCTTGTTCGAGATGGTGCCGTCGCTGATGCGCTTCAGCATAAAGGCCAATTGCGCGGCCGACACTGGCGCGTCGGCGATTTCCACGCCTTCACGGTTCAAGGTCGACGACACATCGCCCATCAGCCAGTTGGCTGCGGCCTTGGCGTTGTCCTTGCCAGCTGCAGCAACCACGGCTTCAAAATACAGCGCCATGCCTTTGGATGCGGTCAGGATCAGCGAATCGTATTCCGGCAGCTTGTACTCTTCCACGAAGCGCGTGCGCATCACGGCTGGCAGTTCCGGCATGGACGCTTTCACGCGTTCGATCCAGTCGGCACCGATGGTCAGCGGCGGCAGGTCCGGGTCAGGGAAGTAGCGGTAATCCTGCGCGTCTTCCTTTTCGCGCATCAGGCGCGTTTCCTTCTTGTCCGGATCGTACAGGCGGGTCGCCTGCACCACCTTGCCGCCGTCTTCCAGGAGCTCGATCTGGCGCGCCACTTCAACGTGCACGGCTTCCTCGATGAAGCGGAAGGAGTTCAGGTTCTTCAGTTCGCAGCGCGTGCCAAATTCCTTCTGGCCTTTCGGGCGTACGGACACGTTGATGTCGCAGCGGAAGGAGCCTTCCTGCATATTGCCGTCGCAGATGCCAAGCCACATCACCAGGCCGTGCAGGGCCTTGCAGTAGGCCACTGCTTCGGAGGCGCTGTGCATTTCAGGCTCGGACACGATCTCCAGCAGCGGGGTGCCGGCGCGATTCAGGTCGATGCCCGACATGCCGTGATAATCCTCGTGCAGCGACTTGCCCGCGTCTTCCTCGAGGTGGGCGCGGGTCAGGTTCACGGTCTTGGTGACGAACTTGCCGTCCTTCTCGTAGCCGAAGGTAAGCTGGCCGCCTTGCACCACCGGGTCTTCGAACTGCGAGATCTGGTAGCCCTTCGGCAGGTCAGGGTAGAAGTAGTTCTTGCGCGCGAAGATCGACTGCGGTGCGACTTTGGCGCCGACGGCCAGGCCGAAGCGGATCGCGCGGTCGACGGCAGCCTTGTTCATGACAGGCAGCACGCCTGGCAGCGCCAGGTCGACCGGGCTGGCCTGGGTGTTTGGTTCGGCGCCGAACTTGGTCGGCGAGCCGCTGAAAATTTTGGAGTCGGTGGTGAGCTGTACGTGGTTCTCAATACCGATGACGACTTCCCATTCCATATCTTTTTCCTTAAATCGAAGAAGGGCTGCGCTTGTGCCAGTCGGTCGCCTGCTGGTACTGGTGGGCGACGTTCAGCAGCTTCGCTTCGGCGAAGTAGTTGCCGATGATTTGCAGGCCTACCGGGCGGTTGGCGTTCTTCTCGCCTTCGCCGAAACCGCAAGGGATGGACATGCCAGGCAAGCCGGCCAGGCTGGTGGACAGGGTGAAGATGTCGGCCAGGTAGTTCGCTACCGGATCGTCCGCCTTCGAGCCCAGGTCCCAGGCCACGGTCGGGGCCACCGGGCCCATGATCACGTCGCACTGGCTGCCCAGCACATTGGCGAAGTCCTGCGTGATCTTGCGGCGGATCTTTTGCGCTTTCAGGTAGTAAGCGTCGTAGTAGCCGTGGCACAGGATGTAGGTGCCGACCATGATGCGGCGCTGTACTTCCGGGCCGAAGCCTTCGGCGCGGCTCTTCTTGTACATGTCCTGCAGGTCCTTGTAGCCTTCGGCGCGGTGGCCGTAGCGCACGCCGTCAAAGCGCGACAGGTTGGACGAAGCTTCCGCCGGAGCGATCATGTAGTAGGCCGGGATCGACAGCGCGGTGTTCGGCAGCGAAATGTCGACCAGGGTGGCACCCAGTTCCACAAACTTGGCCAGCGCAGCGCGCACGGCTTTCTCGACGTCGGCAGCCAGGCCTTCGCCGAAATATTCCTTCGGCACGCCAATGCGCAGACCGGCCAGCGGCTGGTTCAGCGCGCGCGTGAAGTCTTCGGCAGCATTGCCTTGTTCGGCGCTCAGGCTGGTCGAATCGCGTTCGTCGAAACCAGTCATGGCCGACAGCAGCAGCGCGCAGTCTTCCGCGGTCTGGGCCATCGGGCCGGCCTGGTCCAGCGAGGAGGCGAAGGCAATCATGCCGAAGCGCGAGGCGCGGCCATAGGTTGGCTTGATACCGGTGATGCCGCAGAACGCAGCGGGCTGGCGGATCGAGCCACCGGTGTCGGTGCCCGTCACGCCAGGCGCCAGGCGGGCAGCTACCGCAGCAGCGGAGCCGCCGGAGGACCCGCCGGGAACGGCAGACTTGTCCCAAGGGTTTTTCACGGCGCCGAAAGCCGAGTTCTCATTCGAGGAACCCATGGCGAACTCGTCGCAATTGAGTTTGCCGAGGGTGACCATGCCGGCGTCCAGCATCTTCTGCACCACGGTGGCGTCGAACGGGCTGGTGTAGTTGGCCAGCATCTTCGAGCCGGCGGTCGAGCGCCAGCCCTGGGTCACGAAAATGTCCTTGTGCGCGATCGGCACGCCGGTCAGCGGGGTGGCAGTACCGTTGGCGATGCGTTGGTCGGCCGCTTCAGCCTGGGCCAGCGTCAGCGCGCGGTCCACGTGCAGGAAGGCATTCAGGTCGCTTTTTTCAATGCGGTCCAGGAAGTGGGTCGCCAGTTGGACGGCGCTGACTTCCTTCTTTTGCAGCAGCTCGGACAGCTCTTTGATTGTTTTGTTATGCATGCTTTACTCGCTTTCGATGACCTTTGGCACCAGATACAGGCCATCTTCGGTCTTTGGCGCCACGTGCTGGTATGCCTCGCGGCGATTCGGCTCGGTTGCCACGTCCTCGCGCAGGCGCAGTGCGACCTGCATGGCATTGGCCAGCGGGTGGGACAGCGGGGCGACACCCTCGGTGTCCACGGCCTGCATCTGCTCGGCCAGCGCGAAGATGCCATTCAGCTTTTCCAGCATATTGGCGGAATGGGCCTGGTCCATCTCCAACTGGGCCAGCTTGGCGATGCGTTCAACGTCGTTCAGTGTCAGGGACATGGAAATTGTCAGAAGTGTAATTTATTGGATCGGTTGCCTATCACCAGTTAAATCGCGGCGAACACCGCATAAATCAACGGTTGCGTGCTCGCACAATAGAGTGGATTTAGGGCAAATAAGCTGTAGATTATAAGGTACAATCGCGGGTTAATGCGCTGCTGGTGCTGAACACCCGCCTGGCCGCATTTGACCGGATACCTCATATATAACGAATTTTGCGCATTGCGCCCTACAGGACACTCATGTTTGGTTTTTTACGTCGCTATATTTCGTCTGACCTGGCAATCGACCTTGGTACGGCGAACACCCTGATCTACGTACGCGGTTCCGGCATCGTGCTGGACGAGCCTTCGGTTGTGGCGATCCGCCAGGAAGGTGGCCCGAACGGCAAGAAAACCATCCAGGCCGTCGGTAAAGAAGCAAAACAGATGCTGGGCAAGGTGCCTGGCAACATCGAGGCGATCCGCCCGATGAAAGACGGCGTGATCGCCGACTTCACCGTCACCGAGCAGATGCTGAAGCAGTTCATCCGCATGGTGCATGATTCCAAATTCTTCCGCCCATCGCCGCGCATCATCATTTGCGTGCCTTGCGGCTCGACCCAGGTGGAACGCCGTGCGATCCGTGAATCGGCGCTGGGCGCCGGCGCATCCCAGGTGTACCTGATCGAAGAACCAATGGCAGCGGCGATCGGCGCCGGCCTGCCGGTATCCGACGCCACCGGCTCCATGGTGGTCGACATCGGCGGCGGCACCACCGAGGTGGGCATCATCTCGCTGGGCGGCATGGTGTACAAGGGTTCCGTGCGCGTGGGCGGCGACAAGTTCGACGAAGCGATCGTCAACTACATCCGCCGCAACTACGGCATGCTGATCGGCGAGCAGACCGCCGAAGCGATCAAGAAGGCCATCGGCTCCGCCTTCCCTGGCTCCGAAGTCAAGGAAATGGAAGTCAAGGGCCGCAACCTGTCGGAAGGCATCCCGCGCTCGTTCACCATCTCGTCGAACGAGATCCTGGAAGCGCTGACCGACCCGCTGAACAACATCGTCTCCGCCGTCAAGAACGCGCTGGAACAGACCCCGCCGGAACTGGGCGCCGACATCGCCGAAAAAGGCATGATGCTGACCGGCGGCGGCGCACTGCTGCGCGACCTGGACCGCCTGCTGATGGAAGAAACCGGCCTGCCGGTGCTGGTGGCAGAAGACCCACTGACCTGCGTGGTGCGCGGCTCCGGCCTGGCGCTGGAGCGCATGGACCAGCTGGGATCCATCTTCTCCTACGAGTAAGCTTGAGAAAAAGGGCAGCGGAAGCTGCCCTTGTTAATTGGAAGACATGGAATACAGTCCACCGCCACTGTTCAAGCAAGGCGCGTCCGCCCGTTTCAAGATGATGGTGTTCGCGTGCATTTCGATTGCGCTGCTGCTGGCCGATTCGCGCGTCAACGCGCTGACGGCAGTTCGGCAGGGCGTCGGCTTTGTCCTCTATCCCTTGCAGAAAATCGCACTGTTGCCGCGCGATGCCATCTACGGCATGGGCGACTATTTCTCCACGCTGTCGAAGCTGGAGAAGCAGGTCAGCGTCCTGCAGCAGCAACAGATCGCCGCCTCGCAGGCCTTGCAGCAGGCGCAGCTCTACCAGGCTGAAAACAACCAGCTGCGCAAGCTGCTCGATGCGCAACAGCGTGTGCCGGGCAAGTCGCAACTGGCTGAAATCCTGTACGAAGCGCGCGATGTGTTCACGCGCAAGGTGATCCTGAACCGCGGCATCCAGCATGGTGTGGCCGCTGGCTTGCCGGTGATCGACAACCAGGGCGTGGTGGGACAGGTGACGCGGGTGTTCCCGTTCACTTCCGAAGTCACGCTGCTGACCGACAAGGAGCAGGCGATTCCGGTGCAGATTTTGCGCAACGGCCTGCGTTCCGTGGCCGTCGGCCGCGGCCAGTCGGGCAACCTGGACCTGCGCTTCATGGCGCCGACAGCCGACGTGGTGGTCGGCGACATCCTGATTACTTCCGGTATCGACGGCGTCTATCCGGCCGGCCTGGCCGTGGCGCGCGTGGTACAGGTGGAGAGCAATGCCAGCGGCGCCTTCGGCCGCGTGGTGTGCGCGCCGCTGGCCGGTACCGAGCGCAATACCGCGCTGCTGATCCTGATGTCGCTGCCGGACATACCGCCGCGTCCTCCGGAGGAAGAGCCGGCCGCCAAGCCGTCGAAGAAGAAGGATAAGGATAAGGAAAAGGCCAAGGCGGAAACTGCGCAGGCGCCGGCTCCAGCCGCCGCGCCAGCACCGAAAGAGGGGACCCGATGAACCGTCCACAATACATCCTGCTGCCGGTCAGCCCGCTGTTCATTTTCTTCAGCCTGTTCTGCGCGGTGCTGCTCAATATGCTGCCGTGGGGCCGCTTCTTCGCGGCACCGGACTTCGTGGCGCTGACCCTGGTGTTCTGGGGTGTGCACCAGCCGCGCAAGGTAGGCATCGGCACCGCGTTCTTCCTCGGCCTGCTGATGGACGTGCACGACGCTTCCCTGCTGGGCGAGAACGCGCTGGCGTACACGCTGCTGTCGTATTTCGCCATCATGCTGCATCGCCGCATCCTGTGGTTCCGCGTGACGACGCAGATCCTGCATGTGGTGCCGCTGCTGTTGCTGGCGCAAACCGTGCAGATGGTGGTGCGTTTCATCGTGGCCGGCAAATTCCCCGGCTGGTTCTTCTTCATCGAAAGCGTGGTGGCTGCGCTGTTGTGGCCGCTGGCCACCATGCTGCTGCTGGCGCCGCAGCGCCGCGCAGTGGATAAAGACCACACCCGCCCGATCTGAGCATGACCGAGTTCAAGAATACAGAGCAAGACCTGCACCGTTTCCGGGTGCGCTTGTCCGTGTTGGGCGGGTTGGTGTTCTTTTGCTTCTCGCTGCTGCTGGCGCGCTTCATCTGGCTGCAGGTGATCAAGCATAACGACTACATTGCCAAGGCCGAGGACAACCGCATCGCGGTGGTGCCGATCGTGCCAAGCCGCGGCCTGATCCTCGACCGCAACGGGGTGGTGCTGGCGCGCAACTACTCGGCCATCACGCTGGAGATCACGCCGTCCAAGGTGGCCGCGCCGATGGAGGAGGTGATCGACGAGTTGGCCAAGCTGGTCGAGATCACTCCCAAGGATCGCCGCCGCTTCAAGAAGCTCATGGAGGAATCCAAAAGCTTCACCAGCGTTCCGTTGCGCAGCCGCCTGAGCGACGAGGAAGTGGCGCGTTTCGCCGCCAACCGCTTCCGCTTCCCGGGTGTCGATATCCAGGCCCGCCTGTTCCGCCAATACCCGCTGGGCGAAGTGGCCTCGCACGTGGTCGGCTATATCGGGCGCATCAACCCGGCCGAGTCCAAGGCGCTGGAAGGGACCGAGTACGAAGCCAATTACAACGGCACCGAACATATCGGCAAGGAAGGCCTGGAGAAGAGCTACGAACGCCAGCTGCACGGCCAGACCGGCTACGAGGAAGTGGAGCGTACTGCCGGCGGCCGCGCCATCCGCACGCTGTCGCGCACCCCGGCGACACCGGGCGCCAACCTGATCCTGTCGATCGACATCGAACTGCAGAAAGTCGCCGAAGAAGCATTCGGCGAATACCGCGGCGCGCTGGTGGCGATCGAGCCGAGTACCGGCGACGTACTGGCGTACGTGTCGCGCCCCGGCTACGATCCCAACCTGTTCGTGGACGGCATCGACGCGCAAAGCTGGAACGAGCTGAATACCTCGCTCGACAAGCCGCTGATGAACCGGCCTTTGTCCGGTACCTATGCACCGGGTTCCACCTTCAAGCCGTTCATGGCGCTGGCGGCGCTGGAAACAGGCAAGCGTACCGCCGGCCAGGCGATTGCCGACCCGGGCTTCTTCTACCTCGGCACCCACAAGTTCCGTGACGACGTGGTGGGCGGCCACGGCATGGTCGACATGCGCAAGTCGATCGTGGTGTCGTGCAATACCTACTACTACATGCTGGGCCGCGACATGGGCATCGACCTGATCCATGACTTCATGGCGCCTTTCGGTTTCGGCCAGCTGACCGGCATCGACCTGGAAAACGAGAAGAAGGGCGTGCTGCCCTCGCAGGAATGGAAGCGCCAGCGCTTCAAGAAGAATCCGGCGGCAGGCAAATGGGTGGGCGGCGATACGATTTCGGTCTCCAACGGCTCCGGCTACAACAACTACACGCCGCTGCAGGTGGCGCACGCGGTGGCCAACCTGGCCAACAACGGCGTGGTGATGAAGCCGCACCTGGTCAAGATCCTGGAAGACGGCGGCACCCGCAAGCGCACCCTGACCGTGCCGAAGGAAAGCTACCGCATCCCTCTCAAGCAGTCCAACATCGACTTCATCAAGGATGCGATGGTGGGGGTGACCACCGAGCCGGGGGCAACCGGTTACCGCGCGTTCCTGAACGCAGGCTATACCGTGGGCGGCAAGACCGGCACCGCGCAGGTGGTGGCGATCAAGGCCAACGAGAAGTACAACGCGGCCCGCCTGGACGAGCGCCTGCGCGACAACGCCTGGTTCACCGCCTTCGCGCCGGCCGACAAACCGAAGATCGTGCTGGCGCTGATCGTGGAGAACGCCGGTTTCGGCGGCGCCGTGGCGGCGCCGATTGCGCGTAAAGTGCTGGACTATTGGTTGTTGGGCAAGCGCCCGACGGAAAAGGAAACCACGCCGGTGCCGAAGGAAGATGCGGAAACCGTGCCGGTGGAGGACTTGCCTGAAGCGGATGTGGACGCGGCTGCCGAGCGCCGCGCATTGCAACAGGGCCAGGCGGCAGCGCCGCCGGCGCAGGCTCCAGCGCCAGTGCCGGCGCCGGCGGACCAGAAGCTGCCGGCCGGCCCGCCGCGCAAGAGAGAATAAGGAGGCAGCATGCCGATCAATGAAAGACGTTCACTGTGGCGGCGCATGCGCCCTTATGTGACGGTATTCGATGGCCCGCTGATGTTGATTATCGTGCTGTTGCTGGCCACCAGCCTGGTCGCACTGTATTCGGCCAGCATCGGCATTCCCGGCAAGATCGAAGACCAGTTGCGCAACATCACCATGTCCTTCCTGGTGATGTGGTTCGTGGCGAACATCTCGCCGCAGAACATGATGCGCATTGCGCTGCCGGCCTATGTGATGACGGTGTCGCTGCTGCTTGCGGTGGCATTGTTCGGCACCATCAAGCTCGGTGCGCGGCGCTGGCTGAACCTGGGCTTTGCGCAGATCCAGCCTTCCGAATTCGCCAAGATCGCGGTGCCGCTGATGCTGGCCTGGTACTTCCAGCAGCGTCATGGACATATGCGCTGGCACGCCTATATCCTGGGCGCGGTACTGCTGCTGGTGCCGGTGTTCCTGATCGCGCGCCAGCCCGACCTGGGCACGGCGTTGCTGGTGGTGGCGGCTGGCGCCTGCGTCATCTTCCTGGCCGGCCTGGCGTGGAAAGCCATTCTGGCCCTGGTGGTGATGGGCGCGGCCTGCCTGCCGGTTGCCTGGTCGATGATGCACGACTACCAGCGCGAGCGGATCATGACGCTGATCGACCCGACGTCCGACCCGCTGGGCAAAGGCTTCCACATCCTGCAGTCGACCATTGCGATCGGCTCCGGCGGGGTGACCGGCAAAGGCTGGACCCAGGGCACCCAGGCCCACCTGGAATTCATCCCCGAGCGCACCACCGACTTCATCTTTGCCGTCTATTCGGAGGAATTTGGCCTGGTCGGCAACCTGGTCCTGATGTTCCTCTACCTGCTGCTGATCGGCCGCGGCCTGATGATCGCATCGGGCGCCCCGAACCTGTTCACGCGCCTGCTGGCAGGTGCGATCACGATGATTTTCTTCACCTATGCCTTCGTCAACATGGGCATGGTGAGCGGCATCCTTCCGGTAGTGGGCGTGCCGCTGCCGTTCATAAGCTACGGCGGCACTGCGCTGCTGACACTTGGATTGGCATCGGGCATCCTGATGTCTATCCAGCGACATAGAAAGCTGGTGCAAACTTGAAGAAGCACGCAATCCGACTGTTGCCGCTTGCGGCCGCCGCCCTGCTGGCCGCTTGCGGTACCACGCAGACCGACTCCGCATCGCGCAAGCCGCCGTCGCCGGTGACGGCCAAGCCACCGACCAGCATTCCGGTGCTGCCGGCGGCCGGCTCCGGGCGCGGCGCCTACTACCAGGACGACGGCCCCGGCGCGAACCCGCCCGCAGGCCTGCTGGATACGCCGGACGCGGATGTGCGCAACGATCCCCTCGCGCCGTACTCCAACCGTCCTTATGTCGTATTCGGCAAGACCTACAAGCCGATCCCGCTCGGTTCGGACTTCAAGCAGCGCGGCCCTGGCACCTGGTATGGCAAGAAATTCCATGGCCAGCGTACCTCGTCCGGCGAGATCTACGATATGTACAAGATGACGGCGGCGCACCCGACGCTGCCGATTCCGTCTTATGCGCGGGTGACCAATATCGCCAACGGCAAATCGGTCGTGGTACGCATCAATGACCGGGGGCCGTTCCATTCCACCCGCATCATCGACGTTTCGTATACGGCGGCGCTGAAGCTGGGCCTGCTGGTCAGCGGCAGCAGCCAGCTCGAGGTGGTGCACCTGGCGCCGGCTGAAATCGAGCGCATGATCGCAGCGCGCAAAGAGGGCGGCAGCGCGCCGGAGACAACTGCCGTGGCGCCGCAGAGCATGCCGAAGGCGGCGCCGATGCTGGCATCTTCCAGCGGCGACGAGGCCAAGCCGGTACTGCTGGGCGGCGCAGGCGCGCCGGGCTTCTACCTGCAACTGGGTTCCTACGCGCGCGAAGACGGCGCCGATGGCTTGCGCAAGCGGTTGACGGCCAGCGACGCCGGGCTGAAACTGGATATGGAGCAGGCAGGAAAATTCTATCGCCTGTTTGCCGGCCCTTACGCGAGCCGTGAAGAAGCGCTGGCAGCCGGCAAAGCGCTGCCTTCGAGCCTGAAACTGAAGCCGATCGTTATCGAGCGCTAGAGCAGGAGCGGGATTCCTGTTCCTGGAACTTGGCGGCGATCTTTTCGATGCGCGCTTTGGCGTCTTCGCTGATGTCGCGGAACTGGAAATACACCTGCTTGCTGCTGGCGTAGCGCGGTGCCACGCGGGCACTCTGCACGCCTTGCTTGACCAACGCCGCCAATTGCGCCTGCGCGGCCGCTTCGGTACGGAACACGCCCAGCGAGATCCCCCATTTCAGCGGCGAGCTGTCGTTCAGGATGAAGAAGTTGGTGACACCGAGCTCGCGCAGCTCGTCGGCCTTCTTTTCGGCGGCGGCGCGGCTGGCCTGCGGCGGAATATGCACGATGTAGCTGGAGACTTCCTGCTCCGCCACGTTGCGGCGCTGCTGGCGGTCGCCCAGTTCCAAGGACGCCAGGCGGTTTTCAAATTTGCGGGCCTCGTCCAGCGCGAAATTGCCCACTTCCAGGCAGGCGGTGGTTGCCGGCTCGTCGCGCGGCACCGGCGGCGGCGGCGGCGGGGAGAGCGCCGCGACGGCGCTTTCGGCCTTGCCGGCGCTGATCAACTGCAGCTTGTCGACGTTCTGCTGCCGCTGCAAGCGCGCAGGCTCGTGCTCGTTGCCGCTGAATTGGCCGAGGTAGCCTTCGCCGTACGCAAACAGCGCGGCATTGGCGACCAGCAGCAGGGCGAAAATCAGTTTCAGCACGGGTACTCCATACGGTCAGGCGCTGCGCAGGGCAGCGTGCAGTCCTATCATCACAATGTTCTCGACATGGCGGTGCGGCACGGGGACCGCGGGCGCGACATACGGCGCGGCGCCGCCGGAAATAATACATTCTACGGCCTGATGCAGCTCAAAAGCGCGCTCGATCGCACCGGCTTGCGCGGCCAGGCAGCCGGTCAGGATGGCGTCGTCGGTGTTGTCGGCGAAACCTTCCGGCAGCTTGCCCGGTTGGACCTGGGGCAGCTGGGCGGTGTTTTTGGCCAGTGAGGTGGCCATCAGGCCCAGTCCCGGCAGGATCATGCCGCCCAGGAAAGTGCCGTCGGCAGTGATCGCGTCGATGGTGGTGGCGGTGCCGCAGTTGGCCACCACGATGGCTTTGCCCGGGCACAGCGCATGCGCGCCGATGGCTGCGGCGAAACGGTCGCATCCCAGTTGCGCCGGATTGCGGTAGGCGTTGCGCACCCCGGCGCGCTGCGCGATGGAGGCGAACCATTCGATGGCTTGCGGCTGGATGCGCAGCTGCGGCGCGGCCAGCCAGCCTGCCAGCATGTCGCGAACGGATTGGCCGGCGACGTTGGCGATCAGCACCCGGCCGATGGCCGGCGCGGTGCCGGCGCTTGCTGCGGCCAGGGGAGAGGCCAGGGCGGCGGCCAAGGCGGCCGGGAAGCCGGCGGCGTCGGCGTGCATGTGCGCACCTTGCGCGAGCCAGTCGCCGAGAGCGGCGGCGGGCGCGGCGAGCGCCCACTTGATGCGGGTATTGCCGGCGTCGATCAGCAGCTCGTAGCTCATGGCGCTAGCCTCAGCGACACATCGCCCGACAGCACGGCCACGCGGCCGGAGGGCGTGTCGAGCAGCAACCGGCCCTGCTGGTCCACTCCGGCGGCCAAGCCTTCCTGCTGGACTGCGCCCTGGTCGAGCAAGCGCACCGGCTGCCCGCGCCACGCCTGCAACGCATTCCAGCGCTCGGTGAAGGCGGCGAAGCCGGTATCGTCGAATTCCGCCAGCACCGCGCACAGGCGGCTCAGCAGTTGCGCCAGCAAGGCATTGCGGTCCATCTGCGCCAGCCACGGGGCAGAGGATACTTCGCGGCCGATGGCCGCTTCCATTTCGTCCGGCATCAGCAGGTTCATGCCGCAACCGATGACTGCCCAGATGGTGCCGTCCGGCGCGGCCTGGGTTTCGACCAGGATGCCGGCCAGCTTGGCGCCGTCCTTCAGCATATCGTTCGGCCACTTGAGCTGGACCGGCACACCCAGGCCGTTCACGGTTTCGGCCAGCGCCACGCCGACAGCCAGCGGCAGGCCAACCATGCGATGCAGCGGCGCACGGAATGGCCAGGCGACGGAAAAGGTCAGCGATGCGCCAGGCGCGGAAAGCCAGCTGCGGCCGGCGCGGCCACGGCCTGCGGTCTGCCGCTCGGCCACGCGCAATACGGGAGCGCGCAATACGGGACCGCACAATGCGACCGGTGCCCGCTGCCCCGCGGTGGGCACGCGCGCCAGCAGGTCGGCGTTGGTGGAGCCGGTTTCGTCGACCACTTCAATGGCGACGTGCGATGCGCTGTCGGCAACCAGGGCCCGGATCGCCGCGGCGGTGAGAGGCATGGCATTCATATTGTGCCCTTGCGCGCCTTGTGCGGCGCCTTGGCGAAAGCCCTGTCGTACAGCCAGTTCGGCAGCGCGCGCAGCAGGCGCGCAATCATGCCCGCCCCGAACGGGATGACACGGTAGCTGTCGCCCCGTTCGATGCTGCGCGCCGCGGCCGCCGCAAAATCGGCAGGCTGCATCAGGAACGGCATCGGATACTTGTTCTGCTGCGTCATCGGCGTATCGATATATCCCGGCGCAATGGTGACCACCTTGATCCCGCTGCCGCGCAACTCAACCCGCAGCGATTCGCAGTAGATCCGCACAGCAGCCTTGGAGGCGCTGTAGGCGCCGCCGCCCGGCAAGCCACGCACGCCGGCAACGCTGGCAATGCCGACCAGGCGCGCCGGCGTCCCCTGCGCGCGCATGGCGGCCACGAAAGGCGCAAAGGTGGCCACGGTGGACGTGACGTTGGTGGCGAGAATGGATTCGAAAACCGGCAGGTCTTCCGCCAGTTCGGTGATGGTGCCGTGCGAGATGCCCGCGCTGGCGATGACGATATCGCAGCCGCCGGCATGGGCGAGGAAAGCGTCGGCGGCGCTGCGCAGCGCCGCGTGGTCGGTTACGTCGGCCGCATAGCAGCGGTGGCGCTCCGGGTTGGGCAGGGTGGCGGCAAGCGCCTGCAGCGCGCTTGCGCGGCGGCCCAGCAGGCCGAGGGTGCAGCCTTGCGCGGCGTAATGCGCCGCCAGTGCCGCCCCGATGCCGCTGGAGGCGCCGGTAATGAAAACGCGCTTCAAAGCCTTACTTCTTCTCCGCCTTGGCCTTGGACACGAGGAAGTCCAGCACGGTCAGCGCATTGGCGTGCTGCTGGGTCTCGTTAGGCACCGGCTTGACGTTCTTGTTTGCCTCGGCAGGGGAGGTCATGTACTTGCCATCGACCACCAGCATCGGCCAGTAGTCGACGCGATAGTCGCCCATCATGCGTTCGGTGCGGCGCAGTTTGGCGGCCACGCCGAAGCTGTTATAGGCTTCGGTGAATTTGGTCTTGTCGATGCCGTTGCTGGCGGCCCAGTCGATCACCGCAGTGTCGTTGCGCAGCGAATTGCCCTGTTCATGCATGGCATTGAAGACCTTCGCATGATATTGCTCCACCAGTCCCATGGCTTCCAGCGCGAAGTACAGTTTCTGCTGCGGCAGCACGGTCGGGCCGCGGCTCACGTGAATACGCTTGAATGCCACGTTGTCGCCCTGTTTCTTGACCCAGGCCGCCATGGCCGGTTCCAGCGCGTTGCAGTGAGGGCAGTAGTAGGCGAAGAACTCGATGACTTCGACCTTCTTGCCGGTATCGACCGTTTGCGGTTCGGGCAGCACGACGTAATCGGTGCCGGCAACCGGCGCCGCCGGGGACGCAACGGCGCCAAACGCTACGCTGCACAGTACCGTGGCCAGGATCTGCTTAAACAGTTTCATCGCTCACACTTCCCTTATTTTTGATTGCGGACGACGGCAACATCGATGCCGTTTTCAGACAGCTTGGCACGTACCTTGTTCATCGCTTCCACCTGGGTGAAAGGGCCCATGCGCACACGGTGCAGCACGCCGGCGTCGGTGGCGCGGTCGGAAACCGTGGCCTCGAAGCCGAGCAGGGCCAGCTTGGCGCGGGTGTTCTCGGCATCGCCCACCTCGCGGAAGGCGCCTGCCTGCAGGTAGTACACGAACTTGTCTTCGCCTGGCAGGGCAGGTGCCGGCGCGGCCGCCTGCGCCGGCGGCGCTGCGCTGTTGACCGGCGGCGGCGCGCCAGGCGAGGTGGCTGCCGGCGTCGGCGCAGGGGCCGGGGCGGCAGGCGCCTTGGCCGCAGCCTGGCCCTGGGCCTGGATGGTGTCCACTACCTTCTGCAATTCGTCGGCCGGCGCTTTCTTCGCGGTTTCGCGCTCGAAATCGCTGTTCGCCTTTTTCACGGCCTCCTTGTTGCCGTACATCGGCTTGTTCGGATCGGCGATCTGGCCCGATGCTTCATCGGTCGGCTTGCCGTTTTTCGGCACCTTGTCGGTAAACGGCGACTGGCCTTTGGTGATACTCAGTGCCACGACGACGGCGATGACCAGGCCGATAACCAGCCCGATGATGAAGCCAACCAAGGTGTTGCCTTGTTGCTGACGCGGAGAAAAGCGAAGGGAGCGAAAAGCCATGTGGACCTTACATTTGGTTAGGAGCGGAAACGCCGATCAGTGCCAGGCCGTTGCGCAGCACCTGGCGGGTGGCAACCATCAAGGCCACGCGGGCCAGCTTGGTTGCTTCGTCTTCCACCAGCACCTTTTCGGCGAAGTAGAACGAGTGCAGGGCGGCAGCCAGGTCGCGCAGGTAGAAGGCTACCTGGTGCGGACCAAGTTCGGACTGGGCGCGGGCCAGTACCTCAGGGTATTGGGCCAGGGCGGCCAGCAGGGTAGCTTCGGTCGGCGCTGTCAGCGGCGACAGGTCGACGTTGGCCACGGAGGCTTCGTCGCCGCCCCAGTTTGCCAGCATGCGGCAGATACGGGCGTGGGCATACTGCACGTAGTAGACCGGGTTTTCGTCGGAAGTCTTCAGCGCGACGTCGACGTCGAACACGAACTCGGTATCGGCTTTACGCGAGATCAGGAAGAAGCGCACGGCGTCGCGGCCCTTGGTGATGTCGCCGCCGCCGGACCATTCGATCAGGTCGCGCACGGTCACGTAGGAGCCGGCACGCTTGGAGATCTTCACCTCGGCGCCGTCCTTCATCACGGTGACCATCTTGTGCAGCACGTAGTCCGGGAAGCCTTGCGGTACGCCCAGGCCGACCGCTTGCAGGCCGGCGCGCACGCGGGCGATGGTGCCGTGGTGGTCGGAACCCTGGATGTTGATGGCCTGGGTGAAACCGCGCTGGAACTTGACGATGTGGTAGGCCACGTCCGGCACGAAGTAGGTGTAGCCGCCGTCGGTCTTGCGCATGACGCGGTCCTTGTCGTCACCGTAGTCGGTGGTGCGCAGCCACAGCGCGCCGCCGTCTTCGTAGGTATGGCCGTTGGCGACCAGCGCTTGCACGGCCTTTTCCACCTTGCCGTCGGAGTACAGCGAGGATTCCAGGTAGTAGTTGTCGAACTTCACGCCGAAGGCTTGCAGGTCGATGTCCTGCTCGTTACGCAGGTAGGTGACCGCGAAGGCGCGGATGTTTTCGATGTCTTCCACGTCGCCTGAGCCGGTCACCGGCTGGCCGTCGGAGGCGGAAACGGTCTTCCTGGCCAGGAAGTCGGCGGCGATGTCGGCGATGTAGTCGCCGTTGTAGGCCGATTCAGGCCATTCCGCGTCGCCCGGCTTGAAGCCTTTGGCGCGGCACTGGACCGAATTGGCCAGGGTCTGGATCTGGACGCCGGCGTCGTTGTAATAGAACTCGCGGGTGACCTTGGCGCCTTGCGCCTCGAACAGCGAGGACAGGGCGTCGCCCAGGGCCGCCTGGCGGCCATGGCCCACGTGCAGCGGGCCGGTCGGGTTGGCGGAAACGAATTCGATGATGACGTTCTTGCCGGCCAGGGACTCGCTCTGGCCGAAGCTTGCGCCTTGCTGCAGCACCGCTTTGACCACCGACTGCTTGGCGGCGTCGGTGACGCGCAGGTTGATGAAGCCCGGGCCGGCGATTTCGGCGGAAGCCACCAGGGCCTTGCCGGCAGGGGACTCCTGCAGCGCGGCGACGATCTTTTGCGCCAGTTCGCGCGGGTTCATCTTGAGCTGCTTGGCCAACTGCATGGCGATATTGCAGGCGACGTCGCCGTGCGATGCGTCGCGCGGGCGCTCCAGCACCACGTTGGCTTTAACGTCGGAACCTTCCAGGATCGGCGCGAGGGCGGCCTGGAACAGGGAAATGATCTCTTGCTTTTGTTGGGCGAGCATGTGAATAGCCGGGAACGTCTGAAAGAGGAACATTATACTTGTTTGCAAGAACGGGTAAATCAGGGGGAAACCGGAGGTTTGGGCGCTTAACCCGGGTACAATCTTGGTTTTCACAGATTTACCGCGACGAATACGGCTGCACGGCTGTGCCGCCGGCTGGCGGGCGCGATGACAGGATTGCAATGACTAAGAAAGAGCGCCCAACCTTATCCCTCAAACCAAAGGCTAAACCGGCTGCGCCGGCGGCCAAGGCGCCTCGTGCGCAAGGGGATGGCGGACAGCGCTCCGCGGGATCGGACCGGCCTCGCGCCGCCGGCCCGCGCCCGGCCGGCCAACCTCGCGCTGAATCCGCCCCACGCACCAGCGGACCGCGTCCGGATCGCGAAAACCGCGGCGAAGGACGTGGCCAGGGCGGCCAGCGCGGTTTCGGCCGAAGCGAAGGCGCCGAATTCCGCAACGATTCTCGCGCTGAGGGCAAGCAGCGCGGCTTCGAACGTGCGGCGGGCGGAGAGGGTGCCGCTTCCGGCTCGCCGTGGGCGGCCCGCAAGCCCGCAGCCCGTGCTGCGGACGCGCCCGCGCCGCGCGCCCCAGCCAAGCCAGCCATGCGCGAGAGCCACCACCGCGACCTGAAACCGCGCGTACAGACCGACTTCCAGTCCGAACTGAAGCAGGATTCACTGGCCTTCGCGATCCTGGGCGCCGCAACGTCGGCAGTGCAGGTTCAGCAAGGCACCGCGCTGCCGCAGGCGCTGGCAGCGGTATTCGCAAGCGGCAACGCCACCCCGCAAGCCCGCGGTGCAATCCAGGACATCGCCTACCGCGCCATGCGCCAGCTGGCCCTGAGCGAAATCCTGATCGGCCTGATGGCGCCGAAAGCCCCGGACCCGATGGTCCAGGCCCTGCTTGCCGTCGCCCTGCCGCTGATGCACCCGGCTGACGGCAGCCCAGCTCCATACGAAGCCTTCACGGTGGTCGACCAGGCCGTCACCGCAGCCGGCTCCCACCCGGACACAGCGCGCGCAAAAAACATGGTCAACGCCCTGCTGCGCCGCTTCCTGCGCGAGAAAGAAGAGCTGCTGGACGACGCCATGCAGCAGCCGGAAGCCAAATACAACTACCCGCAATGGTGGATCGACTCCGTCATCACCGCTTATCCGAAGGACTGGGAACAAGTGCTGGCCGCCGGTAACAAGGCGCCGCCGCTGACGCTGCGCGTGAACACCCGCCGCAGCTCGCTGGCTGACTACCTGGCGCGCCTGGCCGCTGACGGCATCGAAGCCGCCCAGGTCGGCGACTTCGCCGTGCGCCTGGCCAAGCCGGTGCCGGTACACCAGATCCCAGGCTTCGACGATGGCGACGTGTCGGTGCAGGACGCCGGCGCCCAGTTGGCCGCACCGTTGTTGGACGTACAACCCGGCATGCGTGTGCTGGACGCCTGCGCCGCCCCCGGCGGCAAGACTTGCCACATCCTCGAACTGGTCGATGTCAATTTGACAGCATTGGACGCGGATCCGAAGCGTCTGCAGCGCGTGCAGGAGAACCTCGACCGCCTGCAATTGCAAGCGAACCTGCAGCCGGCGGAGGCTGAAACCGACGCTTGGTGGGACGGCCAGCAGTTCGACCGCATCCTGGCCGATGTGCCTTGCACCGCCTCCGGCATCGTGCGCCGCCACCCCGATATCCGCTGGTTGCGCCGCAAGAGCGACACCCGCCAACTTGCAACACTTTCGTCGCAAATTCTCGACAACCTTTGGAAAATGCTCGCCCCCAATGGTAAATTGCTGTTCGTGACATGTTCGTTGTGGCCGCAGGAGTCCGAGGCGCAGGCGGCCGCTTTCGCGGTGCGCAACCGCGCCACCCGCCTCGATGCGCCGGGCCAATTGCTGCCCCTGGGCGGCGCCGAGCAGGATCACGATGGTTTGTTCTACGCATTGTTCCAGAAAGATGCGTAACCCTTTGACGAGCACCAGGCAAGTGATCCAAAGATTTCTTCGACTCCTATGCTGGCAGTTGCTGTTGACGCTTGCGTGTGCGTTGCCGCACGCCGCCCACGCCTCCGACGAGTCGGTGGAGATCACGCGCGCCTATATCGAGGCGGCGGAAGAAGGGTATCGCCTGCGTGCCGACTACGCCTTTGAGTTGAGCCACGGCCTGGAAGACGCCGTGCAATCGGGCGTATCGCTGCACTTCACCACCGAAATCAGCTTCACCCGTCCGCGCTGGTACTGGTTCGACGAAAAAGCCGTCACCGCCAAGCGCACCCACAAGCTGTGGTACGACGTGCTGACGCGCCAGTACCACGTCAAGATCATCGGCTCCGTCGCCCAGCCTTTCCAGTCGCTGGACGAAGCCCTGTTTTTCATCCGCCGGCCGACCCGCTGGGTAGTGGCACCGCGCGGCGCCCTGAAGGTGGGCGAAACGTATAACGTGACCCTGCGCATGGGCATGGACAAGGATTACCTGCCCAAACCGATCCAGGTTAACGCCTTCAACAACAGCGAGTGGCGACTCTCGTCCGCCAAGAAAACCTTCCAGTACAGGGCTGAGTAAGTGAAGTCTGCCCTCAGGTATTTGTTTGTCGTCGCGGGAGCGATCTGCAGCATATTGTTGTTCCTGCTCGCATCGGCCTCCGACAACTCCGGCTTCTTCGACCGCTATTATGGCTGGCTGCTGGGCCTGAACGCCTCCGTCGCGGTGGCGCTGGTGCTGCTGGTCGGCGTATCACTGTTCCGCCTCTACTCGCGCTACAAGAGCGGCAAATTCGGCTCGCGCCTGATGACCAGGCTGGTGGTGCTGTTTGCTGCCATCGGCGTGTTGCCAGGGCTGGTGATCTTCCTGGTATCGGTGCAGTTCGTGTCGCATTCCATCGATTCCTGGTTCAATGTGCGTGTGGAAGAAGCGCTGGACGCGGGCCTGGACCTGGGCCGCACCGCACTGGACGAATCGCTGGCCGAGCTGGAGGCGCAGGCGCGCGGCACCGTGCGCCAACTGGCCGAAGACCCGTTCTATTCCGCCCCGGCCACCCTGGCGCGTTTCGTGCGCCGTCACCCCGGTACCCAGAGCGCCATCATCGTTGATGCCGACGGCGGCCTGATTGTGTCCGCCATGGGCGAGCGCCGCATCAACCTGTCGGCCGACCTGCCGAGCGCGGTCATGCTGAACAAGGCCAAGGATGAACCATCGTATGCAGCCTATGAAGGCGGCGGTGAGCTGCGCGACGACCGCATCGGCGCGCCGCAACCTGCGCCGCTGGATGCCAACAGCGTGCTGCGCCTGCGGGTGCTGATGGCCATTCCCGACCCGGTGCAGCCGTCAGGTGCCCACCTGGCACCACGCTACTTGCAGATCATCCAGGCGGTACCGCAGAAACTGGCCAGCAACGGCGAAATGCTGCGTACCGCCTTTTCCGAATACAAAGAGCGCTTCGTGGCCCGCCAGGGCTTGCGCAAGATGTATACCGAGACGCTGACGCTGACGCTGCTGCTGGCGGTGTTCGGCGCCATTGCCGCCGCCTTCCTGATCGCGAACGACCTGGCGCAGCCGCTGCTGCTGCTGGCTGAGGGCACGCGCGCCGTGGCCGAGGGCGACCTGTCGCCGCGCCCGATCGTGGCCAGTTCCGACGAACTGGGCACGCTGACCCAGTCCTTCAACACCATGACGCGCCAGTTGTCCGAAGCGCGCAGCGCGGTGGAACGCAATCGAATAGCGCTGCAGAACGCCAAGGCCCACCTGGAATCGGTGCTGGCAAACATGTCGGCAGGGGTGATGGTGCTGGATTCGGAATTCCGCCTGGTCACCTGCAACGATTCGGTCGAGCGCATCCTGCAGCATGCCGGCGTGACCCTGATCGGCCAACCGCTGTCGGAAGTGGAAGGCATGCAGGAATTTGCCGCCGCCATCATCAGCGCCTTCTCGGCCCAGAGCGCGCAAACGGCCGCCGGGCGCAACGTGGCGCGACTGCACTGGCAGCGCCAGATCGAGATCCCGCGCCAGCCCGGCAGTCCTGAGGACCATGAACAGATCCTGCTGACGCGCGGCTCGCGCCTGCCGCTGGAAACCGGCACCGGCTATATCGTCGTGTTCGACGATATCACCGACGTGATTTCGGCCCAGCGCTCGATCGCCTGGGGCGAAGTGGCGCGCCGCCTGGCCCATGAAATCAAGAACCCGCTGACGCCTATCCAGCTGTCAGCCGAACGCCTGCAAATGAAGCTTGAATCGAAGCTGGCCGGCCCCGATGTGGAACTGCTCAACAAGGCCTCCACCACCATCGTCAACCAAGTCTCGGCCATGAAACGCATGGTCGACGACTTCCGCGATTACGCCCGTACCCCGCCTGCCGTGCTGCAGCCGCTCGACCTGAACACCCTGGTCGAGGACATCCTGCACCTGTACGTGAGCGGCGAGGGCGACGACATCATCCACGCCAACCTGGCGCCCGCCCTGCCCATGATCCTGGGCGACGACACACAATTGCGCCAGGTGATCCACAACTTGCTGCAAAATGCGCAGGACGCGCTGCAGGAGCATCCGCCTGCCGACGCCGAGCCGCGCATCGACGTGGTCACCGAGGGCATCATCTATCAAAGTGCGGATGGCGGCACACGTATTGCAGTGCGCCTCTCAATCTCGGACAATGGCCCCGGTTTCGCACCGAGAATCCTGGCCAACGCGTTCGAGCCGTACGTAACATCGAAGGCAAAGGGGACGGGCCTGGGCCTGGCAATGGTGAAAAAGATTATCGAGGAACACGGCGGCCGGATCGATATCCAGAACCGTGACGATAGTAGTGGAGCGTCGGTGCTGATTTTGCTGTTAAAGTTGGCGTCGGTGTAGTTGGCATAATATTGTTGGACTAATAAAATCATTGTCGCGCCGACAGGTATAGAATGCCTGCGTAGAGAGCGATAAAAATGAGGGAAGGGGCAAGGGATACATGGCAAACATTCTCGTAGTTGATGATGAAATGGGCATTCGGGAGCTGCTCTCGGAAATCCTGGGCGACGAAGGTCACGCGGTCACGCTGGCGGAGAACGCCCAGCAGGCGCGCCAGGCCCGCGCGGCCGGCGCGCCCGACCTGGTCTTGCTCGACATCTGGATGCCGGACACGGACGGCGTGACGCTGCTGAAGGAGTGGCAGCGCGATGGCTTGCTGACCATGCCGGTCATCATGATGTCGGGTCACGCGACCATTGATACCGCGGTGGAGGCGACGCGCATCGGCGCCATGAACTTCCTGGAAAAGCCGATTGCGATGCAAAAGCTGCTCAAGGCCGTGCAGGCTGGCCTGAGCCGGGCGCAGGAAGCCGTGCGAGCACCGGTGATGGCATCCCGTCCGGTGATGCCGGCGCCGGTCGAGGAAACCAGTTTCGGCCAGGTGCAGGTGACGCAACAGCCGGTGACCCACAACCTGGGCATGGCGCGTGCGGTCAATGGCGACAATCCGATCTTCAACCTGTCGTTCGACTTGCCGCTGCGCGAAGCACGCGACGCCTTCGAACGCATGTACTTCGAACACCACCTGGGCCGCGAAGGCGGCAGCATGACCCGCGTGGCCGAGAAGACCGGCTTGGAACGTACCCACCTGTACCGCAAGCTGAAGCAACTGGGCGTCGAACCCGGCAAGCTGTCTAAAAAGAACCAGGCTTGATTCCGACGACCCTGGTAACAGGCCCGACGGCCGCAACGCGCGAGCGCGCGATTGCGGCCGTTTTGTTGCCTGGCGCACCAACGGCCATCATCCTGGAAGGTTTGGCCGACGCTAATTCTCCATTGGTGTATGATGAAAGTGACCCGACGGTATGGCAGCCGCAGGTACACCGCATCGCCCCCGGCTGCCTATGCTGCGCCGGTAATCTTGTCTTGCGTGTTACATTGAATCGACTCTTGCGCCGTCCCCCGGCGCAGCTCTTTATCAGCCTGGCCGATGCCACACACGTGGATAGCCTGCGCGCCATGCTTGTCACGGCCCCTTACGACGCCCTGCTGCGCCTGGAGCCAGTACTGAACGCTTGAAAATGGCTAGCACAGCCCCATCTCGGTTTGGAAACGAAACGTGAAGGAAGCCATATGAACCTCATTTACAACAGCGAGCAATACAGTGTTGTCGAATTTGGCGCGGACCGCAGCCTGGAAGCCTTGCGCTTCGGCGGTTATGAGATTGTCGACAAAGGCGGCAAGCGCGAAATCTTCATTGCCGGGGTCATGGCGCAGAACTTCCGCCGCGACGTTAACGAGTTGATTGCCAGCGAGCCCACCATCGAGGAGATCGATGATTTTCTGGGCAACTATGAAGCACTGATGAGTCAACCAGTGCTGCTGCATTAAGGTTCTTCGCATCCTTCCGTGGAGCGCTCCCTTGCTCCAACATGGGCAGCCATGCCGGCGCTGCCCGCTTTTCCTTCGCGATTGTTCATAGGCCATTTCGGTGGCATAGTGGTGTTTTGCCAAAGCGGCAATTACCTCGGCCACTTACCCCGATGCTGTTTTCGCCGCGACTCCTGATTTGCGGCAAAGCCTGGCCACCCCCAGAAGAAAAAGTATGAGAACGATCATTGAAAAGCTTGACGAACTAAAGGCGGCTGACAAGGATTTATTGAATTTTGGCGCCAGGACGCATGCTTATGAGCTCGGTCCTGTTCTTTCGCCAGACGAAGTCCGTCAGGTGGAAGAGCAGTATCGCTTTACGCTTCCTGAGGTCTATCGATCGTTTGTCACGACGGTGGGCAACGGGGGCGCCGGTCCATTCTACGGTTTGTTCGTGCTCGGCGAGCACGACGAGGGCTACGATTTCATTCCTTGGCCGGAGGGTGACCTTATCGGAGATCTCAGCCTGCCATTCCAGCATGTCGAGGCGTGGAATCTCCCACCCGCGTTTTGGGCCGGCGAGCCGGATCCCGAAGAAGGCCTGTCGGAATTGGAAGAAGAAGCGCTGTGGGATGTTTGGTATGACAAGCTGGATGTGCAATATTGGAATCCCTCGACTATGAACGGCGCAATCCCAATCTGCCATGAAGGCTGCGCACTCAGGAACTGGCTGGTGGTCACAGGCGAGCTGGCAGGTACCGTGTGGCGTGATATGCGGGCAGACTACCAAGGCATCGCTCCCTTGAGAAACGCAAACGGCTCGCCGATGACGTTCGCTGACTGGTATCGCAATTGGCTCGACACCAGCCTGAATGCAGTACGTACGCTTACCTGAGGACCCGATGAAGAGCAAGCTGGATCACACGCAGGAGTCGTTTGATGCCCTCATTGATTTGCTTTTGAAGAGCGGAAATGAAATTGACGGAACGCGCTGGTCCTGTAGCAAGGAAGGGTTCCATACGCAATTCAAGCGCCCCATCGATTGGAGCCTGGTTTATGCCTCATTTGAAATTGATCCAAACAGCGTGATGGTGTATGAGGATTCGATCGCTACATATTGTGGGGTCTATCACGTAGCCGGCCGGATGATTCGGTGAGCGGCCATCAGGACGAGCCAATTTATGCCGATTATTGGATTCAGCCATTACAACCTGCGTGCGCCGCGGGCGTTACTCGATGAACTGCGTGATTTCTACTGCGAAGTGGTCGGACTGACGGTCGGCCATCGGCCGCCGTTCCGCAGCTTTGGGTACTGGCTTTATGCCGGCGAACATGCGCTGCTCCATCTATCCGAAGCCGCTCCAGATGAAAACCGGCCGGCCCAGCCTGAGGGGACGTTTGACCATGCGGCCTTTCGTTGCACTGATCGTGTTGCGTATGAAGGCAAGCTCTCATCGCGCGGAATCAACTACCGGGTGGCCGTTGTGCCAGCCACGCAGCAGCTTCAAATATTTCTCACGGACCCCGCCGGGAACGGTGTTGAACTTAATTTTGCCAACCTCGAAAACTAAAACTGAAGAATGACAAAACGATTCACCCTATTGGCGCTGCTTTTTGCGGTGCTTGCGATCCCCGCTGCCGGCGCACAAACACCAATCAAGCAAGCGGAACGTGATGAGATCTCGATGATGGCCACTGCAGATCCTGCGATGGAAAGAGCGTTCGGCAAGGCCCGCTCGACCCTGGACAATTTCCTGCGCATGGCAGCTGCTCCAGCTAAAGGAACTTCGGATTACTCTGTGAAGGTCGGCGTGACTGATGGGAAAAATACCGAGTACTTCTGGGTGAGGGACTTTGAGCGGCACGGTGAGAAGTTCGTAGGCACGCTGGCAAATGAGCCAAGGATGGTGAAGAAATTCAAGAATGGACAGCGCTTTGATTTCTCGAAGAACCTGATCGTTGACTGGACTTATATTGATGCATCGAAACGCAAGATGTTCGGCAATTTCACAGCCTGTGCGCTCCTGACAAAGGAGGCTCCTGAAGAAGCCAGCAAGTTCAGGGAGCGCTTTGGCCTGGATTGCGACTGACTTTCACGGCGAGATGGCCCGCGAACCGGAAATCGTTTTGTATGGCGCAGCTGCTTCCGGCTCTGTCGCGGTTGAAGCAGCCGTCACCCTGCTTGGCACGCCGTTCCAGTTGATCGAGGGCGAAACCTGGTCGTCCGAAGCTGCGCGCATGCGTGTTGGAGGGCAAAACGCGATGAGGCAAGTGCTGACACTGGTGCTGCCGAGCGGCGAAATCGTCACCGAATGCGCAGCCATCCTGCTCTGGCTGGCCGATGCTCATCCGGATGCCAACTTGGCCCCGGGCTCGAACGATCCATTGCGAGCGCAGTTCCTGCGCTGGATGTTCTTCGTCTCATCAGCAATCTATTCGCTACACTGGATCAAGCCGGACGTAAGCAGGATTGGCGCGCCGCAAAGCGCCAGGGACGAGATAGTAAACTCTGTTCATGAGCGCATCGCCTTTTGTTGGCGTGTCATGGAGGCGCAACTCAGTCCTTCGGGGTACCTGCTGGGAGATACCTTAAGCGTGCTCGATCTCTACGTGGCCGTGATCTCGCGCTTCGGTCCCTGGCGTGAGCGCTTCTATCAGGAGGCTCCAAACATGACGCCAGTGATCAAGCGTGTTGACGAGGACCCTCGTTTGATAGGGCTTTGGGACCGGCGTTTTCCGTCAGGCTAGGCGAACACGCGTCAGGAGGAACTATGAAACGCACGTGGACAATCATTGGCGTCGCCGACGTCGCCCATAGGTTCAACTGGTACCAGGCCTTGTTTGGACAGCCCCAGACCGCGCCAGCCCATGAATTCTTTGGACAGCTCCTGGATCAGGATGGCACGGTCCTGCTCTGTCTTCACCAGTGGGGATCGCACGATCATCCCACGCTGGCAAGCCCCGGCAACGCGCAGCCCGGAAATGGTTTGCTGCTTTTCTTCCGAGTCGACGATTTCGAGGAGGCGCTGTCCAGGGCGCGCGGCATGGTGGCGAAACTTGAGGAAGAGGTAAGCGTCAATCCAGGCACCGGTACCAGGGAATTCGCGTTGCGGGATCCGGATGGCTATTACGTGATGGTGAGTGCATGGGACTGAAGACAAGGCTTAAGGAAAAGCTCGGGATCGAGCATCCGATCCTGCTGGCGCCAATGGGCGCCATGGCTGATGGCAGGCTGGCGGAGGATGCCTGCGTTTTATTGGAGAAGGGGCGATGGAGCGCGCGCTGATCAATCCGAGCCGATATCTTATTGTTGTCGTTTCAGTTAGCGCCTATGCGTCAAGTCTGCTGATGCCTGCATTCCTTTGTCGGTCCAACAGCATGCTGGGATTTCAGGTCCTCCTTATGGGCTGGATTGCGGTCATCGGTTTGCAGCCTGCCTGGTTCGCAAATATTCTTTACTTCATCATGACCTATCGCCTGGTGCGCGGGACCAACACTCGCAACCTGTTGCTGCCTGGGGCAGCGTCGTTCCTGGCAATTGCGGGTTTGGCGGGCGGGCCTGGCTGCGGCCCCGATATTGCAAACATATCCCTCGGATTGAGCGCCGGCGGCTATCTCTGGATTGGCGCGATTCTTGTTGTATCGGCCTACTATGCGGCCAAGCGCCCGGCGCCTGCATGTTAAAGTTGAGGGATGTGCCAATTACTTGCAATGAATTGCAATGTCCCGACCGACATTGTGTTCAGTTTCACCGGCTTTGCCCTGCGCGGCGGGCAGACCGATACCCATCATGACGGCTGGGGCATCGCCTTTTTCGAAGGCGCCGGCGTACGCCATTTTGTCGACCACCAGGCCGCGGTCCATTCGCCGATTGCGGAGTTGATCAAGAACTATCCGATCAAGTCTAAGAACGTGATCGCGCATATCCGCAAGGCCACGCAGGGCGAGGTCATGCTGGAGAACTGCCATCCCTTCGTGCGCGAGCTATGGGGCCGTTACTGGGTGTTCGCACACAACGGCGACCTGAAGGAATTTGCGCCGGTGCTGCACGGGCCGTTCCGCCCGGTCGGCACCACTGACAGCGAACAGGCCTTCTGCCTGATCATGCAGGAGTTGAGCGAGCGTTTCGGCGATACGTGCCCGCCGCTGCCGATGTTGCGTGCCCAGATCGAGAAGACGGTGCGCAGTATTGCCGCGCATGGCACCTTCAACATGATGCTCTCCGACGGCCGCACGATGTTCGCGCATTGCTCGACCCATTTGCATTACATCGTGCGCCAGTACCCGTTCGACAAGGCCAAGCTGTCCGACGAGGACGTGAGCGTGGACTTCTCGCAGGTCACCACGCCCAATGATCGGGTGGCAGTGATCGTCACGCAGCCATTAACTACTAATGAGCAATGGACGGCCTTCCTGCCGGGCGAGATGAAATGCTTTGTGGATGGCCTGCCGCAAAAGCGGGACTTCGAGAAAATTTAACAGACACCGGCAGAATTTGATGCCAAAATGTCAGTACACGTCAGGAATTACCCTATGATCGACCTTTCCAGCAACGATGCGGCCTCCCAGAGCCTGAAAGTTCGCGAATTTTATCTGGGCCGGCAGCCGATCTTGGACCGGAACCAGGCCTTGTACGGTTACGAGTTGCTTTTTCGCAACGCTCCGGTGGGGCCGGCCAACATCAATACTTCGGCCCTGTCCGCGACCGCTGCGGTAGTCGCGCACGCCGCGCAACTGGGCCTGGAGCGCACCATCGGCGATGCCATCGGCTTCGTCAACGTCGATTCGGACGCCATCCTGAGCGATATCTTTGGCTTCCTGCCACGCGAAAAGCTGGTGCTGGAAGTTAGCGCTGCCAATCCGCTGGCGCCGGCCGTGCTGTCGCGCATGTCCGAGCTGGTCAGCCAAGGTTTCCGCTTCTCGCTGGACGACATCAATCCCGATTCTCCGCAATTGCCGGCGCTGATGCCGATGGTGGAATACGTCAAGCTGTCGATGCGCGACATGCCGTTGGATGGCTTGGCCAAGCTGGCGCCGCGCATCAAGCAGGACGGCAAGAAGCTGGTGGCCTGCAAGGTCGAGAACCGCGACGAATTCAAGAATTGCCTGGATCTGGGCTGCGATTACTTCCAGGGCTATTACTTCGCCAAGCCGGTCATCATGAGCGGCAAGAAGCTGTCGCCGTCGCAAATGGCGGTGATGGAGCTGATGACCCTCGTGACCTCGGATGCGGACAACGCCGAGATCGAACGCGCCATCAAGAAGGATGTGTCGCTGGCACTGAACCTGCTGCGCCTGGTGAATACGCCGGCTGTCGGCGCACGCCAGCGCATCGACTCCCTGAGCCAGGCGGTGCATATCCTGGGCCGCCGCCAGCTCCAACGCTGGCTGCAGATCATGCTGTACGCGGAGCCGGGCAAGCGCGGTCATTCGATGACGCCTTTGCTGATGCTGGCCACCACGCGCGGCCGCCTGCTGGAACTGCTGGCTACCAAGCTGCGCCCGGCGCATCGGCATGTCGCCGATATTGCCTTCACCGTCGGCATCATGTCGCTGATGGATACGCTGTTCGGCATCCCGATGCAGGAACTCCTGGTCCAGATCCCGATGGGCGATGAGGTTGGCGAAGCCTTGATGTTCCGCGGCGGCTTCTTTGGCGACCTGCTCAAGCTGGCCGAGTGCATCGAGCGCCTGGAAGACATGGACACCCGCATCCTGCCGGCGTTGGCCGATCTCGCGATATCGACCGAGGAACTGGTGGAGCTGGAAATGTCGGCATTCGAATGGAGTGACAACGTGGTGCGATACGCCCTGTAGAGATGTACGCACCGATAGCGGCGCCGCAACAGCGGCGCCGTTTTTTTTCTGGAGGACGAAGAGTGTTAAGTGTCAGTGGGTTGAGCAAGTCTTTTGGCGAGCGGCGCGCGGTCGATGGCGTTTCGTTCCAGGTGCAGCGCGGGCAGACCGTGGGCCTGTTGGGCCCTAATGGGGCCGGCAAGTCGACGACGGTCAGCATGATCTGTGGCTTGATCAAGGCGGATGCGGGCAGTGTCACCTTGGATGGCGAGCCGGTGGTGCAGGGTGCCAGTGCGGCCAAGCAGAAACTGGGGCTGGTGCCGCAAGACCTGGCTTTGTATGAAGAACTGCCGGCGATTGAGAACCTCAAGCTGTTTGGCGCGCTGTATGGCTTAAAGGGGGCGCCGCTGGCCAGGCGCGCGGAGGAAGCGCTGGCGCTGGTGGGACTGTCCGATCGCGCGAAGGAGAAACCGTCCACATTCTCCGGCGGCATGAAGCGCCGGCTGAATATCGCCGCGGCGCTGCTGCATGACCCGCAACTGCTGATTCTCGACGAGCCGACAGTGGGCGTCGACCCGCAGAGCCGCAATGCCATCTTCGATACGCTGGAAGCCTTGAAGGCGCAAGGCCGTTCGTTGATCTACACCAGCCATTACATGGAAGAAGTGGAGCGGTTGGCAGACCATATCGTGATCATCGATCACGGCAAGGTGCTGGCGGATGCAGCGCCGGCCGAGCTGTACCGCCGTCTCCCGACGCAAGCTGCGCTGCAGGTGGAACTGGCGGACACCGATCTTCTGCCGGTCGAACTGCTGGTCGCTGCGCTGGCTGGATTGCCGGGGGTCGCCGGCGTGCGCCGTGATGGCGTATCGCTGAACATCAGCCTGCACGGTGCCGCCCACGCGGCACCTGTGCTGCGCTGGCTGGACGAGCAGGGCCACACGCTGGCCCACTTCGCCACCGCCCGCACCAAGCTGGAAGACATCTTCCTATCCCTGACCGGCCGTACCTTGCGCGACTAAGGAATTCCGATGACAGCAATTATTGCAATGATCCGCAAGGACTTGATTCTCTACCTGAACGACAAGCGTGCGCTGATGCTCAACCTGCTGATGCCGATCGTGCTGGCAGCCTTCTTTGGCTCTTTATTCGGCGGCGCCGGCAGCGGCAACAACAGCAAGATCGAAATCGGCCTGGTGCAGCAGGACAGCAGCGTGATTGGCCGCAAGGTTGGCGATTCGCTCAAACGCGATGCCTCGTTGACGGTCAAGGAAATGAGCCTGCAGGAAGCGCAAGACAAGGTCCGCGCGGGCAAGCTGATGGTGGCAGTCGTGATTCCAGCAGGCTTTGGCGATGCTGCCGGCCAGTCGTTGTTCCAGTCCGGCGACAAGCCGGAATTGCCGGTGTATTACGACCCTTCGCAATCGACCGTGCTGGCGATGGTGAAGGGTTTGCTGACGCAGCACGTCATGCAGGGTGTGACCGGCGAGGTGATGGGCGGCGGTGCATCGGGCGCCAAGTTCACGGATGACAGCTTGCAGAAGCTCGAAGGTTCTCCTGCCAGCGAAGACAAGGAGGCGCTGGTTGGCTTGTTGGGCAGCCTGAAGAAATTCCAGGAGCACGAGGCGGCAAAGCCGGCCAAGGAAGCGGGCAGCGGCGCCGGCATGAGCGTGCCGTTTACCACCAAGGACGAGGCGCTCAGCTCGGGGCCGAAGTACAACGGTTACGCGCATGCGTTTGCGGGTATGGGCGTGCAGTTCATCCTGTTCATGGGGATTGACGTTGGCATCGGCATCCTGCTGGCGCGCCGCATGGGGATCTGGAATCGCTTGCTGGCGGCGCCGATTACGATGTCGCAGGTGCTGCTGTCGCGCGCATTGTCGGGTGCCATGATCGCGGCGGGACTGATGGTGGCGATCTTCTTGGCGGCGATGCTGATGTTCAAGGTGGAGATTACCAATGTGGCGGGCTTCGCACTGGTGGTGGTGGCGTTCGCGCTGATGACGGCTTCGTTCGGCTTGCTGATTGCAGCGTTTGGCAAGACGCCTGAAGCGGCGCGCGGGCTGGCGACGTTCGCTACCTTGATCCTGGTGATGCTGGGTGGGGCCTGGGTGCCGACGTTCGTGTTCCCGGCCTGGATGCAGCAGCTGACCGTTGTGGTGCCCACGCGCTGGGCGGTTGATGGGCTCGATGCCATGACCTGGCGCGGGCTGGGAATGGATGTGGCATTGCAGACGGCTGGCGTGCAGCTTGCGTTTGCGGTGGTGTTCGGGACGCTGGCGATCTGGCGTTTCCGCGCCCAAGACCGATAAGGCGAGAAAGTGAGAAGGTGAGAAAGTGAGAAAGCGGTGTCTGACCCCGCGGGTCAGACACCTGGGTAGCGGTTTAGAGGTTCGGCGCCAACCAGCGTTCGAGCTGGTCCTTCGCCACATCACGGCGAGCAGCCATGTCAACCACCTGGTCTTCGTTGATTTTCCCAACCGTGAAGTACTTCGATTCCGGGTGAGCAAAGTAGAAGCCGCTCACCGCGGCGCCAGGGAACATCGCGAACGATTCCGTCAGTTCCATCCCGATCTCATTCGCGTTCAACACACGGAACACATCCGCCTTCACAGTATGCTCAGGGCAGGCCGGGTAGCCAGGCGCAGGGCGAATGCCTTTGTACTCTTCCTTGATCAACTGCTCGTTCGACAGCGCTTCCTCGGCGGCATAGCCCCACAGGTCCTTGCGCACACGTACATGCAGGTATTCCGCGAACGCCTCAGCCAAACGGTCAGCCAGCGCCTTCAGCATGATCGACGAATAATCGTCATGCGCATCTTCAAAGCGCTTCTCATACTTCTCGATGCCCAGGCCCGCCGTCACCGCAAACATGCCGATGTAATCCTGTTTGCCCGATTCCTTCGGTGCGATAAAATCCGATAGACACTGGTTCGGGCGCTGAACGCCATCGATCACCGGCTTCAGGCCCTGCTGGCGCAGGCCGTAATACGTGAATGCCACTTCCGCGCGCGACTCGTCGGTGTAGATCTCGATATCGTCGTCATTGACGGTATTCGCGGGCAGCAGCGCGATCACGCCATTGGCGGTCAGCCAGCGGCCTTCGATAATCTTCTTCAGCAGCGCCTTGCCTTCCTCGAACACTTTCGATGCGGCTTCGCCAACCACTTCATCGGTCAGGATGGCAGGGAAGGGGCCGGCCAGGTCCCAGGTCTGGAAGAACGGGCCCCAGTCGATGTACTCGGCAATTGCAGCCAGGTCCACATTCTTGAACAGGCGGCGGCCGACGAATTTCGGACGCACCGGCGCAAACTCCAGCTTCGCCTTGTTGGCGCGCGCGGTTTCCAGCGAGACGGTCGGCAGCGCCTTCTTGTTGGCGTGCTGCTCACGGATACGCGCGTAGTCGTGGTCCAGTTCCTCCACGAACTTGCCACGCTGTTCGTCGGTCAGCAGCGACTGCGCCACCGAGACGGAACGCGAAGCATCCGGCACATACACCACCGGGCCTTCGTAGTTATGCGCGATCTTCACCGCAGTATGGGCGCGGCTGGTGGTCGCACCACCGATCAGCAGCGGGATCTTCATCATGCGGAAGTGTTCGTCGCGCTGCATTTCTTTCGCGACGTGGGCCATTTCTTCCAGCGACGGCGTGATCAGGCCGGACAGGCCGATGATGTCGGCGTTTTCCAGCTTGGCGCGCGCCAGGATCTCGGAAGCCGGCACCATCACGCCCATGTTCACCACTTCAAAGTTATTGCATTGCAGGACCACCGACACGATGTTCTTGCCGATGTCGTGCACATCGCCCTTCACGGTGGCGATCACGATCTTGCCCTTGGGCTTGGCGACGATGCCGGTACGCGCTTCTTCCGCCTTCTTCTCTTCCTCGATGTAAGGAATCAGGTGGGCTACGGCCTGCTTCATCACGCGCGCCGACTTCACCACCTGCGGCAGGAACATCTTGCCCTGGCCGAACAGGTCGCCGACGATATTCATGCCGTCCATCAGCGGGCCTTCGATCACATTGATCGGGCGGCCGCCGCTGTTGAACACCTGCTGGCGCATTTCTTCCGTGTCGTCGGTGATGAACTGCGTGATGCCGTGCACCAGCGCGTGCGCCAGGCGCTTCTCGACCGGCGCATTGCGCCATTCGAGGTTGGCGGCTTCCTGCTTGGCGCCGCCCTTCAGCGTCGCCGCGAATTCGATCATGCGCTCGGTGGCGTCGTCGCGGCGGTTCAACACCACGTCTTCCACGCGCTCGCGCAATTCGGCCGGCAGATCGTCGTATACGCCCACCATGCCGGCGTTGACGATGCCCATGGTCATGCCCGCCTTGATGGCGTGGTACAGGAACACGGTGTGGATCGCTTCACGCGCCGGGTCATTGCCGCGGAAGGAGAAGGACACGTTCGACACGCCGCCGGAAATCTTCGCATGCGGCAGGTTGTCCTTGATCCAGCGCGTGGCTTCGATGAAGTCCACGGCGTAATTGTTGTGCTCTTCGATGCCGGTCGCGATGGCGAAGATGTTCGGGTCGAAGATGATGTCTTCCGGCGGGAAGCCGACTTTCCCGGTCAGCACCTTGTAGGCGCGTTCGCAAATCTCGATCTTGCGTGCGAAAGTGTCGGCCTGGCCGGTTTCATCGAAGGCCATCACGATCACGGCGGCGCCGTAGCGGCGGCACAGCTTCGCCTGGCGGATGAATTCCTCCTCGCCTTCCTTCATGGAGATCGAGTTCACCACGGCCTTGCCCTGCACGCACTTGAGGCCCGCCTCAATGACCGACCACTTGGAGGAGTCGATCATGATCGGTACGCGCGAGATATCCGGCTCGGAAGCGATCAGGTTCAGGAAGCGGGTCATGGCGGCCTGGGAATCCAGCATCGCCTCGTCCATGTTGATGTCGATGACCTGGGCGCCGTTCTCCACCTGCTGGCGGGCGACGGACAGCGCCTCGTCGTACTGCTCGTTCAGGATCATGCGCGCGAAGGCTTTCGAGCCGGTCACGTTGGTGCGTTCGCCGACGTTGACGAACAGCGAGTCGTCGTCGATGGTGAACGGCTCCAGGCCGGACAGGCGCTGTGCCACCGGCACATGCGGCAACTTGCGCGGCGTGGCGGTCGACAGCAGCTTGGCGACAGCGGCGATGTGGTCAGGCGTGGTGCCGCAGCAGCCGCCGGCCACGTTGATGAAGCCCGCGTCGGCGAATTCGCGCAGCAGGCGCGAAGTATCTTCCGGCAGCTCGTCGAAGCCGGTGTCGCTCATCGGGTTGGGCAGGCCGGCGTTAGGGTAGATACAGACGAAGGTATCGGCAATCTGCGACAACTCCTCGGCGTAAGGGCGCATCAGTGTCGCACCCAGTGCGCAGTTCAGGCCAATGGTCAGCGGCCTGGCATGGCGCACCGAATTCCAGAACGCCGGTACCGTCTGGCCGGACAGGATGCGGCCGGAGGCATCGGTCACGGTACCCGAGATCATCAGCGGCAGGCGTTCGATTTCAGGACGCTCGTCGAAGTACTGGTCGATTGCGAACAGCGCCGCCTTGCAGTTCAGGGTGTCGAAGATGGTTTCCACCAGCAGCACGTCGGAGCCGCCGTCCACCAGGCCGCGCACCTGCTCGTAGTAGGCGGCCACCAGCTGGTCGAAGGTGACGTTACGCGCGGCCGGATCGTTCACGTCCGGCGAAATCGATGCGGTCTTCGGGGTCGGGCCCAGGGCGCCGCAGACGAAGCGCGGTTTGTCGGCGGTGGAATACTTGGCAGTGGCTGCCTTGGCCAGCCTGGCCGCTTCCACGTTCATTTCATAGGCCAGGTGGGCCATGAAATAGTCGTCTTGCGCGATCGAGGTGGCGCCGAAGGTGTTGGTTTCGATCAGGTCGGCGCCGGCGGCCAGGTAACGCTCGTGGATTTCCTGGATCACGTGCGGCTGGGTCAGCGTCAGCAGCTCGTTATTGCCTTTGACGAACAGCTCACGGTGGCCACTGCCTTCCGGCGCGGCGAAATCGGCGAAGCGCTCGCCGCGATACGCTTTTTCGTCCAGCTTGTATTGCTGGATGATGGTGCCCATCGCGCCATCCAGGAACATGATGCGCTGCGCGAGGATCTCGCGCAGCTGGGCTTCGGTCTTGGTGGTTGGACGGGTCGTGTTAGTCATTTTGATATCGCAGATTGGGCAACGTGGACCTGAAATTATACGGCAAAGCAGCATTTTTCCCCGGCCACCACCCCCGCCGGCCGATACAAATTCGGCATTTGCTTATGCAAAATGTCCACTTGGGGTCAGGAACCAAGTGGACATTTCTTGCGCGATTTGTGCTGAATTTGCACAAATCATGTGTTGCCAGTCTGCTAGCAAAGCGCCGTGGATACCCCTAAGATGACTCCATCAACCAACCACTTTGAAGGAGCTTCAAATGCCCATCCTGAACATCACCGTCAGCGGCACCCCGGAACAAGTGCCAGCCAAGAAAGTCACCAACATCCTGATGAAGCACACCGGCGAAATCCTGCACAAGGCACCAGCTCTCACCGCCATCGCCGTGCACTACACGCCGCGCGAGCAGTGGTTTGTCGGCGGCGAGTCGCTGGTGGAATTGGGCAAGTCGAGCTTCTTCTTCGACATCAAGGTGACCGACGAAACCAACACCGCCAATGAGAAGTCGGCCTATATCGCGGCGGTCTACAAGGACTTGCAGGAGCTGCTCGGCGAATTGCACGAAGTGAGCTACATCCACATCGACGACGCGCGCCCGGCAGCCTGGGGCTGGGGCGGCCTTACGCAGCAATTCCGCGCGGTTCAGAAGATGCTGATGTAAACGCTGGCGGCGTAGTCGACGAAGGCGCGCACCTTGGGCGACAGGTGGCGGTTCTGCGGATAGAGGGCGTACAGCTCGCGCGGCTTGGGCGTGTAGCCGGGCAGGACTTCCACCAGCGCTCCGCGCTCCAGCTCTTCGCGCACGATGAAGGCGGCGGCGTTGGCAATGCCAAGGCCGCCCGCTGCCGCCGCGCGCAGTGCGACGTTGGTGTTGGCCTGCAGCGTGCCGCGCACCGGGACCGCATGTTCCGTGCCGTCCGTTCCCAACAGTATCCATTCATTGGCCCGCGTCGCCGCCGTGTAGACCAGGCAGTTGTGCTGCGCCAGGTCGGCGGGCGCGGCCGGCGCGCCGTGCTTGCGCAGGTAATCGGGGCTGGCGACCAGCAGCACTTTGCTGGTGGCGAGGCGGCGGGCGACAAGCGTCGAATCCGGCAACGCACGCGCCAGCCGTAGCGCGACGTCGAAGCCGTCCTCGATCAGGTCGACCATGCGGTCATTGCAGAGCAGGTCGACCTGCAGGCCGGGGTAGCGAGCCATGAATCCCGGCAGCCATTGCGCCACCTCGATGGTGCCAAACGCCATCGGCGCGTTGATGCGCAGGACGCCGGTGGGTTCACTCTGGTGGCGGCCGACGTTGCGGTCGGCGTCGTCCAGCAGGTCGAGCACTTCGCGGGCGGATTCATAATAATCGCGTCCCGCGTCGGTCAGGGCGAAGCGGCGCGTGGTGCGGTTCAGGAGTTGGGCGCCGAGGTGTTCTTCGAGCTGGCGCACCTGGCGCGAAACGATGGTGTGGGAAATGCCGAGGGCCTCGGCGGCAGCCGTAAAGCTGCCCAGTTCAACAACGCGGCGGAGCGCGCGCAGCGCCGCGAGTTGGTCCATTTACTGGAAGCGCTGCCCGTCGAGCGGGAAGCCTTTGATGAATTCGGCGGCCGGCAGGCGCTTGCCGCCAGGTTTTTGCAACTGGGTCAGGCGTAGCGCGCCTTCGCCGCAAGCGACAATGATGCCGTGCTGCGCGTCGGCGGCGATCACCTGGCCAGGGGCGGCGCTGCTGCCTTCGTCCAGCACTTCAGCGCCCCACAGCTTGATCACCGTGCCACCGACCTCGCCATGGGCGCCCGGGAAGGGGTTGAAGGCGCGGATCTTGCGGCTGATCTCGCGCGCAGGCTGGGTGAAGTCCAGCGCCGCTTCTTCCTTGAGGATCTTGTTGGCGTAAGTGACGCCTTGCTCGGGCTGCGGCACCGCTTCCACCACGCCGTGCTCCATCTTGCGCAGCACCTTGACCATCATCTGGGCGCCCATGGCGGCCAGCTTGTCGTGCAGGGTGGCGGTGCTGTCCTGCGGCGTGATCGGGGTGCGTTCGATCAGCAGCATCGGGCCGGTGTCCAGGCCTTCTTCCATTTCCATGATCGTGACGCCGGTCTCCGCATCGCCCGATTCGATCGCGCGGTGGATCGGGGCGGCGCCGCGCCAGCGTGGCAGCAGGGAGCCGTGGATGTTCAGGCAGGGCTTGATGTCGAGGGTGGCGCGCGGCAGGATCAGGCCGTAGGCGGCGACGACCATCACGTCGTAGTCGGTGGCCAGCAGGCGGTCGTGGGCGGCTTTGGCTTCCGCCGCGCGCTGCGGGTCCTTGGCGTCCATGCGCAGCGACAGCGGCTGCAGCACGTCGATGCCGTGTTTGACGGCGTATTGCTTGACCGCCGATGGCTGCAGCTGCATGCCGCGGCCGGCCGGGCGGTCGGGCTGGGTCAGTACCAGGGGAATCTCGAAACCTGCTTCGTGCAGGGCCTGGAGGGCAACGGCCGCAAACTCAGGCGTTCCCGCGAAGATCACTTTCATGCTTCCCCCGCTGGTATCAGTAACGGCGGCCCGAGGCGCGCAGCGCTTCGTCGCGCTGAATGCCACGTTCTTCCTTTTGCAGTTTGGTCTTGATACGATTGCGTTTCAAGGGGGACAGGTATTCAACGAACACTTTGCCCAGCAAGTGATCCATTTCATGCTGGATGCAGACTGCCAGCAGGCCGTCGGCGTCGATCTCGAACACTTCGCCTTTGACGTTGTAAGCACGAACTTTGACTGCGGACGGACGCTCGACGCCATCATAAATACCGGGAACCGACAGGCAACCTTCGTCGTAAACCTGTTTTTCTTCGCTCGACCACAGGATTTCCGGGTTGATGAAGGCGGTCAGGCCGGTTTTGTCTTCCGTGATATCGATGACAACAACCTGCTCGTGCACGTCCACCTGGGTGGCGGCCAGGCCGATGCCTGGTGCGTCGTACATGGTTTCTGCCATGTCTTCCACCAGTTTGGCCAGGCGCTCGTCGAACACGGCAACAGGTTTTGCAATTTTGTGCAGACGAGGGTCTGGATAGCGGAGAATATTCAGTTTCACGGGAGAATCTTAGTTAAACGACAATGATTGTGCGGTAAAAGGCGCATATTATGCGTGCACGATTGCTTCTGTGACACGAATTCCTTGCTTGATCAGGGTAATATGGGCAGAATTTGATTTCAGTGAGGCAAGCCTTTGTGGCCTTCCGTCATTGCCGCACCTAACGGATATATCAATGAAAAATTTTAGCACAAGCAGCAGCCGCCTGTTGGCCGCAGCACTGTTTTGCGGTGTGACGGCCGTTCCGGCCCACGCCAAGACAATCGTCTGTGAATTCAAGCCGAACGCACCGGATAGCCATACCGTTGTAAAGGGAGACACCCTGTGGGGTATTTCCGGAACCTTCCTCGACAAGCCTTGGTGCTGGCCGCAGGTTTGGGGGATGAATAAAGAAGAAATCGCGAACCCGCACTGGATTTATCCAGGGCAGATCGTCTGGTTCGACCGCGAAGCCGGTCGCCTGCGCCTTGGCACCAAGGTCGGTGGCGACGGCAGCGCCGGCGATACGCGCCTTGGCCCGCAATTGCGGACCGAAGGCCTGGGCAAGGATGCCGTCCAGTCGATCCCGTCCGGCGTGATCGAACCGTTCCTGACGCAACCCCTGATTATCGAAGAAGATGAACTCAAAAACGCCCCGCGCATCATCGCGACGCGTGGCGCCCGCGTGTTCATCGGCAAGGATGACAAAGCCTATGTCCGCGGCAACCTGAAAGGCAGCACCTCGTTCCAGGTGTTCCGTCCAGGTAAGCCGCTGAAAGACCCGGTCACCAAGAAGACCGTGGCGCTGGAAGCGTTCTACCTCGGCACCCTGAAACTGGAAGCGCAGGCCGAAGCGGGCAGCGACGTCCATACCTTCGTTGTCGCCAGCGCCAAGGAAGAAATGGGCAAGGGCGACTTGCTGATGGCAATGCCGCCGATGCCGATGCAGAACTACGTTCCGCATCCGCCGGACGTCGAAGTCAATGCCCACGTGCTGGCCGTCTACAACGGTGTCACGCACGCCGGCCAGAATCAGGTTGTCAGCATTAATCGCGGAAAGCTTGACGGACTCGATATCGGTTCCGTGCTGCAGCTGTACCATAAGGGTGAAGTGGTGAGCGATCCGGGCGCGTCGAAAGGTGCGTTCAATCTGCGCAACCCGACGGTCAAGCTGCCGGATGAACGCGTGGGTAGCTTGTTTGTCTTCCGAGTGTTCAAGCACGTGTCGTATGGCTTGATCATGCAGGTGACTGAACCAATCGTTGTAGGGGATGTCGCCAAGACCGCGGAGTAAATCCCATGGCCGTGCAAGTCACGGATGCCCCAAACCCCGCCCGCCAGGACTCCGAGAGCCTGGCGATGTGGCTGCGCCTGGCGAACACGCCAGGCGTCGGCCGCCACGCAGCCAGCAAGCTGCTCCAGCAGTACCTCTCTCCCCAAGCCGTCTTCACCGCCGCCAATGCCCGCCTCGCCGCGCCACCCGCACAGGATGATGCCGCGCCGCTGCCATTGCGCATGCTGGACCACGCCGATGCCGGCATCGTGCGTAGCGGGCAGCGCCCGGCCGGCGATGACGAAGACGACATCTCGATTGCGGCGGCACGCTGCCTTGCCGGCCCCATGCCCGAGCGCCTGCGCGCCATGGCGCAGGCTTCCCTGGCGTGGGCTGCGCAGCCCGGCAATCACCTGGTCCTGTTCGGCGACCCGGAGTACCCGCCGACCTTGCGGCACATCGCCGATCCGCCGCTGCTGCTGTACGCCAAAGGCGAGCTGGCGCTGCTCCAGTGCGAGTCGGTCGCGGTAGTGGGCGCTCGCAACGGCACCGTGCAAGGCCGCTCCAACGCACGCCAGTTCGCACGGGTGCTGAGCGATGCCGGCATGACGGTGGTCTCCGGCCTGGCCCTTGGCATCGATGCTGCCGCGCACGAAGGCGGCCTGGAAGGGCCGGGCCGTACCGTGGCCGTGATCGGCACCGGCATCGACCGCATCTACCCACGCCGCAACGCGGCCCTGGCGCACCGCATCGCGGAACAGGGCTGCCTGCTCAGCGAATTTGTCCTTGGCACGGCGGCGCGGGCCGAGCACTTCCCGATTCGCAACCGCATCATCGCGGGCATGACCCGCGCCACGCTGGTGATCGAAGCGGCCGCGCGCTCCGGCTCCCTGATCACGGCCCATGCGGCTATCAACGCCGGCCGCGAAGTGTTCGTGCTGCCCGGCTCCATCTTGTCGCCGCAATCGGTCGGCTGCCATGCGCTGATCAGGGAAGGCGCGCGCCTGGTCGCCACGCCCGAGCACCTGATGGAAGACCTGGGCTTGGCCATGCCGGACCAGGCGGCGGTGCAAATGGACCAGGCGGCGGGCTGGTTGTTGGCCGCCCTCGGCCATGATCCGATCGGCGCCGATGAGCTTGCTATAAGGTTGCAACTTCCGCCAAGTGACATGCAGGCAAGCTTGCTTGCCCTCGAGCTGGCGGGTGTGGTGGAAAGGCTGCCGGGCGGCGCTTTCCAGCGCCTGAAAGGCTCCTGAACCGCCGTTATGCTTGTGCCCGGCTCACAGATGCTGCTAAAGTAGCGCCATGTTTGACATCCTGGTTTACCTGTACGAGACCTATTACCGCCCTGATGCCTGCCCTGAACCCGCAGCATTGGCAAAGAAACTCTCCGCAGTCGGTTTTGACGACGTCGAGATTTCCGAGGCGCTGGTCTGGCTGAATGACCTCGCCGCCATGGCTGGCGTCGAGCAGTCGCTGACGGCCGCATCTTCTGGCACGCGCTTCTACGTGCGCCAGGAGTTGGACGTACTGGGCGCCCCTGCTGTCGGTTTCATCCAGTTCCTGGAGAGCGCCGGCCTGCTGTCCCCGTTGCAACGGGAAATCGTCATCGAACGCGCCCTGGCGCTGGACGAGGCCCCGGTGTCGCTGGGCAAGCTGAAGATCATCGTACTGATGCTGCTGTGGAGCCAGGGCAAGGAGCCGGACGCCCTGATGTTCGACGACCTGTTTGGCGCCGAAGAAGACCAGGCGCCGCGCCTGTTGCACTAAGCACACTCTTGCCGGCGTTGCCCAACGCCGGCCGTTTCCGTAATAATATTTGCAGCATTGTGGCTTTCATACGAAGCCGCAAGCCAGCGCTTACTTGCGAATGTTGTATTATGCGCGCTGCCGCATACACCGACGAGAACTATAAATATGAGTAAAGCCCTCATCATCGCTGAGAAACCTTCTGTCGCGAACGACATCGCGAAAGCCCTTGGCGGCTTCAGCAAGCACGATGAGTATTTCGAATCCGACGACTACGTGCTGTCTTCCGCGGTGGGTCACCTGCTGGAAATCGCCGTGCCGGAAGAGCACGACGTCAAGCGCGGCAAATGGACCTTCACCCATTTGCCGATGATCCCGCCGTACTTTGCGCTGAACCCGATCGCCAAGACCGAATCGCGCCTCAAGGTGCTGAACAAGCTGATCAAGCGCAAGGACGTCACCACCCTGATCAACGCATGCGACGCGGGCCGCGAAGGTGAACTGATCTTCCGCCTGATCGCGCAGAATGCGAAAGCCAAGCAGCCGGTCAAGCGCCTGTGGCTGCAATCGATGACGCCGACCGCGATTCGCGACGGCTTCACCCACCTGCGCAGCGACGACGAAATGCTGCCGCTGGCCGATGCCGCGCGCTGCCGCTCGGAAGCGGACTGGCTGATCGGCATCAACGGCACCCGCGCCATGACTGCCTTCAACTCGAAAGAGGGCGGCTTCTACCTGACCACCGTGGGCCGCGTGCAGACGCCGACCCTGTCGATCGTGGTCGAGCGCGAAGAGAAGATCAAGAGCTTCGTCTCGCGCGATTACTGGGAAGTGCGCGCCGAGTTCGTGTGCGCCGCCGGCATCTATGAAGGCCGCTGGCTGGACACCAGCTTCAAGAAAGACGAGAACGATCCGGAGAAGCGCGCGGAGCGCCTGTGGAGCAAGACCGCCGCCGATACGATCGCGCTGGCTTGCCGGGGCAAGCAAGGCAACGTCACCGAGGAGTCCAAGCCGACCACCTCGATGTCGCCCGGCCTGTTCGACCTGACCTCGCTGCAGCGCGAAGCCAACTCGCGCTTCGGCTTCTCGGCCAAGAACACCCTGGGCCTGGCGCAGGCGCTGTACGAAAAGCACAAGGTGCTGACTTACCCGCGTACCGATTCGCGCCACCTGCCGGAAGACTACCTGCCGACCGTGAAGGATACGCTGGAGGTTCTCAAGGGAAGCAATAACTACAACCAGTTCGCCAAGCAGATCCTGGACAAGGGCTGGGTCAAGCCGAACAAGCGCATCTTCGACAACACCAAGATCAGCGACCACTTCGCGATCATCCCGACCGGCATCGTGCCGAAGAACCTGAGCGAACCGGAACAGAAGCTGTACGACCTGGTCACCCGCCGCTTCATGGCGGTGTTCTTCCCGGCCGCGGAATTCCTGGTCACCACCCGCTTCACCGAAGTCGCCGGCCACCAGTTCAAGACCGAAGGCAAGGTGATGACCAATCCGGGCTGGCTGGCGATCTACGGCAAGGATGCCGCGGGCGACGACGAGAAGGAAGGCAGCGGCGGCAACCTGGTGCCGGTGGCCAAGGGCGAAAAAGTCCTGACCGAGAAAGTCACGCCCAACGGCCTGGTGACCAAACCGCCTGCACGCTATACCGAAGCGACGCTGCTGTCGGCAATGGAAGGCGCCGGCAAGCTGGTCGACTCCGACGAACTGCGCGACGCCATGGCCGGCAAGGGCCTGGGTACGCCGGCCACCCGCGCAGCCATCATCGAGGGCCTGCTGGGCGAGAAATACCTGCTGCGCGAAGGCCGCGAGATGATGCCGACCGCGAAAGCGTTCCAGCTCATGACGCTGCTGCGCGGGCTGGGTGTCAGCGAACTGACCGCGCCGGAACTGACCGGCGAGTGGGAATACAAGCTGTCGCAGATGGAGAAGGGCAAGATCTCGCGTGAAGAATTCATGCGTGAAATCGCCCAGATGACCCAGATCATCGTCAAGCGCGCCAAGGAATACGATAACGACACCATCCCAGGCGATTACGCGACGCTCCAGACGCCGTGCCCGAACTGCAGCGGCGTGGTCAAGGAAAACTACCGCCGTTTCGCCTGCACCAAGTGCGAGTTCTCGATGACCAAGGTGCCTGGCGGCCGCCAGTTCGAAATCGAGGAAGTGGAACAACTGCTGCGCGACCGTACCATCGGGCCGCTGCAAGGCTTCCGCTCGAAGATGGGCCGTCCGTTCGCGGCGATCCTGCGCATCGTGAAGGACGAGGAAATCAAGAACTTCAAGCTGGAGTTCGACTTCGGCCAGAACGATGAGGAAGGGGAAGACGGCGAAGGCGTCGACTTCACCGGACAGACTTCGCTTGGCCCGTGCCCGAAATGCGCCGGCGGCGTGTACGAGATGGGCCTGGCCTATACCTGCGAAAACCAGGTAGCCAAGCCAAAGACTTGCGACTTCCGTTCCAGCCGCATCATCCTGCAACAGGAGATCCTGCCGGAGCAGATGGCCAAGCTGCTCAACGAAGGCAAGACCGACCTGCTGCCGGGCTTCATCTCGCAGCGTACCCGCCGGCCGTTCAAGGCCTTCCTGGTACGCGGCAAGGACGGCAAGATCAGCTTCGAGTTTGAAGAGCGCAAGGCCAAGCCGGGCGCGGCCAAGAAAACGGCAGCGAAGGGCGACGGCGCGGAAGGCGCGGCCGAGGCAGCACCGGCAGCCGCCAAGCCGGCCGCCAAGAAAGCAGCCGCCAAAAAAGCACCAGCCAAAAAGGCGCCAGCCAAAAAAGCTGCAGCCAAAAAGCCGGCAGCGAAAAAGGCAGCTGCCAAGAAAACCGCGGCAGCGGAATAAACCAACGGGACCCGCGCGGTCCCGTTTTACTTTGTTCGAGTACATGAAGAAATCCCGCTGGGCGGCGATTGCTGCCACCATGCTTGTAGCCGGCGCATCGCAGGCCGCAGTCGATCGCATCGAGATCACCGAACGCGTGCCGTTCGCGCCGGGCGTCAAGTTCGGCGAAGCCGGCGAGTACGAAAAGCTGCGCGGCATCGCCTACTTCTCGCTCAACCCCAAGGCCTCCGCCAACCTGCCTATCGTCGACCTGAAACGCGCGCCGCGCGACAAGCGCGGCATGGTGCGCTTCTCCAGCGAGTTCGTGCTGCTGCGTCCTGCGAGCGGCAAGACCGGCACCCTGGTGTACGACGTCAACAACCGCGGCAACATCGTCGTGCTCGGCCAGCTGAATGGCAAGGCACCGAAGAACAACGACCCTACCACGGCGGAAGATGCCGGCGACGGCTTCATGATGCGGCATGGTTTCAGCATGCTGTTCTCGGCCTGGACCTGGGACGTGGCGCCATCGCCGGCCGGCGTGCGGCCGCTGGTCTTCAAGGCGCCCGTGGTAAAAGGCCCGCGTGGCATGTCGGCCAATGAGTTCATCGTCGACGCCGCCACGGAGGTGGCAAGCTACGCCGGCCTGCGCGGCATCGGCTACGAGCCAGCCACCCCGAACGACCCGGAAGCCGTGCTGACGGAGCGCACCCGCCAGGGCGACATGCGCCGCCCGGTCGAGCGCAATCGCTGGGAATTCGTGGCGCCGGAGCAGCCGGGCGGCCCGGGCCGCATCAAGCTGCAGGGCGGCTTCCAGCCCGGCACCATCTATGAAGTGCGCTATGAGGCGAAAGATCCGCGCGTGACCGGCGCCGGCCTGGCCGGTATCCGCGACCTGTTGGCGTATTTCCGCGAGAACCAGGTCGAAGGCGCTTCGCTGCCCAAGACGGTGCTGATGTTCGGCTACAGCCAGTCGGCGCGCCTGATCGGCCGCATGCTGCATGACGGACTGAATCTCGACGAGCAAGGCCGCATGGTGTTTGATGGCGCCTTGCTGGAAGTGCCCGGCGCGGGCGGATCGGGCGGCTTCAACAGCCGCTTCGTGCAAGTCACGCGCCACCCCTCGATGCTGGAAGAGCACGACTACCCGACCGATTCCTTCCCGTTTACCAGCACCCCGACGCGCGATCCGGTGACCGGGCGCGTGGCTTCCACGCTGGATCACGCGAAGGACAAGCATGGCCGCGTTCCCAAGCTCCTGATCGCCAACACCTCGGCGGAATTCTGGAACCGCGGCGCCTCGCTGCTGACCACCGCGCCGGACGGTGTGGGCGACGCCGCACCGGCACCCAATGTGCGCGTGTACGGCCTGATGGGCGCCCAGCACTACGTCGGCCGCTCGCCCACCCGCGCCCCATTCACGGCCTGCGTTTCGCCCACCAACTACTACCTGCCGTTGCGCGCCCTGATGCTGGCGCTGGACGGCTGGACCAGCAAAGGCACGCCGCCTCCAGCCAGCGCCTATCCGCGCCTGGAAGACGGCACCCTGGTTTCGGTCGAGGCTTACCGTAAGGCTTTCCCCGCCGTGCCGGGCCTGACGCCGCCGGAACAGAACCTGCGCGAGCCGCGCCTCGACCACGGCGCGCGCTTCCTGTCGCAAGGCATTGCCGACATGGTGCCGGCGGCGCAGAAGATGGCTTTCGAAACCCGTGTTCCGGCGCCGGATGCCGACGGCAACGACCGCGGCGGGGTGCGCCTGGTGGAGATGCAGGCGCCGCTGGGCACCCACACCGGCTGGAACCTGCGCGCACCGGAGACAGGCTTCGCCTGGGCTACCTCGCGCTACGACGGCAGCTTCGTCCCATTCGCCCGCACTGAAGCCGAACGCAAGGCCGCCAACGATCCGCGCCCCAGCCTTCAGGCCCGCTACGCCAATCGCGACGCCTTCATCGCCGCCACCCGCGCCGCCGCCGCACGCCAGGTCGCCGCGCGCCTGCTGCTACAGGAAGACGTCGAGCGCACCGTCACCGAGCGCGCCGGCCTGTACGACCGCATCCTGGCCCGCGACCCGGCCGACCAAAGCTGCAACTACCTGTTGCCGAACCAATGAAGAAGCTCAAACTCCCCAATACCTTCGTCCTGCTGTTCATGATCCTGGCGCTGATCGCGCTGGCGACCTGGCTGGTCCCGGGCGGCAAGTACGAGACCCATCTGGTCAACGGCAAGCAACTGGTCGACCCGGACACTTTCCACTACATCGAGAGTAAGCCGCAGGGCCTGGCGGCGTTGCTGATGGCGCCGATCAAGGGCTTCGCGGAAGCAGGACTGATCATCGGATTTGTGATGTTGACCGGCGGTGCCTTCAACGTGCTGCACAAGACCCAGGCCATCGACGCCATGATCAAGTCGATCGCCAAGGCGCACTCGCGTTCGAACCTGGTGCGCGTGGCCCTGATCCCGGTGTTCGTCACGCTGTTCTCGATCGGCGGCGCCACCTTCGGCATGAACGAGGAAGCGATCCCTTTCATCCTGATCTTCGTGCCGCTGGCACTGGCGCTTGGATATGACACCATCACCGGCGTATCGATTCCCTTCCTCGGCTCGCAGGTCGGCTTCTGCGCCGCTTTTCTCAACCCGTTCAACGTCGGCATCGCGCAAGGCATCGCGGGCGTGCCGCTATTCTCCGGCATCGGCTACCGCGTGATCGTGTGGTTCATTGCTACCGCCGTCACCATCATCTTCCTGATGTGGTATGCCGCGCGCATCAAGCGTCACCCGGAAAAGAGCCCGACCTACCTGCTCGACATCGAGAAGCGCGCCGAAGGCGTGGTCGATTTCGGCGGCTTTGAAGGCATGACCGCGCGCCATCGCCTGGTATTGTGGGTCTTCGCCGCTTCGTTGGGCGGCATGGTGTTCGGCGTGGTGAAGTTCGGCTGGTTCATCGAAGAGATCGGCGCGCTGTTCCTGGCCATGACCATCGTGGTGGCCCTGATCGGCCGCCTCGATTCCGACGAGGCGGTGGCCGCCTTCGTGCAGGGTGCCAAAGACCTGGTCGGCACCGGCCTGGTGATTGCGCTGGCCCGCGGCACCATGGTGCTGGCGCGCGACGCCCATATCATCGATACCATGCTGCATGGCCTGATGCCGCTGGTGGCATCTTCCTCGCCAGTCTTTGCGGCGCAGAAGATGTTCCTGATCCAGTCGGTGATCAACTTCTTCATCCACTCCGGCAGCGGCCAGGCCGCGCTGACCATGCCGATCATGGCACCGCTGGCCGACCTGGTCGGCGTCTCGCGCCAGACGGCGATCCTGGCTTTCCAGTTCGGCGAGTTCACCACGCCGATGATCCCGACGTCCGGTATCACGGTCGGCGTGCTGGCGCTGGCGCGCATTCCGTGGCTGACCTGGGCGCGCTGGATGGTGCCGTTGCAGTTGATTTACCTCGTCCTGGCGCTGGTGTTGCTGGTGCCGCCTTGCCTCATGAACTGGTAGGATGACAGACATGGATACCATCAAGCACCCGCTCTCCGCGCCCCATGGCACGGCGCAGTACGAACTGACCAGCTACCACTTTGGCAAGCCGGGCGGCCCCAAGGCCTATATCCAGGCGGCGCTGCATGCCGACGAGGTGCCGGCCATGCTGGTGGCGCAGCAGCTGCGCCAGCGCCTGCAGGCGCTGGAAGCGGCAGGCAAGGTGAAGGGCGAAGTGATCCTGGTGCCGGCGGCCAACCCGATCGGGTTGGCGCAAGTCATCAACGAACGTCCGTTCGGGCGTTTCGACCTGAGCACCGGCATCAATTTCAACCGCGGCTACCCGCATTATTTCGCGCAGCTCACGACCCTCCTGAAGGGGCAACTGGGCAGCGATGCCGACGCCAACGTGCGCACCATCCGCCGCCACCTGCGCGAGCTGGCCGGGCAATGGCAGCCCAACTCGGATGCCGCCACGCTCAAGAAGGCACTGTTTGCGATGGCCATCGACGCCGACATCGTGCTCGACCTGCATTGCGAGAACGAGGGCGCACTGCACCTGTACGTCGGCACCTCGCTGTGCGAAAGCGCGCAGCCGCTGGCCAACCTGATGGGCGCTTGCGCAGTGCTGCACACAACCGGCGCCGGCGGCGAGCCGTTCGACGAGGCCTGCAGCCGCCTGTGGTGGGACCTGGCCGAACACTTCGGTCCCGGCTACCCGATTCCATCCGCCTGCATGGCGGCGACGGTCGAACTGCGCGGCGAAGTGGAAGTCAACTATGAACTGGCGGCACGCGATGCCGACGCGATCATCGGCTACCTGCACGTGCGCGGCATCGTCGATGCGGGCGAAGTCAAGGTGCCGGAGCAGGGCTGCACGCCGATGCCGCTGGAAGGCACCCAGCGCCTGGACGCACCACATGCGGGCCTGCTGGTCTACCTGAAGGAAGTCGGCGCGCTGGTGCGCGCTGGCGAAGTGATCGCCGACCTGATAGACCCGGTCAGCGGCGACACCACGCATCTGAAGTCGGAAGTGGATGGGGTGCTGTTCACGCGCCTGTCGCACCGCTACATCATCCGCGGCATGAACGTGGCCAAGATCGCGGGCAACAAGCCGTTCCGCAGCGGCAGCCTGCTGAGCCTTTAAGGCGTTTCGACGATCACGTTTTCGCGTGCCGCCGTGGTGGATGCAATGATGCGCCACGGCCCGCCCGGCGTCTGGCGCCAGATCGTGATGTCGGCTGCCTTGTGCGGCTTGCCCGTTGCGCGCGCGAGGAACTCGCCGCAGGCGATTTCATACTGGATGCGGCCATCTTCCAGCACCGTGCGGTTGGACGTTGCCGGTCCGCCGGCTTCGCGCCACCAATCTTCCTTGTAACTGCCGTCCACGCCCGCCTCGTGCAGCGCATCGTCGCTGTCGAAGCGCATGAAACCCGCGTCAAGTTCCGGGCTGACGAAGGGGTAGGCGATTTCGGGGCGCCATTCGCAGCGCTCGCCCTCGACCACCGTGGTGCCGGCGAAGCCTGTCATGGCCTTGCGGTCGACCGGTATGCGCAGGTCGATATGGAAGTCGGCGGCCTGGAACCACCAGACCGGCGTCACCAGGTCGCTGCTGCCGTTGGTACGCCAGATGCCCTTGCGGCGCCACAGCCCTTCGTATGCCTGCGGTACGCTCATTTCAGGTCTTCGGTTTCGAAGTAGATGGTGCCGCCGATGGCAGCCATCTTGGTTTTCAGCGCCATCGCCAGGGCGTCGTTGCCGGCGGCTTGCAAGCCCCATTTGCGCACCTGGACCGCAGCGGTCGGTGCACCGGGGGCGGCGTGGTAAGACACGATATGGTCGAAGTCGGGGCGGCTGTCAATTTCCTTGACGAGGAAGCGCTGCGCGCCGCTGCCGATTTGCATGTAGCGCGACATGCTGGCGTTGGCCGGCTTGTCGTCCAGCTGGCGGAATACCAGCACCTTGTCGATCACTACCTTCGCATGCTTGTACTGGGTGCTGCCGCCCCGTTCGAAATGGCCCTGCACCAGATCGGCCTTGAACTCCTTGCGCGGCGCCTTGGCTTCCGGCGCCAGGGTGCTCAGCTCGAATTTCTCCGGGTCGATGGTCCACAGCGCGTCCTTGCCGTCCAGGCGCTGGCGCAAGGCGGCATCGGTGGCCGGATCGGCAATATGGACTTGCAAGATGACCTGGTACTCGTGCGGCGCATGGAACATCGGCAGGTGGGAGGCATACAAGCCTTCCTGCCCGCCGAACAGCGCCATGCCGTGGGTGCCGTAGGTTTTGTCCGCGGCATGCAAGGGCAGCAGCGGCAGGGTGCAGGTTGCCAGTAAGGCGCCGGCAAGCGCGCGTCGGATGGGATTCATCCGGCCATTTTACCCCTTCAGCTCGGCGGGCACTGTGCCGCCGTTTTCCTCCAGCTTGTGCATCACTTGCTTATGCAGCCAGATGTTCATGGCGGCGGAGTCACCGGTGTCGCCGGTGTAGTGCAGCTCCTGCGCCAGTTCCTTGCGGGCCTGCAAGCTGGAGTCGATGTCCAGCAGCTTAAGCAGGTCGACGATCGAGCTGCGCCAGTTCAGCGGCTGGCCGGCCTGGGCGGCTTTCGCATTGAGGATCGCTTCGACGTCGACTGGCTCCACTGCGGCGGGCGCCGGCGCAGGCTGGGTCGGCATGGGCGCCGGCGTTGCGGCGGGCCCGCCAGGCGCGGTAGAGGGCGCACCAGAGGCCGGCGATGGGGCGGCCTCTTGATGCGACGACGGGAAAATCTTGTGGAAAATCTTGCTTAGGATGCCCATGTTTGCCTCGCTTTCATTTGCGGAAAGCTTAACAAGCATGGGCGGGACACAAAGTGCGTTGCCTAACCCTTGGCGCACCTTAGCGCAACTCAGCGCATCTCAGCGCGAGATTTCCACATTGCCCAGGTTATCGTCCGGCTTGCGGTCGATCAGCTTATTGTCCGGATCAATGCCTGCCTTAGCCGGGCGGCCGTTGACGACCACTTTGAAGGTCGATGCGTTGCGCTCGACCAGCTTGCGTTCACGCAGCAGGGTATTGCCGTCCTTGTCGTCGACGCCGATCTCGATCAGGTCGTGCAGCGGAATTTCCTTTTCCGCACCCAGTTCGTCGGAGCGCAGCTTGGCCGCGTGCACGGTCAGCGTGACATCGTATCTGCCGTCTGCCCGTTTCTCGGCGGTGGCAGCCACCATGCGGTTGTCGAACAGGACGATGGAGTTGAACAGGTCGTCCACCAGGTAGGCCTGCTCCGGCGGCACGATGCGGCGCAGGCCATCCACCAGCACCGTCACGCTTGGATATGGGTCGCCGTGGTAGGAATACTTGCGCAGCAGCTCCGCCAGCAATTCATTGACTTTGGCCTCGCCCACGATATCGGCCAGCAGGTACATGGCCAGGCTGCCCTTGTGGTAATGGATGTAGCCCTGGTCTTCGTTATCGGCCAGCGGCAGCTCCTTCTTGTTTTCCGTGGCGCGGCCGAACAGGTATTTGTTCAGGTCATAGCGCAGGAAGCGGCGCATGCGTTGCGGGCCGAAACTTCTCTTCATCACCATCAGGGCGGAGTATTCGGCCAGGGTTTCGCTCAGCACGGTGGCGCCGCGCGTGTTGCCGCCCACCAGCTGGTGCGCCCACCATTGGTGCGCCACTTCGTGCGCGGTGACGTAGGTCGGGTAGTCGATGTCTTTCGGGTTCTTGTCGTCCACGCGGGCGATGAAGCCTACTGCTTCCGAATACGGAATCGTGTTCGGGAACGACTGGGCATAACGCTCGTAACGCGGGAACTCCACGATACGCACGATCTTGTGCTGGTAAGGGCTGAAGTTGCGCGTGTAATAGTCGAGCGAGTCCTTGACGCCCTTGACCATGCGGTCCAGGTTATATTCGTGGCCGGGCTGGTAGTAGATCTCGATGCCCACGTCCTGCCACCAGTCATGCTTGACCGCATAGCGCGCCGACTGGAAGGCGTAGAAATTCAGGATCGGCTGCTCCATCTTGTAGTGGAAATAGCGGCGTCCATTCTTGCGCCATTCCTTCACCAGCGAGCCTGGCGCCACGGCAGTCTGGTCGCCGGAAGTGCCGAGCGTCGCTTCAAAGCCGACCCAGTCGGCATCCGCGCCCAGGTAGTTGCTGGACAAGCCTTTCGGATCGTCGCGCGGCAGCTTGCGCTCCTGCGCCGGCAAGCCATGCTTCTTGCGGTCGCGTGGGTCGGTCAGTTCGGCGTGGCGCTGGTAGCCGATGTGCGGCAGCACGGTGTTGTTGAAGAAGGTGCCATTGTTCATCACCGGCGTGGTCTTGCCGAGGTTGAAGATGCCCTTCGGTTCGTAGCTCAACGCAAAGTCCAGTGTGATCTTTTCGCCCGGTTGCAGCGGCTGCTCCAGGCGATAGCTGTAGAAGCCCAGCTCCGTGTCGTTCAGCACGCGGAAGGCCTTGCGGCCGAATTGCAAGGGCTGCAGGTCGGCGTCGGTATCCTGCTGCACGTAGATGGTGCTGATCGGCTGCCGGGTCTTGTTCTCGAGCTGGTACCAGCCTTTCACTTTGAGCATGCGCTGTTCCGGATACATGTCCAGGCCAAGGCGCACGTCGACGATGCGCGGCTGTGCCGCTTGCAGCACCTGCTTGTACTTGCGCTCATAGTCGGCGCGCAAGGAGTCGCGGCCATACGGGGTCTTGAAGTTGTTGACGCACAGGTTGTAAGTCAGCACCCCGCCGGCGCCGAGGAACAGGGCCAGGCCAAAGCCAAAGGCGCCCAGCACCGGCAGCGTCAGGGCGTGGCGCGCCAGGCTGACGCGCTGGCGCCATTCTTCGTTGGTGCCGCGCGGCCAGAACACCACGGTCAGCACCATCAGCATCACGGCAGCGCCGGCCCAGTACAGTTCGAACCAGCGTTCGCGCGCCATGAAGTGGCCGAAGCCGTTCATGTCGGAGTAGGGCAGTTCCGGCGTTACCCCGTACATCAGCAGCGGATGGTCCAGGCCCAGGGCGGCAAAGGTGATGGTGGCCACGTAGTAGATGATCATCACGAAATAGGCCACGTATTTGTGGTTCACCAGCACCTGCGTGGCAATCGCCAGCACGGCGATCAGGGCGCAGGCCGGAAGCTGCACGGTGAACAGCCATTCGAAATACAGGCCGGGCTGCAGGTTGAAGTAGCCGCGGAACAGCTGGATCGACATGCCGACCAGCATGACGATGAACAGCAGCAGCGCCTGCACCCCGATCAGGCCAAACAGTTTGGACAGGATGGGCAGCCAGCTGGGCACCGGCAGCGCGTCCAGCATCTGCGACATGCGATGCTCGCGCTCGCGCCACACCATTTCGCCGGCGTAGAAGGTGGTGACCACCAGCATGAACAGCGAGAAGGTGTTGGTCACCATTTCCAGCACCAGGTAAGTGACCGGGTAGGTGCCGGTGCCGTACATCGAACCCATGTCCAGCGAGCCGGCAAACATGGTCAGCACGCCGGCCAGCACGATGACGAAGAAGTAGATGTTCTTGGTGGTCTCGCGCAGGTTCAAATAGCTGAAACGCAACAGCAGCAGGCCAAGGCTGCGCGCCTTGAAGTCCGGCTTCTCATTGGTCGAAGCGGCAACCTGGGTCAGGTTGGCCGGCAGGTCGCTATCGGTGCGCGCCGCGGCGCCGCTGTCGACCGTGCTGACGAAGTGGAAGCGCCAGTAGCCAAGCAGCAGCGCCACCAGGGCGAAGGAAGACCAGATCGCGCGGTTCAGCAGGAACACGCCTTCCGGCAGCACCAGGCGTACATTGCGCTCGGCGATCGGCCAGTATTCGGTGAGGCGGATCACGGCGGTGGTGCCGAAGGGGTCGATCAGCGCCGCCAGCGTCTTGTAGTCAAGGTCGCGCGCCAGGCCCGGCGCCACGATATAGCCGACCAGCATCACCACGCTCGACACGTACACCGGCAGCATGCGCCGCGTCAGCGCCGCCAGCACGAAGAAAATGGCGCCGAAGATGAACAGGTTGGGCAGCAGCGACAGCGCGTAAGGCAGCAGGTAGTGCAGCAGATTGAAGGGGCCAAGGCGTTCTGGATCGATGCCCGGCACCTGCGTGCCAAGCCATACGCCCAACGGGATCGAGGCAAACACCACGCATAGCACCAGCCAGGCGCCGAGAAAACGGCCCAGCATGTACTGGAACTTGTGGATCGGGGCGGAGAAGAAGAAGTGGTGCGTTTCGTACTCGAAGTCCTGCTGCACCGAGCGCCCCATCATGGCGGCGATGATGATCACGCCCATGCAGCCGAGGAAGGAAGAGGTCAGCATGATCGAGCGCGGCGCGTTGATGAACACGCGGCCGCCGAAGCTGACGATGGCTTCCTTGAACACGCCGCCGGCAGCTGCCATCCACAGGACGGCCAGCAGCAGGAACATGCCGAAGTAGACCCAGGTCGAGAACAGCTTCAGGCGCTGTTTCGCTTCAAAGAGGGCGATGGCGAACATGGCGGCCCCGGTCAGTCGCAGGCTTTGCTGACGTCGTGGCGGCCGAGGATGGTCGCGAAGTACAGGTCTTCCAGGTCGCCCAGCGCTTCCTCGAAGCCGTCGCCCGGATCGTCGTCGTTGTAGACGTGGATCAGGGTGCGGCCGGACATCAGGCGGGTCGAGATCACGGCATGGCGTTGCTGGAAGTAGGCCAGCTCCTTCTTGTCGATGAAGCGCGCCCAGATCTTGCAGCTCACATCATCGATCAGTTGCTGGGTGGCGCCAGCCACCATCAGCTGGCCCTTGTTGATGATTGCCATATTTGCACACAGGTCGGCCACGTCGGACACGATGTGGGTCGACAGGATCACGGTGCGGTCTTCGCCGATATCGGACAGCAGGTTGTGGAAGCGCACGCGTTCCTGCGGGTCCAGGCCGGCGGTCGGCTCGTCGACGATGATCAGTTTCGGGTCGCCCAGCAGGGCTTGCGCGATGCCGAAGCGCTGGCGCATGCCGCCGGAGAAGCCGCCCAGGCGCTGGTTGCGTACTTCAAACAGGTTGGTTTGCTGCAGCAGGCCGTCGACCACTTCGCGGCGGCGGGACCGGTTGGACAGCCCTTTCAGGATCGCGAAGTGATCCAGCATTTCATAAGCGGTGACTTTCGGGTAGACGCCGAAATCCTGCGGCAGGTAGCCCAGCAGGCGGCGAATGTCGTCCTTTTCATCCAGCACATCGAGGTCGCCGAAAAACACCGAGCCGGAATCGCATTCCTGCAGGGTGGCCAAGGTGCGCATCAGGGTCGACTTGCCGGCGCCATTGGGGCCCAGCAAGCCGAACATGCCGGACGGGATGGTCAGCGACACATTGTCGAGCGCGACGACCCCATTGGCATAGGTCTTTGATAAATTCTTGATGCGCAATTGCATGGTGGCTCCGCTAACCCCTTTTCACATGATGGCATTGTATTGAATGCGCGACATATCGGTTGCCCGCATGCGATAGCCCGCACATTCAGCGCCCCAGGATGCACTTTCCGGGGAACGAAAAGTGCGCTTTCGGCGTTGGTTTAGCACTAAAGTTTCAAGGGTAACAAGGTTGATACCCCCGCGCAAGGAACAAATCTGGACAAAACTGCTATATAGTTCCTAGCAATGCAAGTACACCATTCAAAACTTGACGCGCTAGTGCAGGAAAAGATCCTGACCGTGACCCGTTGCGGCCTGACGGCGAGCGAGTCCAGCGGCTTTTTCCGCACCGCGATCGGGCTGTATTACCTGGCCAGCCTGATGACCAAGGAGCAGCTTGACTTCAAGGCCTTGGACAAAGCGTTCAACCGCTTCGTGTACCGCTCGATTGGCGGTGGGCACAGCATGACCAGCATCCTGCAGTTCATGAGCGGCGCGAAGGTGGTGGAGGTGCTGGAGTCGCCGCGCTTCATGCGCGCCATGGCCGACTACCTGCCGGAGGTGCCGGTGGATTCGATTCCCTTCCTGCTTGGCCTGAACCTGGGCGTGGCAAAGGATATCTCCAAGATCGACGCCCGCGGCCCCGTTGCCGACTGGCTGGAAAAACAACGTATTCTTCGCGAGGGTTCGTAATGGGCGTGCCGGAGAGTCCTGTGCGCGTTTTGATCACGGGGGCCACGACATGGCATGACGACCAGGCGATCCGGCGCGAGTTGAGCGCGCTGGGCAGGGTTGGAACAGTCATTACCGGCGATACGCCAGGTATTGATGCGGTGGCGATTTCGGTGGCCCGCGAGCTGGGCTTCGAGGTCGTTCCGATGAAAAAGAACCGCGCCGATTACAAGGCATTTCCGGGAGAAGGCTGGAAAGGCCTGAACGTGCGGATGCTCGAGATGGGCGTGGACTTGGTGCTGGCGTTCCATGCGGACTTCGATACACCTGGCTGTGCTCGAGGCACCCGTCATGCGGTCGAGCTGGCGCAACAATCGGGAATCGCAGTGCGCGTGTGCCGCGCTTGAGGAAGTCCTATAATGTGGCTTTCCGAACAAGCTGGATAGATCGCCATGAACCGCTACCATAACCCTCTCGACCGTTTCATTACTGGCGCCGACAAGGCCTTGCGTGTGCTGGCTGGCGTGCACTCGGCATCGCGCCCGAATCCGGCGGTGCATGCGGCGGATGCGGAGATGACGGAGCAGGAGCACCGCCATAGCGCGGGCTTGATGCGGGTGAACCATGTGGGCGAGGTGATGGCGCAGGCACTGTACAACTCGCAGGCGCGCTTTGCCAGGAGCGACGAGGCGCGTGCGGCTTTCGATAAGGCCAGCCGAGAGGAAGAAGATCACTTGGCTTGGTGCGCGCAGCGCTTGGCGGAATTGGGCTCGCAACCGAGCTTCCTGAATCCGCTGTTCTATGCTGGCGCGTACGCGCTGGGCACGGCCGCCGCACTGGCGGGCGATAAGCAAAGCCTTGGTTTTGTGGTGGAGACCGAGCGCCAGGTTGAAGCACACCTGGCCAGCCACTTGGACCGATTGCCAGCGCAGGACGCCAAGTCGCGCGCCATCGTCGAGCAAATGCGCGTTGATGAAATCGCGCATGGCAAAGCGGCGGAAGACATGGGGGCTGAGAAAACCCCGCTGCCGATCCAGCTAGCGATGAAGGCCATGTCGAAGGTAATGACCTCAACCACCTACTACATTTAAAACACGCCGGCAGCCTTCAGAACCAACCCGATGATCGCTACCAAGTTCGTGACTGTCAGGCCAGCAACCCAATAGATCAGTTTTTCGAAGTCTCTACGTAGCTGAAGTTGTTCTGCGTGCATTTCGTTAAATCGTTCATCGACTTTGCCTCGCAGAAGAGTGAGCTCTTCCTTTAAAGTATCCACAGTCACCTCTAGCTTGACGATTCTCGGTTCGTAGTCCATTGCACCCTCCCGCTCGACTGTGGTTAGACTCTGCCGCAGTTTGCGGTGGGAGGCTTTGAGCTTGGACAGGGGCGAGTGCAGAAAGTTCCGCGTCAGCTGTCCGATCCCAGTTCGCTGTTGAGTAATGCCTGGTATTCGGTCAGGGCCAGGGCACGCGGCGTGCCTTCGCTTTCCCACTCAATGGCGTTGTCGACGCGTTTGATCACGGCGGGCAAGGTGGCGATCCAGTCGTCCTTGCGCAGCAGCCGGCGGCCGGCGGAGATCAGTTCTTCGGACGGCGCTGCGTGCCAGCTGATATGGCGCACCAGGTTCAGGGCGAACGGTGGACAGGTCAGCGATTCGAATGCGAGGGCGCCGACCTGGCGGCCGGTCAGCTTCAAGGCGCTGCGTTTGAACCATACGTAGGCCAGCGCAAGGAATGCGGTGACGTAGAACAGCAAGATGCCGGCCGCGATAGCCAGGTTGCCGTAGCGGGAAAACAAGCCAGCAGGAATAAGGCCGAACAGGGCCAGTGCCATCAGCCAGACAAACGGCGCCAGCACTTTGTAGGGGCCGAATGGCGGCGGCGTCCAGCGTTGCGCGGCAGGGGCTGCGGCGAGCAGCTGCTGCTTCCAGCGCAACGGGAATACCGGGCGGTGCGGCAGCAGCGGATTCGGCACGAACGGTTCCTTGCCGCGCAGGGTGTAATGCTCCGCGCCGAAATGCAGCGACCAGCGGCCGCCCAGGGTAGCCGCCAGCACGCCTTCATTCGAATGCAGCAGCCGCGCCGAGTCGTACAGGTAGAGGCCCACCATGGCCGCTACCAGCAGGATTTCGGCGTGGAGTGCGTTCAATTGCTGCTTTCTTTCTTTTTGAACAGCGACTTCAGGCCCGCCAGGACTGCAATGCCGCCCACCGCAACCAGTTTCCACATCTTGGCCAGGAAGAGGGCAGCGGCAGCCCAGAAGCCTTTTTTGGTGGCGATGACAGCGGCGCCGCCGGTCACCAGCGCGGCCAGGCCGAATTCGGCAACGTGGTCGCCTGGCTTGAACTCAGAGTACTTTTCGCCATCGTTGTAATCGAAGCCGGTCAACACTTTGCGGAAGCTCGCCACGTCGGCGTCCAGCGTTTCGGGCGACGACACCAGGGTCGCGCTCATCACGCCGCTGCGTCCCAACAGGCGGATCGTGTAGTTCAGCGAAATGCCGTTATCCGAGCGGACTTTCAGGCCCCATTCCAGTTGCTTGGTCTTTTCGTCGTAGTGCGGCGGAACGTACCAGCCTTCTGTGTACAGGGCGCCCATGCCGAGGCGCTTGCGCTCTTCGTTGGCCGGGCCATCGCTGTCCTTCAGGGTTTTCAGCAAAGCGTCGGCATCGATCTTGTCGCCTTCCTTCACATAGCCGCTTTGGTCGAAGGAGAAGGTGGCCCACCAGCCGCCTTCCATATCCAGGATGGTGTAGTTGCCGTCTTCCGGCAGGTTGCCGGTGAGTTCCAGGAAGCGGCGCGAGTTCTTATCGTCCAGGAACTGGATCTTGTCGCTTGGCGTTTTCAGCGTGGCCTTGGACGCGATGGATTCGGCGCGCGGGCCAGTGTGCCAATCCAGTTTGTTGAATTCTGCCTTGCGCTGTTCGGCAGTCATGTCGGCCATGGCAAATACCGGCACCAGCGCAAGCGCAATCACCCAGTTACGAATCTTCATTGTTATTTCCCCGTTGAGTTTTTTTTTGGATAAACCCAAGAGGATAGCAGTTCGATACCCTTTCAAAATGCGCGCTTTCTCACATCCGCAGGCTGCGTTCGATGGCGCCGGAAGCGGCGGCCTTCAACAGGCGCTGGAATTTCGGGCATTCGGCATGACTGGGCGCGGGGCAGGCAGCGGCGTGGCGCAGGCCTTCGCTCATTGCCTTCAGGCGCCTGGCCAGCGCCTCGATTTGTTCTGCCTTGGCCAACAGGAAGGCGCGGTCGATGGAGGTGCCGCCTTCGGGCGTGAACATCGCGCCGATTTCGTCGAGCGACAGACCGGCTGACTGGCCGAGCGAAATGATGGCCAAAGTGTCAAGCACGCCGGGCGCGTAGGTGCGCCGCAGGCCATGGCGGCCGGCCGGCTTGATCAGGCCTTTTTTCTCGTAATAGCGCCGCGTCGAGGCCGCCATGCCCGAGCGCTGCGCGACTTCGGCGATATCCATCAAAAATTCCTTGACTTGAAGTTGACTTCAACTTCTACAGTGTGCACATCAACCAGGGAGATTGCAATGGAAATCATCATCATCGGCATTGGCGCCACCATCGTTTTTGACTTGTGGCTGGTGCTGCTCAAGCGCATGGGCGTGAAGACCATGAACATGGCCTTTATCGGCCGCTGGGCCGGGCACCTGGCGCAAGGCCGCTTCGCGCATGACTCGATTGCCGCATCGCCGGCGGTCAGCGGTGAGCATGCACTGGGATGGCTGGTGCATTACGCGACGGGCGTGGCGTTTGCCGGCGCGCTGGTGGCGGTGGCGGGCCAGGGCTGGCTGCATGCGCCCAGCATCGGACCAGCGCTGGCAGTCGGCATGGCAACCGTGGGTGCCCCGCTGTTCGTGATGCAGCCTTCGATGGGACTCGGCGTGGCCTCAAGCAAGACGCCGACGCCGCTGAAAAACTGCCTGCGCAGCCTGGCGAATCACACTGTCTTTGGCCTTGGCCTTTACCTTTCCGCCTTACTCATCAAAGGAATTTCGCAATGAAGAAACTCGCAGTCATTTACCACAGTGTCAACGGCCACACGGAACATATCGCCTCGCACATCGCGCAGGGCGCGGCCAGCGTGACGGGAACGGAAGTGCATGTCTTGAAGGCTTCGGAGCTGGCCGGGGCGCCGGACGCGCTGCTGCAATACGATGGGGTGCTGCTTGGTTCGCCGACCTACCTGGGCGGCGTGTCGGGCGTGTTCAAGACCTTCATGGACGCGACCGGAAAAATGTGGCGCACGCAGCAACTGAAGGGCAAGCTGGCGGGAGGCTTCACGGTGTCGTCGCTGCCGGCCGGCGACAAGCAATCGACGCTGGTGTCGATGTTCACCTTCTGCATGCAGCATGGGATGATCTGGTCCGGCAATCCGATCCTGCCGGAGCAGCATGCGGGCGTGCCTTACGACGAAGCGGCCAATCGCCTCGGTTCGTGGTCCGGCATGATGGCGCAGGCCGGGCATGGAACGGCGGCGCATGAATTCGCCGCCGGCGACATCAAGACCGCCCGCATGTTCGGGCAGGGCTTTGCCGAAACGCTGCTCAGGCTTCGATGATTTCGAAGGTGTGGGTGATTTGCGCCGTCTTGGCCAGCATGATGCTGGCGGAGCAGTACTTGTCGTGCGACAGGGTGATGGCGCGGTCAACCACTTCCGGCTTCAGGTCCTTACCGGTGACGACGAAGTGGAAGTTAATCTTGGTGAAGACCTTTGGCTCGGTTTCGGCGCGTTCGGCTTGCAGCACCACTTCGCAACCGCGGACATCGGCGCGGCCCTTTTTCAGGATCAGCACCACGTCATAGGCGGTGCAGCCGCCGGTGCCCAGCAACACCATCTCCATCGGACGCGGTGCCAGGTTATGGCCGCCGCCTTCCGGGGCGCCGTCCATGGCAACCATGTGACCAGAACCGGTCTGGGCGCGGAAACTCATGCCCGATGGGCCATTCCAGCTGACTTTAACTTCCATTGAACTCTCCGTTAAATGCGTCCGGGCATTATACGGTCATCATGTATTTCTCGCTCTTCATGCGCCGCTCGGTATACCAGACGCACAGCATGGCCAGCAGCAGGCTGCTGAAGAAGGTTTGCAGGAAGGGCAGCATGCCGATGCTGCCGCCCTTGGCCAGCTCGCGCAGCAAGGTCTGGTTGGACAGCACGGGAACCATGTACATCCACCAGCTATTGGTCAGGTTCATCATCGGCACCAGGATCACCGGCACCAGCGGCACGATCATGGTGAAGCTGACCAGGGTCTGCGCCTCCTTGAACGAGCGCGCGTTGATGGCCAGCGCAATTTCCAGCGCCGCTGCGAACAGCGACAAGGTGGCGGAGGCCAGGCACACCATCGCCAGGTCGCGCCAGCCCAGGCGCCAGGACAGGCCGATTTCCTCCAGCGGCAGCCATTTCAGGATGCCGTGGGCAATGGCCAGTTCCAGCGTGATGCCGACAATCGACAACAGCGAAGCGGCCAGCCATTTGCCGATGATCAGGTCGGACGGGCGCAGCGGCTGCGCCATCAGCACTTCCAGCGAGCGCCGCTCGCGTTCGCCGGCCGTGCTGTCCACCGCAGTGCTCATGCAGAACATGAAAGCCGGGATGAAGAAGATGCCCAGCATGGTGCTGATGGTATTGGCCGAACGCGAGGCGCTGGTGCCGGCGTCGTAGCGCTGCACCAGCACCGGGTTCAAATTGACCGGCGACACGCCGTGCGCCAGCAGGCGCGCGCTCGCGATATTGCGGCTGTAGTCGCGCAGCACATATTCCACTTCATCGATCTTGCGCGAACTGTCGGAGGCCGAATCGAACCATAGCTCGACGCGTGCCGGGCGCATGGCGTGATAGTTTTCCGCGAACTCCGGCGTCAGGCGCAGCACGGCTGTCGCGGTCTGCTTCCGCACCAGGGCGCTGATCTCTTCCTCGCCCATCGGCTCCAGCTCGGTGATGTTCACGTTGCGCTGGCGTAGCTGGTTCATCAGCGTCGGCGCCTGGTCGCTGCCGATCACCGCGATCTCCACGCCTTCGCGTTCAGGCTTGGTGGCACGGTCGATCTGCCGGTGCAGCATGAAACCGACCAGGATGGGATACATCAGCACGAACAGCAGCAACAGGCTGAGGGCGCGGCGGTCGCGCAAGGTTTCCACCAACTCCTTGCGCAGCACGATGGGGAATTTCATTTTCATAGCTCGATGCCCTCCTCGGTGCCCACCAGGCGCACGAAAGCGTCTTCCAGGCTTGGCAAGCCGGCTTGTTCGCAAAGCTGTTGCGGCGTGCCTTGCGTGACCGTGGTGCCGTTGGCGATCACGATCACGTCGTCGCAGGAGTGGATCACCTCCTGCATCACGTGGGTGGCCATGATCACGCAGCAACCGTCCGCTTTCAGCGCGGCCAAGGCGCGGCGCAGGGCGCGCGTGCTCATCACGTCCAGACCGCGGCTTGGCTCATCGAGCAGCAGGTGGCGCGGGCGGTGCAGCAGGGTACGCGCCAGGGCGACCTTGATGCGCTGGCCCTGCGAGAAGCCCTTGGCGCGGCGGTCGATGATGTCTTCCAGCGACAGCAGCTCGGTGACTTCCTTGGTGCGCTGTTCGATCGCGCTGTCTTCCATGTCGTTCAATTCGCCGAAGTAGCGCAGGTACTCGCGCGTGGTCAGCCGCTCGTACAGGCCGAATTGGTCGGTCAGCACGCCGACGTTGCGGCGCACCGCCATCGGGTCGATGGCGGGATCGACGCCGTCGATGGAAATGGTGCCGTGGTCGCGCTGCAGCAACCCGACCAGGGTGCGCAGCAAGGTGGTCTTGCCGGCGCCGTTCGGTCCCAGCAGGGCGGTGATGATGCCGTCGCGCGCGGTGAAACTGGCGCCGGCCAGCGCCTGCACCTTGCCGAAGCGCTTGCAGAGGTTTTGGACTTCGATCATGGCTGTGGCCCCGCGCTATTGAGCTGGAAGGTCGGCGCCGGAATCTCGTTGAGGCATTCCGCCTTCAACGGTGTGTCCGGCTGGTCGAGGAAGCCGCGCAGCAGACGCGGCATGCACCCCAGCGGCGACACGATATGGCCGCCGTTCTTGACGATCAGGTGCTGGGCATTTTTCATATACTTGCGTGCGGCTTCGGCGCGGCGCGGCGGCGTGACCGGATCGAGCGCGCCGGACATCAGCAGCACCGGCGCCTCGATCGTCGCCGGCTCCTTGTAAGGCACGGCCGGTACCGACATGGTCTCGCACATTTTCCCGATGCGCATGATCTGCGGCGCGCCGAGGAAGGATCCCTTGGTGTCCTGTTCCAGCAGTTGCGGCGTCAGGCGCGGGAAGTCTTCGGCGCATACCACGGCCAGGTGCAGCGGCATGGCCGGCCCGCCCTCGGAGGAAAAGTCGCGCGACACATTGCTGCGCGCGATGAATGGCTGCCAGCGGTCCTGGTAGGCGCTGTGAATCAGGAAGGGCAGGCGCCGGCTGTCCGCCTGCGAATACAGGATGTTATGCACGGTGCCGATGAAGCGCATGCTGGTCATTTCGACCTTGGTGACTTCGGCCGTGCGCGGATCGGGCAGGGTCAATGATTGAGGCGACTTGGCCAGGCGTCCCGCCAACGCCTCGAACTCGGAGCGCAGGCTGGGGAAAGCGGTGGCGCAGACCCGGTCGTCGGCGCATTGCTTGAACAGGGCGTCGAGTGCCGCTTGCGCATCGTGCGCGCCGGCCGGCACCACCTGGTCGGGCGCCGCCACGCCATCCAGGACCATGGCGCGCACGCTGCCGGGGTACAAGCGGGCATAGGCCTGGGCCAGCCGGCTGCCATAGGAGCCGCCCCACAAATTGATGCGGCCATAGCCCAGGGCGCCGCGCACGGCTTCGATATCGCGCGCCGCCTGCTCGGTGGTATACAGGTTGAAGCGCTTGTTCAGGCCTTTGATGCAGGCGCGGGTTTCGGCCAGCAGTTCGTCTTCCGAGGCCGTTTCGGCATTCTTGCCGGGTTTGCAATCAAGCTTGCCGGACAATCCAGTGCCGCGCTGGTCGATCAGCACGATGTCGCGCGTGGCGCGCACCTTGCGGAAGGTGGTATTCAGCAGCGGCACCAGGTCGGAGCCTGCCTCGCCCGGGCCGCCGGCCAGCAGGAACAGCGGATCGCGCCGGGCCGATTCGCGCAGGGCGGGGGCGACGGTCACGTGCAGGCTGAGCGTGGCGCCGGCGGCGTGGTGGTCGAGCGGGACCGTCAGCCGCAGGCAGCGCAGGAATTCCTCGGTGCCGGGCAGGTGGCAATCCTTGCCGGGCTGGGCCAGGGCAAGGGCCGGCGCCAGTGCCAACAGCGAGGCCAGCATGAGCGATCGCATGGCGGTCTCCTCTTGTGATTCTGGGCTTCCATAGTAGCTCGGCAATATCTGCTTAGCAACGGCAACCCGATACAGGGCGGGGTTGACCCTGCGGGCCGGGCCGGGCTATAATCATCAGCTTTCCTTTTCGCTCGGGAAATAAACAAGAAGGCTGCGTCCGCTGAAACATAGGGGCGGAACCACCGATAGAGCGTTTTTTATCTTTCACAGAAAGTTCAAACATGAAAACTTTTTCCGCTAAGGGCCATGAAGTCCAGCGCGATTGGTTCGTGATTGACGCGACGGACAAAGTCCTCGGCCGTGTTGCCAGCGAAGTGGCACGCCGACTGCGCGGCAAGCATAAGCCAGAATTCACCCCTCACGTTGACACCGGCGACTTCATCGTTGTCGTGAACGCAGGCAAACTGCGCGTGACCGGTACCAAAGCAACCGAGAAGACCTACTACCGTCACTCCGGTTACCCAGGCGGCATCTACGAGACCAACTTCCTGAAGATGCAACAGCGCTTCCCAGGCCGCGCCCTGGAAAAGGCAGTGAAAGGCATGCTGCCGAAGGGTCCTCTGGGCTACGCCATGATCAAGAAGCTGAAAGTGTACGCTGAGGGTTCCCACCCACACGCTGCCCAGCAACCTAAAGCACTCGAATTCTAAGGAACTGACATGATCGGTAACTACAACTACGGCACCGGCCGTCGCAAGAGTGCAGTTGCTCGCGTGTTCATCAAAGCTGGCACCGGCCAGATCATCGTGAACGGCAAGCCAGCAGCTGAGTACTTCTCCCGTGAAACCGGCCTGATGGTGATCCGTCAGCCGCTGGAACTGACCGGCAACGTTGAACGTTTCGACATCAAAGTCAACGTGCACGGCGGCGGCGAGTCCGGCCAGGCAGGTGCAGTGCGTCACGGCATCACCCGCGCACTGATCGACTACGATGCAGGCCTGAAGGGCGACCTGGCACGTGCCGGCTTCGTCACTCGCGATGCACGTGAAGTTGAACGTAAAAAAGTTGGTCTGCGCAAAGCACGTCGCGCAAAGCAATTCTCGAAGCGTTAATCTTTACGCTCTCGTACAAAAAGCCGCTGGTCTCCAGCGGCTTTTTTTATTTTTGCCTTAAAATGGCCCCCTCGTATAATTTTTACTTCGCAAGGAAGAGATCATGATCAAAGTAGGCATCGTCGGCGGCACTGGTTACACGGGTGTGGAACTGCTGCGACTGTTGGCCGCACACCCAGAAGTCGAACTGACCGCGATCACCTCGCGCAAAGAGGACGGCTTGCCGGTGGCTGAGATGTATCCTTCCCTGCGCGGCCGCGTGAACATCGCTTTCTCCTCGCCCGACAAGGTCGACCTGACCCAATGCGACGTGGTGTTCTTCGCCACCCCGCACGGCGTGGCGATGGCGCAAGCGCCTGAGCTGCTGGCCAAGGGCGTGAAAGTGATCGACCTGGCTGCGGACTTCCGCATCAAGGACCGCGCCGTGTTCGAAAAGACCTACAAGATCGACCACACCGCGCCCGAGCTGCTGGAGCAAGCCGTGTACGGCCTGCCGGAGCTGAACCGCGACGACATCAAGAAGGCGACGCTGATCGCCAATCCTGGCTGCTACCCGACCACCATGCAGCTGGGCTTCGTGCCGCTGCTGAAGGCAGGCCTGATCGATGCCGGCCACCTGATCGCCGACTGCAAATCCGGCGTGTCCGGCGCTGGCCGCAAGGCGGAAATCGGCACCCTGTTCTCCGAATCGTCGGACAACTTCAAGGCTTACGGCGTGAGCGGCCATCGCCACACCCCGGAAACCGCGGCCCAGCTGCAGCGCTATACCAGCGAGAAGGTCAACCTGATCTTCACGCCGCACCTGACCCCGATGATCCGCGGCATGCACTCGACCCTGTACGCGCGCCTGACCAAGGAAGTGAGCAACGAAGCGCTGCAAAAGCTGTTCGAAGACGCCTACTCCAACCAGCCCTTCGTCGACGTGATGCCGTGGGGTTCGCACCCGGAAACCCGCAGCACCCGCGGCGCTAATATGCTGCGCCTGGCGCTGCACCGTCCGGACAATGGCGACACCCTGATCGTGCTGGTGGTGCAGGACAACCTGGTAAAGGGCGCCTCCGGCCAGGCTGTGCAGTGCATGAACCTGATGTTCGGCCTGGATGAGGGCCTGGGCCTGCAAACCATCGCCCTGATGCCTTAAGTGGAAGCAGGCGTGGAGAAGGCACGCGTGCCGTTGCTGGTGCGCGTGTTTGGCCTGGCTGCGGTCCTGGTCGCCGGCGGCGTGCTGGTGATGTGGGGCGTCGACTTGGGCCAGCGGGTAGTCGGCGTGTCGAAAGGCGAGTCCGGCCCTAGCGTTGCCAAACAACTTGCGGCCGCCGAGCTGGAGTTGGCGCGCGTGTCGGCTGAGCGCGATGAACTGGCAGCGAAGCTGAAAGCAGTCCCAGCCGCAGTGGCGGCGCCGCCCGCTTCCTCAGCCGAACTGGCAAGATTGCAGGCCGACCTGGCGTTGCTGGAAGAGGCGCTAGCGCCAGCGAAGGCCGGTTCAGGGTTGCTCATCCGCGGCATGCAAGCCCGCATGGCTGCGCCCAAGCTCTTGCATTACACGGTTTTGCTCCAATATGGTGCGAAGAAGAAGGGCCCATCCGCCTTCGCCGGCCGGCTCAAGCTGGCGGTCGCTGTGATCCAGGATGGCAAGAAAGCGGTGCTCGAATACCCGAAAGACAGCGCCGAGCGCTACGACCTGAAAGTGGATCGCTACCAGCGCATCGACGGCACGCTGGAAGTGCCGGAAGGCGCCAAAGTGGTGGCGGTCAAGGTCAGCCTGTCGGAAAACGGCAAAGTCGTTGCCGATGAGACAAGGACCGTGCGCAGCCTCTAAAGCGGCCAAGTCCGGCATGGACTATAATGGGACAACTGATTTTAAGTAGGAGTAACACATGACTGCAGTAGCCGAAGACGTGATTCCGGCACCGATCGTTTTCACCGACGCCGCGGCCGAGAAAGTAGCGCAACTGATCGAAGAGGAAGGCAATCCGGACCTGAAGCTGCGCGTATTCGTGCAGGGTGGCGGTTGCTCCGGCTTCCAATACGGCTTCACCTTTGACGAAATCGTCAACGAAGACGACACCACCATGGTGAAAAACGGCGTCCAGCTGTTGATCGACTCGATGAGCTACCAGTACCTGGTAGGCGCCGAGATCGACTACAAGGACGACCTGGAAGGCGCGCAATTCGTGATCAAGAACCCATCCGCAACGTCGACCTGCGGCTGCGGCTCCTCCTTCTCCGTCTAAGCAATCCACTACGGCTCAGCCCGTGTCCCACCATGGGGTCACACCCGAAATGAGACACGGTCTCTGCTGCTGAATTGTCGAGCCCGTGTCTCAAATGGGGTGTGACCCCATGGTGGGACACGGGCTCTGCCGTTAACGGGGATATAAGGCGCCGAGGATGCGCTCGCCTCGGGCGCCGGTGACTGAAGGAAGGTTGCCGGCTTGGCGTTCGTCGAAGCGATGCGCCAGCCAGGCGAATACCATCGCTTCCACCCGGTTGGGCGGTACGCCCAGTGCATCTGTCGATTCTACTTTGGTGGTCCCGCCCAGTTCTGCCTGGATCTCGCGCATCAGCGTGGCGTTGTAGGCGCCACCCCCGCAAACATGGAGTGCATCTGCCTCGTGCGGGGCGATTTCGCGCGCCAGCGTGACCGCCGTCAGGCGAAGCAGGGTGAACATCACGTCTTCCGGTTTTGCTGCGGAGAAGGGCGCAAGGCGGGCGTTCAGCCAGTCGGCGTGGAACAGGTCGCGGCCGGTACTTTTCGGGGCGGGCAGGGCGAAATAGGGCTCGGACAGCAGCGCGGCCAGCAGGCCGGGCACTTCCTTGCCGGTAGCGGCCCAGGCGCCGTTGTCATCGAATTCGACGCCTTTGTGGCGCGAGATCCAGCCATTCATCAGCACATTGCCAGGGCCGGTGTCATAGCCGCCGACGGTGCCATCCCCGTGCAGCAGCGAGATATTGGCGATACCGCCGATATTGGCCAGCACGCGCATCTTTCCTTCCTTGCCGAACAGGGCTCTGTGGCCAGCCGGCACCAGCGGAGCCCCTTGGCCGCCTGCCGCCACATCGCGCGAGCGGAAGTCGGCAACCACGTCGATGCCGCTCAGTTCGGCCAGCAGGGAGGCGTTGATGATTTGGCGGGTGAAGCCGAGCTCGGGGCGATGGCGGATTGTTTGCCCATGCGCTCCGATGGCGCGCACGTCGGCCGATTTCATTTCGGCCTTGGCCAGCAGTTCGGCCACGCAGTCGGCGTAGAGCTCGGCCAGCTTGTTGGCGGCCAGCGCCTCGCGTTCGATTTCGTTTGCTGATGCGGCCTGCAGCGCCATCAGCTCGTCGCGCAGCGGTGGCGGGAATTCCACGTAGGCTGCCGACATGGTGCGCGCGGCCCCGGCCCAAAAGTCCACGAGGACGCCATCCACGCCGTCCAGGCTGGTGCCCGACATCATTCCGATATATAAGCTCATGGTCCTATTGTAGTGCGGGCTCGGTTGAGTCAAATAAAAAAAAGGCGCACATTTGTGCGCCTTTTGTCCGTTTGACAGACCTGGCACCGACTTTTACTTGGCTGCGAGGTTGCTGGTGTTGCTGTTCGGACGCAGCAGCGCGAAGCGGTGGATCATGTCGCCGGCCACCGATTTGAAACGGGCCAGCTCGCCCGTGGTCAGCGGTGCTTGCGCCGTGATGTTCAGCTTGTTCGGGTCCTTGGCTTCGCCTGCGACACGGAATTCATAGTGCAGGTGGGCGCCGGTCGACCAGCCGGTGGTGCCGACGTAGCCGATGATGTCGCCCTGGCTGACCTTGGCGCCTTTTTTCATGCCGGAGCCAAAGCGGCTCATGTGCGCATAAGCGGTGGTGTAGTTGGCCCAGTGCTTGATCACGATTACGTTGCCGTAGCCGCCTTGCACGCCGGCGAAATCGATCACGCCGTCGCCCGCTGCGCGGATCGGGGTGCCGGTCGCGGCAGCGAAGTCGGTGCCTTTGTGCTGTTTCCAGTTGCCGGAGATCGGGTGCGAGCGCATGCCGAAGCCGGACGAAATACGCGAGAACTCCAGCGGCGATTTCAGGAAGGCTTTCTTCAGCGATTTGCCGTCGAAGCTGAAGTAGCCGCCGCCCGATTTGGTCAGCGGATCTTCAAACCATACGCTTTGGTACGTGGTGCCCTTGTTGGTGAATTCACCAGCCAGGATGCGGCCGGCACGCACGAACTCGCCGTCCTGCCAGAAAGTTTCGTACACCACGTTGAAACGGTCACCGCGCTTCAGGTCGGAACGGAAGTCGATATTGGTGGAGAACATTTCAATGATCTGCGCGACGACGGTGTCGGGCAGGCTGCTGCCGTCGGAGCTCGAGTCGGTCGCGGCATACAGGGAAGAGGTGATTTCGCGCGCGCGCATTTCGACGCGGCGTTCCAGTTTCGCGGCGGTCTCTTCAGCCGTGAACTCTGCGTCGCCCGAACGGGAGACCATAATATTCTTGACGGGGTTGTCTTTGCCGTCCACAACGGTGGCCTTCAGCCACAGCAGGTTGCCGTTGTCGTCGGTCTGCGCCTGCACGCGTTTGCCGCTGCGCAGCTGCATAATGGCGCGCGCGGTCTTGTCTTTCTTGATGAAGTTTTCTGCAGCGTCGTCTTCCACGCCCAAACGATTGAGCAGCGTCGCGAGCGTGTCGCCGGCGCGGATCTTTTCTTCGTGGACGTATTTCTGGGAAACTTCTTGCTGCTGCAGGGCGGTAATCTGCGAGGACAAGTCAGGTAACTGGATATCCTGGGCAATGGTCTTCACGGGCAGGTCGCTCGCGTCGGGCGCGAGCGGAGCCACGCCAGCAGCGCCAAAAGCGCAGACGGCGAGGAAGATCGCCGATGCGCTAATGATTCGCGACTTACGCGTCGAACCGAGCAGATTGTGCAAGCGTGAGCTTGTGAACTTGTTTATAGGGTTCATGCAATCAGTTAAAATTTGCCGCTTGAACTTTTAGGATTCTTGGTATTTTGTTCTAAGTTGTTGATTTAATTCGTTTTCATCGGGCAAGATTGATGGGATCGGGCATTATAACAAAGTCCTGAGCCGTGCCAACAATTTGAGAGAATTTCGCAAAAAATGGATACAGACAAGAAAATCCTGCCGCTGACCGACAGCGTCCAGGAAGCCCTCGCCATCACCAAACGTGGTGTGGACGAGCTCATCATCGAAAGCGAATTCGCCCAAAAGCTGGCGCGCTCGGAAAAGACCGGCGTGCCGTTGCGCATCAAATTAGGCTTGGACCCGACCGCTCCGGACTTGCACTTGGGACACACCGTGGTGTTGAACAAGATGCGCCAGTTGCAGAACCTGGGCCACCAGGTAATCTTCCTGATCGGCGACTTCACTTCGATGATCGGCGATCCATCGGGCCGCAACGTGACCCGTCCGCCGCTGACCCGCGAGCAGATCGAGCTGAACGCCCAGACATATTTCAAGCAGGCATCGCTGGTGCTGGACGCGGCCAAGACCGAAATCCGTTACAACTCGGAATGGTGCGATCCGCTGGGCGCGCGCGGCATGATCCAGTTGTCCTCGCGCTACACCGTGGCGCGCATGATGGAGCGCGACGATTTTTCCAAGCGTTTCAAGAATGGCACCCCAATCTCGGTGCACGAGTTCCTGTACCCGCTGATGCAGGGTTACGACTCGGTCGCGCTGAAGGCTGACCTGGAACTGGGCGGCACCGACCAGAAGTTCAACCTGCTGGTGGGCCGCGAGCTGCAAAAGGATTACGGCCAGGAGCAGCAGTGCATCCTGACCATGCCGCTGCTGGAAGGCCTGGACGGCGTCGAGAAGATGTCCAAGTCCAAGAGCAACTATATTGGTATCACCGAGCCGGCCAACACCATGTTCGCCAAGGTGATGTCGATTTCGGACGTGATGATGTGGCGTTACTACGACCTGCTGTCGTGGCAGTCGATCGAGCACATCGCCGGCCTGAAGAAGGCGATTGAGGGCGGTGCCAATCCGCGCGACGCCAAAGTGGCGCTGGCGCAGGAGATCGTGGAGCGCTTCCACTCGCGCCAGGCGGCGGAAGAGGCGTTGGCGGACTTCGTCAATCGTTCCAAGGGCGGGATTCCGGATGATGTGCCGGAAGTGGCACTGTCCGGCGCGCCGGTTGGCATTGGCCAGCTGTTGAAGCAGGCTAACCTGTGTGCTTCGACTTCCGAGGCGCTGCGCATGATCGACCAGGGTGGTGTGCGTATCGACGGCACTGTCATCAGCGATAAGGCGCTGAAAATTGAGGCAGGCACCTTCGTGATGCAGGTTGGCAAGCGCAAGTTCGCTAAAGTGACCCTGTCGGCATGATCGGGCTGCTGCAGCGGGTTACTTCGGCCAAGGTCGTTGTCGATGGCGAGACGACCGGCGCTATCGACGGCGGTCTGATGGTGCTGGTGTGCGCGGAGAAGGGCGATACGGAGAAGGAGGCGGACCAGTTGCTGGCCAAGCTTTTGTCGTATCGCGTGTTTTCCGACGATGCTGGCAAAATGAACAAGTCAGTGACCGATGTGGCGGGCGGGCTGCTGCTGGTGCCGCAGTTTACGCTGGCGGCGGATACCAATTCGGGCACCCGGCCTTCGTTCAGCCCGGCGGCCGCGCCGGCGGATGGCAAACGGCTGTTTGAGTATTTTGTTGCGCAGGCGCGTGCCAAGCATGCGGTTGTGGGAACGGGCGTGTTCGGGGCGGATATGAAGGTGTCGCTGACCAATGATGGGCCGGTGACGTTTTGGTTGCAGGTGAGTCCTAGAACATAAAACCGGTAAGCCTGGGTCAGACCCGAGGGTCTGACCCAGTCAGCGCAGCTGCTGGAGGTGTTGGTTCTAGGCTCTTGATCTTCGTCGAAAGTCAAAAGCCTCTAACCCACCCCCAGGCAGTCGAGCAGACGGGGTCTGACCCTTGGGTCAGACCCTGGTTTACCGGTTTCAAAAAAAGCAGCTGGGAGATAAAGATGAAAATCTGGAGCGATTCATTCAAGAATGGCGCAGCCATCCCCGGCGAGTTTGCCTTCGCTGTGCGCGACAAAGCCACGAAAGTGCGCCTGTCGTCCAATAAGAACCCTCACCTGGCCTGGTCCGAAGTCCCATCAGGCACCGAATCCCTGGTCCTGCTCTGCATCGACGGCGACGCTCCCACCGACGGCACGCACGTCAACCAGGAAGGCCACACGCTGCCAAGAGCGATGCCGCGCGCCGACTTCTACCACTGGTCCCTGATCGATATCCCGACCACCCGCACCAGCATCGCGGCCGGCGAATTCTCGAAAGCGGTGACGCCAAAGGGCAAGACGGCCAGCCTGCCAGCGCCCCTGCGCCAAGGCATCAACGACTACACCGGCTGGTTCGCCAGCGACAAGGGCATGGCCGGCGACTATTACGGCTACGACGGCCCATGCCCGCCATGGAACGACGAGCGCCCCCACCATTACGTTTTCCGCCTGTACGCGCTGGACATCCCGCGCCTGGAGCTGGAAGGCCGTTTCACCTGCCTGGACGTGCTGCAAGCCATCCACGGCCATATCCTCGACGAGGCGCAGGTGATCGGCAGCTACTCGCTATTTGAATGACAAAAATCCTGCTGATCCGCCACGGCGAAACCGCGTGGAACGCCGCGCGCCGCCTGCAAGGCCACACCGATATCCCCCTGAATGAAGAAGGTGAGCGCCAGGCCAAAGCGCTGGCCCGCGCGCTGGCTGCCGAAAAGCTGGACGCTATCATTTCCAGCGACCTGGGACGCGCCCTGCAAACCGCGCAGGCTGTGGCCGCGCACCATCTCCACCTGCCGCTGCACACCGACCCAGGCCTGCGCGAGCGCGGCTACGGCGCCTTCGAAGGCCTCTTATATACAGAGATTGCCGAACGCTATCCGGTTGAATTCGCGGAATGGCAGGCGAGGGACGTGGATGCGGTGATGCCGGCCGGCGGCCGCGTGGCCGAAAGTTTCCGCCAGTTCTATCAGCGCTGCCAGGACGGCATTGCGCGCTGGGCCGAACGTTACCCGCAGCAATCCATCCTGGTCGTGGCCCACGGCGGCGTGCTTGAATGCGCCTACCGCGCTGCCCGCGGCCTGTCGATCGACGGCCCGCGCGATTTCCAGATCAAGAACGCCAGCATCAATCGCTTTACCTTAAATAAAGGGGTGTTGTCGCTCGACCAATGGGGGGAGGTCACCCATCTGTCCGCAAGCCTGGACGACATTGTTTAAAAAGTGCTTAGTTTTTGGGCAGTAGATCGGTTAAAATAGCCCCCTTCCCAAGCAGTGTTACGGATTTATCAAGTGAATATCGGACCTCACGAGCTCCGCAATAACGTATTTGTCGCGCCTATGGCAGGTGTGACGGACCGCCCGTTCCGCCAATTGTGCAAGGAGCTGGGTGCGGGCTATGCGGTGTCCGAAATGGCTGCATCCAACCCCCGCCTGTGGGCCAGCGAGAAGTCCTCGCGCCGTACCGACCATATCGGCGAGATGGAGCCCAAGGCAGTGCAGATCGCCGGCGCGGTGCCGGAAGAACTGGCCGACTGCGCCAAGTTCAACGTCGACCGCGGCGCCCAGATCATCGACATCAATATGGGCTGCCCGGTGAAAAAAGTGTGCAATAACTGGTGCGGCTCTGCCCTGTTGCAGCACGAAGACCTGGTCCAGCGCATCCTGGAAGCAGTGGTGCCGGCCGTGAACGTCCCGGTGACCCTGAAGTTCCGCACCGGCTGGAACCGCGAAAACAGGAACGCCCTGCGCATCGCCCGCATCGCCGAGCAAGCCGGCATCCAGATGCTGACGCTGCACGGCCGCACCCGCGCCGACGGTTACACCGGCGACGCCGAATACGACACCATTGCCGCCGTCAAGGCCGCAGTGAAAATCCCGGTGGTCGCCAACGGCGACATCACCACCCCTGAGAAAGCGCGTTATGTGCTCGATAAGACCGGCGCCGACGCCGTGATGATCGGCCGCGCCGCCCAGGGCCGTCCATGGATCTTCCGCGAAATCGACCATTTCCTGCGCACCGGCGAACACTTGCCGGCGCCGCTGGTGGCCGAAGTGCGCAAGCTGATGGACGAACACTTGCAGGCCCATTACGCCTTCTATGGCGAATTCCTGGGCGTGCGCACCGCGCGCAAGCATATTGGCTGGTACGTGCGCGACCTCCCGGGCGGGGAGGAATTCCGGCAGGAGATGAACCGCCTCGAGTCGACCGCAGAACAACTGCGCGCAGTCGACAGTTTCTTCGAATCCCAATGGAAGTACGGCGAGCGGTTACAATACCGCCTCGCCGAAGAACCGCTGGCTGCGTGAACCGCGCCTGCATTGGCAAATAATTAGCAAGATCGATAAAAAATGAGCAAAGAAAGCATTCAGGAAGTAGTCCAGAAAAGCCTGGAAGACTACTTCAATGACCTGGGCGAGCAGCAAGCTTCGAACGTGTACGACATGGTAGTAATGACCGTTGAGCGTCCGATCCTCGAAGTGGTGATGGGCCGCGCCGACGGCAACCAGTCGCACGCAGCCCAGATGCTGGGTATTAACCGCAATACTTTGCGCAAGAAATTACAGGAACACGGCCTGCTGTAAGGCTGATTCCGCGTCCCGGTCCCTATTGGCCGCGACGGGCCGTGGGGGCCGGTTGGTTTGTACAGATTTCCGTAACCTTCCCCCCACAGCTATGATCAAACAAGCTCTCATCTCCGTATCCGACAAGACCGGCGTGCTGGATTTCGCCAAGGCCCTGTCGGCCATGGGCGTCAATATCCTGTCCACCGGCGGTACCGCGAAACTGCTGGCCGATAACGGTGTGCCGGTCACCGAAGTGGCTGACTACACCGGTTTCCCGGAAATGCTGGATGGCCGCGTGAAGACGCTGCACCCGAAAGTGCACGGCGGCATCCTGGCCCGCCGCGACTTCCCTGAGCACGTCGCCAAGCTGGAAGAGCACAGCATCCCGACCATCGACATGGTGGTGGTGAACCTGTACCCATTCCAGGCGACCGTGGCCAAGGCCGAGTGCTCGCTGGAAGACGCGATCGAGAACATCGACATCGGCGGCCCGGCCATGCTGCGTTCCGCTGCCAAGAACCACAAGGACGTGGTGGTGATCTGCGATCCGACCGACTACGGCGTGGTGCTGGCGGAGATGAAGGGCACCGATAACGCCCCAGGCTACGTATCGTACGAAACCCGCTTCAACCTGGCCAAGAAGGTCTACGCGCACACCGCGCAGTACGACGGCGCCATCACCAACTACTTCTCCAGCCTGGGCCCGGACCGCAAGCACGAAACCCGTTCCGCCTACCCGGCAACCCTGAACGTGGCCTTCGAAAAAGTGCAGGACATGCGCTACGGCGAAAACCCGCACCAGTCGGCAGCCTTCTACCGCGACCTGGCTCCGGTTGCCGGCGCGCTGGCCAGCTATCGCCAGCTGCAGGGCAAGGAACTGTCGTTCAATAATATCGCCGACGCCGATGCAGCGTGGGAGTGCGTGAAGTCCATGGGCTCCACCGCCTGCGTGATCATCAAGCACGCCAACCCATGCGGCGTGGCCCTGGGCGCGAGCGCACTGGAAGCCTACCAGCGCGCGCTGAAGACCGACCCGACCTCCGCTTTCGGCGGCATCATCGCCTTCAACGTGGAAGTGGACGGCGCAGCGGCCACTGAACTGGCCAAGCTGTTCGTCGAAGTGCTGATCGCTCCTTCCTTCACCGCCGAAGCGCGCCAGATCATGTCGGCCAAGCAGAACGTGCGCCTGCTGGAAATTCCAAAGGGCGAAGGCGTGAACGCCATGGACTTCAAGCGCGTGGGCGGCGGCCTGCTGGTGCAGTCGGCCGACGCCAAGAACGTGCTGCAGTCGGAACTGCGCGTGGTGACCAAGCTGCAGCCTACCCAGCAGCAGCTGGCGGACCTGATGTTTGCATGGCGCGTGGCCAAGTACGTCAAGTCGAACGCCATCGTGTTCTGCGGCGGCAATATGACCCTGGGTGTGGGTGCTGGCCAGATGTCCCGTATCGACTCCGCGCGCATCGCTTCGATCAAGGCGCAGAATGCCGGCCTGTCGCTGGCTGGTTCCGTGGTCGCTTCCGACGCATTCTTCCCGTTCCGCGACGGTCTGGACGTGGTGGTTGATGCAGGTGCCACCTGCGTGATCCAGCCGGGCGGCTCCATGCGCGACCAGGAAGTGATCGACGCCGCCGACGAGCGCGGCGTGGTGATGCTATACACCGGCACCCGCCACTTCCGCCACTAAGTACTTCAAGCAATCTTTGTCCACCTCGGGGTCAGGAACAAAAGTGGACATTTTTTGCTAACAAGCAAAAATTGTCCACTTCCGTTCCTGACCCCGAGGTGGACAAAAGGTACAATCCGGGAATGATTATTCTCGGCATCGACCCCGGCTTGCGCACCACTGGCTTTGGCGTCATCCAAAAAGTGGGCAACAAGCTGCGCTACATCGCCTCCGGCACCATCAAGAGCGGCGAGGGTGACCTGCCGCAGCGGCTGAAAGTCATTCTGGATGGGGTGGCTGAAGTGGCCGCCACTTACAAGCCCGATTGCGCAGCAATCGAAAAAGTCTTCGTCAACGTCAATCCGCAATCCACGCTGCTGCTCGGCCAAGCCCGCGGCGCCGCAATCTGCGCCCTAGTTACGCACGAGCTCAAAGTCGCCGAATACTCTCCGACGCAGTTGAAGCAAGCGGTAGTCGGCACCGGTCGCGCCACCAAGGCGCAGGTGCAGGATATGGTCGCGCGCTTGCTGGCGCTGCCCGGACTGCCCGGCACCGACGCCGCCGATGCCCTTGGCATCGCCATCTGCCACGCCAACAGCCAGGCCACGCTGGCCATCGTCACCAACGCCCATCCCGCTCTGTCCGGCCTGCGCATGAAGCGCGGTCGCCTGGTGGGTTAACCGCATCCCAAGGAAGAACATGATCGGACGTCTCACCGGCATCCTGCTCGAAAAGAACCCCCCGCAACTGCTGGTAGACGTGCAGGGCGTCGGCTATGAAGTCGACGTACCGATGTCCACTTTTTACAACCTGCCCGGCGTCGGCGAGAAGGTCAGCCTGTTCACGCATCTGACGATCCGCGAAGACGCGCACCTGCTGTTCGGTTTCGGCAATGCCGAAGAGCGCGCGGTATTCCGCCAACTGATCAAGATCAGCGGCATCGGCGCGCGCACCGCGCTGTCGATCCTGTCCGGCCTTTCGATCGCCGACCTGGCGCAAGCCGTCACGTTGCAGGAAGCTGGCCGCCTGGTGAAGATCCCTGGCATCGGCAAGAAGACCGCAGAACGCTTGCTGCTGGAATTGAAGGGCAAACTCGGTGCCGACATCGGCGCCGCTGGCGCGCATCCGGTACACGACTCGCAATCCGACATCCTGAATGCTCTGCTGGCGCTGGGATACTCCGACAAGGAGGCCCTGCAGGCGTTGAAGACCGTTCCCGCGGGTTCCTCGGTCTCAGACGGCATCAAGCAAGCGCTCAAAGCTTTGTCGAAGGGCTGATTGTCGCTCCCGCATTTCGCATACTGGAGATGAGATGAAGATTGTGCGGCTTGAGGAAGCGGCATCCGGTCCGCTGGATTGCGAAGAGAATGCATTCACTTCCAGCGAAGTGTTCGACATTCTTCTCGTCGATGGAAAAATTCGCCTGACTGCGCGCAATGTCGAACAGTTCACCAAGACGTATGCGGCAGAGGAGGCACCGACCGAGGACGTCGAGTCGTACGGGGCATTTGTAAACGGTGCACTGGCCGGGAAGATCGATCTTACGACGGCTTGGAACGACCTCGGATCAATTGAACAAATCGTCGTTGCGCGCGGTCTTCGCCAGCATGGCATTGCAACCGGCTTGATCGACTTCGCGAAGTCGTGGGCGGTTGGCAAGCAACTTAAAGGCCTGCGACTCGAGACACAGACCAACAACGTCGCAGCCTGCAAACTGTATTTGCGAAACGGATTCGAGATAGGAGGCTTCGACCGGTTCGTTTACCGCACCCAGGAGGAAGTCGCCAATGAAACCGCACTCTATTGGTATTGGTTTCCTGAGCGGCAGAATTCTAAAAATAACTGAACGCCACATGAAATCGAATGTCCGCAAGACGCTCCTCTCCTTGTTGTTGTGTAGCCCAATGCTTGCAAGCGCGGGTTCCAAGACTTTGTCGGTCGCATTCTTCGATTACTCGAACGGAGTCGGCAAAACATCATTCAAAGCGCTGCGGGCGAGCGGCTACGAACATCAGTGCTGGCATGAGAGCTTCGTGGAAATCGAAGGCATTGACACTGCCTATATTGAAAAACCGCCAGCGAGCCTTCAAAGCGATTTGCTGCTACGCGCAGTACGCGGCGACGCTAGCGCTGCCGAACAGTTTCGCCAGCAGCTAGAAAAAACGAGGCTTGATGGAGCCTATGCATTCGTCCCTGATCCATCGGGGAAGTACGCTACCATCTATGGCCTGGGTTACCAGACGATTTCCGTAACGTCGTCGGCCTCTGTACGTCTCCCGGTGGACGGCAATCCGATCGCTAACAACACCTTCTCGAAGCGCCTGTGTGAAGCTGGCAAGGCAATGGATTGAAAAGAACATGCGAACAGTGAAAGGGACAACCTATGGCTGAATTGATGAACACCGAGGAATTTGTTCGATTCGAACGGAAGTGGAAGTTTGTTTTCACTTCTTTTGCTGTCGTCTTCGTTGCTGCGCTACTGGATCACCTGCTGCGCTCCCCTCATGGTGTCGAGGCATTCTGGTGCTATTCATTGGGTCTGCTCTCTGTAGTCGTTTGCTTCTCGGCCGCTTACAAACTTCGCGATGCTGCGCGAAGCGACGGCGTAATTGGTGGCCTGGACCTCCTAGGCGAAGACTTGTCCGTTGGTGACCTCGATGATTAGGCCAAATCCCTTCGTCAACCGGATCGCTACATCAATGCGCTTTACAGCGTCCGGTTACGTCCCACGTTTGGCTGCAAATCCATGAGTGCTAAGTTCAGCTTTATTTTCCGTGGCAACTGGCGCTGGGTTCACGGTGCGTTATGGGTTCACTTACCGGTTGCAAATGCCCCTGGCGAGTTTTTTCCTCCTGCTCCGCCTGAAACTTCGCACAAGGGGTTTGCTGTACTGAATGTGGCTTTCGACGAGTACGAATTTCAATTCTGCTCACGCGCTCACATCGATCATTACATCGATGTGCTTTCTCGCAAACCATTACCGACTTCACGAGCGCTTTCTAGACTTTGTGGGAAGGATTGGGGGCCGAATCAGCATTGGCTTAGCCGCCTTCCCGCAAAACTCAAGGCGCCGAAGAATCGAGCGCGCTTGGTCGAGGTGCTAATAGCCGCGCGCAAGTTCGCCGACGAACATGCGCCCAACAATGCATTCCAACCGGCGCCGCAGGCGCAGAGGAATTGACGCGTTAGGGTATTTTTCCATGGAACTAAGTCTCTCTTTCATCGATAACGGAACTGGGCACAATGACATCGTGCTGCGTTTCGCGGGGAATGAACAAATCTGCGATTCCTATTACTTGGTTATCGATGATTCCCCACCTCTGGAAGGGGAGGGAGTCGCTAAAATTCGAGCAATCTTGCGGCGCCTGCTTAAGCAGTGGCAGGACACACTGGAACACCTGGTTGTTTCTGAAGTCGCTTTTTTGCCATACGACTTTTCTGACCAATACACTGGCTGGTTACGATGCACTGCTACGAGCGAAGGATTCGAAATTGTGCAAGGCTGGTCAGATATTGAAGGCTGGTCTTTCGCGCCGTCGAACATCGGCTCGCTCCTTCGCGACCTCAAAGGTTTTCGTGCGGATGGACCGAGCGTTCAAACATCTCGCCGTGAACTGATGGATGCTCTCAATGCGTCGTTATCGCACATGACTCTGCCCAACCAATGAATCCAGCGATAATGTGCATGCGGACGGCTTGCGCGTTGTCCGCTTCAACCGCTGGTTATCCTGCTCGTTTGTAAGCCATGCACCCGTTCGTATTCACTGCTAACCCTGCCGAGTTGGCGTTTATTTCCGGTCTCGATTATGGCCAAGATAAAGCAAGGCATTACGCTGAGCTAAACAAACTAGTCTTTGAGCATCAAGGGAAATTCAAGGATGGTGAGTTCTGGTTCCCCTTAGAGGTCATCGAGTTGGGCGCTAACTCGATCAAGCCCGGGCATGAACGGGAGTTCGTTATTTGTTGTTTGCTTGTGCTGTCCGCGATTGATTCGGGCCATTGCTTGTCTCACGACAGGGAAAGCAAATATGCAGCCATCGAACCAATGCTTTTTCAACTGCCTGATGAATTTGCAGGCCTTTTAATGGAAGCTTATGCCGCTGATTACTAACTTTTCGTTCAACTGGATGGCCCAATTCTGCTCTTTGGGCTTCCTACGCGCCTGCGGGACTGCCGCCGCACGCAACCTTCAATGTCGGGCCGCATGAGACCACAGATTCTCTTGTCCGCTCTCCTGCTTTCGCCGCCGCAAGCGGCGCTTGCCCAGGATTGCGTGCGAATCGCTTGTGGTCAAGAGGATCAGTGCGAGACCACGCCGTCACGACTGACGGCGGCACTTCCACCAGGCCTCGAGATTAAATCGATTCGTGGCAACACCAAGATCGCCCGCGACGGCGATGCGGCGTTACTGGAGTGCCGCACCGCGAACCGTCTCCCCGCTGTGGTGTCGGCAGACCAAGCAAGCATCTACGGCTCTGTGCACGTAGTAGGAAAACTCATGGTGCCAGGCATTTTGAGGTTCGAACCAAACGATGGTGGCGAGTTGGAGTTTCGTCCGGCACTTGGTGTGTTCCATGGTGCGGGGCGGTTCTTCAAGGCGAACTTCACACGGATCAAGCTCGATGAAGCCAAACCGTCCGTAAGGATCGCGCCGCCGGAGAGTCTTACAAGAGCGAACTGCTGGGAAGCAAACGCCAGTGCCGAATTGTCTGACTTCTCCGTTCTGATTGGTGATACGTCTGCAGCCGGCACTTACGCCCAACAAGCACGGATAACTCAGGTTGGCGGCTTCGCCAAGTGCACCTGGGGTGGTGATTGAGGCCTAACCTTCCATCGAAGGATCTCGTCCGTCGGGCCAAACCGCCGCCTCTCATTACAAACGTCACCTTCAGCGATGCTAAATAGCCCATCAAAGTTGGCCCTTGCCTTCTTCCTCGGCATGGCGCTGATTGCGACTTTTCGACTGCGAAAAGAATCTGCGCCATCTCAGACCAGAGAATGTGTGGCGCAAAAAAACTTGTCGGCCAAGCTATAGAAACACCGAAGTTTGCGAGTCTTTCGCACCGGGCATATCAGAAGGCGAACTTATTTTTCGGCTGGGCCAACCTGTCGCCGAGAGGGGTGTGTCACTCTATTTCGAAGCTGGTGCCACGGAGCATGGCCCGATAGAAGTGGAACTCGATGAAAGTCGACATGCGAAGCGCTATATATGTCGTCCAGGCGCCTGACCATTTGCCTGGTTGGACGCATTTCGTCGCCACTGAACACGGTGCCCGTGTTGCATGACCAGGCAATGATCTCACGTGTCCAACGGTGAACATCAGTGCACCCTTCCATGGCGATGCAGGCCAGGATGGCGGCTCACCGCATGAACCGTGAACGCGCTTTAGCCGGGTTAATGCTGATCTCGGTCGAAATGTTTTCGCCATTCCCATTTGCTGTTAAAGTGTAAGCGTAAAGCCAGCGCCGTCTGGACGTAAGAATCGCTCCCAGCCATGATCGAATTTTGGCACAGCAGTTGTGCCCACAAATTCAATTATGGA
>NZ_FOOF01000047.1 GCF_900113115.1 Duganella sp. CF458 | reverse complement strand
TCTGACAGCCGCACGCTTCATCAACACGCCGGAAGGGCGCCTGTACAAATCGGGTGACCTGGGACGTTGGCTGGCCGACGGCAGCATCGATTACCTGGGCCGCAACGACTTCCAGGTGAAGATCCGCGGCTTCCGCATCGAACTAGGCGAGATCGAAGCCAAGCTGGCAGCCTGCGATGGCGTGCGTGAAGCAGTCGTGCTGGCACGCGAAGACCAGCCGGGCGACAAGCGCCTGGTGGCGTATGTCGTGCCAAAAACTGGCGTAAGCCTGGAGGCGGCAACCCTGCGTGCCACGCTGTTGGCCGACCTGGCCGAGTACATGGTGCCGGGCGCATACGTGATGCTGGACGAATTCCCCCTGACCGCCAACGGCAAGCTGGATCGCAAGGCGCTGCCGGCGCCGGACGAATCGGCCTTGAGCCGCCGTGAGTACGAGGCACCGCAAGGCGAGGTGGAAACCGCGCTGGCGGAGCTGTGGCAAGAGCTGCTGGGCGTCGAACGCATCGGCCGCCGCGATCACTTCTTCGAGCTGGGCGGCCATTCGCTGCTGGTAGTAAAGGTTATCGAGCGCATTCGCCAGTTGGGATGGAACGCCGATGTACGTAGCGTCTTTTCGACCCCCGTGCTCGCGGACCTGGCCTTGGCACTGCAGGACAAGCCGGCAGCAACGCAAGCAGTCGCCGTGCCGAAAAACCTGATTGAAGAAGGCTGCACTCATATCACTCCGGATATGCTGCCGTTGGTCTCACTCGGCCAATTTGAGATCGATCGCATTGCAGAAACCGTTGCAGGTGGCGCGGCCAACGTAGCCGACATCTACCCACTGGCACCGCTGCAGGCTGGAATCCTGTTCCATCACATGCTGGATACCGAAGGTGACCCTTACCTTTTGCGTTCCACGCTGACTTTCGCTTCCCGCGAGCGAATGGAATCATTCCTTTCTGCTTTGCAGCGTGTGATCGACCGCCATGACATCCTGCGTACCGCAATCGTCTGGGAAGGCATGTCGGCCCCGGCGCAGGTAGTCTACCGTCAGGCAGAGCTGCCGCTGCTGGAGCTGAAGGCCGGCAGTGGCGACGCCCTGGCCGACCTGCTGGCCAATACGGACCCGCGCCGCTGCCGCCTGAATTTGACACGCGCTCCGTTGATGACGGCGAATGCTTGCGAGGATGCGGCAAGCGGCGAGTGGCACATGGCGCTGCTGTATCACCACATCGTATCGGACCACGTGACACTGGAATTCATCATCGGCGAAGTCCAGGCATTGATGCAGGACCGCGCCGACCTGCTACCGGTACCGGTCCCTTACCGCAATTTCATCGCCCATACCCTCGCGATCGACCCGCAAGCGCAGGAAGCCTACTTCCGCGAGAAGCTGGGCGACATCGTTGAGCCGACGGCACCATTCGGCCTGCTGGACGTGCAAGGCGATGGTTCGGGCGCGCGTGAGGCCCACTCGATGCTGGACCCGCAACTATCCGCTCGCCTGCGCCGTGTCGCCCGCAGCCATGGCGCGACACCTGCAGTGCTGTTCCATGCGGCGTGGGCGCGCGTCCTGTCGGCCTGCACTGGCCAGGATGATGTCGTCTTCGGCACCGTTCTCCTGGGCCGCCTGCAGAGTAATGAAGACAACGGCAAAGTTCTCGGGATGTTCGTCAACAGCTTGCCTGTCCGCTCCAACCTGCGCGCAGCAAGTGTGCAGGAGTTGGTGGACGGCATGCGCAGCCAGCTGTCGGCGCTGTTCGAGCATGAACAGGCGTCCCTGACGCTGGCCCAGCGCTGCAGCGGCATAGATGCGCAAGCGCCGTTGTTCACCACTTTGCTCAACTATCGCCACAGCCATGTGACGCGTGCCGGTGACCAGGCCGAATTCGACCAGGCGTGGCAAGGCATCCGCATGCTCGCGGGCGAGGAGCGCATCAATTACCCAATCGGCGTCAACATCGACGACCTGGGCGAAGACCTTGCGGTGACGGCTCAGTGCGATGGCGTCGAGCCTGAGCGCATCACTGATATGTTGCTCGAGGCTGTAGCGCAACTGATGGATGCGCTCGAGCATGCGCCGTCTTCAGCGGCACTCGGGGTGAATGTCCTGCCGGAGAGCGAACGAAGTGTAATCGAGGCCTTCGAGTTGCAGATAGGCGAATTTGAGGACGAATTTACGATTCACGGCCGCTTTGAAGAGCAGGCCGCGGCGCAGCCCGACGCGATTGCGCTGACCGTCGACGGCCAGCAAATGACCTACGAGGAACTGAACTCCAACGCCAACCGCATGGCGCACCGCTTGCTGGAGCTGGGCGTGCAGCCGGACGACCGTGTCGCCATCTGCGCCGAACGCGGTTTCGGTATGATCGCCGGCCTGCTGGCCATCATGAAAGCCGGTGCAGGCTACGTGCCGCTCGATCCTGTCTATCCGGATGATCGCCTGGCCTTCATGCTGGGCGACTGCGCACCGCGCGTGGTCCTGGCTGATAGCGCGCTGGCTTCGCGCCTCGACGTGGGAGCGGCATCGTTGATGCTGCTGGATGACGACTTCGGCGCGCAGCCGGCACACAACCCGGTGCTGGAGGTGTCGCCTTCCTCGCTGGCCTACGTGATTTACACCTCGGGTTCGACCGGTCTGCCGAAGGGCGTAATGATCGAGCACCGCAACGTGGCGCGCCTGTTGACGGCGACCGGCCACTGGTTCGGCTTCGGCCCATCCGACGTCTGGACCCTGTTCCACTCCTTTGCCTTCGATTTCTCGGTCTGGGAAATCTGGGGCGCGCTGCTGACCGGTGGCCGCCTGGTCGTGGTGCCGTACCTGGCGAGTCGCGCACCGCAGGAGTTCTACTC
>NZ_FOOF01000049.1 GCF_900113115.1 Duganella sp. CF458 | reverse complement strand
CTACCACTCTAGGCAGCATCACTAAGACTGCGTAGAGTTCGGGAATGGCAGCAACAAATCGATCTGGCTGTTGGGGCACGTCGGGAGACGTTCCAATACGCTGGCCAGCCAATGCAGCGGATCGAGGCCATTGAGCTTGGCAGTACCCATCAAAGTCTGGATGGCGGCAGCGCGCCGGCCGGCGCGCTCCGATCCGGCAAAGAGCCAGTTCTTCTTGCCAATGGCGATCGGGCGGATCGCATTCTCGACGGCGTTGTTGTCGATCGGGAAGGTGCCCGAGTCGGCGTAGCGTACCAGTGCTGGCCAGCGCTTGAGTGCATGCTCGATGGCGTTGCGAGTGCCACTGCCCGGCGCTACCGCCGGCTGCATCGCCAGTAGCCAGGCATGCAGTTCAGCCAGTGCAGGCAGGGCCTGCGACCGGCGAAGCTGCAGCCGTTCCTCGGGCGTCAAGCTGGCAGCCTGCCGTTCGATGGCGTACAAGGCACCGATGCGCTGCAGCGCTTCGGCTGCCACCGGGCTGCCGTTGGCGGAGTGCAGTTCGAAAAATTTCCTACGCACGTGCGCCAGGCACGCGAGCTCGGTCACGCCATCGGAAAATAGCGCCTTATAGCCGGCATAGTCGTCGACCATGAGGTGGCCGCGCCATCCCTCCAGGAAAGCGCGTGCATGGGCGCCAGCGCGCCCGGTCTGGTAATCGAACACGATGATGGGTGGCCCCTCATCGAGGCTGTTGGAGCGATAAGCCCACAAGTAGGCTTGGCGCGTTTTCCCTTGGCCGGGATCGAGTTGGCGCACTGGCGTTTCATCGGCATGAAGGCACGGGCGCTGCCGCAACAACTGCGCCAGCCGGTCGCACAGCGGCTGCAACGCCACGCCGACCTTGCCAAGCCATTCCGCCAGCGTGGAACGCGCCAAGGTTACACCCTGGCGGGAGGCGATCTGTTCCAGCCGGTACAGCGGCAAGTGATCGGCGTATTTGCTGACCGCAACCCACGCCAGAAGGCCCGGCGCTGCCATGCCGCCGTCGATCACCGCTGGTGGGACTGGCGCTGCCGTCACTGTTTCGCAGCCACGGCACGCGTATTGCGGGCGGATATGGCGATGTACGAAGAAGCGCGCCGGCTCAACGTCCAGCTGCTCGCTGACGTCCTCGCCGATCTTGAGCAGGTCGCGGCCGCATGCTTCGCACTGGCAGGACGATGGCTCATGGCGGTGCTCGATGCGCGGCAGTTCAGGCGGCAGAGGCTGGCGGCCGGCACGGCTGCGCGGCTTAGCTTCGCGCTTGCCTTGCAGCTCCTCCAGCTCCGCCTCCAGCGCCGCCAGGTCGGTGGCCATGGTTTCGCCGAACAATTCCAGCTGATCGCCGCTATACGCTTCACTGGCCTTGCCGAACTTGATGCGTTTCATGTGCGCCAATTCCAGCGTCAACGCCTGAATCTTGAAGTCCTTGGACTTTCCCGCTGCAGCCATTTCGTCCTGCTGCACACGCAAGGACTGCAGCTGCTCGTCTTGCGCGGTAAGCAGCGCTGCATTCGCAGCGATCTGCTCATCCTTCTTGGCCAGCATAGCCTGCAACTGCGCAAGCAGCGCAGGGTCAGCATTCGTAAGGGCCAGTTGTTCGAGCAAGTCCATAGCGTGATGTTAACAGAACGCCACTTTGGTTAACAGAGCCTGCTCATAATTTCCATGCCGCTGGCGGCGGCGCCGATAAGCGTTGCCAGTCCACGCCTGCTACCAGCCACTGCCATTGCTCGCCACTGAGTTCCCAGGTGCTGTCGCCAGCCTGCGGCCAGACAAACTGGCCGCGATGCAGGCGGCGCACGCACATCCACACGCCATTGCCGTCCCAGCACACGACCTTCAGGCGAGTGTGGCGCCGGTTGCTGAACACGTAGGCCGTGCCATCGCATGGTGGGCGGCCCAGCGCCTGCTGCACATGCAGTGACAGGCGATCGACCCCGGCGCGAATGTCTACTGGCTGAGTTGCAAGCCAAACTGTCGTTGCTTGCAGCTGCATTACAGACCGCGCAGCAGATCGGCCACCCAAGCTGCCGAAGCTCCAGCGGAAATCTCAATGGACCAGTTGTGCGGGCCGCGCAAGATCTACGCCGGTGCATTGGCTTCCGCCTTAATCACGACGGGCACCAAGGCTGCTGCCGCTGGCTCGCTGCGACTCAAACGCCGAACCCAGTAGCCGACTTGGCGGATTGGGAAGCCGTGCTTCTGCGCAAAGGCTCGCTGCGACATGCCACTCTCACGCCATTGCGCAATGCGCTCCAACCACAACTGCTCTCGTTCCTGATTTGCCATCCGGTTCTCCAAAGTGAAAACCGAAGTTTGACCAGGCCTTGCCAACTTTCATATGTGGTCGCGCTGGACGCTTACC
>NZ_FOOF01000050.1 GCF_900113115.1 Duganella sp. CF458 | reverse complement strand
CGGCAATTAACGACATAAGATTCCGTACAGCAAGATCTGATAAGGGCAAACCGCGGGAAACTGCGGGACGCAAAGTCATCGGTCTAAAGAGCTTCGGCTCCATGACGGCAGGACTGCCAGACAAAAGCCTCTCGGAAGGGCCGTGTGCCTTTGCGTGATGCAGTCTTCTACCGGTGCAAACCGGCGGGCAGTCCTCGTTTTTTGATTTTTTGAAAACAGGGACTCACCAAATGAAGACTATCTCCACCATCCAGTTCGCTAAAACCCGCCTGGCTGTTGCCGCCACCCTGGCAATCGGCACCGTGATGGCTGCTCCAGCCTTTGCGCAGACGGACGAACCGGCACAGTGGGCCAGCGGCCGCATCCTGGTATCGCCTAAGGCAGGCCTGCCGGAAGCCGCATTCAAAAAGCTGATCAAAGAACATGGCGGCAACGCCAGCCGCAAGCTCAACGGCCTGAATGTCTACGTCGTGGAACTGAACCCGGGCCGCGAAAAAGCCATGGCGCAGGCCCTCAAAGGCAACAAGCACGTCAAGTTCGCCGAACTCGACGGCGTGGTGCAGATGGCCCAGACCCCGGTCGACACCTACTACGCCAACGAATGGCACCAGGCCAAGATCCAGGCGCCTGCCGCCTGGGACATGGCCACCGGCAGCGGCATCACCATCGCCATCCTCGATACCGGCGTCGATGCCGCCCACCCGGACCTGGCAGCGCGCATCGTGCCGGGCTGGAACACCTACGACAACAACAGCAACACCACCGACGTCTTCGGCCATGGCACCATGGTCGCCGGCGCTGCCGCCGCGATCGGCAACAACTCGGTCGGCGTCGCCGGCACCGCATGGAACGCCAAGATCATGCCGATGCGTATCAGCGATACCTCCGGCAACATCGCCTACTACAGCATGGTCGCCAGCGCCCTGACCTGGGCCGCCGACCACGGTGCCCGCGTCGCCAATATCAGCTACACCGTGCAGCACGTTGCCGCGATCCAGACTGCGGCCCAGTACATGCGCAACAAAGGCGGCTACGTCGTCACCTCCGCCGGCAACACCGGCGCCGTCAGCACCGCGGCCACCAGCAACACCATGCTGACCGTCGGCGCCACCGACGCCAACGACGTGCGTGCCGGCTGGTCCACCTACGGCGCCCTGGTTGACGTCAGCGCCCCGGGCGTAGGCATCTACAGCACCCTCAAAGGCGGCGGTTACGGTGCTGTCAACGGCACTTCCTTCTCCAGCCCGATCACTGCTGGCGTGGTAGCCCTGATGCTGTCGGCCAACCCAGCCTTGAAGCCGGACCAGATCGACTCGATCCTGCTGTCGACGGTCGACGACCTCGGCGCCGCGGGCCGTGACGACTACTACGGTGCCGGCCGCGTCAACGCCTACCGCGCCGTGAGCGCCGCCAAGTCGGCCGTGACCAGCGATACCCAGGCACCTACCGTCGCCATCGCTTCGCCAGGCAGCACCGTCAAAGGCACCGTGAACATCAACGTCACCGCCAACGACAACCTGGGTGTGAGCCGCGTCGAACTGTACGTCGGCGGCACCCTGGTGGCCACCGACACCACCGGCCCATACAGCTTCAGCTGGGATACCACCGGCCGCGCCGACGGCGCCGTCTCCGTGGTCGCCAAAGCCTATGACAGCTCGGGCAACGTGGGTTCCAGCACCATCAACGTGACCGTGGCCAACACCACCACGACCGACGTCACCCCGCCGACGGTGACCATCACCAACCCGACCAGCGGTTCCATGGTCTCCGGCAACGTCAACATCGGCGTGAGCGCTTCCGACAACGTCGCCGTATCGAGCGTCAGCCTGTATGTGGATGGCGTCCTGAAGGCAAGCGGCAACGGCAGCATCACTTACACCTGGAACAGCCGCAAGGAAGCGAGCGGTGCCCACACCGTGCAAGCCGTCGCCCGCGACGCAGCCGGCAACAGCACCACCAAGTCGGTCCAGGT
>NZ_FOOF01000051.1 GCF_900113115.1 Duganella sp. CF458 | reverse complement strand
TGCGCTGGAACGTCTGGCCGTTCTGCTCCTGCACTTCGGAGATGCGGTTGCCCACCGCATCGTAGGCATAGAAGGTCCAGCGGTTGGTGTTGGCCCTTGCTCCCATATTGAGCAAGCAACGCATTTTCCGCGTGCGGAGGAGTCTTCAGAAAGATCACTGTTGGATGCCAAGTCCGAATAGCAGACCTGGCGCCAAGTTATGGCACCGAGCCACTATAGCGCACCGGTTCAAACCGCCGAATCAGACGAACCTTCCAAAAATAAAACTAGTCACCGGGTGTAAGTCCGGCACCGAATCATGCTCTCGGAGGAAGCGAATACACAGTGACAAGTTTCACTTTAGTTCCGCCAGTTACCTCGAATTCATAACGACCTGGTTCAGCATCGAGAATTTCAGATCCACGCACAATCAGCTCAGCATCAACGGATCTGCATGTGCATTCCCCCTCGAGAATATAAACAGTCGCAGGCACACTCAATACCCAAGGGAAACGAACCCCTTGCTCGTATGAGTTTGGCGATAGCTTAAAGTTCATGGCAGGCGTATGCAAAGTCTTGATAGCGTCGATTGATACATCACCCTCAAGGAGGGCATTCCAAAGTCTCTTTTTCATAATCTCTCCGTATCAAAAAGTAATTCCGTACTTCTCGAAGGCTTCACGCGCAATGGCCTCGACTTTAGCATTTTGAGCGTCAGTCGCGCCATTCAAAAAGTGTCCGCTATGAGTTTTGAAGCCTAGACCCAGATAACCATTCAGTGCGTCACCAGCGATATCCACCTCACCCGCAGAAATGACCGGTTTCCCGTTAGTCAAAACCGCATGCGATATTTCACTACCATCCTCAGCAAATTTCGGCATGACTCGCAATTCACCTTTTTGCGTCACTGCGAACTTCATTTCCCTTTCGATAATTTTGTCAAAACCCTCCGATAACGGCGCAATAGGGCGTACACCGAGCCTTCCGGCTTCCGCCAATTCTTCCGCTAATCTTTGTGGTAACTGGTTGTGGAAAACTTCTTGCTCGGCCGCTCTTGCTACAACAATTCGCTCAAGTTGCACGGCCTCGTAAAGTTGTTGAGGCACAAGACCATTAAGTGTTGTGCCAGGTTTCAAATCAAATCCAATGCTCCAGTCCGGCATTCCTACCGCTCGCGCTTCTGCCGCAGTTTGCCTAATCACGGAAGGCAGTATAGGTGCTAGACCGAACCCCGCGGATAGCGCCAGCTCAGTCTTTTTTATGCCGAAGTGGCCAATTGTCTTGCCTGATGCGAAATAGGCGACATTCTCGATACCCTGGGATGTCAAATCACCGACAAAGCCTGCAGAAACACCCGCTGCGCCAGTAACGCCTATCGCCCCCCATGCACTAGTAGCCAGCGGCGCACCAAGGGTACGAACTGCGCCAAATGCCAAGCCACCTGTCATCAGTCCGGCAACCCCGCCGGCCGTCATCAGAGAGAAGGAACCCACGGCATCACGCATGCCATTTGCGCGCTGCTGCATCTCGGTGAAGCCTGGATCGCCTGGATTAAGGTCAAGCCCCAACGCGGCATACTCACCAGCCCCAACGTTCCAACGCTCAAAGCGATACTTCAACAGCTCAAGGCGCTGCTGTGGGTCTGTCGCGTTGTCGAGAACATCTTGGATAGTGGCCCTTGCACCGTCAAGTCGACCAGAGAACTGATAATTCCCTTTTATGTCAGAAGCATTTGTAAACAGGTTACCGGCTTTATCAAATGCTGCGTAGGTGGCAGCAATCGAGCCCCCCACAAGCCTCCCTTCGCCCGGCAACTTGTAGTCAGAACTCGTCACCTCGCCAATCGGAACCGTGCCAGTACCATCAAATTTCACCAATTCACCATTTTCAAGTCGCTGCTCCGCACCGCGCTGCGGCGCGACCGCATTTTGCTCGACAACCGTTAGTGCCGCCCCTTGTTCGAATTCGCTTGCCGCGAGCTTTTGCT
>NZ_FOOF01000052.1 GCF_900113115.1 Duganella sp. CF458 | reverse complement strand
GGCAGGTTGCGCAGCTTGGTGCCGGCCGCCAGTGCCGGCTTGCCGAGCGCTGCCTCCAGCGCTGCCTGTGCGGCTGGATGATCGGTGCCGTACAGCGCCAGCGCAATAGCCTGCCAGGTATCGCCTGCCTTCACCGTATAGTACGGCGGCACAGCAACTTGTGTGGTGGTCTGGTAGGTCAGCGATGCGGGCGGGGTCAGGCGCTGGCCCGGGGTCAGGTAGGGGCCGCCCGTCCGGGTTTTCAATTCCTGCACCGCATTCGGATCGCTGGTGCCGTACAGTTTCAGGGTGAGGTTGTCCCAGCTATCGCCCGACTGGATCACGTAGTAATCCGGCACTACCTGCGTCACTTGATAATGCAGGTAACTCGGCAAGCCGGTCAATTTACCGCCGACCACCAGCTCCTGTGGCGCGACGAATGCCTGCAGCGCCGATGCCGCTGCACTGGTGTCATACAGCTTTTTGGCCAGGCTGGCCCAGGTGTCACCCTCCTTGATGCGGTAGTAAGGCGGTACGCGGTCGCTGGTGTAGTCCAGCGAGTACGGCATGCCGACCAGCTTTTCCCCCGCGACCAGCGGCGGATTGTTCAACACATTCTTCAATGCGGCAACCACCGCCGGATCGCTGTTGCGATACAAGGCTTGCGCGATGCTTTCCCAGGTATCGCCTTCCTTGATGCGATAGTAGGTCGGCACCGATACCGTGTGGGTGGTGTAGGTGATCGTTGCCGGCAGGCCGGCCAGCTTGGTGCCTGCGGTCAATGGCGGGTTGCCCAACGCGTCCCTCAACGCATTGGCCAATTCGCTCGCGCTGGAACCGTACAAGGTGCTGGCGATGCTGTTCCAGCTATCGCCGCCGCGGATCAGGAAGTAAGGCGCTACCGTCGTGCTGAGGCCATACACCAGGGTCGCCGGCAGCATGGTCAGCTTGGCACCGGGCAGCAGGACCGGATAACCCAGCGCGTTGCGCAGGGTTTCGATGGCATCGGCTTCGCTGGTTCCGTACAGGAACTGCGTCACCGACTGCCAGGTGTCGAGCTGCTGGACCTGGTAGTACGCTGGCACATCGCCTGGCGCTGTGACCGGGTCTTTGGTGGACAGCTTGCTGCTGTCGAGGTTGGCGGTCTGGTCCTTGACCGGCGCTTCGATGGTCGACAGCTTGCCGCCATCGAGCGCCAGGGTGTGGTCGATATCTTTCAGCTCGGTGTCCGAGGTGTGGCTGGAATCGATGATGGCCGTTTGCGGCCCGGCCTGCGACTCGGTGGTGGACAACCAGCTGCCATTCAGGTTGCCGTTTTCGTCAACCAGCTTCGTTTCGCCTGTCACCAGCTTGCCTGGGTCCACGCCGGCGGAGACGTTGTTGACCCGCGGTTCGCTGCTGGTGACCTTGCCGTTATCGAGCGGGACGGAGTTGTTGCTGGTGACGTCGCCAACGGTGGACAGCTTGCCGCCATCCACGTCCGCCGTGGCCGGCACGGCGTTCATCAAGTCCGAGTAATCGTAGGAGGTGACACGCTCCACGCCGTCGATCATCTGGCGCAGCCTGGCCACGCGCCAGGTGCCGTTGAACTCGACGTAATCGAAGCGCAGCAGCGTGCCGTCGGTCTGCGCGATGCTGGCGATGCGCTGGCTGGCGCCATCGTAGGTGTAATTGGTGACGTAGACCTTGCCGTCGGCGATGCTGTTGTCGTCCGGGGTCAGGTCGACGGTGACGCTCGCCAGGCGGCCCTGGCCATCGTAGGCGTAGCGCACGCGGGTATGCGGCAGGCCGGCCTTATCGACCGAATGCACGCTGGCCAGCTTGCCGTTGGCATAGTCCAGCACGGTCTTCTCGCCGTCCTGGTTCGCCACTTCGCTCAGCAGGTCGCCGTTGTAGCTGTAGCTCAGCTGGTTGCCGCTGCGGTCGGCTTGCACCGCCAGCCTGCCGCGGCCATT
>NZ_FOOF01000055.1 GCF_900113115.1 Duganella sp. CF458 | reverse complement strand
CGTTTGACATGAGAGGCGTGACCCGGCTTGCCGGGGCACGTCCTCTCGATGGAATGGTTAGGCGGCTGGTGCGACACGTTGCGACTGCAGCGTGGCCAACAGGGCCGGTAGGTTGTCGAGGGGAAGCATTGCGCCTTTGTTGAGGGCTCGGCCTCCAGCAATGACATTGACTGTGTGCCGCAGGTCAGGACAGTAGTTGAAGTACAGGCTTGTGCTACCAGGTGGATCGAAAGTTACACCCACCGAGAGCACTTCATATTTGCACTGCCCGACTTTGGTCCGTTGCCTGCTATGAACCTTGATGGCCGTCGTTTCGACTCTTTGAACTTTCCCCGAGAAGGTGACTTCCATCTTGTATTCGTGCTCGTCACCCACCTCAAGAGGGAAGAAGGCCGCAAGATCTGTGAGCGGCCTGTATGTGATCTCGTTGCCTGAGCTACCACTTTGCATTGTGACAAGTCCTTTGTAGAGGATCTCGTCGTCGACGCTGCCCGATTTTCGGTAGCGAGTGACCTTTGTCAAATCATTCTCTAGGAATCGCACCTCCACCAATCCATTGGGCAAATGGCTCACTACGAAGCCGTCAGGATTTTCCTCGTATGAGGGGCAGAACGTAGCCGAGTAGGTGTCTTGGTGGGTCATCGGTTCATGGGTGGAATGAGTTTGAGCCGCCTAACGTTCGACGTAAGGGGCGGCCCGCTAGCAGGACGTCCCCTTGACGGAGGGGTTAGGGGACACCGAAGGCACTGCTGTTCGAGGCTTAGAAATCCGCGAAGTGCTCCGTAGCGCCGGGCACGCCGATCGGCCACATGATCCCCGATTTGGGGCGTTCTCCCATATCTTCGACAGTAAACGAGACTGCATCGCTTGCGCGAATGTAGCGAACGACATAGACGTGGGTAGGCTTCATGTCTTTGACGGCTACGTCTAGATCGACGAACTTCAGCTTTGACGCCGTTTGACCCGGGCTCGAAAGTAGCACTAGATCGCTCTGATATCTGATGACGAACCTATGATCGCCGGGCGCGAGCCGCGCCCAGAGAGGGCAACCATAGTTCCAATCACAGGTTACGTCTTGCCCATCGATCTTCCGTACGGTGGCAAGAAAATGCGGAGTTCCTTGCCTATCCATTGCTATGAGCACTGTGGTATCGCTCTTTTGCATTGAGGGCGGATGAGCGGCATATGGAGTCAGCGACGGATGGGGGCCCGCTGCGCAACCTGAGAGACCGCTGAGTACGAGAAGGGCAAGAGTAGATTTGCGCATGCTTCAAGCTTTCTTTGCAAGGGAGGATTAGTGTCCCCTAACGCGTTATTGATCGCAAAATACCGAGTTAACTTGGGCGTCTGCGATATAACATCCCTTGTCATTGACTAAGGAAACCCTTCACCGGCGGGGCTTCTTTAGGATTCACTGCGTT
>NZ_FOOF01000056.1 GCF_900113115.1 Duganella sp. CF458 | reverse complement strand
GGACCTGTCAGGAATTTTGTGTGCCGGGGTCGCGGTTTGATTAATTGATCGCGTTGGTAAAGCGTTCCCCAAACAGAATGGCAAATTGATTGGCGGCCATCTTCCAGGTCCGCTGCGGCATCTTCCAATCTTTTTCGATATTGCGCAAGGCAAGGTACAGCAATTTCGTCGCTGCCTCGTCGCTCGGGAAGTGCCCGCGATTCTTGACGATCTTCCGTAAGCGCATATGCAGGCTCTCAATGGCGTTCGTGGTGTAGATGATCGAGCGTACTTCCGGCGGGTACGCAAAGAATGGAATCACCTGCTCCCACTGGCGCCGCCACATGGCGACCACGGTGGGGAAACGCTGCCCCCACGGGCCTGCTGCAAAGGCGTCTAGTGCCGCCGCAGCCGCATCGGCGTTGGCAGCCTGGTAGATCGGCTTAAGCGCCGCTGCAAGCTCTTTACGGTCCTTCCATGAGGCCAGCGTCATCGAGTTGCGGATCAGGTGCACGATGCAGGTCTGGATGTGCGCTTGCGGGAACACCGCCTCAATCGCTTCAGGGAAACCACGCAGACCATCAACGACGGCGATCAGGATGTCTTCCAACCCACGGTTGCGCAGTTCGTTGAAGACCTTCAGCCAGAACTTGGCGCCCTCAGTTTGCTCAATCCACAGGCCTAGCACTTCCTTGCGACCGTCTGCGCGAATACCCAGCGCTAGATATACCGCCTTGTTCTTGACGGCACCCTCGTCGCGGATCTTCAGACGCAGAGCATCAAAGTACACGATCGGATACATAGCTTCCAGTGGCCGGTTCTGCCACTGCGCCACTTCGTCCAGGACTTCGTCAGTGATGGTCGAGATCAGATCGTGCGAGACCTCGGTGCCATACAGCTCCAGCAAGTGCGCCTGGATCTCCCGCACCGTCATGCCACGGGCATACATGCCGATCACATGGTCGTCGAAGCCCGGCATACGGCGCTGATGTTTGGCTACCAGCTTGGGCTCGAAGCTCGAAAGGCGGTCTCGCGGGATATCCAGTTCCAGCTCACCACCAGGCGCGAGAACCGTCTTGCGGCTCTTGCCATTTCGATGGTTCTTTGACTCGCCCTCTGTGGCGAGATGGTGGTTCAGTTCGGCCGTCAGCATGCGCTCCGCCAGCATCTTTTTCAGCTGGCCGGCCAAGCCCGACTCTCCAAGAATAGACTCGGCGTCCTTGTTCTCGACCTGGGCCAAGAGCTGGTCGATCAGTTCAACTGGAAACGGGTACTGCTTCTTGGTTTTTGGCTTTTTAGTGGTCATTACGTCGGTCATGGACAATCCCTTTCGGTATTATTTCATGACCCCGGATTCACACTAAAATTCTGACAGGCTC
>NZ_FOOF01000058.1 GCF_900113115.1 Duganella sp. CF458 | reverse complement strand
CTAGCAGGCTGCTGAAATACCCATGATTCGTGCTGGCCGGTAATGCCTGTTCGTTACCGCCAGACGCCTTCTTTCCACATCACGGGATTCTTGAGCGGAAAGAACGGCGTTAAATGGCGTCTTTGGCTGGGTTTCCTGGCCGTTTCTCCTTACTGCACGCCTTGTAGGCGGACTTGTCCCAGGGAGCGCATGCGCACCAAATTGTAGGCGGCCATGGTGAGCACAAACATCTGGTCAACTTTCTTTAGGCCGCGCACCATCACTTGACGGATTGCGCCCACGGTCTTGGCCCAACCAAATCCCTGTTCGATGAGCTTACGTTTCTGCTGCGAGATCGCATAGCCTGTGCTCTGTGCAATTGCCTCTGGCACCGCCGAGCTGCGTCCCGATTTGTTCTGCGCTACGTGCGGCGTTACATTCATTGCCAAGCAAGCCTGCACAAATTCGGCGGCATCATATCCTTTGTCCGCACCCAGCGTGATCTCCCGCTGCGGATCGTCCAGCGCCTGGCGCGCATCGCTGATCATGGCCTTGGCCGCTTCCCGTTCCGCATAACCGTCGGCCACGGTCACCGCCGCGTTGGCAATCAAGCCGTGACGGTTATCGCTCAGGGTATGGCCGATGTAACGCAGTTCACTGCCGGTGTTGTTGCCCTTGCGGTATAAGCGAGAATCCGGATCAGTCTTGGATTGATGGGTGTCGTTGCTGCGCTTGTCGCCCTTGAAGTTACCGCTGTCGCCGGTACCCTGATCATCGTCCTTGCGCACGAAGCTTTTGTGACCAGCCCAAGCCTGGATCAAGGTGCCATCTACACTGAAGTGCTCCCCCGAGAGCCATTCATTCTTCTGCGCGATGGCCAGCACTTCGTTGAAAAATTCGATCACCGCATCATGTTTGATGAGGCGCTCCCGGTTCTTGGTGAAGACGGTCGGGACCCACACTGCATCATCCATGGACAGGCCGACAAACCAGCGATACAGCAGGTTGTATTGGACCTGCTCCATCAACTGGCGTTCCGAGCGAACGCTGTACAGCACTTGCAGCAGCATGGCGCGCAGCAGCTTCTCAGGAGCGATGCTGGGGCGACCGCCTTTGATGTCGGCTTCGTACATCTCGGAGAACAAACCATTCATCTTCTCCAGCGCCGTGTTGGCCATGATACGGATTGCTCGTAACGGATGGCCTGCCGGAATGAAGTCCTCCAGCTTGCGCATTGTGAACAGACTTTCGGTGAACGTGTCGGCGCCGCGCATTGATTCTCAGGTAGGAAATGACGGGATGTCAGGATAACATTCGGCCGACCGCCCCGGTTGATGCTTCGGGG
>NZ_FOOF01000059.1 GCF_900113115.1 Duganella sp. CF458 | reverse complement strand
AAAGTCGGGGTCAGATACCGTCTTGAATGGCAAGCCCTTTTTCCAAGTATTTTGGGTCAAAGGGTTTGCCCGACTTAACTACCCCGTAAATCAGATGTACTAGCTTACGCATGATTGCGCCGGCTACGGCCATTTTTGCGAGGCCGTTGGCCTCTAGGCGCTGGCCAAACTGCTTCAGGATGGGGTTGTGACGCTTAGCAACCAGGCTTGGCAAGAATAAAGCGGCACGCAAGTGTTTGTTACCCATTCGGCACATCATTGTCCGGCCGTGCACGGAGGTTCCGGATTGGCGCTGCCTGGGCGTGACGCCAATGAATGCTGCAAGCGCCTTCGCATTTTCGAAGCGCCGTACGTCACCTACGTGCCCCAATACCTTCGCTGCCGTCGTACGGCCCAGTCCCGGAATGCTTTCAATGAGCTCCGCATCCTGTTTAAGCCCTGGGTGCCGGTCGATGTGATCATCAATGTCCTGCTCAATTTGCGCAATCTGCGTGTTGAGCCAAGTGATATGGGCGTGAACATGAGCAATTACTTCATGCTGCTTAGCCATTGTGTGCGCTTCTAGGCGATTCAGTTCCTGCTGGCGCATATCCTGAAGTGCAGTCAGCCTGTTGTTCCACGCCCGTAGCTGGCGTTGCTCATGCGGTGGGGCCTCCCAGGAGGACGGTCTCATCGCCGCGCAATAGCGAGCAATCAAACCGGCATCGATTTGGTCGTTCTTGTTGCGGATGTTTTCGCTGCTGCCGAAACTCTTGATACAGTTCGGATTGACCAAGCTGACCTTCATTCCTTTATCAAACCAATAAAGGGCGGCAGGCTCGCTGTAGACTCCCGTCGATTCAAGACAAACATGCACTTCCGGGAGAGATACCTTTTGCTTGATCAGCCAGGCTTCAAGTTCTACAAATCCTTCTTGCGAATTCGAAACGGCCTTGGCCTTAACTTTGCCGTCAACTAGCAAAGCTACGTCCAACTTACGTTTGCTGACATCAATTCCTACGACGGGCGTATTCATCTCGTCCACCTTTCTCGTATGCAGGCTTACCCAAGGGGCGACCTAAGATACCGTCCGGCGTCCAGATGAACAAGTGGGCAAGGCCACCTATCTGACCCACAAGCTCAATGGCTTCCACTCTGTTCGGTGAGACCTTGCCCCGCCGCCTTCAGAATCCTAATATCTTTTTCTAAAGGTGCAGATTCAATATACGAGCTCTGGC
>NZ_FOOF01000060.1 GCF_900113115.1 Duganella sp. CF458 | reverse complement strand
CAGAGGGGCAGATGGGACCAAAGCCAGTCGGACCGCAAAGCAATGACATGTTTCGCCAACGGCTAGACGAGTTGGTGAACCCGCAGCACCCGCTGGCCAGATTGGCCAAGCACATCGACTGGCAAGTGTTTGAACAAAAGTGGGCACCCCACTTTCCATCGTCGCGAGGCCGTCCCGCCACGCCAACGCGCCTGATTGCCGGCCTGCTGTACTTGCAGCATACCTTTGCCCTGTCGGACGAAGACGTGGTGTGGGGTTGGGTCGAGAATCCATATTGGCAGCTGTTCTGCGGCGAAACCTGGTTCCAGCACCGCCCGCCGATCGATCCAAGTTCATTGACGCGCTGGCGCAATCGTATCGGCGAGGAAGGCTTGGAATGGATGCTGACGCAAACGATCAAGGCCGCCGAATCGACCAAGGTCGTCAAGCCACAGAGCTACCAGAAAATTATCGTTGACAGCACGGTGCAGGAGAAAGCGATCGCCCATCCCACCGACAGTAAACTGCTGGAGCGGGCCAGGCAGCACTTGGTCAAGCTGGCCACTGAAGGCGGTTTGGTTCTGCGCCAGAACTACAACCGGGAAGCGCCGAAACTGGCGGCACAGACTGGCCGCTACGCTCATGCCAAGCAATACAAGCGTATGCGCGGCAGCCTGAAAAAGTTGAAGACAGTGGTAGGCCGGGTGTGGCGCGACGTGCAGCGCCAAGTGGAAAAGCTGCCCGCAGCCATGCAGGGCAAGGCCGGTGATTTGCTGGCCAAGACCAAGCGTTTGTTGACTCAAAAGCAGAAGGACAAGAATAAGCTGTACAGCCTGCACGCGCCCGAGGCGGGGTGCATCGCCAAAGGCAAATCGCGCCAGCCCTACGAGTTCGGCGTGAAGGTCTCGATTGCCACCACGCACAAGGAAGGTCTGGTGGTCGGCATGCGCAGCATGCCTGGCAATCCGTACGACGGACACACGCTGTTTGAAGCGCTGGAGCAGGTGTCGATCCTGACCGACTGCCAACCCAAGGAAGTCTTTGTGGACCTGGGCTATCGCGGCGTGGATGTCCAGCCCGGCACCAAGGTCTACCACCCCAAGCTCAAGCGAAACATCACCCAGCGCTTGCGGCGCGACATCCGCCGCCGCAGCGCCATCGAGCCAGCAATCGGGCACATGAAAAATGACGGGCGCCTGCGGCGTAATTGGCTGAAAGGGACCGACGGCGA
>NZ_FOOF01000061.1 GCF_900113115.1 Duganella sp. CF458 | reverse complement strand
TGCGCTGGAACGTCTGGCCGTTCTGCTCCTGGACTTCGGAGATGCGGTTGCCCACCGCGTCGTAGGCATAGAAGGTCCAGCGGTTGGTGTTCGCCGCTGCGCTCATGCCGGTCACCAGTTCATGAATGGTGGCAACCTGGCAGGCGTCGTCGTAGGTGTACTCGACGACCTGGCCCTTGCTCGCCTGGGTGCTACGCACCAGCAAGCCAGCGTTGTCGTACTCGTTGATCGTGACGGAACCGTCCGCACCTGTCACCTTCTTCAGGCGGCCCAGCTTGTCGTACTCGTTGGTGACCGTGTATTTGAGCGCATCCGTCGTCGTCTTCTTATGGCCGCTCTTATCCCAGGTCGTGTAGCTGGTGTTGTCCAACGCGTCGGTCGTCGAGGTCAGGTTGCCCTGCGCGTCGTGGGTATACCAGGTCGTCACACCCTCGCTCGTGGTGGTCAACGATGCATTGCGCGGCCAGACTCTCCTACCTTACGACATCGAGCTCAACAACAATCAGCATAGGACAATCCAAATCGCTCATAGCTGACGCAACGCCAAACGGACAATGCAGTTTCCCTTAAAAGAAACTAAGAACGACCAAAGCGCGTGCAGCTGTCCAATTGACAGACCTGGCACCGAATCATGGCACCGAATCAAAAGCACAGTTTGATCGGAAGAGTGGCGCACTTGGCGAGTCGATCAGCCTCGGCACCATTTGCGACTGGCTGCGGCGCTAAGGCTCTGAAATGCGAACCGTCCAATAGGCAGCCAAGCATCGTGTGCCGAGATACATCGCACCGAACAAGGGCATGGGGCGTTGATGCCACCAGCAAGAAAGATGCCGCCGGCAATACGCACTTCATTCTCGGCATCATCGACTGCGGCACCCGACTTTGCATTGAGCTCAGCCGCACGGTTTGTCAGACGTCGAAGTCCTTGCTGAACGAGCTCAAGGCGGCCGTTGCCACTCATGGAAAACCGCAGCGAATCTGTAAGCGGCCAGCTCTACCACTCTAGGCAGCATCACTAAGACTGCGTAGAGTTCGGGAATGGCAGCAACAAATCGATCTGGCTGTTGGGGCACGTCGGGAGACGTTCCA